>NZ_JAOWGO010000016.1:0-1209147 GCF_030333105.1 Citrobacter sp. Cm038 | reverse complement strand
GACCCTCCCGTTGATCCTGTAACACCGCCGGTTGACCCCTCTGATGAAACACATGTTAACCGCCCTGAAGCAGGTAGCTATCTTGCAAACATTGCGGCTGCGAACACGTTATTCAACACCCGTCTGCACGACCGTCTGGGGGAAACGCAGTACGTTGATGCTCTGACCGGTGAGAAGAAAGTTACCAGTCTGTGGCTACGCCAGGTCGGTAGCCATAATAACTGGCGTGATGGCAGTGGTCAGTTGAAAACACAGAGCAACAGTTATGTCGCACAGTTGGGTGGCGATGTTGCGCAGTGGTCAACCGATGGCCTGAACAGAGGCCACCTGGGTCTGATGGCGGGTTACGGTAATAACCACAGTTCTACCCGCTCTTCCGTCACGGGTTATGATTCAAAAGGTTCCATAAACGGTTACAGCGTTGGCGCTTACGGCACCTGGTTCGCCAGCGATGCGGATAAAGCAGGGTTGTATGTGGACAGCTGGCTCCAGTACAGCTGGTTCAACAACCAGGTTAACGGGCAGCAACTGGCCAGCGAATCCTACAAGTCTAAAGGCTTTACGGCCTCGCTGGAGACGGGTTACACCCAGAAACTGGGCGAGTTTGCTGGCAGCAAAGGGACGCTTAATGAATGGTTTATCCAGCCACAAGCCCAGGCCACCTGGATGGGCGTGAAAGCAGACAACCATCGTGAAACCAATGGAACCCGCGTTAGCAGCGGTGGCGACGGTAACGTACAAACCCGCCTGGGCCTTCGTACGTACCTGAAGAGCCATCATGCGATGGATGACAACAAAGACCGTACTTTCGAGCCGTTCATTGAAGCCAACTGGTTGCATAATACGCGCAGTTATAACGTGAACATGGATAATGTCCACATCAGCCAGGCTGGCGCCCGCAACATTGGTGAAGTCAAAGTGGGTGTTGAAGGACAGATTAACCCTCGGGTCAATCTGTGGGGCAATGTCGGCGCCCAGATGGGGGATAAAGGATACAGTGACACCAATGCCATGGTGGGTATTAAGTATAACTTTTAATGCTGCGCTAACCGGGGGATTATCCCCGGTTTTTATTTACAGGAATCTCCCTCGAACCTCGTCCAGTATGTTCTGGGCGAGGTGAGTGTTTCCGGCGTAGTGGCGTACATAAAAGTAATGTGCCGCGCTTAAGTTGATAAATTACCTATACATGATGTGTATGGTCGACCGCACAATTTAATCGATCATCTCTGGCATATGAGCGAGTACAAAGCTTAATACTTTCTCTCCGTCCAGCGAGGCATACGGAAGACTTTCTATAACAGCAATGGGGCGTAAGTCGCCGACAACGGTTTTGAGCTCAGAGAGTTTGTACTGGATGTGGGGAGCAACCAGAAAACAGTCGAATGCAGGTGCCACACTGGCAAAATTATCCAGCCCAACTGCGCTGATTATCATCTGGTGGTTTTGTGCGTTCGCTATTTTCTGCATTTTTTTTGCCAGAGAATTAGCTGTATTTCCGAATAAGCAACATATTAGTAACTTTTTCATGATTATGTCCTTCAGGGAACCGATCACACACTAATCCCGGTAATCACCGGAAAATGCGTTCTCGATCATGTTTGCATGACAATAATCACAGGCGAAGGATAAAGCTGCGTTTTTTCAGCAGCCTTGTCTATTTGAAATATTTATCTAACGGATCGTGATGAGATTGCTTTCGGTAGAAGAAAAACCATACCACAAAGCCGATTATTGCACCCAGCCCTGAAAGTTTGAGCAAAAGTAGTTTTCGTAACTCAAAGTAATCAGTGACAGTAAGTTCGCCTCTCCACAGATCAATGGCTACACCCGCTACAACAAAATCAGCAAACAACGCCATGACTACAACTGCGATAGCGTACGCACAAACCAGGTAACATAGTGAACAAATCCTTACTTTTGTGTCGACACGCATACATGTCTCCGTTGTTAGTTTATGCAAAAAACGATATCACGAATCCATAGCGATTGTTGATGTTACGGATAAACCTGGAGTAGAACCCCCAACTTTATTCTGTGCCAGATAACCACCAGCTTCAGGTTCGTCAGCCGCCAGATGACTCATCTGATTTCTCTCATGACAATCAGATATAATGAGGCCATTCATAATTGCGTTGTTTTTTAAAAACGCTGTATAAAAGGATGACGGAAATGTCAGGAAAGCATTGGTCAAGAATGGAATATCTTCATCAGACAGTGACTAACCCAAATATTTGTATCAAAGGGACTCATAGCTATTACAGTGACTGTTGGGATAAAGGATTTGAACATTCAGTTGTGCGATATCTGCTCGGTGATGAGGTTAGTAGAGGCTGGGAACCTCTTGGCCATCTGGATAAGCTGATTATCGGTAATTTTGTCTGTATTGGCGCGGAGAGCGTTATTCTTATGGGGGGGAACAGTACACATCGGCTTGACTGGATAAGTCTTTATCCCTTTATGGAATCTATTAAGGATGCCTACCAGTTTCGTGGTGATACCGTACTACAGGATGGTTGCTGGCTAGGTATGCGAGCAATGATAATGCCTGGCGTCACCATTGGAGAAGGCGCCGTAGTGGCCGCTGGTTCGGTTGTTACCAAAGATGTACCTCCATACGCAATCGTTGGGGGCAATCCTGCAAAAATCATAAAATATCGATTTCCTGAAAATGATATTAAGCGATTACGGGACCTTGATTTATATCAAATTCCAGAAGAAAGGTTGCTAGAGTTACAACCACTATTATCATCTGGAGATATTTCAGAACTGGAATTGAGAGTCTCCAGCCTCAGAAAAGCATAGCCGTGAGGGTGATACAGTCTGTGTAATAACAGCCCGTATCACTGCTAACTTTAACGTTGGTATATTAACTACTATTAATAAGTTTACATAAGTTTTCTTTTTTATCGTTAAACTGTTTCTGTTGAAGTGCTCACACAGGGAAGGGAGTCGAGATGATAAAAAGAACACCGGAAATAGATACAATTTTGCTGGAACTCAATCATTCAATTGATGCTCACTACAAATGGTTGGTGAAAATGTTCCGCTGCGTCGTATCGTCTGACGTCACGCAGTTGGACATTACTGGGTCTCACGCGCATTGTGCCTGCAAATTTGGTCAATGGTTAAATAATTCTGCGCCGCAAAATAATGGAGATTGTAGTTATATTGCCGGGATTACATCCGCGCATGAAAAAATGCACTCGTTAGGTAAAGAGTTACTATTGGCGATAGTCGCAGAGCGTAGTCATTCATGGCATTTTGATAGCTTTCAGGACGCGCTATTGTCGTTTACGTCTGCGGTAATGGACTATAAAATATATTTACTCAATATTCGTAGCAATATCGATGTGTTAACCGGGTTGCCCGGCAGAAGGATGCTTGATGAGACTTTTGACCGCCAGTTGCTCGATGCTGAGCCACTTAATTTGTACATCGTATTGCTGGATATCGACCGTTTTAAATATGTTAATGATACTTATGGTCATCTGGTTGGCGACATGGTGTTGCGTAGTCTGGCTGCAAATCTACAAGTATGGACACGTCATGATGAAACCGCGTATCGCTATGGTGGTGAAGAGTTCATTATCCTTATCAGGACGAAGACTGATGAGCAAGCGTGCCAGGCGGGATTACGTATTTGCCATTTAATTGGCGGTAAAAAAATCTCATATCCTGACGGCGAACTGAGCATCACTGTGACTGCAGGTATCTCCCGTGTGCACCAGGGGGAAACGCTGGATATCGCTCTCGGGCGGGCGGACAGTGCGATGTATGAAGGGAAGCAGACTGGCAGGAATCGCTGTATGTTTATGGATCAACATCAGCAAATCAGGTTGGTTGAGACTAACGATCGATTGATGCCACGGGTCAGAGAGTGAGTTTTGTCTGGGGAGTTTCGTTTCGTTTAACTTTCATTGGGGTTGTCGATGATAGCATAGCCGACTATCCGTTATCTCAGCAGGGAATCGCCTGATAGCGTATAAAGCAAAACACAAATCTATCCATGCAAGCATTTACCGCTGGTCTGTCCGGCGGTTTTTTTTGCCTGTTACGCTGGAAAATTCTTACTGGACTGTGGCGGGTAAAAAAATGGCCCCTTGTGCAGTTACGCTACAAGGGGCCGGTTCGGTGCAGGACTATCGTCGTTCATCAATCATCCCATTTGTGACTAAAATAGGCGGCCAGAAAACCGGAAAATAAAATAATTCCCAGAACTGCCATGAAAATATTCATATTACCTAACATATTAAATTACTCCTTTGCTTTTTGAGTTTCCTCTCTTACCTTAATTTCACCTCGTTTATAACCATACCCTCCATACTTCAAGTTACCTGGGGCTTCGCTCAGTTGTTGCTTGCCAGCAACTCAAATTATTTTAGATATAGAGTAGCAATTCAAACTTAAACAAAGGCTGAACTATGTGATTATTTCGACAGAAAGGTAAGTTTTTAACGCTATTTCGTCGAGGAAAATAAATAATAGTGACGAAAATAATGATGGAATAATGCAGGAACTCAAAAAGCGACTGTCATTATCCCCGTTTGTGATGCTGCAATCGATACAAAGTGTTGCACGTTTCTAATGCAACGCTGTTTCATGGTGGTTCAACTTACCTGGCATTTGAGCCCAGGTGTTGCAGTTGAATTCCTGTATTTGTTTCTAATTCACTGATTTTAAATGGGCTTAAAATATCTGGCATCGTTTTTTCCTTATTACTTCTGAACACCCTTAATTTGCACCGTTTTGTCAGCCCGGCTGCACCGGAGCTTTCGCAAATCATCTTTCAGGAGTGAAATTATGCAGCGTCGTACATTACTAAAAGCTTTTGCTCTTTCGGCCTCTGCTGTGGCAATGGGGCTAAGTTTTAGCGTCCAGGCCGCAGACACTATTAAAGTTGGCATCATGCATTCATTGTCAGGGACGATGGCAATTTCTGAAACACCGCTTAAAGATGTGGCTCTAATGATCATCGATGAAATCAATGCCAGTGGTGGTGTGTTGGGCAAGAAGCTGGAACCGGTAGTGGTTGACCCGGCCTCAAACTGGCCGTTGTTTGCCGAAAAGGCCCGTCAGTTGTTGAGTCAGGATAAGGTGGCGGCGGTCTTTGGCTGCTGGACATCGGTGTCGCGTAAATCGGTTCTGCCGGTGTTCGAAGAGCTAAACGGTTTGCTGTTCTATCCAGTGCAGTACGAAGGTGAGGAGATGTCACCTAACGTCTTTTATACAGGAGCAGCACCTAACCAGCAGGCAATTCCGGCGGTTGAGTACCTGATGAGCGAAGACGGCGGCAGCGCCAGACGTTTCTTCCTGCTTGGTACGGATTATGTCTATCCCCGTACAACTAATAAAATTTTGCGCGCCTTTTTACATTCGAAGGGCGTCGCCGATAAAGACATTGAAGAAGTGTATACCCCGTTTGGACACAGCGATTATCAGACAATTGTTGCCAGTATTAAAAAATTCTCCGCTGGCGGCAAAACAGCGGTGGTATCGACCATTAATGGTGACTCCAACGTTCCGTTTTATAAAGAACTGGCTAACCAGGGGCTGAAAGCAACGGATGTTCCGGTGGTGGCATTCTCAGTTGGCGAAGAGGAATTACGTGGCATTGATACCAAACCACTGGTGGGAAATCTGGCGGCCTGGAACTACTTCGAGTCCGTTGATAATGCAACTAATCAGAAGTTTGTTGCTGATTATCGGGCCTATGCCAAAGCGCATAAGCTGCCGAATGCGAATTCTGTAGTGACAAACGATCCGATGGAGGCGACCTACGTCGGCCTGCATATGTGGGCGCAGGCGGTGGAAAAAGCCGGCACCACCGATGTGGATAAAGTACGTACTGCGATGGCAGGGCAATCTTTCGCTGCACCTTCAGGTTTTACCCTGACGATGGATTCAACCAACCATCACCTGCATAAACCGGTCATGATTGGTGAAATTGAAAGTAACGGCCAGTTCAACGTGGTATGGCAGACCGATGCCCCAGTCCGCGCTCAGCCGTGGAGTCCGTATATCAGCGGCAATGACAAAAAGTCAGAACAGCCCGTCAAAACTGCCAGCAACTGATCTTTTGCCCTCCTGCGGGAGGGCGCAATTTTGGAGAACGCTATCATGAAAGCCATGCGCTTAATTCGTGGCGTGTTGCTGCTGACGTGGCTTTTGCCGTGGATAGCACAGGCAACAGATGCCGATATCTTTACCGCAGCCAGCCGTACTCAACAGGCCGCCTTACTGGAACAATGGTCGCTCAACCCTGAGGCGCAACGTTTACCTGTGCTGTATGCATTGGGGAGCGAAAGTCTGCTGACCGACAGCGCAAAGAATGCGTTTACAATGAATGGCACCCTGGTGCAACCGCTTGGTGCAGTGACCAGCCCATCCGGGGAGTTAACAAAAATCCGCCTGACTAACCGACTACGTAATCTGGTCGCCGGGACGCTGGCGATACATCAACTTCTAAGTGACAGTGTCACTGAAAGAGTTGCCGCTGCAAGGACATTGCAACGGGAAGCACTTCCTGCCATGTTGCCGTTTCTGCAACAAAGGCTGGCGCAGGAGACTGATGCAGGCGTGAAGTCACAGCTCTCCATTGCACTGGCAAATCTGCAACTCAACAGCACGTTGCCGCAGGTCAGACGCCAGGCGATCAAACTGTTGGCTGAGTCAAATGATCCTGAAACTCAGGCGCGGTTACAACCCTTTACCCAGATTGAATATGAACCTGATGCCAGCGTACGCGCGGCAGCAAGCGAGAGCCTGAATTCCATCGGCCATCGCATGATGATTAGCGATCTTCTTGGGCAGGCGTTTATGGGGTTATCACTGGGGTCAATTTTGCTGCTGGCAGCTCTGGGATTGGCAATTACTTACGGTTTACTCGGCGTCATCAATATGGCACATGGTGAAATGCTGATGCTTGGGGCCTACTGTACCTGGATGGTGCAACAACTGATGATCCACTTTACTCCACAGTGGTTGTCCTTTTACCCGATTGTCGCACTGCCGGTTGCTTTTCTTCTTACCGCAGGGATAGGGATGATTCTCGAACGCGGCGTTATTCGTCATCTATACGGACGCCCTCTTGAAACGCTGTTGGCGACCAGGGGGATCAGTCTGATGCTTATCCAGTTGGTGCGCATGACCTTTGGGGCACAGAACCTGGAGGTTGCTAACCCGGTATGGCTATCGGGTGGCATCCAGGTCTATGCCAACCTGATTTTGCCGTGGAACCGGCTCGTGGTACTTGGTTTTGCCATTCTGGTTCTGTTCTTTACCTGGCTGTTGCTGAATAAAACACGTCTGGGAATGCACGTGCGTGCGGTAACGCAAAATCGCAGTATGGCGGCCTGTTGCGGTGTGCCGACCGGGCGTGTGGATATGCTGGCTTTTGGCCTGGGATCCGGAATTGCCGGACTGGGTGGTGTGGCGTTGTCGCAGCTAGGCAACGTCGGACCTGAACTGGGACAGGGTTACATTATCGATTCGTTTCTGGTGGTAGTGCTCGGCGGCGTTGGGCAACTTGCAGGCAGTGTGGCTGCCGCGTTTGGCCTTGGGATCTTCAATAAAATACTTGAACCGCAGGTTGGCGCTGTACTCGGCAAAATTATGATCCTGGTGCTAATCATTCTGTTTATTCAGAAACGCCCCCAGGGATTGTTCGCGCTGAAAGGGAGGGTTATTGACTGATGACGATGCCAATGACATTAACGCTGGCGCGTAAAGCGCCGCGTACAATGCGGATACTGGGGCTGAGTTTGTTGCTCGCGCTGATTATATTGCCGTTTCTTGCGCTCCTGCCTGCAGAGCATCCGCTGGCAATATCCGTCTGGACGCTGACCCTGGTTGGAAAAATCCTCTGTTATGCCATTGTTGCGGTTGCGCTGGATCTGGTATGGGGATACGCCGGAATGCTTTCTCTCGGACATGGGATTTTCTTCGCGCTGGGGGGTTATGCAATGGGGATGTATCTGATGCGTCAGGCGTCTGGCGAAGAATTGCCCGCATTTATGTCTTTCCTGTCATGGAGCGAACTGCCCTGGTTCTGGTGGGGAACGCAACATTTTATCTGGGCAATGCTGTTGGTCGTTCTGGTTCCCGGTCTGCTGGCGCTGGTCTTTGGCTATTTTGCTTTCCGGTCAAAAATCAAAGGCGTCTATTTTTCCATCATGACCCAGGCGCTGACTTTTGCCGGGATGCTGTTGTTTTTTCGCAATGAAACCGGGTTTGGCGGCAACAATGGTTTTACCGGATTCACGACGATTCTGGGGTTTCCCATTACCGCAACCTCAACTCGTGTCGCCTTATTTTTAGCGACCGTAATGCTGTTGGTTCTGGCGCTGTGGCTGGGACTGGCGCTTGCCCGCAGTAAGTTTGGCCGTATTTTGACTGCTGTACGTGACGCTGAAAACCGTCTGACGTTTTGCGGTTATGACCCGAAAGGATTCAAGCTGTTGGTGTGGACACTTTCTGCGGTGCTATGTGGGCTGGCAGGGGCACTGTATGTCCCACAGGTAGGCATTATTAATCCCAGTGAAATGTCGCCAACCAACTCAATCGAAGCGGCCATTTGGGTTGCGTTGGGTGGGCGTGGCACGCTAATTGGTCCGGTATTTGGCGCACTGCTGGTCAACGGTGCTAAAAGTTGGTTTACCGTCATTATGCCGGAGTACTGGCAGCTGTTTCTCGGCCTGATATTTATTGGCGTAACGCTGTTTTTACCTCGTGGGGTGATCGGCTTGTTTCGTAAGGGAGATAAATAATGCTGCCAGATGAAGGACTTTTTACCCGTCAGATGCCCGGCGACCGCTTTCGTAATCAAACTGACCCGGTACTGCAACTGGAAAAAATCAACGTTAACTTTGATGGTTTCCAGGCGCTAACAGATTTAACACTCAACATTGGTGTAGGGGAGTTACGTTGCATTATTGGCCCTAACGGTGCAGGAAAAACGACATTGATGGATGTCATTACCGGCAAAACAAGGCCGCAGAGTGGACGTGCGATTTATGACCAATCGACAGATTTAACCGCGCTTGATTCGGTCGCTATTGCCCGTCAGGGGATTGGGCGTAAATTTCAGAAGCCTACGGTATTTGAAGCTCTGACAGTGGAAGAGAATCTTGAGCTGGCAATGAAAAATGATAAATCCGTGTGGGGTTCCTTACGGGCTTGTCTTTCGGGGGAACAGCGGGATCGTATTCATGACATGTTAGGGCTACTGCGGCTGGCTAACGATCGTAGTCGTCGCGCCGGACTGCTTTCTCATGGACAAAAACAGTTTCTGGAGATCGGCATGCTGCTGGTGCAGGAGCCGCATTTGTTGTTGCTGGATGAGCCAGCAGCAGGGATGACCGATGCAGAAACGGAATACACCGCAGAGCTGTTTCGGACACTTGCCGGTAAACACTCTCTAATGGTCGTTGAGCATGATATGGGTTTCGTTGAAACCATTGCTGACCATGTCACTGTTTTGCATCAGGGGCGTGTTCTGGCCGAGGGCAGTCTGCGTGAAGTGCAGGCCAATGAGCAGGTTATTGAAGTCTATCTCGGGCGATAGGAGGTTCTGATGCTACAGGTGAACGAACTGAATCAATATTATGGCGGTAGTCATATTCTACGCGGCGTGAGCTTTGAAGCGCATATCGGCGAGGTAACATGTCTGCTGGGGCGTAATGGTGTTGGAAAAACGACGCTGCTGAAGTGCCTGATGGGGCTCATTCCGACCCGCACCGGAAGTGTAATCTGGCAGGAGAAGAATATCACGCAGCGAAAGCCGCACCAGCGCGTTCAGGCTGGCGTGGCATATGTACCGCAAGGGAGGGAAATATTTCCTCGTCTGACGGTGGAAGAGAACCTGCTGCTCGGATTGTCCCGGTTTCCTGCGCATCAGGCAAAGTCTGTTCCGGATGAAATCTATGCGCTCTTTCCGGTCCTGAAAGAGATGAAACACCGCCGGGGCGGCGATCTGTCTGGCGGGCAACAGCAACAGTTAGCGATTGGTCGGGCACTGGCGAGTCGTCCACAGCTATTGATACTCGATGAGCCGACCGAGGGGATCCAGCCTTCAGTCATTAAAGAAATTGGCCAGGTTATCTCTCAACTGGCACATCGTGGTGATATGGCGATTTTGCTGGTGGAACAATTTTATGACTTTGCCGAACAACTTGCCGACCGATATTTGTTGATGTCGCGCGGAAGTATTATTCAAAGTGGATTGGGAGAAAATATGCAAGCAGAGGGGGTGCGTGGGCTGGTGGCTATCTGAGTAGTGAGGCTACAGAGCCGCCAGGGCTCTGTAGCTGCATGATCAGCAGACCGCTGGCTGACCCCAGGGCTTGGCGCGCATCCCTTTTAGCATCAGTGCCCAGGCAAGGACGATGGCGATAATAAGCACCACAAACAGTGACCAGGATGGCAACGTCGTCAAAATAACGCCACTGACTAACGGGTTTACCGCTGCGCCAAGCCAACCCAGTGACTGGGCGGAGAAATAACTCGCTTTCATACCCGCCGGTGCAATGTTGTCGATGAGCATGTATTCACCGGGAGCGTAAATAATCTCGCCAATTGTGAAGAATGCTGCGGATATCCCCCAAAGTAGCAAGCTGTTGCCTGAGAAAATAAATCCGACCAGTCCCAGAACGAAGAAGAGTGTCCCTCCGGCCATCAGTGGTCGAATATTGGCGGCAGTGAGTCGGCGCCCGACGGCATATTGCAATGTCACTACCATCGCTGCGTTGACGGGTAGGACGACAGCGACCACTTTTTCGGCAAAATTACCGTCTGCGACAACCATAACGTACTGAGAAATACAGGACGCAAATGCGCCGCCGACAAATGAGGCCAGAAAAGCAGACAGCGTAAACCAACATAATGCTCTATCACGCAGCAAAACCGACGGAGACCATACTGATGCATTCACACCTTCTGATGTCGTTTCTGAACGCTTCACCCAGGTCTGGATAAACACCAGCGGAAAGGCTGAGCAAAGCGCCGCCAGCCAGAAGGGCAAATTAATACTTTGCATCACCAGCAACGTACCGAGCGGTGGACCCACCGTCCAGCCAATGTTAAGTACGGTGTAGTTGAGCGAAAAAATTTTGGTCTTATTGGTGGCAGAGAGATTATCGGCAAACCAGGCTTTCAGCACCGTGGCGAAGACTGAGTAAGCGCAGTTGATCAGTGCAAAAAGCAGAACTACCACCACCACGTTATGTACCAGAGGAATCGCAATAAAGCCGGATGCAAAGCCGGTAATTGCCAGCAGCATATAACGTTTTTTATCGAACTTATCTGCCAGAATACCGAACCCCAGACTGAAAATGACACCTATTGTCAGTGCGACCGTCATGGCGTAGCCAATCAGATCGACGCTCAGTCCGTATTGACGGTTGAGGTAGATAGTCATAAACGGCAGTGTGGCGCCGCGTCCAATGGTTAGTAATAAAGATGAGGCGAGTAAAGCGAGGGTGGACCTTCTCAAGGTGGTATTCATTTTCCTGCCCGACAGTGCATGTTGTTATGTTTTTTTTAGATATCGGAAAGAAATAGCATGTCAAAAGTGTGATGTACACTCAATAAGTTGTCTGAAAATGCGCTGTATGGCCTACCTGAATTAATGATCTGTTACGGTACAAAGATTTCCGTTACTTTAACTTGTTTACAAAAATTTAATAATTCCAGGGGCGGTAGAATGTCGCGTAAAGACGGGTTGTTGGCGTTACTGGTCGTCGTCGTGTGGGGACTGAATTTTGTCGTCATCAAGGTTGGTCTGCACAATATGCCGCCGTTGATGTTGGCTGGGCTGCGTTTCTTGCTGGTGGCGTTTCCGGCTATTTTCTTTGTGGCGCGCCCCAAAATCCCACTTTCATTGCTGTTCGGTTATGGCCTGACCATCAGCTTTGGGCAGTTTGCGTTTCTCTTTAGCGCTATTAAATTTGGCATGCCCGCGGGACTGGCGTCGTTGGTATTACAGGCTCAGGCTTTTTTTACTATTGTGCTCGGGGCATTCGCCTTTGGTGAGCGTTTACAGGGTAAACAACTGGTTGGGATCGCGCTGGCAGTATTTGGTGTTCTGGTTTTGATAGAAGCCAGCCTGAATGGACAGCATGTGGCAATGCTTGGTTTTATGCTGACGCTGGCGGCGGCGCTGAGCTGGGCCTGCGGTAATATTTTCAATAAGAAGATCATGCAGCATACTTCGCGTCCGGCCGTGATGTCGCTGGTAGTGTGGAGTGCGTTGATTCCCGTTATCCCGTTCTTTCTGGCATCGTTGTTCCTTGATGGGGCTGAACAAATCGTCCACAGCCTCGTCACGATTGATATGACGACAATTCTCTCGCTGGTCTATCTGGCCTTTGTGGCGACTATTGTGGGTTATGGGATTTGGGGATCGCTACTGGGACGTTATGAGACCTGGCGTGTCGCACCGCTGTCGTTGCTGGTTCCGGTGGTTGGTCTGGCGAGCGCGGCTGTGCTGCTTGATGAAACGCTAAGCGGGTTGCAGCTTATTGGCGCGTTGTTGATTATGGCGGGGCTGTATATCAACGTGTTCGGCTTTCGTTTGCGCAAGATTGTGCAGATGAGGGGCTAAAAAAAGCCCCGCGGTGGCGGGGCAAAACGAATTACAGGCTGCGCATATTGTAGTAAGGCACGCCCAATTCGTCGGACTTATCGCTTCCGGCCCCCATATGGTTGAAATCGAATGGGGACTGTTCCTGCGCAGGGGGCATAATCATCGCGTCACGATTATTTTGTAGCGTAGGCTGCGCAGTTTGTTCCGCCATGCTCTGGCCCGAAACGACAAGCAGCAGGGCCAGCATTGCAGATGACAGAAGTTTCATGATTTCCTCGGTTACGTCGTTTTACAGGCGATTAGCAATTACATTGATTAAGTGGATGCAAATACCGGGATTCGCCGTGCATATTGGTCATACGGTATTTATGCGGTGGGACATCAAAATAGTTTTTAAATGTCCGGGTCAGCGTTTGTTGGGACTCAAAGCCGTAACGCTCCGCCAGGTAAAGGATCGGTTCGTTACTTTCTTTTAATTTTTGCGCTATTTCAGTCATTTTACGGCTGCGGATGTATTGGCCTAATGAATGGCCAGTCTCTTTTTTAAACATCCGTTGCAGGTGCCATTTGGAGTAACCCGAACGCTCAGACACTTTTTCCAGCGAGAGCGGCGATTCAAGGTTATTTTCGATCCAGTCCAAAATGCTATGAATAGTGATTGTGTCAGTATTGCGTCTGGACATCGTCATACCTCTTTCTGTTTACGGCAGGATTTTCTTAAGCAAATGCTCAAGCGTTGTTACTTCGTCCGCCGTTAAGTTTCTTGTTAGTTCCTGGTGCAGGTCTTGCCCTACTAATTGATGACACTGCTCGCAAATTGCCGCGCCATGCTCGGTGAGTTTCACCAGCACGCCTCGCTTGTCATGTGGATTTGGAAGCCTTTCGATCCAGCCCTTACAGGCCAGCCTGTCGAGCATCCGCGTTAAGGCGCCGAGGTCGACAGACAGCACTTTTTTCAATTCGACAGGGGTAATGCACACCGCGCATCGGATGGAGCAGAGCACCTTAAACTGCGATGCAGTGATATCCAGCGGTGACAGATAGTCGTTTAACAAACGATCTTTTTTCTGATTAACCATGTAGATCAAACGACCCAGTGGGATGATTTCGTTGAACAGATCACTGGTGTTTTTCACAATGGTTGCCCTGGCAAGTAGTTAGTCACGGCTGATATTATTGCTTAGGCAAATATAAGTCAAATGAATGGATCAGCGAATGCCACGTTTTGCTAAAGTCGTGGGTGTCGATTGCGGTGTGCTTATTTTTAACATTCTGATAATTATGGCTTATGCGTAAAGACGCAAAATGAATCCTTACATCGCTTAAATGGCTTATCCCTGGTGTTTCACCTTATACTTGCCGTTGACGAATAACGCACAGGAAAGATGATCTTATGATGGACTTGTTTAAAGCAATAGGACTGGGGCTGGTGGTCCTGTTACCGTTGGCAAACCCGTTAACCACCGTGGCGTTGTTCCTTGGCCTTGCCGGCAACATGAACAGCGCGGAGCGTAATCGTCAGTCTTTAATGGCGTCTGTCTACGTGTTTGCCATCATGATGGTGGCGTACTATGCCGGGCAGGTGGTAATGAATACCTTCGGGATTTCGATTCCCGGATTACGTATTGCGGGTGGGTTAATCGTTGCGTTTATCGGCTTCAGAATGCTGTTTCCGCAACAGAAGGCGCATGACTCCCCGGAAGCGAGAAGTAAGTCAGAAGAACTGGAGGATGAACCAACTGCCAACATTGCATTTGTCCCGCTGGCGATGCCAAGCACTGCCGGGCCGGGTACAATTGCAATGATCATCAGTTCGGCCTCTGCCGTGCGTCACGGTTCTGAATTTCCTGACTGGGTGATCATGATTGCACCGCCGATTATATTCGCGGTTGTCGGGATTATTCTCTGGGGGTGTCTGCGCAGTTCTGGCGGCATCATGCGCCTTGTTGGGAAAGGTGGTATTGAGGCCATTTCCCGTCTGATGGGCTTTTTGCTGGTGTGTATGGGCGTGCAGTTTATTATTAACGGTGTGTTGGAAATTATTCAAACCTACCATTAAACAACAGGCCCGATATTCCTGTCGGGCCTGGTTTTCACTACTGCTGAGGCTGTTCTTCCAGCGTAACTGGCCATTTGCGAAATATAATCACCGCCCATATCAGTGCAATAACGGCAGGCAGGGCACCTACGTAGCCAATCGTAGACATTGACCAGTGCAGGCTCACCTGATTTCCCACCAGCGCACCTGCGCCAATACCAATATTAAAAATACCGGAGAACAGCGCCATGGCAACATCGGTGGCATCCGGTGCCAGCGCCAGCACTTTCACCTGCATCCCCAGACCTATCACCATAATGGCAATACCCCAGAAAATACTCAGTATGGCAAGGTGCATTTCGCTGTCGGCTGCAGGAAGCAACAGTACCAGGCACACCGTCAACAATGCGATGGCACTACCTATCAGCGCGGAGGAGTATTGATTCCCCAGTTTGCCAAAGATAATGCTGCCGATAATGCCAGCCCCGCCCAGAATCAGCAGTAGCACGGTAGCGAAGTTTGCACTCAGTCCGGCGACGGTCTGAACGAAAGGCTCTATATAGCTGTAAGCGGTGTAGTGCGCGGTGACTACAATAACCGTCAACAGATAGAGGCTCATCAGTGCCGGACGACGGAACAACAGTGGAAGACTTTTTAAAGAACCGGAATGTTCGCTGGGCAGTTTTGGTAGCAGTTTAACCAGACAGACCAGGGTAACAAGTGCGCCCATACCGATAGCGAAGAAGGTGGTGCGCCAGCCAAAATACTGACCGACGATACGCCCGATCGGCAGACCTAACACCATGGCCAGTGCGGTCCCGGTGGCAATCAGGCTCAAAGCCTGCGCACGTTTACCGGCAGGTGCCAGCCGGATGGCCAGCGATGCGGTAATTGACCAGAAAATGGCGTGCGCAAAAGCAATACCAATACGGCTAATAACCAGCACAGTAAAATTCCACGCCAGAAAAGAGAGCACATGACTGGCGATGAACAGAATGAAAAGGCAAATAAGAAGTTTGCGCCGTTCGACCTGGCTGGTGAGCAGCATAAAGGGCAGCGACATCAGTGCGACAACCCAGGCATAGATTGTCAACATGATCCCGACCTGAGCGGTCTGCATACCAAAACTTTGCGCGATGTCTGACAGCAAACCAACGGGGACGAACTCAGTGGTATTAAAAATAAAAGCGGCAATTGCAAGCGTAACTACCCGTAGCCACGCGACCTTGCGGGAAACAGTGTTTGTTGTCATATAAATTAGTCGGGTTAGTTGCGAAAAGGTGAGGCCATGATCTTAAAACGTTTACTGGCTAAAATACAAACATTTCGTGATTCAGATCTCGTTTTTTACCCGTATGTTACAGGCTGGTCACGTTGTAATACGAACAGAAAAAGAGATGAGGTCTAATCATAAAGCCATGATAAGTGACGTTGTCACTTATTCGGTATCGCACATATGACCAGTCTGACGGCAGTTATGGCGGATTCACACGATAAGAGGAGTGAGAATCGCTCCTTGTCATCGCCATTTGACTGACGTCGGTTAATCTGAGTTTTGTGAGAGTTGAGGGGTCAGTACTTCAATGAACGCCTCCAGTTGCCGCGTCATGCCCCCACGACGCCAGACCAGCCAGGTATTCAGCCAACGCCAGTTTTCACTAAGCGGCCAGGCGTTAACCTGATGATGCCCCGGCATGCTTTCCAGCATTGAACGCGGTATTAGCGCAATTCCGGCTCCGGCGATGACGCAGGCGAGCATGCCATGATACGACTCCATTTCATGGATTGTGCCAGGCATTGCGCGATCGGCATGAAACCAGCTTTCAAAATGGCGGCGGTATGAGCAATTAGCGCGAAAGGCGTAAATACTGCAACCATTGACGTCGCTGGCCCGATGGATCGGGGCGTGTCCGTGGGGGGTGACAATCATCATCTCCTCACGGTATACCGGCATTCCTTCTAGCCCTGGGTGAGTAATCGGACCGTCAACAAATGCGGCATTCAGCGTACCTTCCAGTACACCGTCCAGCATGGTGCCTGAGGGGCCTGTTGCCAGCGCAAACTGGATTTTGGGGTAGCGTTGATTATATTCCGCCAGTGTTGCAGGGATGCGGACCGCCGCTGTACTTTCAAGCGATCCGAGAGAGAACAGTCCTTGCGGTTCATCCCCGGCGACAACCATTCTCGCTTCTTGCACTAATGCCAGGATCCGCTGGCTGTAGCGTAGAAAGTTATGCCCGGAGGGGGAAAGCCTGAGACGCTGGTTTTCACGAATAAACAGATCGACGCCCAGATCGGCTTCAAGCTGGCGAATACGCGTAGTGAGATTGGATGGCACACGGTGTACCTTTGCGGCCGCCTGCGTAATGCTGCCGGTCTCTGCAACAGCATTGAACATTTCCAGTTGCGTCAGATCCATTGTTTTTCTCTATTCGTGAATGGTGTGGTTAATATTATTCATTTTTCATAAAGAGTAAATACGCTCATGATATAACCATATCCTGCGATAAAGAGAGTAAGACCTATGACCATCACAGCAGCAACACATGCTATTTCCGTCGATCCCTCCAATGGCGAAATATTAACGGCGATGCCGTGGACCAGTGCTGATGAGATTGCACATGCACTAGACCTTGCAGCACGTGGATTCAATGAATGGAAACTTACGACCGTTGCGTATCGGGCGCAGATGCTACGTAATGTCGGACAGGCACTTCGCCTGCGTGCAGAAGAAATGGCTCAGTGCATTTCGCGTGAAATGGGCAAGCCACTCAGACAGGCTCGTGCTGAAGTTGCGAAGTCCGCCGCCTTATGCGACTGGTATGCAGAACATGGTCCGGCGATGCTTAACCCGGAACCAACGCTGGTTGAGAATCAGCAGGCGGTGATTGAGTATCGCCCTTTGGGCACAATTCTGGCGGTAATGCCGTGGAACTTCCCACTCTGGCAGGTCATGCGTGGTGCAGTGCCAGTTTTGCTGGCCGGGAATGGCTATTTGTTAAAGCATGCGCCTAACGTGACCGGATGTGCGGAGATAATCGCGCAGGTGTTTGCTGATGCCGCAATACCTGCTGGCGTCTATAACTGGGTTAATGCTGATAATGCCGGGGTCAGCCAAATGATCAATGACCCACGTATTGCGGCGGTAACGGTGACCGGCAGTGTGCGTGCTGGCGCGGCGATAGGCGCTCAGGCCGGAGCGGCGCTCAAGAAATGCGTGCTGGAGCTTGGCGGTTCCGATCCGTTTATTGTCCTCAATGATGCCGATCTGGATCTGGCCGTTAAGGCCGCTGTAGCAGGGCGTTATCAGAATACCGGACAGGTTTGTGCTGCGGCAAAGCGCTTTATCGTTGAAGAAGGGATTGCAGCAGAATTTACTGAACGTTTTGTGGCGGCTGCCAGTGCGTTAAAGATGGGTTCTCCGTTGAATGAAGAGAATGAACTCGGACCGATGGCTCGTTTTGATCTGCGTGATGAACTGCATCAGCAGGTAGAAGCCTCGCTGGCGCAAGGGGCACGATTGCTACTGGGTGGGGAAAAAATTGCCGGCAAGGGTAACTATTATGCTGTGACGGTACTGGGCGATGTGACCCCTGAAATGACGGCTTTCCGTCAGGAGCTGTTTGGTCCGGTCGCGGCGATCACCGTGGCGAAAAATGCTGAGCATGCGTTAGCGCTCGCCAATGACAGTGATTTTGGTTTGTCGGCAACACTTTTCACCGCTGATGAGGCGCTGGCTCAGGAAATGGCCTCACGTCTGGAGTGTGGCGGTGTGTTTATCAATGGCTTTAGTGCGAGTGATGCACGCGTCGCTTTTGGTGGCGTGAAGAAAAGTGGCTTTGGTCGCGAGCTTTCGCATTTTGGTCTGCATGAGTTTTGTAATGTGCAGACCGTCTGGAAAAACCGTATCTGATCTTACTGGTGCCTCTAAGGGGGCACCTGTCTTATTTCTGCCATGTTTCTGTCATTTACTCTGCGTACACTCGCGTTTAACGCTTTGATACAGAAGAGTATTATGAACTTAATGCAAATTTTTCGTCGCCTTGTTTCCCGTCAGTTTGGTCTGTTAACCGGTATTTTCTGCATTATTACGCTGTTCTCTGTTTTGCAGGTGGCGACTTCGTTAATGCTTTCCGATTCTGTCACTGATGCTCAACATAATGAGCAACGTAATCAATTAGCGCTTTTGCAGCAGGCGAAGGTCGATGAGGCGAGGGTTGCGCTATTGTCCGCCAGCGATTTGCTTAACCGCGCCGGGGTCTATTTTATGCAGGACGCCGCTACCGGTTCGGAGGGGAGTTGGCGCCCGCTAATGGAGGAGGCGTATCGCGCACTGACGCAGTCAAAAAATGCCTGGGATTCCTGGATCAGCCTGAACCCTCATCAGGATCCTGAACTGATGACGAGTTATCAGCGCTTTTATAGCGGAATTCAGGAACAGGCGGATGGACTGATGCAAACCAATTCTATTGATGCGTTTTTTGCCGTTCCTGCTCAGGCGTTTCAGACGGATTTTAACGAAAACTATGCACGCTTTCAGAAAGATGGCGGACGGCGAGTTGAAGCCGGGCGGCAGCAACTTCTGACCAGTCTCGAAGGGTTGCAGCATCTTTTTTTATTTATCCCTGTCGTGCTGGTAGTCATTGCGATTCAGGTCTGGTGGGGAATGTCCCGCTGGGTTATCACTCCTTTACGGCAGCTAATAGATCATATTGATATTCTGGCGGCGGGCGATCTTTCCCGGCCGACGCCAGTTGTGAGCCAGTTTAATCGTGAGGTTTCACAGCTAAGCTCACGAATTGATGCAATGCAGCAGGGATTGCGTGTGTTGGTGCAGCAAGTTAATGATGCCACAACATCAATGGTGGGGAATATCAGCCAACTTGCGCAAAATAATAAGCAGTTGTATCAGCAGTCGGCAAAACAAAGTGAGGAACTGAATTCCGTCACTTCGCATATTTCGTTTCTGGAAACTCATGTGGAAGATAACAGTGGTTTTGCCCAACTGGCTAATCAGCGTGCTGTGCAGGCTCGGGATATCGCTGCTGGTGGCGATCGCATGATGGCAACGGTAAACCAGTCAATGCAGGCTATTGTGGCCCGGTCATCAGAAATGCGTGGAATTATAACGCTTATCGACACTATCGCTTTTCAGACGAAAATTCTGGCGTTAAATGCGGCCATTGAAGCGGCGCACGCCGGGGAGCAAGGGCGTGGGTTTGCGGTAGTTGCAAAAGAGGTTGGATTGTTGGCGCAAAAAAGTAGCCAGTCTACGCAGAATATTCAGGCGTTGATTCATCATTCCTTACTGGGGATTGAAGAGGGGTTCAATGCGGTTAACGTGCTGGATGAGAATTTACATCAGGTTATCTCATTAGTGGAAAACCTGGGGGATTTACTGAATGATATTTCAGGTGCGACCCTCAATCAGGGGAGCAGTATTCATCAGTTGACCAGCCAGTTGCAGTCGCTTAACCGTGCTGCCATGCAAACCAGTGAACTGGTGAATGCTGCATCTGAATCGTCCCTGCAACTGCATAATGATTCCCATCAGTTAATGCAGGCCGTTGCCAGATTCCGTCTTCCGGTCTGACGCTGTGTATTCAGCTCTGTTATACTCGCAGGCCTTTCAGACCTGCGAGCAAGGAGCATGTTGTGGCCAGGGCCATGGACAATTCAATTTTAGAGACCATTGTGCAGCAGGTTCGCCCGCTGATTGGTCAGGGTAAAGTCGCTGATTACATCCCCGCATTAGCTTCCGTCGATGGTTCAAAACTGGGCATTGCCATTTGTACCGTTGATGGTCAGCACTATCAGGCGGGCGATGCGCAGGAGCGTTTTTCTATTCAGTCAATCTCGAAGGTGCTCAGCCTTGTCGTGGCGATGCGTCATTATCAGGAAGAAGAGATCTGGCAGCGTGTAGGCAAGGATCCCTCAGGACATCCGTTTAATTCTCTGGTTCAGCTTGAAATGGAACAGGGGATACCACGCAATCCCTTCATCAACGCCGGAGCACTGGTGGTCTGCGATATGCTGCAAGGCCGTCTAAGCGCACCGCGCCAGCGCATGCTTGAAGTCGTTCGGGCGCTTAGTGGCGTTTCGGATATTGCCTATGATGCGACGGTCGCCCGCTCGGAGTTTGAGCATTCGGCCCGCAATGCAGCGATTGCCTGGCTCATGAAATCCTTTGGTAATTTTCACCATGATGTCACTACTGTTCTGCAAAATTACTTCCACTACTGCGCGCTTAAGATGAGTTGCGTGGAGCTGGCGCGTACCTTCGTGTTTTTGGCCAATCAGGGTCATGCCTTTCATCTTAATGAGCCGGTGGTCACGCCACTGCAGGCCCGGCAGATTAATGCACTGATGGCGACCAGTGGTATGTATCAGAACGCAGGTGAATTTGCGTGGCGGGTAGGACTTCCGGCGAAATCCGGCGTCGGCGGTGGAATTGTAGCGATTGTGCCACATGAGATGGCGATTGCAGTCTGGAGTCCGGAACTGGATCCCGCGGGAAATTCACTGGCAGGGATCGCAGTACTGGAACAGTTAACCCAACAACTGGGGCGTTCAGTTTACTGATGATTTCGCTTGATCCTCTTTTTTCCCGACTGGCGAAGTCGACATTTCGTTCACGGTTTCGCCTTGGTGAGAAAGAAAGGCAGTACTGCAGAGATAAAGGTGCGCCGGTTATTGAACAACATGCTGCAGACTTTATTGCTAAACGACTGGCACCGGCATATCCCGTTAATGATGGCAAGCAAACACCGATGCGTGGACACCCGGTGTTTATCGCCCAACATGCCACGGCAACTTGCTGTCGCGGGTGTCTGGCAAAATGGCATGATATTCCCCAGGGACAACCGCTGAGCGCAGAGCAGCAACGTTACGTTGTCACGGTAATTTATCACTGGTTAGTGATCCAGATGAACCAGCCATAGATAACATAATCCTATGATACGACTCCTTGTGTTGTGCAGATGTTAAACGCAGTATGAAGGAGTCTATCTAAGGAGCATAAATGGTTACCTGTAAACCCTGTTTTGTGCTGAGCGCGGATCAGATTCTGAAGAGAATCAATGAGCTTGGCGATATCCTTGAGCTGTGCGTGAATGACGGCGCATCCGTGAGTTTTGTTTACCCCTTTAATCGTGATAAATCGCTGCCTTTCTGGGCGAGCGTTGCGCAAAGCGTTACCCGTGGAGAAAGAATCGTTCTTGTTAGCGAAAATTCGCAGGGAACGCTGGTTGGTACAGTTCAACTCATTATCGATCAACCTGAAAACCAACCTCACCGTGCCGATGTCGCCAAATTACTGGTACATCCGTCAGCGCGACGTAGCGGTGTTGCCAGGGAATTGATGAATGCGCTTGAGGACTGCGCACGTCAACAACATAAATCGCTGCTGGTACTCGATACAGCTACGGGCAGTGGCGCTGAGTTGTTCTACCACAATTGCGGTTGGCAAAAAGTAGGGGTCATACCTGACTATGCACAAATGCCTGATGGGGCGCTGACCGGGACCACACTTTTCTATAAAACTCTCTAATTTGTCGCCGGGGATTGATCAAAACAGGGTTTCAATGTATTAAAGTTTGCTAACCTATTGGACCAATTCAATCAGGTTGTATGACTAATCAAAAAGGGAACCCATTGTGCAAACACTAAATCGTCGCGATTTTCCCGGTGCTCACTATCCTGAACGTATTATTCAGTTTGGTGAAGGAAACTTCCTGCGCGCCTTTGTTGACTGGCAAGTTGATCTGCTGAATGAGCATACCGATCTGAATTCCGGTGTGGTCATTGTTCGTCCTATCGAAAGTACATTTCCGCCTTCACTGAGCACACAGGATGGTCTCTATACCACAATCATTCGCGGTCTGAATGAAAAAGGAGAGGCCGTTAGCGAGGCGCGTTTAATTCGCTCAGTTAACCGTGAGATCAGCGTCTATAGCGAATACGATGAGTTCCTGAAGCTGGCGCATAATCCTGATATGCGCTTTGTTTTCTCCAACACAACTGAAGCCGGTATTAGTTACCATGCGGGTGACAAATTCGACGATGCACCGGCGGTGAGCTACCCGGCAAAACTGACCCGTCTGCTTTTCGAGCGCTACACCCATTTCGATGGGGCGCTGGATAAAGGCTGGATCATCATTCCTTGTGAGCTGATTGATTACAATGGCGATGCGCTGCGTGAATTGGTGCTGCGTTACGCTCAGGAATGGGAATTGCCAGAAACGTTTGTGCAATGGCTGGATCAGGCAAACGCATTTTGTTCCACGCTGGTGGACCGTATTGTGACCGGTTATCCGCGTGATGAAGTCGCGAAGCTTGAAGCGGAGCTGGGTTATCACGATGCCTTCCTTGATACTGCTGAACACTTTTACCTGTTTGTTATTCAGGGGCCGAAGACATTAGCGTCTGAACTGCGTCTGGATAAATATCCGCTAAATGTGCTGATTGTGGATGACATCAAGCCGTATAAAGAGCGTAAGGTCGCAATTCTGAACGGTGCGCACACCGCTCTGGTTCCGGTGGCCTTCCAGGCTGGGCTGGATACAGTGGGTGAAGCGATGAATGATGCCGAGGTTTGCGCTTTCGTCGAAAAAGCTATCTATGAAGAGATTATTCCGGTACTGGATTTGCCACGTGATGAATTGGCTTCGTTCGCCAGTGCAGTAACGGGGCGTTTCTGTAATCCGTACATCAAGCATCAGTTGCTGTCTATTGCGCTGAACGGTATGACCAAATTCCGCACCCGTATTCTACCGCAGTTGCTGGCAGGGCAGCAGGCCAGCGGCAAACTGCCGGCGCGCCTGACGTTCGCTCTGGCGGCGTTGATTGCTTTTTATCGTGGGGAGCGTAACGGTGAGTCTTACCCGGTTCAGGATGATGCACATTGGATTGAGCGTTTTCAGCAGCTGTGGGCTCAGCATCATGACCGACAGATCAGCACCCCAGAGCTGGTAAAATCCGTTCTGGCTGTAAAAGATCACTGGGAACAGGACCTGACGCAGGTTCCCGGGCTGGTGGAACAGGTTTCTGCCGATCTGGATACGATTCTGGTGAAAGGCATGCGTGAAGCCGTAAAACCGCTTTGCTAATTTGCTGATCCAATAACCCGGCCCTGGCCGGGTTTTTCGTACTGCCTGATTAGTTACAACATACGGATGTTTCTCTTAAATCATACAGTCTGTGACGCTTGTGCTGACTGTTTCTTGCAGTGGTAGAAGTGCGGAATTAACTGTCGGGATGTGCTTGCAACATTGATCACGATCACGTTTAATGGCGCGGCTTTCACATTTTTCGAAGATAACCATGATCGTTCGACCTCAACAACACTGGCTACGCCTGATTTTTGTCTGGCACGGTTCAGTTTTATCCAAGATTTTTTCACGTCTGCTCCTGAATTTCCTGCTCTCCATCGCCGTTATTATCATGCTGCCGTGGTATACGATGCTGGGTATCAAATTTACGCTGGCGCCATTTAGCATCCTGGGCGTCGCAATTGCTATCTTTTTAGGTTTTCGCAACAACGCCTGCTATTCACGTTACGTTGAAGCCCGGCATTTGTGGGGACAGTTGATGATTGCTTCCCGATCGCTGTTGCGCGAAGTGAAAACTACCTTACCGGACGACGGCGAATTGCGGCAATTCGTTAACTTGCAAATTGCGTTTGCGCACTGTTTGCGTATGACTTTGCGCCGGCAGCCACAGTCGGAACCGCTGGTGAAATACCTCAGTGCGACAGATTTGCAGACCGTGTTTGCTTCGCAGTCCCCGGCAAACCGCATCCTGTTGCTGATGGGGGAATGGTTAGCTGTTCGCAGGCGCAGCGGTCAGCTCTCTGATATATTATTCCATAGTTTAAACAATAGGTTAAATGATATGTCAGCGGTACTGGCGGGGTGCGAACGAATTGCGAATACCCCCGTGCCGTTTGCCTACACGTTGATCCTGCATCGTACTGTTTATCTGTTTTGTATCATGCTGCCATTCGCATTGGTGGTGGATCTGCACTATATGACGCCGTTTATCTCAGTGCTTATTTCCTATACCTTTATCTCTCTCGACACGTTGGCTGAAGAACTCGAAGATCCGTTTGGCACAGAGAATAATGATTTGCCGCTCGATGCTATTTGTAATGCGATAGAAATAGATTTGCTGCAGATGAACGATGAAGCGATTGTTCCAGCTAAGCGCATGCCGGATAAGCATTATCAGCTGACGTAAAAGAGATTTCAGTTAACCTCTTTTTGCCACCATGTCGGTTGCATGTCTGTAAAAGAGTGGAACTCCGGAGCAAGATCCGCATCATTCGGATCGTCAAAACCTCCGACTAATAATGCAATGACGGGGGCGTCATCGATGGCGCCCACTGAACTTCCACACTGCTGACAAAAAGCTCTGCTGGACGTATCCGAAGAACGCCACGTCGTTGGCTTACCGGATTTGCCTGTCCATTCCACATTCCCGGCATTAAACTCAATCCATACTACTGTGGGCGCACCCGTATGCTTGCGGCAAATGTCACAGGAGCAGGTATGTGAATTATTGGGGTTGGTGGCAGTAAAACGAATTGAACCGCACAGACAACCGCCAGTGTAGATTTTTGACATGACAACTCTCGCCAGTTAAACGTTTTCAGACACTAGCAGATGAAAGGCTTTACCACTAGATTCTGATCTTAAAAAGGCGAAGGCGCGCATAATCAATAATGAGATCTGGCCTTCTCTGTATTAGCCTCTGTAATAAAGAGGCCAATATCGAATTCAATGAGGTTAAAAATCGCGTCGGGCAACAATAAACAGGCGTGGAAATGCCAGCAGGATATTACCGTTTTCCTGAAGTGGGTACTGTTCCTGTAGAAGTTCATGGTAGCGCGCCAGATAATTACGCTGTTCACTTTCACTCAGCTCCTGCAACCATGGGCGTAGCCCCGTCGAGCTGACCCAATCAATAATCGACTGATGTGACTCCATAATGTGGTAATAGGTTGTGCGCCAGATATCCACGTCGCATCCCGCTTCAGTCAAAATGTCATAATATGCATGCACACCGGGGAGCGGCGTGCGTCCCCGATCGGGATAACCCTGCTCATAGGCCACTTCACGCATCAGGACATGTGTCGGTTCCTGCCAGTTATCTGGCATTTGCACGGCAAGTACTCCGTTGTAGTTCAACAGGGATACCAGTTGTGGGAACAATTCATAGTGGTCAGGAACCCACTGCAGGGAAGCATTCGCGTAAAGCAGATCAAATGACTGTTCCGGCCGAAACTTGCTGATATTGGCTTCAACAAAGTGGCAGTCTGGCAGCGCTTTACGCGCTTCATTAAGCATGTTAGGTGATGAATCCACCCCGATGATTCTGGCCGATGGCCAGCGCTGATGCAGCAACGTCGTGCTGTTTCCCGGACCACAGCCCAGATCGACGACTGTACGTGCATTTTCTAACGCCACTCTGCTCAGTAATTCTGCCGCAGGTCTTGTACGTTCGCTGGCGTATTGCAGATAGAGCGAGGGGTTCCAGTCGGCCATGTTTGATTCTCCTGTATGGGATGGAGTCGGTCTGAATCCAGAGCAGGCTGCTGCTCTTTAAGATTACGACATAATGGCCGATCATTACGTGTATTAACCGCAAATTTCTCGTAGAGCATCAATTATTCTTGTGCTAATGGATATATTAATAATATTCAAGCAATTGCCGTCCAGATTCGTCTTCTTCAAGATATTCAAAGGAGAGAAGACGAATTTTGGTATGGTTATAAAACCATTCGTTCTCGTTTCGTTGAATAATGTCCCCAGTTTTGAAACATATGCCGGATGCTGCCCGCACGATTGCATATTTCCCATTATTAAACATAACTCTGTGGATACAAAAGGGTTGGCTGGCTTCTCCTAACAGTCGGCTGGCAATGATATCACCTTCAATAAAAACAGCTTTTCTGGTTTTCATAAGCTTTACCTTTAACTTTCAAGATTGGAATGCCTGTTAACCACCAATGCACCAGCATTCTGACGGGCGAAATAGCAGCCCGCAGGCAGGGCACTCCAGAACAGCATCCTTGCGCATTTTCCCGGCTTTTTGATCTGCTATGTGGGCACATACCGGACAGGTTACGTGTACGGGTCTTTCTTTGAATTGTCTGAGTCCATCTGTGTAAGACATAAATTAATACTCTGTAGAATGTATTATTAATTATACGCCTTTGTTTAATAATATTTGATTTATGTTGTGTATATTTAATCCAGTGCTTGAGTTTCTTCTGACAATGCAATGCAAGCAAAAAAAGAAGAGAGGATAAATCGCGATGCAGACCGCGTTTGATGTTCTCAGAGATAGTCAGCGCATTAACGGCGGACGTTAATGCGCATATTTAACGAGCTTCAGTTTTGAAGGATCTCAACAGTATGAGATTGTCCATCATCCCACAGCGAGATTCTGTCATCAGGTAGAAGAACGCCATCCAGTATGACCTGGTATTCGCCATCACCGCGCGAAACGGTGATGTAATACTCACTGTTGCCATGCTGGTAGGTCATGCTTAAAGATGGCCAACCATCCGGCAATTGAGAATGAATGGTCAAAACCGTACCGGAACGTTTTATCCCCAGCAGTTCCTCTGTTAGCAGGCGGTATGCCCAACCTGCAGAACCGGTATACCAACTCCATCCCGCACGACCGGTATGGGGCGCGATGCTGTAAACATCCGCACTCATGACATACGGTTCGGCTTTATAGATTTCGACTCCGTTTGCACTCAACGTGTGGTTTATTGGATTTATCATTGACCACAACTGCCACGCACGCGATGTATTGCCCATTCGGGCAAATGCCATCACTGCCCAGATGGCACCATGTGTATACTGTCCACCGTTTTCTCGCACGCCTGGCAGATAACCCTGAATGTAACCCGGATTAGGCCCGTGACCATCGAAAGGGGGGGTTAACAGTTTAATCAACCCGGCATCGTTATCGACCAGGTGCTTATCCAGTGCCAGCATGGCCCGCGCACTATGGTCCGGGCTGGCTGCCCCGGACAATACGGACCAGCTTTGCGCAATCGCATCAATCCGGCAATCCTGAGAGGCTTTCGATCCCAGCGGAGTCCCATCGTCAAAATATCCTCGCCGGTACCATTCGCCATCCCAGGCTGAGGACTCGAGATTTTTTTGCAGGAGCAAGGCCTGCGAACGGCACATCGACGCGACAGTGGTATCCTGACGTTGTTCCGCCACTTCTGCGAAGCGCTGCAAAATATCGTACAGGAAGAATCCAAGCCAGACGCTTTCACCTTTACCTTCAATGCCGACCCGGTTCATCCCGTCATTCCAGTCCCCGGCCCCGATGAGCGGCAGGCCATGCGGCCCAAACTGTAGCCCATGCTGAATGGCTTTTACGCAGTGTAACCACAGCGATTCTTTTGTGTCACTGATGACAGGGGTATCGTAGACAGACTCTTCCCGGGGAGGGATCGGGCGGCCCTCCAGATACGGGATTGCCAGTTCCAGCACATTCATATCTCCCGTCGCTTCTACATAGTGGCAAACAGCGAGCGGGAGCCAGAGATAGTCATCCGAACAATGTGTACGCACGCCATTGCCGTGAGGTGGATGCCACCAGTGTTGCACATCTCCCTCAGCAAACTGTCTTGAGGCACAAAGCACAATTTGTTCGCGCAGACGTTCTGGTTCAGCATGGCTCAGAGCCAGTGTATCCTGCAACTGGTCGCGAAAACCAAATGCGCCGCCGGACTGATAATAACCACTACGCGCCATCAGACGACAGGCGATTGTCTGGTATAGCAGCCAGCCATTTACCAGCAAGTTAACGGTGGTATCAGGTGTGTGAACCTCGATTTTGTCCAGCACGCTGTGCCAGTAACTGTGTACCTTGTTCAACTCCTGGCGGGCGACTTCTTCATCCAAATAACGGGCGATTGTCACCTGGGCCTGAGCCTGGGTTTCCTCTGCGCCAAGAACAAAAATAAAGGTTCGCTGGTCACCATCAATTAATGTGGTCGCAGACTGTACCGCGCCACATGGATCCAGCCCGGCACCTGTTTTTCCTGAGAGCCTGCGTAATTTTATGGCTGCCGGGTAATGCAGGGAACCATTGCGGCCAATAAACTCACGGCGATCGCCTGTCAGTGAACAATGAGGCCCGCTGACGGCGAAAAAGGCGGTACGTTCATTACCGTTGGCACCGTAAAAATTATTGGCCATCACGCCGCAGCCATCCGGGATATTCGCAGAATGCGTCACGATATGCAGGGCCGATCGGGTTCGCGATTCCCCCAAAGCCCATTCCACATAGCCGGTAACGGACAGTTTACGCGTGCGCCCCGAATTGTTGCTGAGCGTCAGGATCGCCAGTTTGACGGGCTCCAGTTCAGCGACAAGTATCGTCAACTCACTGTCTATACCACTTTCACGATGAGAAAATACGCTGTAGCCGAAGCCGTGACGGGTCAAATAATCACCCTGACCGCGTAGCGGTAACGTGGTCGGTGACCAGCAGGCACCGCTTTCTTCATCGCGCAGATAAAATGCTTCACCGCTGCGGTCGCTGACCGGATCGTTTTCCCACGGTGTTAACCGGTATTCATGCGCATTCTCATACCAGCTGTAGGCTTGTCCGGCTTCCGAGATTACGCTACCAAAACGGGCGTTTGCCAGTACGTTGGACCAGGGGGCTGGAGGGGGCGCATTTTCCCTGAGTACAATCTGATACTCACGACCGTCCTGAGAAAACCCGCCGTAACCGTTGAAGTGGCGTAACTGACTGGTATCCGGTGTCCAGTCACTGTGTTGATTGTTCCGAACCGTAGTGTGGGGAATCAGTGGCCTGGCCAGAATTTTGGTTGTATGGATCCGCTGGTTGAGCTGTTCATTAATTCCACCCGCGCGGTCATCAAGGTACAAACAGGCCACACTCATTAGAAGCTGTTTATCCTCGGCGCTCAGATGCTCACCATTACGCACAAAAATCCCGCCGGATTTATCTACCAGATTTGCTTCTGACCCGGCATAAATTAAATCCATGATCTTATTTTGCAGGGTCTGTTGGTAGCCTCCTGGGCTGTTATTCATAATAACCAGATCCACTTCCAGACCTTTCAGCCGCCAGTAGCGATGCGCCTGAATAAGCGTGGTCACCGCGTCGATACTCTCTTCGCTGACGATACTGAGCAGGACAATCGGCAGGTCGCCGGAAATCGCCCAACCCCACAGGCCAGACTGACCCCGACGGTTACGGCTGATTACCTGGCTGTCGGCGCGTAATTCCTGGCAGGGGTAAAGCACCGCACTGGCGAGGCGATTAAATAGCGAAGCATCATCTTCACTGGCGTTCATCTGGCGTAATACCACCAGGCTGTGAGACCAGGCGACTTCGAAGACGCGATCAGCGATGGGGCGATCGCGATATTTTTCCAGCAGGGCCAGGCTTTGCTGACGACTTGCGCTGATGCCATAGACGATATCAATTGTCACTGGTTGTCCAGGTTGTAACGTAATTGTATGGCGTATTGCCAGAATGGGATCCAGCACTGACCCTGAGGTATTACTGAGTGGTCCATTTAAGCCAGTGGCAAACGCATTGGCCGGATTTCTGCCGCGCCCAAGAAATTTCGCTCTGTCGGTTTCAAACGAAGCGCCTTTATGGTTATCGCCACGCACGACCATCATGTGAAACAGGCAGGGACTCTGTTCGTCCGGCGAGCGCGGACGCCTGTGACAAAGGATGGCGTCACGGTCATTATCAAGCTCGGTCTGGATAAATAAATTACTGAATGCAGGATGCGCCAGATCGCTTGCTTCAGGTGCCAGTACCACTTCGGCATAAGTGGTTAGTTCGAAGGTTCTTGGCTGGCGACCACGATGTACCAGTGTCAGTCGGCGAAGCTCAATATCATCCTCCGGAGAGACCACAACCTGTGTTCTGACGCTCACTGTGCCGAAATTGCGTCTGAATTCTGCGCCGGCATCGGTAAAAATAACTTCATCACGGCTATCACCATTACTGACAGTTGGTTGCCAGGTATTGCTCCATACTTCTTCGGTCTGCGGATCGCGGATATAGCAAAATGCCCCCCAGTTATCCCGGGTGCTATCGCTGCGCCAGCGGGTGAGGGCAATATCGTTCCAGCGACTGTACCCACCGCCGCCAGCGGTTAACATCAGATGGTAATGGCTGTTAGACAACAGCTGGACCTCGGGTACCGGACTGTCCACGTCGGTGAAAACACGCGGTTCATAGCGAACCGGTTTAACTCTTCCTTCATGAGATTCAAAATGACGGCGCGGGCTATAGAGATCGACTGCATCCGGTACGCGCTCCTGTAACAGCAGGCTTGCTGACTGGAAAGCGGTACTCGACATGAACCGGTCTGCCATTGGAGCATTAAGCAACACGTGGGCCAGTGCCTGGAATGCCATTCCCTGATGGTGCGCCATCCAGGACTGCACGATGGCATACAGTTGTCCGGTGGCGAGGCGTGATGGCGTATAGTCCAGCGCTTCATAGAAACCGTATTCGCCGCGCGCACCGTTTTTGTCCAGTTCGAGCAGATTCTCACAGGCTTTCTGTGGCGCAATCATCAGAGCCAGTAATGTGGCATAGGGGGCAACGACCATATCGTCAGCCAGCCCGCGTCTCAGACCCAGGCCAGGTACGCCAAACGCCTGATACTGATAATTATGCTGAACATCAAAAGCATGATAACCCGACTCTGACACGCCCCATGGCACACCGCGCTCTTTACCCCAGTCTATCTGGCGCTTAACCGCAGACTGGCTCATCTCATCAAGCAGACAGCCGGGCCAGGCAGGCATAACCAGATTCGGCATAAGATATTCAAACATCGAGCCGCTCCATGACATTAATGCGGTTTCATTGTCGATGGTAGTAAACAGTCGTCCCAGGGCATACCAGCTTTTGAGCGGCAGTTGGTTAGTCGCAATGGCGAGAAAACTGGTCAGACGGATTTCAGAGGGCAGGAGGTCATAGTGACTTTTATCCAGCGTATTGGTATCGCCGTTGTAGCCGACGCTGAGCAGATTGGTTGTTTCACTATAAAGGAAGGTGAAATCCATTTGCGCATGGTCGTTCAGTCGTTGCTCCAGTTCAGTGATAATGTCCAGTCTCATGCGTGCCAGGGTGATAGCCGAAGCAGGAGGCGTGCCTTCCCCGGTATGCTTCGCACGGGCAATCCAGCTCAGTGTCGGCAGCGTAGTGGTGTCATACGATGGCGGTAACCAGCCGAGCAAATGTGACCACTCATGACATACCTGAACCAGTTGATGCTCCAGATGCTCTGCCCAGCGCACCACAAGATGACTCTCTTGCTGGCACTGAGCTGTCAGATGATTACACTGGGCGCGCATTTTTTTAAGTTCACTGAACAACTGTACCGGAGGCAATGACATCGCGCTGAGGCAATGTTTGCGCAGCAGTCGCATACCGGTTGGCGTATTCTGTCCCCAATGCATCTCCAGAATAGCCATTGTGTCGTTCAACCCGGCCAGTATCTGCTCGCAGTTTAAAACCGGCTGATGACGCATAGCGGTCAGACCTTCGCGCAGAGTCAGTAAATGGCCTGCCATATTGCCGCTGTCAACGCTGGAGATATAACGTGGGCTAAGAGGCGCCAGCGTTCGGGTGTCATACCAGTTGTACAAATGACCGCGGAAGTGCTCCATTTTATCCAGCGTATCGAGAGTGAGCGTCACACGTTGTAAGACTTCGCCACCAGGCAGATAACCAAAATCCCAGGCCGTCAGGTTGGCCAGCAGAGAAAGGCCAATGTTAGTGGGAGAAGTGCGATGCGCGATTGTCGGTTGCGGTATTTCCTGGTAATTATCAGGTGGAAGCCAGTTCTCCTGCTCTGTAGCAAACGTTTCAAAAAAGGCCCATATTTCGCGGCTCGTCTGGCGTAACAACTGTTTTTGTTCCTGATTCGGTGAGAATGTTTTACGTACAGGCTGTCGGCTTAACCAGCTTAACAGCAGGGGAGTCAGACACCACGCTACGCTGACGGGTAGCGCAACGGTCAGAAGCAGTGGAGCAAAATGTGCCGTCAGAGCTGCAAAGGTCACACCGCTTGCCACATTCATCCACATCGCCCGATAAAAACGAAAAACTGAGATATGGGATTGCTGATTATCCGGGCTGTGGCTGGTCCACTGGTTGAGATTTTGGTGACTGATACCGAGGCGCCAGAGCGTCACGCCAATCGCGTACAGCGAATATCCGGCTTCATGCGGTAATAACAAAAAGTTCAACCCGATGCTGGAAAGGCGCTTTAGAGCTCCGGCCGCGACCAGCAAGAGATGTTGTCTTAACGGACGGCGAAGAGGTTTATGCAGCAGATCGTAAGTGATGCTCAACATTGTAGGCAGCAGCCATACCAGTGCCAGCACGCCAAGCCAGTAAAACGGATTGGGTACCAAAAGCACGGAGGAAAACAGCAGTGCCAGCATAGAGGGGGCTACCAGGCTGCGACGCAAATTATCGAATAGTTTCCAGTATGATAGTGCGGATAACGGGTTTTTTCCCCGGCTTCCATCCGCCTTTCTGACGCGAAGTTTTAGCCAGTTCAGCAGTTGCCAGTCGCCACGGATCCAGCGGGTGCGGCGTGCAACGTCCGACAGATAGTTGTTCGGATACTGCTCATAGAGCAAAACCTCACTCAGTAGTCCGGAACGGGCATAGCATCCTTCCAGTAAATCATGGCTGAGGACCAGATTTTCCGGGCAGGTATTGGTTGTGGCCTGGACAAAGGTATCGACATCATAAATGCCCTTGCCGACGAACGATCCTTCTCCAAAGAGATCCTGATAGATATCTGAAGACATCATTGAATAGGGGTTATTACCCGGAACGCTGCTGCGCATGGCGGCATAGCGTCCCTGGCCATTTCGTGGCATCTCTTCCGCCAGTCCGGGTTGTAAAATTCCGTATCCCTTAACGACTCTTTGACGCTGCGGATCATACTCTGGTCGATTCAGCGGGTGCGCCATCGTCGCGATCAGCTTATGTGCAGTATCGCGTGGCAGAACGGTATCGCTGTCCAGGGTGATGACATATTTAATGTGCCGTGGTAACAAATGGGCGGGCATGTCTGCCACGCTGGAAAATTGTGTTGTGGGATGGCGTAACCAGGTGTTCAGTGATGCCAGTTTGCCGCGCTTACGTTCATAACCCATCCACACACCTTGAGTGGGATTCCATTCAGGTTTTCGGTGCAGCAAATAAAAGCGCGGACGGCTGGCAGGATAGCGCTGGTTTAGCTCCTGCGTCTCTGCGATTGCCAGGTTTAACAGGTCGCTGTTACCTTCAGTATTTTCAAGTGTGGAGTCTGCAAAATCGGTAAGAAGGGCAAAGCAGAGGTTTTTATCCTGATTGCCGAGCCAGCACACTTCAAGACTGGTGAGCAGTTTGCTGATACTTTCATGGCGGGTCAGCATACAGGGAATAACCACCATTGTGGCGCAATCATCGGGGCTCCCGGCTGAAAAATCCATCCGTGGCAGCGGGCGAGGGATTCGAAAACGTGTCGTCGCCTCGCTCAGCAGATCGCTCACTAACTGGCTGACAGCCACAATTAACGGCAATGCCATAGCGATTAGCAACCATCCCATTCCCTGCAGCGCCGTATCGTGCAATATAGCGGCTGTTGTTGCCGTGGTCAGCAGGCTCAGGCTACCCAGCCAGGACAGCAGGGGGATTTTATTGAAACTGTGCCGCAGGCGTATGAGTCCAGGTGTGTCAGCCGACAGTTGAATTTCCAGTTTCTGGCGTCCTTCACCTGCCAGATAATAGCCAATATGATGACCGGGCGTTTCGGGCTCCGCTTCCTGAGAAAGCAAGAGCACTCGGTTGGCCACTTCCAACTCACTGAAGTGACTGTCTCGCGCCAGAATTTCAATAACATGGCGGTAATGATCCCGTGTATCAAAGTGCATTCTGGAATAAATGGCAGCAGGGTCAAGACGTAAGGTCTGTTCAACCACGCTTATCGTCTCGACAAAATCTGCCCAGTTAGTTTCACTTAGTAATCGTAAACCGGCGATGCTGTTACTGACAGAAAGCTGACTGGCAGCAAGCTGTTGATTGAAGCTATGAATTAGCTCATCGGTAGTGACACCCTGTTCAGCCAGGCGCTGCTCAACCCAGGTCAAAGGTAACGCCAGTGCATTACCATGTCCCTGCAGACGACGGACCAGTTCTGCGACAAATGCACTACTCAACGGTGGGCGTGAGCGCGCCATATCGGCAATCACCAGGATTAAATCTGCAGGGGCGTTCTCCGCACACTCGAAAATCCGTGTTATCCAGCTATCTGCCAGGCTACGTTCTTTCTGCGCCTTAACGACTTCCATACTGACGCGACGCAGGTTTTCGATCAGGGCCAGTCGCAACATACCCGGTAAAGCCCAGACTTCCCCTAATGTTAGCGGTGTCACCTGTTGGTAGGCTGAGATATAGCTGGTCATGCTGGCGGTATCCCAGCGTCCGTCGCCATGCGCAATCGCCTCTGACGCTACATCGTATATGCGCGGGCAATTATGGGGAGATGTCAGAGAAGGAAGGCCTTTGCCGAAGCTTTTCGGCAAGTGCTGGCGAACGATACGGATTTGTTCCTCAATCAGATAGTAGTTGTCCAGTAACCACTCTCCGGCGGGCATAATGCTGTTTTTTTTCCCTGCATTCAGCTCATAGCAGTTTTGCGTGATCACGGCTTCATTATCACCAAGACGTTTGAGCAAATAGTAAGGCAGCTTGTCCGGTGATAATTTATGTGTGCGCGCAAGCTTTTGACCGTATCGTTCCATCTGAGGCGTCGAAAACAGCTCTGAACGCAGGTTATTATTATTGTCAGCGGTAGGATCATTAGCCGGAAACGAAACATGTCCGGAGGTATTCGTCAGGATTCGGGAGCGGCTAAACCACGCCCTGGGGTTCATTTTCATAGCGTTGCTCTGATGCGACATAGCGCGCAAGAGCAGTTGCGAAATCAGTTCAGAAACGTTCTCTCAGGATGGGCGTAAGGCATCAGGGATTTAACAACTGCTGGTGTATGTCTAAGTATAGAACATCGGGTTTGTGTTACCCGGTATCTGGAACTAGCGTTTGGGGACAAACAGAGCTTTACATCCAGGACAAAGCATTGCCTGTTTTAGACGGATTTTGGAGACAGGCTGAGATGATTTTAAGCCGCAAACAGGGCAGGTGATAGTGGTCGTCGATGCACCACTGAAGAACTTCATTGCGTAATCGATAAAGGACATGATGATTAACCTCTCAATGAATGTGTGTCACTCTACCACATCCGATTAAAATTTAATCTGTTTATTTCCCCATATGCACGTCATCATGCGTCATCATGGTTCGACAATACCTCCAGTTTTTCATCCATAAAAACGTCCATACGTTGTGAGCGTAGCGTTGCGGTTAGAAACACAGTAGATGCGGGTTCATATCAATTCCAGATCAATGCAATCCAGTTACAAAAGCTATTCGTGGCGCATCAGCAAAAAAACACCTTGTTAATGGCCTACACCCTCATAAAGGATTATTGACCTTTTTGGGGGTGAAAATTCTTAATTTTGTTTCATTGTGCTGTTGGTTTTTTTGTCTGCTGGTGTGATTTGATGGAGATTGCTATTCTGAATAAAAATCATTCAAAAATATTTGTCAATAAATACCACAGGTCTTGGTTAAAACTGACTTTTTTTGAAAATCTTTGAGTAAGTTCACAATGAAATTAACGCAAAAATATGCAACTGTCATGAGAGAGGAATCTCATATATAACAAAGGCTTTTTCTAGGGGTGTAAAAAACAACCTTTCGATTTTTTATAAAGATTGCACAATATTCTCTATTTTGTTAACGCTGTATTAACATTGTGGGTGTAGTTAGGGATCACAGTTTTTGTTATGCTCCAAATTAATTGATTTTATTGGCGAAGCTCCTATTTCACAGTTTCTTGATTAATCAATCCGTTATGGAAAAAGAAAATTCATTCCTTAATTGATTCGTAGTAAAAACGAATTCTGGAGGAGAGCCGATAAATAAGGAGGCTTATGTGTGGGCTTTTGTACCCTTAAGGCACAACATATTTTATTTTTTATTTGCAGGCATGATCGTATGTGGTACTGCGAGAGCCTATAACGGTACACCGAACACAGCCCGAGTTGCGTATGTGACACTGAAGGAAAGTATTCTTTTCGCTTTTGACCGTGACCCATCAATAAGTCAGCAGGCCGCTCAAATGGGAATTGGTCAGGCGCAAATTGACGAAGCACGAAGTGGTTGGATGCCGCAAATATCACTTAATGGCAATACAGGGCATAGCCAGACTACAGACTCAAGCGGCTCACTACAAAACTCAGCAACATGGGGGCTAAGTCTGACACAGCTTGTCTATGATTTTGGCAAAACGAACAGCGCAATCAGTCAGTCTGAAGCACAACGAGATAGTTACCGGTACCAGCTTATGGCCACATTATCTAGTGTCGCTGAGAAAACGTCTCTCAGTTACGTTGAGGTCAGACGCTATACCGAATTGACACAAGCAGCGAAAGAAAATATTACTGCGCTTAAAAATGTTCAGCACATGGCACGATTGCGCGCAGATGCTGGTCTGAGTTCTACGTCTGATGAGCTTCAGACGCAAGCGCGTGTCGCGGGAATGCAGGCAACGTTTGAACAATACAATGCAGCGCTGAGTAGCGCGCGGGCAAGACTTGCTGTGTTAAGCGGTATTGATGCAGAGCAGTTGCAACCAGTACCTGATGAATTAGTCGTTCAAGAGGATTCTCTTGATAATATTGATTATTCATTAATTCCATCTGTACTCGCCGCAAGGACAATGGAAAGGTCTGCTCAGTATGCCGTTGAAAAAGCAAAATCACAGCACTGGCCGACTCTAAGCCTTAAAGGTGGGCGTACGCGTTATGAATCGGATAACCGAAGCTATTGGGACGATCATATTCAGCTAAATATTGATGCCCCTATTTATCAGGGTGGCTCGGTTTCAGCGAGAGTTCTCCAGGCTGGAGGGGCACGAAAAATGGCAATGTCGCAAGTCGATCAAGCACGATTTGATGTACTACAAAAAGCGTCAGTTGCTATGGCGGACTGGTCCGGAGCACACGGCAGAATAAATGCCGGAAATATACAGTTGCAGAGCGCTCTGCGTGCTCGCGAGGTTTATAAAAATGAATATACTCTTAGCAAAAGAAGTATTAATGACTTACTAAGTGTTGAACAAGATGTCTGGCAAGCAACGCTATCAAAAATAACGGCTGAATATGATAGTTGGAGTGCCGCAATTAATTATGCTACAGCCCTGGATAATTTATTACCTGCTATAGGTGTTGAAAAAAATGCTGCGGCGAAATTACCTGATCTAAGTTATTAACGAAAATAAAACGCTGTAAAAATTGCTTAAAAAAACTGAAGACAATGGGAGTCATTCCCAGAGATTGCTACATCTGAATATTGGCAATGAGTAAAAGATGGTGGCGCCTGCAAGGAGAAAAAATATGAGTTCAGTAAAAATTGTTGATGTCATTATCCGAAAGACGGCTGAAAAAACAGTTCTGACAGGTGAAGGGAACCTCTCTGTTTCTGTCTCTGCACCCTGCGTTATCGAGGTCCATGGTTCTGCACAGGATGTGGCACGCTACGTGCGACAGGGTAAGGATCTCTTGCTTTACATGAAAGATGGTAGCGTGATCCGCTGCAACAATTATTTCATGGACGATCCTGAAGGTAAAAACCATTCAGAGTTGGTCTTTAACGATGAGGATCAACTTACCCATATATCGTTTGCTGAGACCGGAGAAGCGTCTGGGCTTGCGACCACTGAACTGACTTCTCATGCGACAACAATATCCAGTATCGAACCTTTTCTCGAGCAAGGTAGTGTCCTGAGCGATGCGCCGTGGGCCTGGATTGCGGGTGCAGCATTAGGCGGCGGCGCGATTGGCGCATTGCTGGCACATGGTGGTGATGGCAAAACCAAAATCATTGATAACACCAAAGAAGTTGAGAGCGCAACACCGACCTTTTTGGTAACGGACAAAGTGGGTGACAAGCAGGGTGTGCTGAGTGCAAAAGAGGTCACGGATGATAATACCCCAACCTTCAGCGGTACCGGACAACCTGGTGCGACCATTCAGATCAAAGATAGCAGCGGCAGCACCATTGCCAGCGCTATGGTCGGTAAAGACGGGGCCTGGACGGTAAAGCTTCCGACGCAGACGGACGGAGAACACACCTGGTCCGTCGTGCAGATCGACGGCAGTAAAACCACGGCTGCAGGCAGCATTACCGTGATCGTCTCAACGGCAGACGCGACCGTTACGCTCGCCACCACCGCAGACGATAATGTGATTAACGCCAGCGAGCAGTCCGCTGGCTTTACCCTCTCCGGTGCGAGCAAAAATCTCGTGCAGGGAACGGCGCTCACTGTCACGCTGAACGATAAAACCTATACTGCAGAAGTGGGCGAAAACGGCGCATGGAGCGTGAAGGTGCCCGCTGCAGACGCACAGGCGCTGGGTGACGGTACCTGGACGGTCAACGTCAGCGGCAAAGATGCGGCGGGTAATACCGTAAGCGGTAGCCAGACGATTGGCGTGGATACCGTGGCACCGACATTATCGATCGATGCGATTTCCCAGGACAACATCGTCAATGCTGCAGAGCACAACCTGACCCTGACCCTGACCGGTAAAACGAACACGGAAGCGGGCCAGATTTTAACCGTGACGCTGAACGGCAAAAACCACACGGCCACGGTAGGCAGTGACGGCACCTGGTCCGTTACGCTTCCTGCCAGCGAAGTACAAGAGCTGGCTGACGGCAACCATTCGTTGACCGTGAACGTCAGTGACAAGGCGGGTAACGGCTCTTCAACCACCGTCGATTTCACCGTTGATACCGCAGCACCCGTAGTCACGATCGATACCGTAGCGGGTGACGATACTCTCAATACCAGCGAGCAGGGCCAGGCGCAAATTATCTCCGGCAAGGCGAGCGGCGCGGCAGCGGGCGACGTGGTCACGGTTACCCTTGGTGGCCAGAGCTTTACCGGTGTGGTACAGGCCGATGGCAGCTGGAGCGTTGGTGTGCCTGCCTCCGTCATCGGCGCAATGGGTGAGGGGCGCCACAGCATTTCTGTCTCTGTTACCGATGCCTCGGGCAATACCGGCAACGCGACGCACGGCGTGACGCTGAGCGGCAATCCGCCAGAATTCACCATTGATGTCATCAGCCAGAACAATGTTCTGAATGCACAGGAGGCAATGCAGCCGCTGAGCCTGAGCGGAACCAGCAATCTGCCAAACGGCGGCGCCATCACCGTAACGCTGAACAACGTCAACTATCAGGCCACCGTTGAAAACGGCATCTGGAGTGTCCTGGTGCCGGTTTCCGACGTGCTGAATCTGGCAAATACCCTCTACACCGTCAGTGTGAGCGGCACGGACAGCGTGGGTAATAGCGGTTCTGCAGACGCTAATCTGCTGGTCGATACGGTGCTACCACAGGTGATTATCAATACCTTTGCGGGTGACAACCTTGTCAACAACGCCGAAGTGGCTGTGGATCAAACCCTAAGTGGGCGCGTCACCGACGCGGCGGCGGGCGATACTGTTTCCATCTCCGTTGGCGGCAAGAGCTATACCGCCACGGTGGGTAATAATCTGACCTGGAGCGTGACGATCCCGTCAGCGGATCTCAAGGCGTTTGGCGACGGCGATTTGACCTTCAGCGCTTCGGTCACTAATGCGCACGGCAACACCGGCAGCGGCGAACGTGATATCAACGTCAACGCCGAGCTGCCTGGTCTGCGCGTGAACATGATTTCTGGCGATGATGTGATCAACGCCATCGAACAGCAGCAGGATCTGACCGTCATCGGTTCCAGTAGCCATCTGGCCGCAGGCACGCAGATTACCGTCACCATCAACAACGTTGACTACACCGCCGTGGTGAACGCCAGCGGTAGCTGGCAAATTGGTGTTCCTGCGTCCGACCTTCAGGCATGGACGGCAGGGGATATTACGGTCAACGTCAGCGCGCAGGACACGTGGGGCAATACCGTTTCTGCTGAGCACCCCATCGAACTGGATCTGAACGCCGTAGCGGTCACCATTGATACCATTAGCAGCGATGACATGCTGAACACGGCCGAAAAAAGGGCTGAGGTCACGCTGTCAGGTCAGACGCAGGGCGTGGAAGCCGGTCAGACCGTGGTGGTTAAATTTGCCGACCAAATCTTTACCGCGCAGGTGCAGCAGGATGGTTCCTGGAGCCTGACCGTTCCAGCGAGTGCAATGGAACCCCTGATCGACGGACGTGCGCAGGTGAGCGTCAGTGTCACCAATGTGAACGGCAATAGCGCAGAAGCCTCGCGCATCGTCACCGTCGATACGTTGCCACCTACTATCACGTTGGACAACCTGACGTCCGATAACATCATCAATGCGGCGGAAGCGCAGCAGGATCTGGTGGTCAGCGGCACCAGTAATGCCCAGGCGGGGCAGACTGTCACCGTGACACTGAACGGTAAATCTTACCAGACCACAGTCCAGACGGGCGGAACCTGGACCCTCACCGTACCGGCTGCCGACGTAGGCGCGCTGGTAGATGGCACTGTGACGGTAAGGGCTACTGTGAACGACGTGGCGGGCAACAGCAGTAGCGCAGATCGCGTGGGGCTGGTGGATGCCACCGTACCGCAGGTGACGATCAACGATTTTGTCACCGATACCAATACCGTGAACCAAATCGCCCATTCTCAGGCGCAGATCCTCAGCGGCTCCGTCACCGGCGCGGCAGTGGGTGATTTGGTCACCATCACCATCAATAACGTCGACTACACGACTGTGGTAGACGCTGTGGGCAACTGGAGTCTCGGCCTGCCAGCGTCTGTTGTTCAGGGGCTGGCCGACGGTACCATGACGATTAACGTCTCCGTAACTGACCAGTCCGGCAACACTGGCAGCAATTCGCTGGACGTTGTCGTTAACACCGTGACGCCGCAAATCGGCATCAATATCCTGGCGGCGGATGATGTGATCAATGCCACAGAGAAGGGCGAAGATCTGCTGCTCTCGGGTACCAGCAACCAGCCGGAAGGCACCCCCCTCACTGTTAATCTCAACGGTATCAACTATACCGCCATCACAGACGCTAGCGGTAACTGGAGCGTTAGCGTACCTGCGTCTGCGGTGAGCGCGCTGGGCGAAGTGAACTACACCGTGACTGCCAGCGTCACCGACAGCGTCGGCAACAGTGCCTCTACCACCCACAACGTGCTGGTGGACAGCTCGCTGCCGGTAGTGACCATCAACACCCTCGCGGGCGATAACATCGTTAACGCCTCGGAAGTGACGGCAGGGCAAACCCTGACTGGTAAGGTGAGCAATGCGGCGGCGGGCGATACCGTTACGATTATCCTCGGCGGCCAGACGTACAACGTTACCGTGCAGGACGATCTCACTTGGAGCATGCTGTTAACCGAGAGCCAGTTAAGCGCGCTCGGTAACGGCGAGCTGACCGTATCGGCAAGCGTAACCAACGTACACGGCAATACCGGTTCTTCTTCCCTGGACTTCACCATTGACGCCCAACTGCCGGGTCTGCGTATTGATATCGTCGCCGGTGATGACGTGATCAACGTGATTGAACACGCGCAGAATCTGATTGTGTCCGGTACTAGCACCGATTTGGCGGCGGGCAGCACCGTCACCGTGACCATCAACAGTAAAGTTTATTCGGCAACGGTACTGGCAGATGGCACCTGGCAGGCGGCGGTTCCGGCGGCGGACGTGTCCCTGTGGGCGGACGGTTCGCTCACCATCAGCGCCAGTGCGCAAGATACCTCCGGCAACCCGGTGAACATCGGCACCGTTGTGGATGTGGATCTTGCCCCGGTGGCCATCAGCATCAACAGCATGACCGATGACAACGTGCTGAATGCCGCAGAAAAAGGTCAGGATCTGGTGTTAAGCGGCACCTCATCGAACGTCGAAGCGGGCCAGAAAGTGACGGTCATTTTCGGCGGCAAGAGCTACACCACAACTGTCGACGTCGATGGTAACTGGAGCTATACCGTTCCAGCGGCTAATTTAAATAGCCTGAAAGATGGCGACGCCAGCGTGCAGGTCAGCGTGACCAACGTGAATGGCAATTCGGCCTCTTCCGCGCAGGAATACAGCGTCGATACCACCGCGCCGACGGTGACCATCAACACCATTAGCAGCGACAATATGCTAAATGCGACTGAAGCGGCGCTGGACCTGACCTTGAGCGGTACCTCAAGCGCCGAAGCCGGTCAGACGGTCACTGTGACCTTCAATGGCAATCAGTACACCGCGCAGGTTCAGGCAGACGGTACCTGGACGCTGAACGTTCCGGCAGCCGACATAGCAGGTATCACCGACGGCAATGCGGCGGTAACGGCGACCGTTTCCGATAAAGCGGGCAACCCGGCGAGCACGGGTTCATCCGTGCTGGTCGATGTCACTGTGCCAAATATCAGCTTCAACATCGTGGCGAGCGACGACATCATTAATATCGCCGAGCACGGCCAGGCGCTGATCGTCTCCGGAAACGTGAGCGGTGCGCAGGCGGGTGACGTCATCACCGTAACCCTGAACGGCAAAGATTACTCTGCAATGCTCGGTGATTCCGGTAACTGGAGCATTGGTGTGCCAGCCTCTGACGTTGGCGCGCTGGTGAACAGTGACTACACCCTGAGCGCTTCCATCACGGATAAAGCCGGTAACAGCACCACTGCAACGCATGATATTGACGTCTCTCTGACCACGCCAGTTATCACTATCAATACCCTGGCGGGCGATGATGTCATCAACGCCACCGAGAAGGGCGAAGATCTGCTGCTCTCCGGCACCAGTAATCAGCCGGATGGCACCACTATCACTGTGACCCTGAATGGCATCAACTATATCGCCACCACCGATGCCAGCGGTAACTGGAGCGTTGTCGTTCCTGCAGCGAACGTCTCTGCGCTGGGTGAAGCAAACTACTCCGTCACGGCCAGCGTGACCGATACCGCAGGTAACAGCACGAATACCAGCCATGGCGTACTGGTGGACAGCGCGATCCCGGTGGTAACCATCAACGCTATCGCTACCGACGACGTGATCAACGCGGCAGAAGTGGTCACGGGGCAGGCTCTGAGTGGTAAAGTCAGCGGTGCGGCGAGCGGTGATGTTGTCACGATTAACATTGGTGGTTATACGTACACGGCGACGGTTCAGGATGACCTGAGCTGGTTGGTAAATGTTCCATTGAGCGTCTTAACGGCTATCGGTAACGGCTTGCTGACAGTGTCAGCAAGCGTGACTAACGGCCACGGCAATACCGGCTCTGGCGAGCGTGACATCGCCATTGATGCCAATTTACCTGGCCTGCGCGTTGATACCGTGGCGGGCGACAATGTGATCAACAGCATCGAACATGCGCAGAACCTAATCGTCACCGGCTCCAGTGAGGGCCTTGCAGCAGGCTCCGCGCTGACGGTAACCGTGAACGGCAAAACCTACGCCGCTACGGTGCTGGCTGACGGCACCTGGAGTGCAGCAATTCCGGCGGCAGATGTTAGCGCACTGGCGGCGGGTACCGTGTCGGTCACAGTTGAAGGCGAGAGCGCGGCGGGTAACCCTGTATCCATCACTCACAACGTAACGGTCGATCTGGCGACGGTCGCCATCAGCATCAATGCCATTGCCACGGACGACGTGATTAACGCAGTGGAAAAAGGTGCGGAGCTGGTGCTGTCTGGCTCAACGACCAACGTGGAGCAGAACCAGACCGTCTATATCACCTTTGGCGGCAAATCTTACACTGCAAGTGTAGATGCCAGCGGTAACTGGACGGCAACCGTACCGACGGCAGATTTGGGCAGCCTGAAAGACGGTGATGCCAGCGTGCAGGTAAGCGTGACCAACGTGAACGGCAACAACGCTTCCGCCGGTCGTGAGTACAGTGTTGATGCGACCGCGCCGACGGTGTCTATCGAGATCGTTAGCGATAACAACATCATCAATGCGACAGAAGCGCAGGTCGATCTGGTCGTGAGCGGCGTGACCAACGCCGAATCCGGGCAGGCCGTGACCGTGATCCTGAACGGCCAGAATTACACCACCACCGTACAGGCAAACGGTAGCTGGAGCGTGACCGTACCTTCTGCGGATCTCGGCACGATTGTTGACGGCGACTACACTATCACCGCGGCGGTTTCCGATAAAGCGGGTAACCAGGCCTCGGCGGATCGCGATGTGCTGGTCGATACCACAGTGCCGAAACTGACCATCAATACCGTTTCTGACGACGACGTGATCAACAGCGCTGAACATGCGCAGGCGCTGATTGTCACCGGTTCCGTGACAGGCGCGGCAGCAGGCGATGTGGTGACCGTCACCATCAACAATAAAAATTACACCGCGACCCTGGATACTTCGGGCAACTGGATCGTGGGGGTGCCTGCGGCAGACGTGAATGCGTTGACTGCCGGAGATTACATCATCAGAGCGGCGCTGACCGATAAAGCCGGTAACAGCAACAGCGCCACGCACGACGTGGAAGTGAACCTAACCGCCCCGGTGCTGACCATTGACGTAATTTCCGGTGACGATGTCATCAACAGCACCGAAAAAACGCAGGATCTGACCCTCTCGGGCACGGCTTCCGGTCTAGCGGCAGGTGCGGTCGTCACCGTGATGCTCAACGGTATAGCCTACATCGCCACCGTCGATACCAACGGAAAGTGGATTACCACCGTTCCGGCGGACCAGGTGGGAGCGCTGGGTGAAGCCTTATACACCGTCACCGCGTCGGCAACGGATAGCGTAGGCAACAGCACCCGCGCGTCACACACTGTGAACGTGGAGTCCGTATTACCTGGCGTGACCATCGACACCGTTGCGGGCGACGATGTGATCAACGCCGCCGAACTGGCGAACGGCCAGACCATCAGCGGTAAAGTGGTGAATGCCGAAGCGGGCAACACTGTGACCGTGACGATTGGCGGCAACACCTATACCACGGCGGTACAGGACGATCTGAGCTGGTCCATTAACGTCCCGGAATCCGCATTGACGGCGCTGGGTAACGGTGAACTGATTGTAACCGCCAGCGTGACCAACGGCGTCGGCAACAGCAGTACAGGTGAGCGCGATATCACCATCGACGCGAACCTGCCGGGGCTGCGTGTAGACACCGTAGCAGGCGATGACGTGATCAACAGTATCGAGCATGCACAGAATCTGATTATCACCGGCTCCAGCAATGGCCTGAGCGCAGGTACAGCGCTAACCGTGACCGTCAACGGCAAAACCTACCCGGCAACCGTGCTGGCGGATGGCACCTGGAGCGCGGCGATCCCGTTAGCGGACGTGAGTGCCTTAGCTGCGGGAACTATCACCGTGACCGTTGAAGGCCAGAGCATCGCCGGTAACCCGGTTTCTATCGACCACAACGTGATGGTGGATCTGGCGACCGTTGCCATCAGCATTGATGCTATCGCGACTGACGACGTCATTAACGCCGCCGAGAAGGGCGCGGATCTGGTCCTTTCGGGGACCACCTCCAACGTGGAAGAGAACCAGACCGTCAACATCATCTTCGGCGGTAAGAGCTACACCGCGACCGTGGATGCAGATGGAAAATGGGCGGCGACTGTGTCATCTACTGACCTGGCTGGCATGAAAGATGGCGACGCCAGCGTGCAGGTGAGCGTCACCAACGTCAACGGCAACAGCGCGACTGCGGGACGCGAGTACAGCGTGGATGCCACCGCGCCGTCCGTGACCATCAGCACTGTTGCGGCTGACGATATTCTGAATGCAACGGAAGCCCAGTCGGATCTCACCATTTCCGGCACCAGTACGGCTGAAGCAGGCCAAACGGTAACCGTGCGTATGAACGGTAAAGACTACACCGCGACCGTCAACGCAAACGGCACCTGGACTCTGGATGTTCCGGCGGCTGACCTGACAGGATTAACCGACGGCAGCATGGACATTACCGCATCGGTAAGCGACAAAGTGGGTAATCCGGCGTCTGTCGACCACAACCTGACGATAGATGTGACCGTTCCTACGGTGACCATCAATACCGTTGCAGGCGATGACATCATTAACGTGGCTGAGCATTCTCAGGCACAGATTGTCAGCGGCTCAGCGACCGGCGCGGCTGCGGGAGATAAAGTTACCGTCACTATCGGCGGCCAGACCTGGACCACCGTACTGGATGCAACCGGTAACTGGAGCGTGGGCGTTCCGGCAAACGTGATTTCCGGCCTCAGTGATGGCAGCGTAACCATAAACGTCAGCGTGACGGATGCGGCGGGCAACACCGGCAACGGCACGCACAATGTGACCGTTGATAGCGGCCTGCCGTCGGTCAATTTCAACGCTATTAGCGACGACAACGTGCTGAATGCGTTGGAAAAAGGCCAGGATTTGAGCGTGAACGGTACAAGCGTTAACCTGGCCGAAGGCACCACCGTCACCGTCACGCTTAACGGCAAACAGTATACAGCAGCCACTGCGGTAGACGGCAGCTGGAGCTTGACGGTTCCGGCAGCCGATCTGGCGGACCTGGGCGAAGCGAACTACACCCTGAATGCAACGGCGATCAACGCCGTGGGCAACGGTGTGAGCAATACTGCAAACCTGCTGGTCGATACCGCGCTGCCATCCGTCACCATCAACACGGTTGCAGATGATAACGTCATTAACGCGGCGGAAGTCGCGGCAGGCCAAACCCTGAGCGGTACTGTGGCCCATGCGGAAGCGGGCAACACCGTTACTATAACCCTCGGCGGCAACACGTATACCGCAACGGTGCAGAACGATCTGAGCTGGTCAGTGAACGTGTCGTATGATGTGTTGACGGCGCTGGGCAACGGTAGATTGAGCATTTCGGCAACCGTGACCAACGGTCACGGTAACACCGGCTCCGGCGAGCGTGATGTTACCATCGACGCCAACCTCCCGGGTCTGCGTGTTGATACCGTTGCGGGCGATGATGTGGTCAACAGTATTGAACACAATCAGAACCTGATCGTGACAGGTTCCAGCGATGGAATAGCGTCAGGTACGATGCTGACGGTTAGAGTAAACGGCAAAGATTATGCGGCAACGGTGCTGGCAGATGGTACCTGGAGCGCGGCTGTTTCGCAGGCGGACGTGAGCGCATGGCCGGAAGGCACCGTGAAGATCAGCGTTACTGGCGACAGTACGGCGGGCAACCCGGTGACTATCAGCCATGACGTCACCGTCGATCTGGCAGTCGTTGCTGTTAGCATCGACGCCATTGCCACCGACGACGTGATCAATGCCGCTGAAAAAGGTGTCGATCTGGTGCTTTCCGGCGCGACAACCAACGTCGAAGCCAACCAGATCGTCACGCTTAGCATGGGTGGCAAAATCTATACTGTGAAGGTGGGTGCCGACGGCACCTGGACGGCGACCATCCCATCGACAGACCTGGTGGGACTGAAAGACGGCGACGCCAGCGTGCAAGTGAGCGTGACCAACGTGAACGGTAACAGCGCATCGGCGGGCCGAGAGTACAGCGTGGATGCGACCGCACCTTCCGTAACTATCAATACCCTTGCGGCTGACGATATTCTGAATGCAACGGAAGCGCAGTCTGACCTGACGGTTTCCGGTACCAGCACCGCAGAAGCCGGGCAGACGGTGATAGTGAGCCTGAACGGCAAAGATTACACCACGACCGTCGGCATCAATGGTAGCTGGACATTGAACGTCCCATCTGCGGATTTGGTAACACTCGGTGACGGCAGCGTCATCGTGACCGCTAGCGTGAGCGACAAAGCGGGTAACCCGGCATCCGTAGACCACAATCTGACGGTGGATGTGACCGTTCCGATTGTGAGCATTAACACCATTGCGGGTGATGATGTGATTAACGTGACTGAGCACGCTCAGGCGCAGATCGTCAGCGGCTCCGCCACTGGCGCGGCGGCAGGCGACAAAGTCACCGTCAATATTGGCGGACAGACTTACACCACCGTGCTGGACGCGGCGGGTAACTGGAGCGTGGGCGTTCCAGCGAGCGTGATTTCCGCGCTGCAGAACGGTACCGTGACGGTCAACGCCAGCGTAACCGATGCTGCGGGCAATACCGGCTCTGGCACCCATACCGTCACCGTTGATACCGGGCTGCCGTCAGTTGTCTTCGACACCCTCAGCGGCGATAACGTGCTGAACGCGGTGGAGAAAGGCCAGGATCTGAGCGTGAGCGGCACCAGTGCCAACCTGGCGGAAGGCACCCTGGTCACAGTGACCCTGAACGGTAAACAATACACGGCGACAACCGCTGCAAGCGGAAGCTGGAGCCTGACGGTTCCGGCGGCGGATCTGACCGCTCTGGGTGAAGCAAATTACACTCTGAGCGCGACGGCGACTAGCGCCGTGGGTAACAGTGTCAGCAACACCGCGAACCTGCAGGTGGACACTGGCCTGCCAACCGTCACCATCAATACCATCGCGGGTGACAACGTCATCAATGCCTCCGAAGTGGCTGCAGGCCAGACTATTAGCGGTAAAGTTGCCAACGCAGAGGCGGGCAGTATCGTAACGGTTTCTATCGGCGGGAATGATTATATCTCAACGGTTCAGAGCGATCTGAGCTGGTCAGTGAACGTGTCGTATGATGTGCTGACGGCGCTGGGCAACGGCAGTTTGAGCATATCGGCAACCGTGACCAACGGTCACGGTAACACCGGCTCCGGCGAGCGTGATGTTACCATCGACGCCAACCTCCCGGGTCTGCGTGTCGATACCGTTGCGGGCGATGATGTGGTCAACAGTATTGAACACAATCAGAACCTGATCGTGACAGGCTCCAGCGACGGTCTGATCCCAGGCACCGCGCTGACCGTAACGATCAATGACAAAACCTACGCAACATCCGTGCTGGCAGACGGTACATGGAGTGCGGCAATCCCGGCGGCAGACGTGGGTGCTCTGGCAGCAGGCACGGTGACCGTCACAGTAGAAGGCCAGAGCACCGCGGGCAACCCGGTGACTATCAGCCATGATGTCACCGTCGATCTGGCAGCCGTAGCTGTTAGCATCAACACCATCGCCACCGACGACGTGATCAATGCCGCTGAAAAAGGTATCGATCTGGTGCTTTCCGGCAGCACGTCCAATGTGGAAGAAAACCAGACCGTGACCATCACCTTTAGCGGCAAGTCTTACACCGTGAAAGTCGATGCCGACGGCAACTGGACTGCAACCGTGCCGTCCGCTGATCTCACCGGACTGAAAGACGGCGACGCCAGTGTGCAGGTGAGCGTCACCAACGTGAATGGCAACAGCGCCTCTGCGGGACGCGAGTACAGCGTGGATGCGACGGTGCCAACCGTGTCAATTGATACGGTGGCAGGCGACAACGTGATTAACAGCGCGGAAGCCTCTGCGGGGGTAGCGATCTCCGGCACCACCACGGCAGAAGTAGGGCAGACGGTGACCGTGACGCTTGGCGGTAAGAGTTACACCGCGCAGGTTCTGCAGGGCGGCGTCTGGAGCGTTAACGTGCCAGCGGCAGACCTGACAACCATGGCGGACAACGGCTACACCGTACAAGTGAGCGTGAGCGATGCGGCGGGTAACACCGGCAGTGCGGATAAAACGATTACGCTCGACACTACGCCGCCAACCGTCAGCTTTAACATCGTGGCTGGTGATGACGTGATTAACAGTCTGGAGCATACCCAGGCGCAAATTGTCAGCGGGACAGCAACCGGCGCGAACGTCGGCGATAAGCTGGTCATCACCATTGGCTCAAACCAGTACACCACCACCGTTGATGCCAGCGGTAACTGGAGTGTGGGCGTACCGGCCAGCGTGATTTCTGCCCTGACTGACGGCACCGTAACCATCAGCGCAACTATCACCGACAGCGCGGGTAACAGCAACACCCAGACGCACAATGTAGTGGTGAATACCGCCCCCGTGGCGCTGACCGTCAACACCCTCAGCGGTGATGACGTGATTAACGCGGCGGAAGCGGGCAATACGCTGACGATCAACGGTTCCAGCACGCAGTTTGCCAGCGGCACGCAGGTGACTGTGATCCTGAATGGGAAGAGCTACACGGCCATCATTCAGAACGACGGCTCCTGGAGTACAACGGTACCGGCTGTAGACGTGGGCGCACTGGGCGATGGCGCGAGCTATCAAGTCTCTGTTTCGGCGCGGGACAGCGCAGGCAACAGTGCTTCGGCGACACATAACATCAGCGTGGAAACCACTGCACCAGTTGTCAGCATTGCCACGATTTCCAGTGATGATGTTCTGAATGCGGCTGAGGTGCAGCAGCCGCTGACCGTGCACGGTTTTTCCAGCGCAGAAGCGGGCCAGACGGTAACCGTGACGCTGGGTGGCAAAACTTACACTACGGTGGTGAGGAGTGATGGCACATGGACGCTGGATGTTCCGGCGGCAGACCTGGTAGTCCTCAGTGAAGGCACCCTGACAGTCACTGCGTCAGTGAACGACAAAGTCGGTAACAACGGCCAGGCCACGCATACCCTGACGGCTGATACCGTGGCACCAACCGTCACCATCAGCACTGTGGCAGATGACGATATCGTCAACAACGCTGAGCAGTTGGCGGGCCAGACCATAAGTGGTAGCACCACGGCGGAACAGGGCCAGATGGTGACGGTCTCCTTCAACGGCCACAGCTATCAGGCGACCGTGGCGGCGGACGGTTCGTGGTCGGTCTTCGTGCCGGGCCATAATTTCCTCGGCCTGACCGATGGGGATTACACCCTCACCGCGACGGTGAGCGATAAGGCGGGCAACCCGGGCAGCGCCACGCACGAAGTGACGTTGAGCGGTGACGTACCGACGATTACTATTAACACCTTTGCTGAAGATGACATCGTCAGCGCGGCGGAGCACGGCACGCCTCTGGTCGTCAGCGGTGCCACCGACGCACCTGCGGGTCAGACGGTGACCATTACGCTCAACGGTAAAACCTACACCGCAACTGTGCAGAATGACGGTAGTTGGACCTACACCGTCGCCAGCGCGGACGTGACCGCGCTGGCAGACGGCGGTTCATATGTGATTAACGCTCAGGTGAGCAATACCATTGGTAACAGCGCCAGCGCCGACCACACCGTGACAGTTGATTTGACCGCACCATCAATGGTGATCGGTATTGATTCGCTGCAAAATGACACCGGCCTGAGCGCGAGTGATTTCATCACTAACGACAGTAAGGTCATCGTTAACGGCTCACTGACCGCACAACTTGGTAATAACGAGAAAGCACAGATCAGTCTTGATGAAGGTGGGACTTGGATTGATCTGACCGTCACTGGCTTGCAATGGCGCTACACCGACGGCCGCGCCCTGACAGACGGAACGTACCAATATCAGGTTCGTGTGATCGACAATGCGGGTAACGTCGGCGCAACGGACAGCCGGGACGTGGTGATTGACCTGACCGCACCGGCGGCCACGACCATTACTGTGGATTCCGTTACCCAGGATACCGGACTGTCTGGCAACGACTTTATTACCAGCGACAACCAGATCAGCCTGAAAGGAACGCTCGGGGCGGCGCTGGGCAATGGCGATCACGCGCAGATTAGCCTGGATGGCGGTCGCACATGGACTGACGTCAGCGTCAGCGGTCTGAGCTGGACGTATGTCGATGGCCGTACGCTGGCCGATGGTGATTGCAACTATCAACTGCGAGTTATTGATAACGCAGGTAATGTCAGCGCCAACACCAGCCAGGTGGTGACTATTGATACCGTCGCACCAGACGCCAGAAAAACCATCACCATTGATAGCATCAGCGATGATAGCGGGCTGAGCAGCAGCGACTTCATTACCAACGATACCTCGCTGACGCTGCACGGTTCGCTGGGAGCAACACTGGCCGCTGATGAATACGTTCAGATCAGTATTGACGGCGGCGATACCTGGCAGAACGTAATTGTGACTGGCAACAACAGTTGGCACTACGTTGATGGGCGCACGCTGCAAAACACCACCTACGATTATTATGTGAGGGTAGTGGATGTTGCCGGAAACATCGGTGCTTCCGCGCATCAACAGGTGACCGTTGATACGGTCGCTCCTGACGCGGCTATCACAGTAACAGTGGATAACATTACTGTTGATACTGGGTTCGATAATAATGATTTCCTGACCAGCTCAACGTCGTACACTCTGCACGGTACGCTGGGTGTGAAACCTGGCACAAATGAGTATGTCCAAGTGAGAGTTGATGGTGGGAGTACATGGGCCTACGCCACGGTGAATGGGACGAGCTGGAGCTATACCGATACCCGCACGCTCACCGATGGCGAGCATCGCTATCAGGTTCGCGTGGTAGATCAGGCCGGTAACGTAGGGGCGACGACCTCTCAGGTGGTCACTGTCGATACCCAGGCACCGCAGAATGGCATCACTATTGACAGCATTAGCGAAGATACCGGGCAGTCCAGCAGCGACTTCATCACCATTGACACCAAGCTGACCATTAACGGCTCGCTGGGCAGCGGGCTGGAAAGCGATGAGCGCGTGCAAATAAGCCTTGATGGCGGCAATGCTTGGATTGACACAGCCGTGACTAACCAGCGCTGGAGCTACACTGATACCCGTGATCTGGCTGACGGTGTTTACACCTACCAGGTGCGGATCGTCGACCAGGCAGGTAACGTCGGCTCTACCTCTTCGCAGGTGGTGACGGTCGATACCACGACGCCAGTCACGGTCGGTAGGGTCGTCAGCTACACCGACGGAGAAGGCGAACGCCAGGGCAGTTTTGGCGCATCGGTGGCAACAGATGACAGTTCCCCTGTGATTAACGGGACACTTAACCGTGCGCCGGACAATGGCGAGATTGTGCAGTTGTATCGTGATAGTGTGCTGCTGGGATTGGTAACGATGAGCGATGCCGCCAGTTGGTATTTCCAGGACAGTGGTTTGAATGATGGTAATCACACCTATATGTTGCGTGTGACCGATCTGGCGGGTAACCACACCGATTCAGATGATTTTGTGCTGAAAGTAGATACTCGCATCCCTACCACCACCGTGAGCATTACCGCCCAGACTACGACAGACACTACCCCCATTCTGAGTGGTTTGCTATCGGCGAAACTGACTAACAGTGAGTATCTCGTTATCAACGTGAACGGTAAAACCTACACCTCTGATTCAGGTGGTGGGGTAGTGGTCGATCCGGATAATAACACTTGGTATTTGCAGATCCCGGACGGCGATGCGCTGAGCGTGAAGAATTATGATGTCACAGCAGTAGTGAAAAGTAGCGCCGGCAACGGTAATACCGTTGATTTGACCACCGGCAGCCTGGTCGTGGGTAATGAAGCATCATTGACACCAGCCTGGTCATTTACCGCCGCGAATAATTCCTATTCTTCCAGCTATATGCTGGATTCGGATGGGCTGTGGACGATTATCGCAAATCAGCAATTCGCATCGGCGGACGCCAGCAGCCGTAACTCTTACACCGTTTCAGGTAATTTTTCTATGACGGGGAATTACACCACGGGTACTTATGCGGATATCAACCGCGACGGGTTGGCAGACGTGCTTGCTGAAGGGACAAGCTGGGACTACATGGCGCAGTTAATCAATAATGGTGACGGTACTTATACCACTACTGTGTTGACTAATACTTCTGTCATACATACTGCGGTGTGGTATGGCGCGGTGGTTGCCATTGATATTCAGGGTGATGGTTACACCGATTTCGTCATTGGTGATGCTGGGGGACCTGATTCCAGCACCTTCATGCTCAATAACAACGGTACGCTGACCGGTAGTTCTAAGTCCGGGACATACACCAACTTTGTATCAGGTTCGACGGTAGGTAGGTACAACAGCCTGATTGAGGCGTCCGGTGTGGATTTGAATAACGACGGAAAAGTGGATATTGCCCAGCATACGACCAACGGGAATAACTTCTATGCGCTGTCGACCATGTTTAACCAAGGCAATGGTTCTTTTACATGGGGGCAAAACTTTACCAATACCATGTACAGCGGCAATCTCGCTGGCGCGGCTTCCAGTGCGGTAAGTATGACCTGGGCCGACTTTAATGGCGATGGTTACATGGACCTGTATATCAGCATGTCCCGTACCTCCAGCGGAACCAGTCAGGGCGGCGTGTTAATGCTGAACGATGGTAGCGGTAACCTTCTTGCAGGCACTGCGGTTGGAACAGCGACCACGGATAAGTTTGTGGGTAACGTCAGCGTGGCGGTGGACTGGAACCTCGACGGTAACATGGACATCATCAAACTGGCGAATAGCGGGCAGTCTTATCTTTACACCAATGATGGACTGGCGGGTACAGCAAGTTTTACAGCTTCAAAATTCAGTACCGCTACGTCAACTCAGGTATCCGGAGCTGCTCTGCTTGATTACGACTGGGATGGTGCACAGGATCTGCTGATTTTCCGTCAAAACGGTACTGTTTTACTGGAGCGTAATACCAATACGGTTGCGCCTGGAACAGCATTGCATTTGAAGATTGTCGACAGCGAAGGAATTAACGCCTTCTTTGGCAACACTGTCCAGCTATACAACTCGGCAAATCAGTTGGTCGCCAGCGAAATCATCAATGCCCAGTCAGGGATCGGCATAAACGATTCCTCGTCACTCATCAGTTTTTACGGTTTGGACCCCAGTGAAACTTACCGTGCGGTGCTGGTTCGTGCCATTAACGGTGTTTCAAGTAATGCAACCTGGGATGGACTGACAGCAGGAGACGGTAAAGAGAGTTATTCCCTGACGGCTGATGCTGCCACAGGCGGACACCACGGAACCCTGACAGGTACCGGATACAACGATACCTTTATAGCTGAGGCGGGGAATTATACCTACAACGGTTCTGGTGGTTGGACGACAACCTCTGAACACGACACGTGGAGCAGTACAGGCGGCGTGGATGTCGTAGATTATCGCCATGCTGCTTCCGGTGTAACCGTCGATCTGGGGCGCTCTACGGCTCAGAGTACCGGGTTCGATACCGCGACGTTGGTTAATATTGAAGGGATTAATGGTTCCAACTACAACGACGTTATTACTGGCAATAGCGGTGATAACCAGTTCGAAGGGCGCGGCGGTAATGACACCTTCAATATCGGCAGCGGCGGTCACGATACGTTGCTTTATAAGCTGATCAACGCTTTGGATGCCACGGGTGGCAACGGCAGCGATGTGGTAAACGGCTTTACTGTCGGTACCTGGGAGGGGACGGCAGATACTGACCGTATTGACCTGCGCGATCTGCTTTCTGATAGCGGCTATACCGGCACGGGATCGGCGAGCTATGTGAATGGCGTGGCGACGTTGGACAGTGGGGTGAACAATCTCACTGACTATATCCAGGTGGTACAAATTGGGAGCAACACTCAGATTCAGATCGACAGAGATGGAACGGGTAGCCAGTTCGACTCGACCATCGTCGTGACGCTTAATGGTGTGCAAACCGATTTGGCCACGTTGCTGGCAAATCATCAATTGTTATTAGCGTAATCAAATGAGCTGCGAGGGTATAAACTCACGCAGCTATTCATTTCTTTACATAAAAATTGATAACAAACAGAAAAATAAAGATTTTTTTCTTTTTTATTAGGATTCTGTTCGTATTGATATATCAATTAAATGACATAATTTCGACGCGTGACAATGTTGTTGGATAGGAAGTAGCACTATGAAAACTCATCCGCTTTATGAGCCATGGCTACAAGCCATGCTTATTATTGCGAAACATTACCGGCTTGATTTTTCGTTAGAACATGTCCGGGTGGTGATTAATCACGAAAGCCAGTCACCGCGTCAACAAGTCCTGGAAGATATGGCTCGCCATTTGGGATTAGGATTGAGGAGAGTTTCGGTGAATGCCGAATTACTCGACCCCTGGCGTTTGCCGTTAATTGCTGAGTTTACTGGCGGTCAAATTGCAGTTATCAACCGGATGGATAAAGAGGGGAATGTTAGTCTTCAATTCAGCGGCGATAGTGGTCTTGAAACAGTATTAACGCGAGAGGAGCTTGCAACGCGCCTGCTAGGGGGGGTCGTGCTTCGCCCTCTTGAGTCAACGCCAGACGCACGTGTTGATGATTATATCAAACCTTATGAGAAAAACTGGTTCTGGCAACTGGCGCTGAAAGACTGGCGCCGTTATGGCGATATCATGCTGGTGGCGATGATCGCGAATGTACTGGCGCTTTCAGGCATGGTGTTTTCTATGCAGGTGTACGATCGCGTAGTTCCGTCACAGTCGGAAGCAACGCTATGGGTCCTCTTTGGAGGGGTCATGGTGGCTATTACCTTTGAGTTCATCATGCGTATGCTACGCGTCCATCTTTCAGATGTAATTGGTAAACGCGCAGACCTGCGGATCTCAGAACGCGTATTTGCTCATGCTCTGAGAATTAAAAATGGTGCGCGGTCAAAATCCACGGGCTCTTTCATCGCTCAAATCCGCGAGCTGGAATCGGTGCGAGAGTTGATTACCTCCACGACTATCGCGGCAATTTCCGATCTCCCCTTTTTCCTGTTGTTCGTTTTTATCCTCTGGATGATTGGCGGGCCGCTTGTGCTGGTGGTATTGCTGGCCGTTCCGTTGCTGCTAATCCCTGGACTGCTGGTACAACGTCCGTTAGGACGGCTCTCCAGCGAAGGGATGCGCGAGTCGGCTATTCGTAACGCCACGTTGGTAGAGGCGGTACAGGGTCTTGAAGATATCAAGCTGATGCGTGCTGAGCAGCGTTTTCAAAATCAGTGGAATAACACCAATGATGTCGCCGCTAATGTGGCAATGAAACAGCGTTGGCTAACGGGGTTACTGCTGACCTGGACCCAGGAGGTTCAATCCATCGTTTATGCTGTGGTGCTGCTGATAGGTTGTTATCTGGTGATTAGTGGAGATATGACCACCGGCGCGTTAGTGGGTACCTCTATCCTTGCATCACGCACAATTGCTCCACTATCACAAATTTCCGGCGTGCTCTCTCGCTGGCAGTCAGCGAAGGTTGCACGTAAAGGGCTTGATGATCTGATGCAACGGCCAGTTGACGATCCGCAATCCGGCAAGAAAGTTCATAAAGCCCATCTGCGCGGAAATTACGTCATGGAAGACGTGAGTTTCTATTATGATGAGGAAGAAAAACTTGATGTATTAAATATATCACGTCTCCATATTCAAGCCGGAGAACGTATTGCCCTGCTGGGACGTAACGGCTCAGGGAAAAGTACGCTTCTGCAACTTCTTGCGGGTATGCAGGAACCACAGCAAGGTTCCATCTTACTTGACGATATCTCACTCAATCATCTTGACCCTGCTGATTTACGCCGGGACATGCAGCTACTAAGCCAGCAGGCTCGCCTGTTCTTTGGCTCAGTGCGTGACAATATTATAATGGGCAATCCCTTAGCGACTGATGAGGAGATCCATCAGTCGCTGGTGATAACAGGAGCATTGGATTTCGTTCGTAAACAGAAAATGGGTCTGAATTACATTGTAAATGAGGGCGGGGCTGGTCTGTCTGGCGGTCAGCGACAGGCGCTATTACTCGCCCGCGCACTCTTAACATCACCTAATATTTTGCTGCTTGATGAACCGACGGCCTGGCTTGACGAGGTGAGTGAGAAACAGTTTATCGGCAGTCTGAAAGGCTGGTTGGGAAAAACGCGCACACTCATTGTCGCTACACACCGCTTACCTATCCTTGAACTGGTTGACCGCATTATTGTGCTGGATAACGGCCGAATTGTTATGGATGGACCACGAGATAGCATTCTTCGTGAACATGGTATGGCTCCACAAAAAGCGGGCCAACGTACGGTAACAATGAAAAAAATGACTTCTCAAAAAACGGTAATTAATGAGGAGGGCGTATGAGCGATTTCAGTCGTTTTAACAGTCGTCTTCAGGAGCCTCATCTTCCTCGCTCTAGTCTGGTGGTATGGAGCGTGGTGTCTATGCTTGTTGTTTTCATCGCGTGGGCAGGTTGGTTTCAACTTGATGAAGTTACAACCGGAAGCGGTAAAGTAGTGCCTTCTTCACATGAGCAGGTTATCCAGTCGCTGGAAGGCGGAATCATCCACAAATTGCTTGTTCAAGAAGGCGATATCGTTGAACGCGGGCAGCAGGTTGCACAACTGGATCGAACAAAAACAGAATCCAGTGTTCTGGAAAGTGAATCCCGGTTAAATGCGGCGCTGGCAACTGCTTCACGTTTGACTGCCGAAGTGAATGGTACAGAACTTACTTTTCCGGCTGAGCTGGATGATTATATCGACCTGGTCAGACAAGAGACGGCACTTTTTACTTCACGCCGCGAAAGCCTGGAAAAGGGGGTTGCTGGATTACGTCAGGGAATGACGTTGGTCCAAAGAGAGTTGGCTCTTACTCAACCTTTGGTAAAGCAGGGGGCTGCCAGTAATGTGGAAGTTCTTCGCCTGCAACGGCAAAAGAACGAATTAGAAAACAAAGTGACAGAAATGCAGAATCAATACTTTGTGCGCGCACGTGAAGAATTAGCCAAAGCGAATGCCGAAATTGAAGCGCAACGTTCCGTAATGAAAGGTCGTGAAGACTCTCTAACCCGGCTGACTTTCAACGCACCGGTGAGAAGCATTGTTAAAGATATTGATGTAACGACAGTCGGCGGTGTTATACCGCCAAATGGCAAATTGATGACTCTGGTTCCACTGGATGATCAGATGGTTATTGAAGCGAAAATCTCGCCCAGAGATGTTGCATTCATTCACCCTGGACAAGCGGCGTTAGTTAAAATTACAGCTTATGACTATTCCATTTATGGAGGTCTTCAGGGTGAAGTAATGATGATTTCACCGGATACAATCCAGGATGATGTAAAACGCGATGTCTATTTTTATCGTGTCTATATCAGAACTAACACTAATCACCTTGAAAACAAACAGGGTAAAGAGTTTCCAATATTTCCTGGCATGATTGCTACTGTTGATATAAAAACGGGCAGTAAATCGATACTCGATTATTTGTTAAAACCATTGAACAAAGCAAAAGAGGCGCTACGAGAAAGATAAAAAAAGCGATCGACGTAAATCGAACGCTTGTAACTTATTACAGGATAACACGAAGGGATGGCATAAAATTTAACTATTTTTCAGGATGTAAATTCAGATAATGCATGACATACGAAAAATATAGACCTGTATAGTTTTCGACGAGTTGAATAAATGATGGGTAAATTTCAATCAATCCATCTGCTCTTTCTTTGAGGTAACCAGTGTCTTGGGCAACTTTTATAATTTTGCTGACATGAATCCGTGACACAAAAAATTCTTTGGCCAGTGCATTCGATGAGTAATTAATGATGGCCCCTCGAGTGGTCATATTTTCTATGGCTTGCAAGTAAAGATAAAGCATAATCATTCGCCCTCCATCTTTTCCAATAAATACTCCGACTTCGGGTAGATTTTCTTTGAAGGTCACTCCGCGAAAAAGGTATTGAGCCGCTCGTCTGAAAAAGTCTTGTCGGGGCACTTCATCATCCAGTAAATCTACCGAGATATTATATTCGGGATAGAGCAAATTCAACGGCAAAAACGCGCCAGACATATATCTTTTAAGTTCATCAATTCCTTTTTGTGTTGGCATAATCAGGACTTTTCTTCTGTCTTCCGGGCTACGCCATGTTTTAATTCTGTTCGTCGTTTTCAATAGGGCAATTATTGCGATGACGCTATTAGGGCTGGCTATTTTATATCTGGAACAAAGTTCTTTAATATCTGACACGCATGATGCTTGGTTGCCAAAAATAAAGCAGCACACTGAGAGTGCAATGTTTAACCTTGATTCTTGAAGCATTACTTTGTAGAACAAAGGTTGCTTCTTATAAAGTTTATCATTGATTTGATAATGTTCTCTTATGGCAGCCCTAAATTTAGGATTGTCTTTTATAATGTTTTTTCGATGAAGCAATGCCTCTGAAGGAGTTTTGGCTTTCATATGGTAGACCTATGTTTAATTATTTAAATAATGTTGATGTGTTGATGTGTTCAGATAGCTCGCCATCAATTTATTATACATTGGAAATAATAATATTACTTTTAATATCTAATCATATTATGAACGTAAGGTGATATTTGATAAGTTCACCACAAAGTTCAGAAGTCAAAGAATATCGTAGCCTGGCTTAAATGACATGCAGGAGGACTCAGACACTCTATTTTGATAATGTTCTCTAGCCTTTTCTTTGTTAATTTTTTTAACACAATATCGAGCTGTATACGAAGCCGATTCGAAAGAAAATCCTGCGCCAATGGAATGGCCATGTGGCGATAATTCCCTAAGAATATTGGATATGAACTGATAATGAAGGCGGGCTAATTTCGAGCCATATTCACCATAGCCTAAATAGCTGATTTTATGATTAAAGCATTTACGCAGTAGCTTAAAAAACAAAGTTAAGTTTGGGCGGTAAAGAGTTGGAAGGTCGTATTGTTTTGAGACCAGGTATTGTCTCTGAATGTATTTTGGCATTAATTCTTTTTCGAATCACCTTTATATTAGCTTTGAAGTTAATTCTGATTTTAAATATTACCATCCATTTATCACATGGATTGATTTAAACATGCTTTCAAATTATTTACAGCAATCCGTTAAGTATTCTTTATATCTTTTATGTCTGTAGTAATCATGAGCAGATAAAAATTCCTTATTCGCGACTTTGTAATAATTACTTGAATATAACAAACGCATTACTGGTCTAACCACAGTTGAGTGCATTATTTGAGAGTCAACTCTCGATATTTCATTCCCTTCAAATTGATAGTCAATGTCACGCCATCTCTAAGTCTATGATTTAATTAAGATATTGTAATATCTGTTTTTCCATTTGCATTGGTGACAACCTTTCTGAAAATTGTATTTATCTCTGCAAAGCATAACTCGATTACGTCTAATTTAGAATATGTCGAATTTGAATTTTCAGTTTTGAAGGAATAATATTATACTCATATACATCTGAAAACTCTCCTCGTTGTCGCGTTTATTTGAATCAGTTTAATAAATTCTAGTGCGCGTCCGAGTCGCTTGTTGTCGACGATAGCGCCCTGGTCGATATCTGAAAGGCGATCATAAGTGGAGTAGGGAAGAGCAGTCGCGTTGAGCCGGAGCTCTTTTCTCCCATCTGGATAGTGCCAGACTTCGATATATTTCCCGATGGTCCTTCGGCTTAGCTCAGAGTCTTCAGTCAGATACAGTACTTTGTCATATTGCACTGTCAGGGATTTTGAAACACGACGGGGTTCCCGCCACGTGAAAAATGCTGCCAGATTATCATCATTTTCAAGCGGCTATGGACATCGAAGTTGGGCACGTTCTACACGGCCTTTGGTAGAGCTTGTTTTCGCGCAGATAGTCTGGATAAGTGTGTGTGGCGGTATCAGCTTGGAACTGGCCTACATTCAAAAACAGCTAATGCCGAAGTGGGCAAAAGTTAAAGCACAAAAGAAGAAGCGTTCCAGTTTGCAGTAACCAGAATCACATCCAAGCTAATGCACAGGCTTGTACAATCCAAAATATGAAACAGGTTCTGATGATGTCTGTCAGGTAGATGAAGAAGCTACAAGCCTGCACGGACTCTCGAACGCAGTGAGAGTTTGGCCATAACGTTCCTCGGTCTGAACCAGAGGACGCAAGACAATCCAACTGTTATGCTAACTGAACTGAATTACTATGCACCAGTCTGGCTACAATTCTCGCCACCTGACATTTGTTAAAGCAAGTTTAAAATGTCACCTGTTTTTCCAAAGTTGAAATGTCACTTTTCAGAGAACAGTTCTGCTGCATTGTATGTGCAGGGAAAGTGGGGGATATGGAGGGAAGAGCAACTGTAAGCAATCCAGGAGTCCTAACTTACCCACAAGAAAATGGACATCGTTAGCGGTAAGAGACAAGTAAGGTGATTAGCCATTGCATCACCGCCAAATCAATCCGTCCTATGTCACCACAGACCATTTACTATGGGTTACTGGTGAGGTAACTGCACAGCGATCCGCTTTGCATAATTGCTTACAGTTGCAGTACAGATGATAAAACAAAATCGTGGTACCTTCAAAACGATTGCCTGAGACATGATTCCGCCAAGTAATGTGGAAAAGTGGAATCGGAGCGACAGAAATATCACGTCAGCTGAAAGTTGCTCGCTCAGGTGTTTATAAAATAATTAATGAAGCAAATAACTTTTGAATAGTAAGGGGAACAAAATGGAGTTAATTGACGAGTATTTAAATTTGAATTTTATATCAGAGGGCGATTTTCTGGTGCAAAATAAATGTTCACATAGCGATCTTTTAAGATGGCAGGAAAATAAAATACTACCAACCGCGTCCTATACAACAAATAATAATGCTAAAATAACTTCTTTCTTCGGAACGTTCGATTTCAATAGTGTTGAAAAATGGTATCCAATAGGACTTTGTGAATGGGTATGTCAGATAAAGGATGTACATGAAAACCCATCATCATTAAAAGATATATTTTTTAAAAGATATAAGAACAAAATCAACGAGTTAAATCTTTGCGGTTTAAGTGATTGTATTTACAAGAATGAATCAGAATTCAGTGTTTTGTTGGAGTCCGAATGGCAACATTTCCTTAATGGAACTTATGGAGTATGTACGAAAGACAGTTCACCTGAGCATATTGCAGTTAAAGATATGACTATCCGTATAATTGACAGAGTAACGAATAAGCAACGAAAAGAATCTGTTTTAGGTGATGATCTAAAATTACTCACCATATCAGTTAACCTTTTAGATGCTGTCAGTTCTCCATTTGCACCACATGAGCGAAACCGTAGTTCTCGTAAAAGATGTGTCGAATTAGTTCGAGAAAAATACATAAATTGAATGATGTGACTTTTTTAAGCCACCACCAACATGAAAGTGGTGGCTTAAATAGTGGATTTCATTCGCAAGTCGAATGCGGGTGTAAAATAAATAATAAATTATCTCCTTAACTGTATTAGCTCAACCCCCGTCTACAGACTCAATGGATATATAGCTAAATCAGGTTCGACACCGATTTCTACAACGTTAGAGGAACATCTGAAGTCTGGCGACTACTCATCTATTGAAAATGCATTAAAATGCTACAAATGCCTTTATAAATTTAGATGAAATTATCTTTTCAAACTCGCACGAAATTCTTTTGGATTAGCTAAAACTGGATTAATTGCTCGTAACTGTTCCTGTTTACGAGCCTGAGCACGTCGCTTCGGCATCTTTGTGCTTCGTTCACGTTTACCATTGCGGTCGAGTTCATCCATTTTGTCCTGAGCAAGTCGAAGAACGGCACCAAGCCGTTTGTTATCGACGATTTGCCCCTGGTCAATACACTCCAGCTTGTCGAATATCTGGTAGGAGAGGGCGCGGTGACCGTATTTGAAGGCAAGTGTGCCATCAGGATAATCAAAGACCTTAATATTCTCCCCAGCTATCCTGGTATTTTCCTCTGATGGTTCAACCAGATATATCATCTTATCGTAGCGGAATGTCAGTGATTTCGAGAGCTTACGAGTTTCCTGCCATGAGAAAAAATCATCCAGGTCAACACTGGTTTCTGTCACAGGACGGTGCAGATTTTTGGGGTATTTGGGCGTTTTAGCGAAGCGCCGGTTAAAGTCAGTAATGAACGTTTCCAGCCAGACATTAGCTTCTTCGATACTGCTTATTGTATTGAGGCGCATTTCTTTGATAAGCCTGTCCTGTAGCGTTTTGTTGGCTCGTTCAACACGACCTTTAGCCTGGGGGCTATTTGCACAGAGAAGCTCAACACCAATATCATGCAGGACACGACCGAATTGAGTACCAGATTTGCTTCCAGCAGCGTGGTTCACTCGAAAAATACCATGTTTGTCACTGTAAAATGCCAGTGGTTTACCGTGTGTTTCAATATATTCACGGGTAGCAATCATGTAGTCAAAAGCTGATTCGGTTTCACCGAAGCGAAGATGCATGATGCGGCCAGTGGCATCATCGACAAATACCAGAAGACAGCATTTAGGCGCACGTCCTTCAAACCAGTCATGAGGCGAACCATCTATTTGCACAAGTTCACCAAGGCAGTCACGGCGATAACGAGGCTGATACACTCGTGGTTTTCGACGTGAGTATGGAACCCACAATCCGTCAGCTGCCATCCAGTTACGCAACGTTTCAACGGATACCGAAATATCGTGTCGTTCACTGAGTTTTTCTGCGGCAAGAGTTGGCCCAAAATCACTGTATTTTTCGCGTAGCAGCGCCAGAATCCGAAGCTTAAGTGATTCTGGAATCCTGTGATTACCTGGCTGGCCACGGCGAAGACTGACTAATCCTGAAACGCCTGACTCACGGTAACGATTCATTAGGCGCTGAACCTGTCGTTCGGTGAGGTTAAGTTGATGGGCTGCATCACGACGACGCATGCGTTTATCGATAACTGCCTGAATAACGTTGATCCGGTTTAGCTCTTTATCTGACATGGTCACAAGCATCCTGATGTCTCCACTGCAACAAGGTTCAATCCTTTATGCCAGAAAAAGTGACATCTCTAAATGGGTAGAAAGTGACATTAGAATATGGGAGCTACAACATTAGTGCGCATAATGTATATTATGTTAAATGGCGTGGCGTAACGCGTAAGTCGCTTGTAATCTACGTTAAAACAGAGAAAGCCTTCTCTTCCATGCCTTTCATCGTATATGTAGTTCACTTCTAATGCAACTACAAACAAGCGACCAACATCACAGCCCCGCCCTTTTCATTTCATCACCCCTTTTATCAATCACATACGGGCATTAATTGATCCGTTTCGATCACTCAACAGATCTCGTTACGGCTTCATAGGTGCGCTCGCAGACACTCCCGGCGCTTGCGGCTGCATCAGCATACTTAGCGATTTCTCCCGCGCGGCGGTCAGATTCTTCGTACAGGTCGGCAAGCAAACTTGCGGTTTCGGCGGCTGTCTGCCTTCTTGCGGCATCTGCGGAAATGCGGCTTGTTTCACTGGCTGCGAGTTCACGCCTGATATTGGCAATTGCTCCGCGCAACTTGTCAGCAGCATCGTTAGCAGCAACGGCATCAGCCTGAGCTTTTTGTTTTTCCTTTTCAGCATTATTGACGATTTCCTGTGTTTCTTTTTGACGGCGCAATTCTTCATTACGCTGTTCCTTTTCCAGTTTAAGTTGCGCGGTTCTGTCAGCTTCATCGCGCTTTGACCATTCAATCTGCCAGTCTTTGCGCTCCGCTTGTTTTCCAGCATCATAAGCCTGCTGGTGAATTACATAACCTGTCCCGCATAAAACTGACGCAACCAAAAAACCAGTTAAAAGCGTGTATCTGGTTTTCATTTGTCCAAACCCCAGCACGTTAATTCAGATTCCTGGTCTCGCCGGATAACCTGACCGTAACAATTATTCTCACGGATGCGGCAATCACGCCCAGCGTCATGCACCCAGCGTTTTATTTCTGCGCATGCCCCGAATCTGTCCCCGGCATTTAGTTTTCTGTAAAACGTTGATGAGAAACATTTACCAGGGCCAATATTCCACGGACAAAATGATGCAATGCCAACTTTCTGAGGTTCGCTTAGTGGCACATGAACATTTTTATCAACCCACGCCAGCGCTTTAGCCTGTTCAGCTTTATCTATCTTGTCACACTGTTCACGCGTTAATTTCATGCCTTTGATTACCGGCTTTCCATTAACGTAAGTCACACCGCCGCAAATAGTCCAGATTCCCCGGCTTTTGTCCTGATATGCTGTCAGGCTTGTACCTTCTTTTTCATGCTGAAATTGCGCCATCATCACAGGAGCGCTTGCCCCGGCTGCAATAAGTGCCAGCATTACCGCGCTTAGTTTGCTTTTATTCACAATTAATATCTCTGGCTGTTGAACGTAAAAACTTTTTATGCTCGTAATACCAGTTGACAAAAAAAGTCCCTATCGTGCAGAAAATACCCGTTAATACCGCCCATTCATTTAGAGATAACATTGCCATTGCGACTGTAATCACTCCTACGCGGTATTTAATCCAGTCCCAAAACTTAAATGCACCAAATACCAGAGCCATAAACAAAACAGCTACAACGGCTAGTTTTCCAGATGGCAATGCCGCCTTTATTTGTCTAAGAATCCTCACTTAATCACTCTCCGTTTCGTCATAAAAGAAAAGGCCAAAACTGCCAGCAAAAGCATGCACATCGCCAAAAGGCTCATTAGGACGTAAACGCGCAACACCGACCGCGCCAGCCCCGGCATAACCTGGTATTTTCCCGCTGAGCCTGTGCCAGACACCCGGACGCAAGCAGATTTGTGACAGTGTCACCGACCTGTCGGCGTCAGATATTTCCAGCCACCATAGTTTTGTTGTGGTTGCATAGAACAATCGCATGTTCAAAACTGTGCCATTCAGAGAGGATGTAAATTCCTGGTCTGCTATGGATGGGATTACGTTGATTTCGTAGTAAGCAGGCTGCATTTAAGAGCCCTCCAGCATGCGGCGCATCTTCTCAAGCGCGAAAACTTTTTGAGGTTCTTTTTTGGCATCAACAGGCGTGGCGCTTTTCTTACCTGCGGCAACTGTCCCCTTCCCTGCCGGATTGGAAGTTTTTGATTGTGCTGATTTATTGCGCGAACGCTGGAATGTTACCGTTTCGACTTTTTGCGCGGTGAGTTTGATGGTGTAGCAATTTTTCTTAGGGACGGCTTCGATGTTAAGCGATTGGATAACGCTTTGCGGCATCGCCATAAACGATGTGTAAACCGATACAAACTCTTTCAACTCATAAGCCGCTATGATTTGCTGGGCCTGATTCATCGCCCAAATCATGTTTTGCGTTGTATAAAGTAGTCCGTATGTATATGGAAAATCAGCACCAGTAATGATGCCTTCAAAAGATACAACTTTTGGATCGTCTACCGTGCCGTCAGAGATTTTATAGCCTGTTTCGACTTTCCCCTGAGCTATGGTGCGTTTCGCTTCAAACCCCTCTCTGGTCTTTAGCCTTAGTGACACTGTAACGCCAGATTCAAACACCATAACTGCGCGTTGGTCACGTGGTGCTGAAATTGCACCCTCCATACCGTCAGCCATGAAAACCCCATAAAAAAATCCCCTACGTGGAGGGGATTTTCACACCTTATTGGCGCGGGTAACATGGCGTTACCGCTGGCGATTACTCTGCTTTTTTTGTCTCTGTTGCTTCACAGATTCTGCGTAGGTACTCATTATTTTTGAAGCTAACCATAATTAATTCAAACGCAATGCGTACCAAAACCAGAGTTACCACCATCGTAACTAAACTTTCCAACGTCCATAACCATGTACCAGTTATGATAACAAGCAAACTTAGAATCCAATAAGATATAGCAATTAATCTTGGAGTGATTAATAAGTTAAATGTTGCAAAGTTCTTAAACTCATTGTCGTTCATCTTTTATCCCGCTGCTCATATTGCTCCTGATGATTCAGCCCAGTTTACACCACTAACTGCCTGTGTCGTACTGGTTTTGCTCAAGCTATCTACGGCTACACCTACATCTTTAGCTTCTGGAACGCTAATATTATTTTCGTTTTTCACTTCATTATTAATAACAACTCCTCCTTTGGATGGCGGTGTCATTATTGAAACATCATGTTTATCGTTGCCACTAAACATATCTAAAAACTTCTCTATCCCATTTAGAGGGTTAAAATCATTCCCTTTTCCTTTTAAAAACTCCCCAGCATTAGGAAATAAATTTTGTGGTTTCCACAACCCCTTCCACAATTCCCCTTTATCTTGCTTTGACCAAATTGAACCGTCATTATTTACATTATCAGTTGCGCTATCTGATGCGCCGCTTATCGCTCTAAGCATTTTCATTATTGCGGGGTAGCGCTTCTCGAAGGCATCAAAACTACCGAATAAGCTATCAAAGATGGTTCCACCCTCACCATTCAACCAGGCTTTCCATTCAACAAAAGCCTCATAAACCAGCCACACAGCCGCGCCAATAGCGAGGAAAGGCCAAAGCGCCGCCATAACCGGAACTGCCAGCGCGGTAAATGCCGCACCAACAGCGCCAAGAATCCCAATGAGAATAGCTGTTTTACTTTCATCAGCCAGGGTAGACCAAAATTCAGCAACTTCTTTTTCGGCTTTTCTCGCCAGTGGAATTAAGGTATTTGCCGCCCAATCGGTAAATTTTTGCCACTCACCGCCGATGGTTGCCTGAGCTAAGAAGGCTTGCCAGTCATTTTTCATGACTGTCATTGTCTGTCCCCACGTCCAGCCCTGTTTCTTCAATAAATCTATGTTGCTCGCCGCCAGCTTTTCAAAGGCTTTAATCATGGTTTCTGAGGTCAGTTTCCCTTTTTCTGACATTTCCCGGAGTCCTTTAACGTCTGTGCCAAACGCCTCAGCTACTTTTGGTGCCATCGTCCCTATCGCTTCCATGAATGAGCGGAATTCATCGCCGCCGAAACGGTCTGATGAAAATGCCTGCCCCATCTGATAAAGCGCTGCATTGACTGCCTCAGCACTGCCACCGCCTAATTGCAACGCTCCAACAAGCCCCTGTGTTGCGGTTATTGTTCTTTCTTGCGACAACCCTAATTTTTGTGTCGCTGTTGCCATATTGGTATAGGTGGAGATAAACGCCCCGCTGTCGCTTCTAACGTCGCTTGCCGCCGCGTTAAGGGCAAAAAATGCCTCTTTTGCATCCCCTGTAGTCTGTGCCAGTCGTGCAATTTGTGACTGTTGGCGCTGGATAGAATCAAGGCTATCAGCCAGAGCATTACCAGCGGCGACAATACCAGCCGTCAGCCCCGCGCCAGCCAGCATGCTATCAACACCAAATGGATTGCGTGTCGCTTTCTCTACACCCTCTGCAACAGGTTTCTTTTTCGCCTCCAGCGGTTCGCCGGAAAAACTTTTAGTTGAGGTATCGTATTTTAAGAATGGATTACTGGCATTTGGATCTGCCAGACCACCAGCGCGACCGGCTGTCCAGCCAGAGCTACCCGGCGTAGGTATATTTATGCCTCCACCACCAGACCGACCAGAAGAAAATCCAGAGTCTACTGGTGGAGGTAAAGTAGACCGACCAGCGCGAGGCGGCGGGAGATAACCGCCAAACTCATTATTATGCGGTAGACGATACAGATTATTGGCTGGGATACTGATTTTATCCGTCAGGCCGCTGGTTGTACCCTCTACGGCTGCACGTGCGACCTTCTGAGCCTCTTTTCTAACTGTATCGGCTAATGGCGTCCGGCTAACCAGATTTGCGCCTGTGGCGGCTATTGTCGCTACTGCTGCCGTTGTTGCTACAGATGGCGCACTGGCGGTACTGGCTGGCGCATATGGGCTGGCGGGTTTCAAGTTGTTAACGCGCTTAATGGCTGCGTCAAGCTGGTTTACTTTGGCAATTGCGCGCTCTATGGCTGCGTCAAAACTGTTTAATCCCTCCAGTTCGGGGATAACGTCAATTTTCGTTACGAGATCGGCTGACTGGTCTGTCATTTTTTCACCTTACTAAGCGCGTGTTGAACCGCGTTATCGAACTGGATAACGGCGGAGGCTCTCATAATGGAATCGAAGGAGGCGCGGCCTGACGCTACGGCGTCGTAGCTAATCAGGCCGCTTTCAATCACTCGCCAGATGACGAGCTCTGTGCGGATGGTTCGGTCAAGGTTTTCAGCAAGGCGTTGAACAGTTGCCGCATGGCTCCCTGCATTGTTGCCGCTGTGTCCAGTCCAATATTTTTTTTTAACCCTGCTGTTACCGGAAGAATGGACAATTTAAGGCACTCAAGCGCCACCAGATACACATCAGCAATGTTTGCTGCGGTGAAATTGGTGTTAACTGCGTCCCAAGAATCCAGAAATTCGCCGTTATCCACCAGTTGGGCGCGTGACTTTGAAAGCAGCGTAAACAGCAATTCGTCATGGTCTTCGCGGTTGAGCATACCGAAGATTTTCGACGACATAGAAAGGATGCTTTCTACCTGGCTGATACCATGTTTCGCCAGAATTTCAGCTACACGCAAGTTGAAGTGAACTGCATCAAAGGCGCTCATACGGATGATGCAGTATTTTTGCCCGTTAATTTCTACGTGTTTGATTGAATCATCCATTGGTTAAATTCACCCCAAGAATCGTTGAATCAAGCTCGCCCGTCAGGAGTTTCCATTCCAGAGTTTGCGCTCCGACGCCGTTGTTTGCACCATCAGACGGCTGACGGGCAAACATCGCATAGCCCAGCCGGTGCACGGAAAGATTGCGCGTATTGGTTACGGTTACAGGGATGACGGCCTTTGTTTTTTGCATCAGCGCCAGCGCGGTATTTACCGGGGAATTACGTTGCGTGGTGAATGTTACTGAGCCTTCCTCGCTAGGATTCTCAATAAATGACCAGTCACCGCCGATCCCGGATGAAACAGTAATCTGGTCGTCCGGTACTTCAACGATGATATTGCTGTCTTTCGCCAGGCCAATTACCGGGACAACGCCTACAGTAATCAGCCAGTCTTTTGAGGACATATTGCCTAAATACATAATTAAATCCCGTAGGTCAGTGCGGAACCAACAGCATCTACATGCTTGATGGCGTAGCGAAGATAGAATCTGAATTTAACGGTCAGGTCGCCTTTGATGCGCTGGGTCGCGCTGACTTCTGCCATTGTTGGACGGATAACCTCATATCCACGGACATAATCACCGTTTTCATCGGTAAAGTTTTCCAGAATACCTCCAGCAGTCTGACCTGCTTTAAGCGAGCTTTCCATTTTGTTACAAACGACTTCATACCCCGGCATGTCGTGACCAACTTTGTTACGGTTCACAAAGAGCGTTGCGAGGTCTTTTTGCATGCGGTCAGCCTGCCAGTAAGCAAAGCGCACAACCTCAATAGACTCACCGTCACCACATGTACCCGGATAAGTTACCGTGATGCCGGAACCGTAATCCTCAAACGTGTTACCGTTGAATGCCTTGATTTTCTGGTAATCGGTTTCGGTAAAGTCATCGGCTTGTACGGCATTAAGCGTCTTAAGCGCCCATGTTTCTGAGCCCGGTTGCATAACCAGACAGCGACCAGCCAGAGCAGCATCAAGGAAGTTCTTTTCCCGTTTGGTGGATACGGCGAACGAACCTGCGATATTTTTTTCGCAGATATATTTGGTGATGTTGTCCGTCGCCCATGTTGGCGATGAATAGTCATCAATAAATACAGCCATTTTATCAATCTGCGATTCAGTCCAGTCAGCAATCACTTTCTGAATTGAAAGGTCGCGGGATGGGGTCATGAGCATGAAGAACTTATTGTACTGGTTCTTTATGGCTGCAATTGCCTGGCTGACTGCTGCCGACAGTACAACAGATGATTTGTGAACGACTTCCGCACCTTCCAGATAAACAATGCGCCCATCGACAAGAAACTGACCTGCCGCGCCTGAATCAGCAACGATATCAGTCGTTACTCCTGTGCTTCCTGACCATGCTGTGCCGTTAAATTTCGCATAACGATATTCATCGCCCTTTACATAACCAATGGTCGCTTTTGTGCCCGATGGCGCACCAACAACCGGAACATCAGTCAATTTAATCATGGTCTTGCTGTAGGCTGCGGAAAAATCTCCTACAACGAGTGTGTCTGGTGATGGACTCTGCGAAAAATAAGCCTGAACCGCCAGCAGGTTATCACCACTCATGCCGTCAGAAATCGCATCATCAGCACTGGTGTAAACCCGGTACAGGTCTTTGAAATTTTCTACTTTTGCGCTTTCATAGGTCGAATACTTCAAACCAAAAAACGCCGCGCCCGGCGCAAGGATAATCCCCACACCGAAAACGCCATATTGGGCGGCTGTTGTTTGCCGTCCAATTTTCACACTAAAAAGCCTGCTTAAATTCGCCATTTATGCACCCTTGATATGGAACGTAACCTCGTTCGCTTTCACCGTTGCGCTATCAATCCAGCGCTCTTTTTTGTAGTGCTGGAAAACAAATTGCAGGGTTAATGTCACCTGTGCCATTTGCTGATAAACGAGGTTATCAATTAGAGGTGAGCTATTCTCGAAATCGCCTGAGCGGTCAATAGAACAGTTGTTATCAAACTGCCAGAATTCCCCCTCAGTTGAATCGACCTCATAAAGAAAGTTTTCGAGATATGCCTGAGCGTCGTCAGATGAGCGAATCGCAATAACTTGAGCGGCACAGTTATAGTGATACACCCTGTAGTCACCGTCCCACGTTTTGGCGAATGGCTGCGGCTCACGCGCTGACGAAAGTAAATGAATGGCGGTAAACGGGTCTTTAGGTTCTGGTAGCTTTTGCTGTGCGTATAGTGGTTTATCGCCTGTTAGCTCAAGAAATGCCTGGCGAAGCCGAACCATTGCAAGATAAGGTGCGCCACTTAATATCAATGGTGTAGCCTGAGCGTCAGTCTCTTTTAACGTCCCTTTGGGAAACTTAACGACATTTCCCACATCAAGACGGAAATTTGCCGGAATGGTAATGTTGTTGCCGTCACTATCATCCAGAATAACCGAAGTAATGAAAGATGGATCTCGCCCGTTATATGGAATGAATAAAATATCCTTGCTGTTTCCGTTGTCGTTAAAAGTCGCTTTCTCAGCATGGTAATCTGAATAATCGACCTCCCCCGAAACGGTCATTAATTTAACCGTATAGATACTCATTATTCCACCAGCGCTAATGCGTCTTTTTCTTTCATGCCAAATAACAAATATTCGTAGTGGCTAATGACGCCGTTCTGCCATTCCTGACGTTGTACCACCTCATAATATTTGCCAGCACAATGCACGATAGCGCCGTTATGTTCGCCTTCCTCGGTTACTGCTAAATCGGCTTCCCCTATAGCTTCCATATGGTCTTGAGGCTTACGAGACGCAAGATACGTCTTAAATGAGCTACCGCCGTCTACTGGTTGCATACTGAGGAATGCTGTTTTCTGTTCTGAATATGCCTGGCGAACCATGCCGCCCACAATTTCAATGGGGAGTGGTTGCCAGTATTGGATTAATCGTCTCATGAAAAAGCCCTGTAATTTACGGTCTGAATGAGTACCCCGCTGTGTATCAGCGGTTTAGTGCTCCCTTTCCGGGCGATGGTGATATCTGAGTTTGGTTTGTATAGTGCGGAGTCAGCTATAGTCTTGCGGGTAATCGACACGGCTTTAGCGCCGATTCTGGCTATAGCTTGCTGAGGTGTTATTCTTCCAAGCGCTACGTCACGTAAAATATCTCTGTACTCGTTTGACCTCATCCAGTCGGCTATGCGGTCTGATGCAAATCTCATAAACGGACGTTCGGGTATTAATTCCCAACCCATCGCGTTTTTAGTACCAAAGTTATTCCATGCTCCATAAAGCGCCACATCAACGCCGTTATTGGTTTTTCCCCGGTGAATACCAACAGTAAGTTTTACGCCCGCTAATCCCTTGATTCGCTGGCATAAAACCCGGTCAAAACCCTTTGTATCTAACGTTGCACCACCACGCATAGATCAAACTCCGAATTCATTTTTTAAAATCTGGAATATTCATCTGCGAAAGTGCGCTTTAACCAATTTTTCACTGTGGGCGCCAAGTCTGGCCAATCGCATTTATCAGGATAATATTCTGCTAATCGGCATGACCGATGAGAATACAACCACCAGACAATGAGCCTATAGCGTCTGAGAATTCCTCACCCCACGTTGTACCCTGCCAGCCCGCCTTTTGTGCTGACTCAGTAAAGGTCATCGCTACTTTCCCTTCACGGCGGCTTGCTACCCCGCGAACACTGGCGCTTATTCCCTCAACAGCTATCGGGGCGAGATTAGCGGCAACATACAGCGCTTTGAGGCGCTCTACGTCATAACCGTAATCTGCTGCGGCTCGAAGGTCGTAGAGCCGCTCACATTGAGAAGAAAGGGCGCTAATAGCGCCCTCATCAAGTGATAACCCCGGTAGCAGAATGGCAAGCCAATCGTTTACCGTCATGCTGTGCCCCTACTCGTCGTCGGATTCAACTACGCCATCGTGCTCTTTATTGAGCTTTTCGGCGTCTGCGGCTGAAACTTCTTTTAACCAACCTTCATCAAGAAACTGCTTAACACCTCCAATAGCCAGTGTCGCGCCGTCAACCGCTACCGCCTCAAGTGGCGCAATGGATATAGTGATAACAGTCCCTTCACTGTTTTTTGCACCGATATGAATCGGCGCTTGTGTGGTGTTGGTTAGAAACTTTTTCCCTTTCTCAGTCATGACTTAAACCACCTTAGAAGATTTAGCAGCAGCCAGCGGCGCACGGACGATTACGCCAGCGGAGCGCGACAGGCACGGAATAGACAGGTCAAGCCCACTACGTTGCACTGGCAACTGACGGAACAATACCGGGGTAGCCTGTGCAAAGTGGCGGCGGTTATTCGCCAGCGCAATACAAATACCGTCATCATCCAGATCGGAGTTTTTGCGGAAAGTCACTTCCGGGTAAGAAGTTCGCAGGAAGGACAGGACTGTGCCGAGTGTACCGCTAAGGCGTAGCCCCTGAATTCGCGCCCATGCCTTGGACGGCATATGGAACTCATTTACTTCGTAGATTTTGGTGGTGTTCACTGCAGCGATAATCGCTGAAACATCATCGCAAATTTTATCACCGTCAGCCGTCGCCCATGCACCGGCTACTGCTACCAGAGGAATATTCGGATGTTCGATAAAGCCGATAATCTGGTATTCCTTATTGCCACGCCACAACAGATTAGAAACTGTGCGCTCATGCGCTTCGCGGGTATTCAGCGCCAGCATGTTATCAAGCGGCGTACCTGACATTGCCGCTGCCATAACGTCGCTATAGGTATAGCCATAGCCGAGGCCAATATCGTACATCAGCGCGAAGTATTCCCGGCCTTTAGCGCTCATCATCGGCATATCAGTACCGAATGCCGCCATGATTTTTGCCATACCTTGTGCCGAGTACATGCGATACCCCGCCCACTTCGCCCCTTCGTTAATCCCTTGCTCCTGCTGGAACATGGTTAACGCTACGGGGGCGGGCATTTCTTCCATGTAAACATCCTTAGACATGGAAATCAGGTCGCGGGCAAAAATTAGCCCTTGCTCGTCGGTGTTAACTCCCTGCATTACGCCAGTTACCTGAGCTTCGGTAAAAAGCTGCGCCATTAACGTGGCTAAATAGTTCTCATTCATATTTCGGAGGTTCCCTGTTAGCTAACAGTAATTACAGCGGTATCAGTGAAACCACCGTCTTCAGTTCGTACTGTAATTGTCGCGGTCTGCCCGGTTGTAGCCCCTGCTTTAACAGTGACAAGGCCATTTGCGTCTACAGTTGCGATATTTGCATTACTGGTCTGATAAGTGACCGCTTTATTTGTTGCGCCCGATGGCGTAACGGTTGGGGTTAGCTGTTGAGTACCACCAGCCGCCTTTGATGCGGTTTTAGGTGAAACTGATACACCCGTTACAGGCGTTTCATGTGGAAAACCCACACTCAGCAATTCACCATCGACAACCATCACAATTGCTGTACCGCCGCGCTGAGTGTTTGATTCGAAGCGAAAGCGACTTTTATCGCCAGAATTGGCAACACCCCATTCCATATAGCCGGTAGTGACGTTTCGGCCTTTCGGGATTGCCAAATCACCCACTTTCGGGGATTCACCCGATTTTACCGCTACGCGGATCGGACCATTTTCAACGATACCAATCGGGCAATTGATAGTGACAACGCCGATACGGGTGTTACTGCCAAATCCCGGCATGGCTGGCATGTTGGAATGTGCAGTAACCGCAATGCCGATGGCATCAGTAACATCACCACCATCAGGTAATGCAACACAGGTCGAATCGTTACCTGACGTGAGTTTTACTGCATCACCGGGCGCGACTTCACCACCAGCGCGGCGGGAAGATACGCGAGCAGAGGAACGAAAAGACGGCAGGACAGCTAAATCACCGGGCAATCCCGCATCAAAATCACTTTTAATTGTGGTCTGCATTATTTTACGGCCTCTTTTTTGCCAAACATGCGGGACTGATAATCACTGTGCGCATCATTGCTTTTGCCTGCACCTGATTCATCGTTGTTGATGCGTGGATTACGCGGCTTTTGCTCAAACTTTTTGCCGCAAGCCACCAGCGCCATTGATAACGCAACATCAACCTGTTCATCGCTCCAGCTATCCATGTTTACTTCTGGATTTGCCTTACGGATGATGGCCTGCTTAACGAGACTGATATCGCCCAGGCTGTCGGTATTGATGTTCAGTCGTTTAGCCGTTTCTTTAAGCTGATGTTCCTGACGACCGTCAGTAACGCCGCGCTCGTAGGCTTCGTTGCTGGCTGAATCCATATTTACCAGGCGGTTGTTTGCTTTGAGCAAGTCGCCACGCGCCGTGCTAAGGTCGCTGGTGAGCGTTTTTTTATCCGCTTCCAGTTGTTCGATTTTGGCTAACGCTTCTTCTAATTCCATCGGTTCACCGTCCAGATTGAATGTTGCTGTCTTTACCCGTGGGTTGCGCACTATGCTCAGGTGGTTGTAGTTAATACCCTTCTGCACCGTGTCAAACTCTTGCCCGTCAGGGGCTCGTCCCGTTTGTTTGGGCTTTTCGTCACACTGGTAGCCAGCCGACGCCCCTCGTAATCTTTTGTCCTGCTGAATCAGGCGAATGGATCTCTCATCCTGAACCAGAGCGCGGGCTACCAATTCATCGCCCTGACGCATTACGGCAGTAACCACACCAGCACTGACAGCCCGGTAATTTTTTGACGTCACCAGACCATTACGAGGATGTGACACCGTAACAGGCTTGCCGATTAAGGTATTCATTGAGTCCTGGTTAAACAATTCATCGGCTGAGCGGTACTCTTTTGCCGTGAATGCATCACCGCGATTGCGGTCATAAACCAGTACGCCCGGACGGGCTATAGGGATATCAATCTGGAGATAACCTTCCGGGGTTATCTCCCATTGTTTTATTGCATCAACGTTAACCTGTGTTTCTTGCTGCAATTTCTTTCTCCGCTTTTTCAACATCTGACGCAGAGAACTGCCATTCGGGATAACAGCGGCAACCGTTCGGTTGCCCTGCATGTCCATCGCGGGGCGGTCTGGTCAGCGTGTAGGCCTCTCCTTCCCGCACAAAATGCAACTTTCGCTCGCGCTCGTCTAACATCCCCCGCCAGCGGTATATGTTCATGCCGCCCAGACGGGCGTTTGCTTCCTCCAGATTCCATGCCTGATTGCCAATCTCATTACGGGCAACGTTACGGGCTCGCCGGAAAGGTATCTCCATCTCATCAGCCAGTTTATTAGCGATGTAATCGACGCCGCGCCCCTCGCGTAATCCCTGCTGTACTGTGTTAATCCCGCGTTGAAGTGCTTCATCAGAAACATTCTCCATGCGTCCCATACTTTCGGCTAACCAGTCTGCGGTTTGCTGCAATAGCTTTTTATCGCCGTCATAAATATCGACCGCTATCAGGTCTGCCATGCTCTCATGCGGAATTGTTATACCCGGCGCAAGGTCAACATTTGCGGCGGCTTTAATGATGAGTCTGAAATCATCCAGAGCAGAATCGGCAAGTTGCGTGGTGGTGGTATTCATCGCTGGCAGTGACGGGATAACACTGGTTGTGCGTAGCGATTCAGATAATTTTGCTACCTGTTCGGAGATTGCCCCCGCCGTGTCTGGTGTGGCTGGCAAGCCTTTTTTCAGGTCAATCAGGCTTACGCCATCAACGCGGAAACGCTGATAATAGCTCTGCCAGTATTCATCGGTAAAACCAAAATTCCCGTTTACGATAGCGCTCTGTATTTCATCGGCGGTGCGGTTAATGATGCGAATATAGGTATCAGGCTTAGTGTTTGTTATTCTTGCGAAGTCTTTAGCCAGATTTATACCTGCCTGCCTTCTGACTTCACTGACGATATACGCCGGAACCGCGCCAAACTCCCCGTCTTTTAATAACGCTGGTATTGCTTTTAGGAAAATGGACGCATCAGGCAATAGCTCCTGAGTTACAGACCGTATAAGCCTTTCTTGTTGCTCTCGCGTCATGCGGGAATAGTTTTTACCCGCTCGCTGCTTGATGTAAACGCGCACTTTTTTAACCGTTGCAGCGGCGATAAAATCTCCCAGCACATCATCAACGGATACATCTTTACCATCAGCCGCATCAGTATTAAGAAGTGCGCCGGATTTACCGATTGCCCGGTAAGTCTTTAAACAGGCTTCGCGAACCCATTTACAAAAAAGCCGGGTGTTATCACCCAGCTTTTGCGCGTAAACCAGTTCTATAGCCAGTGGATAACCAGCGTCATAACGTGGTTCACTTTTCGGCATTATTGGCCTCACTATTGCTGGTTTCGGTATCGTTCTGGTTCAAATCCTTGTCATTCTGGTCATCAATAGTGCCTGTTGCTGGTGCTGCCTCAGTCAGGAGTGTTACGGCGGCGGTTTCCTTCGCTGTTGCCCTGGCTTCTTCGCTGGTGATGGCTCTCATGCCGTAATAAATCTGCGCCGTTTCCGCTACCTTCTTGTCCCTGTCTACCTCGCGGTCAATCTGCCCCTGAGATTTGTTAGGAATAAAGTCAGCTTTTACGCCCAAATAACGCAACGTCAGCTTTTTAAGTGCCGGGATAATGTCATTGGTGGTGATGTGAGAAACAAGGTTTTGCCATTGCGCATCAGCGCTGGTATCGCTGTTAGATAGTCCTGACCGCCGTTCAGCCAGCATTGATACCGGGAAACCTGTTTCAGCGCACACCAGCTTGATAGCCATATCAACAAGGTCAGCGGTTCCCGTCATACTGGACTGTAAGCGGGTAATTTCTTCATCTTTATCAATTGCCACCATGTCATTTAAATGCCTGGTAGCTGCGATGCCAGCCAGACGACGCGCCGCCATAGCTTCGCCCTTCGCCGACTTTAAATCTTCTGCAAGTTCATCTTTTTTATAAATATCCTGTACTGACAGCGACAAAATACTGATGATTAACTCATGAGACAGGCCAAGACGTTGTAACGATGCATAAGGTTTGCAGAGAACCGGCTCGCCAAATTCGACGCCAGCACTACCGTAAATCGGCTGGTATTCTGGATCGCCAAACAGGAGTGAATCATCTTGCTCAATAAAGACTTCGCCACCAATCGGGCTTTTAAGCTGAATACGCCAGCCTTCCGGCAGACCGAAAAGCGGATCGTTATAATCAGAAAACCAGTCATTTGACGGTGTAATCCAGTTTGCGCCGTGGCTTCTAACCCAATCATCCCCCATGACCAGTACCGACCAGCCCTGATGACGTTTAAGCACAGTGGCGCGTTCGACGCTTTGCCAGATACGCATATCATCAAACAGTTGCTTTATTTTTTTATCATCTTCCGGTCTATCGGTGATGATATCGAACCCGTTAAGCATCGCTGCAGCAACCGGTTCGCTGATGATGCGCCAGCCTATCCCGGATGTTTCGCCAGCCAGAGCCGCTACCAGCGGAATTTTGCCCTCTGCGGCTCTGGCCTTCATTCGGTTTGCCGTTGGTGAGCCCATCCCGGCAGCACCCTTAACACCATGCGACACGCTTTCCATCATGGTCACGTAGCTGTCAATGTTATAGCTGGCAGGCTGTAAGCCCTCTTTTGTTAAAATCCCCTCAGTGGGTATTAAGCTGGTTTTGTTCGTCATTCGATAATTCCTGATTTCATGCGTACCAGATGCGGGAATATGGCGTCGGCGTAGTCAGTGGACACGCCCAACCGTTTTTTAACTTTTTTCTTCGATTCAATAAGAATTTTGTCGTCTGGTGTGGTTTCCCACATGACGCCAGTAGAATCAGAAAGGATGCGGTCGAGATAGCGGCGTGGAATGTTGTTTGAGATGGCAAAAATCCCATCTTGCGGCTTAATACCACCATCAAGCCAACGCACAGTGTCATTAACTACATCGCGATAAGCCCACCACGCCTGAGCACGCAGATTGTGGAAAGTATCTTCGTTGGATCTCCCGCCGCGATAGCGGGATTTTTTGCGCAATACCTCGCCCTGAGCCACAAACTTACGAAACTCAATGTCAGAGTCTTCATACTTGTTTAGTTCGCCTTTAACACCAGAACCAACGCCTACAGAGTCATAAATCAGTACGGAACAACCTTCTTCTGTCGCCAGCTTTAACGCCTGCTGCGCTAACTGAACAGTGTCACGAGCCTGTAATCGTTCCATACGGTACAAAAAACGCCCGTCAAAGAATGACAATACCGAATCATCATCACCATCATCTGCAACATCGAGCACCGCTGTTTTAACGCCAGTCCGACAGGCTTTCGCCAAATCTGAATCGGGTTTTACAATGAGCCTTTCGAGGTTGCCGCGATTGACTACGGAACCGGGTAAATCACTGACAGGAACACCATTCCAGATATTGTCGTAGCGGTCTGGATAATGTTTGAGGCAATGCAGGCGCTCTTTATCCAGCGTCTCGCCAAAGTGCGGATTGTGATACCAGTTAACCTCTTCAACGAACCATTGTTCACCCGCATTTAAGACAAAACGAACGTAGGTTTCATCCCATGCGTATGCAGGGTTAAAGGTAATCCATAGCTCTGCACCCGGACGGCGCATGGTAGGTGTTAGCGCTTCCCATGCTTCCGGTGAAATTGCATGCGCTTCCTCCACCCAGCAAATGTCCACACCCTCGATAGACTTAATAGAGTCAAGGTTTGACTGAAAGCCTAAAAAGCGGAATTGTGCACCTGATTTGGCCTTGATGCTGTTGTTAGTAACGGTGAAATCTGATTCATAACCGAGGCGGCGTATGGTGTCGCAAAGCAATTGGTGCGCTGATGCGTCGATAGACTTTTGCACACGGCGCAGACAGAGAAAACGCAGGTCATATCTCACTGCCAATTGTATCAATGCCTCTGCCACCATCCATGACTTGCCAGAACCGCGCCCACCGCGCAGATTTTTTACTCGATGGGGTTTAGTTGTCAGGCGGTGCATTATGCGCATCCAGTTAGCCTCTTTTTTTGAAGCACATAGCCATTCATCACGCCGTTCAATATCATTCGTCATCTGTTGCCATTTCCTTATAAATATCAGCCAGCAAATCGCGGGCGGCTCTCTTGCCCTCGTCTGAAATTGGCTTGCTGAGGTCAACTCCCGCCAGCGTGAGGATTCGCGCTGCGAGGTTCGACTTGTCCAACCCCTCAACCTGCCAGCCATGCTTTGTGCGTTTGATATTTTTTATGGCTCTGGTGTCGATTGCCGCCAGACGGCTACGGAACACTTCCGGTTCAAGGCGCAACTTCTCCAGTGCCTGTAACTCCAGCATTACCGCTGTTGAGTCCGGCGCACGAAAACGGGCTGAAAGGTCAATCAATGCCTCCTGTCTTCCAACAATATCTTTAGCAATGATGTGCTTTCGATAAACGCTAACGGCCTGTTGTATCTCGTTGTCTTTAAGCAACTTTTCAGCCTGATAATCATCATTGAAACCTTTGTATTCTCTGTTGCGAGATTTTGCATAGCTGAATCCAGGCGCTTCCCGCTCACTGGCTACCAGCTTTGCAAACACATCATCTCGTTTACTTATTTTTATGGTCACAACGCCCCCTTTGTGAGGCTTGCAGCGTAGCGAGGAAAATGAAGGATCAAAAACAGCGTTACCGCTGGCGTGTAGTACAAATAAAAAAAAGCCACTCCGGGGGCGGAATGGCTCAACATCACAAAGATTAAGGCAATGGCTAAAAGTCAGTTAAACAGGCAGTTCGCTACCTGTCCGTGGCAGATGCCATTATGGTTTTTTGATGAGATAAGACAAAAGGTAGTGCGAGAGGTAACAGCAGATAAAGAAAAGCCGCCCCCGAAGGAGCGGCGTTTAAAGGTGCTCAGGCTGTGGATCGCAGTCAGAAAGGCGGGGTGTTACCCCCGCCCTGATTTAGCGACTCTCCTTAGCTTCGTAGGCAAACTTTGCCGCCACTTGCACACCTCCCTGTCCTATTGACGCTTCGCAAAGCGTCCGGTTTAGAGCGGTATATGCCAGTAGCGCCGCGATATAAATCGCGATGAACAAAAAAACTCCTTTGTAAAACAAAGTTGCCTCCTTAGCGTTGGGGAGGCTATAATCTGATTGCGAAGTCAAGATTAGGAGCCTCATTGGTTAATTGAAAAATTACCTTTGGGGCTTTTATCTATCTGCCGCACGGTAACATGAGACAGATAGCCTCAAGCACCGGGCTGGATTATAACAACAAATTACTTACCAATTAAACAGTTGCTTTGCGCCTCTCAATTTCATCCTTTGCTTTAGCTACTTCATCCTCAGAAAACAACCATTCAGGAAAGCAACACCGACAACTAAACATTTCGTTTATATGGAATGCAATTCCTTCAAGAGCAACGTGTGAAGGATTCACCCACCAGACATTGCTATCAGTTGAAATGCACCTAAGCCGGAAATATTTTACCCCTGCCAAACGAGCATTTTTTCGCTCGCTACGCCAACGATGATTCAATGTTTCCGATGTTGCTTTTATCTGCTGTTCCAGTTGCTTTGTTATTCTGGCTTCACCCTTTGAATTAACTTTGATGACGGCATAGCTTGGCGTTTTCAAGTAGATACCCGTTGTGGCTACAATTCTCGCTTGATTCTAATTTGTAGTTGAAATAAGATCTATACAGGTGCTCAAAACACCTTTGTAAACAGCGGTAAATCACCCCGTTAGCGTGATTTTTTTGTACCCGGAATTTATGCTCTGGTAGCTTCATGCTACATGAGTGCTGAATTATGGGGTGGAGTGCGACGAATAGCAGGCCTCTCCGTCTGTGAATAAGTCCGCCGACTGTTTACGGTTTTGAGCTCCACCCCGCCCATCTCAAAAGTGGGCTTCAGTCTCATAAACAGGAGCAACAACTATGAGTACATTACTCACTATCCCCGATGCCGCCGAACTGCTGGCACACACCCTCGCCGCCCTGAAAGCTGCTGGCTATGCCAGTGCCGCTATGATGCCCGTTCATCGTAACGACTCAAACGAAGTCGAAAAAGCGGAAATGCCAGCCCCTACCGCGCCAGAAGTCTATGTAGCCCCCGGCAAACAGTACGCAAACGCTCAAGAAGCGCTGGCGCACATGGTGCGCGAACTGAAAAACCCGCAACGCGACAACTACAACGAAACGCTGGATTTTACGTTTGCTTCGCTGGCGCAACTGCTGGACTTATTACGCGAGCCTATTTACCAGCATGGCCTGATGCTCAAACAGGAGTTTGAGAAAGGCGATGAACTGCCTTTAGATATGGTGACAACTTTTATCCATATCCCAACCGGTACAGAAGTTTCTTTCCGTCTCCCCGCCTACATCAAAGAAGATAAACGCCTGGACGAATGCCAGCGCGTGGGCGCGTCGTTTAGCTATTTTCGCCGCTATGGTCTGCGTCAGGCTCTGGATATTACTGACGGTGATGACGATATCGACCAGGCTGATTCTAAACGTGAACGCCGGAAGGCTCGCGCACTGAACAGTAGCCGCAAGTGGAAGCCGACCACCAGCGCCCGAACAAAACCAGAATCCATCCTCAATGTGCTCGTTGCATCTGGTGAGTTTTCCGGTAGTGCTGCAATCGCACAGGCTAAAGCCCGTAACCCGTTTCTGCGTACACCGTCTGAACTGGCAGAGGATTTTATTAGCGGCGCAGATCGCATTATGGACGATGAAGGCATAGCGCGTGATACCGTCGCCCGTTTTGGCCTGACAGATACATTCTGGCAGGATTTCTACAGCGGCTATCGTGTTGATGGTGATGAACTGGTAGACGATAAAACCGGGAAACATGTTACTGCTGATGTGGCTATGGCGATTGCTGAATCACTCACGTCATGGGCTGTTTCTGCCGCTGATGCTAACAGTGTTGTTGATACCCGCGATATGGTCAGCGCTGCTACATCACCTTCTTTTGTACCTGACAGACGACCAACCACCCCGGAAGAAGAAGCCTTTATTTCTGCTGTTGGGGCTGGTCATGATGATGAGATAGCGGAAATCGCAGAGCGTCTTTTAGGCGCTGATATCGCTATGGGGCTGGATATCAAAGCCGAACGCAATGACACGCGCTACGCTCGCCGCAACTGGCTCAATGCCTGCAAGGTGTTTTACTCCAATGCGTTGCTTGCCGGGAATGTAAATTTTGATGCGCTTCCCTCCCTGCTGGCACAACCTGAGCCGCAAATTGAAGCACCCGACGAAATGCAACAAAAAGCCGATATAGCGCGTGAAATTGCAGCGGGTAACAGTGATACAGATATCAAACTGCAACAACTCCATGAAATAGCGAAACGCTGCGACACGCACACAGCCAGCTATATAGACACTCTTATTTTGCATGTTGAATGCGACGGGCTAAACACAGAGTTGCCCGTATATATCCCCGAATCAGATTTACCGTACTGATTTACGGGGTGTTCAACATGAAAACTATAGAAGAAAAGTTACAACGTAACTTTGAGCGTCAACGCACGTACCAACAACGCGCCATTGAACGCCAGCGCGAAAAACAGGCTAATCCTGAATGGCGTCAGGCTCAGTATGAAAAACAGCGGGAACGACAATCCCGCCATATTGAACGGGCAAAAAATAAACCGTTTAATCGCGGATTAAAGGGACGAACACCCCGCGCCGCTGAACGGTCATTGATGGATAAAATCGGGGCGCTACCCTGCATTGCGTGTTATGTGCATGGCGTGATTAATGAAGTTGTCAGTTTGCACCATATCAACGGACGAACGATTACCGGCGCTCATGCTTTTGTGTTACCACTGTGCAATCACCATCATCAATATGCAGCACCACCAGTAGTACGCGCTATTTATTCCTGGCTGGTTCCCGTTCATGCAGATGGTAATTGTGGCGGCAAAAGTGCATTTGAGGCTCTCAATGGCTCTCAGGAGCATTTATATAGTCTTTGCCTTGAAATGATAGCCTGAATGCCTGACAGCGCCGCCAGTGCTAATCTGGCGGAGTTACCGCTCAACACCTTCATGTACCTGCATCTCGCGATGTAGAGATAATCGCATCTGACTTAAATTATTGAGGTGCTTATGTCTGAAAATAATTATGCCGCGTTGATGCAAAAAACGTCGCTTCCAGTTTCCACTAATCTACTTGCTCATACTGAGCCTGGAATTTTCCCCGTCGCAGCTGGGAATACCACTGCCCCCGAATCTAAACCCGGATCGCTCATCATTGTATCAGCAGGTTCGACACCTCAATTTTTAAGTGATGATGGTAATCAATACCTAATTTCTAACAACGCATGGTTTAAAGTTATAAAGAGCGCTGGAACTTACATTAATGATTCTGTTGACAAATCCTCTATTGGGGCTCGTGCTGCAACAGGCTTTCAGTTCATGCGAGCACACCAAGCCCCAGACGCACCAGACCAAATTAGTTACTGGCAAATTATCACGCTTACTGAGGTGGTGAGTCCGGCCTCTGTTGTGGATGTACTGGCAATCAGTGGCAATAACGTATTGTTTGGTCACGGCACAGGCGCAGGCATTACCTCATGGCGTCACGTTGCGATGCTGGAAGGTGCTGCCTTTACGGGGGATATCTCTGCTCCCAATATGCGTGGTACTACTACTGTCTCTGTTGGGGATGGTACTGGCGGCATGGCTACAGGTGACGTTGATGGGGCAGGTTTTAACGGTAACAACCTGAATATTAAGTCATGGAATGGTATTGGTTTTCAGAACGCTGAGGACCTTGCTATTCGGGCTTATATCAGCACAAAACTAGGGATTATCGCGGCCAGTGAATCTGTGTATGCAGGTAGCGCTAATCTGTATAAAAACGGTGATGTCTATGGTGACAAATGGAGCACGGGAAATGGTCCTAACTGGCTGAGTTTGTTCCTGGAACATCTTGGTTCACAAATCAGAAATGATCTGACGACCTGGACATTAAATAATTTCCCGACGAAATCTGATGTTTCAGCCGCTCTTTCATTAAAACCAGGGCGTCAGTACATCACTCAGATCGGTGTTTATCAGAATGACAAGTCAAAGCCATTTATGCTTCATGATGATAATTCAGGGATATTTCTTGCGACAACGGACATGCTGTCTGTGTATGCAACACAAAGCTGGGTATTGCAAAACTTCGTACAGAGTATAGACCTTACCGCACCTGCTGAGGTTGCATTTCGGGACGGACAAGGATATCCGCGAGCAACAGATGGTGCGGCCATGTACAACTTTAATATGGTTGGTGGTACCACTAACGTTGGTAATTTTATCATTCGCTACATGCGGAGACTCGTGAATAACGTCTGGTATGTACTTAATTAATTCAACAGGAAATAAACATGCAGAGCTTTGGAAAATTCACTCCTTACACTCCTGAGACAACGGAAAGACCAAGGTCTATAGACGGTGAAAGCGTCATGTTTTTACATGATGAAAAAGGTAATGACTGGTATGACGTCAGAGAACTATTTGACGAATCCACCACATTTAAAATTGGCTATGACGATGATGGGCGCGTAAGAACATTCACAACTAATATTCATGCTTTTTTCCCGGTCAATTTGAGCGTTGTAGAACTTCCGGCTTCAAAAGCTAATCTTGGCGTCACGCTGGGTGATGACTGGTTTTATAAAGACGGGAAATTGCAGCAAATCCGTGACTATCTGGCTAACTCCGAGGCCGAGCGTAACAGCCGCATGAATGAAGCAACAGCGCGCATTAACTGGCTGTCGGCTGCACAGGAAGATGGCGACATCACCGATAAGGAAGAAGCTGAACTAACGGCGCTACGCGCATATCGCACCGCACTACGCCGCCTTGATTTTAGTAATGTAACTGACAAAGAATCATACATCGCGATTAACTGGCCTGAAAAACCGGAATAAACCATAAAGGCCGCACTATGCGGCCTGTTCTTTTTTTGCCCCTTTGTGATGCACTTCCCATAGCGTTATCCCTATCGAGTCGCAGAAATCGCCCAGGTGGTTTAACCCTGACCATTCCCGGATACCTCCCCTTGCCGCTTCCACAAATATTGCCGCATCCACAGAACGATGCAGACCGAATAACCGCCATTTCCCCTTGTCCGTTTTGGTCGCCACTATGCGTGTGAACGTGCCATTTTCGTAAAAGTCGCGGAATGCTGGTTTTTTGCGTGTTGTTACTTTCATAAAAAACAAATCCCCGAAATGTTATTAACAAATCGGGGATATGTTGGCACAAATCGCCGGAATGACTTTTTTATTTCTCAGCGGTCACGATGCCTGAGCAATATCTCGCGCTGATGGTAATGGGTTGCTGTAGACCATGCCGCTGATTAGCGGCGCTGTGTTCATCTGGCTTTCATTCTTCCGCTTAAGCGTAATTGACAATGTGCGGCTTGTTTCCTGACTTGTAAGGGGCTGCGTGGACAGCAAAATCATCGTTAACGGGATGACCACCAGCCCGGATTGTTCCAGAAACCGACGCTTACCGCCCAGCTTGTACTTTGCAGCGATGCCCGTCACGCCAAGATTGAGATAGTTAGCCGGGGCGGTATCCGTTGCCGTTTTTGCGGGGCAGAAGATAACCGCTTTATCGAAGCCTGAAACCGTAAGCTGTAGTGCTGATAAATCTGGTGGTGATGATAACGGGGCGTTTTCGCCGTGGTATATCTCCAAATCGCACACAACGCGCTGTAATGGATTCTGAAACTTTAACGACCATGAACCAGCAAGAAGCCCGCCAAACACATCTATGGTGTGCTGTGGGTACGGTATACAGTTTATTGGCGCACTGCTGCCGCGTATCTCTGCTGGCATAAGCCAGTCAGGTACAACGCTGGAATCGTCAATTGCCGCCCGTTCAAGGTCGGAGATTGCCACCAGTTCTTCCGGTGTTAATGCCATTATTTCCCCTTAGCTGTAAGAAGCTGGTCTATGTGCGCGGCTTTGGCGTACAGGTCATTAAAGATGTAATTTAATTCCGCAAAATCAACGGCATCGCCCTGAATCGGTTCCCCTGACAGGCTGATGTAACACGGTCTGAAACCATCAGCCTGCTTTACAGGTGATGGTTGTTTGACGCTGGCATATTTCGAACCGCGAAAAGGATAGATGCGGCTTATAGTCGCAAAGCTATTCATCACGCATTTACCCTGGCTAATAAATCACGATATTTTTTGTACAGGTCATTGAGAATGAAATTCATTGTTTGTGCGGATACACCATCCCCAAACACCAGATTACCGTTTTCATCAAAATACGTTGGAGCAAAGCCGGTAGCCTGCAATTCTTGTGATGGCTCCTGCTTATTGGGGATATCGGTTCCCCCTTGCCCTTTATAGGTTTTATCTGTTTCCGCCCAGCTATCCATTTTTCACCTTCATTTGTTTGACTGTTACCAGTGTACTGAATGGCGTAATTAGCTCGCCGCCGTTTACCGTCGCAGTACCCTCAATCCGGGTTAACAGCGATTTAATAGCTCTGACTCTGACGCCCTGCGATTCAGTTGCCCGGATCGTTTTTTGTGTTTTCTCGTATCGGATGCCAGCCCATAAGCAAGGAAAAGCATTGCCGGGAAACATTGGCGCATGATGAGTAAGATTCACATTTGGTGGTGTTGCAGCGCTGTAGATATCCCCGCCGAACGTGGCAGATACAAGAGAATCAGAGAGCTCAATATCAGGAGCCATACCACCACACTGCACAAACACAGTACGCAGAGGCACACGATTAAAGGCCGCACCTATTGCGCCAGTGCTTAGCCCAACCCGATTTAGTGGTAGCCAGACAAGTTTGTATACCTGCTGCATGTATGCGCCCACTGATGGCCTTGATTGTGTGGAAACGCTCTGTTCGCCTCTGGCTTGTTGCAGCGCATTACGATAATCATCATCGTCGCGCCCTTCTCGCTGAATGCTGTATTGCTCCCCCCATGCGTCTAAAAGCGTTCCCGTTGAATCTGCCAGAGAAAAACCTTTTTTCATGTATTCAATGGCTGCAACCATGCTGCTGTTGCCGGATTTTAGCCCTGCTATTAGGTCTATATTTCGCTGATGGCGTACTTTTGACGTCAGGCGCTCTTTTGCTAACTGCTCAGGGCTTTTGATTACAGGTTCCATCAAACCACCGTTACCGATGTTGAGTCAGTGACCGCAATAATGCCGCTGCCTACAGAAACATGATTATCTGTTGGCGGGGATATAATGCCGATTTTTACTGTTACGTCCGTCAGCGTTGAAAATGCTGTTAACAAACGGGCATATATTTGACCAGCAAATACATCTTTCCCCGGTGTAAGCTGTGAAAAATAGGCCGTTACGGTGTTTTTAGCCACGCTGATATAATCCGCTGGCCTGCCCGTTGTTTCTTTATCCCATATATCGCCTGACACACTGACATAAACAAGTTGAAAGCTCTGGCGGCTGAAATAAACCGTTTCCGTTATCTCTCCATCGGTCGCCGTTGCCGATACATCACCATGAAAACCACATTCAGCGGCGGCGGCATCATAAATAGCCTGAGCTATTTCAGTATCATCACCGCCAGCTACAAAAACCTGAATTGATTTACCGGGTATTCCCTCAGCATTCGTGTTAATTCCCCGATTAACCTCAACAGAAGCATAAGAGACACCGTTGACGGCTAATACTGCATTTTTAACGCCGGGGCGCGATGCGCTAATGTTAATTCGACCTGCTGCCGCTGCCGCCTGTATACGCTCGCGATAGGACTCATCATCTTCAATGAGAAAACCTTTAACACCGTTTGCCAGTACCAGAATGTCATTGTTTGCAACGTAGCCAAACAATACTGCTGGAAACTCGGTATTGCTTTGGTAGTAAGCGGTTGCAGGCATACCAGCCCGGACAATTTCAAACACATCATCAGCAAAGGAAAACGGAATAATTGTTCTGCCATCAGCGGCATAAAGCAGAGTCCCGTATGATGATTGATATGTTGTAAGGGCTGTTTCAGCCGCTGTGATTTGCGTGTACAGGCGGCTGAGTATCGAGTCTGACGTGTCACCAGTCTGAAATTGTGTTGAGTGCGGCTTACCAGAAATGTTAATGGTAAATGTGTTTCCGCTGGTGATGGCATCCTGACGGACTTTTAACACATATCCAGTGGCTGACTTTCCGTCTTCTTTTACTTCGTGGTTTATCGCCCACTCACCAGCGCTACCAGAGATAGTAAACTCATCACCAGCGCTAATGACCTGACCCGGCTGTAAGAGGTAAAGAACATAAGCCAGCGAGCGAGTAAGGCCATAACGAGGAAGGTTGAAGCGCTCGCCAAGACCATCTAACTGTGCTCCCTCTGCCATTGAAATGAAAAAGCCGGAAAATACCCAGCCAATCGCCTCAATGATGTTTAAGTCATCTTCCGAAACTATCGCTATTGTTTGCCCGACCAGTGAGTCGCCATCGGGGTTAACATCACCCAATGCGCCCTTTAGCTTTTCGTATTTATCGCCTCTTAGCTCCGGCAATCTGGCACCATGCCAGCCACCATCATTCACTAATTCCACTTGTTACCTCTGTACTTTCTGAGCCAATGTAGACCGCAAAGCGGATTGTGTAATTACCCTTCGCATCACTAATGGCTGTGGTTTTGGCGTCGCTAACTTCCGGGGTGCGTTTAGCCTCAGCATTAATCATATTGGAGACAATCGGAGCTGGAAGGCGTGACGCCATAATGCCAGGCACCCACGGCAAACCCTGAGTTTCATCGAGCCACCATTCACCGCGATTTGTCCCGACTCTTATCTCTGCCTGCTGTGCCACACCATCAATGCCACCATCCAGCACAAAATCACCGTTACGAAGAATCACCCCGTTTTCGTCCTGCATAATGTCCAGCATCAGTAATTCATCCCCTCAACGAATGCCAGTTTCGAAACCCACACAAGGCATCGGCTTGTACCTACTGATTCAACCCGTTGTACCTGACCAACGGGAATGATTCTTTTCCCCCTGCACGTAGGCATAACCAGCGTTAATGATTCGCCTGGCTGCGGCCTGTTAGTGGAAAGAAAGCAACCTTTCATACCGTGTCGATATTGTGTTGTTGTGATGTTCATTCTGTGTGCATCCACTTTTCAACGTGTACCACCGTTACTGCCGCATCCAGTGATTCAATATCCAAAAGGTCATCAAGGTCGAAACCTTCCCCGGCATCGTTCAGCATCTGCGCCATTGCTGCCTGATGTGGCAATTCAAACGGCAAATCGCTGTAAAAAGGCATGAACTGGTCTTTGCATTCGCGGCAGGTCGCCATGACCATATAAAGGGGCGCATTAATCAGGGGGATACACTCGACGCGATCCACAACCAGCCCGGTACGTTCAGTAATGTTGATAATCTCGCCCTTGCTGATGGTTGTGCTGTAGTCACCAGCCATCAGAAAGCCTTTGTTAGAAAGCGCAATTTGTGCCGCATCATCATTCAATTTCATGTCGTTTCCTTATGAAGGCTTGTTAGTCTCTTTGCCCTGGCCATTTGAAATGTGGGTATGGTCTTTACCTGACTTACCGCCGCTGATATGGTCAGCCGCTTCGCTTTTCCCGGTTACTTTGACGTTGCCGCCGAATTCAGCGTTACCACCGCCTTTAGCACCCTGACTGATAGCGCCGGAAATAGTTAAATTTCCGTTTATGGTGGTCATGGGGGCAGTCATATCGATGCCTCCCGGTGCGTTAACGGTCATTTTGTTGCCCGTAAATGCGAAGGTTGCGCCCTGTCCGGTATCACCTTTAATGCTCCCGTCATCCCATTCGATGAAGGCGCTACCACTGAAAACGCGTATGCCGGGGCTATCTGGCATCTGATGAATTGATTTGTCGGAAAAGCCGCACAGGGCAACGGCATTTGAGAAGGTTTTATGGTCTGGTTCGTCACCGTCGCCGTGGGATAGCGCTATCAATAAGCATTCATCACCCGGCAAAACTCGCCCGCTGATGCCAGACTTGCCGCCATCCCAGACAAGAGTAATAAGGCGCACATTTTCAACCACTGGATAATCGACAGGCTCTGGATTGTCGCCAAACGAACGTTTTGGCGTTGGCCTGACGGTTGCGCGGCCTTCACCTACCGATACAATCACAGCCTCCAGAGCAAAAATGGCTGAGTTAAGCGCCTGCTCTACAATTGCGTTAACCTGACTTCCCGTCCTCATGCAATGATGCCCTCCCATGAGGATGACCATGCCTGACGGTCACGCGTACTGAATCTGTGGGAAATCTTTTTAACAATGATGTTCCAGCCTTCCCCCATAGAAGGCGACGAGAGCTCTATCTGCTCGCCAATCTCAACACCGCCACGTAAAAGCGACTCCCAAGTAATGGCCTCAATAACTCCCATCTGACGGCGAGCGCCTTTTGAGTAGTCAACCTGAGAGCCTTTAGGAGGCCACTGGTATGTAGTTATGCTTTTGTCGTGTTTCTTCTGGATTTTGTCTTTTTCTGATGGGTTCTTTTTCTTGGTGCGCTTTGGTGAATGGATCTTTAAAAATGGAGCACCAAGTAATCCCGTTTCAGGTGAAAAAACGGCAGCACCAGTGAGAACAGAATCCCCGGCAGTGACAACTAACGACTGATATTGAAGTGACCATGTGGCATTAACCGGCTTGCATAAGCTGGTTAACACATCGCGGGATAATGCAACGCCGCTGACATTCTTAGGCAATACTAATGTTGCTGCAGTTTTCGAGACCTGACACCCCAGCCCCATATCTGACGCAACCAGCGACACAGCCTCTTTGAGGTTTTGCCCCTTTTTAAAAGTGCGAGATGTGACGCTGGCGCGAAATGGAATAAGCGCCTCATAAACTTTCATTTTCAGACCGTAAACCTCGTTAGGCTTAATGGTTACGGCGCTGATTAGCTCCCCCTGAAACAGGGTGAACATGCCTTCATCTATATAGCCAGCGGCAATGCTGACGGTTGAACCTGCCTGAGCGATTGCATTTTGCGTCTGAGGCGTAAGCCCCCACACGGTCAAGTCAGCTTCGTTTGGCTCTTTTTCATCGTCACGCATAGACGAAAAATCCACATCTACATCCGTAATGTGGATCGTCTCGCCATCTGTGCAATTAACAGTTATCTCGAACTGACGCCCGTAAGCCATAAAAATCACCTCCTTATATAGAAGTGATTTAAAGGCAACGCCTAGGCTAATTACAGAAACGCCGCCAGCGGTAATGCGTCAATATTTGGTGCAAGGTTGAATCTGTGGATAAACAAGACAAAAACCGCCACCTGCACGATTTATGTTAGTGGTCAATATCACTTTGAAGTGGCGAAAATGCTGATTTTTATTGTGGATAACATTTATCGTGCCAGCTTTCATGTTGCTGCTTTGTTTTAAATGTTGTGGCTGATTTATGAACATTTAATTTGTAACAGCCTCGCTATCCTTTAACGGTCAATTATTTACCCGTTCTAGTTGTGAGTCAGAAAGTGATAGATAACGTCCGGTGCTGGTGGAAACAAGCCTGAGCGCGGTTTAATATATTTTCGCCCCCTGCCTCATGCCAGCTTTCCGCTTTTGTGACTAACTCATTATCTCCATGTCAATATGTTAAAACATCTGGTCGGATGAGACTGTAGAAACATTCCCGGGATTTTTTATGGAGATTTCCCATTGGGCGGTTCTATCATTTTGATTTATATGGAATTTAAATAACCCTCTCTTTTCCGGTTTTATTTCAGACAGAAACATTTATTAATGATTATGTGGTTTTTGTCTATTCTCCGCTCAATCTCATCATATTTTTCAGAATGTCCAACCTTATATATCCGTTTGCTTCACATATGTACGCTTATGATTTATATGATGTATTTTGTGGCTTAATCTTTTTGTTTCGTGTTGCTGGCAAATTACAATGTATTGACGACAAAAAACGCACATAAACTGCATCAAAAACAACCAAATTTCGCAATTGATTGTTTTTATTGAGCTAAATAAATTTTCGTCGTTTTTGTCTATAAATTGACTTTAATCACATTACTTTGTTATGTGTTATGGTTCGTAAAAACTTATCCACACAACACATATTTAACTTTGTTGTTAACATTTTTAACCTTAATTGTGTTTGTATTTTGTTAAATGCGATTTAACGCTTTATTCACATAAACTTTAGCAGGTGTGTTTTTTGTAGGCATAAAAAACCCGGCGAATGCCGGGTATGTTCTGCTGACGCTATTTAGACCATGCTACTGAAAGCCGTTTCTACTTCTGCTGCGCTCAACGTTGCTATATCCCGATAAAGTGCTATTGCTTCCTGAGTCGTTTTGCGACCTCCCATCAATATCTTTTCACCTTCACGACTGATCATTTCCACTCGATAAATATCAGGTTTCGCTTTTAGGTTTGTACGCAATTGGAGTGATTTAAACAGGCAATGTCTCGGATATTTCTTTTGATACATTACATCATTATCTTTTATTGCTGGCATTGACATTTCCTACCCCCTGACCTGTAAATATTCTTCTATCGAGTTAGTTAATATTTTTCTCATTGCTGCGAATGGTGGCGACTGTAAATAAATAGATGGTACATCTTTGACAGCGTGGTTAAGTATTAATTCTGTTGCAAGAAAATCCTCGCCACGAACAGCAGCAGAAGTACGGAACAACTTACGCAAATCATGACAACGCCACTTTATACCAGCGCGGGATATAGTCGTTACCAGTGTGTTATATTTCACTTCTGATTCCCCGATTACAGATAGCCACTCATCTATCAGTGGAATGTATTTAACTGGAATAGGTAAAAGCAGGTCAGCATGCGTCTTTGTGCAACGGTCTGGAATAAACAGCCTGCCACCCGATATAAGAGAGTTGCTGGATAATGAGAGTGTTTCAGATGCCCTTAGCCCGAAACATAACATCATTCGTGCGGCTGTTCTGTATGGTTCGCGTAGTGATTCTATATCGTGTACAACAGCGGTGTATTCATCAATGCTTACTCGTGCAGGTTTACTTAGCGCTCGATGGCGCTTAATTCTCTTGCCAATTGCCCTTGCTGCGGTTCGCATAGCCTCCAGCATTCTCCCCAGCGAACCGGGCGCGGCTGGCTTGAATTTGATATCAGCATGAATCACCCAGGCAACGACAGCAGCAACACAATCAATGCGCTGACGGATAGTGGATGCCGCCAGACCATTATCAATGCATCTGTCGGCATATCTAACCCATGTATCCGGTACGCTCGCTGCGCGAACACCAAGCGAAAGGACTGGCTCCAGCATTCGAACAGCATGACGCTCGTTAATGATAGTTTTTTCGCGCAAACTGACCGCCTGAGCGCGGCGGTCAACCATAATCAGCAAATCACTCAGCATTTTATTAATGTTTACCTCGCAATTTAGAACGAAAGTACCCACATGCCGCATATGCTAACCTAATTATTTTTTCAATAAAAATGATTAGCGCAATGAATAATACAAATGCAGGCCAAAAAAATGCAAATATAAAGGCTTCATGCGGATTTCTGTCTAGACCACATTCCACATCACGCTTTAGCGAATAAAAAAACATCCCTGTAAACCCCAACAAATAAATAGCCAGAATACCTAAATGGGCTAGAATCATCATTTAGTACCACCTTTAAGCATGGCAGCGCGGCAAGCGTTCCACATATCCGCATCGATACAGCATGCGTATTCATCAGGATTTGACGTTGGTAGAATGGCTTTTATCACCTCGTAATCGTGTTCGATTGCAGGCGGCACTACCGTCATTGTCGGGTCGGTGTAGAGCGGCTGGATATTCCAGCCTTTCGATAACCAACTATCAGCAACATTCCGACTTCTTGTGATTGCTGGAATACCAATACCATTATCAACATGAAGCCATGCCACAGCCTCAGAATCATCCCATTCCAGTTTTATACTTAGAAGTACATAGCCCGGCATCCACTCACTAACATCAGCTATATGTGTGATAGTCGCGTTTATGTATTCTCCAGTTGAGTAACAGCTACTGCGATGTATTTCCATCAGATGCAAGATATCGCCTACCTGATAATCCCGGTCATTTTTCCGCAATTCTGCACGCTTCACGCCAGTGCATACGGCATAGAAAAAATCTGAATAAATTTTCAGCTCATGCGTAATACGTCCTCTGGTAAATGCTTTTTCCTCAGAGGTGCGTACGGGTGGATCAAAAGTATTTTTAACCATTATTACCTCGTGTCATGGCAGTGCGCAGGCGTTATCCTTATGAATGAAACCATCGAATTCATCCAAAATATGTCCTTCTGCTTTTCTGTGTGTTTCGCGTATATATTTAGCCATGCTGTTATCGTCCCCAATCAGAAACTTCTTCCTGCACACGGAATTCAGCCTCTACCGCGTCAGCAACATCGTTATCCATTTCAAGACTTGCCGCCGCCAGTTCACGCGCAAATGCTTTTCGGCGCTTCTTGTTTCCCATATTCCACTCACGGCCTTTGAGTTCGTTATTCCACGCTCTGACCATGTAACCCATCATTGATTTAGCCATCTCAATCCCATTGCAAAACTGATGCGAAATATGCACCGCGACACGGCGTGTCACGAGGATGATGCCAGCCTGAATAGCCATCCTGCCCACCTATTGGGCTAACTTTGTACCAACACTGGTAATAGCGGGCGCTACTTGCAAAATCAGCCGCACCATCCGAGTCGATTACATCTTGGGACACAGAAGCCTGAATTATTTCCGCTTCCGTATAATCGCCGCGCATAACGATGAATCGCGCATCGTCCGAGCAAAGATAATCACATGAACCGTCATGTTTACCTTTGGTGGTAGGTTTGATTAATTTATCCATCTCACTCCCCCTTCACGCCAATGCCAGCGGTGCTCTCAAGTAATTCGTCAGCGGCCTGAATTTCAGGATGTTCGTCATAATCAGGAAGATAGCGACGGGCTACAGCTGCAAGGCTGTTTAGCACCTTACGGTGTTCTGCTATGCGCTTCTCTGCGGCTTCCAGCGCCCTAACCAATTCGTCTACCGTTCCGGCAGCCTGTAGAGCGTAATCAGTGATAACCAGCTCGTGATCAATTTCAGTGCCGTTCTCATTCGTTGAGGTGATAGCAAAATAATCAGAATCGATTTCGTTATCGGCTAAGTGGCGTAGCGTATCGGCAACAAGTTGACCGTTTTCGATTAGCAGCGCCTGTTTGTTGAGTGCTGTCATTTATCGCCCCTTACTGCCAATGCTGTACGGATTGCATTCGCAATAACAGCGTAAAACGCTGCATCCTCATAATTTTGTTGCCCCGCCCACTCAAAAATAACGGCAGTAAATTTCATATTGCTGATGACCGTTGATGTTGAATCGCTACGGGCATACAGTGCCACCCATACACCCGGCTTAATAACCTTGCTCTTAACAACACCTAGCGCCGGAATTACTCCGCGAATGGCTGACGCATGACGTTTAGCCGTATCCTTGCTCACCCCTTCACGCTCACTGCGGTCAGCCACCAGCTTTAGCGCTTCTTCGATAAGGTCACGCGATAATCTGCGTTCGCTTCTTTTGGTCTTAATTTTGTCCATTCAAATCACCTTTATTAATCATCCAGGCTGTTGCATTCGGACTTAAATGAACCTCAGCTACCAATCCACGCGAAGCCATATTTTTTAGCTTCTGGCGAATGTCATACTGGAGAATTACCTTGTCAGGATGTGCGCGGCACACAGCCTCACGAATGAAGCTGGTATGCATCTTCTGGTTTTTCAGCGTAGGGCTTGTCCAGCGTTGAAAAGCATCAAAAATATCCTTATCCGTAATGATGTAACGACGCATTGCTACCTCTTTGCCTTTTCTTCAATAATTGGAAAATCAATACCAATGCGCAGAGCGGCAGCGGTGTTAAATATCAACCCTATACGTGGTGTAGCTTCCAGCCCTTCAATCCGGCGTATCGTTGAGCGCATGGCGCTAACCAAACCTGCAAATTCTGTTTTATCCATACCTAATTCACGGCGTAAAGCACCGCTAACAAGTAGGTCTGTTAATTGACCTATGGTCATACGGCGCTTTTCTGCCATGACCTTTTTTACTGTTTCATTGGACATAAAACCCCCTTAAGAAATGCTTACCACATACTGGTTTTCGCTCAATTTAAAGGCGTGGATAGCCGTTCTGGATGCAACCCAGCCATCCTCACCACGTAGAAGTAATGGAATTGTTTTTTCACTGTTAATTAAATTTTCTATTACATTTTTAGTGTTTTCGTCATTACCAGTGTCAAACATAAACGCACGTTGTTTAACTTTGATAACATTGATCTTTTCAGATCCAGTTAAATATTTGACCAGAGTTATCTCTTTTTCCTTAACAGGATTAATCATGAGGTTTTCAATTGAGTGCTTCATGTTTACCCTGTGAGGGTTTTTATATTCAACTTCCCCGGCAATACTTCCGTTTTCCATCAGCCACACAATATCTTTCAATGGGTAATGACTGCCCTGAATTAATACGTGTTCTTCCCCTTCCCGTACTCTGATAAATACCGGATTACCTTGTTCACCCATCCCTTTACGGGATTTGCGGAACAACTGCCCATCACGGTATTCAAAAAGTTCATGACACTTTTGAAAAAGCCATGCCTGATTAATATCCTCACTCCCTGATGTTGCGCCGTTGATTAAATCAGCGAGGCAGGAAACATCAGCATCGGCAACAGACTTAAGCGCAGCACGCATCACATCAGGCAGTTGTAGGCCACCATTTTTAACGCGCTCTTGAGCGCGACTATAGGTTTCTTCGTCTGCCCTAAACTGGATAATTTGTGTTCTTTTGCTCATGTTTTTCTCAAATTAAGTTAGGTGGAATGTAAATCCCGGTTGAAAGCGCTTTATGAAAAGCGTTAGCCATACGACAAGAGTTAATTTCGTCCTTTGACATTGCTGGACGCGGTTTTATAGCCTTCTTCTTTTCTTGCCGTGCTGATTTCAGGGCGCGAGTAATTGCCCCACTCACAAAGAAGTTTTTTTGTGCATGTTTCAGGTGATAAAGATATTTTCCAGTGGATTCACATTTGATCTTCTCTATTTCCACATAGGGAGAGCGAAACATGTTCCAAATTCTACGGGCGATGTTCTTTGCAGTTTGTTTTTTAAATTTGGCGTTAACTTCTTCTCGGATTTGACTCATTGACATGTAGCGACCAGTCATAATTTTTACGAGGTCTTTTGCCGTTACATTGCGTTTTAACTGGTTGTAAGCCAGCAGAAGGGACTCGCGAAAGTAATCACGCGCAGAGCCGCCAAACATCTCAGCCCCCTTTCTTGCCAGTTCCCACGCATGCCGGAAAATCAGAGCGAAATCACGCATGATGCGCCCCCTATGCGTTTCGGCTTAGATTTTTAGGGTGTGTGGCAATAAAAATGCCGTGAATTTTTCCGTGCGGCGCTACGTGAAAAAACAGGCCGCGACGTGATATTTCGGAGAGGATTTTTGCTGTGCGCTCAGGTAAAGACTGAACATTTTGACGTGGTGATATATCAGATACTTCATCGCCGAAAAGATGAACGGTGTTACGTCCCTCACCCATTCGGCAACAAATCAAGAGTAAAGCATTAACAACATGCTGTGTGTTGCTGGTTTTGGTTAACTTCACACTCAATATAGCCATAACATTCACCCATAATATCTATGGACTACGTGTTATCGCTCTACCGAATGTATATTATGTTAAATGCAATATCACAGACCGCACGTACTAGTGCCTGCGCCAGTTCCTTGTCTTGTCTCTCCCGGAACAACTTATTTTTGGGCAAGTCAGATAAACTCTGGATCAGTAATATTCAGTCTGATGGTTCGTAAACATCACCGTGGCCCCGTCTCTATAGTCATCATCATATGCGGTGATGATTGAACAAAGCCGGGCATTTCCATCGGGCTGGTAGCTACAACTCTGTTTTAACCAGACGGTTGTTCCCCTAACCTTCAACGATGATTCAAAATCGAGAAACTGCGGATTTCCTGCTGGATAAGAGATAATTTTGTCGGTGTGCTTTTGATAATCGCGAATGCGTACCGGAAACTGACCATAACGGTATTCGAACCTTTTGCTCACATCGCCGGTTTCCCGGTTAGTCATTGTCTCCAGTAATCCACGTGAATTGTAACTCAGCAAGAATTTGCCACGGTCATTCTCTAGCGCAGTGATCTGACAATCCTGGTTGACCTTGCCAGTGATTTGCTGACCATTGCGTGAGGTCAGGTTGCCATTATTGTTTTCGATATGAAACTCATTTCCACTTATCTTATCGACCATATTTACACGAGTGAAACAACCATTACGGTCATACCAGACATCGGTCATGGCCTGTAACTCCCCTGCACTGTTTCTGATCCATTGCAGGCTGTGCTTGACCTTCCCGCTGCTCGGATCGTGACTAAATAACAGTGCGGCATTAAGCACTGCGGGATTGAATAACACCGGCGATGCCGCATATGCATTTATCGTCAGACAAAAGAACGTAGGGAATAGAAATTTTAATTTCATTGTTATCTGCTATGGCGGCTTAAGAAAGTGTGTTCACTCGTGCGTTTGTGATGGTTTAAAACCATGATGAATGTAGAAGTTTTCAACTTCATTAACAAGGGGTATGTATAGCAAATGTTATACATACCCAGCCCGAGATCATTACCTCACTTGCGACAAAAAACAGATGGTGAGCGGCTGGTATAAAAATGCCATGTGCTGTTATTGAGTCTTAATATGCTGAAATAAAAGGGTTCTTTTGGCTTGAGATAAAAATTAGGTAGCGTTCTTTCCAGCAATGGATGAATCGTTGTGCTGCCTGTGCTTGATGCTACATTTTCAGATTCAAGGAAATAATCGTCCTCTCTGCGGATGAAGTTGAACCAGACATTCTGATTCACTGCCAATATCTCCCCGTTATTATCGGTGATTTTTCCGCGTAAAATAGCAACGCCACGGGCGCCATTAAAAACGTATCTCACAGAAATATCACCACGAATATCGGGATACTCCATCATTAATTCCCCGGAACAATCGAAATTTGAGCGCTGCCAGTTCTGGAGCATTAACGTAGCGACGATCGTCATTACCATCGCTAAGATGATGCAAAGACTCCATTTTAAATTATGCTCCCACATTTCGGGACTCCGTGAAATAATAATATGTAATACAGTCATTATCCCGCCAATGGCTATATTGTTGTCGACAGGTTAATGCAGAGACCCGCGGAAAATGAGGATACATAGTTAGATAAATCCAGGGATGACTCTGACAGTCCAGCGCACTGGTGTGTATAAATTGATGATGCTGGTCAAACTTTAGTACATCCGGATTCGCGTACCAGTGACATCCCTTCCCTATACTCAGCGGTATATAACGGCTAAGCCGGGAATCAAATTGTGTTTGCCAGGTTGCGAATGAGGCTAAAAAGCAAATGAGCACACCTGCCAGAACCCACCAGAGTGTATGTTTGCGTGGCGATTTTGGTGTTGCTTCTGGCGTCGAGACTGGCGAGATTATTGGGCCGCAGAGAAGATCGTCCATCTCCTGCTCAAGCACCTGCAACTGTGGCTCAAGACGGATCCCTACTCTCGGTACGGTGACGATCAGTTCTTCATTCAGACCAAGCTCTTTAAAAGCGCGACGTAGCAATGAGATGTTCTGATAAAATGTATTATTAGTGACCTGAGCACCATTAATAAACCAGACATGTTCAAAGAAATAATCGCGTTCAATAACCTGGCCCTGCCGTTGTATTAATAATGATAAACAACGAGTTGCCGGGGTATTTAGCGTTAAACGTTTCGTCTCATCTGATTTGGCGTGTAATAAGTTACGCTCTGGCCAGAATACGACGGTACCGTTGAGCAAAAAAACTTTTGCCATCATGATCCCTGAATGTTATTTATTTGTCAATTTATTTGAAATTAGTTTATCCTGTGTTAATTCACGACACCTGAAAATCCCCAACGATTTCCTTCATCGTTAATCACCGTAAAGTTTATCTTATTATTCTTCATTTCCGCAGTGGCTAAATTAAAAATCGTGCGCCGGGAATGCGGTGAAACCACTATTCCACTTGTGGAATAGTCTCCTAATAATACATTAGCCAGAGTAATGTTCCATGAACTATCATTTACAGCGTAAATCTCCCCAGCTTCATAATGAAAGCTCAGAAGATTGATGGTTTTTTCAGTCAACACGCCTGTATTTTTCGGTCTCCATAGGACTTTAAGCTGATTTCTAAGCGCTAATCGCACTTTTTCACCAGCCTGAGCGACCTTCATCTCAGGCGGAATTTGATAAACATTAAGCCAGAATAATGATTCGCGATCGCCTGCGAGCCCGCTACCTGTCGTCATGATCCGCAGTTCTCGCTGTTCCCCTGGCTGAATTTTCAATACCGGCGGAAGCACAACAAAAGGCGCGTTCGTTTGGGATGGACCATTTTCGGGCGATCCGTCATCCACCCAACTTTGCACTACCACCGGATAATCACCATCGTTTACCAGCATCACCGTGCGCTGCGTTTCACCCTGGTTAAAAATCACGCGTGTCGTGCCGATATTAACCGCGGCCTGCGCGCTAAGGACAAACAGCCAGATGCTACTGAATACGCAATAAAACTTGTACATGTGACTGATAGCTCCCCGCCGTTAACGTATCCGCACCAAAACTCGCAAGACGTGCTTCGAAGGTTTCGCTGTAGTAATTCACACCATCCTGACTTCCATTTTGCTGTGTATTACTGCCAATAACCGGCATCCACCCACCTTCGGTGCCACTGCCTGCAGTTGTCACTGCCATAAAATTCACCGGATTACCTGCCCGGTAAACGCGTACACCAACACCTCTGGCACGTCCGGCGGCACCGTATTGCGTATCAAGCAACCAGGTTACCGTTTTGCCTGTGATCAAATTAAAGTTCCAGGCGCTATTGACGCTGCTTTCCGGCGCGAGCAGTCCCATCGCCACATTACTCTTTCCCTTTGCTATGCCCGAAACCACCGTTGATTCACAGGCAAAATCAATCTGGAATGGCGCAGAGGAATATTCCCCTCGTTTGAGCTGGGCCACGGAAATAACCGGCAGATGTACCACCGGAGTAAAGTCCGTCACCTGGCACATTGCCGCACGTTTAATTGTTATGCCGTTATTGTAAAGGCTTATAACCGATGGCCAGTCATAGGCCCAGCCCGCCCAGTTGCTGTTACGGTGAGGCTGCCCTATTTTAATACCCCAGGACGCTGTTCCTGGCCCCCGAAACACCACGTAAGCGTTGGGATTCACATAGCTGTCATAAGTCGCGGATTGCTGCTGATTATAGAAGTAACGAATATCCAGAGTTTTAATTAGCTCCGCGCTTATCGTCGAGAAGTTTTTCGCTTTAATCAGGAAATTACCATTGGTGTCGAGATCCAAATTTTCCAGTGGGCGTTGTTGCCAGCTGTCGGTAAAGATGCTGCCGGTTGCGTCATGGGTCAGGCGCAGAGCCACATTTTTCATCAATGTTAAATAAGCACCCGGTACATCCGTCGCTTCATGCCACCCGCCGTAATGATCATCGCCGTTAGTTGACCAGGCTTCATACAGCTGTCCGCCGGTATCCGGGGTACAGCGGAAAAAGACCTGTTCCGGATCGTACCCTCCCCCCTTGTGCGCATAGGTCGTAAACGGGATACCACCGCTTGATGTCAGGATCGTACCTGCAGGCTGAAAACCTGAATTGCTGGTGATATCAACAGACTTACTCAGGCCCGGTAGCAGGCCGTTCCAGGCATCGTTTCCGCCGCCAGATCGCCAGTCATTGGCGATACCATCCGTTGCGGCACTCAGGCGGTACGATCCAAGAGCACTGTTACTTCCTGATTTGTACGGGTAAATGATAGGTTCGCATGCGGCCTGCACTCCAGAGGAAAGCAGAGCTAACAGCAGGATAAATAGTTTCATAACTGTCCTTTTTCCTTGCAGGCCTGAGTTAATGCAATCAGCGGTTCGGTGCGCTGTTGCTCGTTAAGTATCCATGGCAGCGAGCAATCACTGCCTTCGATTGTCAGTAGTCCCTGTTCACCTTCCACACGGGCATACACCTGATTTCCCTGAGCCACCATACCCACGATGCGTCCCCGATCATCGGTCACGGATGCTCCCACCGGGAGTGTCTCTTTGCCGTTCACAGTAATGAGTAGTGGGTAACCAGAAAGCGTCGCAAAACGCAGTTTTACTGCCGCTCCGGCCATTGGAGCGATACGACGCTGGCTCTCCTGTAGCTCAACATGGTTATCCATTTCGCTACTGTCGATAGTCACATTGTTATAGCGGTAAGGTGTTAACGACGGCACCAGTGCGTAACCGCCACGATTGACTATCGCTCCCTGTCCTCCACCGACTCTGGCACCTGCCGCTCCAGGCGCTTCCACCAAAGCAAAGGTGTCGCCCACCCACGGCCCTGCGACGACGCCATGGCGATGCACGACTACCGCACCACGTACGCCAGCAGTCCACTGCTGATAGTTCTGTGCCTGTGAAACACTGCCATTCAGCGTGCCGAATGCGGTATTTTTTTGTAGCGATCCGCTCCAGTCGGTCACAGCGCTGGACTCATCTTTAGCCTGCTGCCAGCCCGTGGACAGCGCGTAATTGACCGTCTCCGCGCTATCGAGTGCACCGGACAGTGACACCTGCGCATTGCGCCCGGCCTGCTGACCCTGACTTGCGGACAATGCCACCGTGTGCTCGCGCTCTCCAAAGCTGAGTGGCATCGAGAATGTGAACGTTGCGACATTCTCTTTTTGCGCCTGTGTGCTGTCTCCGTTACGCCACCAGGTGTTTTGCCGACTGAAGGAGACGCCAAGCGCCACGCGCCCGAGGGTGGTGTTATACCCGGCCTGCAACTGAGTGCTGTTCCCTCGGTCGTCGTAGTAGTCCATCATCGATCCGGAACACCACAGATTTCCGTAACCACCCAGCGTCTGGTTTATGGTGGCGGTAAACTGGTTACGCTGGCGTAGTGTGTCCGAACGCCATGCTGTATCGCCTTCGGTAACGCTTCGTTCGCCCAGTACATCCCCGTAATCACGATAGCCTTCCGTGGAATAGCGATAACCTGCCAGCGCTACGTGCGTACCCGTCGGACTAAATGTTTTGCTCCAGTTGGTTTGCAGACGCCAGCCGCTCAGGGACTGAGATGCCATGTGCGCCCGCGATCCAGTAATATCGACGCCAAAAGCGCCCATAGTGGTCGCCACCACACCGCCCATCACCAACGCCTGATAATCATCACCGATACGCAAGGCAGCGTTCGCAGTCAGTAAATTGCTCATTCCACGTTCCAACGTAAAATCGGCAAACGGAGCGTCGGCTGTGCCGTAATCTCGGGTTTTGCCTGCTACCAGACCGTAGCGCCAGACTCCGGGCCGCAGCGACAAAGGCACGCTGGCGTACGGTACGGTGTAGCCACTTTTTTTGCCGTCTGCGCCGGTGATTTCAACTTCTAAATCTCCATCCCAGGCAGTATTTGGCAAGTCGTCGAGCACAAAAGGTCCCTGCGGCACGCTGGTTTCATAAAGAGTGCGACCATTTTGTTTGACTGCTACACGTGAAGGCGTTGATGCCGTACCGCGGATTTCTGGCGCGTAGCCGCGCCGCGACTGAGGCCACATCCGTTGATCGGTTTCCAGTTTGATTCCGGTAAACGCCATGCTGCCAAGTAAATTGCCTGACGTGTAGCTTTCACCTGCGGTAAGTACGCTTTCCAGTTTTGCGATCGGGTGCTGTAGCCAGGTTTGCAGCGCATCCCAGCGTTGAGTTTCTCGATAGTCATCGCGCCGCCAGTTAGCGGAGGACTGCTGGCGAAACTGCCAGCTGCCAATATTGAAGCCACTGCTCAGTCCCAGCCAGCCGTAATCACTTTGCTGCCCGCCGCTTTTGTTGTGATAGACGTGCAGGTTATAGTTGCTGAACAACGCACTTTCGCCACTCTGCCACTGCGAAGGAGGTACATAATCCAGCGGTGTTCGTTTAAGAGCTGCCTGTGGAACGCTGAGATTCAAACGCAGCAGGCCCTGGTCGAAATTCCACAGCCCACCGCTAATACGCGTTTCCGGCTCAAGACAAGCATCTGGCAATGCTTCCATCGACGCCGTAACCCCCTGCTCATCCCAGAATTTAACGGGTAAACAAGGCGCAATACGTCCTTCGGTGTTCGGGCGAAACAGCACATCATCCCGGCCTATGTACTTTCCGTTCAGCCAGATATCCACACTGTAACGCCCGGCGGCAACGGCATCCTGATCGTTGAACTGTGCCAGTCCTTTCTCGTAACCACTTCCGAGCAGTAGTGCCTCGTCGAAAGTGTAAACGTTCGCCAGAACGGGCGTGACGCCGGAAAGTAGCAGCCAACACCAATGTGGATTAATAGCGGACATTATCCGGATTCTCCACCGTCACACGTCCGCTTAACGTTGCGCCCTGATCGTTAATCCAGCGCATCTGCGCCTCACCCAAAAGCGACACTTTCGCAGGCCATGATACGGTCGTCCACGGGGCTACCGTTTCGCTCTGAATACGCTGCTTTTTACCCGCCCCGTTGACGTCAAGCGAGGAAAGCGCAAGGTAATAACCACTGTTATTACGCAAAAACAGTTTGCCGTCCTGTAGCCAGACACGGCTAGTCATTGCCATCTCCAGCGGTGAGCCCACCAGCCCTTTTGGTCTCATCAGCACTTTTACGCGGCTGCGTACCAGTACCATCAGTTGATTGTCTGCTTGAGCGCCCTTTTCCGTTGGCGGGATCTGAATGAAGTTAAACCACCACAACGTCTCTCTGTCCTGTACCACCGGTTTTCCAACATATCGCAGTCGCACGGTTTGCCCAGCCTGAGCCGCCAGTCGGAAGACTGGCGGCGTGGTGATAAAAGGAGCATTGGCGGTTTGTGGGACTGATTGAGGGTTACCATCATCCAGCCAGACCTGTACCACGCTGGGGAAATCATCGCGGTTGGTCAGCTGTACGCTGGCTTCCCGGCTGTCAACCGGATAGATAATCCGACTGCCTGTCATGACGACGCTTGCCTGTGTGCTGGCGCACATCAGTATTCCGGCCAAAACTATAGCCAATCCTTTCATCACCCAGAGCTCTCTTACAGGTAAGAGACTGCGTACTGTACGGTACCGATGACCGTACCAGCGTTCGCATTGCCATTTGGGCTGTAATACTGCACGGCATAGTCGTGTTCACCGGTAGTATTACCTGCTGCAACGGTGATCCCGTCAACGGGTGTTGAATTTCGCAGATCAATGACCGCTGTACCCAAACTGTCGGTCATCAATTGCAGTTCAACACCTTGCGCTGTACCGGTATTGGCGAGGTTACCGTGCTGGGTCATATTATTGGCAACGAATACCGTCTTGATATTCAGTGCGTCGGTATCAGCGGTACACCCGGTCACTCCCAGAGTGAATGCTGTCAGACCCGCTACAGAGTCTAGGCTTGTCAGCTCGCTTTTAGCTACAGTAGGCAGTAACACCACCGGGCGTGCGTTCACACCGTTAACGGTGACTTCGCAAGTTTGCTCGGTCACTTCACCTTTAAAAGTGATGGTATTAGCTGAATCAGCATGAGCCGCCGTCTGAGCAAGTAACAATGCAAGGCTACCGGCAACAAATATATGGCTGGCATGGGAGGTATTGATTTTCATATTGTCTATCCTTAAATAAAAATACACTGACATCCTGACCATGCATGCAATATCCCCTACAATTGAAAGCAGGATATTTATTTGCGGCAGTAAAGAGGTCAGTAAGGTCTTATGGCACCATAGGAGTAGCCCTACGATAATTGGTAGTTTAAGAATTATCTTGGCAAATAAAACCTTTATTTTCTCAAATAACATAAAGAACGATCTTAAATAAGATAGATAATCTTAAAATTCACTGTAACGTATTGATTTAGTTTATTTAATTATGAATGCCTATCTCAAATATAATTTTTCTTAAGGTTGTGATAAGTATATTAAATGCGTAATCGTCATAGATTTATAATGAAATGGATTATCGCGGATAGTGTGTGACTCTAAAAAAATGCCTGGCCCCACTTCACTACGAGCATATGAAGCAAATTGGAGTGGTGTATGATTTTATTGATATATTTAGAATGAGAACAATAAAAGTATTTATATTGGCTGGTAGAAAGCAAACGTCCCGCATTATGCGGGACGAAGGAAATATGCGTTATGAGCGCTTACGCGGCATCATCCGCAATAGCGTGTTATCCTTCCAGAAATAGTGATGCATCAGGGCTGCTGCTGCATGCAGGCCTATAACAAAATAACCCAACTTTGCCAGCGTCACGTGCCAGGACTTCAGCATATCGACCATATCGAAGTTGGCTTCTGCCGCATGCGGCATGACAATGCCGAACGCTATCCACGGATTCCCCCGGTTGTACATCATCACCAGACCAATAACTGGCAATACGATAAACAGCAAATAGATAATCAAATGTCCAAGATGCGCCATTCCGGTCATCATCGGTTTAGGCTTTGGCACAATTGGCGGTGCCGGGTACTTAAGCCTGACCAACAAACGCGCCACCATCAGCACTAAAATCGTGATACCACAGGAAACATGCACCATGTTGAACCAGGGACGATAGCTGCGAGGCGCAAATCCACGCAGTTCCATCGCACAGTAGGTCGCGATCACCAACAAAAAGACCAGCCAGTGGATACCAATCTGTAGGCCAGAATACTTATTCCCCATAACACTTCCTGAGTAAAAACAATGATGCGTCAACATAACCAGCTTTTGTTAAAAATTCATTAACTTTTGTTCGCTCATTTTCAGTCAGTTACGCTTAACCGCAAAAACAGGCATTGCCCCTGGCGGCTGACTGGTCTATGCCTGGTAGGGAAAATATGTGGTACCGCTTCACCCTGACAGGAGAAAACCATGAGTAAAATTGGCATTAACGGTTTTGGTCGTATCGGTCGTCTGGTATTGCGTCGGCTACTGGAAGTCAAAAGCAGCGTTGACGTCGTTGCCATTAACGATCTGACCTCACCGAAAATTCTCGCCTACCTGCTAAAACACGACTCAAACTACGGTCCGTTCCCCTGGAGCGTCGACTTTACTGAAGATGCGCTTATTGTAGATGGCAAAAAAATCGCCGTTTACGCAGAAAAAGAGGCCAAAAATATTCCGTGGAAAACCACAGGTGCGGAAATTGTCATCGAGTGTACTGGTTTTTATACTTCAACGGAAAAAGCCAACGCCCACCTGGATGCAGGTGCCAGGAAAGTATTGATCTCCGCCCCTGCTGGTGACATGAAGACTATTGTCTTTAACGTCAATGACGACACTCTGGATGCTAACGATCAGATTATCTCGGTCGCATCCTGTACCACTAACTGTCTGGCGCCTATGGCGAAAGCATTGCACGATAACTTCGGTATTCAGCTTGGTACTATGACCACCATCCACGCGTATACGGGAACACAGTCGCTGGTTGACGGTCCGCGAGGCAAAGATTTACGCGCTTCACGGGCGGCGGCAGAGAACATCATTCCGCATACCACCGGTGCGGCGAAAGCGATTGGTCTGGTTATTCCAGCATTGAGCGGAAAATTGAAAGGACACGCCCAGCGCGTTCCGGTGAAGACCGGTTCTGTTACGGAGCTGGTTTCGGTGTTGGGCAAAAAAGTGACCACCGAAGATGTCAATAATGCGCTGAAGAAGGCGACGCTGAATAATGAGTCGTTCGGCTACACCGATGAAGAGATTGTCTCATCAGATGTCATTGGATCACATTTCGGTTCGGTATTTGATGCCACACAAACGGAGATTACTGAAGTTGGCGATCTGCAACTGGTCAAAACCGTCGCCTGGTACGACAACGAATACGGTTTTGTGACCCAACTGGTTCGCACGCTGGAAAAACTCATCAAGCTTTAATACGTTAGCAGATGCCGGGTGGCACCCCTGCTCACCCGGCATCGATATCAGGACTGCAGATAAACAACCTGAGTTTGCAGATATTCGTTCAGGCCGTGTTTGCCGTCTGCCCCGCCAATTCCGGATTTGCGCCAGCCGGCATGGAAGCCCTGCATCGCCTCGAAGTTTTCACGATTAATATACGTCTCACCAAATTTCAGGCCTTTAATTGCCTTCATTGCCGTATTCAGATTTTGCGTATAAATCGATGAGGTCAGTCCGTAGTCGCTGTCGTTGGCCATCGTAAGCGCCTCTTCCAGCGAATTAAATGACACCACAGGCAATACCGGACCAAATGTCTCTTCGTGCATAATTGCCATCTCCTGGCGCACATCCAGCAGTAAGGTCGGCGGATAATAATATCCCTTTCCTGCCTCTGCTTTGCCACCAAGCACCACGCGTGCACCTTCTTGAACCGCGCGTGCCACTTTTTGTTCCACACGCGCCAGCGCCGCGGCGTTAATCAGCGGTCCCATGGCAATATCATTGCGCTCAGCAGGATTACCGTACTGAACCGCTTTCATCGCCTCACCCAGACGATTGACAAACTGGTCATAAACACCTTTTTGCACGTACACACGTTCAGCGCAGTTGCACACCTGTCCGGTGTTAATTACCCGTGAGTCAACAATGGCTTTCACCGCCAGTTCGAGATCGGCATCATCCATCACGATAGCCGGCGCCTTCCCGCCCAGCTCCAGACAAACTTTGGTAATGTTTTTCGCCGCCGCCGCCATGATTTTCTCACCAGCAACCACACTGCCGGTCATGCTCACCATTGCCACTTTCGGGTTTCCGGCAAGCTCCTGACCTACCGTTTCGCCACGTCCAAGTACCAGGTTAAATACCCCGCGTGGCAGGCCGATGTCATCCACGATTTTAGCGAATGCGATCGCATTATTTGGCGTAAACTCACTCGGTTTAATCACAATGGTATTACCCGTCAGCAATGCGGGTGCCAGCTTGCGAGCAATAAGGAAAAATGGGAAGTTCCACGGTAGGATGCCAGTCGTCACGCCGAGCGCACGCTTAAACAGCAGGATGTTTTCACCCGGGCGGTCACTTTGCAGGATCTCGCCTTCATAACGGCGCGCCCACTCCGCCATGTAATCGATATAGTCTGCGGTGAAAGAGACCTCAACATCAGCCAGTTGTTGGATTTTTCCGCCTTCAGCCACAATCAAAGCACTGATTTCGCTGGCACGCTCCCGAATACCGGCAGAAATTTTGCGTAACCAGTTTGCGCGTTCAATGGCAGGTAGCGCTTCCCATTCCGGCTGAGCGCGATGTGCGGCATCAATCGCTTTACGTGCATCTTCGGCACGACCATCGGGAATTCGGGAGATAACCTCTTCGGTTGCTGGATTGATAACATCAATCCAGGCGTCGTCGTGCCAGGTCACAAACTGCCCATCGATATACATAGGATGTTGTACGGGTACTGACATGCGTTTCTCCTGTGATTGATTTGTTTTTAACAAGTAAAACTATTGTTAATTAATATCAATCATGCATGGCACATTGCCGCTGTAATATTGGTTCTGTGAACCGCTTCATAAAAGTGTCAGGGAAAGTGGTCACGAAGAGAAAATACGGGCGGGATTTATGCCCGTTTGCGTAAAAGTTCCCACAAACGGGCAGCGGATATCACAGAGATCGACTCTCCAGTAAGTCAATCATAGCGGCGTCGTTTTGTAGATGTTGCCACGCGTCCTCAATATTCTGCGGAATTTCAACATGCTCAATAAAATCACGACCACGGGGACCATAGCCGGTTTCATCATCGCGCAGACGAGGAAGTTCACCGATAATCAGTGAAAGATAGCGTTCGACCGACCAGAGACCATCAGTGGCCTGAGCAAATTCCACACCACTCTCCTGCTGAGTCAATTCAGGCACAAAACCTGGAAAACTTAACCAGCTTGGTGCATGTGGATCATCTCGCGTTACACGATGAAACGTTGCCATTGTGCGGCGTTGCATGGTTGGGTCCTGTACTACGATGACAGAACGAACGGTTTCTGTGGCCTGACGCAGTAACGCACAGCTAAATCTGGCGTTCTCACCACTGTTTGTGGACTGGTCTTCTACCCAGATTTTTTCCCCCGGAATTTGCCAGAACTGGTGGGCGATATCGGCAAGAATTGCCGCTTCCGCGCGTCCGGTAGTGCGAATGATGTTGTAGCGTGGGTGTTGAATAATAGCGTTATACAAAAAAGTCGTGGAATGTCCGATACCACCGCTGATCAGCAAGGGAACCTGCTGTTCTTTCGCTATACGACAAGCCGCGTCGATGGTTGGGATCACCGCGTTTCCCGCCAGAATTACGCAATCCGACTGAACAGCGATTGTTTCACCGAAATCATTCTGCGCCAGCCACTGTCCCACGGTGTTTATTGCCTTGAGGGTGGTAGCGGAAAGTGTCGGAAACTGTCTCATATTCATGGCTCCTGATCTTTGTTCCTGTAGGCCGGAGAAGACGCGTCAGCGTCGTCATCCGGCACTGCTTTAGCCTGTAATCTGATCCATGGCCTGCAGGATTCGTTTATCTGAAATTGGGTACGGCGTGCCAAGCTGCTGAGCAAAGTAGCTGACGCGCAACTCTTCAATCATCCAGCGGATCTCTTTGACATCATCATCTTCACGGCGCGCAGGTGGCAGTTTATTGAACCACTGCTGCCAGGCCTGCTGCACGCTGTCCACTTTCAGCATCTGCGCACGATCGCGGTGCGGATCGATGGCCAGTTTTTCCAGTCGTTTCTCTATTGCTTGTAAATAGCGCAGCGTATCGCCAAGACGTTTGAAGCCATTACCGGTGACAAATCCGCGATATACCAGTCCGCCCATTTGCGCTTTGATATCCGAAAGCCCCAACGCCATGGTCATATCCACGCGTCCTTTAAGACGTTTGTTGATATTGAAGACTGCCGTCAGGATCTGTTCGACCTGTTTGGCAATCTCCACCACGGTATCGTTCAGTTCAGCCCGCACTTTCTCATGCAGTGCTGTAAAGCCCTCTTCCGTCCACACCGGTCCGCCATTGGCATCTATCAGTTTATCCACACCGCAGGAGATACAGTCATCTATCAAATCCAGTACTTTGCCGTACGGGTTAAAATACAGGCCCAGTTTGGCTTTGTTTGGTAGCTTCTCGTGCAGGTATTTGATTGGCGATGGAATATTCAGCAGCAACAGACGGCGTAAACCGCACCACATCGCCTGCTGTTGTTCCAGTGGATTATCAAACAGCTTAATAGCAACACTGTCCCGCTCGTCCACCAACGCCGGCCACGCTTTCACTTTGTAATTGCCGCGTTTTTGCTCGTAGCTTTCCGGGAGTTGACCGAAGCTCCAGATATGCAGCCCGCTCTGTTCGATACCATCATCTGCCACTGCGGACAGCGTTTCCTGAACTTTACCTTTCAGCGTATCTTTCAACGCCTGAAGCGAGCGCCCTTCCTGCAGTTTCTTGTTTTTATCATCCACCACGCGGAAGGTGATTTTCAGATGATCGGGGACCTGATCCCAGTGCCAGTCGTCACGGTCGACGGTGACGCCGGTCATCCGGCGCAGTTCACGTTCCAGTGAGTCCAGCAGTGGCAGTTCGAGCGGCGTGACGCGTCCTAAAAAAGCTTCAGCGTAATTTGGTGCAGGAACAAAATTACGGCGCACTGGTTTTGGCAACGATTTAATCAGTGCAATCACTAATTCACGGCGCAGCCCAGGGATTTGCCATTCAAAACCGCTTTCATCCACCTGGTTCAGCAACGGTAGCGGGATATGTACGGTCACACCGTCGGCGTCAGCTCCAGGTTCGAACTGATAGCTTAATCGCAGTTTGAGATTACCCTGATGCCAGAAATTCGGGTAATCCAGCTTGCTGATTTTTTCCGCCCCCTCTTTGATGAGCATGCTCTTTTCAAAGTTGAGCAGATCTGGCGTTTCACGGCTGACCTTTTTCCACCAGCTATCAAAATGACGGGCAGAAACCACATCATGGCTGATACGCTGGTCATAAAATTCAAACAGCGTTTCGTCATCGACCAGGATATCGCGGCGGCGCGATTTGTGTTCTAACTCTTCCACTTCCGCACGTAGTTTCAGGTTGTCCCTAAAAAACGCATGGCGTGTCTGCCAGTCACCTTCCACCAGCGCGTGACGGATAAACAGTTCACGCGACAGCGCGGGATCGATCTGGCTGTAGTTCACCTTACGGGCAGCAACAATTGGTAGGCCGTAAACGGTGACTTTTTCTGTCGCCATGACCGCACCTTGCGCGCGCTCCCAGTGTGGTTCACTGTACGAACGTTTGATCAGATGTTGAGCAACGGGTTCCACCCATTCCGGATCGATACGTGCGGCAATGCGTCCCCACAATCTGCTGGTTTCCACCAGCTCCGCCACCATTGTCCACTTCGGCGGCTTTTTAAATAAACCGGATCCAGGGAAGATTGAAAAACGGGCGTTACGCGCGCCGGTAAACTCTTGTTTATCGGCATCTTTCATCCCGATATGCGACAGTAACCCAGTCAACAATGCAACGTGGATCTCACGGTATTCTGCTGGCTCACTATTGACCGGGATCCCCAGCTCTTTCACCACCTGACGCAATTGAGTGTAAATATCCTGCCACTCGCGCACTCGCAGATAGTTAAGGAAATCAACCTTACACTGGCGACGGAACTGATTTGATGACAGCGCTTTTTGCTGCTCACCGATATAATTCCACAGATTCACAAAAGCGAGGAAATCGGACTCTTTATCGTGAAAGCGACGGTGTTTTTCGTCAGATGCCTGCTGTTTGTCCATCGGACGCTCTCGCGGATCCTGAATGGACAGCGCCGAGGTAATGATCATTGCCTCTCGCACGCAACCATGCTTCTGCGCTTCCAGCACCATACGAGCCAGACGCGGATCTACCGGTAGTTGTGATAACTGACGGCCTAAAGGCGTTAACTTGTAAGCAGTTTGCTGTTCATCGGTAGTGATCGCCCCCAGTTCTTCCAGCAGACGCACGCCGTCCTGAATATTGCGTTTATCCGGCGCTTCGACAAACGGGAATGCTGCAATATCACCAAGCCCAAGCGCAGTCATTTGCAGAATAACGGACGCCAGGTTAGTACGCAGAATTTCCGGGTCGGTAAATTCCGGGCGCGACAGGAAATCGTCTTCGGAATAGAGACGAATACAGATCCCTTCTGATACGCGACCACAGCGCCCTTTACGCTGGTTAGCAGAGGCCTGCGACACGGGTTCAATCGGCAAACGCTGGACTTTAGTACGGTAGCTATAGCGACTGATACGTGCGGTACCGGGATCTATAACATATTTAATCCCCGGAACGGTCAGCGAGGTCTCTGCCACGTTGGTTGCCAGCACAATGCGACGTCCACTGTGCGACTGAAAAACACGGTTCTGTTCACTGTTAGACAAACGTGCATAAAGCGGTAGCACCTCAGTATGGCGTAAACCCAGCTTATTCAGCGCATCAGCTGTGTCGCGAATTTCGCGCTCTCCGCTCATGAAGATCAAAATGTCGCCCTGACTTTCGCGTCCCAGTTCATCCACGGCGTCAAAAATCGCCTGCAGTTGATCGCGTTCTGTGTCATCCGCATCTTCCACAATCGGGCGATAGCGTACTTCCACCGGATATGTACGACCCGAAACTTCAATAATGGGCGCATTGTTAAAATGGCGTGAGAAGCGTTCAGGATCGATAGTCGCAGAAGTGATGATAATTTTCAGATCCGGACGACGTGGCAGCAACTCTTTCAGATAACCGAGCAGAAAGTCGATATTCAGGCTGCGTTCATGAGCTTCATCGATAATGATGGTGTCGTACTGCATCAGCATGCGGTCCTGCTGGATTTCCGCCAGCAGAATACCGTCCGTCATCAGCTTGACCATGGTGTTATCACTAACATGATCGCTGAAACGAACTTTATAGCCGATACAACCACCGGGCTCCGTCTGCAGTTCTTCTGCAATACGGTTAGCCACGGTACGCGCCGCCAGACGACGCGGTTGGGTATGACCGATCAACCCTTTAATTCCGCGTCCCAGTTCCATACAGATTTTCGGCAACTGAGTGGTTTTACCGGAACCCGTCTCCCCAGCAACAATCACCACCTGATGGTCGCGAATGGCTTCCAGGATATCCTGTTTTTTCTGGCTGACAGGCAGGTTTTCCGGGTAAGTAATATCCGGCCGTGCCGCTTCACGCAACACAACCTTACCTGCTGCCAGCTCAATCTCTTTCGCCATCTCCTGGTAAATGGCCTGTTGTGCATCAGGATTTTTAACCTTCTTCACACCATGCAGACGGCGGGAAAAACGCTGTTTGTCACGCAGCATCAGTGGATCCAGCTGTTGCTGCAACATGTTGAAGGTTAATTTCTGTTGTTCTGTCATAGCATTGGAGGGCAGTGCTCTGCCGGGTTAAATCTCTTTTAGATGATAGGTATAGAGTACCACATCGGTGCTTTTCGTGTGTTGTTCAATAATTTCGAACATAGGATTCGATATATTGCGCTATCACTACGGCAGGATTGTGAATAAAGTGTCAACAAGCAACGGGGCACATCCCCTTCAAACACATATAAGGAATCACCCATGAGCAAGGTATTAGTTCTTAAATCCAGTATTCTGGCAGGGTACTCTCAGTCTGGTCAGTTGTCTGATTATTTTGTTGAACAGTGGCGTGAAAAACACCCTGCTGACGAGATCACGGTTCGTGACCTGGCTGCAAATCCTGTTCCGGTACTGGATGGCGAACTGGTGGGTGCTCTGCGCCCGAGCGATGCGCCGTTGACTCCACGTCAACAAGAAGCGCTGGCGCTGTCTGATGAGTTGATTGCTGAACTGAAAGCGCATGACGTCATTGTGATCGCCGCCCCGATGTATAACTTCAACATCCCGACGCAGTTGAAAAACTACTTCGACCTGATTGCCCGCGCCGGGGTAACTTTCCGTTATACCGAGAAAGGACCTGAAGGTCTGGTAACAGGTAAACGTGCTATCGTTTTGAGTAGCCGTGGCGGTATCCACAAAGATACACCAACCGATCTGATCACTCCGTACCTGAATGTTTTCCTGGGCTTTATCGGCATCACCGACGTGAACGTTGTCTTCGCTGAAGGTATTGCCTACGGTCCAGAAGTGGCATCGAAAGCACAATCTGATGCAAAAGCGGCGATTGATAGCGTGGTTGCTGCCTGATAATTTCCCCTCTCACCGTCCGGTGGGAGGGTTTTTAACCGGCACTCAGAGCCTGACGGGATAGACTCCTATCTCTTTGTCTGCTTTCCGTGAATACGATTGATGTCACGCCAGATGAGTGAGTAATCCCTGCACTTTGCCAGATTCTCTTCCCAGCAATGGAGTAAAAACTGCTCCGGCTCCGCAACATCCCTGCTTAAATGTTTGAATACCCAACGATTCCAGACATACCACTTGAAAAGCCACATAAGTTAACTCCAGGACACAACCGGTGATGAAATATATCAGCATCAGTACAGTTCCGTTTGGCAACTATTGCGCTATGGATGAATAGCTCCGGTGAAAACTAAATCAGTAGCATCAGCCAGAAAGCCCACAGAATGGCAACCATGTAAAACGTCTGGCGACACTGTTTTAGTGCGCCTGACTGACGTTCGGCCAGTGTGAGCGTCTTTAACCTTTCACGCCGCCATATAACACCAAGAACCTCTCCGGCCAGCTCGTTGTTCTGCGCATTAATGAGCGAAAAATAGCGACCATCAAGCCACACTCTCCAGCAACCAAACCAGACGATAGCGCACAACAGCGCAACGATGGCGCGAGAGATACCTGATGGAGCCGTGAAGATGACCCACACCATCGGCGGGAGGGAAAAAAGCAGGATAAAACGCCAGCTTGCCAGCGTGTGCCCCAGCAGATCACGCTGAATACCGTCGCTTTGTGTTACGTTGTCACTTTCTGTTGCCATTGTTCCAGCATCTCCAGATGTTTATCTGTCAGTACCACCTGTGGACGACGCTGACGAATATGTGCTACCGCCTGCTCTACTGTCGCCTGATGACCATAATGCAAAAGCCACGCCGCGACGGTCATCGCACTGCGCGACAGTCCCAATGCACAGTGAACCAGTACAGTCCCCTGCTCCTGACGCAGTATCTCCAGTCGTTCCACAGCCTGTTGCAGTTCTGCTTTGTTGGGAATAACCAGATCCAACATCGGTACACAAGCATAGGCTCGTGACGCGGTGGCGCGTCCACGCGGAAACTCAAAGGTCATGTCCAGCACTGCGTTTTGCGCGGGGATCCGGCGTGGAAAGCTGCCGAGATAGACCCCCTCAGCAATACAGCTCACCGCTGGCAGGCGGCGGGTAAACCAGCGCATCGACAGCCACATCCCTACGCGCCAAGGAAGTAACAGCCAGTACACGGGTGGCGACAGCCGTCCCAGTTGATCTTTACCTGCGGCTGCTGTGCCAAATCCGCCATAGCCATACCCGACTATCAACAACGATAATGCTGGCCACAGTAGCCAGGGCGTTATCAGCGCTCCGGCGATAAAACATATGGCTGTCCCCAACAAATAACGACGCATCAGCTTCAAACGCACCGTATCCGGCTTTTGCCAGCGCCAGCGGTGTTGTTCCGGCACCATCCAGTCAATTAGCATTCCTGCCGCCAGTCCGGTAATGATATCGATAAAATGGTGCTGCCAGGTGGTCAGTACGGAAACGGCAATCAGCAAAAACCAGCCGTCGCACAGCCTGCGCCAACCACCAGAAAGGTAGCGACTGAAATGCCGCCACAGCAGCCAACAGAGGATAATGTGCAACGATGGAGACTGGTTGTAGGGCAAGTCGAACTGCTCGAGCTGAGAAAATAACCACCCTGCTGCACCGCTAACCTCGGGGCGGGTAAAGCTAAACTGGAGCGGAAACAGCAAAAAACCGCCGCAGGCGATAACCGATGCCAGTACCAGACGCAGTACCAGCATTCGTTGTTCGAAACGTGTAGTACAGACAAACAACGATAACCCGTAGAACAGATCCAGGCTCCAGTAAGGAAGAATAGTCCACGGAATAAAGGGAATAGCGGACTCCCAGCTAAACACGAGACTTCCGACGTTATGGTACTGAGCATCCTGCCAGGCGGTAAACTGATTGACCTTACCGTAAGTGAGGAAGAAAAATGGAGCCAGTAGCAATAACCAGCCTATCGCCTGGACTATAACCTTACGACGTTCAGGTACCACGGCGCACCGCCATGGAAACGGTGAAAATTCCCCACTCATCAATCAACTGCGCACACTTATCAAACCCCGCATCACGCACCAGCGCATCCATTTCACCCTGTGTGCGCACTCGCATCACCCACGCTTTGCCATCTTTATGGCTGGTGAGTGACCATGCGATGGTTTTTAGCTGTGGATGCCAGGGCTGTCCGGTGTAAATCAGTACACCACCCGGCGCTATTGCATCCGCCAGTCCGGCCAGAGAATTCTGTACCAGCGAATTTTCGGGGAAAAGCTCGTACAGGCCAGAGACGATCCCCAGCGTAGGTCGGGGTTCGAGAGACGCCAGTTGTTGGCGATTGAAGGCATCGCCTTGCTCGAAACGGGCGATGTCAGCCATTCCTCTGCTGGCGATCATTTCCCTTCCTTTATTCACATTCAGATCGCTGTAATCACGCAATAAGATCGCGTTCACCGCCGTTTCACCTTCGAGCGCATCAAGTACATAGCGCCCGTGTCCGGCAGCGATATCGACCACATTAACGGGTGTGCCCTGCTCTGCGAGCCGCGCAACAGCCTGACGAATCAGCATCTGCAAATGGATCTTACGCTGGCGTATCCCTTTCCAGCCGACGCTATTCAGGTAGTTCTTATCAATTAAACGCCCCAGCGCACTGCTGCCCTGAGGCTGGTTACGATAGACATAATCAAGCGTACTGCCCGAGTCAAAACCGGTTTCAAATCCAAGGCGAACACCTGTCGATTGTGTTCCCAGTAGTTTCATCCCGTAGCGCAAACCACGATAGGCAATATCATCGAGAGAATAAGGAGCCGGTCCCCCGTTTAACATCCGCCAGCTATCGGCCCCAGGACTCCAGCGATCCTCATTGCTGTAATCAAAACGCTGGGGTGGTTTCGCATATAACGTATCAATAAAATTACGCATTTTGTCGAACGCCAGATGTCGGTCTTTCTCCCCCAGCGTATCGTGATAAAACCCCGGCAACACGTGCAGTTCCTTAAGTGGGTTCCGCAGACGCTGGTAAAAATCGATCTGTGGCTGACGATGCACAACAAAATCGTCCCCTGAAACAAGCAACTGCACCGGTAACGTAATGGCGGCGGCATCGCTGACTATTCGCTCTGCCGTCCTGTAGAGATCCAGCAGAATGTTCACCGCGATTGCCCGGGTGATTTGCGTATCCTGATTGAAGCTTGCCACGCGTTCGGGATCGTGCGTCAGATACTTCCCTTTAACGTAGGAGTTAACAAAAAACAGGCCACGCAGGCGATGCATTAACGCCAGCCCTGGGCGGGCAAATGGCACATACAATTTGACTTTAAACGCCGGAGACGCCAATACCAGTCCACGAATGTCTGGCGCATAATCATGAACCCAGGTTGCGGCTAATACCGCGCCAACGCTTTGCGCTACCACCACCACATCTTCCATTGCGGCCTGACTGTCCGCAGCGGCAAAACGCACGAACTCTTCGACATCCTGCACCGAACGTGCCAGCGACGGGCTATAGCCACGCTGTCCCGGAGAGTGTCCGTGACCTCGTGCGTCCCAGGCATAGAATGCGGTATCCGGCATCGCCAGCTCATCAACGATGTGCTGCAGACGCCCGGAATGTTCGTGTCCACGGTGAAACAGAACAATTACTTTTGAAACAGGGCCTGCCGAAAATGCCGGCCAGTGGCGATAAAACAACCCGGTGTTGTCACTGGTCAAAAACCATCGTTCGTCTGGCGCTCGCATGTCAGTCATGAGGAGGCTTTCCTGTCGTTTGTTGCTGTAGCTGCAAAAGCTGCTGTTTGAGATCATCCATGAAGACGCGTTTGTCGCTCTGAAAGCACAACGTCTCACCAATATTGACGTCAATAAATAGCGGCAGAGGAATGCGATTCCCCTTCGCCATGATGTGCTCCGTACCGCGCAGCCAGACGGGAGTAATTGGGACTTCCGGCGCACGCTGACTCAGATGCCACAACCCTGATTTTAGCGGTGAAAGCTTTCCTGGTTCGCCACGCGTACCTTCTGGAAAAAGGATCAGGATCTTACCTTCACGTAATGCCTGTTCGCACTGTGCCAGCGGGTTAGCTTCACCGCCCTTACGTGAAATGGGAATAATGTTGAGAATATTGAGAGCGAACCAGGCCATCGCTTTATTACGCAAAAAATAATCAGCGGCGGCCACCGGATGAACAGATGCCTGGCGGCGGAGCGGAAATAGTGAAAGCAGCGCGAAAACATCCATATGACTGTTGTGATTTGCTACCACGATAGCCGGGCCACGAGTTGGCAAGCGCTCCCGGTGTCTGACGCGCAGCCCAAGCCATAGCCAAATAACCGGCCAGACGATGCACAATGTAAACAGCGTTCGCAGAAATGAGCTCATCATAAGTTAGTAGCAAAAATAGCGAATGAAATGGAAAAACACGGGGGCGGTGAAGATCAGGGAATCGAGCCTGTCGAGGATACCGCCGTGACCGGGTAACAGCGTGCCGCTGTCTTTCACCCCGATATCCCGCTTAATAGCCGACATCACAACGTCCCCACAAAAACCAGTGACACCGATAATGCACCCTGCCAGCAGCGACAAAGGCACGCTTAGCGGCGTCATTAGTGGTCCCAGTAGTGCTGCTGCGAGCGTAGTGGTTGCTACACCACCGATCAGTCCCGCCAGGGTTTTATTAGGGCTGACTTTAGGCATCACTTTGATGCGGCCAATCGATTTTCCCCACAGGTACTGCGCAATGTCGTTGAATTCCGTTAAGCCCACGAGGAAAAGCACCAGCAGTGCTCCTGTTTGCATACCGTCAGCGGGCAGCACCAGCAGGAACGCAACGTGACTGAATGCAAACACGGTAGTCATCAGGCACCAGTGATGCTGTGAGGCAAAACGCAGAAATCCCTGGGTGTCGCCAGCAATCACCATCCGTACGGGTAAGAATAAAAAAGCATACACCGGGATAAACACCACAAACATGCCGTACCAGTTGATGCCTATCAGCCAGTAGTTAACAGGGATAGCAATAAACATCCACAACAGCGGCATGCGATCGGTATGGCGCGATGGTGCCAGTGTTAAAAATTCCTTTAACGCCATAAAGCTTACCAGCGCAAAAAAAGTCAACGCCAGCCAGTGGGGGCTTAAGATAGCCAGCGAAAACAGAATAATGATCACCCACCAGGTGCGAATACGCAGCGTCAGTTCCCGCCAGTCTTTACCTGGACGTAGCCATACAAGTAATCCGTTGATCAGTGTCGCAATAAGTAGCAGAGAAAAAATAACGGCAAGCGACTTTTCCAGCAGCATCATTCCACCACCTCATCGCGTAATGCACTCTTACAGCGGTTGATCGCCGTCCATAACAGCAACAGCGTTGCAACACCCCAGACGGCGTTATTCCACTGTACAAGTTGAGGCCATAGCGTCAACGCCAGTCCCCATGCGCCGAACACCAGCGCTCTGTCGCTTTTGCCCAGCGGCCCGGCATAGCTGCGCACTCCATTGATAGTTTGTGCCAGCACGCCGCAAAATTCCGTCGTCACTGCGCAGAACAGCATCACTATCACCAACAGTACATTGCTGGCCGGGAGCAACATAAAGGGTAGATAAAGCGCAAGGTCTGAAAGAATATCCCCGGTCTCATTGAGAATGGCGCCCAGACGTGACTTTTGATTGCACTCACGTGCCAGCATCCCGTCCAGCGCATTGAGCGCCATCCGCACAAACAGCACGATCGGCAGGAGAACAAATAATTCAGGTTGAGGGAAAAGAAACAGTACCGCTCCTGTCACAAAAGAAAGCACCATCGCTGCAAGTGTGACGTGATTAGCAGTAACGTTTTTTTTGTATAGCCAGAACATTACCGGGCGTAAAAGCGCCTGAAAGGCAGGCTTTATCTGATAAAGCGTCATCATCACTCCTTGATAATTTGTCGGTTTGATTATAGTGGAGCAATGGATCATTGCCCGTCAAATACGCTTGTTGGTTAAAGTAAAACCGGATCCTCTGAACAGACGGGCGATTATTTTTTCAACCATTTACCATTAATGCCCTGCACGTATTCACCCGGTTTGGCACGAGCAACCAGTTTCTGTCCAGCCATCTTTGCCACTTCATCAACCGGGATGTTGTTACTTTCAGCAAGTTGCTGATAGCTGGCATTGCGCGCTTTATTCACTTCACTCACCAGCGTCTGGGTTTCAGCATCGGTTTTTAATGCCACGAGATAGCCGTTAAGCGTTTCGCCAACCCGCCCCTGAGTTCGGGCTTCACCCAGCGTTAATGCAAACGCGTTGGCACTCAGCAAACTCAAAATAAGAATGAATGCGTTAAGTGATCTTTTCATCTTCACCTCAGAACAAGTCACTGCGTGATTTCAGCAAACTCTCGACATCTTTATCGACTTTGATATGGATTTCATGCTCGATTTTGACGTTCATATTGATGGTGATGGGTTCTTTGGGGGCCGCCACTTCAATACGCGGAGTACACCCCGCCAGCAGAGATGACGCCAGAAGTCCCAGCATGGCAGCTATTGTTTTCATGGTTGTTCCTCACATTCCTTGCCTTCCGGGCAATGGGTTTCTGGCAGCGTTGCATTTTGCTCGAGCCATGCCTGTAAATTGTCGCCAAAACGCAAACTGCGCCATAACGTAAATACGTTTTCTTCGTGGGTGTAATTCAAATTCACCGTTCCCACTTTGCCATCCACCCGACTATTGCCAGTGACGGTTGCCTGCATCGTTAATACACCCAGGTTATCCAGATTTATTTTCGTCCAGGAATGGGTTATTTCCATATAGCGCAGCCAGTTAATCGCCGCTCCAGCCGCCATGTTGTCTTTAACGACGGCATCAGCAGTATCTTTGTCGATACGCAACGTCATTGGTCCAGGATTGGTAAGCCAGCCGTCTTTGATAATCCATTTTTCATTATTCAGCCACAGAGGCAACGCGCCGCTGACCGGTCCAGACATGGCAAACTGTTTGGGATTAACCGCGCTGATAAGTTCGCTGGAAGAGATATTTTGCACTCGGACTAAGGCCGGATCGTGCTGAGGCATACGCAATTGCTGCATGATGACTTTACCTCCTAACAACTCGGCGCTGACATTGCTGAGCAGTAAAGGATTATCTTCGCTCCAGGGATATCCTCCCTGCAGGTCGGCGGTAATATTTTTCGCTGTCACCTGATTCACGACTTCCGCAATACGTAGTGAAATCGGTCCGCGTGTGCCCAGTTGCCACGCTCCTTCACTAAAACGAAACGGCAGCACGAAATCCACACCATTGATCTGGTTATCTGGCATCCAGGCGCTACCGCCTTTTAATACCCCATGACCGCCCGCCTCAAAGCCCTGTTCCGGGGCGGCGGAGAAAGCAACCTGTGCATACAGTTCCCCTTCGCGCAGGTTCATTTTCCAGTCAGGAGGAACCAGCGGCTGGAAAACAGTGAGCGATTGTTTTGGCCACCAGGCCTGTCCACGCAGACGGACACCATCCCAGCGCCCGTTTAACTGTACAGGACCAATTGCCCCTGCATGAAGCTGCCCTTTGAACTGGAATACCGTCGGATCGGTCCCATCAACACTGAATTTCAGGGTTGATGGTGGCAGAACGCTTCCGCCCGTAAAGGTGGTTTTTCCGGCATCCAGTGACAACGCGCCGCTGAATGTTGGTTTTGCCGGGTCCCGCACCCACACAATCGGTTGATCCATGATCAGACGTGGCGTTTCCACTTTCATCGTGCCGTATTGCAGTTGGTCGAACCCGGTAGAAAGGTCAAAAAGTTTGAGGGTGTTATCGTGCCATTCACCCTTGCCCGCCACGTCCCAGCGGGCGTGCATCGGCGTAAATCCCCCTGTACCCCAGTAACGCCACTGCCAGCGGCCAGCGTCAGGGAGGAAATCATTGGCCAGACCATCAAGATGCAGTTCAAATCCCCCCATCTTGTTTTCATGGGCACGTAAAATGGCCTGCAATCGACCATCAACACCGCGCTGAGTGACCTTCACTCCCGCCAGTGGCCAGCGAATTTCGTCAATATCCAGAGAGTCAATAACGCGTCCGCGGGAACGCAGCAATGCCCCAGGTTCAAAAATCAGTTGCGGATCATTGAGGCTTCCACTGAGCCGTGCGGGTAGCACCGCATAAAAAATAAGATCGCCCTGTTTTGCTTCGCCGGTTAACTGTAATGGCATCTCGCTATTATCCATGGCGAGTTTGCCAGGGCCGATGGTCAGGACAGCGTTACCTTTACCTGCATCACCTTGTGTCAGAACATTTAATCGCCCGCTCACCACCGCGTTTTCCAGGCCAGCCTGCCAGTTTTCAACTTTCACACCCAGCCGACCGCTTAACGGAAATCCCTGATAAGGCCAGTTCCAGCGACCGTCGCTGATAGTCAGTTGCTGGCGGGTGATTTCCCACGGAAGATCGAGCAGAGGATCGGCATTGCCTCGTCCCATTACGATCAGTTGTCCACGATTTTCCTGCCATTCCAGCTCCGCATCCACCAGAGAGGGTTCCTGCGGCAGGCTGAGAGTGGCGACCACATGCCCGCTGATCGGCAGGCCGTCAGGAACCAGTGGCATCGTGAATTCACCCACCAGTTTCACCGGCGGCTGATCTTCAAATGCGGCAACATCAAGTTCATTGACCGTCAGATTTTGACCGTGGAGACGCCCCTGAAATTTGACTTTGTCACCCTGGTAGCGAAGCTGTTGGCTGGTGGGCGTCAACGACAGTGACAGCTTGCCCTGCCACTCCTGCCACGGAGAAAGGATGAGTTTGTCGATGTTAATCCAGGTATTGGGCAACATGGATTGCCACTCCGCCAGCGTTTTAGGTGCGGCGGGAGAAGGTTCCGTTTGCGGCAGTTTGGCCAGACAGGCTGAATCCAGTTCAATAGCCCCGACGTTCAGCAACCAGCGGCTGGGATGTGACAGATCCGCCTGCGTAATTTTCGCCAGCGGGCAGTCATCGACCAGATAACGGAGTTGTGGAATATGTAGCCCATGCCGGGTTAGCCGTGGGCTCTCATCCAGTGCGATGCGCGTACCGACGGGCAACCAAATGCCTGCCAGCGTCGGAACCCACAGGCCAAGCGTCATCAACAACGTCAGCGGCATGAGGATCAATAATAAGAGTAGTGCCAGAGCGGCTTTATATTTACCCTTCATGGGTAGTTAATGTCCTGATTTCGCGAAAATTTAAGCCGGTTTAGGCCAGTATTGTGGCATGTTTAGCTACATATGCCCACCTTAAGAATAGATGCTCCTTAAATATACGTAATATTTATAGAACTGGCATGAGTCAAAGAATTATTTATTAATCATATGCTTAATCATAAAAACCGCATGGCGAGTATGACCAAGTACCATCTGCGCCTGTCCCTTATTCCACTGCTCAATGTATCAATTGCTCATTGGTAAAAGTGTTGTGCTATCTATCTAACAGAAAACCAGGCAGCGGTGGACGAGCAAAGTAAACAGAGCGCAGATTGTCAGGCACTGGGAAGATAAAAATTAGTCAGTTGTTGAAATTGACTAACATGCCCACACTAACAAGAGATGCTCTGGAATTATTCACTATATCTATGACTATCAATTATTTTTTGGATTTTGTAAAATAATTTGAATTGGATTAATGTGATTTTAAAATCACTGGAGAAAGTCTTATGAAACTCGCCATCTATAGTACAAAACAGTACGACAAGAAGTACCTGCAGCAGGTTAACGAGGCTTTTGGTTTTGAACTTGAATTCTTTGACTTTCTGCTTACGGAAAAGACGGCCAAAACAGCCCATGGCTGCGAAGCCGTATGTATCTTCGTTAACGACGATGGCAGCCGCCCGGTTCTGGAAGAGTTGAAAAACCATGGTGTGAAGTACATCGCCCTGCGCTGCGCCGGATTTAACAACGTCGATCTGGATGCGGCCAAAGAGCTGGGCCTGCAGGTTGTGCGTGTGCCGGCGTATTCACCTGAAGCGGTCGCAGAACATGCGATCGGCATGATGATGACATTAAACCGCCGAATTCATCGTGCTTATCAGCGTACCCGTGATGCCAACTTTTCTCTTGAAGGGCTGACCGGCTTCACTATGTACGGCAAAACGGCTGGGGTGATCGGTACCGGTAAAATTGGTATTGCCGCACTGAGGATCCTGAAAGGCTTTGGTATGCGTCTGCTGGCCTTTGATCCGTATCCAAGTGCCGCAGCTCTGGAATTAGGCGTTGAATATGTCGATCTCAAAACACTGTTTGCGGAATCGGATGTCATTTCCCTGCACTGCCCGTTAACGCCGGAAAATTATCATCTGCTCAACCACGAAGCCTTTGAACAAATGAAGAATGGCGTGATGATTGTCAACACCAGTCGTGGTGCGCTGATCGACTCACAGGCGGCTATTGATGCCCTGAAAAACCAGAAAATTGGTTCTTTGGGTATGGATGTGTATGAAAATGAACGCGATCTCTTCTTTGAAGATAAATCTAACGATGTCATTCAGGATGATGTGTTCCGCCGCTTGTCTGCCTGCCACAACGTGCTGTTTACCGGGCATCAGGCGTTCCTGACGGCCGAAGCGTTGATCAGTATCTCTGAAACAACGTTGCAGAACCTGGCACAAATTTCCAAAGGCGAAACCTGCCCGAACGCCCTCTTCTGACCGCTTTGCTCCCCTGCTATCAGGGGAGCATTTTCAGATAACCCCTGATGATATATCCGGCGATATCATTATTATACTGATTGTATTCACATCACGAATGTAGAGAAATTCAATGAAGAAAGTTGTCACGTTGATTGCGCTCAGCATGCTTATGGCTGGCTGTGCGAGCAATGGAAAGGTTTCCGTCAATCGCGAACAGTTACAGCACCACCGTTTCGTTCTGGAAAGTGTGAATGGCAAACCGATAACCGTTGCAAAGAATCAGCCCGAATTAAGTTTTGGCGAAAACATGACGGTGTCAGGCAAAATGTGTAACCAATTTACCGGTCAGGGCAAACTGTCCGACGGCGAACTGAAGGTGAAAAACCTGGCAATGACCCGCATGATGTGCGCCGACCCACAGCTGAACGCGCTCGATGGCATTGTCAGCAAGATGTTTGAGCAAGGCGCACAGGTCGATTTGACGGCTAACCAGCTAACACTGGCGACAGCCGAACAAACTCTGACGTATAAACTGGCTGATTTAATGTAGTCAATACGGAAACTCAGTAGTTTCCACAGCTTCCTGCGGCAAGCGACTGCTCACTACAGCGTTTGCCGTTGGGTAATGCACACATCCCGATGGCTGAACCATCCAGTTGACGGGCAACAGAAAGTGAACCACCAATCATAGCGCAGTTAGCTTCTCCGGAACTGGACATTGCTGCTCTCATACCTGGTGCGACGTGTGCGGCCGTTGCCTGCTGAACGGGTTCACTGCTGCAAGCCGATAATAATAACGCGGCACACCCTACCCAAAACGCTGCGCGCATTTCACTCCCCTCTGAATATTAACCAAACGACACAGCCATAAATAATAGGCAGCAGAAACACTGACGTCGAGAGGCAAGATGCGCATTTATGCGTATCATTTACATTTCCTGCCAATTTTTTGGCTACTCCTTTGATCAAACCATTCATTCTCTTTATTCCAGGGACACAAAAGCGAAAATGTGTCCGGATGGCATTTGCTAAAATAGAAAGATAATTACAGGACTCGCAACTGTTTCGCGAGTCCCCTTTTTGCGCAATGTAAGGGTGTCAGTATGATCACAATTGACGGTAATGGTGCGGTTGCTTCGGTCGCATTTCGTACCAGCGAGGTTATCGCCATCTACCCGATTACGCCCAGTTCGACGATGGCAGAACAGGCTGATGCCTGGGCCGGGAACGGGCTTAAAAATGTCTGGGGGGATACCCCACGCGTAGTGGAAATGCAGTCTGAAGGCGGTGCTATTGCAACTGTTCACGGTGCATTGCAGACCGGTGCGCTCTCTACGTCGTTTACCTCATCGCAAGGTTTGTTGCTGATGATCCCGACGTTGTACAAACTGGCCGGTCAGCTGACGCCATTTGTGCTGCACGTTGCTGCCCGCACCATTGCCACTCATGCACTGTCTATCTTTGGCGACCACTCGGACGTAATGGCCGTTCGGCAGACGGGCTGCGCCATGCTGTGCGCCAGCAGCGTACAGGAAGCTCAGGATTTTGCGCTGATTTCGCAAATTGCTACGCTGAAAAGCCGAGTTCCTTTTATTCATTTCTTTGATGGTTTCCGCACATCGCATGAAATCAATAAGATTGTACCGCTGGCCGATGACACGATCCACGGACTGATACCGCAGGCGGAGATTGATGCCCATCGTTCCCGTGCACTTAATCCGGAACATCCGGTTATTCGCGGAACATCGGCTAACCCGGATACCTATTTCCAGTCTCGTGAAGCCACTAACCCGTGGTACAACGCGGTCTATGATCACGTCGAGCAGGCGATGAACGATTTCGCCGCCGCGACGGGCCGCCAATACCAGCCGTTTGAATACTTTGGTCATCCACAGGCAGAACGCGTCATTATTTTGATGGGCTCTGCGATTGGAACCTGCGAAGAAGTCGTGGAAGAGTTACTTACTCGCGGCGAAAAAGTCGGCGTGCTCAAAGTGCGTCTGTTCCGCCCATTCTCTGCCAGACATTTACTGCAGGCCCTCCCAGAAACGGCACGCAGTGTCGCTGTACTGGATCGCACAAAAGAGCCTGGCGCACAGGCTGAACCGTTGTATCTGGATGTCATGACAGCGCTTGCCGAAGCGTTTAACTGCGGTGAGCGGGAAACGTTGCCGCGCGTTATTGGTGGTCGCTATGGTCTTTCTTCAAAAGAGTTTGGCCCGGATTGTGTAATGGCGGTGTTTAATGAGTTGAACAACGCTAAACCGAAACCACGCTTTACGGTCGGCATCTATGATGATGTAACGAATCTGTCGCTCCCTCTGCCGGAAAACACCCTCCCCGGTACCGCTAAACTCGAAGCCCTGTTTTATGGACTGGGCAGCGACGGCAGTGTGTCTGCCACCAAAAATAACATCAAAATTATCGGCAACTCTACGCCGTGGTATGCACAGGGTTACTTCGTCTACGACTCGAAAAAAGCGGGTGGTCTGACAGTTTCCCATTTACGCGTCAGCGAGCAACCTATTCGTTCAGCCTATCTGGTTTCGCAGGCAGATTTCGTTGGCTGCCATCAACTGCAGTTTATTGATAAGTATCAAATGGCGGAGCGACTGAAGCCTGGCGGTATTTTCCTGCTCAATACGCCATACAGTGTCGATGAAGTCTGGGCGCGCCTGCCGCAGGAAGTTCAGGCAGTACTTAATCAGAAGAAAGCACGTTTTTACGTGATTAATGCGGCTAAAATCGCTCGCGAGTGTGGCCTGGCGGCGCGAATCAACACCGTCATGCAAATGGCATTCTTCCATTTGACGCAAATTTTACCTGGCGACAGCGCACTGGCGGAACTGCAGGGCGCGATCGCGAAAAGCTACAGCAGCAAAGGTCAGGACCTGGTTGAACGTAACTGGCAGGCGCTGGCGCTGGCACGTGAATCCGTCGCCGAAGTGGCGTTGCAGCCGGTAGACCCTCACAGCGCCAATCGCCCTCCGGTTGTTTCTGATGCGGCCCCTGACTTTGTTAAAACCGTGACCGCCGCTATGCTCGCCGGTCTGGGAGATGCCCTGCCCGTATCAGCACTTCCGCCGGACGGCACCTGGCCGATGGGTACCACGCGCTGGGAAAAACGCAATATCGCCGAAGAGATCCCTATCTGGAAAGAAGAACTGTGCACCCAGTGCAACCACTGTGTTGCCGCCTGTCCGCACTCGGCAATCCGTGCCAAGGTGGTTTCGCCGGAAGCGCTGGAAAATGCCCCTGCCAGTCTGCATTCACTGGATGTAAAATCACGCGATATGCGCGGTCAGAAGTATGTACTGCAAGTCGCGCCAGAAGACTGTACCGGCTGTAATCTTTGCGTTGAAGTGTGCCCGGCAAAAGATCGTCAGAATCCGGAGATCAAGGCCATCAATATGATGTCCCGCCTTGAGCATGTTGAAGAAGAAAAAGTGAACTATGACTTCTTCCTCAATCTTCCTGAGATTGACCGCAGCAAGCTGGAACGTATCGATATTCGTACTTCTCAGTTGATTACCCCACTGTTTGAATATTCCGGAGCCTGTTCTGGCTGCGGTGAAACACCGTATATTAAATTGCTTACGCAGCTGTACGGCGATCGCATGCTGATCGCTAACGCGACCGGCTGTTCATCGATTTATGGCGGTAACCTGCCCTCAACGCCATATACCACCGATGCCAATGGTCGGGGACCGGCGTGGGCTAACTCACTGTTTGAAGATAATGCCGAATTTGGTCTGGGTTTCCGTTTAACGGTGGATCAGCATCGTGTGCGTGTAATGCGTTTACTGGAGCAGTTTGCTGATAAAATCCCGGCGGAGCTGAATGAGGCCCTGCACGCTGAAGCAACACCTGAGGTTCGTCGTGAACAGGTTGCAGCTTTGCGCCAGCATCTACAAGGTGTTGACGGTGCACAGCAATTGTTAACCGACGCCGACGCACTGGTTGAGAAATCAATCTGGCTGATTGGTGGTGATGGCTGGGCTTATGACATTGGCTTTGGCGGCCTGGATCACGTCTTAAGCCTGACCGAAAACGTTAATATCCTGGTGCTGGATACCCAGTGCTACTCCAATACGGGTGGGCAAGCGTCAAAAGCTACGCCTCTTGGTGCCGTCACCAAATTTGGCGAACATGGTAAGCGTAAAGCCCGTAAAGATCTCGGCGTAAGTATGATGATGTACGGTCATGTTTATGTCGCACAGATCTCTTTAGGCGCGCAGTTGAATCAAACGGTGAAAGCTATTCAGGAAGCTGAATCATACCCTGGCCCGTCGCTGATTATTGCGTATAGTCCTTGTGAAGAGCACGGTTACGATCTTGCGCTGAGCCACGATCAAATGCGTCAGCTCACAGCGACCGGATTCTGGCCACTGTACCGCTTTGATCCGCGTCGTGCTGATGAAGGGAAACTGCCGCTGGCTCTTGACTCTCGTCCTCCGTCAGACGCACTGGCTGAGACGCTGATGAATGAGCAGCGTTTCCGTCGTCTTAACGCTCAGCAGCCTGAAGTTGCTGAACAACTGTGGAAGGATGCTACGGCTGATTTGCAAAAACGCTATGACTTCCTCGCGCAACTGGCAGGAAAAGCAGAAAAGAGCAGTACCGATTAAAACGTTTAGGTAAGTAGTAGCCTGAAGTCAAAAAAAAGCCCGAACAGTTGTTCGGGCTTGTCAATTTATTCGCTGGCTAATCAATATTTCTACTAATTCCCCAACGAAAAATAAAACGTGACAATAAAGGCATATAACCTGCGCAGAATATCCCAACAAAATTGACTTGTATAATTTTAATTTTATATATTTAACTTCAATACATTCACGATAATTATCATCATTTCTGTAGTATTATTTGCTTAAGGTTTTACTTAAGGCGTAACAATTCATATTTATCTCTTTACGGAACTTCTCCTTTAGCATGCTTTTACTCCCTATATGGGTAGTCACAGGTAAATAAAAAAACTAAAGGATTATTTCAATGAACAGAAAAGTATTGGCTCTCGTAATTCCTGCCCTGTTAGCTGCTGGCGCAGCTCACGCTGCTGAAGTTTATAATAAAGACGGCAATAAATTAGATCTCTACGGTAAAGTAGATGGTCTGCACTATTTCTCTGATGACGCTAACAATGATGGCGATCAGACTTATATGCGTCTGGGTTTCAAAGGTGAAACTCAGATCAACGACCAACTGGTTGGTTTCGGTCAGTGGGAATATCAGGTTAACGCTAACACGACTGAAAGCGACCATGGCAACAGCTTCACTCGTCTGGCATTTGCTGGTCTGAAATTTGGCGACTACGGTTCATTCGACTACGGTCGTAACTACGGCGTACTGTACGACGTAGAAGGCTGGACCGATATGCTGCCAGAATTCGGTGGTGACTCTTACACCAAAGCTGATAACTTCATGACCGGTCGTGCGAATGGCGTTGCAACCTACCGCAACACTGATTTCTTCGGTCTGGTAAACGGCTTGAACTTTGCACTGCAGTACCAGGGCGCTAACGAAAACCAGTCCCCGGAGCAGGAAGGTACGGGTAATGGCGGCGACCGTAACATGAAGAACTCCAACGGTGACGGCTTCGGTATCTCCTCAACCTACGATCTGGGTATGGGCGTAAGCTTCGGTGCGGCATACACCTCTTCTGACCGCACGAATGACCAGGTCAACCACTCTACTGCTGGCGGCGATAAAGCTGACGCATGGACTGCTGGTCTGAAATATGATGCCAACAACATCTACCTGGCAACCATGTACTCTGAAACCCGTAACATGACTCCGTACGGCGACAGTAACGGTGACGCTAGCAACACCATCGCTAATAAAACTCAGAACTTTGAAGTCACTGCACAGTACCAGTTCGACTTTGGTCTGCGTCCGGCAGTTTCTTTCCTGATGTCTAAAGGTCAGGATCTGAACGCAACTGACGGTGACAAAGATCTGGTTAAATACGCTGACATTGGCGCGACTTACTACTTCAATAAAAATATGTCCACCTACGTTGATTATAAAATCAACCTGCTGGACGAAGATGACAGCTTCTATGCAAACAACGGTATCACCACTGATGACGTTGTAGCACTGGGTCTGGTTTATCAGTTCTAAGTTTGTCAGCCCGCTGGAAACAGCGGGCCATTCTTTTTATGGTAATTCTGTTTTATCTGGATCAAAACATTATATCTGTTGCGTTAAAACGTTTCTTTGATAGATGATATATTGCATTAAGTGCTGTCGTAGAGGATGCCCGCAATGAATCATCACCCCGTCAAATCATCTCGTATTGCATCCGTCGGTTATGACGAATCCTCCTTCACGCTTGAAATTAGGTTTCACCAGATGGGTACGCTGCAATATCAGCATGTCCCAGTCCGTGTTTTTCGCGATTTCCTGACAGTAGTGTCTAAAGGCCGGTTTTACGATGGAGTAATAAAAGGAAAATTTCCTGAAATCAAAATAAAGTGATGCCAAAATGTGACCTCTGTCATTGTACATAAAGTGCCATTACGCGGTAAGCTTTAGATGGATACTTAAACAGGAGGTTTTATGAACAGAACGATTCTTGTACCCATCGATATTTCAGACTCAGAATTAACTCAACGCGTTATTGCCCATGTTGAAGCTGAGGCAAAAATTGACGATGCGCAGGTTCATTTTTTGACCGTCATTCCGTCATTGCCCTATTATGCTTCTCTGGGACTGGCCTACTCGGCAGAGTTACCGGCCATGGACGATCTGAAAGCCGAAGCAAAATCTCAACTGGAAGAGATTATCAAGAAGTTCAATATACCGACTGACAGAGTACAGGTGCATGTTGCTGAAGGTGCACCAAAAGACAAAATTCTGGAGATAGCAAAAAAATTACCGGCAGATATGGTGATTATTGCCTCTCACCGCCCGGACATCACCACTTACCTGCTGGGTTCTAACGCCGCTGCCGTAGTACGTCATGCGGAGTGTTCCGTTCTGGTTGTTCGCTAAGCTGTTTGGCCCGCACATCGCTGCGGGCTTTTCATTTCTCACCCTTTTACCCCACGATTCCTGACCTAAATGTGCTGACATTTTTCCCGCTTATCCGTACCATACACGCCACAGTTTTTATATCAGACTTCTTTTTGCCGGACTATCCGGCGTGATGCATACGCTTCTGATGCCACACTATGAATTGAGCCTCTACTAAATGTCGCAAAATCAAGATTTTAGCAAGAAAGAACAATACAACCTGAACAAATTACAAAAGCGTCTGCGCCGTAACGTGGGCGAAGCTATTGCCGACTTCAATATGATAGAAGATGGCGATCGTATTATGGTTTGCCTTTCCGGTGGGAAAGACAGCTACACCATGCTGGAAATTCTGCGTAACTTACAGCAGAGCGCACCAATCAGTTTTTCTCTGGTTGCTGTTAACCTTGACCAGAAACAGCCTGGATTCCCGGAGCATGTTTTGCCGGAGTATCTGGAACAGCTTGGCGTTGAATATAAAATCGTCGAAGAGAATACCTACGGTATCGTCAAAGATAAAATTCCTGAAGGTAAAACCACCTGTTCTCTTTGCTCCCGCCTGCGTCGCGGTATCCTGTACCGCACTGCAACAGAATTAGGCGCCACGAAAATTGCGTTGGGGCACCATCGCGATGATATTCTGCAAACGCTGTTTTTGAATATGTTTTATGGCGGGAAAATGAAAGGCATGCCGCCGAAACTGATGAGCGATGATGGTAAGCACATCGTGATCCGCCCGTTAGCCTACTGCCGAGAAAAAGACATCGAGCGTTTCGCCGAAGCCAAGGGCTACCCGATTATTCCGTGTAACCTTTGCGGTTCACAGCCTAACCTGCAGCGCCAGGTGATCGCCGATATGCTGCGCGACTGGGACAAACGTTACCCTGGGCGTATTGAAACCATGTTTAGCGCGATGCAAAACGTTGTGCCTTCACACCTTAGCGATATCAATCTTTTCGATTTCAAAGGCATTAAACATGGTTCAGAAGTCGTGGACGGTGGCGACCTGGCTTTTGATCGTGAAGATATCCCGCTGCAACCCGCCGGCTGGCAGCCAGAAGAAGATGACAATCAGCTGGATGAGTTACGACTGAACGTTGTGGAAGTGAAGTAATTTACGACTCGTTATATCAGGCCTACAAAGCGCATGAGCGTCTGTAGGCCTTCAGGCTGTGCGCCTTCAGGCGCTCCGGCACGACATTTATTTCAGTAGACGAACCCGGCAAGTTTTGCCTTTGATTTTACCGCCTTGCAATTGCTTCCATGCTTTATGCGCTACAGCCTGGCGAACGGCGACATAAACATGCGCCGGATGAACGGCAATCTTGCCTATATCAGCGCCATCCAGACCGATATCACCGGTCAGTGCCCCTAAAACATCTCCTGGACGCATTTTTGCCTTTTTACCACCGTCAATACACAGCGTTGCCATTTCGGCTTCAAGCGGCACGATTGCGCTATTGCCGGGTGCAGGCAGCCAGTTCAGCTTCAGCTGTAACATTTCGGAAAGAATATTGGCACGTTGAGCCTCTTCCGGCGCACAGAAACTGATAGCCAGCCCGCTGTTACCGGCACGCGCCGTACGTCCGATACGGTGTACATGGACTTCCGGATCCCATGCCAGTTCGAAGTTAACTACCAGCTCAAGTGATTTAATATCGAGGCCTCGCGCAGCAACATCGGTTGCAACCAGTACGCGAGCGCTTCCGTTCGCAAAACGAACCAGAGTTTGATCACGATCGCGCTGTTCAAGATCGCCATGTAACGACAGCGCACTTTGTCCTGCCGCGTTCAGCGCATCGCAAACTGACTGACAATCTTTTTTGGTATTGCAAAAAACAACGCATGATGCCGGCTGATGCTGACTAAGCAATTTTTGCAGTAACGCAATTTTGCCGTGCGCAGAAGTTTCAAAAAATTGCTGTTCGATGGCGGGTAACGCATCAACTGTATCAATCTCGATCGTTAACGGATTTTGCTGCACCCTACCACTGATAGCGGCAATCGCTTCCGGCCAGGTTGCTGAAAACAACAGCGTCTGACGTGAAGGTGGTGCAAAGCGGATCACATCATCGATCGCGTCGCTAAAGCCCATATCCAGCATACGATCGGCTTCATCCATGACCAGCGTATTCAGGGCATCCAGAGAGACTGTTCCCTTTTGCAGGTGGTCAAGTAAACGGCCTGGCGTAGCGACAATGATGTGCGGCGCATGTTGAAGTGAATCGCGCTGCGCACCAAAGGGTTGTCCACCGCACAAGGTTAAGATCTTGGTATTGGGCAGAAAACGCGCTAAACGACGAAGCTCACCAGCCACCTGGTCAGCGAGTTCCCGCGTCGGGCACAAGACCAGTGATTGCGTCTGGAAAAGAGAGGCATCAATATGCTGTAAAAGCCCAAGACCAAACGCGGCCGTTTTGCCACTGCCGGTTTTTGCCTGCACGCGAACATCTTTTCCGGCCAGGATCGCCGGCAGCGCAGCGGCCTGAACAGGCGTCATTTCAAGATAACCCAGCTCATTGAGATTCTCGAGTTGGGCGGCAGGCAAAACATTCAGGGTAGAAAAAGCGGTCACAATTTTATCTCGCGGTAAAAACTCACATTCAGCAGGCGCGTATCCTCGCAGATCTCCGCCTGTGATGCGACAATTTAATCGGTTCTTGATCCGGTGGTGGGTCCGGCATCGGTTGCGGACGGGGTATCGGATCGGGTACAGGGACCGGATCGGTAGGTAACGACTCGGCGTTTAGGACTTGTAGCTGCAGTAATGCAATCAGGCAGGTCATATTATCCTCCAGTCAATCAGGCTGACTCTTTTAGGGTAGACGCTGATTTCCTGCAGGCAAAAAAAAGCCGACTAATCTAAGTCGGCGTCGTACGAATCAATTGTGCTATGCAGTAATTCAAAAAAGGAAGTAAGACAATATGGAGCGCAACGCCCATCGCTTGACGTTGCATTCACCTGCGAGAGAGATATTGCCCCGAATAGGTAGATGGTTTATTGACTTCGCTCAAAAGAATGGGCGTTTTCATCTGCGAAAGGCTCTAAAAAACGTTGTTGTTACAACCATTTACTACGATGCAACCATAAAGTAACACCACCAATCAGGACAACTAACAGAATACAAAACAACGAGAAGCCAAATTGCCAGCCTCCACCAGGAATGCCTCCGAGGTTAACGCCGAATAATCCGGTTAAAAATGTGCTGGGCAGAAAGACCATTGCCATCAATGACATGGTATAGGTTCTGCGAGCCAGCGATTCCTGCATAACCTGCGCAATTTCATCCGCCATAATGCCGGTTCGGGCGATACAAGCGTCTATCTCATCCAGACCTCTTCCCAGTCTGTCGGAAATATCCTGCATCCGGCGGCGCTGGTCGTCGGTCATCCACGGTAAACGGTCACTCGCTAAACGCGAGTAAACATCGCGTTGAGGAGCCATGTAGCGACGCATGACAATCAGTTGCTTACGCAGTAATGCCAGAAAGCCTCGTGGCGGGATTTGCTGATCAAGCAAATTGTCTTCCAGGTCGATGATTTTATCATGCAGTTGCTCGATAAATTCGCTGGCATGATCGGTCAAGGCATCGCACACATCGACCAACCAGCCTCCGCAATCATTCGGTCCCGTCCCTTCCTCCAGCTCGCTGACCACATCATCCAGCGCCAAAACTTTACGCTGGCGTGTAGAAACAATCAGACGCTCATCCATATACACACGCATCGCGACAAGCTGGTCTGGACGTTCATCGGTGCTGCCATTAATACAGCGCAACGTGATCAACGTGCCTTCGCCCATTCGGCTTACGCGCGGGCGCATGCTTTCTCCTGCCAGCGCATCACGCACATTGTTAGGAAGTAACGGCGTTGTCGCCAGCCATTGCGCGCTATCCGGATGGGTATAATTAAGATGCAACCAACAGGGATGCTGACTGTCGATAACATCGTTATCATCAAGCGGTTTCACCCCACCTTGGCCATCCAGCAGCCAGGCAAATACGGCATCCGGCACATTAACTTCAGATCCCCTAATGGCTTCCACAGCACCTCCACATACACTCAGCTTTTTCGTTAGTCTAGCCTTCAGAATATGTTAAGCAATATCTCATTGTCCCATTGTGCTGAAATGATTCAGAAAAATGTTCAGATAAAGTAAAAAGCGCCGACGATGTCAGCACTTTTACAGCAGGATTAGAATGAATGACCATATCTATCCCGTCGACTTATTCCTGTTACAACAGAACTGCTTCGGGATTGTGTGAGTGGATCAGCCACTGAGATAGTACTCAAGCGAAATTTATGTGTTCGGGACTGGAGGTCATTCACCTGACTTTTCAGAATACCTGATGAGTCAGATAATTCATCGACCATGATGGCATTGCTTTGGGTCACATTTTCCAGTTCAGCCAGGGCCTGGGTTATCTTCGTGATCCCTTTTTCCTGCTCCTGCGTTGTCGTCAGTATTTCACCCATCAACTGGTTTAATTGGCCGGCACCATCGACAATGTCCTGCATATTTTTTTCTGCTTCGCGCACAACAGCTGCGCCCTGCTGAACATTGTAATGTGTCTCATCAATTAGCCGTTTAATATTTTTTGCCGCCTCTGCGCTACGATGTGCAAGTATTCTCACTTCACCTGCAACCACGGAAAATCCTTTACCATGCTCACCTGCCCTTGCTGCCTCCACTGCGGCATTCAGTGCCAGGATGTTCGTCTGAAATGCAATGCCATCTATCAGCGTAATAATTTCCGTCATCTGTTCCGCACATTCAGTAATAGAGCGCATATTTGACGCTACCTGCACCATTAATTCGCCGCCCTGACGCGCGGATTGCGTCGCGATATTAGCCTGAGCGCTGGCCATCTGCGTGTTATCCGCATTATTTCGTGTGCTGACTGCGATTTCATCCATGTTTGCGGTTGTTTGCATTAATGCCCCTGATTGCTGTTCCGTTTTAACTGACAGCTCAGCACTGCGCTCGGCGAGTTGTTCTGAGAGCGTCATCGCAGTTCTTGAGGACGTTCTTATCTCACTGACTAAGGATGAAATATTGTTCGACAAGCTATTAATACCGGGAATGAGCCGACCCGCACAGTTATTTCCGAATTCTGGAATGCTGATTGCCAGATTCCCAGATGTAACCTCTTCGATACTCCTTTTTACGGTATTGATCGGCACCACCAGGTATTTTGTCATGTACCACCACAGACATAATATAGAAATGGCATTTACAACATTAGCGTAAATAATTACATCCAGTCCGGCAGATAATATGAATTCAACGACATTGACGATAACAAGAGTGAACACCAGAAATAAAATAATAAACGTCCTGACACTGATGTTATTTAACATATGATCCTGCTTATCAAGGAATAATGCGGGTATTATTTTTATAGCATCTGCGATGTAGATTGCCATTACTCCATAACGAAACCTGAACATTCAATTAGAGCATGCCGCCTTTTCACTTAAGTCACAGTATTACGCCATCAGTTTATGCTAGCTTGGTATTTTATCCTGATAACGATGAAAATCTGGCGGGCTGTCGATGTTTTGTAATGCCAGCCGGGTTAAGCCCTCCCTTCTAAACCTATAAATTTAATTAATGCTTATATAAGTAAACTATGGGTATTGGCTTGCTATGCATGCTTCAACTAATACTGCGGGTAAAAAAATAAGAGCGCTCCTGGTTTTACCAGGTTAACTGGACAAAACCTGCTAAATTTATCATCACGGCTTTTTTTCGATGGGTAGTATGATGTTGCACGTTTCGTGGGACCCTGTATTGATTGGGATTTCCTTTGTTGTCGCTTTTATCGCCTCTTTTATTGCTCTCGATAGTGCGGGCAAAGTTGCTATATCCAGTCGACGAGAATCTACCTTCTGGCGACTATCTGGTGGAGCAACGTTGGGCATGGGGATCTGGTCAATGCATTTTATCGGCATGCTGGCCATGAAAATGAACATGCCCATAAACTATCACGTTCCCCTCACCGCCTTTTCTTTCTTTATCGCGCTTGCCAGCGCAACCCTCGCTATTAATATTGCGATCTCTGGCAAGACGTTATCGATAAAACGGCTTACCATCGCGACAAGCGTATTGAGCACCGGCGTGGTGACTATGCATTACGTCGGCATGGCCGCCATTATCGAGCATGCCGCCATTACATGGGATTACTCGCTTATACTGCTCTCGGTGATCATTGCTGTTGGCGCATCGGGAGTCGGTTTATGGCTTGCTTTTCATTTACGACAAAATACCCGACGTGTATTGATTAACCGACTTATTGCCGCGCTGATTATGGCGCTGGCAATCGCCTCCATGCATTATACCGGGATGGGGGCGGCGACCTTCACGCACGCAGGGCACGGTCAGAACGACGGGATCGGTACGCTTGAATTGTCCATCTGGGTGTCAGCCATTACTCTGGTAATTCTGGGTATTATGCTGGTTATCTCGATGGTGGACTCTCAACTGCGTACATCCCGGTTGGCTGACAATCTGCATCAGTTAAACTGCCAGCTTGAGCATCAGGTACACTTCGATTCTTTGACCGGCCTGGCTAACCGTGCGCAATTCGACGCCTGTTTGCAGGCCTGCCTGCGGCATTCCAAACTCCATCAACAACGCTTTGCGCTGGTCTTTATCGACCTCGATCGGTTCAAAGTCGTCAATGATACCTGGGGGCATCACATTGGCGATCAGCTACTGATTGCCAGTACTCAACGGATCTATACATGCCTTGATGACACCATGACACTCGCAAGACTGGGGGGCGATGAGTTTATTCTTCTGGTGCCCGACAGTAACAAAGATGCTATCTCCGCCCTGCTTACCCGAATTGCCAGTGTCATTAAAGAACCTTTTACACTGTTCGGACGCACTATCAGGGTCTCGTTAAGTGCAGGAAGCAGTATTTATCCTGAGCACGGTTCAACGCTGCATGAGCTCAAAGTGAAGGCAGACATGGCGATGTACCATGTCAAACAGGCTGGCAGAAACGGCTGGGCGCTTTATTCACCGGAAATGGAGACTATTGCCGCTACGCCTCCCACCTTTTTACAGGAACTGTCGCAAGCGCTTGAGCGGAATCAATTTGAGTTGTGGTATCAGCCGAAATATACCGCAGGCGATCATTCGCTGGCCGGTTTTGAAGCGTTACTGCGTTGGCATCACCCTGAGCGCGGTGTGCTGTTGCCTGCTGAGTTTCTGCCTGCACTTGAGGAAACAGGTCTGATACTTCCTGTTGGTACCTGGGTTCTCCAGCAGGCCTGCTTCCAGTTGCATCAGTGGAAATCTCAGGGTCATGGAGAGTGGACTCTCGCGGTGAATCTCTCACCCGCGCAGTATGAACAACATGATATCGTCGATATTGTCTGCAACGCCCTGGCACAATATCAACTTTCACCTGCGCAATTAACACTGGAACTCACTGAGAGTACCGCGCTTAAAAATCTCAAACGCAGTGTGGAAGTATTGAATGCCTTTTCTGCTCTTGGGATCATCGTTTCTATTGATGATTTCGGCACTGGTTATTCAAATATATTGATGTTGAAATCTCTCCCGGCCCGGGAATTAAAAATCGACAGAATATTTGTTAAAGATATTAGCGAAAACAACAAGAACACAAAAATCGTGTCTACTATTATTGACATAGCCCAATCCATGAATATGTGCGTTGTTGCTGAGGGAATAGAGACTCCGGAACAGGAAGCGTTGCTAACCCAAATGGGGTGCGGAGTATTACAAGGTTTCCTGTTTGCTAAGCCGCTGCCAGCGCACAGAATCCATGAGTTGCTGCAAACAGAAAGTACCGTTAAAACTAAACCAATCTTACAGCCATTATCTCACCGTCAATCAATAACATTGTGAGCGTGAACAATAAGAATTAGAGCCTGGCCCAGTAGGCGTACATTATTGCAGCCAATTTAGAACTCTGTCAGGGGCCAAAATGGCAAATAAAATAACCTAATGGAACAGGCTCTTATTCGCCCTTAAACCGGCAACACAGCATATAAAGATAACGGGATTATCGATGAGCACAACTGAACTGCATTCACTGGATTTATTAACCATTCCGGTCTGGATCGTTTTGCCCCACACCGAAGAGCTGGTGTTCGCCAATGCCGTTGCGCGGGAAATAATGCCTGAGCCGAGCTTTTCCCGACTCAGGAGGGGAATATTCTCGACCCATGCCCAGGCGGATTTGCCGATGTATCTCGGTGATTTGAGAAATCATCACGACATTGTAGAAATTATCACCGTTTATAGGGATGGCGCGGAAATAGCACTGTCCTGCCGCCTGTCTATAAGAACTCTCGCCAACGTTGGTGATGTTATCCTTTTTGAAGGTATTGAGACCCCCAGCGCACAGGGGCTGAAAGCCAGTCGTTCCGCTACCTATCAGCGTAAGAAACAAGGGTTTTACGCGCGTTTTTTTCTGACAAACTCAGCGCCGATGTTGCTCATCGACCCCTCACGCGATGGGCTTATTGTCGATGCGAATTTGAGCGCGTTAACTTTCTATGGCTACAGCCATGACGTGATGTGCCAGAAACACACGTGGGAAATAAATATGCTGGGCCGCCATATACTACCGGTAATGCACAAAATAGCGCATTTGCCTGGTGGCCATAAGCCCTTACATTTTGTTCATAAACTTGCTGATGGCAGCACCCGTCACGTACAAACCTACGCCGGTCCCATTGAGATTTACGGCAACAAACTCATGTTGTGCATCATTCATGATATTACTGAACAAAAGCGCCTGGAACAGGAGCTGGAACGGGCAGCCCTTCATGACGCATTAACCGGGTTACTTAACCGCAGACATTTTTATCAAATTACCGAGCCCGAACAGACACACGCTATATCATTAACTCAGGATTACAGCCTGCTGCTGATCGACACCGATCGGTTTAAGAGCATTAACGATCTCTTCGGTCATTTAAAAGGAGATGAAGTGCTTTGCGCTCTGGCTCGCACGCTGGAATCTTGCGCGAGAAAAGACGATTTGATTTTTCGCTGGGGTGGTGAAGAGTTTGTCTTGCTGCTGCCTCGTACGTCTCTGGATGTCGCCATTAATCTTGCTGAGGTGATACGCGCTACGGTAGCCAGGGTCACTCTTCCTGGTCTGCCCCGCTTTACCGTGAGCATCGGCGTGGCACGTCACGAAGCTAACGAAAGTATTGATGAGTTATTCAAGCGCGTGGACGACGCGCTATATAAAGCCAAGAATGAAGGCAGGAACAGAGTGCTGGCAGCCTGAGGTTGAATCAGTTAGCGGCTACGTTTCGCGTGACGTTCCCAGTTATCCTGTTTTGCCTGCGCCGTTTTACGTAACGCAACATAACACGCTCCACTGCCACCATGATGCGGCAGTGCGGTGCAATAGGCCTGCACATCGTCAAACTCCGTCAACCAGCGCGCCACGTAGCTGCGTACAATATTGGCATGGGAATTATCGTCACGTCCCTTGCCATGAATAACCAGTACGTTACGCAAACCATCCTGTTGTGCCTGAAGAATAAAGCTGAATAGCATCTGACGGCATTTTTCGATGGGCTGACGCAGAAGGTTGAGGCTCGCCTGCTGAGGATATTTTCCGGTACGCAACTTGTCGATAACGCCATGCTGCAAACCTTCGCGACGAAACTCCAGTGGTACGCTTAGAGGTACGATATCGAGGAAGCCTGTCGAGAGGTAATTATCTAATTGCAGTGTATCGATACGTGCCGGAGTGCGCAGGTTACGTACAGGTTGCCAGTGAACATCAGCGCAGCCTTTCAAAGGTTCAACATCCCCCATTGCCTCAAGAAACAGCGATGCATCATCAAGGTTCATGTTTCATCCTCCAGCGTTTTTGCGACGGCCATTATCATAACCGCGCAGTATTACACGGACAACGGTTTACGGTAATTTCCAATAATTCGCATAGATAACGAGGGGTTCAATAGTGGATCTAAGGGGGTATAGCTGTGTATATCAATGGCGTGATATTGTGTGATCCCGCTGAATTGCCGCGCCTGTAATGAGAGAAACGGATGCTGAATTTACTTGAAGACACTATCGCAACGCCACTGGGGCCACTGTGGGTTATTTGTGACGAGCAGTTTCGCCTGCGCGCCGTGGAATGGGACCAGCACCGTGATCGCATGGAACAACTGCTGGATATTCATTATCGTACTGAGGGTTATCGGCGTAGTGCCGTCAAAAATCCCGGCGGGTTGAGCGACAAGCTGTCAGACTATTTTGCAGGAAACCTTAGCATCATTGACTCACTTGAAACCGCGACCGCGGGAACACCTTTCCAGCGGGAAGTATGGCAAGCACTACGCACAATCCCGTGCGGACAGGTGATGCATTATGGACAACTGGCAGAGAAGTTGGGGCGTCCTGGTGCAGCCAGAGCCGTTGGTGCCGCGAATGGTTCTAATCCGGTGAGTATCGTTGTCCCCTGCCATCGCGTTATTGGACGTAACGGCACAATGACAGGATATGCTGGTGGTGTGCAGCGAAAAGAGTGGCTGTTGCGCCACGAAGGCTATTTGCTTCTCTAGGATCCAGGCAATAAATGCCTTATTCATCACACTTCCACATATAACACCCTCAAATAAAATGCGGTTAATCAGATAGATACAAACATTCAACCAGCTTATGCCTGAATTATTCTCTATTGGGAGTAGCTCAGGCTTACGTGCTCACCAAAAAGATGTTAAAATTGACAAATATCAATTACGGCTTGAGCAGACCTATGATCCCGGAAAAGCGAATTATACGGCGCATTCAGTCTGGCGGTTGTGCTATCCATTGCCAGGATTGCAGCATCAGCCAGCTTTGCATCCCGTTCACACTTAACGAGCATGAGCTTGACCAGCTCGACAACATCATCGAGCGCAAAAAGCCTATCCAAAAAGGACAGACGCTTTTTAAAGCAGGTGATGAGCTTAAATCACTCTATGCGATCCGCTCCGGTACGATAAAAAGTTATACCATTACCGAACAGGGCGATGAGCAAATTACCGGCTTTCATCTGGCTGGCGACCTGGTTGGTTTCGATGCCATTGGCAGCGGCCATCACCCAAGTTTTGCCCAGGCGCTTGAAACCTCAATGGTATGCGAAATTCCGTTCGAAACTCTGGACGATCTGTCCGGTAAGATGCCTAACCTGCGTCAGCAGATGATGCGTCTGATGAGCGGTGAGATCAAAGGCGATCAGGACATGATCCTGTTGTTGTCAAAGAAAAATGCGGAAGAGCGTTTGGCGGCCTTTATCTACAATCTGTCCCGTCGTTTCGCACAACGTGGCTTCTCACCTCGCGAATTCCGTCTGACAATGACTCGTGGCGATATTGGTAATTACCTTGGATTGACGGTCGAAACTATCAGTCGTCTGTTGGGTCGATTCCAGAAAAGTGGCATGTTGGCGGTAAAAGGCAAATATATCACTATCGAGAACAGCGATGCGCTGGCGGTCCTTGCCGGCCACACACGAAACGTTGCTTAATCTTTCAGGTTAACCTTCTGTCAAATCGTTAAATTTCCCGATTTATTGATTTGGCAGGAGGTTCTCTCCTTTTTCACATAATCCCTTCCCTTTTAAAAAAAGCCTTCAACAGTACAGACGTTTATTACAGTCTGCTGTTTCATTTTTTATTTTCTTTTTAAGCCCGATTCAGTGTAAAAATAATTTGACATCAATTGAAATGTAAAGAAATGAAAATTTAATCTTATTCATAATAAAGTATGAGTGAAGTCGGTCCAGGAAAATCCATAGTTATGATCATAACAAAAATGTAATGTGAGATAAAAACCCCAACAAATTTAAACATTGCAAGACATCGTCTTCTTCACCCCCTGTGCCTTGAATATGCCTGCAGATTCAATGGGTCAGGGCTGCCTGCAACTCGCTGAAACCGAATTCATAAGTGAGGTGAATGTATTATTGCGACCGGTATAAAGCTCAGGAGAATACCTCTAATTACGTAGTTAATATTTTTAGTCATTAAATAAATGGACTTAAAAGACGTAATAACAATTAAGCATCAAATACGACTCATTCTCATGTCAATTTGTAAACAGAAGAATTGAGTGATGATAGCTAAATTAAGGTAAAGATAGGGGTAATTATTATGGCCTCACAATATGACTTTACTGTCACACTGCACGATCTCGCTTTTATTCTCAAGCAGATCAAAATATCAGAAGCCGCAACTAACCCTGACGGCACCATCAATGGTGATGAACTTCGTGAGTTAGTCTCCAGCCCATTGTTACCGTATGGGCTACGCACTGTTGATGGTTCATGGAATAACCTACTGCCGGGTCAGGAGCTATACGGTTCAGCCGATCAGACTATGCCGCGGTTAACAGCACTGAACTGGCAGGACGCAGATCAAATGACCAGTTACACCCAAATCGGTGGGACGGTTATTGATGCTGACCCTCGGGTTATCAGTAATTTAATATCTGACCAAACGGCATCTAACCCGGCTGCGTTGGAAGTTTACAACTCATTAAAAAATGCTCCCGGAGGAGGAACCACTTCGGAAAATGGCAGTTTGTCCATTCCAAACCAGTCTCCAGATATTGGTCTCTCCCCTGCTTTTAATGGCTGGATGACCTTTTTTGGTCAGTTTTTTGACCATGGGCTGGACTTAATACCAAAAGGAGGAAATGGCATTGTCTTCATTCCGTTGCAACCCGACGATCCTTTATACGTAAAAGGATCGCCGACAAATTTCATGGTATTAACTCGGGCACAAGTTGATGAAAACCATGAAACTGTAAACCTCACCACTCCATTCATTGATCAAAACCAAACCTATACCTCCCACCCTTCGCATCAGATTTTTATCCGTGAGTACGTATTAATCGACGATAAACCGGAACCTACTGGTAATTTATTAGGCGGAGTTAATGGCGGACTGGCAACCTGGGCTGATGTTAAAAACCAGGCCGAAAGTTTGCTGGGAATTAAACTCACCGATCAAGATGTTTTTAATGTTCCACTTCTGGCGACTGACCGCTACGGTAATTTGATTTTAAGTGAAAATGGTAAAGTACAGATTGTTACCACTGGCGGGTTAGTCGAAGCTAACGGTGGTCTATTACCGGATGGAACGCTCCGAACCGGGCATGCTTTTCTCGATGATATTGCACATACTGCCGCGCCAAAATCAGGTCTTGTGGCTGATAGTGATAATGCCATTGGGGGTGAACAACCTGCCGGCACCTATGATAACGAACTGCTCGACCGCCACTTTATCACCGGAGACGGACGTGGTAACGAGAACATTGGTTTAACCGCTGTACACGCAGTATTTCACAGCGAACATAACCGCCTGGTCGAACAATATAAAACTACCCTGCTGGAAACGGGTGATATTGATCTTATTAACCAGTGGCTGATGCCGTCACACCAAATTACTGAGCTACCAGCAGATACCAGTACCCTGGTCTGGAATGGTGAGTATCTATTCCAGGCGGGGCGCTTCTCCACGGAAATGCAGTATCAGCACCTCGTTTTTGAGGAGTTTGCGCGTACCGTACAACCCGCTGTCGATCCGTTTGTCTTCTCTAATACGGCGGATATTAATCCACTGATTTTTGCTGAGTTTGCGCATGTGGTTTACCGTTTTGGACATTCGATGCTCACAGAAACCGTGGCCCGTACCGACATCGATATGCAAAGCGGGGATATCGGCCTGATTGCCGCGTTCCTAAACCCGGTTGCATTTAATGAAATTAACGGTGTCACCGTTACTGACGATCAGGCGATCGGCGCAATTGTGCGTGGCATGACGCGGCAGGTTGGCAACGAAATTGATGAGTTTATTACTGATGCCCTGCGTAATAACCTGATTGGGCTGCCACTTGATTTAGGTGCGCTTAACATTGCCCGTGGCCGGGATACGGCAATGCCGACATTAAACCAGGCCCGCGAGCAGTTCTTTGAATTAAGCGGAGACTCTCAGCTACGGCCATATACCAGCTGGGCTGATTTTACGACGTACCTGAAAAACCCCGCTTCAATCATCAACTTTATGGCGGCCTACGGCCAGCATGAGTTGATTCTTAACGCCACCACCCTTGAAGGTAAACGCGCGGCGGTAAACTTTTTGTTGTTTGGTGATGCCAACAACTCCCCGCCAGCTGACGCAATGGACTTCTTCAACAGTACCGGTGCATGGGCCACCAAAGAATCTGGCCTGAATATGGTCGACTTCTGGATCGGTGGTCTGGCGGAACGTAAAAACGAATTTGGCGGGATGCTCGGTTCGACCTTCAACTTTGTTTTTGAAACACAAATGGAAATGTTGCAGGACGGCGACCGTTTCTACTATTTGAGCCGCGTTCAGGGGCTTAACTTGCTCAATGAACTGGAGGCGAACTCTTTTTCCGCCCTGGTGATGCGTAACAGCGACCTCGGTGAAAACGGTTCCTCTCATCTCCCCGCCAACCTCTTCCAGACGCCAGATCATATCTTCGAGGTGAACCGTGTACTGCAAACGGAAATAGATCCTAAATGGGGTAACCCACTGAAAGATTTGCTTTCACCTTTACTGGTACGTCGTGATCCCGGTGCCGATGTGAACGGTGATGGTTTTGCGGATGGTGGTTACCTTAAATATACCGGCGACGGACACGTCGTGCTCGGTGGTACCACCGGAAACGATACGTTAATCGGTGGTAAAGGTATCGACAGCCTGTGGGGTGACGGCGGTGATGACCGTCTTGACGGTGGCGATGAAGCGGATGTGGTCCACGGCGGTGACGGTAATGACATCATTACAGACACCGGTACGCCCGTTGGCGATGCCGACTTCCTGCATGGGGATGCCGGGCACGATGTTATTTTCTCCGGCAACGGTAACGATCTGGTCTTTGGCGGCACTGGCAGTGACTTCGTGGTGGTAGGCGAAGATGCACAGGAAGTCTTCTCTGGGCAGGATAACGACTTTGCGCTGGGAGGATCGGGTGGCGACTTCCTGCTGGGTAATGAAGGCGACGACTGGCTGGAAGGTGGTGACGGATTTGACACGCTCGCTGGTGATAACTCTGAGTTGTTCTTCAACAGCACTATTATTGGTCATGATGTCCTGAACGGTCAGGGTAACGACACTGACTACGATGGTGAAGCCGGTGACGACATAATGGTTCAGGGCGCGGGCATTCAACGAAATAATGGTATGGCGGGTTTTGACTGGGCCATCCATAAAGGCGATCCGAACGGCGCTAACTCTGACCTCGGGATCCCTATTTTCGTGAACCAGCAGGAATTTATTCTGCGTGACCGTTTTGACCTGGTTGAAGGGCTATCAGGATGGAAACATAACGATGTGTTAACCGGCACTGAACAGCCCATCGGTACGGCCCCGGTTCAGGGTGTTCCTCTTTCCAACAACCTGACTCAGGAAGGTGCGGACAGAATTGACGGTCTACAGGCTATCCTGGGCGTAGAGCGTTCCGCTAACCCTGATACGGTTCTGCTGAATCCTGATGATGGTAGCGACATTTTACTCGGTGGCGGCGGCAGCGACCGTATAACCGGTAAGGCTGGTAATGACATTATCGATGGCGATGCCTGGCTGAATGTGCGCATTGCCGTAACCGGTATGGCAGGTCTCACCAGTGCCGAGAGTATGGCCGAATTGAAATCTTACATGCTGGCTGGAACGTTGAAACCGAATCAACTGTCAATTGTGCGTGAAATCTTGCATGACGGTGATGGCACAGAAACGGATGTTGCGGTGTACCGTGACATTAGCAGCAACTATGCCTTTACCCGTATGGCAGATGGAAGCCTCCGGGTCGACCACGCAACACCAGATGCCGCCTTAAATCTTAATGATGGTATTGACCGTTTACTGAACATCGAAAAACTGGAGTTTGGTAACGGCGAACAGTTATGGGTAACGGCGCAAAAAGCGACTGGCGACCTTGCAATCAATAATGCTGTACCTTCTGTGGGCGACTTACTGCGCGTTAATCTGGCGAACTTGTTAGATGGTAACGGCCTCGCGGCGGATGTGGCAATCACGATGACATGGCAGGCATTTGTTAACGGCCAGTGGCGGGATCAGGCAACCGGGGTGGAGTTCAGAGTGCCGGGATCTATTCAGGGTGCTCCGCTGCGCGTCGTCGCCAGTTTCAACGATCGGATGGGCGATGCTGAAACCTTAGTATCAGCGCAAACCCAGGCGATCATGCCACGCAATCAGGCGACAACCGGCGTGCCAGTGATTAATGACCTGACGCCGACTGAAAGCCTGACGCTTACCGCCGTGGTATCAGGCATCGCTGATGCCGACGGCCTGAGCGGAGGCAATTTCACCTACCAATGGAGAATGAGTTCCCCGACCGGATTCGTCAATATTATCGGCGCGACATCGGCCACCTACACCCCCGGTCAGGCGATGGTTGGACGGACGTTACAAGTGGTTGTCACCGTCATTGATGACGAAGGTAACCCCCCTGTTGTTCTGACATCAACAACTACTCAGCCTGTTGGCGACCTCATTGTGGGAACTAACGCCGGTAACACACTGACAGGTACTGCATGGAGTGACATTCTGCGCGGTGAAGGCGGTAATGACACCCTGCTTGGACGTGCGGGTGATGACCTGTTAGTTGGCGGGGCTGGTAACGACACGCTCTCTGGTGAAGCAGGACAAGACACGCTGCAAGGTGATGCAGGAAACGACATGCTTGATGGTGGTCTGGGTGCAGACAGCATGACGGGCGGATCCGGAGATGACACCTATATCGTCGATGATTTTGGTGACGTAGTTATCGAAGGTATTAATGGCGGGACGGATGTTGTCCGAACCAGTCTGAGCAGTTATGACCTGAGCGATAACGTTGAAGAACTGGTATTTACCGGAACCGGCAGTTTTATCGGTACGGGGAACGGGATTGCCAACATCATCACAGGTGGGGCCGGTAATGACCAACTGTTTGGTATGGGGGGCAACGACCAGTTGTTTGGTGGCGTCGGAAATGACTTCCTTGATGGTGGAGATGGCGCCGATAACCTGCAGGGTGGAAACGGTAACGACGTCATGATTGGCGGTGCCGGTGCCGATACGCTCTCCGGTGGGAACGGCGACGATATCCTCAATGGCCAGGAAGGAAATGACAATCTGGATGGCGGTGCCGGAAATGACATTTTTGCCTTCGGATCAAACTTTGGGCAAGACCGCATTACCGGCTTTGACAGTAACCCAAATGGCGGCCAGGACTATCTTGATCTGGTATTCCTTGGTATCAACGCGGGTAATTTTGCCAGCAGCGTTGCCATCACCGGAAGCAATGGCAACACCATCGTGACCATCGGCGCTGACACCATTACGTTAGTGGGCGTGAATTCAACCACCGTTAATATCGGTGATTTTTACCTGGAACTCCCAACCACACTTGCCAGTAATAACGGCAATAGTTCATTGATCGTATAAGGAGAAGACCATGTCGCGCCAGCATACGCCAACAGAACTGAATGATGCATTAAAAGGAACGAAACCCACTTTTCTTGTACTGTTATTTTTTAGTTGTGTGATTAATATGCTTATGCTGGCGCCGGCAATTTATATGCTACAGGTTTACGACCGTGTTCTGGTGAGTAAAAACACCACCACATTGTTAATGTTAACCTTATTGATTGTCGGCTTATACATCATCATTGCCATGATCGAATCTGCCCGTTCAAAGGTTATGGTTAGATTGGGTAACCGGCTTGATGTGAAATTGAGCCAACTGATTTTTAATTCGGCCTTTAAACGAAAAGTTGCCACCGGTGACAACAACCCCGCGCAGTCTTTAGCGGAGCTTGACCAGATCCGGCAATTTCTCTCCGGCAATAGCTTGTTTGCGTTACTGGATATTCCCTGGACGCCGATTTATCTATTTATCGCTTTTATTGTCCATCCCCTGTTGGGATATCTTTCGCTCGGTGGAATAACCCTGTTATTTATTCTGACGCTGGTATCAGAAATTGCCACCAAACGCCCTATCCAGCAAGCCCATGCGTTAACTATCACTAATGCCAGTAAACTGAATAAACAGTTGCAAAACTCCGATGCTATCGAAGCTATGGGAATGCTCTCCACCCTGAAATCCAACTGGCAGGAGCAGCATAATAAAGTACTGGTACTGCAAACACAGATAGCAGATAAAACGGCGGGATTAAGCAGTCTGAGTCGTTTTGTTCGGGTACTGCTGCAATCTATTGCGCTGGGTGCCGGTGCCTTACTGGTCATCGGCGGCCATATTACTCCGGGCCTGATGATTGCCGCGTCCATTATTCTTGGGCGAGTCCTGAACCCGGTCGAACAGGTTATCGGAAGCTGGAAACAGTTCGTGCAATTTCGCAGTGCGTGGCACCAGTTATCAAACCTGCTTAAAGAATACCCGGCGCCCAAAGACGTACTGCCCCTGCCGCGACCCAAAGGGAATATCAGCGTTGAGAGCGTATTCGCAGCGGCACCAGGCCAGCATGCTCCGCTATTGCGTAATATCTCATTTCAGCTCGAACAAGGGGAAGTGCTGGGGATTATTGGCCCCTCGGCATCAGGAAAAACATCGCTGGCTAAAGTTCTGGTTGGCGTCTGGAAACCGTTATCGGGAAAAGTCAGGCTGGATGGCGCAGATATCTGCCAGTGGGACAAAGAATTGCTCGGCCCCTCGATTGGCTATCTTCCACAGGATGTTGAACTGTTTGATGGCTCTATTGCGCAAAATATCGCCCGCTTCACGAAAAATGATAGCGAACTGATTGTCGCTGCGGCGCAACTGGCAGGTGTACACGAGATGATCCTGCGTCTGCCCCAGGGATACGACACGTTACTGGGCGCTGGCGGGCACCAGCTCTCTGGCGGTCAACGCCAGCGCATTGGGCTGGCGCGCGCAGTCTACAATAACCCTGCATTTATTGTACTTGATGAGCCGAATGCCAATCTTGACGACGCCGGTGAATTCGCCCTCGTCAAAGCTATTAATACCTTGCGTACACAAGGGCAAACCACCGTCATTATTTCACACAGACCCACACTACTCGGCGTGGTCAATAAGGTATTGCTTCTTAATGACGGAGCCATCCAGGAATTTGGTACCCGCGACCAGGTTTTTGCCAATCTACGGCAGGCCAATATATTAAAACCGGTTGCAACGTCTTCTTCATCCAACAATGAACAAAAACGCGAGGCATGAAGATGAAAAATAAAGACAAAATTGCTGACCATACTGACGCTGCCGGTGTTGATACTAATATCTGGACGCCGATTATTCGCGGGATAATTGTCATTGCCCTCGGTGTAGGTGGCTTCTTACTGTGGGCGATTCAAGCCCCTCTTGATGCTGGTGTGGTCGCGGACGGCACGGTGACGGTCTCGAGCAACAGGAAGACAATTCAACATCTGAGCGGCGGACGGGTAACCGATATTTTTATTAAGGAAGGTGACGTCGTTAAAAAGAACCAGGTGTTAGTGCGTCTGGATAAAATGCAGCTTGATATGCGCTTCAGCGCATTAAATGCCCAATATATTTCAGCAAAAAGTATTGAAGACCGGTTACTGGCGGAAAGAGATGGTCTGGAGGCGATCGCTTTTAATGAGGCACTGACACAACAATTTTCCGGCAATAAACGTCTGGCTGATGTCAGAAACCTGCAAGCCAAACTCTTTGATACGCGACGTAAAACAATCCAGGATGAATTATCGATGATTCAGGAAACTCTCGATGGCCTGGTGGGACAAACGGATAATTTAAATAAAATAAAAGGCTATCGCGATCGCCAGTTCAATCTGATTAGCCGGGAATTAGGCGCTATTCGTGCGCTGAGTGAAAAAAATTATTATCCCAAAGCGCAATTGCTGGTGCTTGAGCGCGAGGCCGCTGAAATATCCAGTAGTGTCTCAGAAGACATTCTGAACATTGCCAGGCTCAAATCACAACAAAATGAATTGAAAATTAAAGCCTATCAGGTGCGTCATCAATATCTGCGGGAAGTAGAGTCTGAACTTACCGAGAATCAGAAAGAAGTGGCCATGCTGGAAGATGAACTGGTTTCAACCCGACATGAGCTGGATAACACGGAAATTCGCTCCCCGATTAACGGTATCGTGCTGGACGTTAAAGTCAGTACCGTCGGAGGAGTTATTCAGCCTGGCGAACATCTGATGGATATTGTCGCCGCCGGACAACCGATGCAAATCGATGCCAAAATACCGGTGCATGCCATTGATAAGCTGGCGCCGGGATTAACAGTGGATGTTCTGTTCCCTGCCCTTAACCATGCACTTTTGCCGTCAGTGCCTGCCCGTGTTCTGACCATCTCGGCTGATCGACTAATCGATGAAGCCACTCAGCAGCCCTATTATCTTGCAGAAGTGCAGGTTTCTTCTGAAGGTGCGCGATTGTTGGGCGATTACAAAATTAAAGCGGGGATGCCCGCCAGCGTGACGATAAAAACCGGAGAGCGGACATTTTTAAGCTATCTGTTCAAACCGCTGATCGCCCGCCTGGAACTGGCATTTAAAGAGTATTGATTAAGCGTAAGGAGGCATGGTGTTCATTAGCAAGCACCATGCCTGTTTATGCCATTGCTGGTTGCCCGGCTTTCTTGTAACCTTTCGCTTCGCAAGCCTGCTGCGCTAATCACTCAATCTGGAACTACTGAACTGGACTTCATATGAATGCTCATCTATCTAAAGACCCTTTACATGGCGTAACGCTTGAAATGCAGGTTAATGCGCTGGTTGAGCGCTTTGGTTGGGCTGAGTTGAGCCAACTTATTAATATCAACTGTTTTAAAAACGAGCCGAGCGTTAAATCCAGTTTAAAATTCCTGCGTCGTACGCCGTGGGCCCGCGCTGAAGTTGAAGCGCTGTATCTTGATTCCTTACACGATGTAGCCCCAAAAAACACCACAGCGCCTGCTATTGATCCCTGGGCTAACAGCCGTATTAATAAGAAATAAGAGCCATATCAGATGTCAGCACCCGGTTTTTTTTCAGGTAATCATCAAAAAAAGCTGGCGACACTCATCGCCCGTTCTCGCAATATGCTACCGGTATCCAACGCAAAATGGTTTGCTGCGCTCGTTGGCAGTATGCTTTTACTCGGCAGTTGTTCTTCAGAACCTCCCGGGAAGAAAACCACTCCGCAACCTCCGGTGACAACACCGCAACGCAGCCAGGAACCCGTGCGCGGCATCTGGCTGGCGACCGTTTCCCGTCTGGACTGGCCGCCGATATCCTCGGTGAACATTAGTTCACCCGCTGTGCGCATTAGTCAGCAGCAGAAAGCCCTGACGGATAAGCTGGATAATCTGAAACGCCTCGGGATCAATACCGTCTTTTTCCAGGTAAAACCGGACGCCACCGCGCTCTGGAAATCTAAAATCTTGCCCTGGTCAGACACTCTGACAGGGAATATTGGTGAGGATCCTGGTTACGATCCGCTGCAGTTTATGCTCGACGAAGCGCATAAACGCGGCATGAAAGTGCATGCCTGGTTTAACCCCTATCGCGTATCCGTCAACACCAAACCCGCAACGGTAGCAGAATTAAACCGGACGTTGACCCAACATCCATCCAGCGTCTATATCCTGCACCGGGACTGGATCCGCACGTCTGGCGAACGTTTTGTACTGGACCCAGGTATTCCTGAAGTACGGGACTGGATCACCGGTATCGTGGCGGAAGTCGTTGAGAACTACCCCGTCGATGGCGTGCAGTTCGATGACTATTTCTACACCGAGTCACCTGGCTCTGCGCTTAACGACACTCAGACTTTCAGAAAGTATGGCCAGGGATTTGACTCTAAAGCCGACTGGCGCCGGTATAACACGCAACGGTTAATCGAGCAGGTTTCGCAGACTATCAAAAAACTGAAACCTGAAGTGGAATTTGGCGTCAGTCCGGCAGGTGTATGGCGCAACCGTTCGCACGATCCGGCAGGTTCCGACACTCGGGGTGCAGCAGCATATGATGAGTCTTATGCCGATACGCGCCGTTGGGTGCAACAAGGATTGCTGGATTACATCGCACCACAGCTTTACTGGCCTTTCGCCCGCGATGCAGCGCGTTATGATGTGCTGGCAAAATGGTGGGCTGATGTCGTGAAATCAACCAATACGCGTCTGTATATTGGGGTAGCACTGTATAAAGTCGGAGAACGGTCATCGAAAGAGCCAGACTGGGCTGTGAAAGGTGGAGTACCGGAGTTGAAGAAACAGCTCGATTTAAACGAGTCTGACCCGCACATTAACGGCACGATCCTGTTCAGAGAAGATTACCTTAACCAGCCGCAAACCCAGGATGCGGTCACCTATATTCGCGACCGCTGGGGGCGTTAGGTGTTGTCCGTCGCTGGCGCTACACCGTTAAGCGGCGGATATTTTCATTAATTTGTTGCTGAATAGTCTTCAGGGTGGCAGGTGTGATCTGCTCAGGGAATTTGTCTTTGGCTGTGTCACTCCATGCCGCGGCATACTCACTGACCCTGTCGATAATCTCGTTCACTCTTTCGGTAGATAGTTCGGCTTCTTTTTCGCCAAGTCTCTGGAGTTGTTTTCTTTCAATATCCAGCGCCTCTCCCATCATATCCATTTGATGATAGCCACCTGGTCCTTCACAGTATGTAACATCGTACGCCGGAGCCAGGGTCCAGTTGCCATCTGCCGACATCAAATAAGCAAAGTTTTTCGGATGATCGTCCCGGTTGTTGAATGCCACATTGAAGACACCCCGTTCAAAGGCTTTTGCTTTCTCCCGGACATCATTGGTGCAAATTTGGGTCGCACGTAAAAAGCTCCGGTAATCGAGAGCGCCAGGTATCTGGTAATTGGCTCCGGTAAGTGCCGCCAGACTTTGCATAGGAATACGCATCTCCTGCTGACGGTCAAACCGGCGGGTCGCAAAAGCAGCCTGCCCATCCGGCAGATTAAGCAACGTTATAAAGGATTTAACTATGCTGGCGTGCCATAAAATAAAAACGCCCTCGAAAGAGCGTTCTTATTGTCGTTATCAGGCAATTACCGGCTCGGGCAATCTGAACGAAGAAACCAGCGTGGCCAGCTGTTCCGCCTCTTCTTTCAGTACCTGAGTTCGTGCGGCAGCATCATCAATCAACGATGCGTTTTGCTGGACGGTGCTGTCCATTTCGGTAACGGCGAGCGTGACTTCGGAAACCCCTTTTCGCTGCTCTTCGCCTGCGACACGAATTTCACCCATCAATTGCCGCACCTGACGTACATTATTGACCAGTTCTTCCAGACGCTCACCGGCATTATGGATTTGCTGACTACCGCTGCCAACATGAGAAACCGACTCATCAATCAACGCCTTAATCTCCTGGGCGGCTGTCGCGCTGCGCTGCGCCAGCGTGCGAACTTCCGATGCAACAACGGCAAATCCTCTGCCCGCATCGCCTGCCCGGGCTGCCTCGACTGCGGCATTCAAAGCAAGAATGTTTGTCTGGAATGCAATACTGTCGATGACCGCGACAATTTCCACCATTCGTCCTGAAGAGTTGCTGACATTATCCATAGTAGAGATAACTCCCTGCATGACATCTCCGCAGCGGTTAGCCGTTTGCGCGGTGCTATCAGATAACTCATCAGCCAGTTGTGTGTTGCTCGCATTTTGATGAACGGTCGCATTAAGTTGTTCCATCGCGGCAGAGCTTTCTTCCAGTGCCGCAGCCTGCTGCGTCACGCGTGAAGAGAGTTCCATATTGCTGTCCGCGAGGCTGACCGCATTATTTGCCACCACCACGCTACTGCTTCTGACGGTGATCAGGATGGCTGAAATTTTATCAACAAACAGATTAAACGCCTCTGCGATAGCCGATATCTCATCTTTACCGCGAACATCCAGTCGGCGGGTCAGATCACCTTCCCCTTGTGCAATGTCATCAAGCGCACGGCGGGTATCATCCAGACGCGAGATCAGCCTGCGAACCACCAGCCAGGATCCTGCCAACAGGATCGTCATAACAGGGATCAATACCTCCAGCACGTCCTGCATCATCACTTTGGCTAAACCAACAATACGTGATTCCGGCGTCACCAGACCGACAACCCAACCGGTATCTGCCATTGGAAACAGCATCACCTGTGATGGCGTATTCAGCACGTTATCGTTTTCAAGCGTAATGGTCTTCACGCCGTCAGCCGCGCGAAGTGACTTCAGACCATTTTCCACCGGCGCGAGCCATTCCGCACTGCGCGCCAGCTCGCTGAAAGTTTTAAATTTCGAATTATCAGCTTGTGGGAAGTAGAGGATCTGACCTTGCTTATCCACCACGAACGCATAACCGCCAGTGCTATTTCCCTGCTGTTGCATAAACGTGGCGACGTTATCCAGACGAATATCGGTGGTAGCCACCCCGGCGAACTTGCCCGACAGTTGGTACGGGATACTACAGGTCACCATATTTACACCAGAACTTGAATCCTGATAAACATCAGACCACAGGCAACTGTTTTGCGAATGGCCTTTCGCATGTTGGTACCAGCTTTCATTGTGATAACCAGCAGATCCTTCTGCATTATAATCATTGGAAAAATCCAGTTTACCCTCAGCGTTTCGCGCCCAGAAAAAGCTACGCTTCTCCACGCCAGCGGTAAACGCATCAGGTTCTGGCCAAATCCCACCGCCGGTAATAATAGAATTGTTATCTTCACCAATCAGGTGCGGTACGACACGTTGATACAAAGATTCATCGTTGGGCAGAACTTCAGCCAGCCGTGACAGACTGACGGTTTCGCCCTCGATACGAGAGAGAACGGTACTCAATTGACGGGTTAAACCTTGCCCCGTTTCTTCGATCAGGTCGGTGTTGATTTCAACGACGCGCGGCTGACCGCGCCAGAGCATAATCGCAACAATAACCAGAGTGGTAACTGCAAGCAGCAGAATGCCACCAATGGTTAAGCGCGTTGAAATACGAGTAGGATACCAGGCCATACAAACTCCTTCTGTAAAAGGCTAACTTTTACCCAGTATCGGCACAGGAGTTTATATCTTTATAAAGTTTTCTTAAGTATTACAAAACAAATTAGTGACGTTGTCACGAATAGCAAAACCCAGCACTTTGGCTGGGCTTTAATACATGCTTAATCTTATTTAGATAATTCTTTTTTGATTTCTTCTTTTATTTTGCTTAATTCACTTTGCGGATGTTTTTTGCAAAGTTCAACGGTCAGAGGCACCGCAGTGGTGATAGTCTCGTTATAGTCGACGAAGTCACCGCCTTTGAAGTCTTCATCTTCATTCAGTACCCAGAAGGCAACCGGAGCCATAGTTTGCGGGTTCAAATCAATAAACTCCTGGCAGCTCATGCCTTTCGGAGTCACTTCAGTTTTAGCGTTATCAGTTGCTGCATTGACGCTTACACTGGTTAACAGCGCTGCGACCAGAACACCTGCTGTAGAAAGGGAGAATTTATTCATTGTAGTACTCCATTTATAATATAGATAATATCTACACTTGCGCTTTAAACCGTTAATGTAGTTCGCAAAAAAATAATACCCCTACCGTTAGAAGAATAAAGATGGTCATCATTGATATGGCTGAAATTTATATTTCACATTACTAATTCTGATGTCTGGAGGAAAATGTTGCGCACAATGTGATCGTTCCGACGAAATCAACAGATTGATCCCCCACTTCCCCTGCCTTTGCACCAAAACTGAACTACGCTGCACAAATGTTGATCATTGGTTAATAAATATAAGTGTTTTTTAACAAAAAAACGCAGCGTACCGTTGTCGCTGACATGGCACGCATCCTGCATTGTTAATCAAGTAACAACGAAACAGCATCTGACAAACAACTAACAGCGAGACGGTGATGACATCAAAACCTGAGTTATTTGCCCGTATTGAACAGACGTTTAGTCAGCTAACGCCCAGTGAAAAGCGCGTTGCCGGCTGGCTGTTAGCGCACGCAGCACAGATCCCTTTTGAGACGGCTGATGGTATCGCAAAAGCGACAGGAACCAGCGGCATCACCGTAGGTCGCTATCTACGCAAACTGGGTTTTCGCAACCTGGAAGATGCCAAAACCAGTCTACGAGAGTTGCCACTAATCCCCTATCAACCCTGGGGAATGAATGAACGCCTGGATTCCTGGCATCAACAGCAAAGCCTTCCCGATCGCGTACATCAGTCGCTGCTGCTTGAGATTGACGCCATTACCCATGTTTACCAGTTGGCGCAAAGCGAAACATTTTTACGCATTGCACAGCAACTGGCCCACGCAGAAGCCGTGTATATCCTCGGGATCCAGTCCACCAGAGGGATCGCCAATGCCTTTTTTAGTCATCTGGAATACCTGCGCCCAAAAGTGAGTTACTCCGAAGGGCTTTCCGGAAGTTGGGTTGAGTCGCTGAATTCAGGGTTCAAACGGCCTTATGTGGTGATAACCGATACGCGTGCCTACGCCGCAATGTCGCGACAATATTGCCGGGTAGCCAGCGAACGCGGCATCCCGATCGCACTAATAACCGATGTCTGGTGCCCCTGGGCCAGAGACTATGCCATTGATTTAATACAGGTAAAAACCGACACCGGACACTTCTGGGATTCCCTTGCCCCGGTAAGTTGTCTGTTCAACTTATTACTCTCCGCAGTGGTGGCGCAACTGGGCGACTCCCTGGCGGAGCGCCTGCAAGCCAATCGTCAGTTACAACAACAATTTGGTCAATTCGAACAATAAACAGGAACCGTGCTATGTCAGAGACCCCAGAACTGGTCGATCTGTCAGTGATATTCCCGTCACTGCATATCGATCTCAAATATGCCACGACCGATAACATTACCGGCGCGCCTATCTATCGGGAAGCGCGTTGCCTGTTACACAGCGATGCGGTCGCTGGGCTGGCCAAAAGCATCAGCATTGCGCAACTGGCGGGGTTATCCCTGGTGGTATACGACGCGTATCGCCCGCAGCAGGCTCAGGCGCTACTGTGGAATGCCTGTCCCGATCCTCAATATGTCGTGGACGTGGCGATTGGTTCCAATCATAGCCGTGGAACGGCCATCGACGTCACGCTGATGGATGAACGCGGCAATGTCCTCGATATGGGAGCTGGTTTTGATGAAATGCACGATCGTTCCCATGCCTGGCATCCTTCTGTGCCCCCGAAAGCGCAGCGTAACCGACTGTTGCTCAACGCCATTATGTCTGGCGGCGGTTTTGTCGGGATAAGCAGCGAGTGGTGGCATTTTGAATTGCCCAATGCAGCACGCTATCCGCTGCTTGATGATTATTTTTCCTGTTTTACTGCCCCACAAATAACAACACAACATCCCCTTTGATTCTGGAGCCTGGTTATGAAGACTACACCTGCATTGAGATCGTTTTTTCGCCCCGCTCTGATTGCCGTCGCACTGTCGGTGGCCTTGCCCACCGCCCAGGCCGCCGTACCTAAGGACATGCTGGTCATTGGTAAAGCAGCCGACCCACAAACGCTGGATCCTGCCGTGACGATAGATAACAACGACTGGACGGTCACCTATCCCTCTTATCAGCGTCTGGTCCAGTACAAAACAGCAGGTGGCAAAGGTTCCACAGAGGTTGAAGGTGATTTGGCCAGCAACTGGAAAGCATCTGACGATCATAAAGAGTGGACGTTTACCCTGAAAAATGACGCTAAATTTGCCGACGGCACTCCCGTTACGGCTGAGGCGGTGAAGCAATCCTTTGAGCGTTTACTCAAAATTGGTCAGGGACCTGCTGAGGCATTCCCGAAAGATCTGAAGATTGAAGCCATTGATGCCAGTACGGTGAAATTTATCCTCAGCCAGCCGTTCGCGCCATTCCTCTATACGCTGGCGAATGACGGCGCGTCGATTATCAACCCGGTTATCTTAAAAGAGCACGCCGCTGATGATGCCCGTGGGTTCCTGGCGCAAAACACAGCGGGTTCCGGTCCCTTCATGTTGAAGAGCTGGCAAAAAGGGCAGCAACTGGTACTGGTTCCGAATCCCCACTATCCGGGTCCCAAGCCAGCGTTTAAACGCGTATCAGTAAAAATCATCGGTGAGAGCGCTTCCCGCCGGTTGCAATTGTCGCGCGGCGATATCGACATTGCCGATGCGTTGCCCGTTGACCAGCTTTCCGCCTTAAAACAGGAAGGAAAGGTCAACGTGGCGGATTACCCTTCTCTGCGTGTCACCTATCTGTATCTGAACAACAGTAAAGCGCCGCTCAATCAGGTGGACTTGCGCCGTGCTATCTCCTGGTCAACTGATTATAAGGGCATGGTGAAAGGCATTTTGAGCGGCAACGGTAAACAGATGCGCGGCCCGATCCCCGAAGGCATGTGGGGCTTTGATGAAAAGGCGATGCAGTACAATTTTGACGAAGCCAAAGCAAAAGCCGAGTGGGATAAAGTTGCGACGAAGCCCGACAGTCTGAGTTTTCTCTACTCTGATAATGACCCTAACTGGGAGCCAATTGCCCTCGCCACACAAGCCAGCCTCGGCAAGCTGGGTATAAAAGTGAAGCTGGAAAAGCTGGCGAATGCCACCATGCGTGACCGTGTAGGCAAAGGAGATTACGACATTGCTATCGGCAACTGGAGCCCGGACTTCGCTGATCCGTACATGTTCATGAACTACTGGTTTGAGTCAGATAAGAAAGGTTTACCGGGCAACCGTTCATTCTATGAAAACAGCGAGGTCGATAAGCTGCTCCAGAGTGCGCTGGCAACCACCGATCAGGTCGCCAGAACGAAGGATTATCAGCAGGCGCAAAACATCGTTATTGATGAAGCTGCCTACGTCTATTTATTCCAGAAAAACTACCAACTGGCGATGAACAAAGACGTCAAAGGATTTGTATTCAACCCCATGCTGGAACAGGTCTTCAATATCTCCACCATGAGCAAATAAGCCACGTTTATGCGGAGCCAAATTGGCTCCGCAAGGGGAAGCCAATGACTTTCTGGAGCATTTTACGCCAGCGCTGCTGGGGACTTATCCTGGTGGTCGCCGGTGTTTGTGTGATCACTTTTATTATTTCGCACCTGATCCCAGGTGACCCCGCGCGGCTGCTGGCAGGCGATCGCGCCAGCGATGAAATTGTCGAAAATATTCGCCAGCAATTAGGGTTGAATCAGCCGCTGTATGTACAATTTTTTCGCTACGTCAGCGATATTTTTCAGGGGGATTTAGGGACATCTATCCGTACCGGGCGTCCGGTAATGGATGAACTGCGCGTCTTTTTCCCCGCCACGCTTGAGCTGGCTTTCTGCTCTCTGCTGCTGGCGCTCATTATTGGCATCCCGCTGGGCATTTTATCTGCTGTCTGGCGTAACCGCTGGCTCGACCATATCGTACGCCTGATGGCTATCACCGGCATATCAACACCCGCGTTCTGGTTGGGTCTGGGCGTCATCGTACTGTTTTACGGCCATCTGCAGATTTTGCCCGGTGGCGGACGACTGGATGACTGGCTGGATCCCCCCACACACGTTACCGGGTTCTACCTGATAGACGCACTTCTCGAAGGTAATGGCGAGGTCTTTTTCAATGCTCTCCAGCACCTGATCCTGCCGTCTCTGACGCTGGCTTTTGTACATCTGGGGATTGTCGCCCGTCAGATTCGCTCAGCCATGCTGGAACAACTTAGCGAAGATTATATTCGCACCGCCCGCGCCAGTGGTTTACCGGGCTGGTACATCATTTTGTGTTATGCACTGCCCAATGCGCTTATTCCATCAATAACCGTTCTTGGCCTCGCGCTGGGCGATCTGCTCTACGGCGCAGTACTAACCGAAACGGTTTTTGCGTGGCCGGGAATGGGGGCCTGGGTGGTGACCTCTATTCAGGCGCTTGATTTCCCGGCGGTAATGGGATTTGCCGTTGTGGTTTCTTTGGCTTACGTACTGGTGAATCTGGTGGTGGATTTACTGTATTTGTGGATTGATCCGCGAATCGGACGAGGAGGCGCTGAATGATGCTTACGCAAGAAACACCAGCCCCATCCCCGCCAGCGCGCCAGCGCGTTGACTGGGCAAAACTGTTCTGGATGATGAAAAGCAGTCCGCTAACGCTGATTGGTGGCGCGATCATTGTGTTGATGCTGCTGATGATGGTGTTGTCGCCGTGGATCACGCCTCACGATCCCAATGCAATCGACCTGACTGCACGTCTGCTTCCCCCGTCTGCAGCACACTGGTTTGGTACCGATGAGGTGGGCCGTGATTTGTTTAGTCGCGTACTGGTGGGAAGCCAGCAATCGATCGTCGCCGGACTGGTCGTGGTGGGTATTGCCGGAGGCGTTGGTTCGCTGGTTGGCTGCCTGTCGGGTGTGATGGGTGGACGTGCTGATGCGATTATCATGCGCATCATGGATGTCATGCTGTCGATCCCTTCGCTGGTGCTGACGATGGCGCTGGCCGCCGCCCTGGGACCCAGCCTGTTTAACGCGATGCTGGCAATTGCGATTGTACGTATTCCTTTCTATGTCCGACTGGCCCGTGGGCAAACGTTGGTGGTTCGCCAGTTTACTTATGTGCAGGCCGCCCGCACTTACGGCGCATCACGCTGGCATCTGATTAGCTGGCATATATTACGCAATTCGCTGCCGCCCCTTATCGTGCAGGCGTCGCTGGACATAGGTAGTGCGATCCTGATGGCTGCCACGCTTGGGTTTATCGGTTTGGGGGCGCAACAGCCCAGTGCAGAATGGGGGGCGATGGTGGCGATAGGTCGCAACTATGTACTTGATCAATGGTGGTATTGCGCATTCCCCGGAGCCGCCATATTGATTACTGCCGTCGGTTTTAATCTCTTTGGCGACGGTATCCGCGATCTGCTGGACCCGAAAGCCGGAGGAAAACAGTCATGACACGGCCTGTACTGGAAATTGAGAATTTACACCTGAGCTTCCCCGGTTATAAAGCAGACGTTCATGCACTAAACCATGTCTCGCTACATATCAACCGCGGGGAGATTGTCGGCGTGGTCGGTGAGTCCGGCTCTGGTAAATCAGTGACAGCCATGCTCGCCATGCGCCTGCTGCCGGAGGGAAGTTATCGAATTCATCAGGGACGCGTGTCGCTGCTCGGTGAAGATGTTCTGAACGCCACTGAGAAGCAAATGCGTAAATGGCGTGGTGAGCGCGTGGCGATGATTTTCCAGGAGCCAATGACGGCGCTGAATCCGACCCGGCGTATCGGCCAGCAAATGGTGGAAGTGATCCGTCATCATCAATCAGTCAGTCGTGGTGATGCCCGCCAGAAAGCCATCGCTTTACTGGAGGAAATGCAAATCCCGGACGCCCCTGAAGTGATGTCGCGCTTCCCGTTTGAGCTGTCCGGTGGAATGCGCCAGCGCGTGATGATTGCGCTGGCCTTTTCCTGCGAACCGGATCTGATTATCGCTGATGAACCAACGACGGCGCTGGATGTGACGGTACAACTGCAAGTGCTGCGTTTGCTCAGGCATAAAGCGCGGGCCAGCGGCACGGCTGTGCTGTTTATCAGCCATGATATGGCGGTGGTATCGCAACTGTGCGACAGGTTGTACGTCATGTACGCCGGAAGTGTCATCGAAAGCGGCCCGACGCAAACCGTCATTCAGCATCCAACACATCCCTACTCCATTGGTCTGCTGAAATGTGCGCCGGAACACGGCCAACCACGCACCCTGTTACCCGCTATTCCGGGGACGGTACCAAACCTGACCTGTTTACCCGCAGGATGTGCATTCCGTGAGCGCTGTTTTGCTGCGGGATCACGGTGTGATGAGAACCCTGCGTTACGCAGTCAGGGGCTATCAGATCAGCAATCCGCCTGCTGGTATCCGCAACTGGAGGCAACGCATGTCTGACATTTTACTGGCACTACAGGATGTCCATGTCAACTTTCCCGCCCGTAAAAACTGGCTTGGTAAGGTGACTGAACGCGTGCATGCGCTCAACGGTATGGACTTACAGATCCGTCAGGGTGAAACGCTGGGTATTGTCGGCGAATCAGGCTGTGGGAAAAGCACTCTGGCGCAGTTGTTAATGGGTATGCTCAAGCCGACTCAGGGGCAGTATATCCGCAGCGAGGAGCAACAAACTGGCGCAAGCAGCGGTATGCAAATGGTGTTTCAGGACCCGCTTTCGTCGCTGGATCCTCGCCTGCCCGTCTGGCGAATCATTACTGAACCGGTATGGATCCAGAAACGTAGTCCCGAACGAGAACGTCGCGCGCTTGCCGAAGATTTAGCCCAGCAGGTTGGCATCCGTCCTGAATATCTGGACCGTCTGCCCCACGCGTTTTCCGGTGGACAGCGTCAGCGTATTGCCATTGCCAGGGCATTATCATCAAAGCCGGATGTGATCGTGCTCGATGAACCCACCTCGGCGCTGGATATCTCCGTACAAGCACAAATTCTTAACCTGCTGGTATCCTTACAGGCGCGCAGAAAGCTGACCTTTGTGCTGATATCACATAACGTGTCAGTTATCCGGCATATGAGCGACCGGGTAGCGGTAATGTACCTTGGGCAAATTGTCGAACTGGGCGACGCGCAGCAGGTTTTGACGCATCCGGCCCACCCTTACACCCGTTTATTGCTGGATTCAGTTCCTAAAACGGGCGCGCCACTGGCAGAAGATTTGCTATTACGTAAAACCGAACTGCCGGGAAATCGTACCTTACCCCAGGGATGTTATTTCCGCGACCGGTGCCCGCTTGCAACCAGCGGGTGTGAACAGAAGCAGTCATTGCTCAAAAGTGAAAGCGGAAGTGAAGTCCGCTGCTGGCGGGCCACATAAGATCCACCACGCGTATCATGCCTGACAACAACATCAGGCACGGTACGCTTTTTTCAGCGAGTCCACTAACACCTCGGAAGCTGTCGACAATTTATGATGCGCAGAGCGAAGGATGCCGATGCGTCGTTGTATAACCGGGCTGTCCAGCTCAATACAGGTTGCGCCAAGTTCGGTCATCTGCGTGCGGCAGAGCGCGGGTACTGCGCTGCCGCCTAGTCCGTTCGCCACCAGTCGTCCGATGGTCACCAGTTGATGGCTTTCCAGTGCAACCTCCAGCGAATGACCACTTTGTACCAGTTGTTCTTCCAGCATCAGACGTACGGCTGAAGGTCGTTGCAGTGTAATGAAATCCAGCGTCAGCAGTTCCTTCCATGTAATTCGCTCCCGGCCTGCGAGTCGACACGTCGGAGGCACAATAGCGATAAACCTGTCCATACCGAGCGGCGTGAAATGGAGGTGACCTGAATAGTCCGGTTCGAAGGCGATCCCCATTTCCACCCGCCCTTCACTCACCATTTCGATGACCTGCTCGTTAATAACATCGTGAACCGTCACATTGATACCGCCATAACAGTCACGAAAGGTTTTGAGTACCGGTGGCAGCACATTAGTGGCAAACGATGGCATTGCCGCAATAGAAATTTTGCCACGTTGCAGCGTAAAGCGCTGACGCATCGCTTCTTCCGTATTTTCCCAGTCTGCAAGCAGTTGCCGCCCCATCGTCAGTAGTGTTTCTCCCTCCTGCGTCAGGGTCACTTTACGGGTAGTTCTCAGCAGTAAAGCTCCTCCCAGCGAATCCTCCAGTCCTTTAATCGCCAGACTTAACGCTGGCTGTGACATATTCAGCCGTTCGCTGGCATGAGCAAAATTCAGAGTGTGAGCTACCGCTAAAAACGCGCGTAACTGTTTGATGCTCATTCTCATTTCTCATTCCCTTAACTTGTTGAATACCTTTAATTAACATTAAATTGATAAAAAAACCCAATGAGTGAGTCACAAATTTAAAATTAACAAATCATTTTTCACCCCCAATGATGTCGGCAAGGACAACTGGAGGGGCAAGTGTATGGCTGGACTGGATAAACGGGTCGCCACCTGGCAAGAGGCGCTGGAAGGACTGACCGATAACATGACGCTGCTGGCTGGCGGGTTTGGCTTATGTGGTATTCCCGAGAATCTGATCGCTGAAGTTCGTCGTCGGGAGGTTCAGGGACTCACGGTCGTGTCTAACAACTGTGGCGTAGATGGTTTTGGCCTCGGCGTACTGCTCGAAACCCGCCAGGTACGCAAAGTGGTGGCTTCCTACGTTGGTGAAAATGCGCTGTTTGAGAAGCAGGTACTCAGCGGTGAGCTGGAAGCGATTCTGACGCCACAGGGCACGCTGGCAGAGCAGTTGCGCGCGGGCGGCGCGGGGATCCCGGCTTTCTTCACCGCAACCGGATACGGTACTCCCGTGGCTGAAGGTAAAGAAGTTCGCGAGTTTGCCGGACGTCCGTACATCATGGAACAGGCGATAACCGGAGATTTCGCGCTGGTAAAAGGCTGGAAAGCCGACTGGTACGGCAACGTTATATACCGCCATACCGCACAGAATTTTAATCCGTTGATGGCGGCTGCCGGGCGCATCACGGTCGTCGAAGTTGAAGAGATTGTTCCTCCCGGAGAGCTGGATCCCGCGGCAATTCACACCCCCGGAATTTTTGTTAACCGCATTATTCAGGGCAAGTTTGAAAAACGCATTGAGCAACGCACCCTACGGCACAAAGGAGCCTGACCATGTTAACGCGTGAACAAATGGCGATGCGTGTCGCCCGCGAGCTGCGCGACGGCTATTACGTCAATTTGGGTATTGGTATTCCGACCCTGGTAGCGAATTACATCCCCAACGGTATGGACGTGATGCTGCAATCGGAGAATGGTCTGCTCGGGATGGGGCCGTTTCCCACCGAAGATGAACTGGATGCCGACATGATCAATGCCGGGAAACAGACTGTTACGGCGCGTAAAGGCGCGGCGATTTTCGACTCGGCGCAATCCTTCGCCATGATCCGCGGCGGTCATGTCGACCTGACGGTGCTCGGTGCATTTGAAGTGGATACCAACGGCAATATCGCGTCATGGATGATCCCCGGAAAAATGGTGAAAGGCATGGGCGGCGCGATGGATCTGGTGGCTGGCGCAGAAAACATCATTGTCGTGATGACGCATGCTTCCAAAAGTGGCGAATCCAAGCTGCTTCCTGCCTGTACCCTGCCGCTGACCGGCGTTGCCTGTATTAAACGCGTGCTGACCGACCTGGCTCTGCTGGAAATCGCTGACGGCGCCTTCATTCTGCGCGAGCGTGCCCCTGGCGTCAGCGTGGACGACATTGTCGCCAGAACCGCAGGCAAACTGGTCGTCCCCGATCACGTGCCTGAAATGCAATTTAACTGAGGAACTGACCATGCAGGATGTTGTTATTGTCGCAGCAACGCGTACGCCGATTGGCAGTTTTCATGGCGCGCTGGCTCCGCTTTCTGCCGTTGATCTAGGGACCGTCGTCATTCGTGCCCTGCTGGAGAAAACCGGCGTAGCACCAGATCAGATTGACGAAGTTATCCTCGGCCAGGTACTGACCGCAGGTTGCGGTCAGAATCCGGCCAGACAGACTGCGTTACGCGCCGGATTGCCGGTTACCACGCCCGCGATAACCATTAATCTGCTGTGCGGCTCAGGTTTGAAAGCGGTACATCAGGCTGTACAGGCCATACGCTGTGGCGATGCGGAAATCGTGATCGCCGGAGGCCAGGAAAGCATGAGTAATGCCCCTTATTTTCTCGATGGCGCTCGTGCAGGTTTACGTCTCGGCCATGCCAGCCTGAAAGACAGCGTGGTGCATGACGGACTGTGGGATGCGTTCAATGACTATCACATGGGGATTACTGCTGAAAACCTGGCCGATAAATTTGCCATCAGCCGTGAGCAGCAAGATGCCTTTGCCCTGCTCTCCCAGCAGAAAGCAGCGGCGGCTATCGAGGCTGGTCGTTTCACCGCAGAAATTACCCCGGTCAGCGTCCCGCAAGGAAAAAACACACCGCGTCTGGTAGATAGCGATGAGCAGCCTCGCCCGAATACCCAGGCCGACAAACTGGCGCAGCTTAAACCGGCTTTTCGTCCCGGTAATGGCACGGTGACGGCAGGCAATGCGTCATCCTTAAACGACGGTGCGGCGGCGGTGATGCTGATGAGTGCAGCCAAAGCCGCGCAACTGAACCTTCCGATTCTTGCCAGGGTTACTGGCTATGCCGTTTCGGGCGTTGATCCGTCAATCATGGGTATTGGTCCGGTCGAGGCATCGTTGCAGTGTTTGAAACGCGCAGGCTGGACGCTGGATGACGTGGATCTTATCGAAGCCAACGAAGCATTTGCCGCGCAGGCGTTGGCAGTCGGCGAATCCCTGAACTGGAATAGTAACAAAGTGAACGTCAACGGTGGCGCAATTGCGCTTGGTCACCCGATTGGCACATCCGGGTGCCGCATTCTGGTAACCCTTCTGCACGAAATGACTCGCCGCAATGCGACCAAAGGTCTGGCGACGCTGTGCGTCGGCGGTGGTCAGGGTGTGGCGCTGACGGTTGAACGTCCGACAGGAGCACAGCATGCAGACTAATCACATCAGCGTATTGGGTGCCGGTTTAATGGGTGTCGGCATCGCTACCCACTTCGCCCGTTTTTCCCATGATGTCTGGCTTTTCGATACTGATAACAGCAGGATTAATGAAATTACCGCTGTTGCCAACGGCATACTGGATGAGCTCATTGCGACCGACCAGTTTCCCGCCGATGACAAAGAGCAGGTTCTCAGCCGGTTGCACGGAACTACCTCTCTACAGGATATCGCCGCATCGGGATTACTGATTGAGGCTATCCCTGAACGGATTGAACTCAAGCATGCGTTGTATGCGCAACTGGAAGCACTAATAGCACCAGATGCCATTATTGCCAGTAACACCAGTGGCCTGCCGCCCGATACCCTGGCAGAGAACCTTATTCACCCGGAGCGATTGCTGATCGCCCATTTCTGGCACCCACCGCACTTTATTCCCTTAGTTGAAATCGTTCCTGGCTCGGCAACCAGGACAGAATATCTCAGCGAATTACAACAACTGCTGGTCTCGATGCAGCTTGAGGCTGTGGTACTCGACCGTGCTGCGCCAGGTTTTGTCGGCAACCGCCTGCAGTTTGCCTTACTGCGTGAAGCGCTGCATATCGTCAAGAGCGGCATTGCCAGCGCAGAGGTAGTGGATCAGGTAATGCGAGCCTCACTCGGACGCCGCTATGCGATAGTCGGTCCGCTGGAAGCCGCTGATATGACCGGGCTGTCCACCGTGCAGGACATTTGTCGCCACCTGCTACCGGAACTGGCCACCGGCAGTGACATGATGTCCCTTGTCGCTGACAAGGTTGCCCACGGTGATACCGGTTTGCGCAGTGGTCAGGGATTCTATCGCTGGGATGATTCGCGCAAGGAGTACATCCAGCAACGCCGGGAACATCAGCTGCGCTTTGCGCTGAAGCCATAACGTCTCTTTCTGTACCCCACTATAATAATAAGGAGTCATGATGAGTGTATTAATCGCCCTGGCAGCATTGGGCCTGCTGATGCTGGCAGCCTATCGCGGATACAGTGTCATCCTGTTTGCCCCCATCGCGGCATTAGGCGCTGTCCTGCTCACCGAACCGAGCGCCGTCGGCCCCGCCTTTACCGGCCTGTTTATGGAAAAAATGGTCGGTTTTGTGAAGCTTTACTTCCCGGTGTTCTTACTGGGAGCAGTATTTGGCAAGTTAATCGAGTTATCTGGTTTTTCCCGATCCATCGTCGCCGCCGCGATCAACATTCTGGGCCGTCGTCACGCCATTCCGGTGATTGTACTGGTGTGTGCGTTGCTGACTTACGGCGGTGTGTCGCTGTTCGTAGTGGCCTTTGCGGTGTATCCGTTTGCGGCTGAGTTGTTCCGTCAGAGCAATATTCCCAAGCGTCTGATCCCGGCAACCGTCGCGCTGGGCGCATTCTCATTCACTATGGATGCTTTGCCCGGTACGCCGCAGATCCAGAATATTATCCCGACCAGCTTTTTTGGTACTAACGCCTGGGCCGCACCCTGGCTGGGGCTCATAGGTTCGCTATTTATCATTTTTGTCGGCCTGGTCTATCTCGAGCGCCAGCGGCGCAAAGCACAGACAAAGAACGAAGGCTATGGCACCGAGCTGCTTAACGAACCGGAAACACCGGATAACATTAACCTGCCTAATCCAGTCATTGCGATTTCCCCGCTGATTCTGGTGGGTGTATTTAACCTGCTGTTTACCCGTTGGATCCCGGTCTGGTATGGCACCAGTCATCAGCTGGAGCTTCCTGGCCTGGCCAAGCCAATCACGACTGAAGTCGGGAAAATTACCGCTATCTGGGCAGTAGAGGCCGCGCTGATTTCGGGGATCCTGTTAGTAGTGATTTTTGGTTATCGCAACATCAAAGGCCGCCTCGTCGAAGGAAGCAGAACGGCTGTCGGCGGCGCGATTCTGGCGGCAATGAATACCGCATCAGAATACGGTTTTGGCGCGGTGATCGCCGCCCTGCCTGGTTTTCTGGTGCTGTCCAAAGCGCTGGCGGCTATTCCTGATCCACTGCTCAATGAAGCCATCAGTATTACCACCCTCGCCGGGATCACCGGCTCGGCATCCGGCGGGATGAGCATTGCATTAGCGGCAATGTCAGACACTTTTATCGCTGCCGCACATGCTGCCAACATTCCGTTGGAAGTCTTTCACCGCGTCGCCTCTATGGCCAGCGGTGGCATGGATACCCTGCCGCATAACGGCGCGGTAATTACGCTGCTGGCCATCACAGGCTTGAGCCATCGCCAGGCGTATGGCGGGATCTTCGCCATCACCGTGATCAAAAGTCTGGCCGTGCTGTTTGTGATCGGCGTCTTCTACACCACCGGAATTGTTTAAGGAGAATCACCATGAACTTAACGGGAAAAACAGCCCTGGTTACCGGATCAACCAGCGGTATTGGATTAGGTATTGCGCAGGTTCTGGCGAAAGCCGGGGCCACTTTGATTCTCAACGGCTTTGGTGATGTTGAGGCGGCAAAAGACGCCGTGGCGCAGTATGGCAAAACACCAGGGTATCATGGTGCTGATCTCAGCGATGAAGCGCAAATTGCCGCGATGATGCACTACGCCGAAAGCGAGTTTGGCGGCGTGGATATTCTGGTCAATAACGCCGGGATCCAATATGTCTCACCGGTCGAGACATTCCCTGTAGACAAATGGAATGCAATCATTGCCATCAACCTGTCCTCCGTTTTTCACACTACGCGCCTGGCGCTTCCCGGTATGCGTGAACGCAACTGGGGACGCATTATTAATATCGCCTCGGTGCATGGGCTGGTGGCCTCAAAAGAAAAATCGGCCTACGTCGCGGCGAAGCACGGCGTGGTCGGCCTAACCAAAACCATAGGACTGGAAGCGGCGCAGACTGGCGTAACCTGTAATGCGCTGTGCCCTGGTTGGGTCCTGACCCCGCTGGTACAACAGCAGATAGACAAGCGCATTGCCGAAGGCGCAGATCCGGAAGCGGCACGTAACGCGCTGCTCGCGGAGAAGCAGCCTTCACGTGAGTTTGTCACGCCCGAACAACTGGGTGAGCTCGCGCTGTTCTTGTGTTCGGATGCTGCGGCGCAGGTTCGCGGTGTGGCATGGAATATGGATGGCGGTTGGGTGGCACAGTAAGTTATGTATGCCGGATGCGGCGTCGCATCCGGCCTGCATCCGTCAGGACTTCAACTGATAATCCAGGGTAATTTCTGCGTTCAGAACCTGTGACACCGGACATCCGGCTTTCGCCTTCTGGATGATGCCGTCAAATGTTGCTGCATCGATCCCTGGCACGGCAACCTCACTGTGTAATGCCACTTTGGTTATCGCAAAACCCGCATCCACTTTATCCAGAGAAACATCGGCAGTGGTATCAATAGCGTCTGGCGTAAAACCCGCTTCGCCCAGCATTAACGAAAGCGCCATTGAGAAGCAGGCAGCATGTGCAGCGCCAATCAGTTCTTCCGGGTTGGTGCCTTTCGCGCCTTCGAATCGCGTATTAAACCCATAGGGTTGCTGGTTCAGCACCCCACTTTCGGTAGACACGGTTCCTTTCCCACGCTTAATGTCGCCTTCCCAGTGCGCCTGACCTTTCTTATGGATAGTCATTACTGCTCTCCTGTGTTGTCGTCGGAGTTACAAGTATAGGACGCTGAGGCAAAAGCATGTGTCAGATTGGAATGTTCTGCATTCCCTGCTTAAGCATTGACCTTTCAGAGAAAATGACCGACCATCCAGAAAGCCGTTTTTTTATACATCGGCTTTCTATCAGGTTGTATTTCGTCCGATCTTACGCGGACTCGCCCTTGAAACCAGTAACAGGATTAAGGAGTTAGAATGAAATCGAACCGTCAGGCCCGTCATATTCTTGGACTGGACCACAAAATCTCCAATCAACGTAAAGTCGTAACCGAAGGCGGCAAATCCAGCGTGGTCAATGCTCCAACCGGAAGAAAACGCCGCGCTGACAGCAAGTAATTTCCTGCACGACATACGGATTAACGAGATAAACACCATTGCAACCGCAGTGGTGTTTTTGCTTATAAAACCCCTTAACCCATTCACAATGCTTTATACTTCGCCCGTTTCCCTGGCAGACAGGCCACATACGATCATAAAGAGTGCCAGGGACGGTTATTCAAAAAAGAGTGAGTGACATGGAAAACGAAACTAAAAAACTGCGTTCCCTTTATATCCCTTACGCTGGCCCGGTACTGCTGGAGTTTCCCCTGCTAAACAAAGGGAGTGCTTTCAGTGTGGAAGAACGACGTAACTTCAACCTGCTGGGGTTACTGCCGGAAGTCGTCGAGACGATTGAAGAACAAGCCGATCGTGCCTGGATCCAATATCAGGGATTCAAAACGGAAATCGACAAACATATCTACCTGCGCAATATCCAGGACACCAACGAAACCCTGTTCTATCGGCTGGTGAATAACCATCTTGATGAGATGATGCCCGTCATCTACACCCCAACGGTAGGTGCTGCCTGTGAGCGTTTTTCTGAGATCTATCGCCGTTCTCGCGGTGTATTTATCTCTTACCAAAACCGCCACAACATGGACGATATCCTGCAAAACGTCCCAAACCACAATATTAAAGTCATCGTCGTTACTGACGGGGAACGTATTCTGGGTCTTGGCGATCAGGGTATCGGCGGGATGGGCATTCCTATCGGTAAACTGTCGCTGTATACCGCCTGTGGCGGCATTAGCCCGGCCTACACTTTGCCGGTAGTGCTGGATGTTGGTACCAACAACCAGCAACTGTTGAACGATCCGCTGTATATGGGCTGGCGCAATCCGCGTATTACTGACGATGAATACTACGAATTTGTCGACGAGTTCATCCAGGCCGTGAAGCACCGCTGGCCGGACGTGCTGCTGCAGTTCGAAGACTTCGCACAGAAAAACGCCATGCCGTTGCTGAACCGCTATCGCGATGAAATTTGTTCGTTCAACGATGATATTCAGGGTACCGCGGCGGTAACCGTAGGGACGCTGATTGCCGCCAGCCGTGCGGCAGGAAGCCAGTTGAGTGAACAAAATATTGTGTTCCTCGGCGCAGGCTCTGCCGGGTGCGGGATTGCCGAGCAGATCATCGCACAAATCCAGCGTGAAGGATTAAGCGAAGAAGCGGCCCGCCAGCGCGTATTTATGGTCGACCGTTTCGGTCTGCTGACTGACAAAATGCCGAACCTGCTTTCCTTCCAGACCAAACTGGTGCAAAAACGCGAGAATCTGCAGCACTGGGATACGCAAGAAGATGTGCTGTCGCTGCTCGACGTGGTTCGCAACGTTAAGCCGGACATTCTGATCGGTGTTTCCGGGCAAACGGGTCTGTTTACCGAAGAGATTATCCGCGAGATGCACAAGCATTGTCCGCGCCCGATCGTCATGCCGCTGTCTAACCCGACGTCGCGCGTGGAAGCCACGCCGCAGGATATTATTGCCTGGACTGAAGGTAATGCCCTGGTCGCCACCGGTAGTCCGTTTGCTCCGGTAGTCTGGAAAGATAAGACCTACCCAATTGCCCAGTGTAATAACGCCTATATCTTCCCGGGTATCGGTCTTGGTGTCATTGCCTCTGGTGCATCGCGTATTACCGATGAAATGCTGATGTCTGCCAGTGAAACACTTGCGCAGTACTCACCGCTGGTACTGAACGGCGAAGGTCTGGTGTTGCCGGAGCTGAAAGATATTCAGACCGTTTCTCGCGCTATTGCGTTTGCCGTCGGGAAAATGGCCCAGCAGCAAGGTGTGGCGGTGAAAACGTCTGCCGAAGCGCTGCAACAGGCGATTGACGAGAATTTCTGGCAGGCAGAATATCGCGACTACCGTCGTACTTCTATTTGACGGTTTTACCCGGCGGCGCCTGCCGCCGGGTGTTCAAAGCTTGCGCGAATCCATAACTTACGATTACACTTTCATCATCGATTAACATTCTGAAAAATAAAAGGAGGTAATTATGCTGTACTGTGAACGTTTCATCGCTTCACATACATTTGGCGATCGCCAGAGCTCAAGCGTTATCGGTATCGTGCTGCGATAACTTCTGCTTGAGCGAAGCTAACTTCTAAATCCCCTTCTCTCGGGCTTACCGGGTTATCGTCAGCGATGTTTGACGAGGCGTTTTCACGCCTGTAACTCTTGAGTAAGCAACAATGAGCACATTACTAACCGCACAATCCTTACACGTTGATACGGCATTCGGCGCGCTTTTCGACGATCTCACCTTTACCCTTAAAAAAGGCGATCGCATTGGGCTAATTGGCTATAACGGCTGTGGCAAAAGCACGTTATTAAAACTGTTGGATGGCACAATTACGCCCACCAGCGGATTAATTGCGCAGGCCAACCACTGCCATCTAGCCCGCGTGGAACAACATTTGCCGGACGACATTCTCCCGCTAACGCTACAGGAGGCGGTTCTTGCCCAGCTTCCCGAACATGAGCGCGCAGCTCAGCAGTGGCGGGTTGAATCGCTTCTCGCTGAAATGGGCTTTACGCCGGACAATTTGCATCTTACAACGCGAACTCTAAGTGGTGGGCAGCACACGCGGCTGCTGTTAGCGCGTGCGCTGATGCGTAATCCTGATCTCCTGTTGCTGGATGAACCGGGTAACCATCTGGATTTACCGACATTGCTATGGCTGGAGCAGTTCTTACAGAAGTGGTCCGGTAGTTTTGTGGTGGTATCTCACGATCCGCAGTTACTGGATGCCGTTACCCATGGAACCTGGATCCTGCGCGATCGCACCCTGCACGCTTTTGATCTGCCCTGTAGCGCGGCGCGCCAGGCCCTTGTCGACCGGGACGTCAGCGATGCACTACGCTATAAAGCTGAGCAAAAAGAGATTGACCGGGTCGCCGCAAGCGCCAAACGGCTGGCCACATGGGGACGGGTTTACGACAACGAAGATTTGTCCCGCAAAGCCAAACAGATGGAAAAACAGGTGCTGCGCCTGAAAGACAGTCAGACGGAAGTGACTGCAGGAAGTCAGTGGACACTAACATTACAGGGGGATGCTTTGCGTGCAGACCGTTTGCTGGAGATGACTCACCTGTCGGTCTCGCCGGCGCCAGATGCTGCAACGCTGTTTTCTATCGAAGGTATCAGAATCAAAAGCGGTGACCGCGTGGCGATTGTTGGCCGTAACGGTTGTGGAAAATCATCGCTGTTACGACTTATCTGGCAGCAATACCAGTCGCAGATGGCGTCCCGTTCACTGGTGTTACACCCTCGTGTCACGCTGGGGTATTACGACCAGACACTGCATCATCTCGCGGATGACGATTCGTTGTTTGATGCGCTGGAGCCGTTTGCCCCACAGCCTGATGTTCGCAAGATGGCGTTGATTAGTGCGGGCTTTCCGTGGATCCGTCACCAGCAGTTAGTCAGCACGTTAAGCGGTGGCGAGCGTTCTCGACTGCTGTTTGTCGGGCTGACACTCGCCCGCTATAGCCTGTTGATGCTTGATGAGCCGACCAACCATCTGGACATGGAAGGCAAAGAGGCGCTGGCAAAAACGCTGCAGAGCTTTAGCGGTGGCGTGTTGCTGGTCAGTCATGATCGTCACCTTATCAGCCAAAGCTGTAACCGGTTTTGGTTTATCGATGATGGTGAACTCAGCGAATGGCACGATCTGGAAGCGATTAGCGCACGCATTCAGGAAACCGCTGATGAAATAAGCGCCAGTAAAACCCGGGTAAAAGTGGTGCCAGAAATGAGTCCTGACAGCGATGCTGTACTGGAACAGCTTCTGGAACTGGAACAACGACTGGCCGACGATCTCGCGCGCAAGCCAAAACACCAGAAGCCGCAACTTCAGGCGCAATGGCGTAAGGAGATTGAACGACTGAATTCACAACTTGAGTAAACATATTGCCGGATAAGCAAACTTATCCGGCTTACATGCGCAAATGCTCGTGTAGGCTGGATAAGGCAGTAAGCCACCATCCGGTTATTCCTGCGTAGTGCTTTCCAGATATTCCCTGACCTGCTTTTCCTTTTAACCCGTTAACGGCACTATTTTACAAAATAGCGCCCCGTAATGTTGCGTTTAATGGAACACTAATGATAGCGTTCCTCCAGAAGGAACAAGGAAGGCATGAATGATCGTGAACTTCAGGCACAAAGGATTGCGCGACTTGTTTCTTCATGGGCGAACATCAGGCGTTATGGCAGAGCATGTCCGGCGATTACGGCACCGGCTCGCTGTTATTGATGCGGCAAGCAGGGTTACAGACATCAATATGCCCGGTTATAGACTCCATCCCCTGACGGGCGATCGTGGTGGAATATGGGCAATTTCTGTTTCAGGCAACTGGCGCATTACGTTTGAATTCGTCAATGGCGACGCGTACATACTGAACTACGAGGACTATCATTGATGAAAATGGCAAATCATCCCCGTCCGGGAGATATTATTCAGGAAGCGTTGGACGAGCTGAACGTCAGTCTGCGCGAGTTTGCCAGAGCAATGGGGATTGCACCTTCAACTGCAAGCCGGTTGTTAACCGGAAAAGCAACGTTAACACCTGAAATGGCGATCAAACTTTCTGTCGTGATCGGCAGTTCTCCGGAAATGTGGCTCAACCTGCAAAATACCTGGAGCCTCGCACAAGCAAAAAAAAGCGTGGATATTTCACGTCTGCGCAAGCTTACCGTTCAATAATGCACGCTTTATGCTGCAACAGCAGACCGGATAAGCTTGCGCTATCCGGCATGGCATTATTGCTGAGGTTTTTTCTCTTTCCAGGCATCCCAGGCCTGTTTGATTTCTTGCCTCGCCGCGGCGGCGTCGTTAAAACCGTTTAGCTCAACCTTCTTGCGCCCTTCCGGCAGTTCTTTGTACACGCGGAAGAATGACTCCAGCCGTTGCACTTCGATTTTTGGCAGATCGCTCAGTTCGTTGATGTCGTCATAGGTCGGGTCAATTTTACTGGCCGGTACCGCGACAATTTTGTCGTCCTTCTCACCGCCGTCGATCATCTTTAACACGCCAATGGCACGCAGCTTAATCAATGTTCCCGGTGCCAGCGGCGCACGGGTATAGAAAATAACATCCAGTGGGTCACCGTCACCCGCCAGAGACTGGGTAAGTGAGCCATAGTTAGCCGGATAGGCAACCGGCATCGACTGGAATCGATCGGCAACAATAAAGCCGGTTTTGGCATCGGTTTCATATTTAATGATCCCACCTGCCGGGATTTCGGTCACGGCATAAAACTCTTGCGGGTTATTTTCCGGCTGAGGAAATTCAAGGATGTTCTGCGCCTGAGCTGACGCACAAAGAAACAGGCTAACTGCGAGTAATTTTTTTACCAGAAGCATTGTCTTTTACTCTCTATTATTGGAAAGACAACACCTTACGTTTCACAGATGACACAAACATGACGTTTTTTTGGCAAAAAAATGGCGCTACATCGGTAGCGCCATTTTTATCAGCAGAACGTTAATGGGCTATTTCAACCCTTCCTCGTTCTCTTTTTTCGCCTCTTCGCGTTCAACTTCGCGATACCAGCGCGGGTGATGCTTCTTCGCCCAGCGGCGGCTGACCTTCCCTTCGACCATGCCTTTAATCGATCCTTTCACCCAAAATGCCATGTACATATGGATAAGGATGGCGTGCATTAAAATAATGCCTGCCGCGGCGTGGATCAGCAGGCTGTAGCGCACAACCTGCATCGGGAAGAACTGCGCGAAGTACGGACGCCAGATAATAATACCGGTGATCAGCAGCACAAAAATCATGCTCATGATTGACCAGAACATCATTTTCTGCCCGGCATTGTACTTACCGACGTCCGCCACTTTGTGTTCATTGCCCTTCAGCACTTCCACAATGTTTTTCAGCCACGGAATGTCTTTCTTATCCGGGATGTTGTGGTGAACAAAACGAACGAACATGAACATCAACGCGACGAAGATCAGCAGACCGAAGAACGGGTGCAAAATGCGCCCCATCTGCGGCGTACCGAAGGTTTGCGTCAGCCATTGCAACGTCGGGAAGAAAAACGAAATCCCCGACAGTGCGACCAGGAAGAAGCAGATCACCACCGTCCAGTGACAGGCGCGGTCGATAAATTTCGTGCGCACAATCATTTTCGACTTACTCATGATGATCCTCCTCGTCGTCGTCCACTTCCTTATTCGGGCCAATACCAATGTAGTGGTAAATCAGTCCGGCGAAGGTGGCGATAAATCCGGCGGCGGCCAGCGGTTTCAGCGCACCTTTCCACAAGTTGATAGAAGTATCAATCTGCGGATCCTTCGGCAAACCGTGGTACAACTCCGGCTGGTTGGCGTGATGCAGAACGTACATAACGTGTGTTCCACCCACACCCTGCGGGTTGTAGACACCAGCATGTTCGAAACCACGTGCTTTCAGTTTTTCCACACGCTGCTCGGCCATTTCCAGCATCTCTTGCTTGGTCCCGAAATGTATCGCCCCGGTCGGACAGGTCTTCACGCAGGCAGGTTCCTGCCCAACGCTGACGCGATCCACGCACAGCGTACATTTATACACGCGGTTATCCTCTTTATTGAGGCGCGGAATATTAAATGGACACCCGGCAATACAGTACCCGCAGCCGATACAATGCTCTGACTGGAAATCAACAATCCCGTTGGCGTACTGGATGATTGCTCCGGCAGACGGGCATGCCTTCAGGCAGCCCGGATCTTCACAGTGCATGCAACCGTCTTTACGAATCAGCCATTCCAGCTTGCCGTTCTGTTCAGTTTCGGTAAACCGCATCACCGTCCAGGACTTGGCGCTGAGATCGGCGGGGTTGTCATACACCCCGACGCAATGACCCACTTCGTCGCGGATATCGTTCCACTCTGAACATGCCACCTGACAGGCTTTACAGCCTATACAGGTGGAAACGTCGATCAGTTTCGCGACTTCTGCTTTGTAATCACGTGCCTGAGGCGGCGGCGTGATGGAGTTTGTTGCGGACCTTTTAATGATGTCCTGCGTTTCCATAGACATATGTTCGCCCCCTTACGCCTTCTCGATGTTAACTAAAAACGCTTTGTATTCCGGCGTTTGCGAGTTTGCATCACCGACATTCGGCGTCAGGGTGTTGGCGATAAAGCCTTTACGCGCGACTCCTTCAAAGCCCCAGTGAATTGGGATCCCCACCGTTTCGACCTGCTGACCATTAACATGCAAGGTGCGCAGGCGACGCGTGACTACCGCAACTGCACGAATAAATCCGCGTTTGCTGCTGACCTTCACATAGTCACCGTTGGCAATACCTTTTGCTGCCGCCAGCGTTTCGCTGATCTCCACAAACTGCTCTGGTTGGGCAATCGCATTCAGCAAGGCATGCTTAGTCCAGGTGTGGAAATGTTCGGTCAAACGGTAGGTCGTACCGACGTACGGGAAGTCCTGTTTATTCCCCATACGCAACGCATCCGCTTCGTACAGACGCGCAGCCGGGTTGGAGATAACGTTCGGGTGCAGCGGGTTAGTTCCCAGCGGCGTTTCCATCGGCTCGTAGTGTTCCGGGAACGGCCCTTCCGCCAGCTTATCGATGGCGAACAGACGACCCAGCCCTTCCGGTTGCATGATAAACGGATTGGTACCACTGCCCGGTGCTGCGTTGTTGAAGTCAGGGATGTCGTTGCCTGTCCACTTCGTCCCGTTCCACTTGATCAACATGCGTTTTGGATCCCACGGTTTACCCTGCGGATCCGCCGAGGCGCGGTTATACAGTACGCGACGGTTCAGAGGCCATGCCCATGCCCAACCCAACGTATTACCCAGCCCTGACGGGTCGGCATTATCGCGGTTAGCCATCTGGTTACCCTGCTCAGTCCAGCTACCGGTATAAATCCAGCAGGAGGATGCCGTAGTACCATCATCACGCAGGAGCGCAAAGCTGTTGAGCAACTGACCTTTCTTCGCAACCAGCACGCCGTTGGCATCATAAAGATCTTCCAGCGCATAGCCGTTATTCTCTTTCGCCACCTCTTCAGAATGCGGCTCGTCTGGTTGCTTATAGTTCCAGCTCATTTTCAGCACAGGCTCGACGCCCTTACCACCTTCAGTGCGATACATCTCGCGCAGACGATGATAAATACCGGCCAGAATCTCGCCGTCATTGCGGGCTTCGCCCGGTGCGTCCTGACCTTTCCAGTGCCATTGCAGCCAGCGACCGGAGTTGGCAATTGAGCCGTCTTCTTCTGCGAAGCAGGTTGATGGCAGACGGAACACTTCGGTCTGGATCGATGCCGGATCGACATCGTTAGAATCGCCGTGGTTTTGCCAGAACGTTGAGGTCTCAGTTACCAGCGGATCGATAATCACCAGATATTTCAGTTTGCTCAGCGACTGAACCACTTTGTTTTTGTCCGGGAAGGACGCAACCGGGTTAAAGCCCTGACAGATATAGCCGGTAACTTTCCCGCTATCCATCATGTTGAAGTATTTGATGACGTCGTAGGACTGATCCCACTTCGGCAGCCACTCAAAACCCCAGTCGTTCTCTTTCTGCGCTGCATTGCCGTAGAAAGATTTCATCAGGCTAACGAAGAACTTCGGATAGTTGCCCCAGTAGTTAACCTGTTCGGCCAGCGTTGCTTTTGGTGTGTTCGCAGCCAGATAGGTTTGCAGATCCGCCTGCTTCTCTGACGGCAGCGTCAGATAGCCTGGCAGGCTGGTAGAGAGCAGACCTAAGTCAGTTAACCCCTGAATATTGGAGTGACCACGTAAGGCGTTTACGCCACCACCGGCCATCCCCATGTTACCGAGCAGCAACTGGATCATCGCCATGGTGCGGATGTTCTGCGCCCCTACGGTATGCTGCGTCCAGCCCAGCGCGTACAGGAAGGTCGTGGTACGGTCGGCTGCACTGGTGGAGGCCAGCACTTCACACACTTTCAGGAAGTCGGCTTTCGGCGTTCCGCAGATGTTTTCCACCACATCAGGCGTGTAGCGGGAAACGTGCTGTTTCAGCAGATTCCACACACAGCGCGGATGGCTTAATGTTTCATCACGTTTAGCGTAGCCGTTTTCATCGAACTGGTAGTTCCAGGACGATTTATCGTATTGACGTTTTTTCGCGTCGTAACCGCTGAACAGACCGTCTTCAAAAGCAAAATCATCCCGCACCAGCAGACTGGCGTTGGTGTAGTGCTTAACGTATTCAGCGTTGATTTTGTTATTTTCAATCAGGTACAGCAACACGCCGGAAAGGAACGTAATGTCCGTACCGGAACGAATCGGCGCATAGATATCCGCAACCGAGGCTGTACGTGTAAAACGGGGATCGACAACAATCAGCGTGGCATCATTGTTGTTTTTGGCTTCCATCGCCCAGCGGAATCCCACCGGATGTGCTTCAGCGGCATTACCGCCCATCACCATTACGACGTTAGCGTTTTTGATATCAACCCAGTGGTTGGTCATCGCACCGCGACCAAATGTTGGAGCAAGACTTGCTACCGTTGGTCCGTGTCAGACGCGCGCCTGGTTGTCTACAGCCAGCATGCCAAGTGAGCGCACAAATTTTTGCGTCAGCATGCCGGTTTCATTACTTGCCGCAGATGCACACAGCATCCCGGTTGAAAGCCAGCGGTTTACCGTTACGCCCTGCTCATTCTTCTCAATAAAGTTGGCGTCGCGGTCAGCTTTCATTAGTTTTGCAATGCGGGAGAATGCTTCATCCCAGCTAATGCGTTGCCATTTATCGGAGCCCGGAGCGCGATATTCCGGGTAGCGCAGACGATTCTCGCTGTGCACATAATCCAGTAATCCTGCGCCCTTAGGACAGAGTGCCCCACGGCTTACCGGATGATCCGGATCCCCTTCGATATGGTAAATCGACTCTTTGGCGTTTTTTGCTCCATCACCCAGGCTATACATTAATAGCCCGCAACCTACGGAACAGTATGTGCAGGTGTTTCGGATCTCTTTCGCACGTAACAGTTTATAGTTTCGTGCCTGAGCCAGTGCCATCTTGGGTGCGAAACCCAATGCAGCAACTGTTGTTCCCGCCATACCGCCCGCGCAGATTTTAAAGAATTGTCTGCGGCTGACGTCCATTGCTTTCCTCTTTTTTGCAGGGATGCGTACACTGACATCCTCAAGTTGCACTGAAAGCGGCAACCAGGAAGATGGCGTGTACAACTTCGCGACGAAACTATCAGCTATATCCATAATTTTTTTGCGTCAAATCAATAACGAAACGGTTCCGCTACTAAATAGTGCAGTTTGTTTAACCTTCGTACCCCCAAGGGGTTAGGCAAAAGGTAATTAGTTGGCGTGTTTTAGTGTAAAGGTGCTATAAATTTCAGCTTCATTTTCGCCAGTACCGTGGACTGAAATTCAGCATGACAAAACAAAAAGCAACGTTAATTGGGCTCATTGCCATTGTGTTATGGAGCACGATGGTAGGACTGATTCGTGGGGTTAGCGAAGGACTCGGGCCTGCAGGTGGTGCCGCGATGATCTTCTCATTAAGTGGTCTCCTGCTTATTTTTACTGTCGGATTTCCAAATATCCGCAAAATTCCTGTTCGTTATTTAATCGCCGGTAGCGTACTTTTTGTCAGCTATGAAATATGTCTGGCGCTGGCATTAGGATATGCCGCAACCCGACATCAGGCTATCGAGGTAGGAATGGTCAATTATCTCTGGCCAAGCCTGACAATATTGTTTGCCATATTGTTCAATGGTCAAAAAACAACCTGGTTGGTAATCCCTGGATTAATTGTCGCATTGACCGGAGTCTGTTGGGTATTAGGTGGTGATAATGGACTCAAACCTGGTGAAATTATCAACAATGTTGCGAACAGCCCACTCAGTTATTTCCTCGCTTTTCTCGGTGCATTTATCTGGGCAACATATTGCACAGTGACCAATAAATATGCGAAGGGTTTTAATGGTATTACCGTGTTCGTTTTACTTACGGCAACGAGTTTGTGGGTTTATTATTTTATCACTCCTCAACCAGAAATGGTTTTCAGCACTCCAGTGACCATTAAGCTGTTTACCGCAGCATTAACGTTAGGATTTGCCTATGCAGCGTGGAATATTGGTATTTTACACGGCAACGTGACGGTGATGGCCGTTGGTTCATATTTCACCCCGGTACTGTCGTCTGCACTCGCGGCCGTATTACTCAGCGCCCCACTTTCGTTTTCGTTCTGGCAAGGCGCACTGATGGTCTGTGCTGGTTCCTTGCTTTGCTGGTTAGCAACACGTCGCGCCTGAAAAAGAAGCTGGGCTTTCAGAACCCGGCTACACTATAATCAAATTATGGATAATTAACGTTCATTTAGCTTACATTTAATGTTTGCATTTGTTTAATTAAATGTTAAATATGTGATTTATTAATCAATAGTCGAAAGTATTGCAATATGAACAATATTCTTTCGCATGCATATATTACACAACCGAAACTAACGTTAATTAAACCATACGCTCCTCAATAGTCCCCCAGGTAAATATATATATCCAGACAAGTCACATATATCGACTAATACAATCAGTTGTATTATGTAGATCTGGATCACACAAATTCAAATATTCCGTAATATTATGAAACTTATTATTGAACTCATACCACAACGTCATTTAAAAATGGTTTGCCATTGACGAACACCTTCGTTTAGCAATGGTTTAGGAATCACACCAAGAAAAAATTATAAGGATTATTTAGAATGAAACTTAAATTAGTTGCAGTGGCAGTGACTTCCCTGTTGGCAGCAGGTGCGGTAAACGCAGCTGAGATTTATAACAAAGACGCAAACAAACTGGATCTGTACGGTAAAGTTCACGCTCAGCATTACTTCTCTGATGATAACGGAAGCGATGGTGACAAAACTTATGCGCGTCTGGGCTTCAAAGGCGAAACTCAGATCAATGACCAGCTGGTCGGTTTTGGTCAGTGGGAATATGAATTCAAAGGTAACCGTGCTGAATCCACCGGTGGTTCTAACAGCGATAAAACCCGTCTTGCATTCGCTGGTCTGAAATTCGCTGAATACGGTTCTTTCGACTACGGCCGTAACTACGGCGTAGCGTACGACATCGGCGCATGGACCGACGTTCTGCCTGAGTTCGGTGGTGATACCTGGACCCAGACTGACGTATTCATGACCAGCCGTACTACCGGCGTTGCAACCTACCGTAACACCGACTTCTTCGGTCTGGTTGAAGGTCTGAACTTCGCAGCTCAGTACCAGGGCAAAAACGACCGTAGCAACGTACAAGAAGCTAACGGCGACGGCTTTGGTCTGTCTACTACTTACGAATACGAAGGTTTTGGCGTAGGTGCTACCTATGCAAAATCTGACCGTACCGACCTTCAGAACAACCGTAGCAGCATTTTCAAAGCTAACGGTGAGAACGCTGAAGTATGGGCTGCTGGTCTGAAATATGATGCGAACAACATCTACCTGGCAACCACCTACTCTGAAACCCGCAACATGACCACCTACGGTTCCAATGTTAACGGTATCGCTGAAAAAGCTCAGAACTTTGAAGCTGTTGCTCAGTACCAGTTCGACTTCGGTCTGCGTCCGTCCGTTGCTTACCTGAAATCCAAAGGTAAAGACATCGCTGTATTCGGTGACCAGGATCTGGTTGAATACGTAGACTTGGGTGCTACCTATTACTTCAACAAAAACATGTCCACCTTCGTTGATTACAAAATCAACCTGCTGGATGACAACAACTTCACTCGTATTGCTGGTGTAAGCACCGACAACGTTGTGGCTGTTGGCCTGAACTACCAGTTCTAATTTTGTTGTAGTCTGAATGCAAAGCCAGTCCACTTCGGGCTGGCTTTTCTCTTGAAGTAGACTCGGTCATAAGGAGTATGCCGTGCAGACGTTCACAGGTCGTTGTCTTTGCGGACAAAGTCATTTTACCGTTAACGTCGAAATGCTTGATGTCTATGCCTGCCACTGCACGCTGTGCCAGAAGTGGTCAGGAGGCATCGCCATGTATCTGGAAGCCAGTGGTCATCCGCTGATGTCGCCAGAGTCAATCGAACCTTCGCACTTTCCCTCTTCAACGCGTGGAGAACGTTTTTTCTGTTCAGGTTGCGGCTGCCCACTGTGGTTTACGCTGACCGACAGCGATCGCTATTTTATTCCGTGGACGTTACTCGAACTTAACGAGGTAGATCGCCGCCGCCTGATTTTAGCGGCAGAAATCTATACTGAAACACAACCTGCGTTCTGGAGACTGACGGGGCAATATGCTCGTCTGAGTGGAAAAGAAGTCGAAGAGATGGATTACCCCTGTCATCTAGCCCACTAGTTATTGACTATTCACCTTCGCCAGACTGAACCACATCCCTACCGCTAACACGATAAGCATGCTGCCAGCGCTGCTCAATGCCACGCTGTGAGACCAGGTAAACGCTTCTCTGGCAGCTGCAAGCAACGCGTCACTCAGGGAAGGTGGAAGCGAATGCGCTAATTGAACCGCCTCGCCCATCGATGATGAAGCGCGCTCCAGTTCCTGCGGATTAAGTCCGGCAGGTGGCAGAATCGATGCGGAAAAACTGCGACTCAGCAACAAACCAAAAATAGCGATCCCCAGTCCGGCACCCAGTTCATAGGCCATGGTTTCGATCGCCCCTGCTGCTGCCGCTTTTTCAGCCGGGGCTGCCGCCATAATAGCTGCGGTTGAAGCCAATAGCGCACTGGCGGCACTGAAACCCAGTAAGGCCATTAAAATCCAGGCTTGTATCTGCTGGGAGCTGAAATCTGTCATTGCCAGTCCGTAAAAGCTGACTGCGCTCAGCGCCATACCTGCCGTTGCTACGCAGCGTAATCCCAGACGTGATACCAACATTCCGGCGATCGGTCCGCTGAATCCGCTCGCCAGCATCACCGGCAACATAAACAGCCCCGCCTGATACGGTGTTAAACCGTGAACAAACTGCAACTCCTGAGCCATCAACAGCTCAAAACCTACCAGCGTTATCATCGCGGTCATGGCCATCACAACGCCGCTAAGGATAATGCGATGCGTAAATAGACGCATATCAATCATTGGGCGCGAAGCAGCAAGCTGGATGCGAACAAACTGCATCAGCAACAGGGCGCCAACCAACAACGTCAGTACAATCACACCGGTCGCGATATGTCCTTTTAACGCAGTTTTGGCGCTATAAACCAGCAACAAGATAGCGACAATCAACATTATCGCATGACCGAAATTTAGCGACTGATCGCGACGTCCTGCCTGGCGCGGAACGTAACGCGCGGTCAATGCCATCACGACCAGAACAATCGGGACATTTATTAAGAATACAGATCCCCAGTAGAAGTGCTCCAGCAGCATGCCGCCGACTAACGGACCAAATGCCGCACCACCGGAACCCACTGCCGCCCAGACACCGAGGGCCATATTGCGGTGGCGTTGCTCGGCAAAGGTCGCACGAATGCCGGCAAGCGTCGCCGGTACGATCATCGCCGCACCGATGGCCAGCACCGCTCTGGTGGCGATGAGCCAGCCGGCAGTAGGTGCAAACGCTGCGGCCAGCGACGCCAGACCAAATAACCCTCCACCCAATAGCAGCAGGCGTTTAAAACCGATGCGATCGCCCAGTGCCCCCATCGGCAAGACCATCCCTGCCATTACCAGGGAATAAATATCGATGATCCACAGTAGCTCGTTACCACTGGCACCCAGCGTCATACTTAGCGTGGGCGCGGCAACGTGCAGCACCGTTGCATCAATCGCAACAGGGATGTAGACCAGCACAATAATCACTAACGTTAACCACTGACGAAACATAAAAATCCCTTCAAACTAAAACTGGACACATGTCCAGCTTTGGCGATCCTACGGAAAATTGAACACATGTCCAACTTTTTTTGTTAGACTGCGAACAACACAGGTACTGGAGGGTGTATGAGCTATTTGAATCGAGATGAACGCCGGGAAGTGATCCTGCAGGCAGCCATGCGAGTGGCGCTGGAAGAAGGTTTTACTGCCATGACGGTGCGACGAATAGCCTCAGAGGCTAACGTGGCAACTGGTCAGTTACACCACCACTTTACCTCCGCCGGTGAACTCAAATCCCAGGCTTTTGTTCGACTGATTCGTACTCTGCTCGATGCTGAACTGGTGAGTGAAGACGCTAGTTTTCGCGAACGACTGCATTCGATGCTCGGCAGCGAGGAAGGTGGGTTCGAGCCTTACATCAAGCTCTGGCGCGAAGCGCAAATCCTGGCGGATAAAGATCCTGAAATCAAAAGCGCCTATCTACTGACGATGCGAATGTGGCACGAAGAGACAACGGCTATCATTATCCGCGGCCAGCAGGCCGGCGAATTTTCCCGCGCACCGGATGCCGCTGACGTCGCCTGGCGTTTAATCGGTCTGGTCTGTGGTCTTGATGGCATGTATGTGCTGGGTATTGCGGAAATGGCCGATCCCGCCTTCACGCGGCATCTGGATCGTATGATAACTCTGGAACTATTTAGCTGAATTAATAGATGAGTTAACAATACATCTTTTTAAGTTTACAATTAGTAACACTTAAACAACGCGTTATTTCCCCATCACACCGCGCTATTGCACTTTTTTATCTATTCTTTCAGTCAATATTCCTAAAACTTTTCAATAGTTTCTAAAAAGAGCTCGCGCGGCTCTTCCTCTGCCTATTTCTTTTTTTCATGAACGACGTGTGCATGTGAGGACAATATGGCACTACAAAATGAGAAAAATAATCGTTATCTTTTAACTGACTGGAAACCTGAAAACCCCGCATTTTGGGATAATAAAGGTAAACATATAGCCCGGAGAAACCTCTGGATATCAGTAAGTTGCCTGCTGCTTGCCTTCTGCGTCTGGATGTTATTTAGCGCCGTGGCAGTGAATTTAAATAAAATTGGCTTTAATTTCACTACCGATCAACTCTTTTTATTAACCGCATTACCTTCCCTCTCTGGTGCAATATTACGCGTCCCCTACTCCTTTATGGTGCCTATATTTGGTGGTCGCCGCTGGACGATTTTCAGCACTGTAATTCTTGTTATTCCTTGTCTGTGGCTCGGATTTGCCGTGCAAAACACATCTACTCCGTTTGGCGTATTTATTGTTATTGCACTGATGTGTGGATTTGCTGGCGCCAACTTTGCCTCCAGCATGGGCAATATTAGTTTTTTCTTCCCAAAAGCCAAACAAGGCAGCGCGTTAGGCGTTAACGGCGGTCTCGGTAACCTGGGCGTCAGCGTAATGCAATTGATCGCGCCACTGGTTATTTTTCTGCCCATTTTTACCTTTTTGGGCGTACAGGGCGTACCACAGCCTGATGGCTCATTACTGTCGCTGGCTAACGCAGCGTGGATTTGGGTTCCATTGCTGCTGCTCTCAACGCTGGCAGCAGGTATGGGGATGAATGACATCGCCAGCTCAAAGGCTTCTATCGCCTCTCAGTTACCGGTCCTCAAGCGCTTTCATCTTTGGCTGTTAAGCCTGCTGTACCTCGCCACCTTCGGGTCATTTATCGGCTTTTCAGCAGGATTTGCCATGCTGGCAAAAACCCAGTTCCCCGACGTGAATATTCTGCAACTGGCGTTCTTCGGCCCGTTTATCGGCGCTCTGGCGCGTTCTGCAGGCGGCGTTATTTCTGACAAATTTGGCGGCGTACGGGTGACATTAATCAACTTCATGTTTATGGCGTTGTTTAGCGGCCTGCTGTTTCTCACCTTGCCAGGTTCAGGCTCGGGGAGTTTCACCGCCTTCTACCTCGTGTTTATGGGACTGTTCCTGACCGCAGGACTGGGGAGCGGATCGACCTTCCAGATGATTGCGGTGATCTTTCGCAAAATCACAATTTACCGGGTGAAACTGCGCGGAGGCACTGAAGAACAGGCCCAGCGTGAAGCGGTAACAGATACCGCCGCCGCGCTTGGGTTTATCTCCGCTATTGGCGCGGTTGGCGGTTTTTTCATCCCAAAAGCGTTTGGCTCATCCCTGGCGCTGACCGGATCTCCCGTTGGCGCTATGAAAATATTTTTAGTGTTTTACATCGTCTGCGTGCTGGTGACCTGGCTGGTCTATGGCCGCAAATCACAAAAAAAATAACAACGTACATACCGCAGGATCGAATGCTTTTGTCGGCCGGATAAGACCTTAGCCGCCCACAATTTCCTGATAGCAACGCTCTCGCGACTCATCAGGCCAGCAGTTCGGTTCACTGTCGGCAAAATTATCGGAGCAGGAGAAATGTCATGAGTAAACTGTTGGATCGCTTTCGCTACTTTAAACAAAAGGGCGATACGTTTGCCGATGGTCACGGACAAGTGATGCACAGCAACCGGGACTGGGAAGACAGCTATCGCCAGCGCTGGCAGTTCGATAAAATCGTACGCTCAACCCACGGCGTCAACTGCACCGGCTCATGCAGCTGGAAAATCTACGTAAAAAACGGACTGGTCACCTGGGAAACACAGCAGACCGACTATCCGCGCACCCGTCCTGATCTGCCCAACCATGAGCCACGAGGCTGCCCTCGTGGGGCAAGTTATTCCTGGTATCTCTATAGCGCTAACCGTCTGAAATACCCACTGGTGCGTAAACGCCTGATTGAACTGTGGCGCGATGCCCTCTCCCGCCAGCCGGATCCAGTGCTGGCCTGGGAATCCATTATGAACGACCCGCAAAAGTGCCAGAGCTACAAACAGGTACGTGGACGCGGTGGGTTTATCCGGTCAAACTGGAAAGAGCTAAATCAGCTTATTGCTGCCGCCAATGTCTGGACAGTGAAAACTTACGGCCCGGATCGCGTCGTTGGGTTTTCGCCAATTCCGGCTATGTCGATGGTTTCTTACGCAGCCGGAACGCGCTATCTCTCGCTTATCGGCGGGACCTGTCTGAGCTTCTACGACTGGTATTGCGATTTGCCTCCCGCATCGCCGATGACCTGGGGAGAGCAGACCGATGTACCGGAATCCGCCGACTGGTATAACTCCAGCTACATTATCGCCTGGGGTTCCAACGTCCCGCAGACCCGTACGCCAGATGCACACTTCTTCACGGAAGTGCGCTACAAAGGCACCAAGACAATTGCTATTACGCCGGACTACTCGGAAGTTGCCAAGCTGTGCGACCAGTGGCTGGCTCCGAAGCAAGGTACCGACAGCGCGCTGGCGATGGCGATGGGCCACGTGATCCTGAAAGAATTCCACCTCGACAAACCCAGCGACTATTTCCTGAATTACTGCCGTCGTTATACCGATATGCCGATGCTGGTACTGTTGAATGCCCGTGAAGACGGTAGCTATGTCCCGGGCCGGATGATGCGTGCCTCCGATCTCGTCGATGGACTGGGTGAAAGCAATAACCCGGAATGGAAAACGGTTGCCTTTAACAGCGCCGGTGAACTGGTGGTGCCAAACGGTTCGATCGGTTTTCGCTGGGGAGAAAAAGGTAAGTGGAACCTCGAGGCGCTGGCTGCAGGCACGGAAACCGAACTGTCCTTGTCGTTGCTCGGTCAGCACGACGAAGTTGCCGGGGTGGCCTTCCCCTATTTTGGCGGTAATGAAAACCCACACTTTCGTAGCGTCAAGCAGGAGCCTATACTGGTGCGTAAGCTGCCGGTAAAACACCTTACGCTTGCCGATGGCACACTTTGTCCGGTAGTCAGCGTTTACGATTTGGTGCTGGCAAATTACGGCCTCGATCGCGGTCTGGATGACGCTCACAGTGCTCATGATTACACCGAAATCAAAGCCTATACCCCGGCCTGGGGCGAACAAATTACCGGTGTGCCAGCCCGCCATATCGAACAAATCGCCCGGGAGTTTGCGGATACCGCACACAAAACCCACGGTCGATCGATGATTATCCTCGGTGCCGGCGTCAACCACTGGTATCACATGGACATGAACTACCGTGGGATGATTAACATTCTGGTGTTTTGTGGCTGTGTCGGTCAAAGTGGCGGTGGCTGGGCGCACTACGTTGGTCAGGAAAAGCTACGTCCGCAAACCGGTTGGCTTCCCCTGGCTTTTGCACTGGACTGGAACCGTCCACCGCGTCAGATGAACAGCACCTCGTTTTTCTACAATCACTCCAGCCAGTGGCGTTATGAAAAAGTCACTGCTCAGGAACTGCTCTCCCCGCTGGCTGATGCGTCGAAGTTTACCGGACATCTGATTGACTTCAACGTACGCGCCGAGCGCATGGGCTGGTTGCCCTCCGCGCCTCAGCTCAACCTAAATCCGTTAACCGTAAAAGCGAAGGCAGAACAGGCAGGCTTGTCACCTGCGGATTACACCGCACAGGCACTGAAGTCGGGGGATATCCGCATGGCCTGCGAGCAACCAGACAGCGGTAAAAACCATCCTCGTAACCTCTTCGTCTGGCGTTCAAACCTGCTCGGCTCCTCAGGTAAAGGGCATGAATACATGCTCAAATATCTGCTTGGTACGGAAAGCGGTATTCAGGGTGAAGCACTTGGCTCAAGCGAGGGTATTAAACCTGAAGAGGTGGAGTGGCAATCGGCGGCTATCGAAGGCAAGCTCGATCTGTTGGTGACGCTGGATTTCCGGATGTCGAGCACCTGCCTGTTTTCAGACATCGTGTTGCCTACCGCCACCTGGTATGAAAAAGACGATATGAACACCTCGGATATGCATCCGTTTATTCACCCGCTGTCGGCGGCGGTTGATCCCGCCTGGGAATCAAAAAGCGACTGGGAGATTTATAAGGACATCGCCAAAGTGTTCTCAGAGGTGTGTGTTGGACATCTGGGACAGGAAACCGACGTGGTGTTGCAACCGCTGCTGCATGACTCCCCGGCAGAACTGTCGCAACCGTTTGATATTCAGGACTGGCGCAAAGGCGAATGCGAACTTATTCCGGGTAAAACGGCACCCAATATTGCCGTCGTGGAACGGGACTACCCCGCCACTTACGAACGCTTCACATCGCTTGGGCCATTGATGGACAAGCTGGGTAACGGCGGAAAAGGTATCTCCTGGAACACCCAGACGGAAGTCGATTTCCTCGGCAAGCTCAACTACACCAAGCGTGAAGGCGCGGCAAAAGGTCGCCCGCTGATTGACACCGCGCTGGATGCGTCCGAAGTGATCCTGGCGCTTGCGCCGGAAACGAATGGTCAGGTGGCGGTGAAAGCCTGGCAAGCGCTGGGCGCAATGACCGGGCGTGACCATACGCATCTGGCGCTAAACAAAGAAGACGAAAAGATCCGTTTTCGCGACATTCAGGCGCAACCGCGCAAAATCATCTCCAGCCCGACCTGGTCAGGTCTTGAAAGCGAGCATGTCTCTTATAACGCCGGCTATACCAACGTTCATGAGCTGATCCCGTGGCGCACGCTGTCTGGCCGCCAGCAGTTGTATCAGGATCACGCGTGGATGCGCGCCTTCGGCGAGAGTCTGGTGGCCTACCGTCCGCCAATCGACACCCGCAGCGTGAGTGAAATGCGCGAAATTCCACCAAACGGTTTCCCGGAAAAAGCGCTGAACTTCCTGACACCACACCAGAAATGGGGTATCCACTCCACCTACAGTGAAAACCTGTTGATGCTTACGCTGTCGCGCGGTGGTCCGATTGTCTGGATCAGTGAAACCGATGCTAAAGAGCTGGGTATTGAGGATAACGACTGGATTGAAGCCTTTAACGCCAACGGTGCACTGACTGCCCGCGCGGTGGTTAGCCAGCGCGTGCCGCCCGGGATGACGATGATGTACCACGCTCAGGAGCGGATCATGAATATTCCTGGCTCTGAAGTTACCGGAATGCGCGGCGGCATTCATAACTCCGTGACCCGCGTGTGCCCGAAACCCACGCACATGATCGGCGGCTATGCGCAACTGGCTTACGGCTTCAACTATTACGGCACGGTCGGCTCTAACCGCGATGAGTTCATCATGATTCGAAAAATGAAAAATATTAACTGGCTGGATGATGAAGGTCGCGATCAGGTACAGGAGGCGAAAAAATGAAAATACGCTCACAGGTAGGCATGGTTCTTAATCTGGATAAATGCATTGGCTGCCACACCTGCTCCGTCACCTGTAAAAACGTCTGGACCGGACGTGAAGGTATGGAATATGCGTGGTTCAACAACGTCGAAACCAAACCGGGTATTGGTTATCCGAAAAACTGGGAAGACCAGGACGAGTGGCAAGGCGGCTGGGTTCGCGACGTTAACGGTAAGATAAGACCGCGTCTGGGCGGTAAGATGGGCGTCATCACTAAAATCTTCGCCAACCCTGTCATTCCGCAAATCGATGATTACTACGAACCGTTCACCTACGACTATCAGCATTTGCATAGCGCGCCAGAGAGCAAAAATCAGCCCACCGCCCGCCCGCGTTCGCTAATTGATGGCAAACGAATGGACAAAATTATCTGGGGGCCAAACTGGGAAGAACTGCTTGGCGGGGAATTTGAAAAACGCGCCCGTGACCGTAACTTCAAGGCGATACAAAAAGAAATGTACGGTCAGTTTGAAAACACCTTCATGATGTATCTGCCGCGCCTGTGCGAACACTGTCTGAACCCCAGTTGCGTGGCAACCTGCCCGAGCGGCGCGATTTACAAGCGTGAAGAAGATGGCATTGTGTTGATCGACCAGGATAAATGTCGCGGCTGGCGCTTGTGTATCAGCGGCTGCCCATACAAAAAAATCTACTTTAACTGGAAGAGTGGCAAGTCAGAAAAATGCATTTTCTGCTACCCACGTATTGAATCCGGTCAGCCAACGGTATGTTCGGAAACCTGCGTCGGACGTATTCGCTATCTCGGCGTGCTGCTGTACGACGCAGACCGTATTGAAGAGGCGGCCAGCACTGAACATGAGACCGATCTCTATGAACGCCAGTGCGATGTGTTCCTCAACCCTAACGATCCGGCGGTAATTGAGGAAGCACTGAAACAGGGGATCCCACACAACGTCATCGAGGCGGCCCAGCGGTCACCGGTCTACAAAATGGCGATGGACTGGAAGCTGGCACTGCCGCTGCACCCTGAATACCGCACCCTGCCGATGGTCTGGTATGTGCCGCCGTTGTCACCGATTCAGTCAGTCGCAGACGCCGGTGGCCTGCCGCACAATGGCAATATTCTGCCGGCCGTCGAGTCGCTGCGTATTCCGGTGCAGTACCTTGCCAATATGCTCAGCGCCGGAGATACCGGCCCGGTACTGCGCGCGCTGAAACGTATGATGGCAATGCGTCACTATATGCGTTCGCAAACAGTAGAAGGCGTAACGGATACCCGCGCTATTGAAGAAGTGGGTTTAAGCGTTGAGCAGGTCGAAGAGATGTATCGCTATCTGGCTATTGCTAACTATGAAGACCGCTTCGTGATCCCAACCAGCCACCGTGAAATGGCTCGCGATGCCTTCCCGGAGAAAAACGGCTGCGGCTTTACCTTTGGCGACGGCTGTCACGGTTCCGACACCAAATTCAACCTGTTCAACAGCAGCCGCATTGATGCTATCGATATCACCGAAGTGCGCGATAAAGCGGAGGGTGAATAATGCAAATCCTTAAGATTATCGGACTGCTGATGGAGTATCCGGACGAATTGCTATGGGAATGCAAAGACGATGCTCTACAACTGATCGCCAGCGATGCGCCAGTGCTTACCAGGTTTACAACGGAACTGCTAAACGCTCCGTTACTCGATAAACAAGCTGAATGGTGCGAGGTGTTTGACCGGGGCCGCGCCACCTCGCTTTTGCTGTTTGAACATGTGCATGCTGAATCTCGCGATCGCGGCCAGGCGATGGTTGACCTGCTGGCTCAGTACGAAAAGGTGGGGCTACAACTCGACTGTCGGGAACTGCCGGATCACCTGCCATTGTATCTGGAGTATTTAAGCGTTTTGCCTGAAGCCGAAGCCAGAGAGGGATTACAGAATGTGGCGCCAATCCTGGCGTTGCTTGGCGGTCGCCTGAAGCAGCGAGAGGCACCATGGTATCAGCTGTTTGACGCCCTGCTGACTTTAGCAGGAAGTCCGCTTTCAAGTGACAGTGTCACCAAGCAGGTGGGTGCGGAATCCCGGGATGATACCCGTCAGGCGCTGGATGCGGTCTGGGAAGAAGAACAGGTGAAGTTCATTGAGGATAACGCCACTGCCTGTGACAGTTCACCGTTACAAAACTATCAACGACGCTTTAGCCAGGACGTCGCCCCCCAGTATGTCGACGTCAGTGCGGGAGGCCCGAAATGATACAGTATCTGAACGTCTTTTTTTACGACATCTACCCGTATCTGTGCGGCACGGTGTTTATCCTTGGCAGTTGGCTACGCTACGACTACGGGCAATATACATGGCGCGCCTCCTCCAGCCAGATGCTCGATAAGCGCGGCATGGTGCTTTGGTCGAACCTGTTCCATATCGGCATTCTGGGGATCTTCTTCGGTCATCTGTTCGGCATGCTAACCCCGCACTGGATGTACGCCTGGTTCCTGCCTGTTGCAGTCAAACAGCAAATGGCAATGATTGCAGGGGGCCTCTGTGGTGTGCTGACGCTGGTTGGTGGAGCAGGTTTGCTGGTTCGTCGTCTGACAAACTCGCGAATTCGCGCCACCTCATCCACTGCCGATATTCTGATCCTGTGCGTATTGCTGATTCAGTGTATCCTCGGCCTGACCACTATACCGTTCTCCGCTCAACATCCTGACGGCAGTGAAATGCTGAAACTGGTAGGCTGGGCACAGTCAGTGGTGACCTTCCAGGGGGGCGCGTCTGCGCATCTGGATGGTGTCGCATTGATCTTCCGTGTACATCTGGTATTAGGCATGACCATCTTCCTGCTGTTCCCGTTCACCCGTCTGGTCCATGTGTGGAGCGCGCCGGTTGAATATTTTACCCGTCGCTATCAGATCGTTCGTTCTCGCCGCTAATGCTCTGCGATGCCCGGTGGTGCTTGCACTAACCGGGCATACGTTAGCCATACGAATTTTTGCACGCTATGATGCTTCTCCATCCCAGGGAGAACATCAATGAAACCACAGATTTATCACGTCGATGCCTTTACCTCTGAACCTTTTCGCGGCAATTCAGCGGGGGTTGTATTGCATGCTGATGGCCTGAGCGATACGCAGATGCAGCTGATCGCGCGGGAGTTGCGCCATTCAGAAACGGCATTCATGCTCTCCAGCGATGACAGTGATGTCCGGATTCGCTACTTTACCCCCACGATCGAAGTACCCATCTGCGGACACGCCACCGTCGCGGCTCACTATGTGCGGGCGAAAGTGCTCGGTCTGGGAGATACCACCGTCTGGCAGACTTCTCTGGCCGGTCGTCATCGGGTTGAAATTCACGCTGAAGGCGGCGATCACCGTATCACTCTGGAACAGGGTGCGCCGGTTTTCGAGCCTCCGTTGGAAGGCGAAACGCGTGCGGCAATCATCAGCGCCCTGCACCTGACTGAAAGCGATATGCTGCCAGGGGTACCTGTTCAGGTGGCCTCCACTGGTCATTCAAAAGTAATGATCGCACTGAAGCCAGAGGTCGATATCGATGCCTTGTCCCCGAACCTGTCGGCATTAACAGCACTCAGCCAGAAAATTGGCTGCAACGGTTTCTTCCCGTTCCAGATCCGCCCTGGGAAATACGAAACTGATGGTCGCATGTTTTCACCCGCGATCGGTATTGTGGAAGATCCAGTGACGGGCAATGCCAACGGTCCGATGGGAGCATGGCTGGTGCATCATAATCTGATGGTGCATGACGGAAAATTATTGCGCGTCCAGGGGCATCAGGGTCGCGCGCTGGGACGCGACGGCATCGTCGATATTGCGGTGACCATCCGCGATAACCAACCAGAAAAAGTGACTATCTCTGGTGCTGCGGTGATCCTGTTTCATGCCGAATGGGCGATTAATCTCTGACGAAACAGATAAGCCGGATAAGGTGTTACCCTGTCATCCGGCTATATTCCGCTTCGCGCTATTTTCCTGCCTCCGGATGGGTATCAAACGCAGCCATCACCGTGGCCAGTTCTGCCTCAGTAAATCCGTGTTTTGCATCGTCAACACCCAGATCAAAGCGTTCCTGCAATAGCATATACAGGCTGGCGACATCGGGTACATTCATCTGCTCGACCGCATGACCGTCCTGGTAATGGGTAAAGTGAAAATTGGTTAACGTCAGCTTACCCCCGTCCGGCAGATGGCGGCACATCAGCAGATGATGACGAAAATGCGATTGTGGCCAGTGTGCTGACCAAAAATTGCCCATCACATAATCGCTCTGGTGCTGCATGACGAGATCAAAGTGGTACATTGATTGCCAGTGTTCATGGTGTCGGAACTGCAGGATCCAGTCCTCCCCCTCCTGAATCAGGCGATACTCACCGTGCGGTGTCTGCTGTTCCAGGTTAGCCTGCAACCGAATAGGCGCCGTCAGCGTTTGTCCGCCAAATCCTACGTCGGCAATCCACTGCTCTCCCTGCAACTCAACCAGTAGCAGGCGATGAGTACGTGGCGGCAGGGTTGATGGATTCGCCAGCACCACACGTCCGAGTAAACTGCGCACCGTAAAACCTGTCTCCCGCAGTGCTCGCTCAAGTACTCCGTTTTGTTCAAAGCAATACCCGCCACGACGAGCGTTCACCAGCTTCTCTTCCAGAGCCAGATCGTCGAGCTGTATCTCTCGCGGTAGCAACACATCCAGATTTTCAAACGGAATAGCGGCGTTGTGCAGTAAATGCAGTCTCTTCAAAGTGTTAATGTCGACTGCTGGCGTACCTGACCAGCCAATACGGGAAAAATAGGCTTTTAAAAAAGGCGTCATATAGCGTTCCTGTTTGTTCAATGTTGTACTTATAACGCATTTTTAATTTTACGCCGGCGATTTTGTGCGCTGGGTCTTGTTGTGGGATGACAAAATCGCTAATACCGTTAATTATGACGCTGTTTTTATCTTTCAGAGGAGTCGCCATGAGTCATTTTCATCCAGTTGAATTGCATCATGCCAGTCGGCTGTTGAATCACGGCCCAACCATTTTGATTACCAGTCGGGACTCGACGACAGAACGCCGTAATGTGATGGCAGCAGCATGGTCAATGCCCGTTGAGTTTGAGCCACCACGCATAGCCATTGTGGTGGATAAGACTGCCTGGTCGCGCGAACTCATTGAACGCAGCGGCATGTTTGGCATTGTTATCCCGGGCGTTGCGGCAACCAACTGGACCTACGCCGTGGGAAGCGTGTCCGGTCGTGAGGAAGATAAATTCAACTGCTACGGTATCCCGGTGATAAATGGTCCAGTGCTTGGCTTACCGGTGATAGAGACAAAATGTCTGGCCTGGATGGAGTGTCGCCTGCTGCCAGCGACATCTGCACAGGAGAAATACGACACCTTGTTTGGCGAAGTGGTTTCAGCCGCAGCGGACGAGCGCGTATTCATCGACGGTCGCTGGCAGTTTGATGATGACAAACTCAATACCCTGCATCATCTGGGTGCAGGCACGTTTATTATTAGTGGGAAACGTATCACTGCAGGCGAGTAATAGTGCATTTACCGATGGCAGTGAACGACTGCCATCCTGGTCTTATTTAATCTAAAGCCTAATAATCCCCCCCTTCCTTGCCGATTCATTAACGCCAGTTATAGTTAATCTTGCACTAACCCAAATATCTATTCAAAACACTATCCGTAAAAGCAGCATCCCCCTTAACACTGTACTTCGTGAAGTATCAGAGAGGTTTTACGATGCAACTTAATAGAATCGCGAAATGTTTTATTCTTGCTGGGTTATTAACATCTTTCTCTGTTCCTCTTATGGCCGCAGAAGCACCAAAAGACGCTACTGCATCCACGCAACAAGCTAACAATGCGCTCTACAACCAACTTCCTTTTGACGATAACACTGACTTTACCGATGCCCATAAAGGCTTTATCGCCCCTATCCCCCAGGAAACGATTAAAGGCGAACAAGGCAACGTGATCTGGGATCCGCAGCAGTACACGTTTATTAAAGAAGGTGATAAAGCCCCGGACTCAGTGAATCCCAGCCTGTGGCGGCAGGCTCAGTTAATCAACATCAGTGGCTTGTTTGAAGTAACCGAGGGTGTGTATCAGATCCGTAACCTCGATCTTTCAAACATGACGATTATCGAAGGTAAAGAAGGCATAACCGTTGTTGATCCACTGGTATCAGCTGAAACAGCTAAAGTCGGTATGGATCTTTATTTTAAAAATCGCGGTAATAAGCCCGTCGTCGCCGTCATTTATACTCACAGTCATGTAGATCACTACGGTGGCGTACGCGGTGTGGTCGACGAAGCGGATGTAAAATCAGGAAAAGCGAAGATCTATGCGCCTTCGGGCTTTATGGAAGCCGCAGTTGCCGAAAATATAATGGCCGGGAACGTAATGAGCCGTCGAGCCAGCTATATGTATGGCAACCTGTTGAAACCTGATACCAAAGGCCAGGTTGGTGCCGGGCTGGGTACCACAACATCTGCGGGTACAGTCACCCTGATTGCACCAACCAATATCATTGAGAAAGACGGGCAAAAAGAGGTTATAGACGGTTTAACCTATGACTTTATGCTGGCGCCAGGCTCAGAAGCTCCATCAGAAATGTTATGGTTTATCGAAGAGAAAAAACTTATTGAATCGGCAGAGGATGTCACACATACCCTGCACAATACCTACTCTTTGCGTGGCGCAAAAATACGTGAACCACTGCCCTGGTCTAAATACATCAATGAAGCCATCGTTCGCTGGGGAGACAAAGCAGAAATCCTGATGGCCCAACACCACTGGCCGACCTGGGGTAATGACAACGTGGTGAAGCTGCTCAAGAGCCAGCGTGACCTGTATCGATACATCAATGACCAGACGCTACGTATGGCGAACGAAGGCCTGACCCGCGACGAAATAGCCGCTAACTTCAAGCTGCCTGATTCACTGGCGCATACATGGGCTAACCGCGGTTACTACGGTTCTGTCAGCCATGATGTGAAAGCTACCTATGTGCTTTATCTCGGCTGGTTTGACGGTAACCCGGCGACGCTGGATGAACTGCCGCCGGAAGACGCCGCGAAAAAGTACGTCGATTATATGGGCGGTGCGGATGCCATACTGCAGAAAGCAAAAACCGACTATGACCAGGGTAACTATCGTTGGGTGGCACAGGTCGTGAGCAAAGTGGTGTTTGCCGATCCGAACAATCAGGCGGCCCGCAATCTGGAAGCTGACGCGCTGGAACAATTAGGATATCAGGCAGAGTCCGGCCCGTGGCGTAACTTCTATCTCACCGGTGCGCAAGAGTTACGTAACGGCGTGGTTAAAGGACCAACCCCGAATACCGCCAGCCCGGATACCGTACGGGCGATGACGCCAGAAATGTTTTTCGACTACCTGGCGGTACATATTAATGGACAGAAAGCCGGTGATGCGAAATCCGTATTCAACATAGACCTCGGTAACGACGGAGGAAAATACAAGCTGGAGCTGGAAAATGGCGTTCTGAATCATACCGCCAATGCTGAAGCGAAAGAGGCTGACACGACTATCACTCTTAGCCGCGATACGTTGAACAAAATCATCCTCAAGGACATAACCCTGAAGCAGGCTGAAGAAAGCGGTGATGTGAAGATAACCGGCGACAGTGCCAAACTCGAGGCTATGCTTGGCTATATGGATAAATTCGAATTCTGGTTCAATATTGTCACACCGTAAATATATTATTAAACGGGCGGCCTTCCCGCCCGTTTAATCTCACATACTGTAGCCCGGTTTTTTTATCAGCGTCGCCATCTGGGGCGCGATTTGCTCATCCCACACAATTTGCCATGCATCCGGCTCAATTTCATTGAGCGCCACGCTCACCGAGCTCTCTTTACTTTGCAGATGGCGAATGATGACCTCGGTTATATCCGCAGCCAGCGCGGATTTTTGTTCGTCATTCAGGTCGCGGGGAAAACATTTAATATCCACGTGCGGCATAGCAGGTTCCTTATTGTCTGTATTCGGGCAGGTATCTTATGCGGACTCTCGTTCTACCAGATGGAAGCCAACATCAATAATATCGTCATCACGCGCAATATTTTCAATACGGTCGGCAAGCAGCGAGGCGGCACGTTGTCCGATAGCGCGTCGGTCTACGCTGACTGTGGTAATCGAGGGCCGATTGCTGGCGGCAAAATCGAGATCGCCAAAACCAATCACCGCTAAATCTTGCGGGACCCTCAAACCACGGCTTTCTGCCTCCATGATAGCCCCCTGTGCGAGAGTGTCTGAACTACAGACAATGACGTCAAACTCACCCTCGGTAAAAAGCTGGGTCAGGCCACTACGACCAAGGGACAAAGAGGCCGGAAGCGGGACATCCACTTGCGGGACAGAGGAAATCTCATGTCGGCTCAGAACATCGCACAACCCTTGTTTACGCTGACCCGCCCGACGATCGGCCGTCCACAGTAAACCAGGACGACGATAGCCTTTCTTAATGATGTATTCCGCCACTGCCTGCCCCACTTTTTCGTGAGAGAACCCCACCAGCATGTCGACAGGCGTTGGCGTTAAATCCCAGATTTCCACCACCGGAATGGCAGCATTCAGGATCACTTTTTTCAGCTCAGCAGTATGATGGATCCCGGTGAGTACGATGCCATCAGGCCGACGTGATAACAGTGCAGCCACCAGTTCGGCTTCGGTTTGCTGTGTGTATCCGGCCACACACAACAATATGTGATAACCACGCTCAGCCAGTTCATCACTCAACGACTGGATAGTATCAACAAACATGTTGTTGTTTATTTGCGGCACCACCACAGCAATAAGTTTACTTCGACGTGACGCCAGCCCCCCTGCCAGAGCGTTAGGAATATAGCCCGTAGCGCGCACGGCAAGCATCACTTTTTCTACCGTTTTCGGCCGTACCAGTTGCGGGGTATTCAGTGCCCGACTCACCGTCATAGGAGACAACCCAGCGGTACGGGCAACATCTTCCAGCGTGGGTGCGCGCGAAGGTCTGGAGTTTTTCACTGTCGATGCCCTTGTAAAAATCGCCGATTAAGTTGTGCATTATTCATCATGAAATCGACCAATGCCAGCGGCCTTCTTTTTTACGCTGAGAAAACAGCGGCTTAGCATAGCTTCATCACTTAAAATGTTAACGCAATCATTTGTATTTGTGCATTTTCACACAAAGTATTGGAATGTGACATTACTTACAATAGCACGGCTTTTTATCTCTTGGTTTGTGATCAATTGTTCAAATCAAAAGCAATTCGCTGGCTTAATGATTGCGCCACCATTAAAAATGTTAGCGCAATCATTTATTCATCACCAGGAGAGAATAATATGTCTTTAAGTGCTAATTCCGACGCCGTGACCTACGCCAAAACGGTGAATACTAAAACCGCTGCTGAAACCGGCGATCGTATTGAGTGGGTTAAGCTATCTCTGGCATTTCTTCCGCTGGCAACGCCAGTCAGCGATGCAAAAGTGCTTACGGGTCGCCAGAAACCGTTAACTGAAGTGGCGATTATCATCGCGGAGATCCGCAGTCGTGATGGTTTCGAGGGCGTAGGATTCAGCTATTCCAAGCGTGCGGGTGGCCAGGGGATTTATGCCCACGCGAAAGAAATTGCCGATAACCTGCTGGGAGAAGATCCAAACGATATTGACAAGATCTACACCAAGTTACTGTGGGCAGGCGCTTCCGTAGGTCGTAGTGGAATGGCGGTACAGGCCATCTCCCCTATCGATATTGCTCTGTGGGATATGAAAGCCAAACGCGCAGGCCTGCCGCTGGCAAAACTGTTGGGCGCACACCGCGACTCCGTCCAGTGTTACAACACCTCTGGTGGATTCCTGCATACACCGCTGGATCAGGTGCTCAAAAACGTCGTTATCTCTCGTGAAAACGGTATTGGCGGTATCAAGCTGAAAGTCGGACAACCTAACTGTGCCGAGGATATTCGCCGTTTAACCGCAGTGCGTGAAGCACTGGGCGATGAATTCCCGCTGATGGTGGACGCGAATCAACAGTGGGATCGCGAAACGGCTATCCGCATGGGTCGTAAAATGGAACAATTCAATCTGATCTGGATTGAAGAGCCGCTGGATGCCTACGATGTAGAAGGTCACGCACAGCTTGCCGCCGCGCTTGATACCCCTATTGCCACCGGTGAAATGTTAACCAGCTTTCGCGAGCATGAACAGCTGATCCTCGGTAACGCCAGCGACTTTGTACAGCCAGATGCGCCACGTGTAGGCGGCATTTCACCCTTCCTCAAAATTATGGATCTGGCCGCCAAGCATGGCCGTAAGCTTGCCCCACACTTTGCAATGGAAGTTCATCTGCATCTGTCTGCCGCCTACCCGCTGGAGCCATGGCTGGAACATTTCGAATGGCTGAATCCGTTATTCAATGAACAACTTGAACTGCGCGATGGCCGTATGTGGGTTTCCGATCGTCATGGTCTGGGCTTCAGCATTAGCGAACAGGCGCGACGCTGGACGCAATTAACCTGCGAGTTTGGCAAACGCCCGTAACGTATCTGGCGGGAAATAAAAACCCGCCCTCTTCCCTACATATACGCTCTCAAACCTAATGACAGGAGTGGGTGATGAATACAATAATAAAGCGCACTAAAGTGCGTTACAGCATCCTGATATTTCTATTTCTTGCCACAGTATTTAATTATGCTGACCGTGCGACGTTATCCGTCGTCGCGCCAATTATGAGTAAGGAACTCGGGTTTGATCCCGAAGCCATGGGGCTGGCCTTCTCAGCCTTTGGTATTTCTTACGTTATTATGCAATTACCCGGCGGTTGGTTACTGGACCGTTACGGTTCCCGCCTGGTGTATGGATGTGCATTGATCGGCTGGTCAGTGGTGACCATGTTTCAGGGCACTATCTATCTCTATGCAAGTCCGCTTGTTGTACTGATTATCCTGCGTCTGATGATGGGAGCCATCGAAGCGCCTGCATTCCCGGCCAACAGTCGTTTAAGCGTGCAGTGGTTTCCCAATAGCGAGCGAGGTTTTGTCACATCGGTCTACCAGGCCGCACAATATATTTCGCTAGGTATTATTACGCCGCTGATGACCATTATTTTGCATAATCTGAGCTGGCATTTTGTCTTTTATTACATCGGGGCGATTGGCGTTATTCTTGGCATATTCTGGTTGGTTAAAGTCAAAGACCCTATGCACCATCCTAAAGTGAACCAACAGGAAATTGATTATATTCGTGCTGGCGGTGGCGAACCATCGTTGGGAAATAAAAAGGAACCGCAAAAAATCACCCTGGCGCAAATTAAAAGCGTCTGTGTCAACCGGATGATGATTGGCGTTTATATTGGTCAATTCTGTGTCACCTCGATAACCTGGTTTTTCCTGACCTGGTTCCCGACCTATCTGTATCAGGCTAAAGGGATGTCGATCCTCAAAGTGGGATTTATCGCCAGTATCCCTGCGATTGCCGGATTCATTGGTGGATTGCTGGGCGGGGTCTTCTCTGACTGGCTCTTGAAACGCGGCTACAGTCTGACTGTCGCCCGTAAGTTGCCGGTCATCTGCGGCATGTTACTCTCCTGCGTCATCGTTATCGCCAACTATACCTCTTCAGAATTTGTGGTTATCGCTGCAATGAGTCTGGCCTTTTTCGCCAAAGGCTTTGGCAATCTTGGCTGGTGCGTACTCAGCGATACCTCGCCAAAAGAGGTGTTGGGCATTGCCGGAGGTGTGTTCAATATGTGTGGCAATATGGCCAGTATTATTACCCCGCTGGTTATCGGCATTATTCTGTCTAATACCCAGTCATTTGATTACGCCATTCTGTACGTTGGTTCAATGGGACTGATTGGCCTGATTTCTTATCTGTTTATCGTAGGGCCGTTGGATCGCATAACGTTGGCACCATCTGCCGCTTAATTTAACCGTATGGCGATATTTCGCCCGCTGTTCCGGGATTTGCACTCCTGCGGAACAGCGTTTTTTTACGATAACACCTTCGACAAGAACTGCTGTGTTCGCGTATGACGAGGATGGTTCAGTACCTGCTCGCTGCTCCCTTGCTCCACGATTTTGCCATCGACCATAAACACGACCTGATCCGCCACTTCCCGGGCAAAACCAATTTCGTGGGTCACAACGACCAGTGTGGTTCCCGATTGCGCCAGTGCTTTAATCACATCAAGCACTTCGCCTACCAGCTCAGGATCAAGCGCAGAGGTTGGTTCGTCAAACAGCATTACACGTGGATTTAACGCCAGCGCGCGGGCAATAGCGATACGTTGCTGCTGCCCACCAGACAAGTGCCGAGACCAGGCATCGGCTTTATGACGCAGCCCAACCGCATCCAGTAATGTCAATGCCCTCTCAGTGGCGGCTTTACGCGACGCCAGCCCGTGCGCAATCGGCGCTTCAATCAGGTTTTCCAGCACGGTTAAGTGTGGGAACAAATTAAAGTTCTGGAAGACATAGCCGACGTTGATGCGCTGGCGCAGGATCTCCGCCTCTTTAAGTTCATACAACCTGTCGCCCTGTCGGCGGTAGCCAATATAGTCGCCATCAATCTGAATAAATCCCTCGTCGACGCGTTCGAGATGGTTAATTGCCCGCAATAGCGTTGATTTTCCCGACCCTGAAGGTCCGAGAATAACCGTTACCGTACCTGGAAGGATCTCAAGAGAAACATTATCCAGCGCTTTATGGCGCCCGAAGTATTTACTGACGCTGGTAATTGAAATATGACCATCAGGCGAGTGGGACATGGACAGCCTCCTGCGACGGGATTTGACGACTACGTTTAACCGCACGGCTCGCGCGAGTGGTATTTATTGCTGAACGTCGCTCGCTGCGTGCCAGTGCGCGCTCGACCAGATGTTGAATGAGCGACAGGACGCTGGTAATGACCAGATACCACACGGCCCCGACCATCAGCAGCGGGATCACTTCCTGCGTGCGGTTGTAGATCATCTGGATGGTATAAAACAGCTCCGGCATCGCCAGCACATAAACCATCGCAGTCCCCTTTGCCAGACTGATAATTTCATTGAATCCTGAGGGTAAAATGGTTCGCAATGCCTGTGGCAGGATGATTCGCAGTGTCCGACGCCAGGCTGGAAGTCCCAGTGCGGCGGCAGCTTCATACTGACCGTGATCAACCCCGAGAAAACCGCCACGGATAATTTCGGCGGTATAGGCACTTTGCACCAGCGTCAGGCCAACTACCGCGGTGGAAAACTGACCGAGTACATTGATGGTTTCAAAACTGCCCCACTGAACAGCGGTGAAGGGAATCCCAATCGTCAGCGTGTCGTACAGATAAGAGAAGTTGTACAGGATAATCAGCACCACGATCAGCGGCAACGATCGGAACAACCAGATATATCCCCATGCCAGTCCGTTCAATAGCCAGGACGATGAAAGTCTGGCCAGTGCCAGTAAACCACCAAAAAAAATGCTCAACAACGTGCCGATAAGCGTTAGCAATAACGTTTGCCCAAGGCCGGACAAAATGACCGGATCAAAAAACCAGCGGGCAAATACGCTCCATTCCCAACGGGGATTAAACGCCACCGACTGGATAATCACCGCCAGCACAAACAGAGCCACTATCGCGCCAGCGGTGCGCAGCGGATAACGCGCGGGTACGACTTTGATGGTTTCAGTCGTTTTCATTTTCTCTCCTCAGGCTATTTTTGCCTGACCTGCGATGGTCAACAGTTTGGTAAAGCGCAGTCGTCCATCGAATGGCGGTTGACTGTACTCTTCAGGATCGCGTGCAATATCGAATTGCGGATCGTAGCCCTGGCGTAAATAGAGCTGAACGGCTTCCGGCTGGCGAAACCCCGTCGTCAGGTAGATGCGGCTGTAGCCCGCGAGCAATGCCCTGCGTTCCAGCTCCTGCACAACTCGGCCCGCAAGCCCTTGCTTACGCAGGGTACTTTTGGTCCATATGCGCTTAATCTCTGCGGTATCAGCGTTGTAGGGTTTGTAAGCGCCGGTAGCGATAATTTCGCCGTCGCGTTCCAGCACCACAAAAATCCCCTGCGGTGCCAGATACCATTCGGTTAACTCCACTTCGGCATCACGGGAAAAATAGTCACCATAGCGTGAGGCATATTCGCCAAACAGACCGTTAAGGATCGGCTGCAGCTCCGCAGCTTCTGGCGACACCACGCGGAATTCATCGCTCATACAGGTCTCCTTAATCGCCTAAACCCGCCGGATTAATTTCGGATTGCGGGATACGTTCAACCCCTTCTCCCCAGCGGTTCAGCACTTTGTCATAGTCACCATTGCCAATCACACCGTTAAGCGCGGTTTGTACCGGCTGCACTAAACCGCTGTCTTTTTTCAGCGTTACCGCGATATGCGCCGCCTTCGGCCATCCTCCATCCACGCTGCCGACCAGTTGCGTTTTCCCGTTGAGAGCGGCTTTCCAGGCACCGATGACGTTAGGACCAAAATAGGCATCAGCACGGCCTGACTGCAGGGCCAGCGTCTGGGCGGCATCATCTTTGGTATACACCGGAGTAAACGGCTTTAATCCGTTCTTCAGGTTTTCTTCGTTCCACGCCAACAAAATGGCTTCCTGATTTGTGCCGGAACCGACAATAATGCGCAGACCTGCAATATCTTCTGCTTTCTCAATTTTTGTCAGCTGGCTGCCGGTTTTGACATAAAAACCGAGGGAATCTTTGCGATAGGTAGCAAAATCAAACTTCTCTTTGCGCGCCTTGGTCACGGTAATATTGCTGATTGCGGCATCATATTTGCCGGATGTCACGCCCAGCGGCCAGTCTTCCCACGACGTCGGCACGACGTTCAACTCCAGTCCCAGACTGTCGGCAACCAGGCGGGCAATATCGGCTTCACTGCCGATTAGCGTTTTATTGTCATCCGCAAAAACGGTCAGCGGCGGCTGACTCAGCCCGGCAATCGCCACGGTGAATTTGCCCGGTACAGCGAGGCGCAGGTTGGCGGGTAATTGCGCGATCGCCTGCGGGTTTTTCGCCGTATTGATAGGGGTTTTATTGGCTTCCAGGCTGACGCCAGTACCATTAATCGTGACGTCATTTGCCCAGACTGAGGCGCTGAAAGCCAGTGACAGCGCGAGAAGTAATGTTTTTTTCTGCATAGCGTTTTTTCTCTTATTGTGTGAGTTTATTGTGTGAATTGATTTGCCGGTGCCGCTAACCCCAGACTTTCGCGCAGGGTTGTGCCAGGGTATTCATAACGGAACAGGCCACGCGCCTGGAGCACCGGAATCACCTGCTCAACAAAGCGTGGGAAGGTATCCGGCGTTCCGCCCTGGATGATAAAACCGTCTGCCGCTTTCTCGTCGAACCACTGCTGTAAGCCATCTGCTACCTGTTCTGGCGTACCGCTAAAACGGGGACGAGGGCTGGCTGCCTCCAGCGCAACCTGCCGCAACGTTAGCCCGCGTTCCCGCGCATTACGCTTGATTTCATCGGTGGTGCTACGAAAGCTGTTTTGACCCAGATCGCCGATATCCGGGAATGGCGCATCCAGTGGATATTGTGCAAAATCGTGATGTTCAAAATAGCGACCCAGGTAATTCAGTGCGTCGGTAACAGAAACCAACGCGGCGGTGGTTTGATATTGCTGCTCAACATCCTGTTCACTGTCGCCAACAATAACGCTGACGCCCTGAAAAATATGCAACTCATCAGGACGACGCCCGGTGAGCGCTAATTGGTTTTTTACATCCTGATAAAATGCTTTGGCCTCGGTCAGTGAATCCTGATGGGTAAAAATAGCATCAGCATGCTGCGCTGCTAATTTTTTGCCATCTGCAGAAGCACCAGCCTGAAATATAATTGGGCGTCCCTGCGGTGTGCGGGCAATGTTTAACGGGCCGGCAACCTGAAAATAATCGCCGTGATGATTTAACGTGTGCAGTTTCTGCGGATTAAAAAATTCACCACTGGCTTTATTACGGATAAACGCGTCGTCTTCCCATGAGTCCCACAGACCTTTCACCACCTGCAAATATTCGTCAGCAATGCGGTAACGCTGGGCATGTTCAGGATGCTGTGCACGGGAATAGTTCTTTGCCGATCCTTCCAGTGGCGATGTCACCACGTTCCATCCGGCCCGCCCCTGGCTGAGGTGGTCGAGGCTGGCAAACTGGCGCGCGGTGGTAAAAGGCTCGCTGTATGATGTCGATACCGTCCCGACCAACCCAAGATTGCGGGTAATACTGGCCAGCGCAGATAATACCGTTAACGGTTCAAAGCGATTTAAAAAATGCGGAATAGATTTTTCATTAATATACAGCCCGTCAGCGACAAAAATAAAATCCAGTTTACCTTGCTCAGCAATTAACGCCGTTTCTTTAACGAATTCAAAATTAATACTGGCATCGGCCTGTGCAGCCGGATGACGCCATGCGGACATATTACCTGTCGCACCGTGCAGAATAGTACCCAGCCGTAGTTGCCGATTTTTAGCCATAGTAACCCCTTACCCAAAAGGTAAAATTAAAGATGTTCGAATGCCGTTTTTGCTAAATGGGCAAAATAATTCGCGGCGGGTTCAATTAATCGTTCGTCCGGATTAAATCCCGGATGGTGTAGTCCATATTCACTGGCGCTACCGATACTGACAAATGCGCCAGGCGTATTTTGTAGATAGACCGCAAAATCTTCGCCCCCCATATGGAGATCGGCTTTGTGCGTGGTATAGCCGGACTTTTTTGCCACGTTGGTGGCAATATCGGCCCAGTATGTGTCGTTGACCAACGCACTCGGTCCGGCATGCCAGATAACATCAATTTGTGCGCCAAAAGCGTGAGCAAATCCGGCGGCGATATCGCTCACTCGCTTTTTGACCTGCTGCTGAACTTCAGTGCGATGTGTCCTGAGCGTCCCTTCCAACTCGACAAATTCTGGCAGGACGTTCCACGTATTTCCGCCCTGAATCCGGGTCACGCTCAGTACCACTGAATCCAGCGTATTAACCTCCCGACTGGCAACGCTTTGCAATACCGTCACCAACTGGCTGGCGAGCAGAATGGCATCTTTACCTTCGTGTGGACGTGCGGCATGTGCGCCTTTACCCGTAACACGCAGCACAAAGCGATCAACGTTGGCGTAAAAAGCGCCGCCCCGAGTGGCAAACTCGCCTACCGGCAAGCCGGGTTCATTGTGCATGCCAAAAATTGCCGCCACGTTTTGCAGTGCTCCGGCACGGATCAACGTTTTCGCACCACCAAAATTTTCTTCCGCGGGTTGAAACAAAATGCGTACTCGCCCCGGCAAATGGAATTCCTGCTGCTTCAGCAATATTGCCGCACCGAGCATGACGCTGGTGTGGATGTCATGTCCGCAGGCATGCATCACGCCAGGTGTAAGCGAGCGAAACGGAACATCGGCATTTTCTTCTATCGGCAATGCGTCAATATCCGCTCGCAGGGCGATAACTTCTTCTCCCTGACCAATTTCTGCGACCAGACCCGTTTTCAGTTCAAACGGTAAAATAGTGACATCCGCACTGTGCAACCAGTCGCGAATACGGGCCGTCGTCGCCACCTCCTGGAGGGAAAGCTCCGGGTGCTGGTGCAGTTCGCGACGCCAGTTAATAAGCTGTGAGGCGAGCGACATCAGGCGACCTCCACGGCTGCATGGGCTTTTGCTAATAAACGCAAAGATGTCAGACGCGCATGACCTTCCGCCACCGGGGTATCGATAATGAACTCATCAATGCCGTAGTGCGTATGCAGGTCAGTGAGTTTTTCGACCACTTCCTGCGCAGTACCGTGCAACAACGCCTGCTCGCGTCGGGCAATTTTTCGCGGCGCGCTTCCCGCTTGTGCGGCAAAAGCCAGAGCCTGTTCTTCGCTGGCAACCGTGACGCGTTGGCCATCTTCCAGCTCCACGCCCCAGATCTGCACGTTTTCCGCCAGTTGCGCGGCGATCCCGGCACTGTTTGCCACTATCACCTGTACCGCAACAATCGTTGGGCGCGAGCTGTTGTTTTGCCAGTACGTCAGAACATCTCGCAGTAGTGCTTTGTCACCATTAAGATGTGCAGCGAAGATAAAGTTCCAGTCTGAGTCTGCCGCCAACTGCGCGCTTTGAACGCTGGCTCCCAGAACAAATCCTTCCGGGGGGGTGGGTGGAAGCGGTGTCGGGAACACCGTTTGCGCAGTTTCCTTACCGGTCAGCGACAACCAGCCATTAAGCTGAGAAAGCTGTTCGGCAAACGTTCCCTTTTCTGTCTGGTTGATGCCCTGCTGTAGCGCCTGTGTTGACAGCGGTAATCCTCCAGGCGCTTTCCCCACACCTAGGTCAACGCGACCCGGGGCCAGTGACGCCAGAAGATTGAAATTTTCTGCCACTTTATATGGACTGTAGTGCTGCAGCATGACCCCACCGGACCCCACGCGGATACGCTGTGTTTGCCCGAGGATCCACGCAATCACCAGTTCTGGCGACGGACTGGCGAGCTGCGGCGTATTGTGGTGTTCCGCTATCCAGAAGCGGTGATATCCCCACTCTTCTGCCAGTTGCGCCAGATGAAGCGTCCTGGCAAGGGCAATGGCGGCGGTTTCAGCTTCCCCTACGGGGCTTTTATCAAGAATGCTCAGGCGATATGACATGTTGCAGGCCCATGTTTGTTAACATGTCTTTATTATTAAATTATCAAATAACTATATAGAAACATTTAATTCACATTTGCTCAGCTAAAAAACAGATAACCACCCCTGTTCCCGGCATGGGTAAGATCGCTTCAGAATGGTTTGGTCATTCCTGCACAGGCGATGGCACGATTCAGAAAAAATGTCTTGTTTTTACTGACTACAAAATATAATAGGGTCTCTGTTGAGGGTGAAAATTCAGCGACATCATTGCTTATCAATTTTATTTTTGCGGAACTCGCCGGGGCCTAATTTAATTTAAGTCAGTTTAACTGACTTTTCAGGTTATGCATTTGTATTTATTGTTTCATATTTATGACAGAACACTAATCACCTGCATTAAAATTTTTATTTGAGATACTTTCGCAGAACTGATGATTAGTAGAGAATGCAGCGTTTCTTATTAAAATGGTTTAAAACGGCTTTTTAATATCCCCTGGTATTAATGCGGGGATCTTTGTATGAATTATACATAACATCATGGGGCTTTTATGAAAAGTAACACGCCCGTTACACAAATTGAGCACGAACTTAACGCTAAAGCGACGCTGCTTTCGACGACGGATAAAGAGAGCCATATTACCTATGCGAACTCCGCCTTTATCGATGCCAGTGGCTTTAACGAAAACCAGCTAATGGGCGAGCCGCATAATATTATTCGCCATCCCGATATGCCCCCTGCGGCCTTCGCTGACATGTGGTACACGTTACAGCAGGGGGATAGCTGGACAGGTATGGTGAAAAACCGCCGACAAAATGGCGATCATTACTGGGTCCGTGCAAACGTCACTCCCGTCTGGCACCATGAAAAATTAACCGGCTACATCTCAGTGCGCACAGTTCCTTCGCGAGAAGAAATAACGGCGAGTGAACAACTGTATGAAAAAATAAATAACCAGAAATTTAAAGGCTTTCGTCTTTTTAAAGGCATTGTTATTCGCCGTGGCGCAATGGCATGGGCCTCTATGTTTAAATGGCTGAGTATTAGTCAACGCGTCAATTATGCTCTAGTTATCGTTGCCCTGCTCTCTGTATTATTAATCTTTACCCCAGTGAACGCGTTTATTCAGGCAGGTGGAATGCTGACATTGTTTGTGTTATTTGGTATTTACCTTAAGTATCAAATTTGTCAGCCAGTTAATACTTTGCTTAGCCAAATGAAGAAAGTGGTCTCCGGACGTAAACCCGATAACTGCCATTTAAATCGTGTGGATGAAATCGGGATGTTGATGCGACTGGTTAATCAGTCCGGACTGAATCTGAATTCCCTGGTTGATGACGTCAGTATGCAGATAGCCGGTATTCGCTCTATTAGCCAGCGCGTGTCAAAAGAAGGCATTGCACTGCATACGCGTTCCGAAGAAACGTCTGCGGATCTGCAGCAAACAGCGGCCGCCATTGAAGAGATTGGCAGTGCGGTACAGCAAACCGCAGATACCGCAGCTCAAACCATGACAATGGCCGATAAGACCAGCGTTAATGCGACAGAAGGCGGCGATATCATGAAGCAAACTATCGCCATGATGCAGGCCATTTCACGCGACAATAGCCAGATCGTCGATATCATCGGCGTTATCGACAGTATTGCCTTCCAGACCAATATTCTTGCGCTTAATGCTGCCGTCGAGGCTGCGCGCGCCGGAGAGTCCGGACGCGGTTTTGCGGTGGTGGCGGCTGAAGTACGAAATCTGGCACAGCATTCTGCGTCTGCAGCCAAAGAGATCAAGTTGCTTATCGAGAAAAACGTCGCGAACGTTAACTCCGGCGTGAAAATGGTGGAACAGACGGAAACGCATCTGACAGGCATGATTGGCGACGTGTTACAGATGTCGATGATGATCAAAGACATTAGCCTGGCGACACGGGAACAAACTCAGGCGCTGGATCTGATTAATGATTCAATATCGCGCGTAGGTATCATGACCCATAATAATGCCGAAATGGTGGAGCGCGTGACCGACGCCACCGCTGATTTAACTCAGCGTTCGTCACGTTTACAACAGGCCGTCCAGGTCTTTGGCATATCCGCATAAAAGGTATGACGCTCATCATGGTGACAATCACGATGAGCGTATTTTTTATCCCCTCACAGTCCCCGTCCCTTAATTTTGCTGAATCGAGACCACAGCCCGTCAACTCAGGCCGCAGAAAAAAGCGCTTTCTGGCTGGTCAGGCTTTGCGTCACTTATCAATTGAATGTAGGATGCTCGGCCGACAGTTTTCTCCCTGTAACACAATGAAGGGTAACGCTGTTTTCGCCGCGAGCTGACTTTCGTATGGTCGCTGCAGGTGCGGCAAAAAGGATTTTGTGAATTTACCAGGCCAACAGGAAAAGTAATGAACACACACAACACGCAAGCCGCGGAACAACATGCGGCAAAACGACGCTGGTTGAATGCTCACGAAGAGGGGTATCACAAAGCGATGGGCAACCGGCAGGTACAAATGATCGCCATCGGTGGCGCCATCGGAACCGGGTTATTTTTAGGGGCGGGTGCACGCTTGCAAATGGCCGGTCCCGCTTTGGCGCTGGTCTATCTGGTATGCGGCATTTTTTCGTTCTTTATCCTTCGCGCACTCGGTGAACTGGTATTGCATCGCCCTTCCAGCGGTAGCTTTGTCTCCTACGCTCGTGAATTTCTGGGCGAAAAAGCAGCCTACGTGGCAGGCTGGATGTACTTCATCAACTGGGCAATGACCGGGATCGTCGATATTACTGCGGTGGCACTGTATATGCACTACTGGGGCGCTTTTGGCGACGTGCCACAGTGGGTGTTTGCCCTCGGCGCGCTGGCGATCGTCGGTACCATGAACATGATCGGCGTAAAATGGTTCGCGGAGATGGAGTTCTGGTTTGCGCTGGTGAAAGTATTGGCCATTGTCATTTTTCTGGTGGTCGGTACGGTTTTTTTAGGTACCGGAAAACCTCTGGATGGTAACACTACCGGCTTTCATCTGATCACCGACAATGGCGGCTTCTTCCCGCATGGTCTGTTGCCTGCTCTGGTGCTGGTGCAGGGCGTCGTCTTTGCTTTTGCCTCCATTGAACTGGTGGGTACAGCCGCCGGCGAATGCAAAGATCCGCAAACAATGGTACCAAAAGCGATTAATAGCGTTATCTGGCGAATTGGTCTGTTCTATGTCGGTTCGGTCGTCCTGCTGGTATTGCTGTTGCCCTGGAATGCTTATCAGGCAGGTCAAAGCCCGTTTGTCACTTTCTTCTCAAAGCTCGGCGTGCCGTATATCGGCAGCATTATGAATATTGTGGTGCTCACTGCGGCGCTCTCCAGTCTTAATTCCGGACTGTACTGCACAGGACGCATTTTACGTTCGATGTCGATGGGCGGTTCTGCACCTAAATTTATGGCTAAAATGAGCCGCCAACAGGTGCCCTGGGCCGGGATCCTCGCCACGCTGGTCGTGTATGTCGTAGGGGTTTTCCTTAACTATCTGGTACCTTCGCAGGTTTTCGAGATCGTGCTTAACTTCGCCTCGCTGGGCATCATTGCGTCATGGGGATTCATCGTAGTATGTCAGATGCGTTTGCGTCGGGCGATTAAAGAAGGTAAAGCGGCAGATGTCAGCTTCAAGTTGCCAGGCGCGCCGTTTACTTCGTGGTTAACGCTCTTGTTCCTGCTGACTGTGCTGGTGCTGATGGCATTTGATTATCCGAACGGTACCTGGACTATCGCGTCATTACCGTTGATTGCCATTCTGTTGGTTGCCGGGTGGTTTGGCGTGCGTAAGCGCGTGGCAGAAATCCACCGCACCGCACCGTAACATTTGCGGGGGAGATCGGATATCCGTCCTCCCCTTTTTTCTGGCGCTTAGTTAGCTTCAATTAACTGAGCAACATCATTGCTGTTAATTTCCCTCGCGTTCCCATCCTGATCGGTATAACTGGTCATCCCTGTGTCTTTATCCAGCTTCGGTTTACCCTGGGTAACAATGGTTTGTCCGCTTTTCGTCGTCATGACGTAATCAGTGGTACAGCCCGCCAGTGTAAACAACATCACACCCGCACAAAGGCAGATAAATGGCTTTTTCATGGTAATCCCGTGTTATTCAGTTAGCCGTAGAGGACGTAGTGTAAGTCCCTGATGTTTGTCAGGCCAGAGATGGGGTGTAACGAGGCGTATCGTGGGGTGTGGATAAATGACTGGAGGGGTTTCCCCCTCCGGGCAATTACAGCGCGATGCGAATAACATCATCCGGCTGAGTCGCTTCCTGCTCGCGTGAAGATTTCTGTTTCACGCTGACATACAAGGTTTTGCCATCACCTGAAAGCGCCAGGCTGTTCGGGAAGGTTGGGGTATCGAATGTTTTGACGACTTTGTAGCTTTTCGCGTCAATCACACTAACTTTACCTGCCTGACGGTGCGTCACGTAGACTTCGTTACGCGCCGGGTTGAACAGTACGGCCAGAGATTCCGGCGCGGCAACTTTAGCCAGCACGTTGCCGTTACGGGTGTCGATAACCAAAACTTCTGCCGCTTTAGAATCGGTGATAAACGCGCGGTTACCCGCCGTATCCAGGCTCAGGTTGATGAAGAAGTGCTCTTTCCCGTCATCAAGCAGCTTTTTACGGCTGAGAATTTTGTTATCTGCCGTATCGATGGTAATAAACTCGCCATCGGCATTGGTGGTGTACAAGCGTTTGGCCTTACTGTCGATAGCCAGACCGGTGCTCATTTTACCAGTGTTCTGAATTGTGGTTTTCAGTTTGATCGTTTCACCGTCCACAACCCAGATAGCGCTCTCTTTGCCTATTCCGCTAATGTACACCGTGTTGGTAGCATCATCAGCGACCAGTTCACGAGGCTGCAGCGGACGGACATCTTCAGAACGTTTACGATCGTCCAGAACCAGACGCCCTTTCACGTCGCCAGTTTTGGCGTCCAGCGCCGTTACCGCGCTGTTGACGGTGTTACCAAACCATAATGTCTGAGTGGCATTGTTGATCGTGGCACCGAACGGTTTGAGATCGTTATGAATAACCTGGGTCACTTCAAGCGTGACCGGATCAAGACGATAAACCACCCCGCCCTTATCCAGCTTGCGGCTCTGCGATGTGGCAACCCACAGCGCATTTTCTTGCTGGCTGTACGCCATTTCGTAGGCGCCTTTGCCCACGGCTTTGCGCAGCAGTTCTTCCGCAGCCTGCGTGCTAAATGACGATGCAACGAGCAGTGAACCTAACAGTAAAGAACCACGCAGACGCGGTGAAAACAGATGACGTAAAGACATGACGACTCCCTTTGATAAATTCGTATGTTACTGCTTCACATAGCCTCAATGAGCAAAATCATGGTCTTGCTCTTCTTAAGAATGAGAATAGTAATCATTATTTATCTCAAAGTGGAGTGTTAATTCACTTTTTGGCTACAACCTTCTTAATTTCTCCATGAATGATTGCAGGTTATGCTTTTATGAAACAGAGAACAATTTGCCAGGATACATGATGACGTTCACCTCATATCCACTGCTTCTCTACGTGTAATGGAGACTCATTGTCGCCTCCATTACTACTCTGGCTCCTAGCGCGGAAAATCATCGTTGCGCAATTCATTCGTCAGTGGCGGCCTAAACAATGGAGATTCATCTCTGGCATAGCGCATTTTGTACACGACGCATACGACCCTGTGTTAAATCCTGTCGGCTTTTGTTCTCAAGCGCGTATCACGCTGATTTTGACGGGCGCGTAAAATCGATCTCGATATTTTTAATATTGTTATCTTGCACAGGTAATACGATGAGTTCTCAGCAAATCTCGTCGAAAAATCAATGTATTAAATACAACCATCTTTACTGATTTTCTTTAGTTTCGCCGCATCTGTAAGCCGAATGTTGAAAGTGAAACAAAATTTATACAATCACAGTTAATGAGATGCGTAAGACGAATATGGAATGCTGTTACTGTAAGCAATTAGCTCATGAAATGAAGCTCATCATCATGATGAACACCTGTTCTAAAATTGAAATCACTATAAAATTTAAGATTTTTTGTTTTTTACCGCATTATATATTCATCGACAAATCCGACACTACCATAACAACATCAATGTAAAAATTTTAACATAAAAGGCTACAATATGAACGACCATGTTAATTTCCTTCTTTGTTTGCGAACTTTAATATTAAAACTCTATAAAAATAAAACCGACCTCGATGTCATAATTTTAAAAGAATATGTATTAAATAACTCAAAATATTTCACTGGCACACCTGAAACCATAAGATTTATTGATGAGCTATTCTATCTGTGTGAAGATTTTAAACGTGAAAATATAAAATCATTTTACATCATTTGCTATGATTTATATGTTTCTATTTTAGACAATACAATCATGGATATTTACTTTTTAGGTGAACAAGAAAGTTTCGTTGAATTTAAGAAGAAGATAAGCAAAAAAAATGTAAACTTTATATTCCATGATATAAAAACATATTCTTTTGATAAGAATGTTATCAAAAAAGAATTATCAGAGAGTAAGTTATCAATTTTTGCATATGATTATTCAGGAAGTACTGTTTTTTTAAAAGGCGGGATTGGAAAACCTTTTTCCTGTCATTTACATGAAAACGCAATAAAACCAAGAGAGTTGTCCATCTGGTATGATTTCCTTTCACATCAATACAATAGATTTATAGATCAAAAATTTAACACTGTCATTTTCGGTTCATCATATGCCTTCCATGCATTAACAGATATAAATTCAATACATTCGACAAGCCTTTCTATTCCAGGTCTGGATATAACAAACGCACACGATCTTTACTTTAAAACAAACACCATCAACCCTATAAACAAAACAATATTATGCTTTGGATTATATGATCTTTACAAGGAGATTAGTAAAGGGAAATCAATTGTCTATACATATGCAAAAGAAAGCATGAATAAATTCAATGATCGATACTATAACTCAAATAAAAAAACAGAAATAAGTGACTCAAATGATACATTAATGCATAAATTCAACACGGAATCTATAGATGTTTTCATTGAGAGTATCTACATTAATCAAAGGAACATTAGTGAATGTTCTTGTCATAGTACAGAAAGTATTGCAGAAAAACTATCAACAATGCAACGCGATATAAACACTGAAAAATTTCTAAATGCAGATAAACACTATCTTGACGGACTCGGTATTGTTGCACAACATAATAAATACAAAAAACATGCAGACTCTTTCAAGTTAAACTGTGAAAGAATCATGGATATTAAAAATGCAGCAGAAAATAATAAAAATCATGTTTACATGATAATACCTCCCGTATCAGTAGCCTATATAGAAAATCTTGATGAACAGATAAAAAATGAATGCAAACGTTTTTTCTCTTCCATAGAGTCAAAACATTTTCATATCTTTGATTTTTCTGCCGATAAAGACTTTAACTACACAGAGTTTACTGATGGCCATCATTTAAATATTAATGGAGCTATAAAATTTCGGGAAAAACTCTATTCTGCAGGAGTATTATCGAATAGAGAGTTATAAACATCCAGGATACCCCTAGTTAAGTACGCAGAAACAGGGGCATTATACCTGACAATATAGCCAGCACGAGAGGCTGGATTTAGGGCGCCTATAACTCGTTCCAGCAGAGGCAATATTTTCAATGCCGTAGGCGCCCAATCACCTACCTTAAGTATCATTCATCAGCAAGGCGAATTACGACTTTGCCAAAGTTTTTCCCTGTGAGCAGGCCAATAAACGTTTCCGGCGCATTTTCCAGACCGTCGGTTATTTGTTCACGATACTGGATCTTGCCTTCTTTAACCCACCGCCCCATCTCTTGCTGAAATTCATGAATACGATGGCCATAATCCTGACTAATGATAAAACCCTGCATCCGAATACGTTTTTTCAATATTGTTGCCATCAACAGCGGTAACCTGTCAGGACCAGTCGGTAACGCCGTCGCGTTATACCCACTGATCAGGCCACAAACAGGGATTCGCGCTGAGGTATTGAGTAACGGCAGAACTGCGTCAAAAACTTTGCCACCCACGTTTTCATAATAAATGTCGATCCCCTGCGGACAAGCCTGCGCCAGCTGTTTTGCGAAATCCTGCGCATGGTGATCGAGACAAATATCAAACCCGAGGACTTCTGTCGCATGGCGACATTTCTCCGCTCCGCCAGCGACACCCACTACCCGACATCCTTTGAGCTTACCGATTTGCCCAACGGTTGCGCCAACAGGTCCGGTTGCCGCCGCAACCACCAGCGTTTCTCCGGCTTTAGGCTGTCCGATATCGAGCAGGCCCATATATGCCGTAAATCCCGGCATGCCGAGCAGGCCCAGCGCCCATGAAGGATGTTCAGGGTTGTCGCCTAATTTTACCAGTCCACTGCCATCGGAAATATCGAAGTCCTGCCAACCGCTGTAGCTCAGGACCCATTCCCCCGTTTTATAGTCAGGATGATTCGATGTGACCACCCGGCTTACGGTGCCTCCTACCATGACTGCACCAATCTCAACCGGAGGAGAGTACGACGGTTCCTCGCTCATGCGGCCACGCATGTAGGGATCAAGAGACAGAAAAACGTTGCGCAGTAAAACCTGCCCTGCACCAGGAGTCGCTACGGTATCCTCTTCAAGCCGGAAATTACCCGGTACTGGCGCACCATGCGGACGTGAAGCCAGTACCCAGCGGCGATTGCGTTGCATTTGTTGACCCATTGATGTTCTCCTCAGCTTTTGGCATGAATCCATCAATAGTAGTTCCCCTCCGGTGGAGATGCTTTCACATTAATTGCCTGCATGGTTTAACCGCACAACCAGGTAAACGCAGGATTGCGAGGTTTCATTGATAAAGCGGCAGTCATTCGGTGGACCGAGTTCCAGGCAATCACCCGCTTTCATTTCATGTCTCGTGTCTCCTTCCACAAACACTAACTCCCCCTGCTGCAACCAGATAAGCTGTCTGGCCTGCACATAGGAAGAGGCTGGCATCGGGATATCACTGCCGGCGGGCAATTCAATCTGCACCAGATCAATGGGCAGATCGCTTCGAGGGGAGACATGGCGGCGCAAATAGTGGCTTTGCGGATCGTGCCAGACAGGCTGATCGGCGAAACGCAGTAGTTTCCCCTCCTGCATTTCAGCACGCGCAATCAGCGTAGACATGCTGATGCCAAAAGCGCCGGACAGTCGTCCCAGTAGCGTTGCTGTTGGACTGCTTTCGCCACGCTCAATTTTATGGATCATCGCCCGCGACACGCCTGCGCGCTCAGCAAGCTCGGTCAGCGACCAGCCGCGAGATTCCCGCTCAACGCGAATTCTTGCACTGATCCGTTGATTTATACTGTCTTCAATAGTATTCATATCGTAATACTATAGTGAACAACGCCTGAGGTTCAACATGTCAATTCGATTCGCCAGCAAAGAAGACTGCACGGCCATTGCAGAAATCTATAATCACGCAGTACTCCATACGGCAGCTATCTGGAACGATCAGACGGTCGATGCCGAAAACCGGATCTCATGGTACGAAGCCCGACAGTTGATGGGATATCCAGTGCTGGTGAGTGAAGAGAATGGCGTGGTCACGGGGTATGCCTCCTTTGGCGACTGGCGTAATTTTGACGGATTCCGCCATACCGTCGAACACTCGGTGTATGTGCATCCGGATCATCAGGGAAAGGGTCTGGGACGGGCGCTACTCAGCAGGTTAATTGATGAAGCCCGCGCATGTGGCAAACACGTGATGGTGGCGGGAATTGAGTCACAGAACGAGGCATCTCTGCACCTGCACAGCACGCTAGGTTTTAAGCTGACCGCGCAAATGCCGCAGGTCGGAACCAAATTTGGTCGCTGGCTGGATTTGACTTTTATGCAACTACAACTGGACGATCGTAGCGAACCGGATGTGCGCGAATGAACCAGACGCTGACACTCTCCTTTCTGATTGCTGCAGGCATCGGTCTGGTGGTGCAAAACACCTTAATGGTGCGTATAACTCAGACCTCATCGACAATCCTTATCGCCATGTTGCTCAACTCGCTGGTGGGGATCGTGCTGTTTGTCAGCATTCTGTGGTTTAAACAAGGTGTGGCCGGATTTGGCGAGCTGGCCTCCAGTGTGCGCTGGTGGACGTTAATTCCCGGATTGCTGGGGTCTTTTTTTGTCTTCGCCAGTATTAGCGGATACCAGAACGTGGGCGCAGCCACCACCATTGCGGTACTGGTTGCCAGCCAGCTGATAGGCGGTCTGGTACTGGATATACTGCGCAGCCACGGCGTACCGCTACGTGCGCTGGTGGGGCCGGTTTGTGGTGCGGTGATGCTGGTAGTTGGCGCCTGGTTAGTGGCGAGACGTTCGTTTTAACTGCCGGATGGCACTACACCGTTCCGGCCTACAAATAACACGAAAATGCAGGCCGGAACCACTCTGTTCGTCAGGGTATCAAAGGATAGTACCGCCTTTGGTCAGTTGTTCACGACGAACTTCCATATCCTCTTTATATTGACGCCCATGGTGCGCGATAGCCGTTCGCAAACGCTGCTGCTGGGTGTAACGCTCTTCCCGGCTTAGCTCTGCATCATCGCTGAGCGCAATCAGCAGTTCATTCATATGCGTAATAACGCTCTCTCCAATGGCGGCGTCGACACGTGCGCTGACCTCATCCAGGTGCGACATACTTTCTCCTTAACACATTAATTTAGTTTTGCTTTTGAAAAATCACTGCCCATCAGACTCACGCTGTATCCGCTGACATTGCTGCGCGTAGCATAAAACGTCTTACCGTTTGCCAGCGCTATCCATGGTGCCTGCTGGTAGAATATCTCTTGCGATAGCTGGTAAAGCGCGGCGCGATCTTCCGGTTTGCTCACCAGTTTCGCCTTTTGAACCAGGGAATTATACTCTTTATCACACCAGCGCGCGGCGTTTGATCCGGTTTTAATACTGTTGCAACCCAACAGTACATCGGCAAAGTTATCAGGATCCCCGTTGTCAGACATCCAGCCAAACAGCGCGGTGTCATGCTCACCCTTGCGCATTCCAGACAGGTATTCTCCCCACTCGTAAGAAACGATTTTCGCCTTTACGCCGACTTTCGCCCAGTCGCTTTGGATCATCTCGGCGATACGACGGGAATTCGGGTTGTACGGACGTTGAACCGGCATTGACCACAGCGTCGCCTCAAAACCGCTCTCCAGCCCCGCCTGCTTCAGCAACGCTTTCGCTTTCTGCGGGTCGTAATCATAATCTTTCAAATCTTTATTGAAGCCCATCATATTCGGTGGGATTGGTGATTTTGCCACCGTGCCAGAACCTAAAAAGACGGCATTGATAATCGCTTTTTTATCGGTAGCGTAGTTCAGCGCCTGACGAACCAGCACGTTATCAAACGGTTTTTTCTCGGTGTTAAACGCCAGATAACCGACGTTCAGCGCATCGACAGAATGCAGTGTCAGGTCGCTATTTTTCTTAATTTCCTCAAACTGCACTGGCGCAGGCGCGGGGATAATCTGGCATTCGTTGGTTTGCAGTTTTGCCAGTCGCGTCTGTACGTTTGGCGTAATCGAGAAGATCAGATGCTTCGTCGGCACCTCGCCATCCCAGTAGTTCGGGTTAGCCAGATAGCGGATTTGTGAATCCTGCTTGTACTGTTGCAGCACGTAAGGTCCGGTACCAATCGGCCAGTTATCGACGTTTTCCGGGGTGCCTTTTTTCAGCATTGCATCCGCATATTCAGCGGAAAGAATGGATGCGAAGTCCATCCCCCAGTCGGCCAGAAATGCCGCGTTTGGTTCATTCAGCACAAACTGGACATGGTAATCATCGACCTTCTTCACTTCTTTGATCAACTTGTCCAGCCCGACATCGTTGAAGTACTCATAGTTGCCCTGCGATACTTTGTGGTACGGATGATCGGCATCTTTCTGACGTAACACAGAAAAAACAACATCATCAGCATTGAAATCGCGGGTGGGTTTAAAGAATTTATTGCTGTTGAATTTTACGCCCTGACGCAGGGTAAAGGTGTACGTTTTACCGTCCGGTGAAATTGTCCAGTCGGTTGCCAGCGACGGTACAGGGGTATTTTTTACCGGATCAAAATTGATGAGCCGGTTGTACAGCACCTGCGAACTGGCCACAAACGATGGACCGGAACTGGCGATTTGCGGGTTAAATGATTCCGGCGACGCTTCAGAGCAGTAAATAATGGTGTCAGTACTGGCCGCGAATGCAGCGCCGGTTGGTAATACTGCACTGAGTGCCAGCGCGAGCAACGTTTTCCTTGCAGTCATGGTTATAAGCCTTCTTATTTTATTATTAACACGATTATCAGAGCATAGCTGACAAAAACTGACTAATAACAAATCACTATCAGGTTATTCTAATCCGGTGTATTTCGCTGATTAATTCGACAGCACAGGTGGAATAATTTCCGTTAAGTCTTTTTCAGGACGTCAAGATTTTTCCCAATACTCTATGCCATGAAAATTCGCCCCTTTTTGCCTCTCTTCTGACGTTTGCTTGTTTTCATAACCCGTAAAGTAGATGTGTGAAGAAGTCTAAGGGATAACAACGTGGCAAAAACTCTCTTGCGCAGCGGCAATTTGGATGACTATCAGGCCGTGGGCGGCGGCGGTCAGGCCGTTTTTGATTCAGCATTGCAAATTCGTGAAACGCTTCGTTTGCGTAAACAGCAGGCGATGGCGGATTGTCTGGCAATTCCACAAATTAACGACAACGGCGATCGGGTTGACTGGTATTCCCCGATCGAGGGAAAAGCTGTCGCGTGGAAAGCCGCGGATGAAGACACACGTTTGCGGGCAATGCGTTATCTGGGAAGCACCCTGGAAAATGCGGCGGCCCTGAGTCGCAAAAGCCTGCAATCGGGTAAAACCGCACTGCAACTGTTTGGTTCACTGCTCGAAAAAGCGATTCAATTTCCGGGAGAGAACCACGTTTTTCTGGTTGATGGTAAGCCTGTCATTACGTTCTGGGGCTTCGTCAATCTAAACGAAAATACCCGTGATGATGTGCTCGATTGCCTGCGAGTCAGCGATGTTCCCCCGGTCGTGCCTGCCCCGGAGCCAGAGGCTGAAGAAGATGTCACGCCGGAAATCACCTTTGCCGAGGCCGATGCACCGTTGCTGACGCCGGTCGTTGAATTGCCTGAACCTGCCGAACCAGAACCGCAAGCTCCGATCATCATTAGCGAACCCAAGGTTACACCGCCAACTGCACAAATACAGAGTAAGTCGACACGCCGTCTGCCGTTGTGGAGCCTTCCCGTTGCTGCGGTGATTGTCGCTGCCATAGCCGCTCCACTGTTGTGGAAGCAACAAGCTCCAGCACCATCTGTAGCGGCTGTTGAGACACCTGTTGAGGTCGCAAGAGTTGACAGTAAACCGTTGCCAGAACTGAGATCGGTGTTGCCGTTGCATCGGGCGGAAGTCACTCCAGCAGCCAAAAAAGAAAAGCCCGTTGACGGTCCCGTTGTTATTGCCGCCATCCCGAAAGATGCGTTGGTCATGGACGCCAACCAGATGAAAGCGGGTACCACACGTTTCCTCAACGGAAACTGGCGCGTAATGGTCGATGTTAAAGATCCGGTCAGCGGCAAAGCGCCATCACTGCGTTATCAGATCCAGACTAATAAAGGCACTGCACGGGTTGTCCATGGCGACAATATTGTGTGTCGTGCAGAGATTTTCTCTGGCCTGCACCAGTCGGGCGAATTAATGATTAAGAGTCGCGGGAATGCACGATGCACTGACGGCTCGCGTTATCCGATGCCTGAAATCACCTGTAAAGCGGGAACCAACGATGTTGCGGCCTGTACCGCGCGTTATGACGATCACGCTGAGATCCCACTGACTATCAAAAAAATAGGTGCCTGATTTTATGTTGGTCAATCTGTGTGATTACAAACAGAGCGTAACGCTCATCGCTAATAGCGGCGTGCAGTTTCTCGATTTCGGACTGACTCCGCAGGAATCCGCTCACCACGGTCGTTTCGTTCGCAAAACGGCAAACGGCCCACTGCTGAGGCTGGATTTCGATCTCACAACGGGACGCTATACCCTGCCAGGTAACACCGGCGGACAACCTGAGGTGGTGAAGCCGGAAAGTACCCAGACGTTACATTATTCGCTGGACGTACTCGATGGTGTCTGGTTACCCCTGCCGTTCCTGCGTTTTAACCCACCCCGCACGTTTATCGAAGGCCCGGATAACTGGGCGCGCGTACAAGTGCGAAAGCTGGCGCAGCCAGACAGCGCAGGCAACACCCACCGCGTCACTATCGCGCTGGACAGTCAGCTTGCCGAACACGCACCAGCCGCATTGACGCCAAACGAAAACGACCTGCTTAACGGAACGCGATTTGCGCTGGCCTGGCAGGATAACGAAATTGCAGATTTCCTCGACCAGACCTGGATTGACGGCTGGTTGCGAGAGTCCTTCCTGCATCATGTCACGCAGGAAGAGAGCCGTTCAGAGCAGGAGATCCAACTGGCGCTGCGTAACTTCGAATATCAGGCGCACTGGCTGAATTTGCTGGCACTGTTAGGTGAACAGTTATCTGTCCCGGAAGTGAAGTTGGTCACGCATACCCTCAGCACCCCCGCTATTCCTGTCGATCTCATTTTAGATATCGGCAATACCCATACCTGCGGTGTATTGATTGAAGATCACGGGGATGCCAATGACGGTCTGCGCCAGACTGCTGAACTGCAGGTCCGTTCGTTAAGCGAACCTCAGTTTCTTAACGATCCGCTGTTCACCAGCCGACTGGAGTTTTCCGAAGCGCGCTTTGGTAAGCAGCACTTTTCCGTTGAAAGTGGCCGCGATGACGCCTTTATCTGGCCGTCTATCGTGCGCGTCGGCGATGAAGCCCGAAAACTGGCAATGCAGCGTTTGGGGACAGAAGGCAGCAGCGGGATCTCCAGCCCACGCCGTTATTTATGGGATGAAACGCCCGTTTTACATGACTGGCGCTTTAGTCAGATGAATGGCAAAACCCAGCGCGAACCGCTTGCCACGGCCTTTCCGTTAATGAATCTGATGAACGATGACGGACAACCGCTGTTTAGTCTGCCACAGGATGACCGGCTGCCAGTTTTCTCCCCGCAGTACAGTCGCAGTACGCTGATGACGCATATGTTGTGCGAGATTCTGGCTCAGGCTCTGGGGCAAATTAACAGCGTGGCAACACGTCTGCGCCTCGGATTCCCGGCCTCTCCACGGCAGTTGCGCACGCTGATCCTCACCCTGCCCTCTGCGATGCCAAAACAAGAGCGCGAGATCTTCCGCCTGCGCATGTTTGAAGCGATTGCCCTGGTCTGGAAAGCGATGGGCTGGCACCCGCAGGATGAAGATTTCACCACGCGCAAACAGCAGGAAAAGAGCGTGGTTCCCGTCCCGGAGATCCAGATGGAATGGGATGAAGCCAGCTGCGGACAACTGGTGTGGTTGTATAACGAAGCCATTTCGCATTATGACGGGCACACCGAATCATTCTTTAACGCTCTCTCCCGTCCGGATCGCCAGCCGGAGCCTGATGAAGTCAAAGGTCGCGCGCTGCGCGTCGCATCAATCGACATTGGCGGAGGCACAACGGATATGGCCGTCGTGCATTATCAGCTTGATGATGGCGTTGGCGCGAATGTCAAAATTACGCCGCACCTGCTGTTTCGTGAAGGCTTCAAGGTTGCCGGCGATGACATGCTGCTGGATGTGATTCAGCGCTGTGTGTTACCTGCTCTGCAAACCCGGTTACAGCAGGCGGGCGTCACCGATGCCGCCGCACTGCTGGCTACGCTGTTTGGCGATTCGGGGCGCATCGACACCCAGGCAATTTTACGCCAGCAAACGGCGTTACAGCTCTTTATGCCGCTCGGTCATGCTGTGCTCTCCGCCTGGGAGCAGAGCGACATTAACGATCCGGTAGCAGGACTGCATGCCACTTTTGGCGAATTGCTGTCTCAACGTCCAACGCGCAATGTGATGAACTACATTCAACAGGCTATTGATCATGCGCTGCCGTCGGGTTCGCCAGTCTTTGACTTGCTGAGTGTCCCGTTACAGGTACAGTTCAGGCAGCTCCAGGAGGCATTGCTGGCTGGACAATTTACCCTTACTGCCCCACTGCACGCTGTCTGCGAAGCCATTTCACATTATCGCTGCGATATTTTATTAGTCACCGGCAGACCCGCCTGCCTGCCAGGCGTACAAGCGCTGATCCGTCATCTGCAACCAGTACCGGTTAACCGCATGATCTGGATGGACAACTACCGTGTACATGAATGGTATCCGTTCAGTCAGCAAGGTCGCATTGGCAATCCGAAATCCACCGCCGCCGTTGGTGCAATGCTGTGTAGTCTGGCGCTGGATCTACGCCTGCCACGCTTTAACTTTAAAGCCGCCGATATCGGTGCGTACTCTACCGTACGCTATCTTGGCGTACTGGATAATACGGTCAATACGCTGCGTGATGAGAACATCTGGTATCACGATATCGATCTCGATAAGCCAGGGGCAAAACTGGATACCCGTCTGCACTTTCCGCTGCGCGGCAACGTGACGTTAGGTTTTCGTCAACTGGCTAATAGTCGCTGGCCCGCCACTCCGCTGTATACGCTCAGTATTAACTCTGCCGAACTGGCGAAAACCATTGCTGGCGATGGCGTCTTAAATGTGCGCTTACAACTACGCGGCGGTACTAAAGAGACAGGCCCGGAATTCTTTGTTCTGAGTGATGCCTGGCTGCAGGATGGCACACCCGTTGCCGCCAATGCCTTAACGTTAAAACTGAATACGCTGGCAGACCGTCGTCATAGCGGCAGCCATTACTGGATTGATAGCGGGAGCGTGTACCTGAAATGAGCAAGATGTTAAATACCGCACAAGCCGCCATCAAATGGGTGACTGAAACACGTCAGCGTACCACACGTCTTGATGATGAAGCGGACGCTCTGTTGGCTCAGCTAACGCTGACGGCAGTTAATGAATCTGCGCTAAATGCGGCATTAACCGCGCAAGGTTGTGTTGGATTATATGGACATTCTCAACCGGCGAAAGCGCATCTGTTATCCGCCCTGTGTAGCAATGACAATGGCAAACTCAACATCACCGCCCCGGACCGTAGTTTTGATTACTTTACGCATATTAACCCCGGACATGCACCGACCAATATGGCGATCCGTTTTACGCGTAAAGAAAACCCGATTGATAGCGAATGGCCTCTGCGTCTACGGTTGATGAGTGAGGCAGAACTGGTACAACTGTTTATCGCGCAGTTCTGCTCATTACCCGACAACCGCCAGGTTGAGAGGTCAATCATTGAAGCACGACTGGAAAAATGGCAGACGCTGCGCCAGCGTCATCCAGTTCAGGGGGTTTCCGCACAAGATGTGGCGGCAATCGGCCGCTTCTGGCGAAACAGTGTTCCCTCCAGCCAGCAGCAAATTGACGATGCATTATGGCATCACTTTGCCACGCTACTTCCCGCACTGGATCTGACTACCCGGGCACACGCATGGGCGTTGCTGTGGGGGGAACAACCGGAGCTAACGCAGCAATGGCTGGCGCTGGCACACACGTTGCAGCAGACCGGTCATGCGCAAGAGATAGCCGCGCCGCTAAGTTTGCTGGTCGACCATTTTGGTTTGCCCGCCGAAAACTTCCTGACCCAGGTAGCATTAACCGGAAGTGATGCACAAAGCGACGTGGTCGTTCATCCCATTGATGATAATCAGTTACTCAATGCGGTCAGCCTCTCGCTGGACTCCCTGGCCCTGCTAACGCGTGAACTGGTACTGACAGTTGAAGACAATGTGCTTGGCAATGTGGATCTGCTGGATATTCCTCTTGCACCTGATACGCACCCGCATCCGTTGTGGCGTGCAAAATTAGGCTGGATGCTGGAACATTACCGCCAGCATCTACAACCGGATGTCTTAGTGATCTGCAATGCCGTATCTACGCGTTCACAGACGCCAGCGATTACCCGAACGCTGCTGGGTTGGGTCAACGATACCCAACCGCTGCATGATGCCGCGTTGCCTGGCGTGGTATGGGCGATTACTCCCCAGGACGCACGTTTTACTACGCAGCAAAACCTGGATGAAGCCGTTCAACAATTAATGGGCAAACCCGGATTACACTGGGGCACGTTGCAGGCTCTGGACAAACATAGTGTTCAGCGACTTGTTGAATGGTTGTCTCAGGCAACGTCACCGCACCAGCGCGAGGCCCGATTGACCTCCCTTCGCGAGCAGTACCAGCAGCGCATTCGCGAAACCCTGAACACCTGGCTGAATGTTGCTGATGAGGGATCCGGCGCGAGCGAATCAGTGATCCGCCAGTTACAGGCACAGGCGGCAAAACATGGCGAGCTGTTGGATGGTCTGCTGCCGCCAATGCGCAGTTTTGAGTCTCTGCTACGCATTCAGCAGCCACGGGAAGAACAGGTCAGTGGCTTATTTAATGATGAGATCGATCTGTTTGCTGAGGTGCAGGACATATCGCATCAGCATGAGAATAAAGAAACCGGATATCAGGCGCATAAAATGTGGGTCAACCATGTACGTCAATGGTGCCGCAATGAGAATAATGCGCGCCGTCTACGTCTGGAACCCCGTACATTAAGGCAGGTTGCCGACATACTGGTCACGACCAGCTACAGACTGCAGATGCCTCAGCAGTTACAGCGTATTATGCAACGCGAGAACGTCTGCGGGGCACAGTTGCACGCCGATATCGGTGATTTTATTACCTGGCTTGGCTATGCCAACGTAGCGGAGGAAAAGCGGCCAGCCAGCAGGATCCAAAAGGGTACGGCTATTTTTAGCGCGCCGGTGCAACAACCTATGTTCCGTCTGACAAAGCTGGATGAACAGCCGCTGCATGGTGCAAGCCGTTATGTGTACGACTGGCTGGTTGCTCTCTACACTCGTGCTAATGAGAATGTAGGCTATCAACATCCTTCAGATATTACTGAGGCAGACAGGAAACAATTGCTCGCCTTGCTCAGTACCTGAAGCGGCGGTAACGCCGCCATCAAAAAAGAGAAAACAGGAGTGCGACGGGAAAACTCATCGGCCATGTCGCCCCGACTAACACCGCACTCAGAAAGCGAATACGCTTTTTATCGCGAGATAGAAACCAGGTGATGATAGCCGCGACTGCGGCCATCACCGCATAAAAAACCAGCATTTTTTGGTACAAAGACATTTGGGGCATCCAGGCCAGAGGGGAAAATCGCGCGCAATATGCTCTTTTTCATGACTCACATCAAGTTTTATTCATTTTTTTCAGAAAAACGCCTGAAAAACACCCTGTTACCACAATGTTCAGAATGGGTACTATTGCGGTTCGTCTTAACCCGTACTATACCCATAGGGGTTAAATCGAAAGGTGGCAAAAATGAATGTTTCCAGTAAAACTGTTGTGCTGATAAATATATTTGCTGCTGTAGGACTTTTCAGCCTGATATCCGTAAGGTTCGGCTGGTTTGCGTGATGTGATTCGTGTTGATTAATTGCAGCGCCTGCTGGCAGAGAGATGGCGTTCTCTCTGCCTTTAGTATGTGATCTTCCCACTCCACCGCCATCCGGTAAATTATCCTTAATGCGTAATATCCCTAATCCTTCTGCGGCATTAAATAATAAAACCTGGCAATGTGTGTATGCTGTTCAGTAATGCATTTATGGGTGGAATTCGTGGTTCGGGAACAAGGTCCCGTTCAATGCGAAATTAGTCTGACCTCGCGGATAATTCCAACTTACCGCCGTCCAATGGCGACGAGGCCAGTGGCGCGCATAGTATAGAGACACGTTTGCCAATATTTAGCTATCCGTGCCTCTTTCACTGTTCGCGACTGAAGATTTTACTCGTGTTTGATCATCACATGCCGAACAACCGTGTAATCCTCCAGCCCGTAAACCGACATATCTTTGCCATAACCTGACTGTTTTTGTCCGCCATGCGGCATTTCACTCACCAGCGTGAAGTGGGTATTGACCCAGGTACAGCCATACTGCAAACGAGCACTTACCCGATGTGCGCGACCAACGTCCCGCGTCCAGACAGACGACGCCAGCCCGTACTTCGAATCGTTTGCCCACGCCAGCACCTGTTCTTCTTCATCAAAGACGGTCACACTAACCACCGGGCCAAAGACTTCCCGTTGAACGATGGCATCTTCCTGCTTCGCCCCTGCCAGCAGCGTCGGAGCAAAATAATAGCCACCTCCCTCCACTTTTTTACCGCCAGTGATGACTTTGATGTGGCCAAGTGCTTTGGCCTCTTCTACTGCTTTTGCCACGCGCTCAAGGTGTGCTTTTGAACTTAATGGCCCCAGTTCTGTTGATTCATCATCCGGCGCCCCGGTTTTCAGGCTGGCGACAGCCGCGCCCAGTTTTTCAACCAGCGCATCATAAATCCCCTTTTGTGCATAGATGCGGCAAGCCGCAGTGCAATCCTGTCCGGCGTTGTAATAACCAAACGTTCGCACACCATTAACGACCGCATCCAGATCGGCATCATCAAAAATAATGACTGGCGCTTTTCCACCCAGTTCCATATGTGTGCGCTTAATCGTAGGCGCGGTATGCTGAATGATGTGCTCCCCGGTCACAATGGAGCCCGTCAACGAAACCATACGCACTTTTTCATGTCCGGTCAGCGGATCGCCCACCGTTGCGCCTCTACCGAACAGGACGTTAATGACACCTGCCGGGAAGATATCTTTCGCGTATTCCGCCAGTTTCAGCGCCGTAAGTGGCGTAATTTCTGAAGGTTTGATTACCACGCAGTTACCTGCCGCCAGCGCCGGTGCCAGTTTCCATGCAGCCATCATCAGCGGATAGTTCCATGGGGCAATAGATGCCACCACCCCGAGCGGATCCCGGCGGATCATTGACGTATGCCCTTCCAGATACTCCCCGGCAGCCGACCCGTGCAAGGTACGAGCAGCCCCGGCAAAAAAGCGGAAAACATCCACGATGGCTGGAATTTCATCATTGAGCACACAGTGCAACGGCTTGCCGCAGTTGAGAGACTCCAGCTCAGCAAATGTTCGGGCATTGTTTGCGATGGTATCCGCCAGTTTAAGCAGGAGCTCCGATCGCACTTTCGGCGTGGTTTGTCCCCATGCCGTAAACGCATGGTCCGCCGCGCGAACGGCGGCATCAACCTGCGCAGCCGACGCCTCCGCAATTTCCAGGATAAGCTCTCCGGTCGCAGGGTTGAAAACTGGCTGCTTTTCACCTTCACCGCCGACCAGCTCACCGTTAATCAGTAATAGATGTTGCATAGCAATTTCCCATATTGTCGTTTATTTACCGTTTCCGGCGAGAGTTTCGCCTTCACGCGTTAGCCACCAGGCCCCTAAAATTGGCAGTGTTGTAACCAGCATGACCAGCAATGCCACAACGTTGGTGACAGGAACATCGCGTGGACGTCCCAATTGATTAAGCAGCCATAGAGGAAGCGTTCTTTCATGTCCGGCGGTGAACGTTGTCACGATGATTTCATCAAACGACAAAGCAAACGCCAGCATGCCACCCGCCAACAGTGCCGACGCTAAATTCGGCAATACGACATAGCGGAAGGTCTGCCAGCCGTTGGCACCCAGATCCATCGATGCTTCAACCAGACTCCATGAAGTGCGGCGAAAGCGCGCCACGACGTTGTTAAAAACCACCACCACACAAAACGTCGCATGTCCCACAACGATCGTCAGGAACCCCGGTTCCAGATTGATGGTTTTAAACGCACTCAGCAGCGCCAGGCCAGTAATAATGCCCGGCAATGCAATCGGCAAAAGCAACAACAGCGATATTGCACTCTTGCCAAAAAAGTCCCTGCGCCACAGTGCAGCCGCTGCCAACGTTCCCAGGATCAGGGCGATGGCCGTCGACAGCGCAGCAATTTTAAGTGACAACGTCACTGATTCAAGGATGTCGCTGCGCTGCGCCGCAACGCTAAACCAACGAAGCGTTAACCCCTGGGGTGGAAAACTAAAAGCAGCTTCCTCGGTATTAAAAGCATAGGTGGCAATAATGAGGATGGGAAAGTGCAGAAAAATCACGCCTCCCCATGCAGCCAGTTTGAGTAAAAAAGGTGCGCGTTCAGAGTGCATCGAAAGCTCCCAGACGCTTCACGAACGCCAGATACAGTGCAATTAAGACAATCGGCACCAGGGTGAATGCCGCCGCCATTGGCATATTGCCGATAGCCCCTTGTTGCGAATAGACCATGTTGCCGATGAAGTACCCCGGCGGTCCCACCAGTTGAGGAACAATAAAGTCCCCCAGCGTCAGCGAGAAGGTAAAGATCGAGCCGGCCGCAATACCCGGAATCGCCAGCGGAAGCACCACATAACGGAAGGTTTGGCGCGGACGAGCCCCCAGATCAGCCGAAGCCTGAAGTAACGATGGCGGTAACCGCTCCAGCGCAGCCTGTACCGGCAAAATCATAAACGGAAGCCAGATATAGACAAAAACCAGAAAGCGCCCTAATCCCGACGTCGACAGTGTGTTACCCCCGATAGCTGGCAACGTCAGAAAAGCCGTCAGCACAGGCTCCAGTCCAAGATGAGTTAAAAACCACTGCGCCACACCATCTTTTGCCAGCAGCAGCGTCCACGCATAGGCTTTGACGATATAACTGGCCCACATTGGCAGCATCACCGCGATGTAAAAAAAGGCCTTCATCTTGCCGCTGGTGTAACGCGCCATATACCACGCCATCGGAAACGCCAGAATAGCGCTGGCAATAGTGACAGCTACTGCCATCGCCAGCGTTCGCAAAATGATGTCGTAATTTGCCGGATTAAACAGCGCCTGTAGATTGGCCAGCGTCAAATCTGGCGTAACTGACATGGTAAAATCGTCGAAGGTATAAAAACCCTGCCACAATAGCGTCAGTAATGAGCCAAAGTAGACGATTCCGAACCACATCAACGGTCCGAGCAGCAGCAAAAACAACCCAAAGCCCGGATTACGCCAGAAAAAACCCGTTATCCTGCTCAGGTTTGTCGACTGCACAGGTGAATGTAAGACATTCATAGCCATTCACCTCTCCTCAACCAGCGGTACCATCACGTCACGCGACCACGATGCCATCACCTGTTGGCCCGGTGACAGCGTTGCTGGCAGCGTTTCCCCTGTCAGGTTTGCCTGACTGACCAGTAATTTTTCACCGCCAGCGAGTTTTAGCTCAAACCGTGTCGCTGCCCCCTGATACTGCACCGCCTGGATAATCCCCCGAGCCTGAACCTCGCCGCCGGAATCGTTTAACCGAATGTGTTCCGGGCGCAGTGAATACATGCCCTGCAGCCCACAAACATTCGCCGACATCGCCGCATCGAAGACATTTGATGTCCCCACGAAACTCGCCACAAAAGGTGTGCGTGGGCGCATATAGAGTTCACGCGGCGAATCCACCTGCTCAATACGACCGTTATTAAACACCGCTACACGATCGGACATCGACAGCGCTTCTCCCTGATCGTGCGTGACAAAAATGAAGGTAATACCAAGAGACCGCTGTAGTTTTTTCAGTTCCAGTTGCATCTGTTCACGCAACTTGAGATCCAGCGCGCCGAGCGGCTCATCCAGTAGCAGAACGCGCGGTTCATTAACCAGCGCACGGGCGATGGCCACACGCTGACGCTGCCCACCGGAAAGCTGTGACGGTTTACGTTCATAAACGAAGCCGAGCGCCACCTTTTCCAGCGCCTCACGGGCCTGAGCGTGGCGCTGTTTTTTATCAATACCTTTGACCATTAGCCCGTAGGCCACGTTGTCGAGGATCGACATGTGCGGGAACAACGCATAGTCCTGGAAAACGGTATTGACATCCCGTTCCCAGGGCGGCAAATCGCTGGCCTGTTTACCAAAAATTTTAATTGCGCCGCCAGAGAGCTGTTCGAAGCCAGCTATCAGACGCAGACAGGTGGTTTTGCCGGAGCCGGATGGCCCCAGCATAGAAAAAAATTCACCATCATTAATCGCAATACTGACCCCATCGACTGCACGAACATCCCCGTAAAGTCGTGAGACATTGTCAAATTCCACTGCGTACGTCATAAAACCCCCAGCGGAATTAGCGACCGCCCATAATGGCTATGTAATCCTGCGTCCAGCGACTGTACGGTACAAATTTCCCACCTTCTGCGATGGGCGTTTTCCAGAAAGCGATTTTGTCGAAAAAGCTATACCCATTGGTTTCACAGCCTTTTTCACCCAGAAGTGGGCTGGCTTTACATCCTTCCGGCACAACAGGCAGAGAACCAAACCAGGCGGCAACATCGCCCTGTACTTTCGGCGTTAATGACCAGTTCATCCATTTGTACGCACAAACCGGGTGTTTCGCTTCGCTGTGCAGCATAGTGGTGTCAGCCCAGCCGGTAACGCCCTCTTTTGGAAATACGGTCGCGATCGGCTGGCCTTCACCTTTCAGGGCGTTAGCCTGATACGGCCAGGCGCTGGAAGCCACGACACCTTCGTTTTTGAAATCACTCATTTGCACGGTGGTGTCATGCCAGTAGCGGTGGATCAGTGCATGTTGATCGCTCAGAACCTTAATGACCGCCTGATACTGTTTTTCAGTGAGTTGATACGGGTCGCTGATGCCCAGTTGTGGCTGAGTGGCTTTAACGAACAGCGCGGCATCTGCAATATAAATTGGACCGTCGTAAGCCTGTACGCGCCCTTTATTGCTTTTCCCGTCAGGAAGGTTTTGTTCCACAAACACCACGTTCCAGCTATCCGGTGGTGTCGGGAAGGTTTTGGTGTTGTACATCAGCAGGTTTGGCCCCCACTGATATGGCGTGCCATAGACTTTCCCACCAACGTTAAACCACTCACCTTTTACAACGCGCGGATCGATAGTTTTCCAGTTAGGGATAAGCGCTGTGTTAATAGGTTGAACGCGTTTCCCCATAATCAAACGCAGTGAAGCATCACCTGAAGCCGTTACCAGGTCATAACCGCCTTTTGCCATCAGGCTGACCATTTCGTCTGAGGTGGCTGCTGTTTTCACATTGACCGCACAACCGGTGTCCTTCTCAAACTGTGAGACCCAGTCATATTGTTTATCGGTTTGTCCACGTTCGATATAACCCGGCCAGGCAATAATATCCAGGCGGCCTTCCGGTTTATCTAATGATGTGGGGGGTTCGGCTGCATGGGCTGTCATCAGCGTCATACTGAGGGCACACAGACTACTGAGGGCAAATTGCTTGCTCATAACATCTTACTCCTGTCGAAAAATATTGAGCGGCAGCCATGCCGTAAATATATGTCCTTTCCTAAAAATAGTCGGGGTGTCGTAAGCGTTCCTGCTGGCGCAAGGAAATTTAATCAGGTTGTGAGCTAACGCTCATTACGTCGTGGGCTCTGGCAGGATGACTAAATCTTCTGGAGTATAGACAAGGAGTTAGATGCGCAGGGGGTAATACCAACAACTATTGATATTTTGTATGGTGGCACTCGATATAAATAACTTTATGGCCAGGCATTCGTTATTTCGAAAATAAGAACGCACTATTCTTTTATATTGAATAGCGCGTTCGGTATTATTTCATCATCTCGCGAATTAATTTCCCGAGCAATTTCACTGCCTGCTCCTCGCGCTCTCCCCAGTTCCATGCGGTATTGAAGCGAAAGAAACGTGTCCAGGTCCCCGATGTTGAGAACATTTTACCTGGCGCAATACTAATATGGTGGGCCAGCGCCTGAGTACTGAGTTCCCCCGCATCGAGTGGCTCGGGCAGTTCCAGCCACAGAAAATAGCCGCTGTCGTTATGGTGAATTTTGACTTCCGCCGGAAGATGACGAAGCAGCGTTTGCCAGGCCTGCTGTTTGCGTTCTGCCAGTTGACGGCGTAACCGACGCAGATGCGCGTCATAACGCCGCGTGGACAGGTAATCCACCAGTGCAAGCTGCATTGGAGAACTGGTTGATAAGGTACTCATCAACTGGAGTCGCTGAATGCGGCGGGCATGTTTTCCTGCGGCAACCCAGCCAACACGAAATCCTGGCACCAGGCATTTCGAAAACGAAGAACAATGCAGCACTCTGTCGCCGTGATCCCAGGCCTTTGCGGGCAACGGTTTTTCACGGCCAAAGTAAAGCTCGCTATAAACGTCATCTTCAATCAGCATGACGTTATATTTTTCCAGCAATGCAATCAGACTGGCTTTTTTCTGTGCGCTGAGCGTAAAGCCAAGCGGGTTTTGACTGTTGGTCATCAACCAGCAGGCTTTTACCGGATACTCCTGTAATGCCAGTTCCAGTGCAACAAGGTCGATGCCTTCCTTTACATCAGTGGCCACAGAAAGCGCCTTCAGACGCAGTCGTTCCAGGGCCTGCAATGCACCGTAAAAACAGGGGTTTTCCACGATAACCCAATCACCCGGTTCAGTCACCGCCTGCAAACTCAGGTTGAGGGCTTCAAGCGCACCTGCGGTAATCACAATCTCATCGGGCGAAATAGTGATCCCCTGCTGAGCATAACGCCGTGCGATAGCGTGACGCAGTTCAGCATTACCCGGTGGCAGGTTTTCGATAACGCTCATGGCTGTGGCTGTTTTGCTTACCTGCGCCAGCGAACGGTTAAGCTGCTGCAAGGGAAATAAGCGGGGATCGGGGAATGCGGAAGCAAATGGCATAACAGATGCATCCCTACTGGCCTGCAACATGTCAAAAATATAGGTATTGATATCCACGGCTTCATCACGCATGACCTGCACTTGCGGTATTGAAACCTCACGCTCGGGACGTGCAGCAACATAGTAACCCGACTGCGGTCGGGCAATGATCCGTCCCTGGCTTTCCAGTAGCTGGTAAGCGTGTCCGACGGTCATAAAACTCATTCCGCTGCTTACCACTTGCTCACGCAAGGATGGCAGGCGATCGCCTGGCTGCCATACGCCAGACGCAATTTGATCGCGAATTTGTTCCGCCAGCCGCTGATACTTTTTCATTTTTCGTCCTGATATCCGGTGTCGGTGATAACCACGATGTATATCAGTTTACATAATCAACTTATTTTTTATAACTGTTATGGTTAAAAAGAACAGTTCTGTTTCTGCCCCCCGCTGTTCCCCAGGCTTAGAATTGCGCTAAATCAATTTTGCCTGCGGAGTTAAGCATGTTCGGTCTTGACGCGTTTCACCTGGCGAGGATCCAGTTCGCGTTTACGGTGTCCTTTCACATTATCTTTCCGGCTATAACTATCGGACTTGCCAGCTATCTGGCGGTACTCGAAGGTCTTTGGCTGAAGACGAAAAATCCGACCTGGCGGTCGCTGTATCATTTCTGGTCTAAAATATTTGCCGTTAACTTTGGCATGGGTGTCGTATCGGGTCTGGTCATGGCTTACCAGTTTGGTACCAACTGGAGCGGCTTTTCTGAGTTCGCTGGCAGTATCACCGGGCCATTACTGACCTACGAAGTGTTAACCGCATTCTTCCTGGAAGCGGGTTTCCTTGGTGTCATGCTGTTTGGCTGGAACAGAGTGGGACCCGGCCTGCACTTCTTTGCCACCTGTATGGTCGCGCTGGGGACCATTATCTCTACCTTCTGGATCCTGGCATCAAACAGCTGGATGCAAACGCCGCAGGGCTACGAAATTGTCAATGGACAGGTAGTGCCAGTGGACTGGTTTGCCGTCATTTTCAATCCTTCATTCCCTTATCGACTGCTACATATGTCCGTCGCAGCATTCCTCAGCAGCGCCCTGTTTGTCGCCGCGTCAGCTGCCTGGCATTTATTACGCGGTAATAACACCCCGGCTATTCGGGCCATGTTCTCCATGGCGCTGTGGATGACATTGATCGTCGCCCCACTCCAGGCGCTGATTGGTGACATGCACGGACTGAATACCCTTAAGCATCAGCCCGCGAAAATTGCAGCCATTGAAGGACACTGGGAAAACCCGCCAGGGGAACCGACTCCACTGCTGCTGTTCGGCTGGCCTGACATGGAGCAGGAACGTACCCGTTACGGGTTGGCTATCCCGGCACTGGGAAGCCTGATCCTTACGCATAGTCTGGACAAACAGGTTCCGGCGTTAAAAGAGTTTCCGAAAGAAGATCGCCCTAACTCCACCATGGTGTTCTGGTCGTTTCGTATTATGGCAGGCTTAGGCATGCTGATGATCCTGCTGGGCGCATTCGCGCTCTGGCTACGCTACAGACAGCGTTTATACACTTCGCGTCCCTTCCTGAGATTCGCGCTGTGGATGGGACCTTCAGGTCTGATTGCTATTCTTGCAGGTTGGGTCACCACCGAAGTGGGACGTCAGCCGTGGGTAGTTTATGGGCTACAACGTACAGCGGATGCGGTTTCCGCGCATGGCGATCTGCATATGAGCATCAGTTTGCTGGCCTTCTTTGTGGTTTACAGCTCGGTCTTCGGCGTGGGTTACAGCTATATGATCCGCCTGATCCGCAAAGGGCCTCAGGAAGATCCGCCGACCATCCCGCCATCAGGCACTCCTGCACGGCCGCTTTCAGCTGCGGTCCTCGATTCGCAACCTGAGGTGCTCCGCTAATGGGTATTGATTTATCAGTTATTTGGTTTGTTATCATCGTGTTCGCCACGCTGATGTATATCGTGATGGACGGTTTTGATCTCGGGATCGGCATTTTATTCCCCGCCATTCAGGATGCCGACGATCGGGACGTGATGGTCAACAGCGTGGCACCGGTATGGGACGGGAATGAAACCTGGCTGGTACTCGGTGGCGCAGGCTTGTTCGGCGCTTTTCCACTGGCCTATGCCGTGATTGTCGATGCGCTGACCATTCCGTTAACGCTGATGCTCATAGGGTTGATTTTTCGTGGCGTCGCCTTTGAATTCCGTTTCAATGCTACACCGGCTCACCGACCATTCTGGGATAGAGCCTTTCTGTGCGGTTCAATCCTCGCGACCTTCACCCAGGGCGTTGTTGTTGGTGCTGTTCTCAACGGTTTTTCAGTCACCGGACGCAGCTACAGCGGTGGACCATTCGACTGGCTGACACCTTTCACGCTGTTTTGCGGAGTCGGGCTGGTTGTCGCATATGCTCTGCTCGGAGCAACATGGTTGGTCATGAAAAGCGAAAACCCGTTGCAGGATAAAATGCGCAACGTGGCAAAAAAACTGCTGCTCACACTGCTGGTCGTGATTGCCATTATCAGCCTCTGGACGCCACTGGCACACAGCGCCATTTACGAGCGCTGGTTTAGCCTGCCGAATCTGTGGTTCCTGATGCCAGTACCGGTACTGGTTGCGCTTATCAGTCTGTGGATCTGGCGCACATTGGGCCAGCAAAGCTGCCATGCAGTGCCTTTTGTGCTGACACTCGGCTTGATTTTTCTGGGTTTCAGCGGGTTGGGGATCAGTATCTGGCCGCATATTATTCCACCGTCAATTACCCTCTGGCAGGCTGCGGCACCAGCGCAGAGTCAGGGCTTCATGTTAGTTGGTGCACTGCTGATTATCCCCATAATCCTCGTTTACACCTTCTGGAGCTATTACGTTTTTCGCGGCAAAGTTCAACATGGTGAGGGGTATCATTGATGCAGCAATCGATCTGGAAACGCCTGATGTGGCTGGTGATCCTCTGGGGAGGAAGTGTGCTGGCGCTCGCTGGCGTTGGCATGTTCTTCCGTCTGTTGATGACGGCGGCAGGTTTTAAGTCCTAGGACATTGCGATTCAAGCCGGGTTGTGCTCGCACTTCCCGGAAACTCAAAATTCAAACGATTATTAAACAACTCAGTAATAATTGCCGAGTTTGCGAAACAGATGTTGCCTTTGGTCCGAATAAATATTGAAATAGTCACCAGGCGAAATTATCGCCATTTCTGTTTATTACGTACCAGAGGCTGCATGATGTTTAAGAAAGGGTTAACGGTGTTATTGCTGGCCAGCGCGCTTTTCTCCGGCCAGCTTTTCGCTTCTAATCAGGGACATGAATATCTTCAGGTACAGGATGCCGATCATTTATTACGCCACTCAGCCGACAGCGATGAATTACGTGTGACGGCGGAAGAGTCCGCCGCCGATCTACGTGAGCATCATCACTGGCTAAAATCACGCAAGCCCGATACACATTTAAGTTAATGCTTAGCCTTTACGTTTTGGCAGCGTTTTCATCAGATCTTCCGGGCTGACAGAAGCTACAACGCTACCCGGCAACGGCATTTTCAGAATGTGATGCTTAATCTTGCCGATAACGTGCATTTCGCACGGTCGGCAATCAAATTTTAGCGTCAGCACTTCATCACCATTGACCAGTTGCATTGGAGTCGCTTTCCAGCTTTTGATATTTCCTTTTGCCTGTTTCGGGCACAGATTGAAGGCAAAACGCAGGCAGTGCTTGGTGATCATTACCGGGACGTCACCTTTTTCTTCATGTGCCTCATAAGCGGCATCAATCAACTGGACACCATAACGGTGATAAAACTCACGCGCTTTATGGTTATAAACGTTCGCCAGAAAACTCAGATGCGTTTGTGGATACACCGGTGCCGGTTCGGAAACAGGTTTACGGCAGCCACGCTGATAACTGGCCAGACGAGCGGCATCCAGCATATCTACAGCTTCACGCCGGAACTGATTGAGTTGCCCGTTCGGTACGAACAGCGCCCCCGGCAAATTGACCTGAATATCGCGGGCGTAATAGAGCGTTTGCCCCAGTTTTGCCAGGCCATCCTGCAAATTACTCAACGCTTTTTCCGCATTGTTAGCTTCTTCAAACAGGCCGTCCAACGTATGGGTAATACTCACGCCCTCTTCACTGGTGAGCGTCAGGATCAACTGCTCCTGCCAGCCGCCCAGCTCAATATCTACCGCCACCCGGCGTTCGCTGGACGTCTTGGTTAACGCTTGTTGCCAGTTATGATCGAGATTGCGGTTCAGCGGATGGTGCGGGCGAACTTTGTGCAGATCGGCAGGCATGTCATTCGGCCAGACCCGATAACGGTTGTGTCCCGTTTTTTCCACCGTATTAGCCCGAAACCCTACCACATCACGTTTAATTAACACGTTCAGGCCATCGCCGTTCGCCAGCGGTTCCGTCACCTCAACATCAAGATGGTCTTTCGCAACTTTCAGCACTTCTCCGACGGGCAGACCTATAAATTTCGGTGAGTCGAAAGCACCGATATCCCCTTTCCGGGCGTTAACAAAATAATCGGTGCTGCCACGGTGGAAAGTTTTTTCCGTGGAGGGAGTAAAGAAATGCTCAGTTCGCCCCGCAGAAGCCCGGGCCAGATCGCCCCGCTCTTCGATTATCGCATCCAGCATCTGCCGATAATGTGCTGTAATGTTTTTCACATAGCTCATATCTTTGTAGCGACCTTCAATTTTGAAGGACCGCACACCCGCATCAATCAACGCGCCGAGATTGGCGGTTTGATCGTTATCTTTCATCGACAACAGATGTTTTTCATATGACACCACGCGGCCCTGATCGTCTTTCAGGGTATATGGCAAGCGACAGGCCTGAGAGCAATCCCCACGGTTAGCACTGCGGCCAGTCTGGGCATGGGAGATATAGCACTGGCCTGAATAAGCCACGCACAGCGCACCATGAATAAAAAACTCAATGGTAGCGTCTGTGGACTGATGAATAGCGCTAATTTGTTCAAGGCTTAATTCCCGCGCCAGTACAATCTGGGTGAATCCGACGTCAGAGAGAAATTTCGCCTTCTCTACACTACGGATATCGCACTGGGTACTGGCATGCAGTTCAATAGGGGGAATATCCAGTTCCAGTATCCCCATATCCTGCACAATTAACGCGTCAACGCCGGTTTGATACAGATCGGTAATTAACCGCTGCGCGGGTTCCAGCTCATCATCATGCAGGATCGTATTCAGCGTCACAAAAATTTTCGCCCCATAACGATGGGCAAAAGGCACCAGATCAGCGATATCTTTCAGGCTGTTGCTGGCATTATGACGCGCCCCAAAACCGGGACCGCCAATGTATACGGCATCTGCGCCGTGTAAAATGGCTTCGCGCGCAATCGCGGTATCACGGGCCGGGCTTAACAGTTCAAGGCGATGAGGTTGCTGACGCATACAGTTGTTACCATCCAATAGCGGCAAAATGGCGGCTATTGTAGTCAGAAGCGCAACGTTTCGGAATAGTTTTCCCGATTAACTGCGCGGGTAATGGATGAGTGAATGAAAGTGAACCGTCTGTTCACTGCTGTTACGATAACTGTGCGCAGTATCTCCGGCAAAACGCACCCCCTCACCGGCTTTTAATGTTCGCCATGCCCCCTCAATGTACATATCGAGCAGGCCATTAATCACTACGACATGCTCAATGACGCCAGTCTCATGTGGGGTAGATTCACTCAGCGCCCCCGGAGCCAATAGGATCGAAAAATGGTCAAAGCAAAGTTGTGGATCCCACGGGAAAAGCGGTGTCACCACCATTGCCTGTTGTTCGGGATCGAATGTGGTCGTGCCGTCGGATTCTGGCGGTGAAATAAAGGTTGAAAATGGGACGTTCAGCCCAGTCGCGATTTTCCACAATGTCGCCACCGTGGGGCTGGATTCATTACGTTCAATCTGCCCCAGCATTGCCTTTGAAACGCCTGTCTCCTCGGCCAGGCGAGAAAGGCTCCATTCTCGCTGGTGGCGCAATGTTCTGAGCGTAGTGGCCAGATATTGAGTTAAATTGTCCATTTATTCCTCCCTTAATCCCCTTCTGCAAAACAATAGCTTACCACTTGTACGCTATAACGCACAGTGATACAGTGACTGACCGTTATAACGCACACGGAGTCTTTATGCGCGCGCTTTCAATACCTTTACCCACCGTCTTATCCGGTTTCGTTGCCGTTCTGGTCGGCTACGCCAGCTCGGCGGCTATTATCTGGCAAGCGGCAATGTCTGCGGGTGCGACAAGCGCGCAAATCGCGGGCTGGATGACTGCCCTTGGGCTCGCGATGGGCGTTAGCACACTGGTACTGACACTATGGTATCGCGCTCCGGTATTGACTGCCTGGTCAACACCTGGCGCGGCACTGCTGGTCACCGGTCTGCAAGGCTTAACAATTCAGGACGCGATCGGCGTTTTTATTGTCGCTAATGCGCTAATTGTGCTGTGCGGCGTAACCGGGCTGTTCGCCCGTCTGATGAAAATTATCCCACACTCTCTGGCGTCGGCTATGCTGGCCGGGATCCTGCTACGTTTTGGATTGCAGGCATTCGCCAGTCTCAATAGTGAGTGGGTTCTGTGCGGCAGTATGCTGCTGGCGTGGCTGGTCTTAAAAGTCCTGGCCCCACGTTATGCGGTTATCGCCGCGATGCTGGTGGGTATCGTCATTGCTCTGATTAAAGGTGACATTGTCACAAATAGTGTAAGCCTGTCGCCGGTAGTACCTGAGTTTATTGCTCCTCATTTTTCCTTTGCCTACAGCATCAGCGTTGCGATACCGCTATTTCTGGTGACGATGGCATCGCAAAATGCTCCTGGTATCGCCACCATGAAGGCTTCCGGCTACTCATTGCCTGTTTCACCGCTGATTGTTTTCACCGGCCTGCTGGCACTGTTGTTTTCCCCTTTTGGTGTCTATTCCATTTGTATAGCCGCCATCACCGCTGCGATTTGCCAAAGTCCCGAAGCACACCCTGACGCACAGCGACGCTGGTTAGCCGCTGCCGCTGCTGGCGTATTCTATTTGCTGGCGGGGATATTTGGCGGTTCAGTCAGTGGGTTAATGACAGCCCTGCCCGTTAGCTGGATCCAGATGTTGGCTGGTCTGGCGCTGTTGGGGACCATTAGCGGCAGTCTGTACCAGGCATTACATAATGAAACGGAACGGGATGCCGCCATCATCACTTTTCTGGTTACCGCCAGTGGGTTAACGCTATTGGGGATTGGCTCTGCATTCTGGGGATTAGTAGCCGGTGGGTTGTGCTATGCGGTGCTGAGATTAGCGCGCCGCGCGTAACTGCGATGGCGTCTTACCCGTCACCTGTTTAAACCGGTTACTGAAATGGCTTGCCGAACTGAATCCACATGCCATCGCAATATCCGACAAACTGCGTGAAGAATAGCAGACCAGTTGTTGTGCCAGCGTCATTCGCCGCTGCATAACGTACTGGTGCGGTGCCATGTTCATTGACTGACGAAACATTCTGGCAAAGTGAAAATCACTTAACGCCGCTTCGCCTGCCAGATCGCTCAGGGTTATCGGGTAAGCAAGATGTGCCTCAATATAGGCCAGTACGTTTCGCAATGTGACGGGAGCAAGACCTCCCGTGACCGCCGGTGCCCGCCATTGTACATTGCTGTAATGCTGGATCAGGTGCGTTAATAAAAGCGAGGATGCAGCGCTGAGCGTGAGATGATTGGCGGGTTGCTGCCAGTCATTTCCGAGCAAAAACTGGCGGTAAACTGCGGTGATCCCGGGGTCGCTACCAAATGTATGCTCATCCAGTGTGAAACTATATGGACTTTTGTCCCAGACTTTCTCACCCACTTCACGTAAATGTGCGTCCGTACAGTAGAGATGAACAAACGACAGGGCATCACGGATGTCCCAACTCGACTCGCTCTCTTTCGGCATCAGACAGAAACGGTCCGGGCCGCCACCGTTCTTCCAGCCCCCCGCCGTCTTGTGATAGCTCTCGTAGCCATCGGCGACATACAAACTGAGCGTATGGTGATCGCAATATTGTGTGATGGTGTCGCGTTTGTTCGACCAGGCCGCCAGTTGGATCCCTGAATGTAACGCAACCGATTCATGCAACACGGCATTATGTTTGCGTAAGTTTTCAAAGGCATCGTAGGGCTGAGACATACCATCACATTCAAAAGAAGTTAGCAGGCTTTTCAGTCTATCTCAGCTATATGTCGTTAACAGCCTCCTTTTCACGCTTGCGGCAAAAAAAGCGCAAGATTATGCAAGTCCCGCGCAAACAGATGAAAGCCCCCTGACTGATGTCATGACACAGTGTATTTCTGAATAAAAAAAAGAGAGAGGGAGTTGTATGAACGCACTGTTGTACTGTCTGGTCGTGGTGATATGGGGAACCACATGGATTGCAATTTACCTGCAGCAAGGTCCGGTTCCTGCGCCCGTCTCCATCTTCTGGCGTTTTGCCGTCGCCAGCGTAGTGATGATATTGCTCCTGCTGATGAGTGGCAGACTACGCAAGCTTTCCGGTCGCGATCATCTGTTTTGTCTGTTGCAGGGAGGATGCGTTTTTTGCTTCAACTTCTGGTGTTTTTACACCGCTGCTGCCTGGATCAATACAGGGCTGGAATCGGTTATTTTCTCCATGGCAGTGCTGTTCAATGCGATAAATAGCTTCGTATTTTTTGGTCAAAAACCGCCGGTACGCTTCTATATTGCAGCCGTTCTGGGGTTAACGGGTATCGTCACGCTGTTCTGGCAAGATTTGGTCAACAGCGGGTTTAATCATTCACTGTTGTTGGGAATTGGCTTAAGTGCTCTGGGGACCTTTGGTTTCTCACTGGGCAATATGATCAGCATGCGCCATCAGAAAAAAGGGCTCGAGATCCTGACCACCAACAGTTGGGCAATGCTGTATGGCACATTATTGATTGCGGCGATTGCTGTGGTGCGTGGCGATAACTTCACGCCGCAGTGGACTTTCAGCTATCTCAGCGCACTGTTGTATCTGGCGATTTTTGGTTCAGTGATTGCCTTCGGCGCCTATTTCACGCTGGTCGGACGCATTGGTCCCAGTAAGGCAGCATACAGCACATTGCTTTTCCCATTGGTGGCGCTCACGCTGTCTACATTGTATGAGGGGTATGTCTGGCAGCTCAATGCGATTGCCGGGTTAGTGCTGATTTTACTGGGGAATCTGGTGATGTTTGCACGACCTGAGGCTCTGGTTGGTAAGTTATTTTACCGTCGCCGTACGGCATAGAAAAAGGCACCATCTGCTTGTTGCAGATGGTGCGTTCATCATTATTTTTTGTTGCTGTTCACGTCAAACATTGAGGCGTCTGTCGCCATGTCATCAACAACTTTTTTCAACGTTTCGAACGCCATTGGCGTGCTTTCGTTGTTCAGGTCTTTACCTTCACCCTGACGTACAACTCTAATCACTGGCTTATTGGTCGCCGCATCGATCAACTCACCCTCGAAATAGAGGTGAGTATCCATTGTGCGGTGCCCTGTTACCATTTGAGTACCTGCTACGACCAGCGCAACCGGGACCACTTCATAGAATTGCAGCCCTTCTTTACTGGTTGCTACACCTGTGATCGCCCCACGGAAAATCAGGCTACGCGGACCTGGGGTCGTAACCAGAGGTTTACGTTTAGCAATAGCGGTCTTCATTTGAGTGTTGGTATAGGTCAGCAACTTATCAAGAACCTGCTGACCTACCTGTGTGGTGGGCTTAGGAATCGGATAATACGTTATCGGGTTATAAACGATATTGTCGTATTTGGATTCATTGAAGTTTGGGTCAACCCAACGGAGTACCGGTTGTCCGGTTGCTGATTTAGTTTCCTTCAGGCCAGAATAATCTTTTAAAAACCCAGAGTATTTATCCGGCTGCGTCACTTTTGACGCACAGCCAGATAACGCCAACAAACCGGTAAGCACTGCAACTTTAAATAAAGTTTGAGTACGCATGAAACGATCCCTTTAGTTTTCGCAATGATGCATAAAAAAGGATAGCAAAACGGATTCATTTTGGATGTACTAAAAATGGTAAGCGTCACACATTTTTATTTCTGCGGTCAGCACGATAAAAAAATGCTGCCCGCAGAGAGAGTTATCTTACCAGGAGGGTCAGGCCGTCTTACGCGCCAGCATTGTCGCAAAGCGCAGTTTAATGCGATTGCCGTTTTCATCTGTGCGGTGAAGTTCACCCACATCTTCGTTATATTTCAGCAGATCCCAACCATTGTAATAACGGCGTAATTCACCTTCTTTAAACGCAAACGGGAAACCGACGGTGCAAGGGAAATCATCAGTGTCCATTGCTGCGACGATCAGGTTATATCCGCCAGGTTTAGTACAACGCTGCATATTTTCGATAAGCCCTGGGATTGTTTTCGCTTCCAGGAACATCATCACAACGGTAGAAAGAATAAAGTCGTATTCGCCGTCAAAGCTCAGCGCATTAAGATCCACAACCTTCGCTTGCAGATTGTTCAACCCTTCAGCAGCCTTGATGCGCTCCAGATTAGCAATGCTCATGGGATTTTTATCCCATGCGGTAACGTCGTAGCCGTTTGCCGCCAGGTAGAGGCTGTTGCGACCATTGCCGCAGCCCAGATCTAACGTTTTGCCTGGCGCAACAATTTTTGCCGCTTCAACAACATCGGAATGCGTGCGGGTTAAATCATATTTTTCCGTAAAGTAGTTTTCGTCGCAAAGGGTCATTATTTATCCTCAGATTTCAGTAATGCAGCACGCTCCGTGCGGATGAGCAGTTTTCCCTGCATCAGCAATACAAACGTACGTACCAGTAATAGTGCAATGATAAAATTGGTAAAAATAAACAGAGGGATCGCCAGAGTATGAAAAAAACCAGACTCACTGCTGTGCCCTAAATGCAGCCCCGTCGTCGCCAGCGCTGACACGCCGAACGAGAAACTCCAGAAAGAGGCATTAAATGGCTGGGACAAATACCACGGCATCAGGCGTAACATGAAAAGAAGCTGCAGCAGGCCATAGCCAAATAACATTTTGGCCAGCGTATCGCCTTCACCGCCATTGACGCTGAGCCAGGCGCTACAGGCGACCAGTGCAGGCGCCAGTTGAATACCCAGTGAAGTGCGTAATACAGCAGGTAGTTCGCCTGAACTGCGTAGACGTTGCAGGATAACAGGTTCAAGGCTTAACCATGAGAAGACGCCTGCCCCCAAAAATACCAATCCGGCATCGTTGAAACCCAACGCACCGCAGGCCATGGCGCTGATAAAGTTATTGGCCACGGTCGGCAAATATAACCCCGGCGTTGTTGCTTCCTCTGGATGCGAACCTCTCCAAAGCCCTGCCGTTTGCCAGGCTGCGTACAATAACTGAATCACCACGCCGATACTGAACAATCCCACGGCTAATGGACGATACCAGGGGACAAAGCCAATTGCGACCAGCATCGTTGTGGCAGGGAAAAGACTGACAAAGCTGCTCATCACCGGATGGCGAATTTCTGCCAGCACACTGTGCGGGAATCGCACCAGGCGGGTAAGAAATGCCAGCGTCAACAGACCCCAAATAATCATCGCGAGGATCACCAGACCATCGCCTACCCAGTGGCCGACCGACCATATCTGGCTGGCATATCGCCACGCAAACCCCATACCTATGATGCCCAGTACCATCCCAAAATAACCGGCCGGAAGATTGAGGATCCGATCACTCTCTTTGTTGTTACTCATTTTGTTTATTTTTTAAAGTATATTTGAAATGCATTTTATGGAATTTCTGGCGGTTTAGCCAGCGTGGAAAACTTTGCTACGTTTAACTAAAGTGCGCAACATGGAAATGAGGCTATGACCAAATACTGCCTAAGTGATGAGCCACGCTCCTTCAGTTATCAGGATAATGGCAACAAAAAAAGTGTATTGCTACGCCAGATTATCGCCCTTATTGACTTTAATGACGTTAAAGCCGGGACGCGAGGCGGCTGGATTGACGATGAAAACGTACTGGCGCAGAGCGGCAATTGCTGGATTTACGACGAAAATGCGCTGGCGTTCTCCGGTGCGGCGATCTCAGGAAATGCCCGTATTACGCAGGAAAGCATTATCAGAGATGGCGTACAGATTGGTGATGAAGTCTGGATCGATCGCGCTGAGATAAGCCACGGCGCACAAATACGTGACAACGTCACAGTTAAAGATTCTCTCGTTCAGGGAGAGTGTCTGCTGTCCGGCGATGCATGCATTGAGTGTCACTGTGAAATTATCGCGGCCAAAGGATTAACCCGTGAAAGCGACCAGATACTGCAAATCTACGACCGCGCTACCCTCAGCAATTCTCGTGTTGTACATCAGGCGCAGATCTATGGCGAAGCCAATGTCAGCTACGCGTTTATTGAACACCGTGCTGAAGTGTTTGAATTTGCGCTGATAAAAGGCAATGAGGAAAATAATGTCTGGATTTGCGATTGTGCGAAAGTGTACGGACACGCCCGCATACTAGCCGGAGTTGATGAAGATGCTATTCCGACGTTGCGCTACAGCTCACAAGTGGCAGAGCACGCATTGGTTGAGGGTAACTGCGTTCTGAAACACCACGTGCTGGTCGGCGGACATGCCGAACTACGCGGTGGCCCGATCCTGCTCGATGACAACATTCTTATTGAAGGTCATGTCCGCATCCGGGGAGAAGTGCTCATTGAACATCGCGTTGAAATTAACGGGCAGGCCCACGTCGAGGCGTTTGATGGTGATGCTATTCATCTGCGCGGGCCTAAGGTTATCAACGGCGAACAGCGTATTACGCGCACGCCCCTGGCTGGCTTACTCTGAGGCGTTGTCGATGATTCGGGCATAGAGATTAACATCATGGTACACACCATTAAGAAACTCGGCCTGTTTCATACAACCTTCCAGCGAGAAGCCGTTACGTTGCGCCACCCGATTGCTCTCGGGGTTATTCACCCGGCATTTAATGGTAAAACGTCGGATCTCTCCGCGTTGTGCATAGTGGTGAATAAAGGCCTGTAACGCCCGGGACATAATACCCTGCCCCTGATGAGCTTCATCCAGCCAGTAACCGATATAAGCGGCTTTGTTCAGCGGTTCTACCTGATTAAACGAGATAATGCCCACCACATCTTCATGCTCAAAAATAAGGAACATTTTGGCGTAGCCGCGTTGATGTAACATCATGTTCCCCTGCACGTTCTTACGCGTGTCCTCCTCAGAACCAACAAACTGCGGCCAGTTCAGCGACTGCTGGAGCCATGCCTTATTTTTAACCACCAGTTGATGTAATGGCGTAACATGTTGTTCTTCTACTGCACGCAGTTCCAGCGTTTCACTGACGCTAATAATTTCCGGCATGTATATCTCCTTTGCGATCGTTAAAGGGGCATTTCTGACTGGCACCAGCTGATATTAATCTGATTACCACCGTGAATAACACTTTTTTATGCTGTTACAGCAATCACTTAGAGACAATATACCGCGCATAACCCGCTACTCTATTTCTTCGGGCATCTCCCCGCCGAGGGGGAGCCGTAATGATGACAACAACACCCCTACTATTTTGCTAAGGAGCAAGCATGGCAGCACCTTTGGGCCGTTTAGCACTGATCCCGCTGTTACTGATTACCGCCTGTCACCAGCCCGCCACTGATACACAGGCGAGCCCCGTTCCCTATGCGGTAAGTAAGCAACTGGTCGTGGATAATACCACTCTGGAAATTTCTCGTAGCGCGCTGGAATATAACGTTCACAAAGTTCAGCAACTGCTGGGTGATAAAACCCGCATGTGCGCCATCCTGAAAGGAGATGCTTACGGGCATGACCTCTCGTTAGTGACCCCAATAATGATGCAAAATGGTGTTCAATGTATAGGCGTCGCGAGCAATGAGGAAATCAGCACCGTCCGCCAGTCAGGATTTAAATCGCAGCTCATGCGCGTTCGAAACGCAACAGAAAAAGAGATGCGGCAGGCGGCAGATTTTGATACCGAAGAGTTGATAGGCAACCTGGATATGGCTAAGCGCCTGAGTGCCATTGCCCGGGAGAAAGGAAAAACCATCCGTATTCATCTGGCACTGAACTCTGGCGGTATGTCACGCAATGGTCTGGAAGTCAGTACGGCGGCGGGACTGGAAGAGGCTCGCGCAATTTCAGCCTTACCGGGCCTGAAAATTGTTGGGCTCATGTCGCATTTCCCGGAAGAAGATGCTGCGGTGGTTAAACGCGATCTGGCCCGTTTCAACTCACAATCCGCACAGGTCCTCAAAATCACCGGGCTTAAGCGCGAAGAAGTTACGTTGCATGTCGCTAATACCTTCGCCACGCTGACTGTTCCCGAGTCGTGGTTGGATATGGTGCGTGTCGGCGGAATTTTTTATGGCGATACCATCGCCAGCACTGAATATAAACGTGTGATGACCTTTAAATCTGCAATTGCTTCAGTCAACCATTACCCGAAAGGAAATACCGTTGGGTATGACCGAACGTATACCCTCAAACGCAATTCCGTGCTCGCCAATATCCCGGCGGGTTATGCAGATGGTTACCGCCGCGTATTCAGTAACGCAGGACATGTTCTGATCCGCGGCCAGCGGGTACCTGTGTTAGGCAAAACCTCGATGAATACGCTGATTGTCGATGTGACCGATCTGCCACAGGTTGCTTCAGGTGATGAAGTGGTGTTATTTGGCAAACAAGGGAATGCGCAGGTTAGCGCTGAGGAAGTTGAAGAAATTAGCGGCGCGCTGTTCACTGAAATGTCGATTCTCTGGGGTGCGACAAACAAACGCGTACTTGTCGACTAAGCCCCACAAACAGGAAGGGCTTCCCATTCTTGCGGAAAGCCCTTTTACACAGCGGAGCAGCTCTATTTAGCCCTCACTGACACTCTCTTTTTGCAAAATTTTGAGCAGGTCTTCCTTCAAGTGGAGTTTCTGTTTCTTCAGGCGAACAATATCCAAACTGTATCCCCGACCATCCGAACCTTCCAGTCTGGAAATTTCATGATCAAGGCTGTTGTGTTTTTCGAATAAAGACAGAAAGCGAGGGTTCTCGGTTTTCAGTCGGGAAATAAGGTCTCTGTATTCTGGAAACATACTTTCTCCCTGTTAGTGGTCAAGAACGTGTACAACAAATACACATCCTCAGCTTACCTGGTTAAACCAGGGAAAAATGAGAACAGGATCGAGTAAATAGTGAACAGACGGTTTTGGGAGAGATGACAGATATGGCTCCCCATCAGGAAAGCCACTGGGCACACAATTAGCGCATTTCGCGGTCGTCAACGTACTGACGTTTATCCGCAGCAGGCGGGAAATACTGATACAGCCAGGTTTCGCTGATAGCATCCCCCTGACAACGCAGGAACATACGCATGTCTACCGGGTCGGTTGAGTCAGATGTCGGATACCAGTCAAACTGAATGCGATAGCCATCAATTGGCTCAACGTACAGGATCTCAATTTGTTTTGCTTCTCCACTGGAGAGCGTAATGACCGGTTCAATCCCCTTCGGTGCAGCGGCTTTCAGATCTCCACCAACGAAATCAATGGCAAAACGACGCGCCCATTTTTCCGGGTAATGTTCGCCCGGCGCCCATCCTTCCGGGAATCCACCCATACCGGTGCGGGTAGCCAGTACGCGCGCCAGCGGTGAGCGCACAGGTGGTTGAGCACTCCAGTAAAGACGATATTTGAACTCCAGATCGTCACCAGCTTTGATCGATTTATCCGGCTGCCAGAAACAGACAACGTTATCCAGCGTTTCACCCGTGGTCGGGATCTCCATGAGTCCAATGGTGCCCTTACCCCACTGGTTGCGCGGTTCTACCCACAGGCTCGGGCGCTTATTGTACCAACCCATGATGTCCTGATAGTGTGAAAAATCACGATCAAGTTGCAGCAGCCCGAACCCTCTCGGGTTGTTATCGGTGTAGGCATTGAACTGCAACTTTTGCGGGTTATTCAGTGGACGGCAGATCCACTCGCCATTGCCCCGCCACATCGCCAGACGATCGGAGTCATGAATTTGTGGGTGAATGGTGTCGCACATCCGACGTTCATTATTGCCGCAGCTAAACATACTGGTCATCGGCGCAATACCGAGTTGCTTGATGTCTTTACGGGCATAGATGTGATTCTGCACATCCATGATCACCTGTGTCTTCTCACAGTGGATCACGAACTTAAACGCACCGGTCACGCTTGGGCTATCAAGCAGAGCATAAACGGTAAATGAGGTTGCTCCCGGTTTAACCGTTTCGAACCAGAAAGCGGTGAAGTCAGGAAACTCTTCTTTGGTGTCGGTATAAGTATCGACCGCCAGACCGCGCGCCGACAAACCGTACTGATAGGTGTCATCCACAGCGCGGAAATAGCTGGCGCCCAGGAAAGAGACCACGTCGCGACGGGCCAGTTCTGGTGCTTTAAACACGCGGAAGCCCGCGAAGCCAAGGTCAGTTTGCCCTTCCAGCTGTTTAGTATCGACACCCGCATCATTATATTTGAACAGCTCAGGGCGGAAGTGAATCTCACGCGCCATATGTGTACTGCCATCGACCGAGAACATGCGTACACGTCGACGGAAGCCCATTCCTACATGGAAGAACTGTGCATCGAGCTGACGATTTTCAACGTTATTCCACAGAGACTGCTCTGCGTCATATTGAATGCTGTTGTAAGCCTGAGGCGTCAGTTTAGCCAGCGTGTCAGGTAATGCACGCGGTGCGCCACCCCACGGTTTTTGCGCTAAATCATGAGCCATCGACTGCAGAACGGAAAAATCGAAACGTACGGTTTTTCCGTCTGCAATGTCAGTTTCTACCGCATAAGCGGCGCGGGAGAAGAGTGATGCAATACCACTGGTTCCGCACACGGCGGCCATTGCCATTGAACCTTTAATAAATCGTCTACGATTCATGCCTGAAAGTGAGTCCTTCTGGTCGTGTAAATGGTCCCGCGCCGGTCTTAATCAGCGGCAAGAGAGTGCAGATTTCTGACCGCTCACTCTAGACAAAATTCATTAATAATCCAATTGTTGGTCGCCGATTATCTGTACAAAATCGAAAATATTTTATGTCGATGAGAACAGACTGAAACCCGTGTAAATCCCATCAGAGCAAACCACACCGCCGTTTGCTTCGTTCTTCTGCCTCCCGATATAGCGCAAACTCATCGTAAACTGCGCAACCAAGCGCCTGCTCAAACGCATCCTGACTGGCGTTGCCGTGCGTACGCGCTTGTGTTTCATTGCCCAGATTAGACTGGAATATTCCCGCAGCGCTGACCGGTAAAAAATCCTCGTAAGTAATAGGTTGGGCCACCAACCAGCCACGCTCGATCAGTGGCTGAGGATCGTCCTCTGGTCGAATTGCCTGACGATGCGCCTCACCCGATGGCGTTAATCGATAGCGGAACCAGGCCAGCCCTTGCTGTCGCAGTAGAAATTCGCTGTCAGGGAAAGCCTTGAACACTTCCTGAAGATGTAACTGATGCGTCAGGTTATCTTTCCCCGTTCCCGCTTTATTCAGGAGTTCGTCATACAACTGCCTGCCTTTTGACGTCAGCGCTACGCCACGTTGTTCGATCTCACCAAAGCGCGCCGTGTGGGTCCCGCGCATTTCCCCGGCAAACAGCACCGCTTCCTCCAGCGCTTTGAAGCTGGTCTGGCGCAGCAAAATGGGCACATCACGACGCGGAGGTCCTTCGATGAGAATTTTCGGTTCAATACCGCATTCCGGCATCATCGATTGTACGCGGTCAATATCTAACGTACGCGGCGTCAGGTGATTTATGTGGCAACCGGGGAAACACACCACGTCGGCGATCAGCCGGTGTTCGTTATGCAGCGCGTGATAGGTCTCTTCGTCAACCGTGGCATGCTGATGCCAACGGAATGTTTCCAGTGCTTCATGCACAAACTCCCGTGCCTGTGCTGGCGTGAAAGCACCCTGGGCATCAAATTCATCCAGAAGTTCGTGACAACGGCGAGTAAAAATATCGCGCTTAGCGAGGATCTCTGCAGCCCTTTGACGCAACGCTACATTTTCGATTAATTCGAGCCGTAATAATGAAGTAAATACCCGAAACGGATTGCGCGAAAGAGATGCGTCGTCAATGGGGCGAAACGCTGTGGAATGAACGGGAACGCCGGCCTGAGAGAGATCGTAATAGCTAACGGGATACATGCCCATAATGGCAAACATTCGCCGCAGCGTGGAGAGTTCCTGTGCCGTCCCCACCCGAATAGCGCCATGGCGCTCGACGTTAAGTCGCGCTAACTCATCCGCATTCGCCAGTTTTTCATGTAGCGTTGGATTATTTTCCAGAACAGCCAGATTCACATCAGCGACAAGTTCCAGCAACGTGCCATACTGCGGGACTTCCTGCTGGTACATTGCTGACATTGCCTGCGAAAATTGTTCCCGAATCTCATCTGCCGTGATGGTGTTCGCCATAATGTCATGCCTCCAGTGAATATTACCTGGAGTGTAGAGAACGCCAGTCAGTCCGGTGGGAAGAATTTACAAAGTGTGATCCCGCATAAATTCCCCCACCCACATCGACGATTAACGGAACTTACTGACGCGGTTTTAAGTGTTTTTCCAGCCACGGTAGCATCTGTTTTTTACGGCTTAACATCCCTTCCACCTTGCAGGGTTGCGGCACATCTGAAAGTTCGGTTCCGGCAAACCACAGACTGGTATCGCCCAGATTAATATCGGTCAGCATCAGAACGACCAGTGCGGCATGATTTTCCTCTGCATAGCGAATCATTTCCTGGCGAAGCTCGTCCAGCACCGCGTCAACCTGGTCTAGTGAATACAGCTCGAGTTGCGCCACACAGACCTGATGCCCATGAATTTTGAACGTTTTAATATCTTTATTGAGAAGTTGCCGGGCACTCATCCCTTCCACGCTGGTTTTGGCAGACAGCAGATTACGGCTGAACGCCTCCAGATCAATCCCCGCCTTATGAGTAAGAGCCTCCACTGCCAGACGATCGTCGGGCGTAGTCGTTGGTGAACGCAGCGTGACAGTGTCACTCAGCACTGCACCTAACAGCAAAATAGCCTCTGCTGGAGAAATTTGACTACGTACATCATCCGTCATCAACTGCCACAGCAGCGTCGCGCTACTGCCTACGGGCGTCACCCAGACTTCCGGCGGCAAACGAGTGATTAATCCACCGAGACGGTGATGGTCGATGATCCCGACAACATTACTCTCTGGAAGCGAATCTGGCCCCTGCGCGGGTTCAGTAAAATCGACCAGCCAGACATCCTGATCGGTCAGAGGAAAGGTCAACAGTTCTGGCAGCGCCAGTCCTGCATGCTTAAAAATAAATTGCGTTTCACGGTTAGCTTCCCCCGCTCGCCATGCCGTTGCTTGCTGACCGCGTAAAGTGAGCCAGCGAGCGGCCATTGTAGCGGTGCAAATTGCATCGCTATCGGGGTTAAGGTGCCCTATTACATGTATCATTAATCAGTGCCTTATGATGAGGAATGTCGTGGAAACGAATGACAGGCAAAGTATAACGACTGGTAACGCCCCCTACCATATTGCTGGCCTGGCTGTACAAAACATAAGCAAAATAAATCAGTTGTAATTAAAACATGATAAATGTTAATAATATTTTGCTATCAGGTTATCAAAAACAAACAACTTCACTTGTCACCGATACGACTCTGTTTTTAACATCGCTTATGGAAAAAAATGGTCTGTTCAATCAGCGCATTCGATTGCGCCACCTTCATACTTTTGTAGCCGTTGCACAACAGGGGACTTTGGGGCGCGCAGCTGAAACCCTCAACCTGAGTCAACCGGCCCTCTCCAAAACACTCAACGAACTGGAGCAACTGACCGGAGCCAGACTCTTTGAACGCGGTCGTCTGGGCGCGCAGCTAACGGTACCCGGCGAACAGTTTCTTACCCATGCGGTAAGAGTGCTTGATGCGCTCAATACTGCGGGTCAGGCGTTAAACCAAAGAGAAGAAGCGCAAAATGATGTTGTCCGTATTGGCGCGCTGCCTACTGCTGCGCTGGGCATTCTGCCCACCGTAATCGGTCAGTTCCATAAACAGCAAATGGAGACCACACTGCAGATTGCCACGATGAGTAACCCCATGATACTGGCAGGTTTAAAATCAGGGGAAATCGATCTCGGTATTGGCCGTATGGCCGACCCAGAATTGATGAGCGGCCTGAACTACGAATTATTATTTCTTGAGTCATTGAAACTGGTGGTGCGCCCTAACCATCCGCTATTACAGGAAACCATTACATTGAGTCGGGTAATGGAGTGGCCAGTCGTGATCTCACCAAAAGGTACTGCCCCCAGGCAACATGCAGAAGCCTTACTACAAAGCCAGGGTTGTAAAATGCCGTCTGGCTGTATCGAAACGTTGTCAGCTTCACTGTCCCGCCAATTGACGGTTGATTACGACTATGTATGGTTTGTACCTTCCGGCGCAGTACGTGAAGACCTGCGCCAGGCAGCTCTGGTTTCTTTACCAGTTCCAGCTCAGGGTGCAGGTGAACCGATCGGCATACTGACTCGCATCGACACACCTCTTTCCAGCACGGCGCAAACTTTTATTAACGCCATTCGCAAAACTATGCCGCTGTAATCTACTGCCTCGTCAGACTCATTCTTTCATGGGTCTGGCCCTTCATCTATAATTATAATGAATATCAAAATCAATAATTCATTATTCAGTCCTGTTAGATAGATAATAAAACCTACTACATAAAGCACCTTTTCAAAAAATATAAAACAGCGCTTGCAAGCACAGATAAAATTTACCTCACTCCGTGATTCAATACATTTTCTCAATGTTGAACCACACTTATTAGCAAAACACCCTAAATAAAATCCCAAAATCAATTTAAACAAGAAAATATCATTCCCCAATTAATGCCCATTATGTAATTATCGCCCCTTGGGAAAACACCATTAAGGAAAATAAAATGAAACTTTGCTTTTTAAGTGCTGCAGCCATTCTGGTTGCAGGTATTACCACGCAAGCTCAGGCTGCTGACTTAGCAAACATTGATTTCGCGGGAAATATTACAACATCAACCTGCGACGTCAGCATTGATGGGGCAGGCACATCCAAAGAGATTAAACTCGATGATATTACTGTGTCGTCTATGAAAGCGGCCACCAGCACCCCGGCCCAGAAAGCCAGCTTCGGGATAACCGTCAAAAACTGCGCTGCATCGGTAGCCAACGGTGGTAAAATAAAAGGCCAATTCTCAACGACCGGTAATTATAACAGCACCACTCAGGCACTGTTAAACACCGACCTGTCTGGCGATAAAGATGCTGGTTTCCGGGTTCAGGATACTGCGACCAATACCATCATCGATTTTAAATCCGCATTACCGCAATCCGAAGCAACCTACAGTTCAACCAATGGTGCCGCATTTAACTATACCGTAGGTTATATATATTCAGGTACTGGCACACCAGCCGTAGGTTTAGTTAAAGCGAATACAACGTTTACAACGACCTACCCTTAATTAGTTATCTTAATATGTTCTCTGTAGCTCCCGTTCAACTGGGGGCTACAGCGTCTATACGCAGAAATAAATAAAATGCCAATAAAAAACATATTTACCGTAATTATATTTACAACATTTATTTCATTTAGCGCTCCATCAACGGCCAGTATTGTTATTAATGCCACCCGGGTTATCTACCCTTCAGATGCCAAAGAGGCGTTAATCAAAATGGTTAATCAGGGGCAACAGCCGCTATTAATCCAGTCCTGGTTAGATGACGGACATGAAGACGTCGATCCACAGGCATTAAATGTGCCGTTTATTGCCTCCCCTCCTGTTAGCCGGGTCGATCCGAAACAGGGTCTTACCGTACGTTTAAACTGGGATGGGCAACCTTTACCGACCGATCGCGAAAGCGTTTACTGGTTTAACGCGCTTGAGATCCCGAAAAAAAATAAAGATGCAGATAAATCAAATCAACTGCAGATAGCGCTTAAAACACGCATCAAGGTATTTTATCGCCCGATTTCCCTTCCCGGCTCACCTGCCGAAGCCATTCAACACCTGCAATGGAGCCTGGCCAATCAAGAAAAACAAGTTTGGGCGACGGCAAAAAACGACTCCCCTTATTTTGTCTCTCTGGTGGGCGCTACGATCACCTCCGGGGGTAAAAAGTACAACATTGAACCTGATATGGTTGCACCGTTTTCCAGCGCTCGCTATGCGGTGAAATCACTGACATCAACTCAGATGGATACCATTTCATGGACTGCCGTCAATGACTACGGCGGTAATGTGGAAGCCACCAAAAAGTAAACGCAGGGATAGCATTAATGCAGACTTCGACACGCCTAATTGCTGCTTCTACCTTCATCCTGTTCGGGTTTTGTCAGTCAGGTTTTGCTGATGAAAACTATATTGAATTCAACGACGATTTTATTTTCGGTAATGCCGGGAACAAATCGACGATTAACGTTGCTCAATACGCGCATGGCAACCCGGTAAAGGCCGGGACATATACCGTCTCCGTGTCGATTAATGGCAAGGCACAACAAACCACCGCCGTTCAATTTATCGAAAATAACACGCCGAATGCGACGCCCTGTTTAACGCGAACGCTTCTGGAAGAGGCCAGTATTGATATTTCCCGGCTACCGGCAGCAACAGAGGGCGACGCACAGTGCTATGTACTGGCTGACTACTACCCGTCTTCCAGCATCAGTTACGATCCTAATTCACAAGTCTTGATGCTCACAGTTCCTCAGCTTTTTTTAGTGAGCCATCCGGTCGGTTATGTGAACCCTGCGCGTTGGGATTCCGGCATACCAGCAGCGTTACTGACCTGGAACTTTAGTGGCTATCATAGCGAAAATGAAAGTGATACGTCCGACACTGGCTACCTCGGATTAGGATACGGCATTAACCTGGGGGCCTGGCGTTTACGTTCCAGCGGCGCACTGAACTGGGCTAACGACGATACTGCCTCATGGGATAATTACGATCTCTATTTGCAGCGTGACCTACCGCCCATTCGGGCGCAGCTGGAAATGGGTCAGGTTACCTCGATCAGCGAAGCGCTGGATAGCGTGAGCATAAAAGGGGTTCATCTCTATAACGATGAACGTATGGATCCCCGTGATGGTCGTTATGTTCCGGTGATCAATGGCGTGGCAAACAGTAATGCCAAAATCACGGTGCGCCAGCAATCACGCATTATCTATGAAACGACCGTACCGCCGGGGCCGTTTGCGCTGAAAGATTACTATGTGGCAATCAACGGTGCTGACCTGGATGTAACGGTTGAAGAAGCCGATGGTTCGAAGCGCTTTTTTTCCGTACCTTACGCGTCTGTCGCACAGTTGATGACCAAAGGGGAAGTCGACTGGGATTTCGCCACCGGTACCATTGACAATGATTACAGTAATGACACGCCGTGGGTCATCACCGGCAACGGGAATTATGGTCTGAGTGACATCTTCACCCTGTATGGTGGCCTTCAGGTCATGGAAAGTGATTATCAGGCCGGTATGCTGGGGATGGCGCTCAATACCCGGCTAGGGGCGATAGCCTTTGACGCTATCCATTCCCGAGCCTCCCTGGACGATGTTGGCGATTTACAAGGCGAGAGCTATCGGCTGACTTACAGCAATGTTCTGGACACTACCAATACGAACTTCAGCTTAACCGCGTATCGCTACAGCACCAAAGATTACCTCTCGCTAAACGATACACTCTCATTACAGAATAGCATTGCCAATTACGCTGACGAAAACGATCTCAGCTCTGACAACGCGTATCGCAACAATTATCTCCACTCAAAAAATGAGTTTCAGGTTAACGTCAACCAACCTCTGACCGTCAACAACGAAGACTACGGGTCGTTCTATCTCAGCGGTAGCTGGATCAGCTACTGGGGGGGAACCGGCAACACATCACAGTACTCCATCGGCTACAGCAACACCTTCGGTTCAATATCCTGGAACGTATCGTTACAGCGCAGTTACGACGAATGGGGAGAAGAAAACGATAGCCTGTATGTTGGTTTCAATATTCCTTTCGGCAACGGTAACGACAGGCAGCAACCGCTCTTTTCCAATTTGAGCATGGGCGTGAACAGCGATTTCAGCGACAGTAATGGTTTTACCAGCACCGCCAGCGGAAACAGTAAAGACAATAAATGGAACTACAGCCTCAGTACTATGGGTAACCAGAGTAACGGGAGCGACGATACCTATTCTGTGAGTGGCTACTCCACCTACAACGGAACCCGAGGAACCACCAGCCTCTCTGCCAGTGTCGATAAAAACCACAACCAGCAATATTCCCTAAATAATAATGGCGGGTTGTTGCTACACAGCGGCGGCTTAACGCTGTTACCGGGTAATGTCGATACCCAATCCGCCATTGCCTTGATTGAAGCTAAAGGGGCTGACGGGGCTACAACTACCAATGGCTATAGCGAAATCGACCATGCTGGCTATGCCGTCGCTACCAGCCTGACGCCGTATGCAGAAAATACCGTGGGGCTCGATCTGAGTACGGTGACCAGCGATGTGGAAGTGAAAAACACCTCCGCTGCCGTGGTTCCTCGTGAAGGCGCTGTCGTGAAAGTAACTTTTGCTACCGAAGCAGGCCAGTCGGTCTTTGTCACTCTTCGCCGCAGCGATAACAGCTTCATCCCGCTGGGTGCGGATGTACTGAATGAACAAGGTAAGTCGGTCGGGGCGATAGGGCAAGCCGGGCGAGCCTTTTTGCGAGGGATTGAAAACAACGGGCGGTTGAACGTGGTCTGGGGAAATGACAACCAGAGCCGTTGTCATGTTGATTATCACATTCCGCCATCTCCGGTGATGATCGGTAAATCAATTCATCTGGATAGCTTAATTTGTCAGATGCCAGAGTCAGGGAGATAACAATGCGTAATATTCTGTTGGCCTGTTTAATCCTTAATTGCCCTTTTGTTTCAGCGGTTTCTTATGTGACCGTCAATTTTCGAGCTACTTTGCAGACCACAACCTGCAATATCAGTATTGCGGTGGGTTCAAACACCACCGTTAATCAGACTCTTGATTTTGGCGCATTAACGATGTCGCAGATAGAGGCTCAGGGCAGTAATACGCGGAAAGATTTTTCTTTGCAGTATAACGACTGTTATATCACTAGCTCAGGTTCTACGGTCAAACAAACGCTGAACTGGATACAAACGTTACCCAAGGCCAGTGCTTCATGGAGTGGATACTCTACCGAATTAAAAGGTGGGGAAGTGGGCGTTGCTGCCGTGTTGTACCGTACCAGCGATTTAAACACTGCAATTCCACTTGATCCTAATAATAATGAAAAAATAACCTGGAGCAGTACTGAACGCACTAACGCAAAACTCCCTTTAACATTAGTTTTACGGCCAGCATCCTCGTCAACGACGGTTAAAACAGGAATTTTTAACGGTACGTTGACCTTTACCACGATTTATCAGTAGGCGCGAACATGACAGTAAAAAAATATACGCTGGTATTTTTGCTGCTGATGTCCTCTCCATCATGGTCAGATGTCAATAGCACAACCAATACATTAACCCTAAAGGCCGAGATTGTATCCGGAACCTGTGATATTACCGCTTCTGATGTTGATTTAGGCGATCTGAATATCAATGCCTTTTCTGCCGGTGGTAACTGGGCGGGGCTGAGTGCAACATCTCCGGGCCATGTTGCTACCAAACCGCTGCAGGTGAAAGCGCGCTGCGATTCCGGCTCAGCTGAAAAAACGTTGATACTCAGTTTTCAACCACAGAAAGCTCAGCTTAGCGGTAATCAAATATTCCCCAATGAATATACCGGGCCAACAGGCAGGGTAAAGGCAACGTCTGCGGCGGAAAATATCGGTGTAGTCGTTTTTTATGAAAGTACCAATGTGCTGAATAAAGACAACACGTCAGCGGTTAACTTCACCCGGTATATCGGTTCCGAATCGTCATATTCCGAATACACGTTTCAAGCCCGCTATCAGAAAATTGATCCCTCAAAACCGGTCACACCTGGCGGGGTGTTAAGCCAGGTTAAAATCAGCGTGAGTTATAAATAATGAATAATCACAATTCAATGCATATACGTTCAACGGCCAGACGTCTATTTTTTTCTGCGGGGCTATGGGGATTAAGTGTTCTGATAAATTACGTTCAGGCTTTTGAATGTAGTTTCCACCCGGACAACCAGTCTCAAATTATCACTACTAGCACATTGACCGTGCGTAGTTTCAACCCTAAAAATACCGCGCTCACTCGTTTAGGGGCACTCCAGGATGTTAAGATTGGTAAGCTTGAGTGTGGCACCGGTAATGATGGAGCGGACTGGTATGGATGGTCGGAGGCTTCAAATGCGGCAGGCGTTAAATCCAGTCTTTATGGAGAACACAACAGGGCATTTTGGCCGACAAATATCCCAGGGATATATTATTCAGTACGAATTAGTACCGCAGGTGCCTATAGAATCGCTTATTTGCCCCCAGAAACAACAGAAACGCGCCTGTTCGATTATCAAAAAGATGCTACCGATCGTGATATCATCGCAACGATTGAGATCTGGCAATACGGTAGAGTTACCTCTGTGGGCGATGCCCACCCCATTCAAAATGGCTTAATTGGAACATTTCGTGCCGGTTCGCTTGATGAAGGTGACAAAGAAAAGCTGAGAATTAACGTCAACAGCACATCGTTTACCGTTAAATTCGAAACCCCAACCTGCAATTTTACAGCCTCACCAACCACCATTGATTTCGGTGATGTAGGCAATGACAGCCCGCGCAAAACCTTTACCCTGAAAAATAGCGGCTGCGTAAATACCTCTGGGCTTACCCTGAAGCTGACATCAACAAAATCCGCCTATGACAATAAAGGATTAGGGATCCTCGCTAACACTAAAGACACCGCCTCCGGGTGGTGGGCGGCTGGCGGGCGTGGCATAGCTGTCTCATACGAACAAGGTTCGTCACGAACCTATCTTTCCGCCAATGACAGTAACTCTGAAGTCTCTATTAATTTCGGCGATTTTATTACATCGAAAGATATTCCCATGGCAGCCCTACTCACCTGCACTTCAGATAACAAAAAAACCTGTGATAATTATAAGCCCGGAGCCTTCAGCGCAACCGGCACCATTAGTGCAACGTACAAGTAACGGTAAACCCGGTAATGCGCAGTGCCGCATTACCGGATTTTATACTGATTAGAACGTTTCCCAGTTATCCATACCTGCCTTCACTGTGCTGGGTGATGAATAAACCGGCGTCGCTGCTGAAAAAGTCGGTTTAATCACACTCCCCTGTAACCGAAATGTACCAACCGCTTCTGTTAAACGCGCCGCCTGTTCTTCCAGTGATGCCGCTGCGGCCGACGCTTCTTCGACCAACGAGGCATTTTGCTGAGTCACCTTATCCATCTCTGAAATTGCCTGACTCACCTGCACAATACCGCGACTTTGTTCGTCGGAAGCCGCCGCGATTTCCAGCATAATATCCGTCACACGTTTAACCGCATCGACAATATCCGTCATGGTGTTACCAGCAGCCACTACCTCGCCAGAGCCCTGGTCTATCAAGCGAACGGATTCGCTGATCAATCCCTCAATCTCTTTTGCCGCCTGGGCGCTACGACTCGCCAGCGTGCGCACTTCGCTGGCCACCACCGCAAAGCCACGTCCCTGCTCGCCCGCCCGCGCGGCTTCGACCGCCGCATTCAACGCCAGAATATTGGTCTGGAAGGCAATGCTGTTAATCACAGCGGTAATCTCAGAGATTTTCTTCGAGCTGGTCGAAATATTACCCATGGTTTTCACTACGCCAGAGACCATTTGCCCGCCACGGCTGGCTTTACCTGAGGCATCTTCCGCCAGTTTGCTGGCATGGTGTGCGTTATCGGCGTTCTGTTTCACCGTAGCCGTCAGTTCTTCCATGCTGGCCGCCGTCTCTTCTATGGCTGCGGCCTGCTCTTCAGTTCGTGATGACAGGTCGGTATTTCCCGCCGATATTTCACTGGTGCCGCGGTAGATTTCCTCAGCCCCCTGACGCACCGTGCCTACCGTTTGTACCAGCGAACGTTGCATTTTTTGCAGATGATGGCTTAAACGCCCAATTTCACTACGTCCGGTGGGTTCATCCTGCATCGTGAGATCGCCCGTTGATATCTGCTCGATTCGCTGAGCAGCACGCAACAGAGGATGAATGACGGTACGGCGCAGGACAATAAACGTCATTACTGTCAGTGCCAGCGCCAGTACAAATGCACCGAGCATAAATGCCATGCCAAGTTGAGTACGCTGATGGGCCTGCTCACTGAGCAAGTTGGCCCTGGCGGTACGAAGCTCAATGGCTTTCAACAGTACTTTGTTGTAAGCGGAATCCAGCGGTCTGGCCTGCTCATTTTCATGGTTGATAATGGCTTCAAACATCCCGTTTTTAGCGTATTTCAACATAGGTTGCAGGCCGTCGATATAGGCCTTGAAGCTGGTGCCCAACTCTGCATCCAGTGCCTCATCGGCTGGTGTTTTCACCGCGCGAGACATATAAGCCTTAAAACCATCCTGCGATTGCTTAATCCGTTTTTCCGCGTCTGCAATATTGGCTTTCATGTCATCCATTTCAGCAATGCGGCTTGCCGCGCCCGCATGGATCATGTTGATACGCGCAGTACGTAAATGGTTCGAACTGTTAGATAACCCCATCCTGACCTGAATTTCATTCGTTACATCACGCTGATCGCGATCGGCCTGCATAAGGAAATAAGCTGCTAATCCGGAACTTAAAGCGAACAGCAGAAGGATGCCACCGAGAATGGAGGAAAACAGCGGAACCAGTCGGATTTGATGCAGAAAGCCCAGTTTATACTGGGCTTGCATCGATTTAGTGTTGTCCATGACCGTCGACTCTCTTGTAGGGTTAATGCGTGAAAACACGCCCATTAGATAGTCATCGGCAATTCAAGAAGTTTGATTACCGTAAAAAGCGCAACATTCATCACACTTTCACAACATAATTCAAAGAAATTCAGGAAAGTGCCAGCGGAGGGATCCGCTGGCTAATGAATCAGTTATCACCAAAGTGGATCACGGTGCGGATAGACTTGCCCTGATGCATTAAATCGAACGCTTCGTTAATCTGCTCCAGCGGCAAACGATGCGTAATAAAGGGATCGAGCTGAATTTTCCCGCTCATCGCGTCTTCGACCATTCCTGGAAGCTGTGTACGCCCCTTCACGCCACCAAACGCCGAACCGCGCCAGACGCGACCGGTAACCAGCTGAAACGGACGCGTTTTGATCTCTTGACCGGCACCGGCCACACCAATGATGATGCTTTCTCCCCACCCTTTATGGCAGCATTCCAGCGCAGCGCGCATTACGTTAACGTTGCCGATACATTCAAAGCTGAAGTCCACGCCACCGTCAGTCAGTTCGACAATCACGTCCTGAACGGGTTTCTCGTAATCATTTGGGTTGACGAAATCGGTCGCGCCCATTTCACCTGCCAGTTTGAATTTCTCAGGGTTGGTATCAACCGCTAAAATGCGCCCGGCTTTTGCCTGAACTGCACCCTGAATAACCGCGAGGCCAATACCGCCCAGACCAAATACCGCAACGGTGTCACCTTCTTTGACTTTCGCCGTATTATGTACCGCCCCGATCCCGGTTGTGACGCCACATCCCAACAGGCACACTTTGTCCAGTGGTGCTTCTGGGTTTACCTTCGCCAGGGATATCTCTGCGCACACGGTGTATTCGCTGAATGTACTGGTTCCCATGTAGTGATAAATCGGCTGGCCGTTATAAGAGAAACGAGTCGTACCGTCCGGCATCAACCCCTTACCCTGAGTGGCGCGGACGGCCTGACACAGATTGGTTTTACCGGACTTACAGAACTTACACTCACCGCATTCTGCGGTGTACAGAGGGATCACATGATCGCCCGGTTTCAGGCTGCTGACGCCTTCTCCCACCTCAACCACAATACCGCCACCTTCATGGCCAAGTACCGCCGGGAACACACCTTCCGGATCGTCGCCAGAGAGCGTAAAAGCGTCAGTATGGCAGACGCCGGTATGGGTAATTTTAACCAGCACTTCCCCTTTCTTTGGCGGGGCGACGTCTATCTCAACAATTTTCAACGGTTGGCCGGGGCCAAATGCTACTGCTGCACGTGATTTCATCTGTCTCTTCCCATTATTGCGAGGTGATGGTGTTTATTTTAGATAAGCGCGAAGAAGATGGCCGATTTCAGCCATGCGAATGGCACGCTCGTCCGGGGTTGTCTCACCACTGACCAGTTCATCTTTCAGATGAATTTCGACCATTTCGCCCATCAGGCCATTGGATGCGCCGCGTACAGCGGCAATTTGTTGCAGGATAGCCAGACACGGTTCGCCGGACTCCAGCGCGCGTTCAAGTGCATCAACCTGACCACGAATACGACGTACACGAGTAAGAATACGTTTTTTATCTTCCGGGGAATGCGGCATACGCCCTCCTATATACTATAGGGGGGTATACTATCATGCATTTAACATTTTTGTAAAAAATATAATCAATTTAATATTAATAGCTTACCAACAATTGCACCTGGAGTTGATTAATGGCAAGACTTACTAACGCAATATTATTGCTGACACACAAATTCAGACGAAAATAAACTGTCAATCAGCAGAGGTGAGCTTGAGGGGAAAATGATTTTGGCAGCCCAAAAATCGTATTTGTGAGCTGCCGCAAATTAACAGGAAAAATGTTATCTATATGTTATTTCAAATAGCGTCATTCGGATGTCGGGCTAATTCCCGGAATAACGTTTGGATAATTTTACCGCCACGCGGCTCAATAAAGGTTCCAGAATCAACGCCAGCGCCATTTTCAGCGGACGTCGGGCAACGGACTTCACTGCCCAACCGGCAACGCCTGCAGGACCATAGCGGAGCGCGGTAAGAAGTACCAGCTTGCCTGCTAATTTAAAACCAGGCTTCACCCTTTGCCCGGCACGCTGCCAGCGATTGTTCATCTCAATCCTCACAATTGGCGAAAGCGGCTGCGCAATGTGAACGTATCTGAAGTCACATAACGCTCCATTTCGCGTAAACGATTTTCACTTGCGGTCAGTTCACGATCGACGGCATCAAGCAGTTCGCCGCTCGAGGGCTGTTGTTCGCCGAAAGCGACATTGTCTGGCATTGGATCCAGAACGAAAGTCAGCACGATATAAGCCACTATGGTAAAAAAGGCCAGACCAAAGAAGATCGACAAAACAACCAGGATTCGCACCAGCTTCACCGGAACATCAAGATACTGTGCGATACCGGCACAGACCCCACGAACCATACCCTGCTGTGGAATACGCCACAGTTTTTTGTTCAGGTTAACGCCCCCCATTAGCGGTCCCTCCAGTTAGGATGTTCTGCATCAAGGATGTCTTCCAGCGTCTGAATACGTTCACGCATGCGCTGTGCATCATTACTCAATTCCACCAGGCGCTGCTGTTCGCTTTGCGATAACTCGCCACGACTGGAACGGTTGCTGTAATGCAGCCACAACCAAATCGGTAAAACAAACAGCACAAAGATGGTTAGCGGTATGGCCAGAAATAGCGCGCTCATGTGTACTCCTTACAGGTGATGAGCGGCGGCGCGCTCTGGCGCCGCCAGATGTTATTATTGCTTGTCTTGCTGCATTTTGGCTTTCAACTGCGCCAGCTGCTCGCTGATTTCATCATCTGCTTTCAGATCAGCAAATTGCTGATCGAGAGATTTTTGCTTACCAAAGTTATGGCTTTCAGCTTCGGCTTCCATCTGATCGATGCGGCGTTCAAAAGATTCAAAGCGCGCCATCGCTTCATCCAGCTTACCGCTGTCCAGCTGACGACGAACGTCGCGGGAGGAGCTTGCAGCCTGATGACGCAGCGTCAGCGCCTGCTGACGAGCACGGGTTTCGCTGAGTTTATTTTCCAGCTCGCCAATCTCTTTTTTCATACGTGCCAGCGTGTCATCAACCAGCGTCACTTCATGTTCCAGAGTGGTAATCAAATCAGTTAACTTCTGCTTTTCAATTAAAGCAGAACGCGCCAGGTCTTCTTTCTCTTTGCGCAGCGCCAGCTCCGCTTTTTCCTGCCACTCCGCCTGTTGCGCGGTGGCCAGTTCAATACGGCGAGATAACTGTTTCTTTTCTGCCAGTGCGCGCGCTGAATTCGAGCGAACTTCCACAAGCGTATCTTCCATTTCCTGGATCATTAACCGCACCAGCTTCTGCGGATCTTCAGCCTTTTCCAGCAACGCATTAATGTTGGCGTTCACGATGTCGGCAAAACGAGAAAAAATACCCATAATGTAATCCTCACTTACTGTTCTGATATCGGGCAATGCCCTGCTGATGCTCTAATGCAGCTTGCATGCCAACTTTTTAATTATTTGATTATAAAGAAAATAGTAAATTTTACCTGTTCATGAAATTAGGTTACATTGGTGAATAACACTAACAAATGGTGAATTTCATCATGGCAGGATACAAAGATAACCTTCTTGGCGAAGCTAACAGCTTCATTGAAGTACTGGAGCAGGTTTCTCAACTGGCCCCACTGGATAAACCGGTTTTGGTTATCGGTGAGCGTGGCACAGGGAAAGAGCTGATCGCCAACCGCCTGCACTATCTCTCCTCGCGCTGGCAGGGACCGTTTATCTCCCTGAACTGCGCGGCGCTTAATGAAAACCTACTCGACTCAGAACTGTTTGGCCACGAAGCGGGAGCCTTTACCGGAGCACAAAAGCGCCATCCAGGCCGATTCGAGCGCGCTGATGGCGGGACGCTGTTTCTCGATGAACTGGCAACCGCCCCGATGCTGGTACAGGAAAAACTCCTGCGTGTGATTGAGTATGGGGAACTCGAACGCGTTGGCGGCAGCCAGCCGTTGCAGGTCAACGTACGACTGGTATGCGCGACAAATGCCGATCTGCCACGGATGGTCAGCGAAGGCACTTTTCGCGCGGACCTGCTGGACAGGCTGGCTTTCGATGTAGTGCAGCTCCCTCCCTTACGTGAACGTCAAAGCGACATCATGTTAATGGCCGAGCACTTCGCTATTCAGATGTGTCGTGAAATCGGGTTACCACTGTTTCCAGGATTTAGCGCTCAGGCCAGAGAGACCCTGCTACACTACCGTTGGCCTGGTAATATACGGGAACTGAAGAATGTCGTTGAGCGATCGGTTTACCGACACGGTACCAGTGATTATCCTCTGGATGAGATTGTGATTGACCCTTTCAAACGCCCCGCCCCCGAAATCCAGCAGTCGGAAACCTCACCAGTTCTGGCACCATTACCTCTCGATCTGCGCGAATTCCAACAGCAACAGGAGAAGCAATTTCTGCAAACCAGTCTTGAGCAGGCCAGATTTAATCAGAAAAAAGCGGCTGAATTGCTCGGACTGACCTACCACCAACTGCGCGCACTGCTTAAAAAACATCAGCTTTAGCAAAAGCCTTCGCCCGAACTGCTCATCAAGCGTAGCGACTTTGGGGTGGCGCTTCGTAATAAGCAGCATTCATCTGTTGGGCGCTGCTCGTGCAAACCAGCAGCGTGCCAGAAATCAACCAACAACAGAGATTATTTTTATTAAAAAATAGCTCTCTGTTACATACTGATTTTAAAGATATTTACTTAAATTCTTCGTTACCTGTCACTTACAAAGCTATGTCTTTGATGATTATTATTTGTCCAAATCATTTATTTACATTACTGTAAAGTAAATAAACAGTTTGTGGAGCGACATATGCTGGCCAGATTTTTTGTTGATAGACCGGTCTTCGCTGCGGTAATAACCATTTGCATTATGTCGGCTGGCTTGCTCTCACTGTTCACACAATCGGTAGAGCAGTATCCTGATATCGCGCCCCCTGGGGTCACTATCACCGCAAACTACCCTGGCGCTTCAGCTGAAACCGTTGAAGACAGTGTGACTCAGGTGATTGAGCAGCAAATTAAAGGGATCGATGGTCTTCTCTACTTCTCTTCCACCAGCAGTTCAGCCGGGCAGGCCCGAATAAGCCTGAGTTTTGCACAGGAGACCGATCCCGATATTGCCCAGGTCCAGGTCCAGAATGCTGTCAATCAGGCAATTACGCGTCTTCCCCAGGAAGTTCAGCAACAAGGGATCACCGTTACAAAGTCTCAAGGGGACAGTCTGATGGTTGTGGCGCTCTATGACCCTTCCCGACAGCTTAGTAATATCGATATCAATGACTTTCTGATCAGTAATCTGCAGGATCCTCTAAGCCGGGTCGATGGCGTCGGGGAAACCACGGTGTTTGGCGCGCAATACGCGATGAGAATATGGCTGGATCCTTATAAGTTAAATAGCTTCGGATTCATGCCTTCTGATGTACAGAGTGCAATTGAAGCGCAAAATGCCCAGGTGACGAGTGGCGAAATTGGTTCCCAGCCAGCCCCTGCGGATCAGTATCTGAACGCAACCGTCACCGTACAGTCTCGCCTTGAAACACCAAAACAATTTGAGAATATCCTCCTTCGTACCAATAGCGATGGTTCCGCAGTTTATTTACGGGATGTGGCAAGAGTTGAGATCGGCGCAGAAAACTATCAGAACCTGACCACGCTCAACGGTTATCCGGCGGCCGGGATATCTATCCAGTTGGCGTCAGGAGCGAATGCATTAACAACGGCTGAAAATGTACGCGCTGAAATAGAGCGCCTGACTCCGCAGTTCCCTCAGGGGGTGATTGCAGCTTATCCCAAGGACAGCACACCATTTGTACTCGTATCGATTGAAGGTGTTATTCATACCCTTCTGGAAGCCATTCTGTTAGTTGTGGTTGTCATGTTCCTGTTTTTACAAAACTGGCGGGCAACACTGATCCCGGCAATCACCGTTCCCGTTGTTATGCTGGGGACTTTCGGAATATTGAGTCTGTTGGGGTACAACATCAATACACTCACGCTTTTTGCCATGGTGTTGGCTATCGGGCTTCTGGTAGACGATACCATTGTGGTGGTCGAAAACGTGGAGCGCATTATGGCATCACAAAAATGCCCCCCCGTAGAAGCGACATTACGTTCGATGAGCGAAATCACCAGTGCTCTGGTAGGTATTGCGTTGGTGCTTTCTGCGGTGTTCATACCGATGGCTTTTTTAGGCGGCTCTGTTGGCATTATTTACCGACAATTTACCGTGACGATTGTGTCTTCAATGATTTTATCCGCTCTGGTTGCGCTAACACTGACTCCGTCACTTTGCGCACATTTGCTTAAACCCGTCCCTCACCAGCAAGGTCGATTTTTTACTTCGCTAAACCGTGGAATTGACAAAGGCCAGAGCGCCTACCTCAGCCTCTTGCAGCGAAGCATATCCCGCCCGGTACGCCTGTATATCCTCGCAGTAATCCTGGTTTTATTAACTATTGGGACTTACCTGAAACTCCCGACCAGTTTTCTGCCGGAAGAAGATCAGGGTTCGGTAATGATTCAATTTGCTCTCCCTGTCGGCTCTCCAATCACACAGACTCAGGCTGTCGGTGATGAAATAAGCCAATATTTTCTCAGGGAGGAAAAGGAAAACCTGAATGTCATCTTTATGGTCACAGGACGCAATAACGCCGGAAGTGGACAAAATGTTGGTATGGCTTTCGCTGAGCTAAAACATTGGGACAAACGCAGTGGTAAACAAAACAGCGCACAATCCATCATCTCACGTGCTAACCAGTATTTTAAAAGCCACCTGCTGGCATCCATTAACGTAACGGCACCGCCAACGGTACGTGGACTCGGCCAGTCGAGCGGTTTTGAAGTCTGGTTACAGGATCAGGAAGCTAACGGTTATGACGCGCTGCTAAGCACTCAACGGCAGGTCCTGAATCTTGCAGCAGATGACGCAAATCTTTCGGCTGTCAGGATCAACAGCCTTGACGAAAAAGCCCAGCTCAGGGTCGATATCGACAGACATAAAGCGCAGGTTCAGGGACTAGAGCAAGCAGACATCAATAGTACATTATCCGCCGCATGGGGAGGTGTTTATGTTAATGATTTTATTGACCGGGGACGGGTCAAGCGGGTGTACATGCAAAGTGATGCTGATTGGCGTACTTCGCCAGAGGATATTTCCGCCTGGCACGTACGGGGGAATAACGATTTAATGGCATCTTTTAGCAGCTTTAGTACCCTGCAATGGACCACGGGTCCCCAGATGCTGCAACGCTTTAATGGACTTTCTTCCGTCCAGTTTCAGGGTAATGCAACTGAGGGGGTAAGTTCAGGCTCCGCAATGGACGCGATTGAGGATGTTATACAGAAGTTTGATGGTTTTGGACTCCAATGGAGCGGCCTGTCATATCAAGAACAATTGTCCTCAGGACAAGCCCAGTGGATCTACCTCGCGACCTGTGCCTTTATTTTCCTGTGCCTTGCTGCGCTGTATGAAAGCTGGGCCATCCCACTGGCTGTATTATTAATCATCCCACTCGCCATTTCTGGTGCCGTCTTCGCTACCTGGATCACCGGCTTAACCAATGACATCTATTTTCAGGTTGGCATGCTCACAACCATGGGATTATCCGCCAAGAATGCAATTCTGATCGTTGAATTCGCACAGTCACAGTATCAGAGCGGCAAAGAGGTTGTCACAGCAACACTGGAAGGAGCGAGTTTACGCTTACGACCTATTTTGATGACATCATTGGCATTTGTTGCCGGGGTAATTCCTCTGGTACTCTCCACAGGAGCTGGGGCATCAAGCCGCCTGGAGATTGGCGTCGCCGTTATTGGCGGTATGCTTTCCGGAACATTATTAACCTTACTCTTTGTTCCACTCTTTTTTATTGCTATCCGCAGGGGCATTGAAAGAATGGCTAATCCCCCGGTACTGGTCGAGAGTGAAAAGGAAACGTAACAGTAAATGACTAAACCACAAGGTCGCCCGATGAAAGCCCGTCCTCGCATTCTTGAGGCTGCGCGTGATATTTTCCTCGAGCACGGCATGGATGTTTCGCTTCAAATTATTGCGGAAAAGGCCAATACAACCAGAACAACGCTTTACAGTCACTTTCCGGGAGGAAAGGATCAGCTACTGGTTGAAACCTTTGCTTTTCTGAACGATAAGCTTCAGCCGTCTCTGCAGCAGTTGCTTGACGATAAACAGCATAATTTACCGGAGCTGCTACTTGGGATCGCCAGGATGATACAAGCCTATTTTTTCTCACCGGCCAATATTCATTTTCAACGACTGCTCATTCAGGTGCTGGTTCAGCGCCCTGAAATCTTTTCCAGCCTTGCGCAGCGCCCTACTGGCCGGATTCGCGATACGCTAGCCCAGGTTCTGGCTCAGTTTCAGACCGAAGGTAAAATTCAACTGGATGATCCCAATCTGCAAGCAACAGCTTTTCTTGGGGCCATTATGGGCTACGCCCTCCCCGCTGCACTTATTGACCAGGCTCCGGTAGATCCGGTGTGGTTGGATAAGCTGGCATTATCCGCTGTGGAGACTTTTCTCAGAGCGTGGCGATTCAATCGTGCGTAAAGAATAAGAACAAAGCAGTTCTGGCGTCACAATTCGGTTGCCGCCTGTTCACTCCCTATTCCCCTCTTGTCATAACCGTTGGCAAAACGCAGACCAGTTCTGTTAAGGCGTATCCTCGTTTATTGCGAGTCAGATAGGGCATGAAAATGCTAAGATAGTTCATGAGGTATATTCAAAGTGGAAAGCTGGTATGAATGTTGACCAGGTCGCGATGTTGAATTCGTGATTACCACCACTACTACCCCCAAACACAAACGGTAATGGCAAATGTCATTAAATATTAGTAAGATAGCTTCTTTATATATAATCCCTTAAAAAATTATGCGCCTGGTTTTATCATCTCTGATCGTGATGGCTGGACTTCTGAGTGGTCAGGCAGTTGCTGCGCCTGAGCAGACCACGCACGCTGATATTCGTGACAGCGGCTTTGTCTATTGCGTCAGCGGGCAGGTCAACACATTCAACCCACAAAAAGCCAGCAGTGGTCTGATTGTCGACACGCTGGCCGCCCAGCTCTATGACCGGCTGCTTGATGTGGATCCTTACACTTATCGACTGGTTCCTGAACTGGCAGAGAGCTGGGAAGTGCTGGACAACGGTGCAACCTACCGTTTCCATCTGCGCCGAGACGTACCGTTTCAAAAGACGGCCTGGTTTACCCCAACACGTAAGCTAAATGCGGACGATGTGGTATTTACCTTCGAGCGAATCTTTGATCGCCAGAACCCATGGCATAACGTAAATGGCAGTAGCTTCCCCTACTTCGACAGCCTCCAGTTTGCCGATAACGTACAAAGTGTGCGTAAGCTGGACAACAACACCGTCGAATTTCGTCTGACCCAACCCGACGCTTCTTTCCTGTGGCACCTGGCAACGCACTACGCCTCCGTCATGTCGGCTGAATACGCCTCAACGCTGGCAAAACAGGATCGCCAGGAATTACTGGACAGGCAGCCTGTCGGCACCGGGCCGTTCCAGCTTTCAGAAAATCGCGCCGGGCAATATATTCGTCTGCAACGTCACGACAATTTCTGGCGCGGTAAGCCTTTAATGCCGCAGGTGGTCGTTGATCTCGGCTCGGGTGGCACGGGGCGTTTATCAAAACTGCTCACCGGAGAGTGCGATGTTCTGGCCTGGCCTGCCGCCAGCCAGCTCAGTATTTTACGTGATGACCCGCGTCTGCGTCTGACGCTGCGACCGGGAATGAACATTGCCTATCTGGCGTTTAATACGGACAAACCTCCACTGAATAATCCTGCCGTTCGTCATGCGCTGGCACTGGCGATCAACAACCAACGTCTGATGCAGTCGATCTACTACGGTACGGCGGAAACAGCGGCATCTATTTTACCTCGCGCCTCGTGGGCTTATGACAACGAAGCTAAAATTACAGAATACAACCCGGCAAAATCTCGCGAACAGCTTAAAGCGCTGGGGCTGGAGAACTTAACGTTACAACTTTGGGTACCCACCAGCTCTCAGGCCTGGAACCCGAGTCCATTGAAAACCGCAGAATTGATCCAGGCAGACATGGCGCAGGTTGGCGTAAAAGTGGTAATCGTCCCGGTAGAAGGTCGTTTTCAGGAGGCGCGATTAATGGATATGAACCATGATCTGACGTTGTCCGGCTGGGCGACAGACAGTAACGATCCTGACAGTTTTTTCCGACCGCTACTGAGCTGCGCCGCCATTAACTCGCAGACCAACTTTGCCCATTGGTGTGACCCGGAGTTTGATAACGTTCTACGCAAGGCGCTGTCTTCACAGCAGCTCGCCTCACGCATTGACGCCTATGACGAAGCACAAAATATTCTGGCAAAAGAGCTCCCGATTCTGCCACTGGCATCTTCACTACGCCTGCAGGCCTATCGCTACGACATCAAAGGACTGGTGCTGAGTCCGTTTGGTAATGCCTCCTTTGCCGGGGTTTCCAGGGAAAAGAAAGATGAGGTGAAAAAACCATGATTATCTTCACCCTGCGGCGTTTTTTATTGCTCCTGGTAACCCTTTTCTTCCTGACATTTATCGGGTTTAGCCTGAGCTATTTTACTCCCCATGCACCTCTGCAAGGCGCATCGCTGTGGAACGCCTGGGTATTCTGGTTTAATGGCTTAATTCACTGGGATTTTGGTGTTTCCAGTATCAACGGACAGTTGATTTCAGAACAACTGAAAGAGGTGTTTCCTGCCACGATGGAGTTGTGCATTCTGGCCTTTGGCTTTGCGCTGATGGTAGGGATCCCTATCGGCATGCTGGCAGGCATAACGCGTAATAAATGGCAGGATCGTTGCATCAGTGCTATTGCTCTGATGGGCTTTTCTATTCCGGTTTTTTGGCTGGCGCTACTGCTGACATTGCTCTTTTCACTTACGCTCGGTTGGTTGCCGGTATCAGGCCGCTTTGATCTGCTCTACGAAGTCAAACCCGTCACAGGTTTTGCCATTATCGACGCGTGGATCTCCGATTCGCCCTGGCGTGATGAAATGGTGGTCAGTGCAATCCGACATATGGTGCTCCCCGTATTGACGCTCTCCGTCGCGCCAACAACCGAAGTCATTCGTCTAATGCGCATCAGCACTATTGAAGTATTCGATCAGAACTACGTGAAAGCAGCAGCCACCCGCGGCCTGTCGCGGTTAACGATCCTGAGACGTCATGTGCTGCATAATGCTCTGCCGCCGGTGATCCCGCGTCTTGGTTTACAGTTTTCTACCATGCTGACTCTGGCAATGATTACTGAGATGGTCTTTAGCTGGCCTGGGCTTGGCCGCTGGCTGATTAACGCGATTCGTCAACAGGATTACGCCGCAATTTCTGCGGGCGTTATGGTGATTGGTTCTCTGGTTATTATTGTTAACGTTATCTCTGATATTTTGGGTGCCATGGCTAACCCTCTGAAACATAAGGAATGGTATGCCTTACGATAGCGTATACACCGAAAAGCGCCCGCCCGGTACGCTACGCACCGCCTGGCGCAATTTTTATGGTGATGCTCCTGCGATGGTCGGCCTGTATGGCTGCGCGGGACTGATGATACTGTGTATTTTTGGTGGCTGGTTCGCACCTTATGGTATCGATCAGCAATTTCTTGGATATCAACTGCTGCCTCCTTCCTGGTCACGCTATGGCGAAGTGTCATTCTTCCTTGGGACTGACGATCTGGGGCGTGACGTGTTAAGCCGCCTGCTTAGCGGCGCGGCTCCTACCGTGGGTGGTGCATTTGTCGTAACGCTCGCCGCCACGCTGTGTGGTCTGGTATTAGGAGTATTAGCCGGAGCAACGCACGGTTTACGCTCCGCCGTGCTGAACCATATTCTGGATACCCTCCTCTCTATTCCTTCGCTGCTGTTGGCGATTATTGTGGTGGCGTTTGCCGGACCGCACCTGACTCACGCGATGTTTGCTGTCTGGCTGGCGTTGTTGCCACGCATGGTACGCTCCGTCTACAGCATGGTGCACGACGAGCTGGAAAAAGAGTATGTCATCGCTGCGCGCCTGGACGGTGCCACAACGCTCAATATTTTGTGGTTTGCGATTCTGCCCAATATTACCGCCGGACTTATCACCGAAATCACTCGCGCACTGTCGATGGCGATTCTGGATATTGCCGCACTGGGCTTTCTGGATCTCGGTGCACAGCTCCCGTCGCCGGAATGGGGAGCTATGCTCGGCGACGCACTGGAGTTGATTTACGTCGCGCCGTGGACGGTAATGCTGCCGGGGGCGGCAATTATGATCAGTGTGCTGCTGGTTAACCTGTTAGGTGACGGCGTACGTCGCGCGATTATTGCGGGGGTGGAATAATGCCATTACTGGATATCCGCAACCTGACTATTGAGTTCAGGACCGGCGACGAATGGGTGAAGGCAGTTGACCGTGTTAGCATGACGCTGAATGAAGGCGAGATCCGTGGATTGGTAGGTGAATCCGGATCGGGTAAAAGTCTCATCGCCAAAGCCATCTGCGGAGTAGCCAAAGACAACTGGCGCGTTACCGCCGACCGTATGCGCTTTGACGATATCGATCTGCTGCGTCTTTCCGCTCGTGAGCGACGTAAACTGGTCGGTCATAACGTTTCCATGATCTTTCAGGAGCCGCAATCCTGTCTCGATCCGTCTGAACGTATTGGGCGGCAACTAATGCAAAATATCCCGGCCTGGACCTATAAAGGGCGCTGGTGGCAACGTATTGGCTGGCGTAAACGCCGTGCAATTGAGTTGCTGCACCGTGTCGGGATCAAAGATCATAAAGACGCAATGCGCAGCTTCCCCTATGAGCTGACGGACGGCGAGTGCCAGAAAGTGATGATCGCAATCGCACTGGCTAACCAGCCGCGCCTGCTGATTGCCGATGAACCCACTAACGCGATGGAACCCACGACGCAGGCTCAAATTTTCCGTCTGCTGACCCGGCTGAATCAAAACAGCAATACCACCATTTTACTGATCAGCCATGACCTGCAAATGCTTAGCCAATGGGCAGACAAAATCAACGTAATGTACTGCGGACAAACGGTGGAAACCGCCCCCAGTAAAGATCTGGTGACAATTCCGCATCATCCCTATACCCAGGCGTTGATCCGTGCCATTCCTGACTTTGGTAGTCCGATGCCTCACAAAAGCCGACTGAATACCATGCCGGGAGCAATTCCATTGTTAGAGCAATTGCCTATTGGTTGCCGCCTGGGACCACGTTGCCCTTATGCACAACGCGAATGTATTGAAACCCCACGACTGACCGGAGCAAAGAATCATCTCTACGCCTGTCATTTCCCGCTGAACATGGAGAGAGAGTGAGATGGTAGAAACACTGCTCGAAGTACGTAATCTGAGCAAAACCTTTCGCTACCGGACCGGCTTGTTTCGTCGCCAGACCGTCGAGGCCGTCAAGCCCCTGAGTTTTACCCTGCGTGAGCGACAAACTCTTGCCATCATTGGCGAAAACGGCTCAGGTAAATCCACGCTGGCAAAAATGCTGGCGGGGATGGTTGAGCCTACCAGCGGCGAACTGCTGATTGACGATCACCCGCTAAAGTACGGCGATTATTCCTTCCGTAGCCAGCGTATTCGCATGATTTTCCAGGATCCCTCAACATCACTTAACCCGCGCCAGCGTATCTCGCAAATCCTCGATTTCCCGCTGCGTCTCAACACCGATCTGGAGCCAGAGCAGCGGCGTAAACAGATTATTGAAACGATGCGGATGGTCGGTCTACTACCCGATCACGTCAGCTACTACCCGCATATGCTGGCCCCTGGGCAAAAACAGCGTCTGGGGCTCGCCCGCGCTCTTATTTTGCGCCCTAAAGTAATCATCGCGGATGAAGCCCTGGCATCTCTCGATATGTCGATGCGCTCACAACTGATTAATTTGATGCTGGAGTTACAGGAAAAACAAGGAATTTCATATATTTATGTAACTCAGCATATTGGAATGATGAAACACATCAGCGATCAGGTACTGGTCATGCATCAGGGAGAAGTTGTTGAGCGCGGTAGTACAGCGGATGTTCTTGCCTCTCCCCTGCATGAGCTGACTCGTCGCCTGATTTCCGGGCATTTCGGCGAGGCACTCACTGCGGATGCCTGGCGAAAAGACCGTTAGCAGGACAAATGCCCTCCTCTGCCGGAGGGCTCTTTTTTGCCTTTAATGGTAGACACTTACCGGCATTAGCGCTTCTACATCGGTAAAAGTGATCGATGGGAATACAGTTCCCTGTATCGCCCATACTCCAGCGTTGATGACTTCGTCGATAAACCGGGCATCGTCAATTCCCTCGACCACAACATGATCACAGTATTCCCGGATATTTTTTATGAGAACCGGAAACATGGGCTTTTCTACCTGGGCGAGAAAGAAGTTACGATCCATTTTCACAACATCAAAACCGCCGCTAACCAGCGGATTCGCCCCGACGCAGCCAGACCCCAGATCGCCCAGCCACAATGCATTTGGACCATCACCAAGAGAGTTAATTAACAGATTATTCAGGCATGCTGTATTCGACAAGAATCGTTCTGAGAGTTGCAGAGCAATAAATGGCATTGCATGTAATGCAGATGTAATGACAGGGTCGCCAATCGCCAGAAGCGCCATTTCGTCAATGAGATTAAGCGTGCAGAAAAGGTTATTTTTCTCAAACCAGTCTCGCTTTTGAGCGATTAACTTTATTTGTTCGAGCAGAAAATGACGTTTTTGTTCACCACTCCACGCTGTAATGATGAAATCTGAATGTAACGGGTGAACCGTGTCTGAAGTAAACCGGGTGAGCATCTCAACACCCAGCAACTTATCCATTGTGTCTCTCATCGGTTCCGCGATGAAATGATAGTGCATAAGACCACTCCAATTGATCATAACATCCTGATAATGCACTTCTAATTACAATCAATCAATAATATCGATCAATACATAGATATTGATCGATAAAAACAATATATCATAACGAACTGAATATGGTCATTATTTTTGTTTTAAGAATCTTCTTACATTGATATGTTTATAAACATCGACTAGCGATAAAATCATGTCATTTTAGCTATTCAGGACCTTAGTACTGTCACCTTGCCGCCCTGTCCTTCGCTGGTTGGATGAGGCAGAACCAGGGGGGAGTGATATACTCCTCACGTGCAATGTATAGCGACAGGCCGCTCATAACTGACTACAACTCTACAGCCCCCTGAAATACTTTTTGCTGCCAGTAACCGTGTGGTGAATCGCAGAGAAAGATCGTGACACAAGGGGCAGAGAGTGGGATATAATTTCAGACCAATTTCGAGTGACCTTGAAATTGCAATCATAACTCATTGATTGCTAAAAAATAAGTAATGACTATAAGGATTAAAGCTATGGGTTTTCTTTCCGGTAAGCGCATTCTGGTGACCGGTCTTGCCAGTAAACTGTCCATCGCATGGGGTATCGCGCAGGCGATGCATCGTGAAGGGGCTGAACTGGCGTTCACCTACCAGAACGACAAACTGAAAGGCCGCGTGGAAGAATTTGCAGCTCAACTGGGTTCCAGCATCGTCCTGCAGTGCGATGTGGCTGAAGACGCCAGTATCGACACCATGTTCGCTGAGCTGGCCAAAACCTGGCCGAAATTCGACGGTTTCGTGCACTCCATCGGTTTTGCACCGGCTGATCAGTTGGATGGCGACTATGTGAATGCTGTCACCCGCGAAGGCTTTAAAATCGCTCATGACATCAGCGCCTACAGCTTTGTTGCGATGGCTAAAGCATGCCGTACTATGCTGAACCCAGGCTCTGCTCTGCTGACTCTGTCCTACCTGGGCGCAGAGCGCGCAATCCCGAACTACAACGTTATGGGTCTGGCGAAGGCTTCCCTCGAAGCGAACGTGCGTTACATGGCTAACGCGATGGGTCCTGAAGGTGTGCGTGTTAACGCAATCTCCGCAGGTCCTATCCGTACTCTGGCGGCTTCCGGTATTAAAGATTTCCGTAAAATGCTGGCACATTGTGAAGCGGTTACCCCGATTCGCCGCACTGTTACCATTGAAGATGTGGGCAACTCCGCAGCATTCCTGTGCTCCGACTTGTCTGGCGGTATCTCCGGTGAAGTCGTTCACGTTGACGGTGGCTTCAGCATCGCTGCAATGAACGAACTGGAACTGAAATAATCTTTCAGACCACCTCCATGGGCGGCGTTGCGTCGCCCATGATTTTCCATTCTTCCGCCCTTCTACATTCTGCCATATATACTTTTCTGATATTTATTATCACCTAACAGTCTTTCATCCCCTCATCCGCTTACGCCAGGATAATGCAGCACAAACGATCCGGCGTATGGGTATGACGACGTATCCGGGTCGCCACTTTTTAGACCAAGGATCGCCCATGGAACAACGCCGAATTGAAGGCAAAAGCCACTGGTATCATGAAACTCAGTCCAGCAGGTATCCGCAAGATGCCCTGCCACTGGTGCCTGAAGCCGCGCACGTCGAGGACAGTTTTTTACTGGATTTGACGATACCCGAAGTCGCGCTTTTACCCTTTCAGTCCTGGTTAGAACCTGCACGTAAACTTGCCTGTCATCTTTTCCCTGCTCACGTTACCCAGAGTCAGTTGCATACATTCAGCGCCTATGAACGTATGAGCACCGCTTTAACTGTCGCCCAGGTTTACGGCGTCCAGCGATTGTGTAATCACTATGCGGCGCGTTTAACACCACTTCCAGGCCCGGACTCCTCGCGGGAGAGCAATCACCGGCTAGCGCAAATCACCCAATATGCTCGCCAACTCGCCAGTTCACCCTCCGTTATCAACGCGCGTGCTCGTCAGCATCTGGATGAGGTTGGTCTGACAACCGGCGATATTATTCTGATCAATCAGATAATTGGATTTGTGGGTTTTCAGGCCCGTGCAGTAGCTATTTTTCAGGCATACTTTGGTCACCCTGCTCGCCGGATACCGGGACTTGATGTACAACAATACGCGCTAGCGTCAGCATTTAATGATGCCAATGCAAAATGGCATGCCGCATCCTTCCCGGTCGAATATTGTCCCGCTCGTCAGCAGCCCCCGGATCACTCGCCCCCCGAACTGCGCGCATTGACGCCGTTACTGGCTCATTCTCCCGAAATACTGGCGGTACTCAAATCACTGGTTATCAGCTCACTGCGCACTGATGTGCAATCAAGATCGTTTTCACTGACCACTCTGCTGACTGCACGTATTAATGGCAGCGTTGCCTGCTTTAATGAATACGCACATTCGGTGCATGAAATGGCCGACGTCATCGCTTTACTTCGCGATGAGGAGCGCGAATTACAGCGCTGGGAGCAGCGACATCCAGTTGAGCGCGTAACCCTACAGGCGGTACAATGGCTGACCCGGGCGCCCGATCGTTTTAGCGCCGCACTACTAACCCCGTTACTCGATCAGGGTATCTCTTCAGAACAGGCTATTAACCTACTGGCCTGGAGCGGATTGTGCGGATGGTTGAATCGCTTGAAAATCGCACTGGGCGAGACTCATTAACCGATCCATTTACTGAAAGAGCGCTTGCTGCGCCAGGCAGATTCGCGTAAAACTGTCAGCCGCTCTTTTGGCCACGAAAATAGACAATTATGCTTCAGGACAACCCGCTGCTAGCGCAGCTTAAACAGCAACTACATTCCCAAACGCCACGTGCTGAAGGGGTGGTAAAAGCCACGGAAAAAGGCTTTGGCTTCCTGGAAGTCGATGCACAAAAAAGCTATTTTATTCCACCGCCGCAGATGAAAAAAGTGATGCATGGTGACCGCATTGTCGCGGTTATCCATACGGAAAAAGATCGCGAGTCTGCCGAGCCGGAAGAACTGGTCGAACCGTTCCTGACTCGCTTCGTGGGTAAAGTTCAGGGCAAGAATGACCGTTTGTCCATTGTACCGGATCATCCGTTACTGAAAGATGCAATTCCCTGCCGCGCTGCTCGCGGTGTGGAACACGAATTTAAAGAGGGTGACTGGGCGGTAGCTGAAATGCGCCGTCATCCGCTGAAAGGCGACCGCACCTTCTATGCTGAATTAACTCAGTTTATCACCTTTGCTGACGATCACTTCGTCCCATGGTGGGTCACACTGGCGCGCCATAACCTCGAAAAAGAAGCACCGGATGGCGTGGCCACCGAAATGCTGGATGAAGGTCTGGAACGTCAGGATTTAACTGCTCTCCATTTCGTCACCATCGACAGTGCCAGCACTGAAGATATGGATGATGCGTTGTATGCCGAAGAGCTGGCTGACGGTAAACTGCAATTAACCGTTGCAATTGCCGATCCTACTGCCTGGATTGCTGAAGGCAGCAAACTGGATAACGCGGCGAAAATTCGTGCGTTCACCAACTATCTGCCGGGATTCAATATTCCGATGTTACCGCGCGAACTGTCCGACGACCTGTGTTCCCTGCGCGCTAACGAAGTTCGTCCGGTTCTGGCTTGTCGCATGATTATTGCTGCTGACGGTACGATCGAGGACAACATCACCTTCTTTGCAGCCACTATCGAATCCAAAGCCAAGCTGGCGTATGACAACGTTTCCGACTGGCTGGAAGGCACCGGGGACTGGCAGCCTGAAAACGACGCGATTGCCGGTCAGATCCGTCTGCTACAGCGCATTTGCCTGAGTCGTGGTGAATGGCGTCATAACCATGCTCTGGTATTTAAAGATCGCCCGGATTATCGTTTTGTTCTGGGTGAAAAAGGTGAAGTCCTGGACATCGTGGCTGAGCCGCGCCGCATCGCAAACCGTATTGTGGAAGAGTCCATGATTGCGGCAAATATTTGTGCGGCACGTGTGCTTCGCGACAAACTGGGCTTTGGTATTTATAACGTACACATGGGATTCGATCCGGCGAATGCTGAAGCGCTGGCCGCACTGTTGAAAACCCATGGTATGCACGTCGATGCCGAAGAAGTATTAACCCTGGAAGGCTTCTGCAAACTGCGTCGTGAGCTGGATGCCCAGCCTTCTGGTTTCCTCGACAGCCGTATTCGCCGGTTCCAGTCTTATGCAGAGATTAGCACCGAGCCAGGACCGCACTTTGGGTTAGGTCTGGAAGCATATGCCACATGGACTTCCCCTATCCGTAAGTATGGCGATATGATCAACCACCGCCTGCTGAAGGCTGTTATCAAAGGTGAAACCATCGCTCGTCCGCAGGATGATATCACCCTGCAAATGGCAGACCGTCGTCGCCTGAACCGTATGGCCGAACGTGATGTAGGTGACTGGCTGTACGCGCGTTTCCTGAAGGACAAAGTCGATACCGATATCCGTTTTGCAGCTGAAATCATTGACGTCAGCCGTGGCGGTATGCGCGTTCGTTTAGTCGATAATGGCGCTGTTGCATTTATTCCGGCACCATTCCTGCACGCTGTCCGCGATGAACTGGTATGTAGCCAGGAAAGCGGAACGGTGCAAATCAAAGGTGAAGTGGTTTACAAAGTCACCGACGTGATTGATGTAACTATTGCTGAAGTTCGGATGGAAACCCGCAGCGTTATCGCTCGTCCTGCCGTGTAACACACATCGATTCAACGGCCTTTTTCTGTAACGAAAAGGCCGTTTTCTTTTTTTCCGCGCAATTAGCTGCCACGCACTACACTTCTTTCATCCAGTCAGAATTATTTTTTCTATTTTCAGCACACTGACTTTGCTTTTTCCTGAATCTGGATTACACATAAATATATAAATAAAACAATACGTTCAGCCATAATCAACCTGTATGAATCATGGCTACCCTTATTTTTGTGGCTGTATGCGCTTTAAACGGGATAGTACACATCATGAAAGACGTTCGGGAGAGGGTTACGTTGTATAGCTATATAGGCACTCACACCCCCTACTGGCGTTTGTCAGAGGATTGCAACATCCTGCATTTTTCTATCGCCGAAGCGACTGATACCGACCAAACCATCGAGCTCTCACCGGAACAAGCCGATCGTATTCGGGAGATGACAGTCATTACGTCCAGCCTGTTAATGACTCTTCCCATTGATGACGATGATATTCCCGTTCACCTGGTCGGACGGAAAATTAATAAACGCGAATGGGCCGGTAGCGCATCCGCGTGGGATGACACCCCTTCTGTTGCGCGCGATCTGGCACAAGGACTCTCTTTTGCTGAACAGGTCGTCTCTGAGGCTAATTCAGTTATCGTTATCCTTGATCGTCAGGGCAATATTCAGCGATTTAATCGATTGTGCGAAGAGTACACCGGGCTAAGAGAGCGCGAAGTGATCGGGCAAAGCGTCTTCACACTCTTTATGAGCCGCCGTGAAGCCGCCGCTTCAAGACGTAACATCGACGTTTTTTTTCGCGAAGGCAATTCGTATGAAGTCGAACGGTGGGTGAAGACCTGTAAGGGTCAGCGCCTGTTTCTGTTTCGCAATAAGTTTGTGCATAACGGCAGCGGTAAGAACGAAATTTTCCTGATCTGTTCAGGTACCGACATCACTGAAGAACGACGCGCTCAGGAGCGTCTGCGCGTGCTGGCGAATACCGATTCCATTACCGGATTACCCAACCGTAACGCAATTCATGAATTGATTAGCGAGGCGATCGACAACGCGGGAGACACCCAGGTAGGTATTGTTTACCTCGATCTGGATAATTTCAAAAAGGTTAACGATGCCTACGGGCACATGTTTGGCGATCAGTTGTTACAGAGCGTGTCGCTGGCAATCCTCAGTTGTCTCGAGGAAGATCAATTATTGGCTCGTTTTGGCGGCGATGAGTTTATTGTCCTTGCCACTAAAACGTCCCAGAGCGCACTGGAGGCCACGGCATCGCGTATTTTGACACGCCTGCGTCTGCCTTTCCGTATCGGCCTTATTGAAGTGTATACCGGATGTTCTATTGGTATTTCCCTCGCCCCTCAGCATGGAAATGATAGCGAAAGTGTAATTCGCAATGCAGATACGGCAATGTATACAGCCAAAGAAGGTGGCCGCGGACAATTTTGCGTATTCTCCCCTGAAATGAATCAACGGGTATTCGAATACCTTTGGCTGGATACCAATCTGCGTAAAGCCCTGGAAAATGATCAATTGCTTATTCATTACCAGCCGAAAATAACATGGCGTGGCGAAGTGCGTAGCGTGGAGGCTCTGGTGCGTTGGCAATCGCCCGAGCGCGGGCTAATCCCACCATTGGAGTTTATCTCTTATGCCGAAGAGTCGGGGCTGATTGTTCCGCTGGGACGCTGGGTTATTCTGGACGTCGTGCGCCAGGTGGCTAAATGGCGTGATAAGGGAATAAATCTGCGTGTAGCGGTAAACGTATCGGCTCGTCAGCTTGCCGACCAGACCCTTTTTACCGATTTGAAGCAGGTGCTTCATGAACTGAATTTTGAATATTGTCCAATCGACGTCGAGCTAACAGAAAGCAGTTTGATTGAAAATGAACAACTTGCACTGTCGGTTATTCAGCAGTTTAGCCAGCTTGGGGCGCAGATTCATTTGGATGATTTTGGGACAGGATACTCATCACTGTCGCAACTTGCCCGCTTCCCACTTGATGCGATCAAACTGGATCAGGCCTTTGTTAGAGATATTCACAAACAATCTATTTCACAGTCGTTGGTACGAGCCATTGTCGCGGTGGCGCAAGCGCTGAATCTACAAGTCATAGCCGAAGGTGTTGAAAGCGCGAAAGAGGACGCCTTTCTGACCAAGAACGGTGTCAACGAGCGTCAGGGCTTTTTGTTCGCCAAGCCAATGCCGGCCGCCGCATTTGAACGCTGGTATAAGCGTTATCTGAATAAAAAGTTGCGTTAAAGCGGAAGGAGTAAACATATTGAATATGGAAAAATGGACATTCCTGGATGGATCATATCTGTATGTAATTACAGAATATATATTATTCTCCGATCGTTCGGGATAATACTATTTTTCCCTTCTCTTTTGTCATGAATTTCTGCATCATGAAATTCTAACTATTTTGACATTAGGATGACGAACATGTCTGATATCGACGCACAGCGTCTGGCCGAACGTATTGATACCGTGCTGGATATCCTCGTTGCTGGCGATTACCACTCAGCCATCCACAACCTCGAGATTCTTAAGGCTGAACTGTTAAATACGGTCAAAGAAGATACAGAATCTTTGTCAAAAAAAGCCAGGGCCCCGTGGGAGATCTGATGGCATCGTTCTCTGTATGTGATTGCTATCATCAGATTTCAGATAACGCAGTCTCCGTTTAATTTCCGATACGATATCGCTATAAAAAATTAATACTATGAATTCCCGACAACAATCTATTTTGCAGATGGTGACCGATAAAGGCCAGATGAGTGTAGCTGAGCTTGCTAAAGTCACCGGCGTTTCAGAAGTGACGATTCGACAGGATCTGAACACACTGGAAAAACAGAGTTATTTACGCCGTGCGCACGGTTTCGCTGTCTCATTGAACAGTGATGATGTAGAAACGCGCATGATGACCAATTTCACGCTGAAACGTGAACTGGCCGAATTTGCCGCATCACTGGTCAATCCTGGCGAATCAGTCTTTATTGAGAATGGCAGCAGTAATGCGCTTCTGGCCAGAACACTGGCGGAACAAAAAGACGTCACCATCATTACGGTCAGCAGCTATATCGCTCATCTGCTCAAAGAAACTCCCTGTGAAGTCATTCTTCTCGGTGGGATCTATCAGAAAAAAAGTGAAAGCATGGTCGGACCGCTAACTCGCCAGTTTATTCAGCAGGTTCACTTTAGTAAGGCATTTATCGGTATTGATGGCTGGCAGGCTGATACCGGCTTTACCGGCCGCGACATGATGCGCTCTGACGTAGTCAATGCTGTGCTGGAAAAAGGTGCAGAGGTGATTGTGCTTACCGACAGCTCAAAATTTGAGGCAATTCACCCTTACACACTGGGTCCGTTAGATCGGTTCAGCCGCGTAGTGACGGATGCAAAACTCAGTGCCAGCGTGCAAATGCAGCTAGAACACTCGGGATTAACGGTAAACATCATTGATACCCAAGCATAATACTTCACCAGATGATTTGTCAGCAGGCAAATCATCTTCTCTCTGAGACTTATCTGACGGTCCAATTAAGACTTTTTACCTGTCGTTAACAGGATAAAGTCGTAAAATTACTATTAGCGATATAACAGGAAGTGACTATCACCTGCGTGATTTAGTTGTCATCCCTGCGCAACATAGTTCACGGAAATATCTTTAATGGTCCTGATATGGCGTATCATTAAAGAGAACTGGATCCCGTGAATCAATAATTCAGGAGAAAGTATTATGTTTGTAACGAGCAAAAAAATGACCGCTGCTGTTCTGGCGATTACTCTGGCAATGTCTCTGAGCGCTTGCTCCAACTGGTCCAAACGTGACCGTAACACCGCGATCGGTGCTGGTGCAGGTGCTATCGGTGGTGCAGTCCTGACGGATGGCAGCACGCTGGGGACGCTGGGTGGTGCTGCGGTAGGTGGTATTATTGGCCATCAGGTGGGTAAATAATCTACTGTTGACTGGCTCGATATAATAAGACGTTTACTTTTCTCAGCTCTGTACCATTAGTTCGTTATTTATAAAAAAGCCACGGTCGAATTCCGTGGCTTTTTTTGATTAACCGCCCGCCAATTTAACTTTCATTCCCTTGGCTTCCAGCAACGATTTTATCAGGTCGCGTTTATCACCCTGAATTTCTATTACGCCATCTTTCACTGCACCACCACAGCCACATTTTTTCTTCAGCTCAGCGGCTAATTTAACCAATTCAGCATCATCCTGATCAATCCCGGTAATCAGGCAAACACCCTTACCTTTCCGACCGCTAGTTTGACGCTGAATACGGACAATGCCATCACCCTTCGGGCGGTCAGGCACCACTTTGGGTTCATCAATACGTCCGGATTCAGTTGAGTAAACCAGGCGAGAATTAGAGTCGTTCATTTATGCACCTCGTTTCAGGGAGGCATTGATCATCTTCAAGGTCTGCGCCGGATCATTCGACTGTGTGACCGGACGACCAATCACCATGTAATCTACACCAGCGGAAAGCGCCTGCTCTGGCGTCATAATGCGGCGTTGATCACCCGCCTCACTACCTGCAGGGCGAATCCCCGGGGTGACCAGTTTAAACGGTTGACCAAACGCTTGCTTGAATCGTACCGCCTCCTGCGCCGAGCATACAACACCATCCAGCCCACAATTCTGGGTTAAACGTGCCAGTCTTTCGGCATGCTCAGCCGGTGACAATGTCACACCAAGGTCTGCCAGATCGCTGGCTTCCATACTGGTCAGAACCGTCACTGCAATCAGTAGCGGAGCGTCTTTGCCGAAAGGTACCAATGCTTCACGTGCTGCAGTCATCATGCGTGCCCCGCCTGAAGCATGAACGTTTACCATCCACACACCAAGATCTGCCGCCGCTGCAACGGCATGCGCCGTAGTATTGGGAATATCATGAAATTTCAAATCAAGAAAAACGTCGAATCCACGCTGTTGTAAGTCACGAACCAACTGCGGTCCAAAAAGCGTGAACATCTCTTTGCCCACTTTCAAACGGCAATCACGAGGATCAATTCTGTCGACAAAAGCTAACGCTTTATCGCGGTTATTGTAATCCAGAGCGACAACGACAGGAGAATCAGTAACAGCACGGGAAGAAGATGAAGCAGTAAACGTCATGACCAGACCTTCTTGAAGATGGCGCCGCTTGCGGCACAAAATGGGTAAACGGCGTGCATTCTACCTGCGGTAATAGAAAATTAACAGGCGCGTTTACATTTCTGCGAGGCGATGTGGCACAGGTGTTTGACGCTGTGAATGATAACCACTCATTAGTATGTTGTAACTAAACAAGGCATTTTTTTAAATTACTGTCCATCAAGGCCGCGAATTGGCTTAATGGTTGACCACGAACGGCAGGACGGGCAATGCCAGTACAGCGTATAAGCTGTAAATCCACATTTATGGCAACGATAGCGTGGCTTACTGCGGATCTGCTCACCGACCATATCACGCAGAACCATCAGACTTTCTTTGGCGCGCCCTTCTTCCGCTTCATTAAGGTGATAGTCCATCAGCTTATGGAAAACGCGCATTGTGGGATGACGTTGTAACTGGCGGGTAATGTAGATCTGAGCGGTATCACTACCTTCGCGAGCTTCAAGGATATCAGCCAGCATCAGCTCAGCGGCAGCACCGGTATTTTCCTCAACTGCACGACGCAAAAACTCCGCCCACTCATCATTCTTACCGAGCTGCTGATAGCAACTTTGCAGCATTTCCAGCGTTTCGCTGACCAGCTCTTTATCCTGAGAAATTACGCGTTGCAGGCTTTCGACTGCCTTTGCATATTCCCCATTCATCATATACACGCGCCCCATCATGATGGAAACGCGGGCACTGTTTTTATCGGCCGCAGCCCCTTTTTTCAGCAACGTCATGGCGCGATCCATATCGTCGCTACCCATTTGCTGTAAGGCCAGTTCACAGTAAAAATGCGCGATATCTATACGCTGATTATCTTTGCCGAGTTTGACCAGACGTTCCGCCACATCAATGGCTTTCTGCCATTCGCTGGTTGCCTGGTAAATTTGCAATAATTGCTGCAATGCGCCCACGCGGAAATCCGTTTCATCGGTCAGCTGATTAAACATGTCCTCCGCGCGGTCATATAAACCCGCGGCCATGTAGTCGCGTCCTAATTGCTGAACCGCCAGTAAACGCTGCTCATAGGTCAGCGATGCACTTTCCATAAGAGTTTGATGGATGCGGATTGCACGATCGACTTCACCGCGAGAGCGGAACAGGTTTCCGAGGGTGAGATGAGCCTCAACGGTGCCTGTATCCTCTTTCAGCATATCGAGGAACAAATCCACCGCTTTATCTTGTTGATTGCTGAGGAGGAAGTTAACCCCGGCGACGTAGTCACGCGACAGACGGTTAGCTTCATCCTGCTTTGTTTGTTGCGCACTTCTGCGACCCATATACCACCCATAGGCAGCGGCTACAGGCAAAAGCAGAAACAACAACTCCAGCATAAATATTTATTCCTTCACAACCGACGAGTCGGCAGATACCGCAACGTCGGTCGCAGGCGCAAGCTGGTTTTCCAGTCGTTTGATTTTACGTTCGGCACGCGCAAGAGACACACGAACCTTCAGCCAGAAAAGGCCGCAAATTAACCAACCAATAGCAAAACCTGCAGCGAACAATACAGCAAGCAGCGTAGATATACGATACTCACCCTGAGCCAGCAGATAGTTAAACGTTACCTGTTGATCGTTTTGCGCACCTAATGTCACCGAAATAACAAAAATCGCCAACACCAGTAAGAAAATGAGTAAATATTTCACATTACTTCCCGTTATGTGGTTTGAGCGAATAAATCGTGAACAACTTACCGCGTTAAGCCTTTTAAATTACCATTTTCACGACGAGTGCGAAACGGAAAAGCGCCTTACACGTTATGATTTGAGGGCAAATTTCGAAAAATCAATCGTCGTCAGCTTTCTTGCTCGCGCTCTGCTATTTCCTGCTTCTCTTGCGCAGGCGGTGTTAATGGCCCGCATACCCGCTGTGCAAGCCAGGTTGCCAGTGTCACCAGCAGCCAGGATATCAACGTTGCGACGACTAAATCACGTGGCCAGTGCATTCCCAGAAGCAAGCGGCTGCCCATTACTCCAGTCGCCCAGATGAGCAAGAAAACAATTGTCAGAGTACGTCTACGCGGCCACAACAATCCTACCGCCAGTAAAGCCCAGCTTGCAGCAAACATCGTATGCCCGGAGGGAAAGGCAAATCCCGTTTCTTTTTGCCAGTGCTTACGCAAAAACGTTGGAATATCCTGCTGTCCTGACAGTTGTTCTTTTACTAAGTGCCCACGTTCTTTACGTTTTAAAGTGTAGAACTCATCAACAGGAACATGGTGTGTTTTTTCCAGCCAAATAACAAATGGCCGGGGTTCCTGTACCCGGTCTTTAACCCAGGATTTCACACCCTGGCCCAGTAATATTGCCCCTGCCAGGATAGTAAACAGCATAAGTGCAGCTTTCAGACGAAATCTCAGACACCACAAAAACCAGGCACAGAGAACGACATGCGTAATGATCCCCCAGGGCTGAGTCACCGTTTCTGTTATCCAATATAAGGATTTTAACCACCAGACATTGTGGCCTGGTTGCCATTCCCAACCCGATATCCATACTGAAACAGGCATGATCAGCAACAGTGCGGCTCCTGAGGCGGTCCGCTTTGCAATAGACAGCATTGCATCTCCTTTCGTCGATAAGTCTCACAATCATAACTGAAAAAAGTATGTATCGGGAAAATTGACAATTTTGTGCCATTCCAAAAACGAATGCGTTGTCGCAATTAGGTGAACACCATCGCCTTATGGCAAAATAGCGCAATACAGAAGCCAACAGGCGACGGCACTCAGGGTGCCAGCATAATCTGGAGAAATACATGCAGCTTAAACGTGTGGCAGAAGCCAAACTGCCAACCCCATGGGGTGATTTCCTGATGGTGGGATTTGAAGAACTGGCAACCGGACACGATCATGTCGCACTGGTTTTTGGCGATATCTCAGGCCAGACGCCTGTCCTGGCTCGCGTCCATTCCGAATGTCTTACCGGCGACGCATTGTTCAGCCTGCGTTGCGATTGTGGTTTCCAGCTTGAAGCCGCGCTCACGCATATTGCTGAAGAAGGACGCGGTATTCTGCTCTATCACCGCCAGGAAGGTCGCAATATCGGTCTGCTTAATAAGATCCGCGCCTATGCGCTCCAGGATCAAGGCTATGACACCGTTGAAGCCAACCATCAGCTGGGATTCGCGGCAGATGAGCGAGATTTCACTCTGTGTGCCGATATGTTTAAGCTGTTGGGTGTCGACGAAGTGCGTTTGTTGACCAATAATCCGAAGAAAGTTGAAATCCTGACGGAAGCCGGTATCAATATTGTTGAGCGTGTACCACTGATTGTTGGCCGCAACCCCAAAAATGAACATTATCTGGACACCAAAGCCGCCAAAATGGGTCACTTATTGAGCGAGTGATTTCACATAATTGTCGAATAATTCGGCATATAAAAAAGCCTGCAGTTAATTTGCAGGCTTTTTCGCATTTTAGTTCAGCATATTACGAATGACATAGTGCAAAATACCGTCGTTCTGGTAGTAGGTTAATTCCGTGGCGGTATCAATACGACAACGACACAAAATCACTTCTTTACTGCCATCAGCCCGCACCATATTCACCGGAATAATCGCACCCGGTTTTATATCTTGCAATTCCGTAATATCGATCACTTCATCACCGGTTAATCCGAGTGTTTTTCGCGTGACGCCTTGTGGGAACTCCAGAGGCAGGATCCCCATACCTATCAGATTAGAGCGGTGAATTCGCTCAAAGGATTCCGCGATAACTACCCGAATGCCCAGCAGACGTGGTCCTTTCGCTGCCCAGTCTCGACTGGAGCCCGAGCCATATTCTTTGCCGGCAATCACGGCCAACGGAACCTTCTCTTGTTGATAACGCATTGCGGCATCGTAAATAGCCACAACTTCTGTCCCCGGCAAATGACGAGTCATTCCCCCTTCAATGCCCGGCACCATTTCGTTACGAATACGAATATTGGCGAACGTACCGCGCATCATCACTTCGTGATTTCCACGTCGTGAACCGTAAGAGTTAAAATCTTTGCGCTCAACGCCGTGGTTCTGAAGATAACGCCCTGCCGGACTGTCCGGTTTAATGCTGCCTGCGGGTGAAATATGGTCAGTCGTCACGGAATCCCCAAGCATCGCCAGGATTCGTGCCCCATGAATATCCTGTACCGGATCCGGTTTAGCCTGCATGCCATCAAAGAATGGCGATAAGCGAATATAGGTCGAGTCGGACTGCCAGCCATAGGTGTCTGCACGGTCAACATTGATGGTTTTCCATTCAGGTGTTCCTTCGAACACTTCCGCATACTCTTTATGGAACATCTCAGTAGAGACCTGTTCAACAGCACGGGCAATTTCCCGTGCAGATGGCCAGATATCTTTCAGATAAACCGGGTCACCATTTCTGTTATGTCCGAGCGGCTCTTTCGTCAGATCAATGTTCATATTTCCCGCCAGCGCATAGGCAACCACCAGCGGCGGCGACGCCAGCCAGTTCGTTTTTACCAGCGGATGAATTCGACCTTCAAAGTTACGGTTGCCGGAAAGTACGGCCCCCACCGTCAGATCACCTTTTTTAATCGCGGTTTCGATTGGGTCAGGTAACGGACCTGAGTTGCCAATACAGGTGGTACAGCCATAGCCAACCAGATTGAATCCCAGCTCATCAAGGTACGGTGTGAGTCTTGCCTGCGCCAGATAATCAGAAACCACCTTTGAGCCTGGTGCCAGCGAGGCTTTCACCCACGGCTGGCGTTTCAGACCGAGTGTGACCGCTTTTTTCGCCAGTAGTCCTGCCGCCATCAATACACTCGGGTTCGAGGTATTGGTACAGGAGGTGATTGCCGCAATAACCACAGCACCGTCCGGCAACTGATATTGATGCCCGTTCAGCACATAATCCACAGGTTGACGGTCTTTCTGCGAACTATTCACCTCAAGTTCATTGCTTGCCGCAAAAGCTTTCGGAACATCCCCTAATGCAACGCGATCCTGCGGACGCTTTGGTCCCGCCAGGCTTGCTTCCACATCGCCCATGTCCAGTTCCAGAGAGCTGGTAAATACCGGCTCATCACCAGGGTTGCGCCACATCCCCTGCGCTTTGGCATAGGCACCAACCAGTTCAACCTGTTCTTCGCTACGACCACTCAGCCGCATGTACTCGAGGGTCACGCCATCTATCGGGAAGAAACCACAGGTTGCACCATATTCTGGGGCCATATTCGCAATGGTCGCCCGATCAGCCAACGGTAGGGTATCCAGGCCGTCGCCATAGAATTCCACAAATTTTCCGACCACGCCGTGTTTACGCAACATCTGGGTAACGGTCAGAACCAGATCGGTAGCAGTGATCCCTTCACGTAATTTCCCAACAAGTTTGAAGCCGACAACGTCCGGGATCAGCATCGAAACGGGCTGCCCCAGCATGGCGGCTTCGGCTTCAATCCCACCAACGCCCCAGCCCAGTACGCCAAGGCCATTGATCATCGTGGTATGGGAATCTGTACCGACCAGCGTGTCCGGGTAAGCCACCCACTCGCCATTTTGCAGTTCACTCCAGACCGCTTTTCCCAGGTATTCAAGGTTGACCTGGTGACAGATCCCCGTCCCCGGCGGCACAACACGGAAGCGGCTGAATGCCTGCTGTCCCCATTTCAGAAACACATAGCGCTCGTGGTTGCGCTCCATTTCCAGCCGGACGTTCTCTTCGAAAGCATCATCGTCACCAAAACGATCGACGGTCACCGAGTGGTCAATAACGAGATCAACAGGTGAAAGCGGATTCACTTTTGCCGTATCACCACCCAGGCGCTTAACCGCCTCGCGCATGGCCGCCAGATCAACCACTGCCGGCACGCCAGTAAAGTCCTGCATCAGCACACGAGCAGGTCGATAAGCAATTTCGCGATCGGCATGAGCATTGTTCAGCCATCGCGCCAGAGCATGAATATCTTCTTCAGTAACTGAGTCACCGTCCTGCCAGCGAAGCAGGTTTTCCAGCAAGACTTTAAGTGATTTCGGTAAACGGGTGAGATCACCCAGTGATTTGGCAGCCAAAGGTAAACTGTAGTAGCGGTAGGTTTTATCTTTAACCTGCAATGTGTCCTTACTGGCTTCTCGTAGGGTCGACGACATAGCTCCTCCTTAAATGACAGGGTTGGATCCCCTGATTTTCCTCAGGGTTAGTATTAAAGATAACACAAACAAAATGTAACGTTTTGATAACAACTCGAATTGATAAAAGAGGAGATCAGCAAAATGACTGGGAACTATGCAAAAAGAAATGAACTGTAAAGGAGATATGGAAGTTGCGAATATGCAGCAGAGTACGTTATGCAATCGCTTACACGTTGTTTTTTATCTACGGGATCTGCGACGTCGTATTCGTCCCAAATTCAAAAAGGCAGGTTAATAATAATTATTATGAACTACACATTGATTATTTTTTCTGTTCTTCTTCATCGAACAAATCAATAAATGCCCGCTGTTGTGGTGAGAGCTGCCACGAATCGGGAATATCCATCACATATTCAGTGTTGGTCTCCTTCTCTTGCTCATTATCCTGATGAGATGGCACAGAGGAGGATTGTTGTTCCTGCGCGGACATGGTTATCCCCAAACTTGCCAAATCACGAGCGCTACCACAATCCAGAACACTGCGGAGCCAAGAAAGACCGTGGACCATGCTTTACGTTTCAGCGCGGGATCCCGGCGTTGTGGCTGATTTCCAGAAGGCATCGCTAACCTCATACTATCGAAATCACTTATCATTTAGGCACCAAACAATTGGTACAATTAATCATCAGATGAGAGAAATCCTAAAGAAAAAGGTGAAAAAAAGCCAGTTAATTTTCGAATCCGGTAAGGTAAATAAATCAATTTTTTGATCGGATATAAATATTTGAAAGGGTTTTTGGCGAGCTTGCTAATTTGACACTACTTTAGCGGGTATTCCCCATAAATAATATACGGTTTATATACCCTATGGATAATCATAAATACATTCAGATTTCCCAGCGGTATCGCTATGCGCTTAGCGATACCGTTGAGGTAACATCCGTTATTATTTCTCTGGCAATTTAATATCTTTAAACATGGCTTCAATGTCATCGTTAGAACGCAATGCAACCGCTGTATCGACCACATCGCGGGTCAAATGTGGTGCAAAACGCTGAATAAAATCATACATATAACTGCGTAAGAACGTGCTGCGACGAAAACCGATTTTAGTCGTGCTATGGCTGAATACATCATGCGCATCGACACGTACCAGGTCAGGATCGGACACAGGATCGACCGCCATGCTGGCGATAACACCCACGCCCAGCCCCAGTCTTACATAGGTTTTGATCACATCGGCATCGGTCGCGGTAAAGACAATGCGTGGCTCCAGACCTGCTCTGTTAAACGCCGTATCAAGCTCCGAACGACCGGTAAAACCAAAGGTGTAGGTTACCAGCGGGTATTGCGCCAGTTCTTCAATAGAAACCGATGATTTACCCGCCAGTGGGTGATCCGGCGTGACGACGATCGAACGATTCCAGTGGTAGCACGGTAACATAACCAGATCGTCGTACAGGTGCAGCGCTTCCGTCGCAATGGCAAAATCCGCATTACCTTTCGAAACGGCTTCAGCAATTTGCGTCGGCGACCCCTGATGCATATGCAAAGACACACGTGGATACCGCTCAATAAAGCCTTTAATCACGTTTGGCAAGGCGTAACGCGCCTGGGTGTGCGTCGTGGCAATGTACAGGGAACCTTTATCCGGCCAGGTATGTTCACCGGCAACGGACTTAATGGCATCCACTTTAGACAGAACTTCTCGAGCAATACGGATGACTTCCTGCCCTGCCGGAGTCACCTGCGTCAGGTGCTTGCCGCTACGGGCAAAAATCTGGATGCCAAGCTCATCTTCCAGCATACGAACTTGCTTACTAATACCAGGCTGAGAGGTATAGAGTCCTTCGGCCGTTGAGGAAACATTAAGGTTGTGGTTAACCACCTCAACAATGTAGCGAAGCTGCTGTAATTTCATGTTAAACCATCCAGATTAGCGCCATCAGATCATCGTTTGAGAGCAGGCAGTGTCGCGCTGCTAATACGATTTAATAATAAAAAACTTATTAACTATAACCACTATATCATTTAAATTTGAGCTGTATAGAGATGACAAAAAATAATAACCCTTCAATAAAAAAGGGCCGCTTTCGCGACCCTTTCAGGAGAAATCCAGCTGACAGGTTGTTATTTCTTACCTTCCACCCATTTTCCGTCAACGAAAAACGCCGACCATCCGGTCGCTTTACCGTCTTTCTCAGCGGCAACATACTGCTGCTTAGTTTTACGGCTAAAACGTACCATCGCTTTGTTACCGTCTGGATCAGTCTGCGGTGCATCAGCAAGGTAACGCAGTTTCTCCGGCAGACGATCGCGGAAGCGGTACAGCTCTTCCACTAACGGTGCGCGAGTCTCACGTGATTTCGGGAACGTATTGGCGGCCAGGAAGATACCAGCTGCGCCGTCACGTAACACAAAATACGCGTCCGATTTTTCGCAAGGCAGCTCCGGTAGCGGAACGGGATCTTCTTTCGGCGGGGCCACTTCACCGTTACGCAGGATCTTACGGGTGTTTTTACACTCGTCATTAGTACAAGCCATGTACTTACCAAAACGCCCCATTTTCAGGTGCATTTCAGAGCCACACTTCTCACACTCAACGATCGGACCGTCATAACCCTTGATACGGAACTCGCCCTCTTCGATTTCGTAACCGTCGCAAGTAGGATTATTACCACATACATGCAGTTTACGTTTTGGATCGATGAGATAGCTGTCCATCGCCGTGCCACACTTCTGACAGCGACGTTTCGCACGTAAGGCGTTGGTCTCTGCATCGTCGCCTTCCAGCACGTTCAACACTTCGTTTTCTGGCACCAGGTTAATGGTGGTTTTGCAACGTTCTTTCGGCGAAAGTGCGTAACCGGAACAGCCCAGGAAGACACCGGTACTGGCGGTACGAATACCCATCTTACGGCTACAGGTCGGGCAGTCGATGCTGGTCAGTACCATCTGGTTAGGACGCATGCCACCCTCTTCAGGATCTTTCTCGGCTTTATCCAGTTGCTGAGTAAAATCACTGAAGAAGTTGTCAAGCACACCCTTCCATTCGGCTTCGTGGTTAGCCACCTGGTCGAGACTGTTTTCCATCTGTGCGGTGAAATCGTAATTCATCAGTTCGCGGAAGTTTTCTTCCAGACGATCGGTGACGATTTCGCCCATTTTTTCAGCGTAGAAACGACGGTTCTCAACCCGAACATAGCCGCGATCTTGGATCGTAGAAATGATCGACGCATAGGTGGATGGACGACCAATCCCGCGTTTTTCCAGTTCCTTAACCAGTGACGCTTCACTGAAACGAGCTGGCGGTTTGGTAAAGTGTTGCGCTGGCGTCAGTTCGATTAACGTCAGCTCGTCGCCTTTGTCCACTGCAGGTAAAATACGATCTTCATCGCCCTTACGCAGTGCTGGCATAACTTTAGTCCAGCCATCAAAGCGCAGAATACGTCCACGCGCTTTCAGGCGGAAATCACCTGCGCCCACGGTCAGCGTGGTGGAGTCATATTTAGCCGGTGTCATCTGACAGGCAACAAACTGGCGCCAGATCAGCTGATACAGTTTTTGCGCGTCAGCTTCCATATCTTTCAGCGATTCCGCCTGCACGGCGACATCAGAAGGACGGATTGCTTCGTGCGCTTCCTGTGAGTTCTCTTTACTTGCGTACTGGTTCGCACTCTCCGGCAGATATTTTTTGCCAAAATTGTCGCTGATATAATCACGAACCATAGATACAGCATCCTGGCTCAAATTCGTTGAGTCAGTACGCATATAGGTGATGTAGCCTGCTTCATACAAGCGCTGCGCCATCATCATGGTTTTCTTCACGCCGAAGCCCAAACGCGTGCTGGCAGCCTGCTGTAGCGTGGAGGTGATGAACGGCGCACCAGGTTTACTGCTGGTTGGCTTATCTTCACGTTCCAGTACGCTATAACGCGCTTTCTCCAACAAACTTACTGCGGCAAGCGTCTGCTCGCGGTTAACCGGGCGGAACGGTTTATCGTTCTGATGCGTCACTTCCAGCGGCAATGCATCGCCGGATGGCGTGGTGGTATTAGCATCAATTTCCCAGAACTCTTCTGGTACGAATGCCTTGATTTCGCGTTCACGCTCAACGACCAGCCGCACGGCTACCGACTGTACGCGACCGGCAGACAGGCCACGCGCAATCTTTTTCCACAGCAGCGGCGAAACCATATAGCCCACGACACGGTCCATAAAGCGGCGTGCCTGTTGCGCATTAACACGATCAATGTTCAGTTCGCCCGGTTTTTCAAACGCCTGACGAATCGCATTTTTGGTGATTTCGTTAAACACCACGCGACTATAGCGGGTGTCATCGCCCCCGATCACTTCCCGCAGGTGCCATGCAATGGCTTCCCCTTCGCGGTCAAGGTCGGTTGCGAGATAGATGTGGTCGGCCTTTTCAGCCAGTTGTTTCAGTTCAGAAACAACCTTCTCTTTACCAGGCAGCACTTCATAGCGCGCATCCCAGTTGTGCCACGGGTCAACACCCATACGATTGACGAGAGCGCCACGTTCATCCTTTTTGGGCTTTTTAGCCGTTTTGGTGGAGGTTGAGTCGGCGCTCTTTTTAGTTGCTGAGCCACTGGTCGGCAAATCACGGATATGACCGACGCTGGATTTAACCACGTAGTCATTACCCAGATACTTGTTGATCGTTTTGGCTTTTGCCGGGGACTCAACGATGACAAGAGCTTTACCCATATTCACCTTTACCTAATTTGATTCTTCCAGGAATACGCCGCGCGTTGATTCACCTTCCACTGGCGACGAGACATCGATATGGTCTCTGCGTCGGCGGATATCAACCCTTGTACTGATTGCGCGTTCGTAATGTAACTCTCATGTAACTGAGTTAACAGGATTTTTTGCACGAAAACGCTATAGCACGACGGAATGTTGGTCGAATGTCAAGCAAATCTGTTGCCAGATTGACGAAAGCGTCACACTGTACCTGATAAAATGCGTTACGCAACTTTATTAGCATGCAAAAACAAATCTCGCCAGTAACGACACTGTCGTAAAACCACCGTTTTTGTCAGGGAATATTTGCCCAAAAGGCGGGCTCGGCGTAGACTAATGTCCTTGTTTAAGGAGTAAATAATGCATAAAGACACTCAACCCATCGATCGCGAAACACTGCTGATTGAAGCCAACAAAATCATTCGTGAGCATGAGGACACGCTGGCGGGGATTGTCGCCACTGGAGTCACGCAGCGTAATGGTGTGCTGGTTTTCAGCGGAGATTACTTTTTAGACGAGCAAGGGCTACCGACGCCCAAAAGTACAGCTGTGTTTAATATGTTTAAACATCTGGCACACGTACTTTCTGAGAAGTATCACCTGATCGATTAAAAGCAAAACGCGAGGCCTGTGCCTCGCGTTTTCATTTGTATAGTCTTAAAGCTTACATCAGTGGTTTTTGTCCACGCTGCCACCAACGCAGCAATATGCGATCGGCACTTTCAGCCGCACTACCGGTGAAGCGGTCCATCAGCTTTTTACGCTGCATATAGCGAACGTTAAGCACCTCACGACCGTCCATCAGGCTCAGGATCACCTCGTCGCTGGTATTCACCTCATCCACCAGCCCATTTTCCAGCGCCTGTTGTCCAAACCAGTGCTCCCCGGTGGCAACCTGTTCAATATCCAACGTCGGACGCATGCGATGAACAAAATCTTTAAACAACTGATGGGTTTCGTTCAGATCTTCACGGAACTTCTGTCGCCCTTCTTCCGTATTTTCACCGAGCAACGTCAGCGTCCGTTTGTACTGTCCGGCAGTATGTAGCTCAATATCAATGTCTTTGCCTTTCAGAAAACGGTTAAAGTTAGGGATCTGCGCAACAACCCCAATTGAGCCGACAATGGCAAACGGCGCTGAAACAATTTTATCCGCCACGCAGGCCATCATATATCCGCCGCTGGCCGCAACTTTATCCACCGTTACCGTCAACGGGATCTGCTTATCGCGCAGACGTTGTAACTGTGATGCAGCCAGTCCATAACCATGAACCACACCGCCAGGACTTTCCAGACGAACAACCACCTGATCCTGAGGTTTTACTACCGCGAGTACCGCCGTGACCTCTTCGCGTAACGCACTGACTTCATGGGCATCCATACTACCTTTAAAATCAAGCACCCAGACGCGGGGTTTGTCTGATGATGCACTTTCCCCCAGCTTCGCTTTTGCTTTGGCAGCTTTCGCTTCCAGCTTGTGCTTTTTTTTCTGCGCTTTATGCCACAGTTTTTGCTGATGACCATCCAACAGGGCCATCGACAAATCCTCTTTCATCTCTTTATATTGCTCACTGAGATTGATGACCCGTAATTCCCCACGCTGACGTTTGCGTTGAGTAGCATTCACAATCAGCATGACAATAACCGCAATTGCCACCACGACAGTGATGATTTTTGCCAAAAACAGCCCATATTCAGACAACAATTCCACGTATCCCACCTTGGTTTAACAACGCTACTTTTGCTCAGTGTACAACAGGCGTGTTTGCTCGTCTTGCTTCATCCATTCGGCAGCAGAATCAGCAAAAAGCATGACAAAGTGTTCATTTTGCGGTGTTATTACCTTTGGCTGATTGAAAAATAGCAGGGTTTAAGGCATAAAGCCGACAAGTTATAGCGAACGGGATGGCCAGAGCGTCGCCGAGGAGTAGCCGTGCATTACCAACCTAAACAAGATCTGTTACACGATCGCATTATTCTGGTCACCGGTGCCAGTGATGGCATCGGACGTGAAGCCGCACTAACCTACGCGCGCTACGGTGCGACCGTTATTCTGCTGGGTCGCAACGAAGATAAACTGCGCCAGGTCGCCCATGCAATTTCCGCTGAAAGTAGCTCTACAGCACTGTGGTTTACGCTGGATCTGCTGACCTGCACTTCTGAAGAGTGTCACCAACTGGCGCAGCGTATCGCCACGCATTATCCACGCCTGGATGGCGTTCTGCACAATGCCGGATTACTGGGCGATATCTGCCCTATGAGTGAGCAAAATCCACAGGTCTGGCAGGATGTGATGCAGGTTAACGTGAATGCCACTTTTATGCTGACTCAGGCACTGTTACCTTTATTACTCCAGTCTGATTCCGGGTCGCTGGTGTTTACGTCTTCTAGTGTCGGTCGCCAGGGACGAGCCAACTGGGGAGCATATGCTACCTCCAAGTTTGCTACTGAAGGAATGATGCAGGTTCTGGCAGATGAGTACCAGAACCGCCATCTGCGTGTTAACTGTATCAATCCCGGCGGTACACGTACCAGCATGCGAGCCAGCGCATTCCCGACAGAAGATCCGCTAAAATTAAAAACACCCGCCGATATTATGCCGCTCTACCTGTGGCTGATGGGCGACGACAGCCGCCGTAAAACCGGTATGACCTTCGACGCCCAACCGGGCCGTAAACCAGGAATAGCCCAATGAGTGAAGAACGCTATCAGCAGCGCCAACAACGCGTAAAAGAGCGGGTTGACGCACGCGTTGCCGCAGCCAGTGATGAACGCGGAATTATTATTGTCTTTACTGGCAACGGTAAGGGGAAAACCACCGCTGCGTTTGGTACCGCCACGCGTGCAGTCGGTCATGGAAAAAAAGTCGGCGTAGTACAATTCATTAAAGGCACGTGGCCGAACGGTGAAAGAAACTTACTGGAACCCCACGGCGTGGAGTTTCAGGTAATGGCGACAGGATTTACCTGGGAAACCCAAAACCGTGAATCAGACACTGCCGCCTGTCTGGCCGTGTGGGAACATGGTAAACGCATGCTGGCCGATCCTGAGCTGGATATGGTCGTACTGGATGAACTGACGTATATGGTGGCATATGACTATTTGCCGCTTGAAGAGGTTCTCAACGCCTTAAATACCCGCCCTTCGCATCAGACGGTCATTATTACCGGCCGTGGATGTCATCGCGATATTCTGGAGTTAGCGGATACGGTCAGCGAGCTGCGCCCGGTTAAGCACGCCTTTGAAGCGGGCGTGAAAGCCCAGATGGGGATCGATTACTAACAGTAGGCCGGATAAGGCGCTTACGCCGCATCCGGCTCCACGCGCTAACGCCTGATGGCGCGTTGCTTATCAGGCCTACTCATGATTAACCGTTGTTGCTGCGACCACCCGGACGACGACTGCTGCCCACCTGGGTGTGACGCTTAACCGCACGGCGGATCTGGTTCGCTTTCATACGACGTCGATCTTTCTCAACGGCGACTTTCGATGAGGTTTCCGGCTTTAACTCCACCAGCTCACGCAAATAGTTTGTCTGCGCCAGGTCCAGCTCGGTCCAGCCACCACGTGGCAAACCTTTTGGCAGCGGGATATCGCCATAACGCACGCGGATCAAACGACTAACCTGTACACCTACAGCTTCCCACAAGCGACGCACTTCGCGGTTACGCCCTTCAGTCAACGTAACGTTATACCACTGGTTAATCCCTTCACCACCGCTGAATTTGATCGTTTTAAATGCAGCCGGACCATCTTCCAGTTGCACGCCACGACTCAGATCACGCAGTTTTGCATCATCAACCTGGCCGAACACGCGCACCGCGTATTCACGTTCAACTTCGCGGCTTGGGTGCATCAGACGGTTCGCCAGCTCACCATCGGTGGTAAACAGCAGTAAACCACAGGTATTCACATCCAGACGACCAACTGCAATCCAGCGCGCATCGCGCAGTTTTGGCAAACGGTCAAAAACGGTCGGGCGACCTTCCGGGTCATTACGGGTACACAGTTCACCTTCCGGCTTGTAATACGCCAGAACGCGACAGATTTGCTCCGCAGATTCTTTCACCGAAATCAGATGACCATCGATACGGATTTTCAGACCAGGCGTCACTTCAACGCGATCGCCGAGCGTGGCGATTTTGCCATCAACGCTCACGCGACCCGCTGCAATAATGGATTCAATTTCACGGCGAGAACCGTGGCCAGCGCGCGCCAGCACTTTTTGTAACTTTTCGCTCATAGAGCTTCCTTTAGGTGTCGCCTTCACAGGCGTCGAACAGGAGAATCAACGGCGCCAGTCAGCGCCATTTTAAGGCCGCGTAGTATACCGAGTTGCGCCCTTATAAGAAAGGTTTAACGTCGCCGACGCCTTCACGCAATACCACCGGAGAATCATCGGTTAAATCGATAACCGTTGTCGGCTGCTGCCCGAGATAACCGCCGTGGATAATCAAATCAACCAGCTTCTCCAGACGATCTTTGATCTCTTCCGGATCGGACTCGGTAAATTCACTGCCCGGCAACATCAGCGACGTGGAGAGCATTGGCTCACCCAGCGCCTCCAGCAGCGCCAGCGCGATTGGATTTGATGGTACACGCAGGCCGATAGTTTTGCGTTTTTCCTGCAGCAGTCGGCGCGGCACCTCTTTTGTCCCTTTCAGGATGAACGTGTAGTTGCCTGGCGTATTGTTTTTAATTAAACGAAAGGCAACGTTATCCACAAAAGAATAGGTCGACAGCTCGGACAGATCGCGGCACATCAGCGTAAAATTGTGCCCATCGGGCAGATGACGGATACGACAAATGCGCTCCATGGCACTTTTATCTTCAATTTTACAGCCTAACGCATAGCCGGAATCGGTTGGATAAACAATCACCCCACCTTTACGCACAATCTCAACGGCCTGGTTGATCAGTCGCTGTTGTGGGTTATCAGGATGAATATAAAAAAACTGGCTCATACTTTCCTCTCTGTAGTCTCGGGCTGTTCCCAAAGATGCCAAACGCCTTCAACGCCTGCGGGCAACCAGAGTTTACGACCCAATTCAATCCACGGGCATGGCTGATGAAAATCAGACCCTTGTGATGCCCACAACTGATGCTGGCGTGCTAACGTTGCCAGATGGGTACGCTCATTGGGAGACTGTTGACACTGCGCGACTTCCATCGCGTCACCGTGATGTTCAGCAAAATGTGCAACCAGTCTTTTCAGCCACTTAGCGCTAAGATCGTACCGGCCAGGATGAGCCAGCACCGCCTTACCGCCAGAATGATGAATGACATCAATAGCTTGTTCTATTGTACACCACTGCGGCGGAACGTAACCGGTTTTCCCGCGGGCAAGATATTTTTTAAATACATCGGCCATAGTGGTGGCTTTTCCACACTCCACCAGGAAACGCGCAAAATGCCCCCGCGTGACAGCTCCGCCATCAGCCAGACGCAACGCCCCTTCCCATGCTCCCGGAATATGGGCTTTATCCAGTCGTTCAGCAATCAACCGCGCTCGCTGCTGACGACGCTCCGTTTGTTCTGCCAGGAATTCACGCATCATGGGGTGTGTAATATCAATATTCAGACCCACAATATGAATCTCATGATTTTCCCAGACTGTTGAAATTTCAACGCCAGAGATCAGGTTTAACGCTAAACCCGAACGTGAAATTTCTTCTCTTGCCGCCGCAATAGCTGCCGTGGTGTCATGATCAGTGATCGCCAGTGTACCGACTCGCATCTCTACCGCACGGTGTACCAACGCTTCTGGCGTCAATCGTCCGTCGGACGCCGTTGTATGACTGTGCAGGTCGTAAATCACTGCGTAATTCGTGTCGCTCAAGGCGGCTCCCGTTTCTATAAATGTCGTATCACGCTCATCATAGCGGTTCCGACAAATTTACTGAAATCAGGTGTTGACTTTATTCCATCGAACTAGTTAACTAGTACGCAAGTTCACATGAAGAAGGTATCTGAGATGAAAGCAACATTTGTACTGCATGGTTGGTGGCGCACTTCCTGATTTCGGGCAGTGTCTTACGTCTGCAATATGCAACCAGATACCAGGCCCGCTAAATGAGCGGGCTTTTTTTTGAACAAAATTAATGAGAATAACGATGCAAACACAAAAACCGACACTTGAACTGCTGGCCTGTGATGCCGCCTATCGTGAGAATCCGACAGCATTGTTCCATCAGGTCTGCGGCGCTCGCCCGGCGACGTTGTTGCTGGAGTCTGCCGATATCGACAGCAAAAATGATCTGAAAAGCCTGCTGCTGGTCGACAGCGCGTTGCGTATTACCGCTTTAGGTGACACCGTCACCATTCAGGCGTTATCTGCTAACGGTGCATCGCTGCTCCCTCTGTTGGATGCCGCCCTGCCCGCTGGTGTTGACAATGAGAAACAGCCAAACGCCCGCCAGTTGCGTTTTCCGGCCGTAAGCCCATTGCTGGATGAAGATGCCCGCTTATGTTCGCTTTCCGTTTTCGATGCTTTTCGTTTATTGCAGGAACTGGTCAACGTTCCGGCGCAAGAGCGTGAGGCGATGTTCTTCGGCGGTCTGTTTTCCTACGATTTAGTCGCCGGATTTGAAGATTTACCTCAGCTTGAAGCGGGTAACCGTTGCCCTGACTACTGCTTCTACCTGGCTGAAACACTGATGGTCATCGACCACCAGAAAAAAAGCACTCGTATCCAGGCCAGCGTATTTACCCCCAGTGAAGAGGAAAAACGCCGTCTGAATGCGCGTCTGGCACAGCTGAGCCAGCAGTTAACCGAACCTGCGCCGCCGCTACCGGTCACGGATGTACCAGACATGCGCTGTGAGTGCAATCAGAGCGACGAAGAGTTCGGTGCAGTCGTACGTAGCTTGCAAAAAGCCATTCGTGCAGGCGAAATTTTCCAGGTGGTCCCTTCCCGCCGTTTTTCGCTTCCTTGTCCGTCACCACTGGCCGCTTACTATGTGCTGAAGAAGAGCAATCCCAGCCCGTACATGTTTTTCATGCAGGATAATGATTTCACACTGTTCGGTGCATCCCCGGAAAGTTCACTGAAATACGATGCCACCAGCCGCCAGATTGAGATCTACCCGATTGCCGGGACCCGCCCTCGCGGTCGTCGTGCAGACGGAACGCTGGATCGCGATCTCGACAGTCGTATTGAACTGGAGATGCGCACCGATCACAAAGAACTTTCTGAGCACCTGATGTTGGTGGACCTTGCACGTAACGACCTGGCCCGAATCTGTACACCGGGCAGCCGCTACGTTGCTGATCTGACCAAAGTTGACCGCTATTCATTTGTTATGCACCTGGTCTCCCGCGTCGTGGGCGAACTGCGTAACGATTTAGATGTCCTGCATGCTTACCGCGCCTGTATGAACATGGGTACGCTGAGCGGTGCGCCAAAAGTTCGCGCCATGCAGCTTATCGCGGAAGCGGAAGGTCGCCGCCGCGGTAGCTATGGCGGAGCAGTAGGCTATTTCACTGCCCATGGCGATCTGGACACCTGCATTGTGATCCGCTCCGCGCTGGTGGAAGACGGCATTGCCACCGTACAGGCCGGTGCCGGGATTGTTCTGGATTCTGTTCCGCAGTCTGAAGCCGATGAAACTCGTAATAAAGCACGTGCGGTTCTGCGTGCTATCGCTACCGCGCACCATGCACAGGAGACATTCTAATGGCTGATATTCTGCTGCTCGATAACATCGACTCTTTCACCTATAACCTGGCAGATCAGCTGCGTACTAACGGTCATAACGTCGTCATTTACCGTAACCATATTCCGGCACAGACGTTAATTGACCGGTTAGCGACTATGAAAAACCCGGTACTGATGCTCTCGCCAGGCCCCGGTGCGCCAAGCGAAGCAGGCTGTATGCCGGAGCTGTTAACCCGTCTGCGCGGTAAGCTGCCGATCATCGGCATTTGTCTGGGACATCAGGCGATTGTCGAAGCCTACGGTGGATATGTGGGTCAGGCTGGTGAAATTTTGCACGGCAAAGCCTCCAGCATTGAGCATGACGGCCAGGCTATGTTCACAGGTCTGGCGAATCCGCTGCCGGTAGCGCGCTATCACTCGCTGGTAGGCAGTAACGTTCCAGCCGGACTGACCATTAACGCCCACTTTAACGGCATGGTGATGGCGGTGCGCCATGACACCGATCGCGTGTGCGGTTTCCAGTTCCATCCTGAGTCGATTCTCACCACCCAGGGCGCACGTTTACTGGAACAAACGCTGGCCTGGGCGCAACAGAAGCTGGAACAAACCAACATCCTGCAGCCAATTCTGGAGAAACTGTACCAGGCTCAAACGCTCACACAACAGGAGAGCCACCAGCTGTTTTCCGCCGTAGTACGTGGTGAACTGAAGCCCGAACAACTGGCCGCTGCGCTGGTGAGTATGAAAGTGCGTGGTGAGCATCCAAATGAAATCGCTGGTGCAGCCACCGCTCTGCTGGAAAATGCCGCACCGTTCCCGCGTCCGGACTATCTGTTCGCCGATATCGTTGGTACCGGCGGCGACGGCAGCAACAGTATCAATATTTCCACCGCCAGCGCGTTCGTCGCCGCAGCCTGTGGGTTAAAAGTAGCTAAACACGGTAACCGTAGCGTATCCAGTAAGTCTGGATCCTCGGATCTGCTGGCGGCATTTGGCATCAATCTGGATATGAACGCCGATAAATCCCGGCTGGCGCTCGATGAACTGGGCGTCTGCTTTCTGTTTGCGCCGAAGTACCACACCGGTTTTCGTCACGCAATGCCGGTCCGCCAGCAGCTAAAAACCCGCACGCTGTTTAACGTGCTTGGACCGCTGATTAACCCGGCGCATCCGCCGCTGGCGCTGATCGGTGTCTACAGTCCGGAACTGGTACTGCCGATTGCCGAAACGCTGCGCGTACTGGGATATCAGCGTGCGGCCGTGGTTCATAGCGGCGGAATGGATGAAGTTTCACTGCATGCACCAACCATCGTAGCTGAGCTGCATGATGGCGAAATCAAGAGTTATCAGCTGACAGCGGATGACTTTGGCCTGACGCCATACCATCAGGAACAGCTGGCAGGCGGCACTCCGGAAGAAAACCGTGACATTCTCAGTCGCTTGTTACAAGGTAAAGGTGAAGCCGCTCACGAGGCTGCTGTTGCCGCGAATGTCGCCATGTTAATGCGCCTGCACGGTGAAGAAGATTTAAAAGCCAATGCGCAAACTGTGATTAATGTACTGCGCAGCGGAGCGGCTTATGACCGTGTCACTGCACTGGCAGCAAGAGGGTAAATGATGCAAACCGTTTTAGCGAAAATTGTCGCAGACAAGGCGATTTGGGTAGACGCCCGCAAACAGCAACAACCACTGGCCAGCTTTCAAAATGACGTTCAGCCGAGCTCCCGTCATTTCTACGATGCGCTGCAGGGGACCCGCACCGCGTTTATTCTGGAGTGTAAAAAAGCGTCCCCGTCAAAAGGCGTGATCCGCGATAACTTCGATCCGGCTCAAATTGCGGGTGTGTATAAACATTATGCTTCAGCGATTTCTGTACTGACCGACGAGAAATATTTTCAGGGAAGCTTTGATTTCCTGCCAATTGTTAGCCGCATCGCACCGCAGCCGATCCTGTGTAAGGACTTTATTATCGATCCTTACCAGATTTACCTGGCGCGTTATTACCAGGCGGATGCCTGTCTGCTGATGTTATCGGTATTAGACGACGAGCAATATCGCCAGCTCTCCGCCGTGGCTCACAGTCTGAAAATGGGCGTACTGACGGAAGTCAGTAACGAAGAGGAACTGGAACGCGCGATTGCACTTGGCGCAAAAGTCGTCGGTATTAACAACCGTGATTTACGTGACCTGTCGATTGACCTGAATCGCACCCGCCAGCTGGCACCGCGACTGGGTCACGGCGTAACCGTCATCAGCGAGTCCGGCATCAATACCTACGGCCAGGTACGCGAACTTAGCCACTTCGCCAATGGTTTCTTGATTGGATCCGCGTTGATGTCCCATGACGATCTCCATGCCGCGGTGCGTCGCGTTCTGCTCGGCGAAAATAAAGTGTGCGGCCTGACCCGGGCGCAGGATGCAAAAGCTGCGTATGAAGCAGGTGCGATCTATGGCGGGTTAATTTTTGTCCCCTCTTCTCCGCGCGTCGTTGGTGTTGAGCAGGCACGCGAGGTCATGGCAGGCGCACCACTACAGTATGTCGGCGTGTTTCGTCATCACGATATTGATGACGTGTGTGTAAAAGTCAAAAATCTGGCGCTCACAGCCGTGCAATTACACGGCAACGAAGATCAGACATATATCGATACGCTGCGCGCCACATTGCCGGAACACGTGCAAATCTGGAAAGCGTTAAGCGTTGGTGAGTCACTGCCTGCCCGGAGCTATCAACATGTTGATAAATACATTTTCGACAACGGGCTCGGCGGCAGCGGTCAACGTTTTGACTGGACACTTTTAGGCGGACAATCGCTGGATAACGTTCTTCTGGCTGGCGGACTTGGCGCAGATAACTGCGTTGAGGCAGCTAAAACCGGCTGTGCCGGTCTCGATTTCAATTCTGGCGTAGAGTCGCAGCCGGGCATCAAAGACGCTCGTCTTCTGGCTTCGGTCTTTCAAACACTGCGCGCATATTAAGGAAAAGGACATGACAACATTACTCAACCCCTATTTTGGTGAATTTGGTGGCATGTATGTGCCGCAGATTCTGATGCCAGCGCTGCGTCAACTGGAAGAAGCATTCGTCAGTGCGCAGAAAGACCCTGAGTTTCAGGCTCAGTTTACCGATCTGCTGAAAAACTATGCGGGTCGCCCTACTGCACTGACCAAATGCCAGAACATCACCGCAGGCACAAACACCACGCTGTATCTCAAGCGTGAAGATCTGCTGCACGGCGGTGCGCACAAAACCAACCAGGTGTTGGGCCAGGCGTTACTGGCAAAACGCATGGGGAAAACCGAAATCATCGCGGAGACCGGCGCGGGTCAGCACGGTGTTGCGTCTGCTCTCGCCAGTGCTCTGCTGGGCCTCAAGTGCCGCATTTACATGGGTGCAAAAGACGTCGAACGCCAGTCGCCAAACGTCTTCCGTATGCGCCTGATGGGTGCAGAAGTGATCCCGGTACACAGCGGTTCCGCCACGCTGAAAGATGCATGTAACGAAGCGCTGCGCGACTGGTCTGGCAGTTACGATACCGCGCACTATATGCTCGGTACGGCGGCTGGCCCGCACCCATTCCCAACCATTGTGCGTGAATTCCAGCGCATGATCGGGGAAGAAACCAAAGCGCAGATCCTGGAAAAAGAAGGCCGCCTGCCGGATGCGGTTATCGCTTGTGTCGGCGGTGGTTCAAATGCTATTGGCATGTTTGCTGATTTCATAAACGACGCCAGCGTCGGTCTGATTGGCGTTGAGCCGGGTGGTCACGGAATTGAATCCGGTGAACACGGCGCACCATTAAAGCATGGTCGCGTCGGGATTTACTTCGGTATGAAATCCCCCATGATGCAGACCGAAGAGGGACAGATTGAAGAGTCCTACTCGATTTCCGCGGGCCTGGACTTCCCGTCAGTCGGGCCACAGCATGCTTATCTGAACAGCATCGGTCGTGCTGACTATGTTTCGATTACCGATGACGAAGCGCTGGAAGCCTTTAAAACGCTGTGTCTCCATGAGGGAATTATTCCGGCACTGGAATCTTCTCACGCCCTGGCACACGCATTGAAAATGATGCATGAAAACCCGGAAAAAGAGCAGTTGCTGGTGGTCAATCTCTCCGGTCGCGGCGACAAAGACATTTTCACCGTACACGATATTCTGAAAGCGCGAGGGGAAATCTGATGGAACGTTATGAAAGCCTGTTTACCCAGTTGAAAGACCGCAAGGAAGGCGCTTTTGTCCCTTTCGTCACCCTCGGCGATCCTTCTGTTGAACAGTCACTGAAAATTATTGATACATTAATCGACGCCGGTGCCGACGCGCTTGAACTTGGTATTCCGTTCTCTGACCCACTGGCTGACGGCCCGACAATTCAGGAAGCCACATTACGTGCGTTTGCAGCAGGCGTCACGCCGTCGCAGTGTTTTGAAATGCTGGCGCTGATTCGTCAGAAGCACCCTGCCATTCCTATTGGCTTGCTGATGTACGCCAATCTGGTCTTCAGCAAAGGTATTGACGAGTTTTACGCTCAGTGTGAAAAAGTCGGCGTGGATTCTGTGTTAGTGGCTGATGTGCCAATTGAAGAGTCAGCACCGTTCAGGGCTGCTGCATTACGCCATAACGTTGCACCTATTTTCATCTGCCCGCCGAACGCTGACGACGAACTGTTACAACAGATTGCCGCCAGTGGCCGCGGTTATACCTACCTGCTTTCGCGGGCAGGCGTAACAGGTGCAGAAAATCGGGCAGCGTTACCGTTGCACCATCTGGTCGAAAAATTGAAAGAATACAATGCGCCTCCCGCCTTGCAGGGCTTTGGTATCTCTGCGCCTGAGCAGGTAAAAGGGGCGATTGAAGCAGGTGCTGCTGGCGCCATTTCCGGCTCAGCGGTTGTCAAAATCATCGAAAAAAATGTTTCAGCTCCGGAACAGATGCTGTCTGAACTGAAAGCTTTTGCCAGTGCGATGAAAGCCGCCACCCGTCAGTAATTTATAAAGCCGCCAGAACTCCTCTGGCGGCTTTTATACTTTTGCCAGTTTCATCTTATACATTTCGTTATCCGCATTCTGGATTGCCACATCCAGCTCACCATTAACTTCTGCAATACCCCATGACACCGACAGCGGCACTGTATGACCATCCACCACAAATACGTGGCTGTTGACCTGCCCACTAATACGCTCGGCTATGGCAAGAGCATCACTCGCCTGGGAGCGAAACAGCAGGATCATAAATTCATCCCCACCGGTGCGGATCACGATATCGTGACTGGTTCGGGTGTTAGACAGCATTCTGTTGGCAATAGTTTGCAGCGCACGATCCCCAGCCGCATGGCCCCAGGTGTCGTTGACAGCCTTGAACTTATTACAGTCCAGCAGCACCACTGAACAGTGTGATAAATCCCGTCGTTTGATAATGTCGAGGATCTTGCGATTAAAACAGCCGGTCAGGGAGTCGATATATACCTTGAGATCACTCTCATTAAGCCATGTTTTCAACGAAAAGCTGATCATAATGAAGAAGAATGGCGCCAGGAGAATAACAATCCCGGCCTGGGGATCCCGCACCATAAATCGGCTGAGTGAGATTGAATAATGCAGGGCATATTTTTCTGACAAACTTCTGACCGAGTAGTGGGCGCCATTACATTTTCCGGATAAACAAAGACTCTCCAGGTTGAGTAAATTGACCAGCGCCACGTTAAGTCCCGCCGGGATCCGATACTCAAACGCGTTCGCCAGCGCCTCCTTTAGTTCCGGCTTCGCATGGTCATAAACCAGGTACGCCACAATATGGTCAGTGACTTCTTTACCTGAAAGATCGTAGATATAACTCACCACGCTAAACGCCTTTTCACCGGTAATTTTATCGGTATAAAAGTTCGTTGAACTGAGAGCTTTGTTTTTGACATTTTTTTGCAGTAATCGGGTATAAAAATCGACGGGCGGATAGAAAAAACTGGAAACATCCTTCGCCATCTCAGAATCAGAATAATTGAAGTTACGAGCATCGGCAGGCATAAACCAGTAAAAATAGTCAGCATCCTTGGCGATGATATAACGATGTGCATCGAAGGTCCCCGGATTCAGCTCGTTCACCTTCCCTCGAATAAACTCAGCCGCCGTGTACATACACAGAGCCTGACTACTGATTTTTTTGGCGATAATACTCCCCGATGCCGAATGTACACGCGCTCGATCGGCATTGATTCCCCATTCGTCCTTATTCCGCGGAACGAATTGCGACATATCGCCACATTGCCCGGCATTTCTGATGTGATGATAGCGTTCCCCAATTGCATCAGAGAGAAGTTCATTGTCGTTAAAAATGTCCATCATGCGCGATTGCAGACGGTTGATCCCTTCACTCGCAGTGGCCATACGTTGTTCGTAAATGATAAACAGGAACAACGAGGTAAATATCAGAGTAATCAGGCCCGATACCAGCAATGCCTGCCTGTTTCTGAGCTTATCCTGCACAATCTTCACGAACCCACCCTGATAGTTAACAGTATGACCAAACCAATTACCCGCTTATATTGTTGCATAACAGCCCTGAGTGCTTGTCAAAGATGTCAATTATTCTGTTACTGATGATAAGGTGAAGTCACACCGTCTCCGAGAGATAAAGTTACAGATTTATTTAAAAAAAGAACATATTTTGTTAACAAAAATCAAGAGTTAGCTATCACCAGCGATCGGACAGACCGCCCGACAATCGCTTACGCCCGCAACATAACCAGTTTCGATTTCACAGACAGGGCTGGCGCTGCAGCGAGAATTTGTTTCAGGCGATAAGTTTGCTTAAAGAGTAGCATTACATTGAAGGGGAAAAGGCCGGATGAGAAGTACAGAACATAAAAAAAGGAGACGGAAGTGCCAGTAATGATGGCGCGGCACTGGCTGGCCAATTCGCATTACCCTCGTGACATAAGTCGTTGGCAATACAGAAAATCAGGGACCAGAATGGGTGCATCCTCTGTCAATACCGCGCCGATTTCCCCTTGCTTTGGTTCCCCCCTAAATTAAACGCTTTGAGAGGGAAGCAGCGGAAGTTGAGACTCAATGATGTCTCAGTTGTCCATTGCTATGTTTAGGTCCTATTCGACCTGCCTCTATCAGAATTTCCTCTATGAGTTCTTCAAGGCACTCCTTTCCATGATGATCACAGACAAGATGCACCTGTCGGGAAATTTCTTCGTGCTTCATACCATCACATAATGCTGCCTTGAGCATTAAGGTGGCCCATCGTTTTGCTTCAGAGTGAGTTAGCATAACCCCTCCCGATATTTGATACCTCTATAAGCGTAGCTGTCTGGGTGTGAATCACCGGACTTTCCTGGCTTCATAAGTCTAGCGGACTCGAAGAAGATCTGCGTATCTGGTGGTATAACGAGGAGAGAGCATTTCTCGCTTCATCTGCCACTGTTGCTGGATCCCCTGCCCGGCGAAATACAACGTCCCTCTGCCCTCTTTAGCATTCAGGAGATCCAGTACCCCCATCAATTTTTCACTGCCTGCACGCGGTGCGTTATCATCAAACAAATTGAGCTGGGCCACGCCCTGGCTGTAAAAATCACCCAGCATGACTCCCGCTTTCTGATAGCGATATCCAGTTTTCCATATGGCATCCAGGCTTCGTATCGCTGCAGCAATGATATCCCTGCTGTCCTGAGTTGGAGTAAGCAGCTTCACCGATGCACTGTTACTGTAAAACGGTTCATTCAGCGCAAATGGCGAGGTTTTAACGAAAACGGATATGAACCGGCAATATTGATGTTCGCTACGCAGTTTTTCCGCAGCTCGCGACGCATAGCTGCAGATAGCCTGACGCATAGCCTCATATCCGGTGATCCATTCACCAAACGACCGGGAACAGACTATTTCCTGTTTAGCCGGTGCAAACTCTTCCAGCGCCAGACAAGGTTCAGCACGCAATTCACGTACCGTTCTTTCGAGTACGACAGTGAAATGCTTGCGAATAAAACGGATGTCGGTATCAGCCAGATCCAGAACCGTTTTAATCCCCATGCTGTCCAGTTTTTTGCTGATACGGCGACCCACCCCCCAGACTTCATCGACAGGCAATGCAGCCATGAGTTTGCGCTGTCGCTCAAGATTCGATAAGTCCACAACACCGCCCGTCTGCCGCGGCCACTTTTTTGCCGCATGGTTAGCCAGCTTGGCCAACGTTTTGGTCTGGGCAATGCCGACCCCGACAGCGAGGTGAGTGCGCTGTTGTATCGTTGCACAGATTTCCCTGCCGAAGTCGGTCAGATCACGACAATTCCTTACGCCCGTCAGATCGCAGAACGCCTCATCTATACTGTACATCTCCACGCGGGGGGACAACTCTTCCAGTGTGGACATCACCCGGAGACTCATATCCGCGTAGAGTTCATAATTACTGCTAAAACACACTACTCCGCAGCGACGAAACAAATCCTTTTGTTTGAAATATGGATCGCCCATTTTTACCCCAACGGCTTTTGCTTCAGGACTTCGGGCTATAACACAGCCATCGTTGTTTGACAGAACGACAACCGGCCTTCCCTTCAAATCTGGCCGGAATGCCGTCTCACACCTGGCATAAAACGCGTTCACATCAACCAGTGCAAACATGATTAGACAGTCGCTTTTACGATAAACGTCACCACACCAAAGACATCCAGCGTCTCCTCGCTACCCAGCAGAATGGGAGCGTAGGCGCTGTTCTCCGGTTTAAGCATAACTGTCGGGTGAAGTTGCAGACGTTTAACCGTGAATTCACCATCGATGGCAGCAATAACAATATCGCCATGAACTGCTTTTCTGGAACTGTCGACGACCAGCAAATCACCATTACTGATCCCTGCCCCAATCATGGAATCCCCGGAAGATTTTACAAAATACGTTGCGCTGGGGTGACGCACTAACAACTCATTCAGGTCAATACGCTTCTCAACATAGTCCTGAGCTGGCGAGGGGAATCCGCAGGGCACATGGTCACTGAATAGCGGGAAGCTTTTGATTTCGCGGGGTTCCGCAGGCTGGAAAAACAACATGATGATCTGCCTTCACAATAACTGTATTTATATACAGTAGTATTTTATGGAAAACAGATCAAGAAAGGGATGTCCATGCTGATTTTGCCTGCTGCAGGCTTAACGATATTGCGGTTCATCCTGTCGCATTTTTGCAATCAAGTTACCGAGTTTTTCCTGTTGATTACCATCATCATCGAAGTTATCTGCCGCTAACCATTTTTCGTAGGCGATGCGCAACGCAGGATACTCACCGTCAATGATTGAATACCAGGCGGTGTCACGGTTGCGCCCGCGGTACACAACGGCCTGGCGGAAAATGCCTTCAAATCGGAAGCCGAAGCGTTCTGCCGCCGCTCGGGACGGAGCATTGAGTGAGTCGCACTTCCATTCCAGCCGGCGATAACGGAGCTCCTCAAAAACATAGCGAAGCAGCAGCGCCATAACCTCCGTAGATATACGCGTACGCTTCATGCGCGGCGAATAGGTCACATAGCCGACCTCAATGACCCCGTTAGCGGGATCAATCCGCATAAGTGCAACCGTACCAGACGGCTTGCCGCTGGCCTTATCAATCACAGCGTAATGCAGCGGATCGCGCAACGTTTCGGCACTCTGCAGACTGGTGCGGTAGGATACTTCACTCTCGAAAGGTCCTGACGGCAGATAGGTCCAGTCGCGCTCATCCGGCGCTTCGCAGTATGCCTCATAAAGATCAGCTGCATGACGTTCAGCGCTGATGCGTTCAAGCCGACAATAGCGACCTTCCAGTGATTTTTCACCGGGAAGTTTCGCGCCACTCCAGCCAGAGAGTTCGGCGCCGACAGGCTGGTTAAAGCGATTCATTATATTAGGCATGGTGACGATCAGCTCCTTTGAGACGGGATCATTAACAGAGTCAGAGGATGAAATAATTGTGGTATCCTGAAAAGAGCCACGGTTTTAGTTTTTGATGGGTCCACGACATATGTTTGATATCATCGCCCCTCTGACGCCGGGGGCAATCTCCCCAGGCGGTGAACCGTTATCTCTGCAAAAACAGCTTACAGAGCGTATTCAGCAGGCGATTCTGAGTGGCCACCTGCCAGCGGGCTCGAGCCTGATATCATCCCGAACGCTGGCAAAAGAGCTCGGTGTATCGCGAAATACCGTTGTGAACGTTTATGAACACCTGGCAGCAGAAGGGTATATTCTGGCCGATCGCCAGGGCACTCGTGTGGCATCCCTGTCAGGCGCCGACCGCAAAAACGTCTCCCCGGTATCGCCGGACACGCCCGCAGTCCGTCTGGCTGATCGCCTCAGACCGATTCTGGAAACCCCGTTACAACCGGTACACGATGCACTGTTATCTCCCGGCATGCCCGCAATCAGGGAATTTCCGCTGGCTGCCTGGCGACGCTCCCTTGACCGGGCGGTCAGACAGTTGCAATCCCACTCGCTGGGCTATAGCGAACCGGCAGGCGAACGCACTCTACGAGAAGCGATAGCAACGCATCTGTATGTTGCGCGCGGAGTGCGTTGCGATGTTTCCCAGATAATCGTGACTGAGGGAGCAAAACAGGCGCTGGAGCTTTGCGTAACGCTGCTGACAGATCCTGGCGATACAGTCTGGATGGAAGACCCCGGCTATCGTGGGGCAAAGGCAGCATTCTCTGCTGGTAATTTGCATACGGTATTGATGGCGGTGGACGAAGAAGGTATACGCGTACCAAAGGATGCATGGACGACCCATACACCAAGGCTAATTTATACCTCCCCTGCCCATCAATATCCCACCGGGGCGGTGATGTCCGTCGCCAGACGACTGGCGCTGATTTCAAAAGCCAGCCGCACCGGAGCATGGTTGATAGAAGACGACTACGATGGCGACTTCAGGCACTCTGGCGGACCGATAGCCAGCATGCAGGGACTCGTATCACATACGCCTGTACTCTACATCGGCTCGTTCAGTAAGACGATGTTTCCCTCCTTAAAGCTGGGATTCCTTGTACTTCCTGCGCGCGTAATGGCACAGGCAAAAACGGTATTGAATGAAATTCTCCGAAATGGCCAACAATTGCAGCAGATGGCTATGGCTGATTTCATGAAAAGTGGAGAGTTTGGCCGACATCTGGGGCGGATGCGACGACTCTACCGCGAGCGCCAGCGTATTTTACGCGAGGCGCTGATAGCCGACTTTTCACCAGATCAGATTCTCGGGGGTAAATCAGGAATGCACCTGACGCTGAAGCTGGCAGCGGGAGATGATGACAAAAGGATCGCTGAATTAGCCCACCAGCATGGTCTGGGCGTTCAGGCTTTGTCATCATTCTGTACAAGGCCCGGCGCGGTTTCTGGTCTTGTGATTGGCTACGGAAATACCTCCAGTAACGATATTCCGGCGGCGATCGGCATGCTTACAGACCTGATTAAACAAGGGCGGAACGTCAGTACATGCCGCAGTTAAGCGTGAGCGTACGTAACATCCAATTTAAACCTTATGATGCCTGAGTGTGACGCACAGGGAATGCGGGGAGTACCGCATTCTGTAGTACTCGTCCGGCATCAGAAGAGAAAGTTAGTGTCTCACCCACGATTTGCGTTTCAACTATTCTCCCGTCGTCCATCACCATCACCCGGTGGCAAAAACGTTCGACAAGGCGTAAATCATGGGTAATAAACAGGCAGGCAGTGCCAAACTGCTGTTGCAGTTTTTTGAGCAAGCGAATTACGCCAGCTTGCAGCACCAGATCAAGGTTAGACACCGCTTCGTCCAGAATTAATAGCTTAGGCTCAACGCTCAATGCCCGTGCGAGACAGACACGCTGTAGCTGACCACCGCTGAGCTGTGGCGGACGTTTGTCGAGTATGCTGTCGTCCAGATCAACCGCTTTAAGCATTTCGTTTGCACGCGCGAGTTGTTCTGTTTTACTAAGTGATAGCAGGTGGCGCATGGGTTCACGTAAAATATCACGTACGGTTTTACGTGGGTTAACGGCACTAATGGAGTCCTGAAATACCATCTGAATATCCCGGCGAAATGCTTTTTGCTTTGTCCGATTCAACCGGGTGAGTGGCTCTCCCCGCCAACTGACGCAACCCTGAGTCGGAGACTCTAAACCAACAAGCAAGCGTGCCAGTGTGCTTTTGCCACAACCACTGCGCCCCAGCAAAGCAACCGTTTCACCGCTTTTAAGTGTTAATGAAACATCCTTTAATACAGACTGATGCTGGTGTCTGCCGCTCAAATTCGCATGGGCATACTGATGTGAAATACCCGTGACCGTCAGTAGTGTCATAAGACTAACTCCATGCCGTACAAAGCAAGATGTGCAGAAACCAGATTACGCGTGACGGTGTGTTGAGGCGTCCGAAACAGAGTTTGAACGTCGCCGTACTCAACGATATTGCCATGATCCATTACCGCCACCTCGTCGGCCAGTCGCGCCACTACGCCCATATCATGGGTCACCAGCAGCATCCCTGGCGCACGAGTTTGCATAATGCTGTCCAGCAAATCGAGAATGCGCGCTTGCGCGACCACGTCCAGATCGGTTGTCGGTTCATCTGCCACAATAAACGGCGCATCACACAGCACCGCCATTGCAATCATCATGCGTTGCAACATACCACCACTCATTTCAAAGGGATAAAGAGTGAGAACACGAGCGGCATCCTCTAACCCCACGGCCTCCAGAGTCGTGATAAGCGTGGCATCATCTGCAGGTTTCCCAAGCACGATGCAGGTTTCCCGCGCATGTGCAGCCATGGTTCGCAGCGGATTAAATGCGCTGCGTGGGTTCTGCATAATTGTCGCAACTTTTACACCACGCAGATCGCCAGGGGAAACCGGTTTACCATCTGCAAGAACGGCTCCCGCAGTTTGATGGACACCCGACGGAAGAATGCCGAGCGCGGCGGCACAGGTTAGCGATTTTCCGCTTCCACTTCCCCCTACCAGTGCCAGTACACGTCCGCGTTTAAGCGACAGTGACACGCCGTTGACCAGCGGTTTCTCTGCATGCAGAACAAGATTTTGCAGCTCAATTTGTTGTGGCATCAGTGGGCATGCTCCGTGACGAGATGGGGATCCAGATGATCACGCAGTGCATCCCCCACCAGATTGAAGGCCATTACGCTGATAAACAGCGCCAACCCTGGCCAGAACATTTGTAGCGGCTGAGTCCAGATATACTGGCGAGCGTCGTTGATCATGACACCCCATTCGGCAGTTGGCGCGGTCACACCGAGGCCAAGAAATGACATTCCCGCCACGTGCAGCATCATATGACCAATATCCAGAGTTGCCAGGACGAGCAATGAGGGGATCACCGCTCCGGCCAGATGGTCGATAAATATTCTGACATTACCGGCGCCGGAAAGTCGGGAAGCGAGCACAAATTCACGTTGGCGTAAGGAGATAACCAGGCTACGTACCATTCGTGCATACCATGCCCAATGCGACAGAGCGATAGCTATAATGACATTGGTCAGTCCTGTACCCAGCACACCGACGAGGAAAAAAGAGAGGATTGAAGTCGGAAAAGTCATAAACATATCCGCGACACGCATTGTGGCCTGATCGACACGGCCGCCAATCAATCCTGCGCTTCCTCCGACGATCAGCCCCAATGTCAGTACCAGAATTAAACAGGCCATGACCGAACCGAGCGACACCCGGGTTGCTGCCAGCAAGCGGGAGAAGATATCGCGCCCCAGATGATCAGTCCCCAGCCAATGCTGGCTATCGGGGGCTAACAGACGCGATGGCAAATCAATTGACTGCGGATCATAGGGTAACCACCACTGGCTGGTAAGCGCAATCACAGCCAGCAAAACAATAACGATCAGTGCCAGACGTACCGACCAGCGTGAAGAGAGGTAAAAGTTCAAGAATGCGCTCCTTCATGACGGCGAATACGTGGATCTACTGCGGCATTCAGTAAATCAACCACCAGATTACAAACAACAAATACCACCACCATAATTAGCGTAAAGCATTGGATCACCGGATAATCACGGTTGAAAATTGCCGATACGGCATAACGTCCAACGCCTGGCCAGGCAAAGATATTCTCAATAATCATCGTTCCACCAATCAATTCGCCAATGTGCATTCCCACAGCGGTGATCATCGGTAACGAGGCATTACGCAGAATATGACGGCGTTCGATTTGCTTCTCGTTCAGGCCGCGCAGACGCGCCCAGGTAACATGACGCTGCCCGGCAACCTCTAGCATGCTTGCACGCAGCAAGCGGGCATTAATCGCCAGCGACATAAAAGCAATCGACACAGCAGGAAGAATGATGTACTGCCAGCCGCCGTAGCCCAGCGCGGGCAGCCACTTCAAATAAACCGAGAAGAACATGACCAGCAGAAAAGCGAGCCAGAAGTTGGGCATTGATACACCAAGAAAGGCGATTATCCGCACAACAAAATCTGGCAGGCGGTCGCGATGACGAGCAGCCCAAATTCCCAACGGTACAGAAGTTAGCAGGATCAGTACCAGTGCAGCGCCCGCCAGCTGTAAAGTGGCAGGCAGAAAGTGCATCACATCATCCAGCACCGGGCGCTGAGTAGCAAAAGAGATACCAAAATCCAGATGCACGGCCTTCCACAGCCAGCGACCGTACTGCACAATGAGTGGTTGATCCAACCCAAGCATGACTCGTGTGGAAGCCACCATATCAGGCGTTGGGGGCAGGTTAGATAAACGTAAGTAATCAAGTGCCGGGTCGCCGGTTCCCAAACGCAACATTAAAAAGATAACCACTGACGCGGCGAAAATCATCGGAATCAGCAGCAGAATTCGCCGTATAGCATAACGCAGCATCAGTGTTTCACCGGTTTTATCTGTTCAAACGGGATTTCCGAGGCAATCGGTGCGTAAGGGATCTCCCCCAGGCCAGGTTTAGCGACCACCATCATCGACATATAACTGATTGGTAAGTAAACCGCTTCATTATGCAAACGGGTCAGAATGTCACGATACAGCTCCTGGCGCTGAGTTTTATCTGTGGAAATCAGCACGTCACCAATCTCTTTGTCGATTTGCGCTTTGTCGGGAAGACCAAGCTGGGCCTGGTAGTCAGCATGGGATGGTACACGCATTGAACTCATGAAAGCATGTGGATCATACGGCGCCCCCCAGGTGCGATTGAAAATCATACCAAAGCGACCATCGCGCTGACGGGCGTATATACTGCTCTCCTCTTCCCCGACCAGAGCAACATCCACACCAATCTGGCGCATATTTGCCTGCATAATCTCAGACATTGATTTGCTGAGCGCATCGGTGCCGACATAGGCCAGTTCGATATGTAACGGTTGACCGGCTTTTTCTCGAATTGTTTTTCCGGCGGGCAGAGTCCAGCCAGCTTGTTCCAGCAAAGACTTTGCGTGCTGTGGATCGTATTCGCGCGGCTTCAAACCGATATTGGCGTAAGGGACGGATGGCGCAAACAGCGTATCTGCTACCTGCTGAGTACCGTACAACGCATTTTTTATCAGCGTTTTTTTATCAACTGCATAATTTAATGCTTCACGCACAGCCAGTTCATTAGTTGGTGCTTTTGCTGAGTTGAGCGCCAGCATCACGGTTTCAACAGGTGCTGAAAGCTGCGTTCTGTATTCAGGGTTCTGACTGAAGCGTGCGAAGGTATCAAGAGGCAGTAGCCCTTCATTTCCATATAACAGATCGATATTACCTGTTTCAAAAGCGACAGCCCGTGTGGTTGGATCCGGGATCACTTTGACAGTAACCTTTTGAATTTGAGGTTTTCCACCCCAGTAATGCTCATTGCGCACCAGCACATCATACTGGTTGAGTTTCGATTCTTTCAGCACCCAGGGCCCGGTGCCAACCGGCGCTTTAATTCCGTTCAGGGTTTCGTTATTTTTAAACTGAGAAGGTGCAATAAAACGGAAAGGTCGCGGCAGGGTCAACTCTTGCAGGAAAGGATAGTACGCATCCTTCAGTGTGATTTGCAGTTCATTTTTACTTAACGCTTTAACATCCGTGATTTGATTGGTTAACTCCAGCCAGGCATGCCGTTTACGGTTATCCAGTACTGCGCGGAAGTTTTCCACTGCGGCCTTAGCATCAAATTCTTCACCGTTAGAGAATTTAACATCATCACGTAAGTTGAAAGTCCAGGTTTTACCGTCTTCCGAGTGACTCCAGCTTTTTGCCAGCCACGGAATTACCGAACCATCCGCCTGATATTTCACCAACGGCTCATAAACCATGCTCTGAGCAAACATCTGGTTAGGTGTATAAAGATGTGGGTTTAACGGCCCCACATTCACCGGCCATGCAGTGGTGATTTCATCGGAGGCTGCTGCCTGTGCAAAAAAAGGCGCGCATGCCAGCAGCGCTATGAGTGTGCGGTTTAGTCTGGACAAGATGGTGCCCCCGAAGACGATAGATGTAAGTTAAAAAAGTATGATGATTTTAGTAATTCATCATACTTTTTAATTGTTCGGGATCAATGCCAGGATAAATAAGCTTTTCGTTATCAATAAATTTTGTTGGGAAGTAGCAGGAAATTCGCGACTGGCCACGACAGCGACATGTGGGAAAGAATAGAGAAAACTGGTCGGTAAAAGGCCTTCATATCGCCTGGCTATCATCAAGATCACAAATCAGAACCAAATCGTCGTATGGGTTAAGTGAGAAGTCCGCAATCAATAATGCCCCTGCGAGATACCATCATCACGACTGAGAATGATTATCGTTATTGATTTTCCTTTCGATCTTGTTAGCATGCTGCTTGCGGATGGAACGTTGTTAACTACAGGAGCGGAGCCTTATGGAATCAGGGATGACACTCAAATACTATCTTAAAAATAGTGTGTGGAGCGTAATAGTAATTGGTGTGTTTTTCTATTCCTGGATGAACAACCCCGAGAGTGAGTTGACATATCAGTTATTCCTCGCTGTGTTGATTAACTCGTTTTTATTCCCTTTTTCAAAGTATATTATTGAAAAAACCGCCCTTTTGTTTTCAAAAAAAGAATTCTGGCAACGAGACTTCTTCACTAGCTCCACAGGTGGCAGTTTAGTCGTTATTTTTGAATTTTTCTGTTTTATCCTGACAATTCCAGTTTGCATATTATTTTTAGCTGTGAAATCTGTTAAAACCCTTTCAAAATTATGAGATTTTAATGCTTAAATGTCTCGGTCTCTTAATCAAATGGGGAGCCGGTCATAAAAGGCTCACCGGCTAAAGCGGTGAGCTCGTTTGGTTATTAACGTATCACACTAACATTTTCCAGTTTCACTGGATTTTCAGGTTTATCTCCCAATTGCTGAGTAACCGGCACGAAGACGTTGAGATCTTGCAGCCAGGCAAGTTTGTCACGACTTCCCGGTTGCCCTTCATTAGTTGCATGACACTCCACTAATAGATATTTCCCACTAAACTCAGGTGCAATGCTATGTGCATCTCCCTCTTCCGTTACGTCGCAACGTAGCGCTGATGCAGTGACTTTCTTATTGGAGTCAATACTGTCCCATTGAGCCTGATATTGTTGACCAGCCACTAACGGGAAACGCAGGTCCGTCTGCAATGTGTTAAGCAATGTAGTGCTACTACTAATAGACATGGTGAACTTCAGCTGTAGCTGATTACCCAGAGTTAAACGTTGCACCGTCCAGATACCATAATCTTCCAGCTTGCGTATATATCCATCCGGTTGTGCATCCAGTTGTACTTTGGTCTTGCCAAGCGCACTAACTTCGGTATAACGAATCTGTTTAAAGCGAGGAATCGCCCATGGTTTGATCAATGACTGAGTCTGGTGCTCAATAGCAGCAGACAGAGGGAATTTATTCAGCCACTGCGGATTATTATTACTCAGTTCGGGCATTGATGGCCCCATCAATGTTGAGGCTTGCTTGTTAGCGGCGGGTATAAAATGCCCTTCGGCTTTGAATGATTTCCCCGCGGGTAACTGGCAGAGTTGCTCAAAGCGTTGTGCCTTTTGCGTGTTAATTTTGAAGTCACTCTTACGACGGACAATATCAGCAGTGATAAGTGAGTCCGTAACGCGCCCCTCACTGTCGAAGTTCATTAACGCTACAGCATCTCCTTGATGCGTTTTACAATTATATAAGTAATGCTCAATCTTTAATTCCAACGGTGCATCATAAGGCGGTTCCCAGATGATATCAGCAAAGTCATACCCCATACGTACCGACAAAATATCACCAATGCGCTGGATGTTATTAACATCGACAAGTTCGGTAATGCCGACTGTATCCGTGGGAGATAATCTTTCCCAGATTGCATCTTTTATCGGTAGCTGGCAAACCGCGCGTATATCCTCTTCCGTCATTTGCTTATCATCTTGAGCAGGAGCATAACGGAGGTAACTGTTGCCGTAATAGCGAGCTTTGGTAAATCCCTCCTCATTCAATAAATCCTTGTAGAGAAGCTGTGCCTTACCCTGTTTACAATCAACGGAACGCCATTGCTGAGCCGTTTTTCCGTTATTGAAGTTTAGCGACACCATATAATTCACACGATCGTGAATTCTGGTTACAGACAAGGGGTTAACACCACCACCTATCAATGCAGGTTTATCAGTAGCCTGAACGAGAGAAAACGGCAACAGCGCCAGAAAACAAAGTGGACGCACTAAAGGTCGAATACAATACATATATGTTCCTTCATATATTGATTAAGAAATAAAGGTATCGGCATCAAGGGATAAATTATTAGTCTGACGCATCCTATCACTAAACTCGCGTGAGGATAGTGACGGACGCTCCTGGCACTTATCGGCCCTGGTGAGGTAGCGCACCGTCATGGAGGTGTCGGCAGTGGAGGTGCAAATCCTTTCATGCGGACAATAATCTCCTTTAAGAACCCACATCTACGAAACCGGAGAAACGCTTAAACAGAAAAACGCCCCGCTTACCGCTAAAGATAATGACTTCCTGCAGACAAAGGATGTTGCTGGCCATCATCACAGGGCTGCGCTTGGCCGATCTTTGTAATATGAAATGTTCAGATGTCCGAGATAATCACCTCTTCGTTGAACAAAGCAAACAGGTGCAAAAATCACGACACCTTTAAAGTGACACTGTAACAAGTTCAACATTTCTCTTGAGGATGTGATCGCTCAGTGCCGGGACAGGATACTAAGCCCGTATTTACTCCACCACCAGAGCCCTTGTTCTTTCCATGAGCAACGTTCTTTGGCTGAAAGGATATCCAGTGAGCAAGGGAGCGACATACAAATTTTGTTAGGTCATCGCAGTAAAGCAATACGTGAACATTACAACGATACACGTGGGAAAGAGTGGGTAAAACTGGCCGGTAAACGACCAGTTTTACAGAGGAGTTTTGCAGAAGAGCTTAAAAACGATAACCCGCAGAGAACATAAACACCCACGGATCGAGGCGCACACTGTCATGCTGCTGAGCACCAGCCAGTTTATAGCTCGCGGTGGTATCGATATCCATGTACCACACAGACATGTTAATCAACCAGTCACGATCGATCAGATAATCCATACCCACCTGCCCCGCTGCGCCCCAGGAGTCTTTCAGGCTCAGGTCCGATAATTCATTGTTTTCTTTGCCGTTATTATTAAACCCTTCGTCAAAGAAAGTGGTGTAGTTAACACCGACACCAACATAAGGACGCAGTTTGCTGCTGGAGTCACCAAAGTACCACTGCGCCATTAACGTCGGCGGTAAGTGATGAACGGTTGCAATATCCCCCGTTGTTGCCGTTCCGATTTTATGACGGAACGGCGTCGCTGCCAGCAATTCAACACCAATATTGTCAGTTGCCATATAGGTGAATGTCAGTCCCAACTGAGTGTTATTGCTGACATCAAAGCCGCCTAAGCTTCCCAGCGTACCACCCGCGCCTTCCGTTGGTCTTACTGTTGCAGAACCTGCACGAATAAAGAACTCCCCGGCTTCATGCGCAAATGCGTTTCCAGAGAGAAGAGTTGTTAAAGCCAATGCTGCAACTGTTAATTTTTTCATGTCCGCTCCATCGTTATGGTTATAAAAGCGGAGTGAATATACCCACAATGGAGTAATAAATGATCTAACACAGATCACATTGAGGCCAGTAATTTAACATTTATTGATCCAGATTAAGTTAGAACTTGCATTCAAAATCCAGGTTAAATTAATTCAGATCAATTTTGATATATTTTCGCCACGCAAGTATTTTCGCCCGTGTACTGTACAGAGAACACACAACGTTGTTGCAGGGTGCTGAAGTCATAGCCAAAAATTACCGGAGCTTTACAAAGATATGCTTTTCAATACATCTTGCGATGCTGCCACTGTAGAGTTATCCAGGGTACAATTGCCCGCAAATGAACACCTGCAAAACTCAAGGAGAGTGCATGTCTATCACGGCGAAATCCGTTTACCGTGACACGGGAAACTTTTTCCGTAATCAATTTATTACCATCTTGCTGGTATCGTTATTGTGCGCGTTTATCACAGTGGTGTTAGGGCATGCCTTTTCTCCCAGCGACGCACAGATTGCGCAACTAAGCGAAGGAGATCAGTTAACCAGCAGCGTGGGTCTGTTTGATCTGGTGCAAAACATGACGCCAGAACAACAGCAAATCCTGTTACGCGCGTCTGCAGCATCGACATTTTCTGGACTTATTGGTAATGCCATCCTCGCGGGCGGCGTCATTCTGATGATTCAGTTGATTTCAGCAGGCCATCGGGTTAGCGCATTACGCGCCATTGGTGCCAGTGCACCGGTATTGCCCAAGCTGTTTATTCTGATTTTTCTGACTACCTTGCTGGTGCAAGTCGGTATTATGCTGGTTGTCGTCCCCGGCATTCTGCTGGCTATTCTGCTTGCCCTCGCGCCAGTGATGATGGTTCAGGATAAAATGGGTGTCTTTGCGGCCATGCGCAACAGTATGCGTCTGGCATGGTCTAATATGCGACTGGTAGCGCCTGCAGTAATCGGTTGGCTGTTGGCAAAAACGCTGCTGTTGCTGTTTGCGCCAAGTTTTGCAGTACTAACGCCGAACGTTGGCGCGGTGCTGGCGAATACGCTGAGCAATATGATTTCTGCCGTGCTGCTGATCTATTTGTTCCGCCTGTATATGCTGATTCGCCAGTAAACCCTGAACGCATCCGGCCTTCCTGGCCGGTGCTTTTTTGATTACGGAATTGAAGAATGAAGCAGTTTCTTGATTTTTTACCGCTGGTTGTCTTTTTCGCTTTTTATAAGCTCTACGACATCTATGCGGCGACTACAGCGCTCATTGTCGCTACCGCAGTGGTTTTGATTTACAGTTGGGTCCGCTATCGCAAGGTCGAGAAGATGGCGTTAATCACTTTTGTTCTGGTTGCCGTATTTGGCGGCCTGACCATTTTCTTCCACAACGATGAATTCATTAAATGGAAGGTAACTGTGATTTATGGTCTGTTTGCTGGCGCGCTGTTATTTAGCCAGTGGGTGATGAAAAAACCGCTGATTCAGCGCATGTTAGGCAAAGAGTTGACGCTGCCACAGCCGGTATGGTCAAAGCTTAACTTAGCCTGGGCCGTCTTTTTCATCCTGTGCGGCCTTGCAAATATCTACATCGCATTTTGGCTACCACAAAACATTTGGGTCAATTTCAAAGTATTTGGTTTGACCGCGCTAACGCTGTTCTTCACGCTGCTGAGCGGAGTTTATATTTACCGCCACCTGCCGCAGGAAGACAAATCGTAATATCTTTCGCCAGATCTGCGGATCTGGCGAATTTTCATCCGGAAGCATTCCTCATTGCCATATCCCCTCTTTTCCACTGCTCTGCACACCGCATCAGCTCTGTTCTCAGCCCGCAAATCATAGTAGCATCGCGCCTGTAATCTTTCTCTACAGTCGGTTCTACAATGACAACAACGAATAACACCCCTCAGGGTGAACTGGTTTTACGCACTCTGGCCATGCCTGCTGATACAAATGCTAACGGCGATATTTTTGGCGGCTGGCTGATGTCACAGATGGATATTGGTGGCGCTATTCAGGCCAAAGAGATCGCACATGGCCGTGTGGTGACGGTGCGAGTTGAAGGAATGAGTTTTTTGCGCCCGGTTGCCGTGGGTGATGTAGTCTGCTGCTATGCACGTTGCGTGAAACGCGGCACTACTTCGATCAGCATTAATATTGAAGTCTGGGTAAAGAAAGTGGCGTCAGAGCCTATCGGTCAGCGCTATAAGGCTACTGAAGCCCTGTTTATCTACGTCGCGGTTGATAAAGACGGCAAGCCTCGTCCGATACCGGTTCAGGCGTAATACAAAAAAGCCTCCAATGGAGGCTTTTTTGTTTGTTTTTCTTACTCTATTTGCGTGGTGCCATTCATTCGGAAGACAATGTTCACCACCAGGCCAGATCCAGGTTTTCCTGCCTCATAGCGCCATCTGCGCATCGCATTCTTCACTTCACGCTCAAACATATTGGCAGGCTGTGCGGAAAGTACTTCCACATTCTCCACCCGACCATCTGATGTGACGTCAAATTTAACTTTTACGCGGCCTTCAATACGCAGGGCCTGCGCACGCGGCGGATACTGCGGTTGATTACGGCTCAACGCACGCGGACCAGCGGGTACGCTCACTGCAGGTTTACTGGTTGCCGACGCGGTACTGGTAGTCGGACGAGCAGGCGCGGTATTTTCAAACAGCGAAGCCGTACGTGGTTCAGCCGGTTTAACGTCACGCTTCGGCTGTTCTTGTACCTTTTTCACCGGTTTTGGTTTCGGTTTTGGTTTAGGCTTCGGTTTCTCAATCACTACCGGCGCCTCTTTCGGTGGCTCCGGGATTGGCTCAGGTTCCGGTTCAGGCTCCACGACAGGTTCCGGCGGCGGCTGAACTACCTGAGGTGGTTCGAGATCGGCGGGCGCAACCATTGTGATGGAGATTGGCTGCGCAGGCGCAGGCAGTTCAATAACCTGATGTACCGAGGTATACAGCAGACCTGCCACTACAGCACCGTGAATGCCGACGGAAAGTAACGTCGGCCAGGGAAAGCGACGAGGTAAATCAAGGGTCATTGAAGTCATAATCGTTTCAGTTAAAAAACCAGGCCCTGATTTTAAATGCAAATAGCAATCATATTCAATAAGGCCAGTGAAGTAAGCGACATTTAAAACGCAATTTCATGTAAATAAACCATCATTATAATGTGGTCTTAACAAATCGGTTATCTTTACGTTGCAGTTACCAGACCTTTCCAATAACGTAATTAACGACTTTTACCGATTAAGGAGCTCTTCCCGTGCTGTACGTTATTTATGCTCAAGATATCGCCGACTCTCTCGAAAAACGTCTTTCCGTGCGTCCAGCTCATCTGGCTCGTCTACAGCTTCTCCATGACGAAGGTCGTCTTCTGACCGCAGGCCCAATGCCGGCAGTTGACAGCAACGATCCGGGAGCTGCGGGATTTACGGGTTCAACAGTGATTGCCGAATTTGAATCTTTAGAAGCAGCACAAGCGTGGGCTGAAGCGGACCCGTACGTAGCAGCAGGTGTCTATGCGCAGGTCTCAGTGAAGCCGTACAAAAAAGTATTTTGATTTAGAAAGAAAGCGATAGAAATACATTGGGCACCACTGGGGTGCCCTTTTTCGATCAGATTCCGTGGATCGCAAACAGTAACGAGTTACGTTGATGGTTGAGAATACACTTTCTGATGGTATGGATACGCATATTACGACGCGATTGTCCTTCAAGCCAACGCGCTTTACGGCGGCTGGCCTGACGCTGCATCCGCCAGCGCCCCACTTCCGTTCTACTACGCTTCATGTTAACTACTCTTCCAGTCACAGAGTGGGCATTATACCGCCAGACCGAACGCAGACCAGTGGTTTTCCCGTGTTTTTATTTGCCAGATGAATCTTGATGCGTAAACTCTTAACAATACGCTTTCAAAAGGATTTTTAAATTTATGACAACCTTCTACACGGTGGTGAGTTGGCTGGTCATTCTGGGATACTGGGTACTCATTGCTGGCGTAACATTACGCATTCTGATGAAGCGACGCGCAGTACCCTCAGCAATGGCCTGGCTTTTGATCATCTATATTCTGCCATTAGTAGGGATCATTGCTTATTTGTCCTTTGGTGAACTCCACCTCGGTAAGCGCCGCGCCGAACGGGCCAGGGCGATGTGGCCTTCAACGGCCAAGTGGCTGAACGATCTCAAAGCTTGTAAGCATATTTTTGCTCAGGAGAACAGCAGCGTCGCCGCATCTTTATTTAAGCTGTGCGAACGACGTCAGGGAATTGCAGGTGTTAAGGGGAATCAGCTTCAGCTTCTCACCAGTTCTGACGACGTTATGCAGGCGCTTATCCGCGACATACAACTGGCACGGCATAATATTGAGATGGTGTTTTACATCTGGCAACCTGGCGGTATGGCCGATCAGGTCGCTGAATCATTAATGGCGGCAGCACGTCGGGGGATCCACTGTCGTTTGATGCTGGATTCCGCAGGCAGCGTGGCCTTCTTCCGTAGTCCGTGGGCCGCCATGATGCGTAACGCCGGCATCGAAGTTGTCGAGGCGCTGAAAGTTAACCTAATGCGTGTCTTTTTGCGCCGCATGGACCTGCGCCAGCACCGTAAAATGGTCATGATCGATAATTACATCGCTTATACCGGCAGCATGAACATGGTGGATCCACGTTTCTTTAAACAGGATTCAGGTGTCGGCCAATGGGTTGATCTGATGGCGAGGATGGAAGGCCCGGTAGCGACAGCCATGGGGATCGTCTACTCCTGTGACTGGGAAATTGAGACCGGTAAGCGCATTTTACCACCGCCACCTGACGTCAATATTATGCCTTTTGAGCAGGCCAGCGGGCACACAATTCACACCATTGCGTCAGGTCCAGGTTTTCCTGAAGATTTAATTCATCAGGCTTTATTGACCGCTGCGTATTCCGCACGCGAATATTTAATTATGACCACGCCCTACTTCGTCCCCAGCGACGATCTGTTGCACGCCATCTGTACGGCGGCACAGCGTGGAGTCGATGTCAGTATTATTCTTCCCCGCAAAAATGACTCAATGTTGGTTGGTTGGGCAAGCCGGGCATTTTTCACCGAGCTGCTGGCTGCTGGCGTCAAAATTTACCAGTTTGAAGGCGGCCTGTTACACACCAAGAGCGTGCTGGTCGATGGCGAGTTGAGTCTGGTCGGTACTGTGAACCTGGATATGCGTAGTCTGTGGCTGAACTTTGAAATCACGTTAGTGATTGACGATGCCGGGTTTGGTGCCGATCTTGCAGCGGTACAGGACGATTACATCTCCCGTTCCCGCCTGCTTGATGCGCGTTTATGGGTAAAACGACCACTCTGGCAGCGGATCACCGAGCGACTGTTTTACTTCTTTAGCCCGTTGCTGTAAAACGTGCCCAAGAGACGGTAAACAGGTAGTCATTATGGATATGGATTTGAACAATCGCCTGACTGAAGATGAAACGCTTGAGCAGGCTTATGATATTTTTCTCGAACTGGCAGCAGACAACCTCGATCCTGCTGACATCATTCTGTTCAATTTGCAATTTGAAGAGCGTGGCGGCGCAGAATTATTTGACCCGGCGGAAGACTGGCAGGAGCACGTCGATTTTGACCTGAATCCTGACTTTTTTGCCGAAGTAGTGATCGGTCTGGCCGATACCGAAGATGGTGAGATTAACGATATTTTCGCGCGCGTTCTGTTATGCCGCGAAAAAGATCACAAACTCTGCCACATTCTCTGGCGCGAATAATCAAACAAAAAAGCTGCTCTCGCAGCTTTTTTTATTTAATCAGGCAGTTTACTTCCACAGCGATTACAAAATTGTGCGCTGTGTTCGTGCTGGCTCTGCTGGCACTGAGAGCATTTACGTTGATTCTGGCGATGTTGAAACGCACTGCTCATATGCGTCGTAATCAACCCCGTCGGTATCGCAATCACCGAATAACCAATCAAAATAAGCACCGACGCTACCATGCGACCTAATGGCGTATGTGGAGTGATGTCGCCATACCCCACCGTCGTTACCGTCACTATTGCCCAGTAGACCGACGCATTCAGCGTAGTAAAGCCATATTTTGGCCCTTCAATAAGGTACATCAACGCGCCGAAAATAATCATCAGAATGGCAATAAATGAATAGAACAGGATCAGCTGATGACGCGCACTTTTGATGGCACTCCAGAATACGCGCAATGATGGCATAAAGCGCAGGAGTTTGAGGATACGCAGCACACGAATGGCACGCATCGCTCGCCAGGCAAAAACATAATTAAGACTGATTTCAGGCCATAGCCACATCACATACAGCGGTAATATGGTGGCCAGATCAATAATTCCCCAAAAGCTAAACACGTATTTAGCCGGATTAGCCCAGCAGCACAATCGAAGCAGGTATTCGATGGTGAAAACCAGGGTAATAAATATCTCCAGCCAAACGAAAGAACGCCATTCATCAAAAGTTAAATGGTATTGCGTCCCAACGCCTGACTCAACGAAGATAACAATGACGCTGAGCAACGCAAACAGCGCACACATGCCTTCAAAACGACGGCCTGAACGCGTGTTTAAATCGAATAATTTACGATAGAGCGCACGCCGGACAGAAGACACTAAGCCAGACACATTCACCTCACCTGAAAGAAGGGCTGACTTTTGTCAGCCCTCTCGATTATAGCGGGTCTACTTTCAGGCAGGAAACCGCATGGCGGAAACTCCCCTCAAGAACCGGCCGCGTTTTCGCACATTCAGGTCCGGCAATCGGGCAGCGCGTGCGGAACACGCAACCTGACGGAGGATTAATCGGTGACGGCAGTTCGCCTTCCAGCAACTGGATAGTCTTGTTCCTTTCCAGATCAGGGTCGGGAATTGGCACCGCCGACATCAGGGCTTTGGTGTAAGGATGCAGCGGATTATGGTACACCTCATCATAAGTGCCTAATTCCACCGCATGCCCCAGATACATCACCAGCACGCGATCGGAAATGTGTTTAACCACTGCCAAATCGTGGGCAATAAAGATTAACGACAATCCCATTTCACGCTGTAGCTGTTGCAGCAGGTTTACCACCTGCGCCTGAATTGACACGTCCAACGCGGAAACCGGTTCATCGCAAATAATCAGCTTCGGCTCAAGGATAAGTGCGCGAGCAATACCGATACGCTGGCATTGTCCGCCCGAAAACTCATGCGGGTAACGGTTAATCAGGTTTGGCAGCAAACCGACCTTCATCATCATAGCCTTCACGCGATCGCGAACTTCCTGACCAGGCAAACCAGGATGATAAGTTCGTAGCGGTTCGGCAATAATTTCGCCAATGGTCATACGCGGATTTAATGATGCCAGCGGATCCTGGAAAATCATCTGAATGTCGCTGCGTACTTCCCGCCACTCATCAGGCTTCATACCCAGCAGATCTTTACCCAGCCAGGCAACCTTGCCATCGGTGGCTTTCACCAGGCCGATAATCGCCCGCGCAAACGTCGATTTACCACAACCGGACTCACCCACTACGCCTAACGTTTCACCTTCATACAGTCGCAGGGTTACGCCATCAACTGCCTTCAGGGTTTTCGATGGCTGCCAAAACCACTGTTTACCGTCTTTGATATCGAAATGGACTTTGAGGTCGGCTATTTCGAGGAGCACTTTACGTTGTTCAGTAACCGCTGTCATACCAGTTCCTCCACCGGTTTAAAGCAGGCGCGCAGACGGCCCGGACTAAACTCTTCCAGTGGCGGAGCACTGCTACAAATTTCCATAGCATGCGGACAACGTGGCTGGAACGGACACCCTTTTGGCAAACGCAACAAGTTTGGTGGATTGCCCGGGATAGTCAGCATCTCTTCGCCTTCAGCATCCAGGCGCGGCACCGCATTGAGCAAGCCGATAGAATACGGATGAACGGGCTTATAAAAGACATCGCGCGCGCTGCCATATTCCATGGTACGCCCGGCATACATCACCAGAACCTTGTCGCAGATACCCGCGACCACGCCCAGGTCGTGGGTGATCATAATGATCGCGGTATTGAATTCACTTTTAAGCTCATTCAGTAGCGTCATTATTTGTGCCTGAACCGTCACATCCAGCGCAGTAGTCGGCTCATCAGCTATCAGTAGCTTTGGCCTACAGAGCAGCGCCATGGCAATCATCACACGCTGGCGCATCCCGCCGGAGAATTCATGCGGATACATTTTCATGCGCTTGCGTGCTTCCGGCATTTTTACCGCGTCCAGCATTCTGACGGATTCTTCAAAGGCTTCCGCTTTACTCATGCCTTTGTGTAGCATCAGAACTTCCATTAACTGCTCCCCGACCCGCATATACGGATTCAGAGAGGTCATCGGGTCCTGAAAGATCATCGAAATTTGCTCGGCACGCAGTTTGTTCAGCTCGCGCTCGGGTAAATTCAGAATTTCACGCCCGTTAAATGTTGCAGAGCCACCAATGCGGCCATTCGCCGCCAGCAATCCCATCAGGGCAAACGCCGTTTGTGATTTCCCTGAACCAGACTCTCCCACAATGCCCAGCGTTTCACCGGCACGCAGCGTGAAGTTCAAATCGTTTACCGCAGTTACGTCACCATCAGGGGTTTCAAACGTCACGCGAAGGTCTTTAACGTCCAGCAGTGCGTTAGCCTGTTGTTGCGCGAGCGGCACGGTTGAGGTTTCAATTACGCTCATGGCAGCACTCCTTAACGGTCTTTCGGATCGAGGGCATCACGCAAGCCATCGCCAATAAAGTTGAAACAGAACAAAGTGACCACCAGGAAACCTGCCGGGAACAACAGCAGCCACGGAGAGACTTCCATCGAGTTAGCGCCATCGCTTAGTAGTGCGCCCCAACTGCTTAACGGTTCCTGAGTACCTAAGCCGAGAAAGCTCAGGAAGGATTCAAACAGGATCATGCTTGGTACCAGTAGCGAAGCGTAAACCACCACCACACCCAACACGTTCGGCACAATGTGACGGATAACGATACGCACGGTCGACACCCCACCCACCTGCGCCGCTTCGATAAACTCCTTGCGCTTCAGACTCAGGGTTTGGCCACGCACGATACGTGCCATATCCAACCAGGATACCATCCCAATCGCCACAAAAATTAGCAGGATATTCTGTCCAAAGAAGGTGACCAACAAAATCACGAAGAACATAAACGGGAAGGAGTTGAGAATTTCCAGCAGACGCATCATTACAGAGTCAATTTTGCCGCCCAGATAACCCGACAGCGACCCGTACAACGTGCCCACAATCACCGCCACCAGCGCCGCAGCAATCCCAACCATCAGCGAGATACGCCCGCCAATCGCCACACGCACCAGCAGATCGCGTCCTGATGAGTCAGTACCGAAATAGTGTCCGGACTCTGTATCCGGCGCGCTGGACATCATTCCCCAGTCGGTATCGAAGTAGGTAAACTGCGACAACATAGGCGCCAGCGTTACAAAGAGCGCAATGATGACCAGCACTATCAGGCTTGCCACCGCCGCGCGGTTATGCATAAAGCGTCGACGAGCATCCTGCCAAAGGCTGCGACCTTCGACCTCCAGCTTTTCACTGAAATTCTCCAGTGTCTCGCTGTTTTTCTTACTTAACATCATAGCGAGCTCCAGTATCAGTAACGAATTTTCGGGTCGATAACGGCATACAGCACATCGACAATCGCATTAAACACGATGGTCAGCGCCCCCACCAGGATGGTCAGACTCAATACCAGCGAGTAATCGCGGTTCAGCGCGCCATTCACGAACAACTGTCCAATACCTGGTAAGCCATAAATAGTTTCAATAACCATTGAACCGGTAATAATACCGACGAATGCCGGGCCCATATAGGACAGTACGGGCAACAGCGCGGGTTTTAATGCGTGGCGGAAAATAATGCGTCGCATCGGCAGCCCTTTGGCTCGCGCAGTACGAATAAAGTTAGAGTGCAACACTTCAATCATCGAGCCGCGAGTAATACGGGCGATACTGGCGATATAAGCGAGTGATAACGCCACCATCGGCAGGATCATGAATTTCAGCGCCCCACCGTTCCAGCCTCCGCCGGGTAACCATTTCAGCGTTATCGCAAATATCATGACTAATAAGGGAGCAACAACGAAACTGGGGATCACCACCCCGGTCATCGCTACCCCCATTACCGTGTAATCCCAGCGGGTATTTTGCTTCAATGCGGCAATCACACCGGCACTCACCCCGATAACAACCGCGAGAATAAAGGCGGCAGCACCCAACTTCGCAGAAACCGGAAAGCTTGAAGCGACCAGGTCATTAACCGTGTAGTCTTTATATTTAAATGAGGGTCCAAAATCACCATGCGCCAGTTGCTTCAGGTAGCTGAAGTACTGTGTCGAGATCGGGTCATTAAGATGGTATTTAGCTTCAATATTCGCCAGAACTTCTGGCGGCAGCGCGCGCTCCCCGGTGAAAGGACTTCCCGGTGCAAGGCGCATCATAAAGAATGAAATCGTAATAAGAATAAACAGCGTCGGAATCGCTTCCAGACAGCGGCGTAATATAAATTTCAACATTGCCCGTACCTTCTGGCGTGTGCCTTTACACCTCTTTCACCCAAACGTCATGGCAAAGAGGTGTTTATAGTTCAATGAAAAAAGACACTGTGGGGCAAAAAAAGATTGCCCCACGTCTTGCCATTAATGCTTGATAATATACAAGTCTTTAACGTGGATATTATCCATCGGGTCTTTACCGGAGTATCCGCCTACCCATGGTTTCACCAGGCGGGCGTTAACATAGTAATAAACCGGTACAATCGCAGAGTCGGCATCAAGCTGCTGTTCTGCTTTCGAATACAGCTCACTACGCTGCGCTTCATCCGTAGCTTTCAGAGTATCTGCAATCAGCTTGTCAAATGCAGGGCTCTTATAGTGGACGGTGTTGTTGGAGCTGTCAGACAGCACCATATTCAGGAAAGAGGTCGGCTCGTTGTAATCCGCACACCAGCCTGCACGCGAAACATCATAGTTGCCCTGATGACGCGTATCGAGGAAGGTCTTCCACTCCTGGTTTTCCAGCTTCACGTTTGCGCCCAGATTTTTCTTCCAGATAGATGCCGCAGCGATAGCCAGTTTCTTATGCAGATCAGAGGTGTTATACAGCAGATCGAAGGTCAGTGGTTTTTCAGCAGTGAAGCCTGCTTCAGCCAGCAGTTTTTTAGCTTCTTCGTTACGTTTTTCCTGTGACCATTTGAACCACTCTGGTTCAACCAGTTTCGCGCCATCGGTATATGGCGGTGTAAAGCTATAAGCCGGTAGATCGCCCTGGTTTTTTACTTTGTTGACGATAATGTCACGATCCAGCGCCAGCTTCAGTGCGGTACGAACACGAACATCGTTGAACGGTGCTTTCTGGTTGTTAATTTCGTAATAGTAGGTACACAGATACGGATCAACGTGAACTTCGTTCGGGATCTCTTTTTTCAGCTTCTGGAATAACTCAATCGGCATGTTGTTATAGGTCATGTCGATTTCACCACTGCGATAGCGGTTAACGTCAGTGACTTCAGAGGAAATAGGCAGGTAGGTTACCTGGTTAATAACCGTTTTATCGTTGTCCCAGTAGTTGGTATTACGCTCAAGCACAATGCGTTCGTTAACTACCCAATCTTTCAGTTTGTATGACCCGTTAGAAACGATGTTAGCTGGCTGGGTCCATTTATCACCAAATTTTTCAACAACGGCTTTAGGGACTGGTGAAACGGAAGAGTGAACAAGCAGTTTATAAAAATAAGGAACTGGTTCACTAAGGGTCACTTCAAAGGTATGGTCATCAACCGCTTTTACACCGAGGTCTGTTACCGGCTTTTTACCGGCGATAATATCATCAATATTGACAATATGACCGTACTGCAAATAACTGGCATACGGTGATGCGGTATTCGGATTGGCCAGACGCTGCCAGCTATAGACGAAATCTTGTGCAGTAACAGGTGTTCCGTCAGACCATTTTGCGTCTTTACGCAGATGGAATGTCCAGACTTTAAAATCTTTATTTTCCCATTTCTCAGCCACGCCTGGTGATGGTTTGCCATCAACGTCACTGATTAATAAACCTTCGAATAAGTCACGGTTAATGTTGGATTCCGGTACACCTTCGATTTTATGTGGATCGAGTGACTGAACTTCCGAGCCATTATTACGCACCAGCGTCTGTTTTTCAGCAAGCTGAACACCAGCTGGCACAACTGCCGCCGTAGCAACATTCCCGGCTATTAGCGCAGTTAGGATCCCCGCAGCTACTAAACTTTTTTTTGTGATGTTAGACATTGTGTTTGTACTCCCTCATTATTATGGCTGGTTTTATAACCAGACTGTTAATCCTGTTAGGATTCCTGTACAGCACCGGAGATTTTCTGCCGTCAGGTGGTTTATTGTTTACTGCTCGCTATCACCGACTTTATTTATTCTGGCGATTCGTACGACCGCCTTGCGTCGATTATCTACGTACCTCCCCTGCCGGAAGCACGCTACTACTTTTGCTGTGAGAAACTAATTGAAAATTATTCTCATCAACGTGAAATCTTCTGCAAAATACCTGGCCGGAAAGTACCAAATGCGTTTCTTAACCGCCAATACATTTTACAGATTTGTTAACCAATTCTCTTTTATCGAAAATAAATCGTACTAAACAGAGTCTCAACAAAAGAGAGAGCTTGTAATAAAAACAACAAAATCAACTAGATACGTCAAATTCGCAGTAAACAACCCTGTCCGGTCTCTGCTTGACGTCAAAATGTACATAAAATTAACAATTGGTTATTAATTAGCACATTCATCTAAAATAGATGCTGAAATAACTAATAACATTTCGATAATCCTACAGCAAGCCCCAGAGTATGATGTTAATAAAATAACAATGACTCCGCAGCTCAACCGTAATGCCTTTAAAATAATTATCTTTAAAATCAATACATAATGTAAATATACGCAACCAGCCGCTTCAATCATTCCAGTGCTGGTTTTCAACTTTAGTGAGAGGTTTTACTAATAATGAAAAGAAACGGAGCTGGAATCAGCTCCGTTTGCGGTAAACAAACTCGTCAGGCAAGCAAGCCAGGGAAGATGGATTTGATCCCGGTGACAATGAATTCGATACCCAATGCCATAAGCAATAACCCCATAATTCGCGTAATGACGTTGATACCTGTTTGCCCCAGCAGGCGAACCAGCCAGGGTGCCATGCGGAAAAGTCCCCAACAACACAAGGCAAACAACGCAATTGCTACAAAGAAACCGAACAGGTTTATTGCACTGTGATAACGAGTTCCCCAGACGATGGTTGAACTTATCGCCCCCGGCCCCGCCATCAACGGCAATGCCAGCGGGACAACACCGATACTTTCACGTATGGCGGTCTCTGATTTTTCCTGTTTGTTTTGCTTATCTTCCCCGAGTTTTCCGCTGATCATCGACATCGCAATGGTGACAACCAGAATCCCACCGGCAATCCTGAACGAATCAATCGAAATACCGAAGAGTTGTAGAATACCGTCACCAAGGAACAAAGAGGTCCACAGGATGATAGCAACTGACAGGTTCGCCGTGAGGTTTGTTTTATTACGCGCCGCAGCGGTTTGGTAGCTGGTCATGCTGATGAAAACAGGGATGATCCCTACGGGGTTGACCAACGCAAATAACCCAATGAAAAATTTAAAATAAACAGGAAAATCAAATAGCGTTTGGATCACGGTTAGCTCCGAAGCGTTAGCCGGATAAAAATGAGTCATAAAAATTGATTAAAACCGCGCTGAAGATACGCCTTTTAGCAGCATAGTTCACCTTCTATCTGTGTATATGTGTGTAAACACGCTACCATTACTCAGTGTTATTAATATGTATTAAATATGATAATGTTACACCCATCCATCACATCAATTTATTAACACTTACCGATAAACGCTAAAAGGGCCTGCTGAAAGGTGTCAGCTTTGCGTAATTTTGATCCAGATCACGCAATTACTACTCAGAAGTGAGTAACCTTGCTTACGCCACCTGGAGGTAACGCGTTAGAGTTAAATGACGCTAGCGTATAAGCTCTTTTAGTAAATCAATGTAAATGGACGTTAATTAACCGTTTGATTTTCAAAACGTTACACAAATTTTCGTCGATCTGTCTATACTCTCGTATCGAGCAGATGATTTACTAAAAAAGTTTAACATTATCAGGAGAGCATTATGGCTGTTACTAATGTCGCTGAACTTAACGCACTTGTAGAGCGCGTAAAAAAAGCCCAGCGTGAATATGCCAGTTTCACTCAAGAACAAGTCGACAAAATCTTCCGCGCCGCCGCTCTGGCTGCCGCAGATGCTCGAATCCCTCTCGCGAAGATGGCCGTTGCCGAATCCGGCATGGGTATCGTCGAAGATAAAGTGATTAAAAACCACTTTGCTTCCGAATACATCTATAACGCTTATAAAGATGAAAAAACCTGTGGTGTCTTAGCTGAAGACCACACCTTCGGTACTATCACTATTGCTGAACCTATCGGCATTATCTGCGGTATCGTACCAACTACTAACCCGACTTCTACCGCTATCTTCAAATCGCTGATCAGCCTGAAGACCCGTAACGCCATCATCTTTTCTCCGCACCCACGTGCTAAAGATGCAACCAACAAAGCAGCTGATATTGTTCTGCAGGCTGCTATCGCTGCTGGTGCACCGAAAGATCTGATCGGCTGGATCGATCAACCTTCCGTTGAACTGTCTAACGCCCTGATGCATCACCCGGACATCAACCTGATCCTTGCGACCGGTGGTCCAGGCATGGTTAAAGCAGCATACAGCTCTGGTAAACCGGCAATCGGCGTAGGCGCAGGTAACACTCCTGTTGTTATCGATGAAACGGCTGATATCAAACGTGCTGTTGCATCTGTACTGATGTCCAAAACCTTCGATAACGGCGTAATCTGTGCTTCCGAGCAGTCCGTTGTGGTTGTTGATTCTGTCTATGACGCTGTTCGCGAACGTTTCGCCAGCCACGGCGGCTACATGCTGCAGGGCAAAGAGCTGAAAGCTGTTCAGGATGTTATCCTGAAAAATGGCGCGCTGAATGCTGCTATCGTTGGTCAACCGGCGTACAAAATTGCTGAGCTGGCAGGTTTCTCAGTACCGACTACCACCAAGATTCTGATTGGTGAAGTTAAAGTTGTTGATGAAAGCGAACCGTTTGCACACGAGAAACTGTCACCAACGCTGGCAATGTACCGTGCTAAAGACTTCGAAGACGCTGTTGAGAAAGCAGAAAAATTGGTTGCAATGGGCGGTATCGGTCACACCTCGTGCCTGTACACTGACCAGGACAACCAGCCAGAACGCGTTGCTCACTTCGGTCAGATGATGAAAACCGCGCGTATCCTGATTAACACCCCTGCTTCTCAGGGTGGTATCGGTGACCTGTACAACTTTAAACTCGCGCCTTCCCTGACTCTGGGTTGTGGTTCCTGGGGTGGTAACTCCATCTCTGAAAACGTTGGTCCTAAGCACCTGATCAACAAGAAAACCGTTGCTAAGCGAGCTGAAAACATGTTGTGGCACAAACTTCCGAAATCTATCTACTTCCGTCGTGGCTCACTGCCAATCGCACTGGATGAAGTGATTACCGATGGTCACAAACGTGCTCTGATCGTGACCGACCGCTTCCTGTTCAACAACGGTTACGCTGATCAGATCACCTCCGTTCTGAAAGCTGCTGGCGTTGAAACTGAAGTGTTCTTTGAAGTTGAAGCTGACCCGACTCTGACCGTTGTTCGCAAAGGCGCTGAGCTGGCTAACTCCTTCAAACCAGACGTTATCATTGCGCTGGGTGGTGGTTCCCCGATGGACGCCGCGAAGATCATGTGGGTAATGTACGAACATCCGGAAACCCACTTCGAAGAACTGGCGCTGCGCTTTATGGATATTCGTAAACGTATCTACAAGTTCCCGAAAATGGGTGTGAAAGCGAAAATGATCGCTGTCACTACCACTTCCGGTACGGGTTCTGAAGTAACGCCGTTTGCGGTTGTTACCGACGATGCAACCGGTCAGAAATATCCGCTGGCAGATTACGCTCTGACCCCGGATATGGCGATTGTCGACGCCAACCTGGTGATGGATATGCCGAAGTCTCTGTGTGCTTTCGGTGGTCTGGATGCTGTAACTCACGCTCTGGAAGCTTACGTTTCCGTGCTGGCTTCTGAATTCTCCGATGGCCAGGCTCTGCAAGCGCTGAAACTGCTGAAAGAAAACCTGCCAGCGTCCTACCATGAAGGTTCTAAGAACCCGGTAGCACGTGAACGTGTACACAGTGCAGCGACTATTGCCGGTATCGCGTTTGCTAACGCCTTCCTGGGCGTATGTCACTCAATGGCGCACAAATTGGGTTCTCAGTTCCACATTCCTCACGGTCTGGCGAACGCCCTGTTGATCAGCAACGTTATCCGCTATAACGCGAACGACAACCCAACTAAGCAGACTGCATTCAGCCAATACGACCGCCCTCAGGCACGTCGTCGCTACGCTGAAATCGCAGATCATCTGGGTCTGAGTGCTCCGGGCGACCGTACGGCAGCAAAAATCCAGAAACTGCTGGCATGGCTGGAAGAAATCAAAGCTGAGCTGGGTATTCCTAAGTCTATCCGTGAAGCTGGCGTTCAGGAAGCTGACTTCCTGGCACACGTTGACAAACTGTCTGAAGATGCGTTTGATGACCAGTGTACCGGTGCTAACCCGCGTTATCCGCTGATTTCTGAACTGAAACAGATCCTGATGGATACTTACTACGGTCGTGAATACAACGAAGGTGAAACTGTCGCTAAAACAGAAGTAACTGCTGCGCCAAAAGCTGAGAAAAAAGCGAAAAAATCCGCTTAATTCCCACGCATAAGTTTTAGCATCACCATAAACGGTCCCGATGGGACCGTTTTTTTTCGTCTGAATCTTACAAATTCAAACGGTTCTGGCATCAGACATTGTAGGTCAATGGCACTAACAGAAAATCGTACATAGAAGGCAAGAACGGCGTCAGAAGAGAGAGTATGGTCAGGGTAGACCAATAGACCTACCCAGGGTGTATCAGCGCTTATGAGCGTTTGAGGGATTAATTGTGGTTGTGTCGTTCCTGAATGGCCGTTAAAGAGCCTTCAGACTGCGCTTCTTTATAATGCTTGCGGCATACCGATACATAACGCTCATTCCCGCCTATTACGACCTGCTCGCCCTCATTAAAAGGTCGCCCAGCCTGATCAAGTCGTAATACCATGCTCGCCTTGCGGCCACAGAAGCAAATGGTCTTTAATTCAACCAGCTTATCTGACCATGCGAGCAGGTATTCGCTGCCACAAAATAATTCACCACGAAAATCGGTGCGTAAACCGTAACATAAAACAGGAATATCGAGCTGATCGACAACCTCTGATAATTCATAAACCTGTTGTCGTGTCAAAAACTGAGACTCGTCCACCAGCACACAATGTATTCTTTGCTGCGCATTCTCCGCACGAATCTCTTCGAACAATGATGAATTTTGGTTAAACAATTTTGCAGGTGACGACAGTCCTATACGTGAACTTACTTTTCCCGCACCAAAGCGATCATCAATTTCCGCTGTATATACAACAGCACGCATACCGCGTTCCTGATAATTGTACGAAGATTGCAGCAATGCAGTCGACTTACCTGCATTCATTGCAGAATAGTAAAAATATAGCTGTGCCATTGACCGTAAGCCCTCACCTGGGGAAATAAATATGCGCAGGATTGTAGCATAACTCGCAAACTTGTCGGTGTTCGTCGTCACCAGAAGGTATAAAAGAGCGGACACTCATCACCCTCCTCCCCCTAAATAATGTGGGTACAGTAAGTGTTCGCGGGAGCATTCTTAAGTGTGTAATGGTGTAAATGCGCACAACCAAAGTGCAAGTGACATGAAGTATGACGAGTATATACACACTCTTTCACAAATAGTGCTAACAAAATTCATCAATGCTACTTATCGTCACAGATCAATAAAGAACCCTTGCTCTTATTGTTATTGCCTCTCGCTGTGACAACCTCGTAATAGCGAATTTCCGTAAGCAAAACTAATACAAAAGGTTGAAATTGCTGCAAAGAGATACTATTACAACACGGTAAAAATGTGACCTGAATCCTGAATTTTTACTCTCCCCTGATGAGAAGCCCCCTCACCAATAAGCCTTTTTTATGCCGTTCATCAGGTAAAATTTAAGACTGGAGAATAAATAATGATACTAAATAAAGCGCAATTTTGAATTCCTTACATTCCTGGCTATTGCACAACTGAATTTATAGCTCTATTATTAGCTCAACAAACCACCCCAATATAAGTTTGAGATTACTAAAATGAGCGAAGCACTTAAAATTCTGAACAACATCCGTACTCTTCGTGCGCAGGCAAGAGAATGTACTCTGGAAACGCTTGAAGAAATGCTGGAAAAATTAGAAGTTGTCGTTAGCGAGCGTCGCGAAGAAGAAAGCGCTGCCGCTGCTGAAGTTGAAGAGCGTACTCGTAAACTGCAACAATATCGTGAAATGCTGATTGCTGACGGTATTGACCCTAACGAACTGCTGAATAGCATGGCTGCTGTTAAATCTGGCACCAAAGCTAAGCGCGCAGCACGTCCGGCTAAATATAGCTATGTAGACGAAAATGGTGAAACCAAAACCTGGACTGGTCAGGGTCGTACACCGGCTGTGATCAAGAAAGCAATGGAAGAACAAGGTAAACAACTGGACGATTTCCTGATCAAGGATTAATTCAGAATTAGTTTGCTTAAAATCCCGCCTGTGGCGGGATTTTTTTTATCTGTACTTCGTACAACCCCCCACCCGGATTAGGTATAAAAAAACGGCGCTGGATTAACAGCGCCGTTTCGTCCTGATTAATACCGGACTGTTACTTCTTAATACCCATCTCGTCTTCGAGCCAGGCTTTAAATTCAGCGCCAAGCGTATTATGGCGAATACCATATTCAACGAACGCCTGCATATAACCTAGCTTATTACCACAGTCATGGCTTTTGCCCTTCATATGGTAGGCTTCAACTGTTTCTTTTTCAATCAGCATATCGATGGCATCGGTCAACTGAATTTCATCACCGGCTCCCGGAGGTGTTTTTGCCAGCAGAGGCCAGATATCTGCGCTGAGAACATAACGTCCGACAACAGCAAGATTAGAAGGTGCAACATCGGCTTTTGGTTTTTCAACTACACCAACCATCGGTACGCTTTCACCCGGTGTTAATTCAACGCCTTTACAATCAACAACACCGTAAGCCGTCACATCCGCTACAGGTTCCACCATAATCTGACTGCTTCCAGTTTCATCGAAACGGTGGATCATTTCAGCGAGGTTATCGCGGGATAAATCAGATTCGTATTCATCAAGAATAACGTCTGGCAGAATGACCGCAACGGGTTCATCGCCAACAACCGGATGCGCGCACAATACCGCGTGACCCAGACCTTTAGCCAGCCCTTGACGAACTTGCATAATAGTCACGTGTGGCGGGCAAATAGATTGAACCTCTTCGAGAAGCTGACGTTTTACACGTTTTTCCAGCATAGCTTCAAGTTCAAAGCTTGTATCGAAGTGGTTTTCAATTGAATTTTTAGACGAATGAGTCACCAGCACAATTTCAGTGATACCCGCAGCAATACATTCGTTTACGACGTACTGAATTAATGGCTTATCAACCAGTGGAAGCATCTCTTTCGGGATTGCTTTCGTAGCCGGTAGCATCCTGGTTCCTAATCCCGCTACCGGGATAACGGCCTTTTTGACTTTTGAATTTAGGGCAGCCATTTAAAACTCTCCTGGACTGTTCATGTATTGAACGTGTTCATTAATCTGTATCGCATCCGAGTATATCAGTACCGCGACAAGCATCAGGTCTGAAAAGGACGCGGGTCGGAATAATTAAGACAATTACCAATAAATCTGGCGCTGATAGTAGCACTCACGCAGACAAGGAGGTGAAGTAATTTTATTCTCCTCCTATTCGATTGTTCATTCCGCAGACAACATCAGACGCAGGCGTCCTCCAGCCCCCCAAATTTGGCACTGCCAGGACTCACAGCGTTGACTTAGCTGGTTAAGATAAGTATTACCTAATGTCCCCAGGGGAACACCATTACTGATTTGTACGTGATGTGAGCCTGTATTTAATGTCGCATTCAGACCCGCGGATACCAGTATCAGATTTTTTAATCCACTATGATAATACCCCACCAGCAACGGAAACTGACCCGGTAAGTTGGCCTGTCGCAGCAGATGGTTAACCTGTTTCAATAATGTTCCCAGTTCCGGCAACCGTTGATTTTGATGTGCCAGTTGTTCCTGCAGCAGTCCATTAAACAATGCACGCAATAACAGTGCGGCCAAAACACCATTGTCCCCCGCTCGAGTCACATCCAGACAATAGAAAGCGAGGTCGTGGTCTGACAGCGGCGCGATATCAAGCACCAACCCCGGTTGGTCGGCGGCAACCAGTTGTCGATAATTAATTCGACATTGAGAGATAACTTGCTGAACCGGAGGCTGTAACTCCTGCAGCAGTTTTGCAGCCGCCGCAGGGTCATCTACCATTGCATCCCAGTCACGGAACAACCGCTCCTCTTCTTCTACACGCGAGTTAAACATGTTGGGATAGAGACACGCAAAGACCGTTTCACGCAGGCGGTTGAGGTCCTTTACTGGCTTTAGCAGTACATCGTCCACTCCGAGTCGCAGCGCTTTGGCAATATCAGCCATATTTTCTGTTGCAGAGATAACCAGAATCGGCGTTTGATCGCCGCGATTACGCAAATATTCGACCAGTTTAAGACCGTTCATTCTCGGCATAGCAAGATCGCAGATCATCAAATCAGGTGTGAAGTGTCCAAGTAACTCCAGCGCATCAAGCCCATCGCCTGCTACAGCCGTTGTCGCTCCCAAAGAGGAAAACCATGAATCCAGAAGCGAGCGAAATACAGGCTCATCTTCAACAATAAGAATCTGTTTTCCGACCAATGGCTGCGTCATATTCTCCCCCCTGACTGGCTTTAATAAATAGTGGCATGCTATTGCTACTCACGCCTGTCAGAATTTACTTAAGTGTTGATAAAAAATGCGTTAAACGTTGGTCTTCACCAGGGGCAAAAGTTCATCCATTTTCTTCTCTACCGCTAACTGCCCGGCAGCAATCGCGGCGCTTGCGCGGTGAAAATCCAGCGTGGATATTTGCGGACAAAATGGCTGAATAAGGATATCTGGCGGATCACCGGCCATGCGGTTGCGTTTAAGACGGTTTTCCAGAACCTGAATTGAGGTCGTCATGATCTCCATCGCCGTCGGCGCGGTTACTGCACGTCGCGCAGTAATATTACTCAACCGCTCTTTCAGGCGAGCATGCCACGAAAGCTCATCATCACTCGATTCTGTATCATTGCTGACGTTGAAGGAGAGCAGATCTTGTTGCATGAGATGCGCATCATGTTGCAGATCGACTGCAATGACGATATCAGCGCCCATCGCTCGCGTGAGAGAGACTGGCACGGGGTTAACTACTGCGCCATCAACCAACCAGTAGCCATTATGTGCAACCGGAGACATCAGGCCAGGAATACTGCAGGAGGCTCGGACTGCAAGGTGCAAGTCACCTTCCGTAAACCATAGCTCCCGGCCAGTACTCAAATTAGTCGCAACAGTTGCAAAACGGCGAGAGCATTGTTCGATGGCTTCCACCGGCATGACATTACGATACTGGTTAAATACCCGTTCACCGCGCAGTAATCCCCCCCTGCGCCACGAGAGATCCATCAGACGTAACACATCCCAGTAGCTAAATGAGCAGACCCACTGCTCAAGGGCGGGTAATTTGTTGCAAGCGTAGGCGGCCCCGACCAGCGAACCGATGGAACACCCTGCCACAATATCAATATCAATGCCCATGTGTTTAAGGGCCTTAATCACACCGATGTGCGACCAGCCTCGTGCTGCGCCGGAACCTAGCGCCAGCCCAATTTTAATTTTTCTCATTGTACCTACAGACTTCCCCTGGCTTGCAGACGTAGCAACATCGCCACGGCTCAGTTAACATAGTGCCACCGTGGCGTTTTTACGCCGTTTTTTTATTCCAGGGAGTAATTTGTGTCTCAGCTTTGTCCCTGTGGTAGCGCTGTCGAGTATAGCCTATGTTGCTACCGTTATGTGTCCGGCGCGCAAGTAGCACCTACGCCGTCACACCTCATGCGTTCTCGTTACTGTGCTTTTGTGATGAAAGACGCAGATTACCTGATTAAAACCTGGCACCCGGACTGTAATGCAGCCGCTTATCGGGATGATATTATCGCAGGGTTTGCCCATACCGAATGGCTCGGACTGACCATTTTTGAACAGGCGACGTCAGACACAGACAATGTCGGATATGTCAGCTTCGTTGCGCGTTTTTCTGAACAGGGGAAAACAGGCGCAATTATCGAGCGATCTCGTTTTTTAAAGGAAAACGGCCAGTGGTATTATATTGATGGTACGCGCCCTCAACCAGGCCGAAACGACCCCTGCCCTTGCGGGTCAGGTAAAAAATTTAAAAAGTGCTGCGGCTAACCAATGCCCGACAGCGCATCAATGATGCAAACATTCTCAACAGGATTACCCCGGCAATGCATTCACAACAACGTAAAGTTCTTCGCACTATCTGTCCCGATCAGAAAGGTTTGATCGCACGGATCACCAATATTTGTTACAAGCATGAACTGAACATCGTGCAAAACAATGAATTTGTTGACCATCGCACCGGGCGCTTTTTTATGCGCACGGAACTGGAAGGTATTTTTAATGACGTCACGCTACTGACCGATCTGGACAGCGCCTTACCAGAAGGTTCAATTCGCGAACTAACGCCGGCAGGACGTCGCCGCATCGTTATATTGGTCACCAAGGAAGCACATTGTTTGGGTGACCTGTTAATGAAAGCCAATTATGGCGGACTCGATGTTGAAATTGCTGCGGTTATTGGCAACCACGATACGCTGCGTTCTCTGGTTGAGCGTTTTGATATTCCCTTTGAGCTGGTCAGCCACGAAGGATTAACACGCGAAGAACACGATCAGAAAATGGCCGATGCCATCGACGCACATCAGCCCGATTATGTTGTATTGGCGAAATATATGCGTGTTTTGACCCCAGAATTTGTTTCACGCTTTCCGAATAAGATCATTAATATTCACCACTCGTTCCTGCCAGCCTTTATTGGTGCACGTCCGTACCATCAGGCTTATGAGCGCGGTGTTAAAATTATCGGTGCAACGGCTCACTATGTGAATGATAACCTCGATGAAGGTCCAATTATTATGCAGGACGTGATTCATGTGGATCACACCTATACCGCAGAAGATATGATGCGTGCGGGCCGCGACGTAGAAAAAAATGTTTTAAGCCGGGCCTTGTATCAGGTTCTGGCCCAGCGAGTCTTTGTCTACGGTAACCGAACGATTATTCTGTAATCGATTGATAATTAAATTGGTTACCTTTACATCTTTACGCGTAAAAATCAGGCAACCAGTTCTTTTTTATCAACGGAATACTTTACAGCGGCGCGTCATTTGATATGATGCGCCCCGCTTCCCACCGGAAGCAGGCCAGTACAAGCATTACCCCGTGGTGGGGTTCCCGAGCGGCCAAAGGGAGCAGACTGTAAATCTGCCGTCATCGACTTCGAAGGTTCGAATCCTTCCCCCACCACCATTTCAAAGTATCGTCCTACAATTTGAATTACCCCTGGTGGGGTTCCCGAGCGGCCAAAGGGAGCAGACTGTAAATCTGCCGTCATCGACTTCGAAGGTTCGAATCCTTCCCCCACCACCATCACTTCCCTGAAGCACAATAACCAACTCAAAAACTACTGCTTAATGTTCTGCCCTTGGGGAAGGACGAGAATCTTCGACTAAGGTTCGATTCGAGCGTAGCGAGAAAGCGTTGTCGCAGGCAACGACCCGAAGGGCGAAGCGCGCAGCGCTGAGTAATCCTTCCCCCACCACCATCACTTCCCTGAAGCACAATAACCAACTCAAAAACTGCTGCTTAATGTTCTGCCCTTGGGGAAGGACGAGAATCTTCGACTAAGATTCGATTCGTGCGTAGCGAGAAAGCGTTGCCGCAGGCAACGACCCGAAGGGCGAAGCGCGCAGCGCTGAGTAATCCTTCCCCCACCACCATCACTTCCCTGTAGCATTTAAACCCAATCAAATCACAATCCCCTATATTCTGCCCATGCGGGAAGGATGAGAAGCTTCGATTCGAGCACACCATTTGCCTGATGCACGATGCTTATCAGACTTACAAAAAACGCCTGCATTCACCATCCTGCAAACAGTTATAAAAAAACCCCGCCGAAGCAGGGTTTTGTCTTACGAAAATAACGGATTAGTGACGTGCGCGCACAATCTGGTATTTACGCGCCAGATACTCGACAGGAACGCTCCAGATATGCACCAGACGCGAGAACGGGAACAACAGGAACAACGTCATACCGAGCACCAGGTGCATACGGAAGATGAACGCCACACCGTCCAGATATTGAGAAGCGCCGCCGTGGAAAGTCACCACGGACTGTGCCCAGTTCACCAGCTTCATCATCTCGCTGCCGTCCATATGCTGGGCAGAGAATGGGATAGTCAGCAGACCCAACGCACACTGGATAACCAGGACAGATAGCACCAGAATATCCGCGCCAGTAGTGGTTGCGCGTACGCGTGGGCTGAACAGACGGCGTTTAAGCAGTAATACGCCCCCCACCAGGCACATCACACCGGATGCACCGCCAGCAAACATTGCCATCTTTTGTTTTACTTCCAAAGGCAGCCACGCTTCGTACATCCAGTGCGGCGTCAGCATACCAAGGAAGTGACCAGCGAAAATACCCAGGATCCCGATGTGGAACAGGTTTGACGCCAGGTTCATTCCTTTACGATCCAGCATCTGGCTGGAAGCCGCGCGCCAGGTGTACTGACCGTAGTCATAACGCAGCCAACTACCAATCAGGAAGACAGAACCCGCGATGTACGGATAGATGTCAAAGAAGAACGTATTCAGGAAGTGCATTATTGCTGTCCTCCGGTGGTGATATTCAGGTACTGCGGCGCAACGGCCCCGGCAAAACGACGCTGGTGAGCGGAGATTTCAGATTCGCCGCACCCCTGGTCGGCAAAGAATTTCACCTGCTCTTCTTCCCAGACCGCATCCAGCGCCTGCGGAGTGTCGTCACGAACTTCATCCGCAATTTTTTCAGCCACTTTGTTGCTGTCGATAGCAGCGTTAGCCAGTTTCAACAACAGATCGAACAGCACGGCGTAGCGGCTCTCGCGCTGTTGCAGACGCGCACTGAGCAGCGCCAGAATCGGTGCGATATCCTGCAAGCCGCCCAACGCTTCTTCCTTCGGCAACTGAGCCAGATATTCCAGATATAACGGAAGATGATCTGGCAGTTCGCGGCTGTCGAGCTGTAAACCGTGTTGCTCGTACTGAGCCATCAGGTCTACCATCGCCTGACCGCGATCGCGGGATTCTCCATGAACATGTTCAAACAACAGCAGAGAGGTTGCACGACCACGGTCGAACAGCTCGCTGTAGCTTGCCTGCACATCCAGCATATCCTGCGCGGTTAAATCACGCAGGAAGACGCCCAGGGTCTGAGCATCCTCTTTGTCCAGGTTCTCAGATGATGCGAGTGCATCGAAAAGTTCCTGCTGATGCTGCCACAGGGCAGCATCTGGGTATTCGAGCAGGCGCGAAACAATGACGAGTTCAATCATTGGTGCGGCTCCGTTTTACTGGTCACATCGACAGCATCGATGCGGCGGCTGTTGAACAGATTGAATTTTGTGTCAGAACCATGACAACCATCACCAAAGCTAAAGCCGCAACCCCCTTTCTCCGGGAACGCTTCGCGCGCCAGTTCACGATGGCTGCTCGGCACGACGAAACGATCTTCGTAGTTAGCAATCGCCAGGTAACGATACATCTCCTGTGCCTGAGCTTCAGTCAGTCCGACCTCTTCCAGCGCACGGGTGTCGACTTTACCGTCAACCGTTTCCGCACGTTTGTAGTGACGCATCGCCAGCATACGTTTTAGTGCCAACAGCACCGGCTGGGTATCGCCGGCAGTCAGCAGGTTTGCCAGGTACTGAACCGGAATACGCAGGCTGTCTACATCCGGCAGAATGCCATTGCTGCCCAGTTCGCCCGCGTCAGCCGCTGACTGAATCGGTGACAATGGCGGCACATACCAGACCATTGGCAATGTGCGATACTCCGGATGTAGCGGCAGTGCCAATTTCCAGTCCATCGCCATTTTGTACACCGGAGACTGCTGTGCCGCGTCAATCACGCTCAGTGGGATGCCATCTTTCAGCGCCTGTTCAATGATCGCCGGATCGTTCGGATCGAGGAATACATCCAGTTGACGCTGGTACAGGTCTTTCTCGTTTTCCGTGCTTGCCGCGCTTTCAATCGCGTCCGCGTCATACAACAGCACGCCGAGGTAGCGAATACGACCTACGCATGTTTCGGAACAAATGGTCGGCTGACCAGCTTCGATACGCGGGTAGCAGAAAATGCATTTCTCGGATTTGCCGCTCTTCCAGTTGAAGTAGATTTTTTTGTACGGACAACCTGTGATGCACATACGCCAGCCACGGCACTTATCCTGGTCAATCAGTACGATGCCATCTTCTTCACGCTTGTAGATGGCGCCGCTTGGGCAGGTCGCCACGCACGCCGGGTTAAGGCAATGCTCACACAGACGCGGCAGATACATCATGAAGGTGTTCTCGAACTGACCGTACATCGCCTTCTGCATGTTCTCGAAGTTTTTGTCTTTCGACAGCTTCTCAAACTCACCACCCAGATCATCTTCCCAGTTCGGACCCTTGGTGATTTTATCCATACGCTTGCCGGTGATCAGCGAACGAGGACGAGCAATCGGCTGCGCCTTGCTGTCAGCTGGCGTGTTATGCAGCGTCTGGTAGTCGAAATCAAACGGTTCGTAGTAATCATCCAGGCCCGGCAGGTGCGGGTTGGCAAAGATTTTACCCAGAAGCATCGCGCGGTTACCCATACGCGGCTGCAGTTTGCCGTTGATCTTACGAACCCAACCGCCTTTCATTTTCTCCTGGTTTTCCCAGTCAGTTGGGAAACCGGTACCCGGCTTGGTTTCAACATTGTTGAACCACGCATACTCGGTCCCTTCACGGCTGGTCCAGACGTTTTTACAGGTGACTGAGCAGGTATGACAGCCGATGCACTTATCGAGATTCAGCACCATGCCGACTTGTGAACGAATTTTCATTTTACGCTCTCCTGTACCTGGTCATTGCCTTCGCCATCCAACCAGTTAATGTTCTTCATCTTACGTACAACCACGAACTCATCACGGTTTGAACCTACGGTACCGTAGTAGTTAAAGCCGTATGCCAGGTGCGCATAACCGCCAATCATATGGGTCGGTTTCGGCGTAATGCGGGTCACCGAGTTATGGATACCACCACGTTGACCGGTAATTTCAGAGCCAGGCAGGTTAACGATACGTTCCTGTGCGTGGTACATCATGGTCATCCCGGCAGGGACACGCTGGCTTACTACAGCACGAGCAGTCAGCGCACCATTGCTGTTGAAGACTTCAATCCAGTCGTTGTCTTCAATACCAATCTCTTTGGCATCCTCTTCACTCATCCATACAACCGGACCACCGCGGCCTAAAGTCAGCATCAGCAGGTTGTCACTGTAGGTGGAGTGGATACCCCACTTCTGGTGTGGCGTCAGGAAGTTGAGCGCTTTTTCCGGGTTGCCATTGGATTTCTCACCCATCACCTCTTTCACCGAACGGGTATCGATTGGCGGACGATAGACCAGCAGGCTTTCACCGAAGTCACGCATCCACTGATGATCCTGATACAGTTGCTGGCGACCCGTCAGCGTACGCCATGGGATCAGCTCATGAACGTTGGTATAACCGGCATTGTAAGAAACGTGTTCATCTTCCAGGCCAGACCATGTCGGGCTGGAGATAATTTTGCGCGGCTGCGCCTGAATATCACGGAAGCGGATTTTCTCGTCTTCTTTATTGAGCGCCAGGTGCGTATGGTCCCGACCGGTAAACTCGCTCAGCGCCGCCCATGCTTTGACGGCTACCTGGCCGTTAGTTTCCGGGGCCAGTGTCAGAATCATCTCTGCCGCATCAATCGCCGTATTCAGCATAGGCTGGCCTTTAGCCGGACCTTCTGCCTTGGTGTAATTGAGCTTACGCAGCAGATCCATTTCACTCTGGGTGTTCCAGGTAATCCCTTTACCACCGTTACCGACTTTATCCATCAGCGGGCCAATAGAGGTGAAACGCTCGTAGGTGGCCGGATAATCACGCTCAACGGTCATGATGTGCGGTGCAGTTACGCCTGGTATCAGATCACATTCGCCTTTCTTCCAGTCTTTTACATCCAGCGGCTGCGCCAGTTCGGCGGCAGAGTCGTGCTGGATAGGCAGTGTAACCACATCAGTTTCTTTACCGAGATGGCCAACACAAACTTCAGAGAATTTCTTCGCGATGGCTTTATAGATTTCCCAGTCGCTTTTCGATTCCCATGCCGGGTCAACGGCGGCAGACAACGGATGAATAAACGGATGCATATCCGAGGTATTCATGTCGTCTTTTTCGTACCAGGTCGCGGTTGGCAGCACGATGTCTGAATAGAGGCAGGTGCTTGACAGACGGAAGTCCAGCGTCACCACCAGATCCAGTTTGCCGTCGAGACCGTTATCCTGCCATTCCACTTCTTCCGGCTTCACACCGCCCTGTTTGCCCAGATCCAGCCCCTGAATACCGTGCTCGGTACCCAGCAGGTACTTCAGCATATATTCATGGCCTTTACCGGAAGAACCCAGCAGGTTTGAACGCCAGATAAACAGGTTACGCGGATGGTTTTTACCGTTTTCCGGCTGCTCTGCCGCGAAACGAATCGAGCCTTCTTTCAGCGCTTTCACGGTGTAATCAACTGGCGTCATACCCGCTTTCTTCGCTTCATCGGCGATGCGCAGTGGGTTAGTGCCTAACTGCGGAGCAGACGGCAGCCAGCCCATACGTTCTGCGCGGACGTTGAAGTCCAGCAGATGGCCGGTGTAACGGGATTTATCCGCCAGCGGTGACAGCAGTTCTTGCGCCGTAACCGACTCGTAGCGCCATTGGCTGGAGTGGTTATAGAAGTAAGAGGTGCTGTTCATGTGACGCGCTGGACGCTGCCAGTCGAGGGCAAACGCCAGAGGCTGCCAGCCGGTTTGCGGACGCAGTTTTTCCTGGCCCACGTAGTGCGCCCAACCGCCGCCGCTCTGACCGACACAGCCGCAGAAGATCAACATGTTGATCAGGCCGCGATAGTTCATGTCGAGGTGATACCAGTGGTTCAGACCGGCCCCGACGATAATCATCGAACGACCGTGCGTTTTATCCGCGTTATCGGCAAATTCACGCGCGATACGGACGATCTGTGAGCGGGAAACACCGGTGATTTTTTCTGCCCACGCTGGGGTATACGCTTTGATGTCATCGTAGCTGGTCGCACAGTTTTCATCGTTCAGACCGCGTTCCAGACCGTAGTTAGCCATGGTCAGATCGTAAACGGTAGTCACCAGTGCAGTAGAACCATCTGCCAGACGCAGGCGTTTCACCGGCAGTTTATGCAGCAGAACATTTTCCAGTTCGACTTTATTGAAGTGTTCAGTACCTTCACCGCCGAAGTACGGGAAACCAACTTCAGCGATATCATCCTGACTACCCAGCAGGCTGAGCTGCAGTTCGGTTTCTTCACCAGACGTGCCGTCACGCTGCTCAAGATTCCATTTGCCTTTTTCGCCCCAACGGAAACCGATTGAGCCGTTTGGCGCGACCATATCGCCATTGGTATTAATCGCGACAGTTTTCCATTCCGGGTTGTTTTCCTGACCCAGAGAATCAACAAGATCCGCAGCACGCAGCATACGGCCCGCAGCATAGTAACCGTCACGCTCTTCAAGCATTACCAGCATCGGCATGTCGGTATAACGACGCACGTAGTCGGTAAAATACTGGCTCGGATTATCGAGGTGGAACTCACGCAACATAACGTGGCCCATCGCCAGTGCCATCGCGGCATCGGTACCCTGCTTCGGCGCCAGCCACAAGTCGCACAGCTTGGCGATTTCTGCATAGTCCGGCGTAATCGCAACGGTTTTGGTGCCTTTGTAACGAACTTCCGTGAAGAAGTGGGCGTCCGGAGTACGGGTCTGCGGAACGTTAGAGCCCCAGGCGATGATATAGCTGGAGTTGTACCAGTCAGCAGATTCAGGTACGTCGGTCTGTTCACCCCAGGTCTGTGGAGACGCAGGCGGCAGGTCGCAGTACCAGTCGTAGAAGCTCAGGCAGGTACCGCCAATCAGGGACAGGTAGCGTGCGCCGGAAGCGTAAGAAACCATCGACATTGCCGGGATCGGAGAGAAACCAGCGACACGGTCAGGACCGTAGGTTTTGACCGTGTAAACGTTGGAAGCCGCAATCAGTTCATTCACTTCCTGCCAGGAAGAACGGACAAACCCACCACGACCACGCGCTTGTTTGAAGCTTTTTGCTTTATCGGCGTCTTCAATGATGGATGCCCATGCGTCTACCGGATCGCTGTGCAGTCTTTTCGCTTCACGCCACATCTTCATCAGACGTTTGCGCATCAGCGGATATTTGAGACGGTTAGCGCTGTAGAGATACCAGGAATAGCTCGCACCGCGCGGGCAGCCGCGTGGTTCGTGGTTCGGCAGATCAGGACGGGTACGCGGGTAGTCAGTTTGCTGAGTTTCCCAGGTCACCAGACCATTCTTCACGTAGATTTTCCAGCTGCATGAACCGGTGCAGTTTACCCCATGGGTTGAGCGCACGACTTTGTCATGCTGCCAACGCTGGCGGTATCCATCCTCCCAGTCCCTGTTAGTATCGAGAAGCTGGCCGTGCCCATCGGCAAAGGTTTCGCCCTTCTGTTTGAAGTAGCGAAACCGGTCCAGGAATTTACTCATCGGTTGTCTCCTGTAGGAGCCTGACGGCTCTCTGATAAATCGACATTGCTTGATTGCCTGCGAAGTTAACGCTCTGAAAGCACGTAGGAATTGATAACGATCAAGGCAGACAGGGATGAAAAATGGAGGTTAATTTTCATATACCCCCTAAGTGGGATATTTTTATTGAATCTAACTAATTGATATTAAATAATATTTCCAATAACGCTCATCATGCAAATGTTAATTTCTTTACAAGTGGGTATTAAGGGGTATGCCCCCTGCCTGGCATATTGCATGCACACTATCTCAGGCGGTCACCTTGAAATAACTCATTAGTATGTTGTAACTAAAACCAGACAAAAAAAAAGCGCGGTCTAACACCGCGCAATGGATAATCAATTGTTACTTTTTTACTTTTTAGAATGCCGTCCGTATACCACCCAGGTGATTACCACGCAGGCGACATAGAAGATTAGAAAGACTTTCATCGCCCCCACAGGCGAACCGGTTAACGCCAGAGAAGTACCAAATGCTTTTGGAATAAAAAAGCCGCCAATTGCGCCAATGGCTGAGATAAAGCCCAACGCTGCAGCTGTATCAGTTGCCGCTTCACGCATCGCTTTCTCTTCAGAACCACCTTCCGCTTTAACCCTGTCCATCGTCAGCTTACGGAAGATGACAGAGATCATCTGGAAGGTAGAGCCACTGCCCAGACCGGCTGTCAGGAACAACGCCAGGAACACGACGAAGAAGGCCATAAAGTTGCCACCCTCACCGTTTACAGGCAAGGTCAGGAACAGCAAGGCGCTGAAAACTGCCATCAGTACAAAGTTCACCAGCGTAACGCGCGTCCCGCCCAGTCGGTCAGAGATTGCACCGCCCGCAGAACGAGCCAGGGCACCAATCAGCGGACCAAAGAAGGCGTAATGCAGGATCTGCACATCCGGAAACTGAGTTTTTGACAGCATCGCGAAACCGGCAGAGAAGCCGATGAAGGAGCCAAAGGTCGCCAGATACAGCAGGCTCATAATCCACAGATGCCCACGTTTCAGCACCGGAAGTTGCTCTTTCAGCGACGCTTTCGAGGTTGCCAGTTCGTTCATACCGAACCATGCCGCCAGTGTGAACACCGCCAGGAACGGTACCCAAACCCATGCAGCGTTTGCCAGATACAATTGCGTGCCATCCGGTTGTTCCACGCCATGACTGCCAAATACGGCGAAAATGGACAACGAAACCACCAGCGGCGCAACCAGTTGCATCACGCTGACGCCCATATTGCCCAAACCGCCATTCAGACCCAGCGCACCACCCTGTTTCTGTTTTGGAAAGAAGAAACTGATGTTTGCCATGCTGGAAGCAAAGTTTGCACCCGCAAAACCGCACAACAAGGAGATCACAATAAAGGTACTAAAAGGCGTGGTGGTATCCTGCACGGCAAAACCTAACCATACGCAAGGGATGATCAGGATACCGGTGCTGAATGCCGTCCAGCGGCGTCCACCAAATAGTGGAACCATAAAGGAGTACGGTACGCGCAACAGTGCGCCGGAAACCGATGGTAACGCCGTCAGCATAAACAGCTGTTCAGTTGTGAAGTCGAAACCGACCTTCGGCAGATTCACCGCAACGGCGCTGAATAACATCCACACACAAAACGCCAGCAGCAGACAAGGGACGGAAATCCACAGGTTACGGCTGGCAACTCGTTGACCACGCTGTTGCCAGAAGACGGGATCTTCCGGCCGCCATTCTGTAATTACAGCTCCAGATGCCCTTTCCGGGGCAGATGAGTGACTCATAGACACCTCTGATACTTGTTTCGATGCCTGCCACATTAGGGTTTACAGCCGGTGGTAAGTTGATATAAATCAAAGGAAAAGGTGTCATTATTGATGCTTAAAATTTATCATTACCCCAAATGAGTAGCTAACATCGGTAAAAAAGATGTGGTTTTTCACGCTTCTGTCACACGCTACTCCCCTCTGTCAGGAATCGCTCCCACCAGTGGCAATTAAGGGGTAGCCCGTTTGAGGTATGGGTATACTCCAGTGTATAGCTGAGAATAACGCCACTGCCTGCAGCAGAATCGTCATTCAATAAGGTTTTCTGCTCAATGAAAACCCGAAGGAAGAAGTCACCATGTTTAAACGTTGTCTCTCACCGCTTACGCTGGTCAACCAGGTGGCGCTTATTGTTTTACTGTCCACTGCTATTGGCGTGGCGGGTATGGCTGTCTCCGGCTGGCTGGTTCAGGGGGTTCAGGGCAGCGCCCATGCGATCAACAAAGCGGGCTCACTGCGAATGCAAAGCTATCGCCTGCTGGCAGCGGTGCCACTGGATGCCGACGACCAACCGCTGCTGGAAGAGATGGAAAAAACCGCGTTTAGCCCGGAACTGACTCGCGCCGCGCTCCGTGACGGGCAGCAGGAACAGTTGAAAGCATTGCAGAATTACTGGCACACCGAACTGGCGCCAGGGCTCGCGCATGCACAAAATGGCGCAGCGGTGGCCGGGGACGTTTCACGTTTCGTGACAGGGTTGGATCAACTGGTCACGGCCTTCGACCACACCACCGAACTGCGTATTGAACGCGTGGTCATGCTGCATCGCCTGATGGCGATATTTATGGCATTGCTGCTGGTCTTCACCATTATCTGGCTACGCGTGCGCCTGTTGCAGCCGTGGAAACAACTACTGGCGATGGCTCGTGCAGTCAGTCAGCGCGACTTCACCCAACGCGCACATATCAGTGGCCGTAATGAAATGGCCGCACTGGGATCGGCACTGAATAATATGTCAGAGGAACTGGCCGAAAGTTACGCGGTACTGGAACAGCGGGTCCAGGAGAAAACAGCAGGTCTGGAACATAAAAATCAGATCCTCTCTTTCCTGTGGCAAGCTAATCGTCGTCTGCACTCCCAGATACCACTTTGTGAACGCCTTTCCCCGGTACTCAACGGCCTGCAAAATTTAACATTACTGCATGATATTGAACTGCGGGTTTACGATCTGGAGGATGAAGATAACCATCAGGAGTTTACCTGTCAGTCTACTGTCAGCTGTGATGAAAAAGGGTGTCACCTGTGTCCACGCGGCATTCAACCCGCAATTGACGGGGGAATTACGCTGAAATGGCGGCTAACCGATGCACATACCCAGTACGGTATTCTGCTCGCCACCTTGCCATACGGACGCCATCTCAGCCACGACCAACAGCAACTGGTGGACACGCTGGTTGAACAACTGACCGCTACGCTGGCGCTGGACAGGCACCAGGAGCGCCAGCAGCAGTTGATTGTTATGGAGGAGCGTGCCACCATTGCTCGCGAACTGCATGATTCTATTGCACAATCTCTCTCTTGTATGAAAATGCAGGTCAGTTGCTTGCAGATGCAGGGTGACGCGCTACCAGAAAACAGCCGCGAGCTGTTGAGTCAAATACGTAACGAACTGAACGCCTCGTGGGCGCAGTTGCGCGAACTGTTAACCACCTTCCGTTTGCAGCTAACGGAACCTGGATTGCGGCCTGCGCTGGAAGCCAGCTGTCAGGAATACAGCGCCCGCTTTGGCTTTACGGTGAAGCTGGATTATCAATTGCCGCCACGTCTGGTGCCTTCCCATCAGGCGATCCACTTGCTGCAAATTGCCCGCGAAGCCCTGAGTAATGCCCTTAAACACTCCCAGGCCGATGACGTTATCGTGACGGTGGTGCAAAATGGCAAGCAGGTCAAACTGACTGTACAAGATAACGGCTGCGGCGTACCGGAAAACGCCGAACGCAGTAACCACTACGGCATGATAATAATGCGTGACCGTGCGCAGAGCTTGCGCGGCGATTGCCGCGTTCGCCGTCGCGAGACAGGCGGTACTGAAGTTACTGTCACTTTTATTCCCGAAACAAACTTCACAGATGTCCAAGGAGATACCCATGAGTAATCAGGAACCGGCAACCATCCTGTTGATCGACGATCATCCGATGCTACGAACCGGTGTAAAACAGCTTGTCAGCATGGCGCCCGATATTACCGTGGTCGGTGAAGCCAGTAGTGGCGAGCAGGGTATTGAGCTGGCTGAATCCCTTGATCCGGATCTGATTCTGCTGGATCTGAACATGCCCGGAATGAACGGTCTGGAAACACTCGATAAGTTGCGAGAAAAATCACTTTCCGGCCGCATCGTGGTTTTCAGCGTATCTAACCATGAAGAAGACGTTGTTACCGCACTGAAACGCGGCGCAGATGGCTATCTGCTAAAAGACATGGAACCGGAAGATCTGCTGAAAGCGCTGCAGCAGGCAGCAGCAGGTGAAATGGTACTAAGCGAAGCCCTGACACCTGTTCTGGCTGCCAGTCTGCGGGCGAACCGTGCGACTTCCGACCGGGACGTTACCCAGTTGACGCCACGCGAGCGCGACATTCTGAAGCTGATTGCCCAGGGTCTACCAAACAAGATGATTGCCCGTCGTCTGGACATCACCGAAAGCACGGTAAAAGTGCATGTTAAGCATATGCTGAAGAAGATGAAACTCAAATCACGCGTTGAAGCAGCGGTGTGGGTGCATCAGGAACGTATATTCTGATAATGAGTTCCTGAAGTATTTTAACGAGGATCATTTTCCGACACGGTGATGAACGGTTCGGCCAGCGATAGCGTGATCTCATTGGAAGAGACACGCTGGCCCAGCCCGTCTTCCACTACCACTGACAACCGCCAGCGGTTTGTTGCCCCTTCGCTACCGTCCCACTTCGGCATAATAATCGTCCAGCCTTCCGCACTGCGGGTATTTGTCCCGGCCGTTAAGCTCAGTGCCTGCGTATCCCCCTGCCACGCCAGATGGCGAATACCATGCAGACTACGGACCTCAAGCTTCAGTACCACCGTTTCACCCGGTTTGAGATCCCAGGGCGGCGTTGCCAAAAAGACGGAAAGAGATTTGCGCTGGCGATATTCCATCGTTGGCAGATTATCACGTTGCGGAAAGTCATAACGACTGCCACGCAGTGACTGGCTGCTCGCCACTTCACTGACCATCAGCTGTTTTTTCAGGGAGACGCCAAAACGATAATTGAGGTTTAATCCAAGGTTATTTTGACTCACTCCACTTTCCCCCTGCTTGTGCTGTGCGGTCAATGTTATCAGTGGGACCGGCGTATAGCTTAGCCCCAGTTTGACCGCTACAGGGTTGTGGTATCCGGCTCCGGAATGAAACAGATCCACCCGATCGCCGAAATATTGTTCAACGCTGACACTGGTATTGAGGTGCTCATAAAATGGCACCCGCATCAGCGCGGTAAGGTCATACCCACGCGCCATCCGCTGCTCTTGCGTCGCTGAACGCTCCTGCCAGGCAGAGAACGGTTGATAGTAATTCGCGGATAAGCGCAGATACTCTCCCCACGCTTCTGCCCCCAATCCGCCCCGGGACAGATTTTCATCCAACAGGTTATCGTAAAAGGTGTTGTAGCCCAGCAACCAACCGTCCCGCACCCAGCGTTGTCCGATACCCACATTACTGACTAATCCCTCATCCTGTTGAGTCAGCCCCAACTGGCTCCAGGTAAGGTAACGCTGATTATCCTGCCAGGGTATAAACCAGTTACCACGACTGCCGCTAAAACTGCCCTCATTATCAATCTGGAGCCCAACGCTGGCTCTTCCCCAGGGAGAAAGCCATGATTCAAGCTGCTGATTAACCTGTTCACTCACCGTGTCACGCACCTGGCCAAACGCGAACTGCTTCGCCTGCTCGCCCGTATCAAGCCCGTTGTCGGTCATACTGGCTTCGCCAAACGCTTTAACCATTTCAGCAAAATGCTTTTCTCCTGCCCTGGACTCCGGTGCCATGCCAAGGTCAGGCAGACCATCATCATTATTGTCGAAAGGGTTTTCAGCTTTCTGAATAAAGGAAGGGGGTGCGCTGGCAATACCGCCTGCCGGCGGCAAGAGTAGGAGGAGATACAGCGGACTACAGACTATACGGCTCAAAACGTCAGTTGTTTCTTACATCAATAAATTACAGCGGCATACATATCCTAAACCATAGCGTTTTCACGCAATATTTGCAGCCCTGCTCTCTCTTTTCCGGATTATCCCTGGACGAAAAGTACTTGTGACCCGCCCCTTCACTCATGCTTCCTTTTCCATACAAACAACACGGAGTAACATAGATGCTGATGAGTAATCCTGTCCCCTGACAACCGGAGTCAAAATGCAAAAGATTGTGATCATCGCGAACGGTGCGGCCTATGGAAGCGAATCGTTATTCAATAGTCTGCGTCTGGCCATTGCGCTGCGTGAACAGGAGAGTAGCCTGGAGCTACGTCTGTTTTTGATGTCGGACGCAGTGACAGCTGGGTTACGTGGGCAAAAACCCGCGGAAGGCTACAATATTCAGCAAATGCTGGAAATTCTGACCGCACAAAATGTGCCGGTAAAACTCTGCAAAACCTGCACCGATGGACGCGGGATCACCGCATTGCCATTAATCGACGGAGTGGAAGTCGGTACGCTGGTAGAACTGGCACAGTGGACGCTGGCGGCAGATAAGGTTCTGACCTTCTGATTCGCTAAGTTTCAGGCAAGCGCACTACCAGGAGCAGCTATTCCCCGATTTAATCTTACATGGGCGTGGTTTCACTGAAAGTTAGCACGCCCTTTCAACGCTTCTGAGGGATTTTGTCATTTTTGTTTAATCGTTATGCCATTTTTTGATCAAAATCAGCATCCTGTTACTCCCCCTTTGGTGTTATGCAATGAGTGAAATGTGAACAACATCACGCAGCACTTTCGAAAGAGAGTACGTTGTTTTCAAGAACGGGGTGAAAAATGGCATTAGTGAAGGCAAGTTTAAAGTTATTTGGTGGAGATACGGTGGTTGTGCGCTGCTCTGAGCGCTGTCACATCCACCTGATGAGCGAGAAAAATCACGTCAAAGACATGCAGACTGACATTTTAAGCGTGCAGGATCGTGATAACGCGTGGCTGACCGTACCGTACACAGGCGTCTGGAATGTGCTGATCGACAGTCACAGCCAGTCGCTGGAGCACTCAATCAGTTATATTGCAGCCTGATTGTAAAAGGCCCGATAGCGCATACGCTTATCGGGCATCTTACAGGTAAGCGGGTTCTCGCTTACGCATATCCTGGTCGCATAACTCCTTCCGGCAGATCCTCACCCAACAATCTTTTGACGGTTATCACCAGATCGTTAAGACAATCATCCTTCATTCCCAATCTGGAAAGCTCTTGTTCCAGCGAGAACAAATACTGTGCGTTAGTCCCTAATGGCCCACTGGCGGCAGCGATAAGCGGCGCGATGACCTGCGCTCGGGTATCGGACTCAAACAGTGGGTGACGCGGATCCATAATAAAGACCAGCGCATTGACCGTCCTGCCATCATCCAGCGCCAGCTGACACCAGGTTGGAAGATAACAGCCAGTAATCATTTCACGCTTCCACAGCAGGGAAAGCTCTTGTTCCAGGGTGGCATCCGGTAAGCGATATGCGACACCGGTCGTGCGCCCGCCCTCCTTCAGAGCCAGCATACGTCCTGGCTGACACGCCGTTCCTCGCCCCGCAGTCAGACGCAGACAAAAAGCCCGATGCCAGCCAACCAACGTCCCGGTACAGGACTCTTCAAACTCTAAAGCCGGGTTCCACATCAACGATCCATAACCAAAGATCCACACCGGTCCATCATCAGGTCGGCAAGAGAGCGTGGCTGCCAGTGAGGCTGCCCGTTGTTCCGCTGACCAGAGTAGTGATTCTTCAATTGTACCAAATGCCGTTTTACAGTCGGCATTCAACAAAAAATCACGCGTTAACACCTTACACCTCCGCCACTGCGACTTCCCTGCGACAACTTTTGACGCCTTCCGGGCTTTTTTACTGCTCATTTTGAAACCAATACCAGGACAATAGGCAATTCACCGACAGCTTGCAAGACAACAAAGGCTCAACGGCACTTTATATCCTGTTCCGATGACCCCAATTCTCCGAGTATTTGCATCATCACCATTGTCAATTTTTGTGCTCAATGGAAGCTAACACTTTGTTATTTAAACACTCTATAAACAAGATAAACGATTTTACTCACTTTGAGGCAAAAACTGACTCATGCCGTAAAATTACGTAAAAACAGATCGGAAATACCGAGAGATCTGTTATTTTTTACATTCTTTAATACATTTATAATTATAAATACCTGCAGAGATGGAGAATTAATTAAATGACACATGCACATGAGGCGGTTAAAACCCGCCACAAGGAGACCTCGCTCGTCTTCCCGATTTTGGCGCTGGTAGTCCTGTTCTTATGGGGGAGCAGTCAGTCACTACCAGTGGTCATCGGCATTAATGCTCTTGCCCTTGTTGGTATATTAAGCAGCGCTTTTAGCGTTGTCCGTCATGCTGACGTATTAGCCCACCGTCTGGGCGAACCTTATGGCTCGTTAATCCTGAGCCTTTCGGTAGTTATTCTTGAAGTTAGTTTAATTTCCGCATTAATGGCAACTGGTGATGCCGCACCGACGCTAATGCGCGATACGCTCTACTCCATCATTATGATTGTTACCGGCGGTCTGGTCGGTTTTTCATTACTGCTGGGTGGGCAAAAATTTGCCACTCAGTATATGAACCTGTTTGGAATTAAGCAGTATTTAATTGCTTTGTTCCCGCTGGCTATTATTGTGTTGGTCTTTCCGATGGCATTGCCGGAAGCAAACTTCACTACCGCGCAAGCGCTGCTGGTAGCGTTAATCTCTGCGGCAATGTATGGCGTATTTCTGCTGATTCAGACCAAAACACACCAGAGCTTGTTTATTTACGAGCATGAGGATGAAAGCGACGACGACGATCCGCATCACGGTAAACCATCAGCACACAGCAATATGTGGCATGCTGCCTGGCTTATCATCCATTTAATTGCGGTCATCGCCGTGACCAAAATGAATGCCAATCCTCTGGAGACTCTGTTAACTGAGCTGAATGCACCAGTCGCATTTACTGGTTTCCTGGTTGCTCTGTTGATCCTCTCCCCGGAAGGGCTGGGAGCACTAAAAGCGGTGCTCAGCAATCAAGTACAGCGTGCGATGAATTTGTTCTTCGGCTCAGTATTAGCCACCATCTCACTGACAGTACCGGTGGTGACACTGATTGCATGGGCGACGGGGAACGATCTGGTATTTGGCTTAGGCGCGCCAGAGATGATCGTGATGGTTTCTTCGTTGGTGCTGTGCCATATTTCCTTCTCAACGGGGCGCACTAACGTGCTAAACGGTGCGGCACATCTGGCACTTTTCATCGCCTATCTGATGACGATATTTGCCTGACCGTGTAAAAAAGCCCGATAAGCGTTAACGCATATCGGGCTTACATGCCTGGTTTTGCAGACCGGATAAAACGCTCAGGCGTGTTATCCGGCAGACAAAAACCGCAGTTTAGTTTTCAGTATCCAGTTCGTCGAAACTTTTCACCAGATCATCAATCGCTTTAATCTGCGTCAGGAACTGTTCCAGCTTCGCCAGCGGCAGCGCGGACGGACCATCACATTTCGCATTCGCTGGATCCGGGTGTGCTTCAATAAACAGACCTGCCAGACCTACCGCCATACCAGCGCGCGCCAGTTCGGTAACCTGCGCACGACGACCGCCGGAAGCAGCGCCGAACGGATCGCGGCACTGCAGTGCGTGAGTGACGTCAAAAATAACCGGAGAGTTGCCGGAAACTTTTTTCATCACGCTAAAGCCCAGCATATCCACAACCAGGTTGTCGTAACCAAAATTGGCACCACGATCGCACAGAATAACTTTATCGTTACCGCCTTCATGGAATTTATCCACGATGTTACCCATTTGACCAGGGCTTACGAACTGCGGTTTTTTCACGTTGATAACGGCACCGGTCTTCGCCATGGCTTCCACCAGATCGGTCTGACGAGCAAGGAATGCCGGAAGCTGAATTACATCCACAACGTCAGCAACTGGCTGTGCCTGGCTGGCTTCATGAACGTCGGTGATCACTTTTACGCCAAAAGTTTGCTTCAGTTCCTGGAAGATTTTCATCCCTTCTTCAAGGCCTGGTCCACGGTATGAGTGGATGGAAGAACGGTTGGCTTTATCAAAGGAGGCTTTGAACACGTAAGGGATACCCAGTTTTTGAGTAACGGTTACGTAGTGCTCACAAATGCGCATCGCCAGATCGCGGGATTCCAGCACGTTCATTCCGCCAAACAGCACGAACGGCAGGTCATTTGCCACGTTGATGTCGCCAATGCTAACCACTTTTTGTTTCATAGGATCGCCTTAAACGGTAGGTAAAGTGTCATTAATCAATGCAATACAATTTGTTTGTGCGAAATAGTATTGATCTGCGCACGGATCATTTCGCTGATCGGGTCTTCCGGACACTGCTCAACGAAATAACTTAAATCATTTAATGCAACATGTTCACATTCCAGTTGCGCGTAAATCAATCCGCGATCGCGTATTTCATACGGGTCTTCAGGATTAAACTGCAATAACGCTTCGCTGGCGCGTAGTGCCAGCTCCATTTGACGCTCTTCCATTAGCGAAGATTTCAGCGTATCGAGCAGTTTGCGGATCACTTCCGCATTATCCGCTTCATCCAGATCTTCGTTAAATAACTCAGCAACCGGGCTGATATTCCCCTTCAGCCACACTTCCAGAGTGTGCTCATTTAACGTTTCGCCATTGAACGGATTGATCAGCCACATTTCGCCATCCAGCGATTCAATACGCAGAATTAACTGCGTCGGGAAAATCACCGGGACCAGCGGGAGATCAAGCCGATTGGCAATCCACAATAAGATTGCGCCAAGCGACACAGCGCTACCCTGGCGATTTTTCAGAACCTGGTCGAGCCATAGTGCATCAGAAAGACGATAGACGCCGCGGGTATCCGTAAACCCCCATTCGCCGTAAAAAAGTGCCAGCAGTTTTTCCAGTTGCTCATCCTGAGACAGGAGCTGGCTAATTTCTTCATGCGCCAGACTTGCCAGACGTTCCAGTTCGGCATAGACAGACTGCGTAGGGAAATCCAGGCGGATAGATTCCGATGCCAGGATCATTCCTTCGCACAATGGCGCTTTATTAAATTCGAAATCAGCTAACGACCTCATGACTTACCCCAGTAACGGTATTTTTGTGGTGGCGAGTTTAATGATGATGTACAGCACCACCAGCGCCAGCGGAAAAGCGATTAATCGCGCCTGCTGGCTGCGCGCCCGACGATAATCGAGCGCAATAAAACCCAAAACGATGTAAATGATAACCCCAAACAGCTTTTCAGTCAGCCATGTCCCCTGCCCGGTGAATGGCAGGATGTGCGTTTTAACGATCAACGCCACGCCGCTAAGTAATAAAACGGTATCAATGATCGGTGGCACAATACGCGACCAGCGCGCAGATGCAAGGCGTCCGTCGGTATAACGCCACCAGAAACGTAACGTTAACAGACCGACAGAAAGCGCGATGCTGATAAGATGAATGCTAAGTAGCACGCTGAATGTAGTCATAATGCGGTGTGTCCGAACGTAATTCGTTCGTTGCCGCCGTAGTCGCGACAGGTTTCAACAGCCTGGTAACCCGCGCGAAGAAAAGCATCGCGCACTGCCTGCCCCTGCTGCCAGCCATGTTCCAGTAACAGGTAACCACCGGGAATTAATACGCTGCGCGACTGGTCGATGATATGCACAATATCTGCAAGACCATGATCGCCCGCCACCAGTGCTGATAACGGCTCAAAGCGCACATCGCCTTGCGCCAGGTGCGGGTCCTGCTCATCGATATACGGCGGATTGCTGACAATCATGTCAAACTGTTCCCCCTGCAGGGCGCTAAACCAGTTGCTTTGCAATACGCGAACATTACTGACGGTCAGGTGCTGTGCGTTACGCGTCGCCAGATCAACAGCATCTGGCATGCGGTCAACTGCAGTTACCGCGCAATCCGGGCGCTCGGTAGCCAACGCCAGCGCAATTGCCCCCGTGCCGGTACCCAAATCAAGAATACGACACGGCGAGGCCGGTAGACGCGCCAACGCCTGTTCAACCAGACATTCGGTATCCGGGCGCGGTATTAGCGTTGCCGGAGAAACAAACAGCGGCAGCGACCAGAACTCGCGAATACCGGTCAAGTGTGCCACAGGCTCTCCCCGCTGGCGGCGCGCCACCAGAGAGTCCAGCTGTTCACGCTGCGCCCCGGTTAATTCCGTTTCGCCAAATGCCAGAATAAAAGTCCGCCCCTTGCCAGTGACATGCTCGAGTATGATCTCGGCGTCACGGCGCGGGCTTTCGCTGTCCTGTAATTGGCTTATCGCCTCACGCAGCCAGTGCTGATAGTCCATTAATCCTGCTCGGACAATGCCGCCAGTTGGTCGGCTTGATATTCCTGGACAATTGGCTCAATGAGCATGTCCAGCTTACCTTCCATCGCTTCGTCCAGACGGTAAAGCGTCAGATTGATGCGATGGTCTGTCACGCGCCCCTGCGGGAAGTTATAGGTGCGGTTACGATCGCTGCGATCGCCGCTACCCAAGAGGTTACGACGCTCAGAAGCTTCTGCCTGCTGACGCCTTGCCACTTCGGCTGCACGAATACGCGCCCCCAGCACCGACATCGCTTTCGCTTTGTTTTTATGCTGCGAACGTTCGTCCTGGCATTCCACCACAATACCGGTCGGCAAGTGGGTAATACGGATTGCCGAGTCGGTGGTGTTAACGTGCTGACCACCCGCCCCCGATGAACGGAAGGTGTCAATACGCAAATCGGCCGGGTTGATGTCCGGCAGTTCGGCCTCTGGCAGTTCCGGCATCACCGCTACCGTACAGGCGGAGGTATGAATACGCCCCTGCGATTCAGTGGCCGGTACGCGCTGTACACGGTGGCCACCAGACTCGAACTTCAGACGACCATACACACCGTCGCCGCTCACCTTGGCAATAATCTCTTTGTAACCGCCATGTTCACCTTCATTGGCGCTCATGATCTCGACGCGCCAACGGCGTGATTCAGCGTAACGGCTGTACATACGGAACAGATCGCCGGCAAACAGTGCGGCCTCATCGCCGCCGGTACCCGCGCGAACTTCCAGGAACGCGTTGCGTTCGTCATCCGGATCTTTTGGCAGCAGCAGAACCTGCAGATGCTGTTCCAGCTGTTCACATTTTTCTTTTGCTTCGCGCAGTTCATCCTGCGCCATCTCACGCATTTCAGGATCGTCGAGCATCATCTGTGCCGTTTCGATATCATCCTGAACCTGTTGCCAGTCCGTAAAACAGCGAGATACATCGCTTAATTGGGCATATTCGCGCGACAATGCACGAAAGCGTTCCTGGTCTGCGATAGTTCCCGCATCGCCGAGCAGCGCCTGAACTTCTTCATGGCGTTCATGCAGGGCTTCCAGTTTGGCAACGATAGAAGGCTTCATAGGCGTAAATGCACCCTGTAAAAAATGAGATTGGTGTGCTGCTACTCCAGCCCGAGGCTGTCGCGCAGAATATTCAGGCGTTCACTATCCCCGTCACGGGCAGCCTGTTGAAGTGATTTGGTTGGTGCATGGATCAGGCGGTTAGTCAGTTTCCAGGCCAGATCCTGCATAATAGCTTGCGCATCACCGCCCTGTTCAAGAGCAGCCAACGCTTTGGCGGTCAGTTCATCACGAACCTGTTCTGACTGACTGCGGTATTCGCGGATGGTTTCACTTGCGCTCTGGGCGCGCAGCCAGGCCATAAACTCGCTGGTTTCCTGCTCAACGATCGTCTCAGCCTCCACTGCCGCCGCTTTGCGCTGCGCCAGGTTATGCGAAATGATACTTTGCAGGTCGTCAACGCTATACAGGTAGGCGTTAGACAGTTTGCCAACTTCCGGTTCAACATCGCGCGGTACAGCGATATCGACCAGCAGCATCGGCTGATTGCGGCGATTTTTAAGCGCGCGTTCCACCATTCCTTTACCGATAATCGGTAGTGGGCTGGCTGTGGAACTAATAATGATATCGGCGTCCTGCAAACGCTCGTCGATTTCACTCAGTGAGATCACCTCGGCACCGACCTCATCTGCCAGAACCTGTGCGCGTTCACGCGTGCGGTTGGCAATAATCATCTTCTTCACTTTGTGTTCACGCAGATGACGCGCCACCAGCTCGATGGTTTCACCTGCGCCGACCAACAGCACGGTCACCGTGGAAAGAGATTCAAATATCTGACGCGCCAGTGTACAGGCGGCAAAAGCAACGGATACCGCGCTGGCGCCGATATCGGTTTCAGTTCGAACGCGCTTGGCAACCGAGAAGGATTTCTGGAACATGCGTTCCAGCGCACTGGCGTTCAGGTGACCTTTTTGCGAATCCGCAAACGCTTTTTTCACTTGACCCAGAATTTGTGGCTCACCGAGCACCAGCGAATCCAGGCCGCTGGCAACACGCATCAAATGGCTGACGGCGTCGTTGTCCTGGTGCCAGTAAAGGCTGCTGCGCAGATCGTCTTCATTCAGATTATGGTATTCACACAACCAACGAATCAGCGCCTCTTGCAGGTTATCCTGCTCCTCGACGCTGAGGTAAAGCTCCGTACGGTTACACGTCGACAGCACCACCCCGCCCTGCACCATTGGCTGCGCAAGCAGGCTGTCCAGCGCCTGATCGAGCGTGTCCGGCGAAAACGTTACGCGTTCTCGCAGCGATACAGGTGCCGTTTTATGGTTAATACCAAGCGCTAAAAGGGTCATGTGTGCGGGAATAGTACCAGCGTTGATAAGGTTAGACTGGGGGCATCATACAGGATGCGTGCGGTCAATAAAAGAGACAGCCCCCTTTTGGAGTAATAGCTTACGGTTTAAATTAAGATAACGTGAACGTAGACGATATACCCGCTCGGCGCTAGCATTAAGGGTTATAACTGCAACCGATGGCAAGATTTTGCCGGATGGCTAAAAATTAGCCTTATCCGGCCTACGGGTTGAGTTTGTAGGCCTGATGAGTCGTAGCGCCATCAGGCAATTATTGCACCGTACTACAAGGATTTGTCATCATTATGACCCTGCCTGATTTTCGCTTGATCCGCCTGCTGCCGCTGGCAAGTCTGGTCCTCACCGCCTGTACGCTCAACGCGCCGAAAGGTCCTGGCAAAAGCCCCGACTCCCCAGAATGGCGTCAACACCAGCAGGAAGTGCGCGCACTACATCAGTATCAGACGCGCGGCGCGTTTGCCTACATTTCCGACCAGCAGAAAGTCTATGCCCGCTTTTTCTGGCAGCAAACCGGTCAGGATCGCTATCGTCTTTTGTTGACTAACCCACTGGGCAGCACCGAACTGGAGCTGAATGCCCAGCCAGGCAATGTAGAGCTTGTCGATAACAAAGGTAAGCATTACACCGCTGACGACGCCGAAGAGATGATCGGTAAATTGACCGGAATGCCAATTCCTTTAAACAGTCTGCGTCAGTGGATCCTCGGTCTGCCTGGCGAGGCTACTGATTACAAACTCGATGAGAAATACCGTCTGAGTGAAGTGAACTACAGTCAGGACGGTAAGAACTGGAAAGTGGTCTATAGCAGCTATGACAGTAAAACGCAGCCCGCTATGCCCGCTAATATGGAACTGTCGGACGGCGCTCAACGCATTAAGTTGAAAATGGATAACTGGATTGTGAAATGATGACCCACTGGCCCTCCCCGGCAAAGCTGAATCTGTTTTTGTACATTACTGGACAACGTGCAGATGGTTACCACACGCTACAGACGCTGTTCCAGTTTCTCGATTATGGTGACGACATCACTATTGATGTGCGTAGCGACGGTGAAATTCACCTGCTAACCGCAGTTGAAGGCGTGGAGCATGAAGATAACCTAATCGTTCGCGCAGCACGTTTACTGATGAAAACCGCCGCTGGGAGTGGGCGCCTGCCCACAGGAAGCGGCGCTGACATCAGTATTAAGAAACGTCTGCCGATGGGCGGCGGTCTTGGAGGTGGCTCATCGAATGCCGCTACCGTGCTGGTTGCGCTAAATCATCTTTGGGGTTGTGGGCTGTCACAAGATGAGCTGGCGGCGATTGGATTAATGTTAGGCGCCGACGTACCGGTATTCGTGCGCGGACAGGCCGCTTTCGCCGAAGGTGTAGGCGAAGTCCTTACACCGGTTAATCCCCCCGAAAAATGGTATCTGGTCGCCCATCCTGGCGTCAGCATCCCAACACCGGTTATTTTTAAAGATCCGCAACTGCCGCGCAACACGCCAAAAAGGTCAATAGAAACGTTACTAAAATGTGAATTCAGCAATGATTGCGAGGTTATCGCAAGAAAACGTTTTCGCGAGGTTGATGCAGCGCTTTCCTGGCTGTTAGAATACGCGCCGTCGCGCCTGACTGGTACAGGGGCTTGTGTCTTTGCTGAATTTGACACAGAGTCCCGTGCTCGCCAGGTGCTTGAGCAAGCCCCGGAATGGCTCCAAGGCTTTGTGGCGAAAGGTGTCAACCTCTCCCCATTGCACAGAGCGTTACTTTAAATCATTCGGGTTTCAGGAAAATGGTAAGATGGCGAATCCCCGGAAGCATACAAAATGTGACGGTGTGAATCATTGATGCCAGCAGACATGAAACGTGAATGACGATGAGTAAGCCGGGCAAGCTGAGTTGCGGTGACAACGTCACCCTGTTCCAGACGTTGCATCGCGCTCTTTAATACACCGCCTGGAGAGGATACTGCCTGGCCCGCACAGTTTTCGGCAGATTCTTTCCACCAATGGACGCATGCCTGAGGTTCTTCTCGTGCCTGATATGAAGCTTTTTGCTGGTAACGCCACCCCGGAACTAGCACAACGTATTGCCAACCGCCTGTACACTTCACTCGGCGACGCCGCTGTAGGTCGCTTTAGCGACGGCGAAGTCAGCGTACAAATTAATGAAAATGTACGCGGTGGTGATATTTTCATCATCCAGTCCACTTGTGCCCCTACTAACGACAACCTGATGGAATTGGTCGTTATGGTCGATGCTCTGCGCCGTGCTTCCGCAGGCCGTATCACCGCCGTTATTCCTTACTTCGGCTATGCACGTCAGGATCGTCGCGTACGTTCCGCTCGTGTACCGATTACCGCAAAAGTCGTCGCGGACTTCCTGTCCAGCGTTGGCGTTGACCGCGTCCTCACCGTTGACCTGCATGCTGAACAGATCCAGGGCTTCTTTGATGTACCGGTTGATAACGTATTCGGTAGCCCAATTCTGTTAGAAGACATGCTGCAGCTGAATCTGGACAACCCAATTGTGGTTTCTCCGGACATCGGTGGCGTCGTGCGTGCCCGTGCTATCGCTAAGCTGCTGAACGATACCGATATGGCTATCATCGATAAACGTCGCCCACGTGCGAACGTTTCTCAGGTGATGCACATCATTGGTGACGTAGCAGGTCGTGACTGCGTGCTGGTTGATGATATGATCGATACCGGCGGTACGCTGTGCAAAGCAGCAGAAGCGCTGAAAGAACGTGGTGCAAAACGCGTATTCGCTTACGCTACCCACCCGATCTTCTCAGGCAATGCGGCAAACAACCTGCGCAACTCTGTGATTGATGAAGTCGTTGTCTGTGACACCATTCCACTGACTGATGAAATCAAAGCACTGCCGAACGTGCGTACGTTGACCCTGTCGGGTATGCTGGCCGAAGCGATTCGTCGTATCAGCAACGAAGAATCCATCTCTGCTATGTTCGAGCATTAATCGAGCCCGGCTCAAAAACCCGCTGCGGCGGGTTTTTTTATCTGCAACATTTATTTGTATGACTTATGCCTCCTTCACCTGCCATTTAGTTGACAGATGATGCGCTCATGGATGAAACATTATTGTGAACAGATTACTTTCCTCACATGTGATGCCTTTCCGCGCTCTCATCGACGCTTGCTGGAAAGAAAAATATACCGTCTCACGCTTTACCCGTGATTTGATCGCCGGGATAACCGTTGGGATCATTGCTATCCCGCTGGCGATGGCACTGGCAATTGGCAGCGGCGTTGCGCCACAGTACGGCTTGTATACCTCAGCCGTTGCTGGGATTGTTATTGCCCTCACCGGGGGGTCACGCTTTAGCGTTTCTGGTCCGACCGCCGCCTTCGTGGTGATCCTGTATCCGGTATCGCAGCAGTTCGGATTGGCAGGCCTGTTGGTTGCCACGCTCATGTCCGGGATATTTCTGATCCTTTTCGGCCTCGCCCGCTTTGGTCGCCTGATCGAATATATCCCCGTGTCTGTCACCTTAGGTTTTACATCCGGTATTGGTATCACCATCGGTACCATGCAGATTAAAGACTTTCTTGGTCTGCAAATGGCTCATGTACCGGAGCACTACCTGCAAAAGGTAGGTGCACTGTTTATGGCATTACCGACCATCAACCTCGGCGATGCCGCTATTGGTGTGGTCACGCTTGGGATCCTGATTTTCTGGCCTCGTCTGGGGATCCGTCTGCCAGGCCATCTTCCTGCACTGCTGGCCGGTTGTGCGGTGATGGGCATTGTTAACCTGATGGGCGGCCATGTGGCGACCATCGGTTCTCAGTTCCACTATATTCTGGCTGACGGTTCCCAGGGTAACGGTATCCCACAACTATTGCCGCAACTGGTATTGCCGTGGAACCTGCCAGATTCAGACTTCACGCTAAGCTGGAGTTCATTACAGGCACTGTTACCCGCGGCTTTCTCTATGGCGATGCTGGGGGCAATTGAATCCCTGTTGTGCGCCGTGGTGCTCGACGGTATGACCGGAACCAAACACAAAGCCAACAGTGAACTGATTGGTCAGGGTCTGGGGAATATTGTCGCACCGTTCTTTGGCGGCATAACGGCTACCGCTGCTATTGCCCGCTCTGCGGCTAACGTCCGTGCCGGGGCAACCTCACCAGTTTCCGCAGTCATCCACGCAATTCTTGTGATCCTCGCTCTGCTGGTGTTAGCGCCGTTGCTCTCCTGGTTACCCCTCTCGGCAATGGCTGCACTGCTGTTGATGGTGGCGTGGAACATGAGCGAAGCCCATAAAGTGGTGGATCTGCTGCGCCACGCACCGAAAGACGACATCATCGTCATGCTGATGTGTATGTCGCTGACAGTTCTGTTCGATATGGTGGTCGCCATCAGCGTCGGTATCGTTCTTGCCTCCCTGTTGTTTATGCGCCGTATTGCCCGCATGACCCGTCTGGCACCGGTGAACGTGGTTGTACCGGATGATGTGCTGGTACTGCGCGTGATTGGCCCACTGTTCTTTGCCGCAGCTGAGGGACTATTTACCGATCTCGAGTCTCGTATTGAAGGCAAACGCATTGTGGTGCTGAAATGGGACGCTGTACCGGTACTGGATGCTGGTGGCCTTGACGCCTTCCAGCGTTTTGTAAAACGTCTTCCGGAAGGCTGTGAATTACGCATCAGCAATCTGGAATTCCAGCCGCTGCGCACGATGGCGCGCGCGGGCATCCAACCGATCCCGGGCCGTCTGGCATTCTTCCCGAACCGCGACGCAGCGTTGGCGGATATTTAATGTTCATCTGTTACCGGCATGCTCTTGCCTGCCGGTAACACTTCTCTTCTGTAAACACGTCTGAGTTGTTATCATCATTTCTCCTGCTCTCTGACGATACCTGTAGCCATGAAATCTGACTCTACATTTGTCTATCGCGAAATCACCGAGATTGATATTCCAGCCGTGCAATCGTTTATTATCCGGCATCTGAATCTCTATTTTAATGCCAACAGGCCACTCCCCGACTCAAGTCAGGATGTGTTAGCGTTACGTTCACAATACATTCACCAGCCACGAAATCTATTGATCGGCGTATGGGATGAACAACAACAGCTTATCGCCACGCTGGCGGTATGCCAGTACGATGACAGAATATCGACATTACGTGGGCGTTATAATTTATCTACAACCGCTGAGATTTGTCGTTGTTACGTTGAACAAAATTATCGTCGCCAGGGAATAGGCGGTCAGTTAGTTTCATTGGCAGAACAATTTTGCCTGCGTCAACAATATAAAACACTCTACCTGCACACCCATCATTTTTTACCTGGCGGTTATCCGTTTTGGCTACGCCATCATTTCACCGAGTTTTTAGATGAAGGTGGAGAACAACAAATTGTGCATATGGAGAAATATGCTATCGGAATGTGACATTGTGCAAATAATTAAATAATTGTGCATCCGCACTATTAATTCCGGTCATTTTTATCGCAGCAAAATTAATTGATCAGAATCAAATAATTCTCATTTAATTTATCTGATATTCACCATCAACATAGAACACACTAAAAAATATTCTCATAACCTTATGTTTTTAAAGGAATTAACAATAGCAAAACAAATACCCCTACTTATTCAAGCGGTTGACTCGATAATTGGATGCCGATACATTCGCCGATGACAGTATTTCAGAATGTACTTATTATTTTGAAACGGAATATGGTGCGGATTATTTCAATCTTATGCCATAGCTGCCCCCGCAACTGTAAGCGGATACAGAATATCTTCGTATGGTAATAAATCACCATAGGTCACTGTAAAGATTTATTTATGGGAAGGCCGATATTCTGATTGCCGCGAGCCAGGAGACCTACTGTCAAGGTTGTATACATTGAGTGGACGGGATGGTCCATGGGGTGATTTATTTGACGAACTAATGATCGTGATTCCTGACCTGGTAGACGAGAATATACTTTTTTTCATATTATCTTGTCTGTACATCATGATTCGATGTCATCTATCGTCATGCGCCTGTCCCGAAATTATATACCAGACGATCAGATTCTGGCATGAAAGGGACAATTATAATGCACGTTGACATTACCTCTTCTTATTCCAAACTTTCACTTCTGGCCTTGACTGGCGCAGCACTTTTCCTGGCCAGTAATATGGCTTCTGCGGCCAAAACGGAATATCCACTGACTATCAAAAACTGTGGCCGGGATATTACTTTTAATAAAGCTCCCCAGCGAGTTGCCACCGTAGGGCAAAATAGTACTGAAATACTCTATTCTCTGGGTCTGGCCGATCGCGTTGTCGGAACGTCACTCTGGTTCGGTCCCGTCCCGGAACAGTACAAGGCGGTGAATGATAAAATTGCGGTCATTGCACAGAACATCCCGAGCTTTGAAGGGATTATTGCTAAAAAGCCAGATTTAGTAGCCAGCCAGTTTGAATGGCAAATTGGCCCTGCCGGTACGGTCGCGTCCTACGAGCAATTCAGCGAATTGAAAGTTCCGGTTTATACCGCTCCCGCCGATTGTGCCAAAGATAACGAAGACGGCGGAGATGGTGTACGTAAGGGGATGTTTGATATTGCCATGGTTTACCAGGAAGTCGCAGATCTGGCAAAAATTTTCGATGTTCAGGACAAAGGTGATGAACTGATTGCCAGCCTCAAAGCACGTGAGGCTGCGGCAAAATCCAAAATTACCGGTATGGACAACAACGTTTCCGCCGTCTTTTGGTTCTCCAGCGCCGATCTGCAACTTGACCCGTATGTCGCAGGAAAATTTGGCCCCGCCGCGTGGATCGCCCAATCACTTGGGGTGAAAAACGTCATTGATTCCGCCGAAGAGTGGCCAACTGTAGGCTGGGAGACCATCGCCAAAGCGGATCCATCGGTTATCGTTCTGGGCGAAATGGGACGTCGCCGTTTCCCAGCTGATGACTGGAAAGTCAAAATGGAATACCTCAAGTCTGATCCTGTCACCAGCCTGATCCCGGCGGTTAAAGAAAACCACCTGCCAGTGATCGACGTGCAAACCATGAATGCCGGGATAAGAACTATCGATGGTCTTGAGAAACTCGCTGATGCGCTGGTGCAGTACGGCCTGGCACATCCAAAAGCCACTCATTAATCCTCGTCGCGCGTTATGCCTTTTGCAGGCATAACGCCCTTTTGTACTCAGGGCAGCCGTAAAATAATGAGTGAATTACGCAGGACGCGCCAGGCCATTCGTCAATTAACAAACCGGGCAGTGCTACACAGCCTGTGGGTCAGTGTGGTGATGTGTGGCGTTCTTCTGGCAGGGATCTCCATCGGTGAAACATTTATTCCGTGGCAGCACGTTATCCATACGCTGGCAAACCGACTGTTTGACACCCAGTATGTGGTGGATGCGTTGGATGCCGGGATTATCTGGAACTACCGTCTGACTCGCGCGCTGGTTTCCGCCTGTTGCGGCGCATGTCTGGCGGTTTCCGGGGTAGTGTTACAGTCACTGCTACGTAATGCGCTGGCCGAACCCTATCTGCTGGGGATTTCCGCCGGAGCGTCAACCGGAGCCGTGCTCATTGCATTAACCGGACTGGGTGCAGGGATCGTCAGCATGTCTCTCGGCGCATTTATCGGCGCCTTGACGGCGTTTTTGTTTGTCGCACTGTTGGCGATGGCTGCGCGGGGAAAACACGGTTCCGCCACCACGCAAATCATTCTCGCCGGGATTGCCAGCTCACAGTTGTTCAATGCCATCACTTCACTGATTATCACCCGCTCAGCCAATGCCGAGCAGGCTCGCGGCATTATGTTCTGGCTACTGGGCAACCTTAGCGGCGTTCGCTGGCCAGATGTGGTTCTGGCTATCCCAACTGCGCTGGTCGGCATAATTATCTGCTTTTGCTACGCCCGCCATCTTGATGCATTTTCCTTTGGCGCTGAATCGGCCGCATCGCTGGGTATTCCGGTTAAACGCACCCGCGTCGTACTGATTACCGCAGTGACGGGAATGACGGCCATTATGGTATCGATTGTAGGCGCTATTGGTTTTGTCGGGCTGGTCATTCCTCATGCCGCCCGTTTACTGGTGGGAAACCAGCATCACCGCTTATTGCCCGTAAGCGCCTTTATTGGCGCTATTTTTCTCATCGTGGCGGATGTCATCTCCCGAACCCTGCTTCCAGGGCAAGTGTTGCCAATCGGCGTGATCACCGCCCTGGTCGGCGCTCCCGCATTTTCACTCATATTGATACGAGGGAATCCGAGCAAATGACCGTTAACCCATGCTTTACATCACCTCTACGCAGAGCGAATGCGGCTAATCATGTGGTTTGCGCGCAAAATCTGCACTGGGAAGTGAAAGGCAAAGCAATTGTAAATGATGTCTCTTTTCAGGTTTCTCCCGGGGAGTTTGTTGGGATTATCGGCCCCAATGGTTCCGGGAAAACATCACTGATTTCGCTTCTGGCCGGTTTACTGAAACCCTCCGCAGGCAAGGTTTTGCTGAACAACAAAGACGTTCACTGCTATTCGCGGCGCCATTTGGCGCAAAAAGTGGCTCTTGTTGAACAACAGGCAGAAACCAGCGAGCGTCTTACCGCCATTCAGGCCGTTTCTCTTGGCCGCACACCATTTCTAAGCCTGTTGTCGCCATGGTCGCGTTCTGACGATGAGATTGTGCAAGCGATGCTGGAAAAAGTCTCCATGCAAAACGTACAGCATCGCTGCTGGCATACATTCTCCGGGGGCGAACGCCAGCGCCTGCATATAGCCAGGGCGTTGGCGCAACAACCGCAAGTACTGCTGATGGATGAGCCGACAAATCATCTCGATATCCAACATCAGATTGGCCTGCTCAACCTTGTCAAACGCGAGAAACTTACCGTTATTGCTGCCCTGCACGACCTGAATCATGCCGCAATGTTCTGCGACCGCATCATGGTGATGAAAGCCGGACAACTCGCGATGCAGGGCAATCCTTCTGCAGTGTTCACCCGAGAAAACCTTAACTGCTGGTTTGGCATCGATGCAATTGTCGAACGTCCACCTGATGGGGCGAGCTGCTTCATCCGCTACCAACGACCAGCGTAAATACCAAAGGAACTGATATGAAATGTATTAAGCAAAGTCTGCAAATCCTGTGCCTGTTAGCCTTCACCTCCACGGCTTTCGCACAAACGCATGAAGTGCTGATGAAAAACCGAGGTGCTGGTGGGCCAATGGTCTACGAGCCGGACTATCTGGCGATCCAACCGGGCGATAGCGTGAAGTTTATCCGCAAACATAAGAGCCACAATGCAGCCTCGATTGCCGAACTCTCACCCGCAGGCTATCCCGGTTTCATTGGCAAAATCGATGAAGAGATTGAAGTCAAATACGACAACGCAGGCTTCTACGGCATCAAATGCTCACCCCACTATGCCCAGGGCATGATCATGCTGATCAAAGTCGGTGACGCCGTATTGCCCGACAGCTACCGCGCGTTTAAAGCACCGGGCCTTGCGGATAAACGCTTTCAGGATATTTATACCCGCATCGATAAACAGTAACGCCACGATAAAGGGAGAATACTGGTGGTGGATAAAAAACCCGATAGTGAAACGATCCAGACCGGGCGACGTGACTGCCTGTGCAAACTGACAAAATTTGTCGGCGCGGCGGGTGTCACTGCCGCCGTCTGGCCGCTCATCTCAGCACTGGGCCCGGATGATAAAACCGAGGCAGAAAATGAGCCAATTGATGTCTCTCTTGCAGGCGTAGCAGCAGGCCAGACAGTGAAGCGTATCTGGCAGGGAAAACTGATCCTCATTCACCACCGAACTCCGCAAGAGATTGCAGCGGCGCAACAGGCAGATAATCGATTACTGCTGGCTCCTCAGGCAGATAGCGAACGGGTTACAGCGGCACATCCACAGTGGCTGGTTATACAGGGCTATTGCCCTCACGCGGGGTGTGTTCCTAACGCCAACCCCAATGGCCAGGGATGGATCTGTCCGTGTCATGGTTCAGAGTTTGATACCTCCGGACGTGTGACGCGCGGTCCGGCCACTGCGAATCTGGCAATCCCGGACTATACCTTGTCTGCCGATGGTCTGAGCGTACGTATTGGTGCAAAGGATGCCTGATATGAGCACTTCTGATATAACGACGTCATGGCGCAACTTTCAGTTGCGCCTTCCGCTTCCCCGCTCCGTTTCCGGGCTGTGGGTATTTGCTATCGGTTTGATATTGCTGGTGATGCTGGGTGTCCAAATCCTGTCGGGCATTGTACTGGCAATGTTCTACGTACCTACGGCGGAGTCCGCATTTGATTCCATTATTCATATTATGCGTTCAGTCAGGCACGGTGAACTGGTGCGCAACATGCATGCAACTGGCGCTTCACTCTTTTTCTTTGCCTGTTATTTGCATATTTTCCGCGCGATGTATTACAACGTTTACCGCAAACCCTATCTGAAGATGTGGACCATCAGCGTGACATTATATGTGCTACTGATGATCACTGCTTTTCTGGGCTATAGCCTTATTTGGGGGCAAAAAAGCTACTGGGCCGCCACGGTTATTACCAGTTTTGCCCGGGCAATTCCGTTTATCGGGGATTCGCTGTATACCTATTTAGTCGGTGGATATGCGCCCGGTACACCAACACTTGGGCGTTTTTATGTGCTTCACTTTATTATTCCATTCGCGATTGTCGCGGTGACGATATGGCATGTACGCACCGTTCAGTCGGCTTTTGCCCATGCGATGAAGAAAACATTTTCCGCACAAGAGTCTCAACGGCTGCTGTTTGATTTTCGCGTCACCGAGAGCGATGCCATTAAACTCACTCTCTTTTTAATGTTGTTTACCTGGTTTCTCTTCTTCGCGCCCCATTATCTCAGCAGCGCCGATAACTTTATTCCCGCCGATCCGACAGTCACGCCGGCCATCGTCGCACCGGAATGGTACTTTCTGCCCTTCTTCTCTATTTTGCGCTGCTTTCCCAATGAGCTGGCGGGTATTACTGCGATGTGCGCCTCGGTACTGATTTTCTATTTTCTCCCCTGGCTGGATACGTCACGTGCGCGGTTTCGCAACTATAGCAAGCTGGTTAAAGTCAGCTTCTGGATTTGGGTAGTCAACGCCTTCTTTTTAGGCTGGCTGGGATCAAAAGCGCTGGTTGGTCCGGATTTAGTTGATGGGTTTAATCATGACGAGGGCTGGATCCGTGCAGCATCTCAGCTTTCAACGCTGGTCTATTTCGCATGGTTTCTGATTGTTCTGCCGTGTCGACGCTTACTGGAAAAACAGGACTGACATTATGGGCCGATTTTTAACGTACACCACCCTCAGTCTGGGTCTGTTCTTCAGCAACGTACTCAGTGCGCAGCAACCGCCACCGCAGACGTGGTCTTTTAGCGGTGCGAACGGCAAATACGACACAGAGCAGTTACGACGCGGTCTGCAGGTTTACGAAGAAAAATGTCGGGCCTGCCACAGCATGAAATATCTGACGTTCCGAACGCTGACCAAACCGGGAGGGCCGGAGCTGAATCAGGCTGAAGCTAAAACAATGGCGAGCGGTTACGTCTTTGCAACCGTGGAGGACGACGGGCAACCCGGCGAACGGGATGGCAATCTGAATGATGTCTTTGCTTCCCCTTATCTCAATGAGCAGGAAGCCAAATACCTCAACAATGGCGCGCTGCCGGTAGATTTGAGCTATATCGTTCGGGCACGAACCTACGATCGCGGATTTCCACAATTTTTACTGGATGCGTTTATTCCTTATTCCGAACAAGGGGCTGATTATATTTATGCATTGCTGACGGGGTATGTTCCCGATGATCCTGAGATGAAGGCTAACCGGTATTTCCCGGGCGGGATTATCAATATGCCAAAACCACTGACAGACGGTGAGGTAATCTGGGCTACGCAAACACACATACCCCAAACGGAAGAACAGTACGCACGCGATGTCACCGCATTTCTGGCGTGGGTAGCCGATCCGCAGCTGGAGTCGAGAAAGCATCAGGGAATGTATGCTATGGGATATCTGGCGGTTGTTTTGGCGCTAGTCGTGTTATTACAGCGTATCCGTTCCCGCTCGCGCAGAAACAAGGCGAACTAACAACCAGTCAGCATAAAGCTGACTGGTTTACAATAACGTCACCGCTTAGCTGTGGCGTTGGCTGTTATTCCGGCGACAGCGTTTGTCGTAATGACGAACCCACCAGTAGCGGTCGCTGATTTGTTCATGCCCACCGACGCGGGCCCCCGCCAGCCAGAGAACACCACCAACAAAAATACTGAGCACAGCACCATGTGCGAAAAACTGTGGCAGATTAAATTGCGGCAACTGATTTAAAATAGAATAGCCAACACCGACAACCATCACCACCAACCCTAAAGCCATGAGCACGTTACCGAGTAACGAAGCATTTTTGCGTTTCATGTGTCACCTCCGGAACTTTGGGTTGCTACAGGGAATACCCCTAATCCTTATGTGTAAAGTATAGACAACACTGCCGTTTGCATGTGCGGGAGCGATCACAATTACAAACACCAATGCAACAAAACTTTACAAATAAGCTACTGAACAACCTCATTTTCTAATAGTCCATTTAGGCAATTATTCAGATTTTGCAGTTACGCACGCAGTTTTTTGTCAAGCGCACCGACAGACAGTAAACTACACGCCGGTTATAGACACACTCAGGACAAAATACGTGACGATTAAATTGATTGTCGGCCTGGCGAACCCCGGCGCAGAGTATGCGGCAACGCGACATAATGCAGGCGCATGGTACGTCGATCTACTGGCAGAGAGATTACGAGCCCCCCTGCGCGATGAGCCGAAATTCTTCGGTTACACCTCCAGAGTGACGCTCGAAGGTGAAGATGTCCGTTTGCTGGTGCCGACCACATTTATGAATCTGAGCGGCAAGGCCGTCGGCGCGATGGCCAGTTTTTATCGCATTAACCCCGATGAAATTTTAGTCGCCCACGACGAATTGGATCTGCCCCCGGGCGTCGCAAAATTTAAGCTTGGCGGTGGTCATGGTGGGCACAATGGCCTGAAGGACATCATCAGCAAGTTAGGCAATAACCCGAACTTTCATCGTTTACGCGTCGGAATTGGCCATCCTGGCGATAAAAACAAAGTTGTCGGCTTTGTTTTAGGTAAACCGCCTGTTTCAGAACAGAAGTTAATTGATGAAGCTATTGACGAAGCGGCTCGTTGTACCGAGATTTTATTCAAAGATGGCCTGACGAAAGCAACGAGCCGCTTACATACCTTTAAAGCTCAATAAGCAGTGATGTGCGGCATTTTTCTCGCGTGCTGTGTATAATAGGCAGAGTTATTTACTTTTCTACAATCTGTTTTCTATAACAGGTTGAATATCAAAAGATTAAGGTGATTTAAACATGGGATTCAAATGCGGTATCGTCGGTTTGCCAAACGTAGGCAAATCCACCCTGTTCAACGCGCTCACAAAAGCGGGTATTGAAGCGGCAAACTTCCCGTTCTGTACTATCGAGCCGAACACCGGTGTTGTTCCGATGCCCGATCCGCGTCTGGATCAACTGGCCGAAATCGTAAAACCACAGCGTATCCTGCCAACCACAATGGAATTTGTGGATATCGCGGGCCTGGTAAAAGGCGCGTCCAAAGGTGAAGGTCTGGGCAACCAGTTCCTGACCAACATCCGTGAAACCGAAGCTATCGGTCACGTAGTTCGCTGCTTCGAAAACGACAACATTATCCATGTTAATAATAAAGTGGATCCGGCTGACGATATCGACGTTATCAACACCGAACTGGCTTTATCCGACCTTGATACCTGTGAGCGCGCTATCCACCGCGTGCAGAAGAAAGCCAAAGGTGGCGACAAAGACGCTAAAGCAGAACTGGCTGCACTGGAAAAATGCCTGCCACAGCTGGAAAACGCCGGTATGTTGCGTGCACTGAAAAACCTGACTGACGAAGACAAAGCGGCTATCAAATACCTGAGCTTCCTGACCCTGAAGCCAACTATGTATATTGCCAACGTCAACGAAGATGGTTTTGAGAACAACCCATATCTCGATAAAGTTCGTGAAATCGCCGCCGCTGAAGGTTCTGTGGTCGTTGCCGTTTGTGCTGCAGTTGAATCCGATATCGCAGAACTTGACGATGCCGATCGTGACGAATTTATGGCTGAACTGGGTCTGGAAGAACCGGGCCTGAACCGCGTGATCCGTGCCGGTTACGAACTACTTAACCTGCAGACCTATTTCACCGCTGGTGTGAAAGAAGTCCGCGCATGGACAATCCCTGTTGGCGCCACCGCGCCACAGGCTGCCGGTAAAATCCATACCGACTTCGAGAAAGGCTTTATCCGCGCACAAACCATCGCATTTGAAGATTTCATCACCTACAAGGGTGAGCAAGGCGCGAAAGAAGCCGGTAAAATGCGTGCAGAAGGTAAAGATTACATCGTTAAAGATGGCGACGTAATGAACTTCCTGTTCAACGTCTAAATAAAATTTGTCGTCTCATGAGGTTTCACTGAATCTCATGAAAACCACAAAAACCTTTAAAATCCACGCAATTGCGTGGATTTTTCATTTCACAGAGTCTCAGTTCATCTCGTAGCAACGCAGTCAAAAATGAGTGCGCGGATGAGTACAACATTCTTCCATCTTCATCCTTGAAATTCTTCAGGAAACAGCTAAACGGGGAGCCCCGACAGTTGCAGCGGAAGCTCGCCGCACCGTTTCATCAATTTTCGAGTTGGCAGTCGCGACGCCTGGAGCTGATAGCGATCCCGTCTGGTCTGCGCGCAAGCCCCTTCCTGCTAATAAAACACAAACAGGCATTAAACCCACAGCAAATCGGGAGATTATTGAGCTGTTTTGACAATAGTCATGGCTCGTACCAGGTTAACTATTGCATGTGGTTAATGTGGTGGACACTTGCGCGTCCCGCTGAAGTTACCGAAGCAGAATGGGCAGAATCGATCTTGATAGCGCCCTGTGGACCATTCCGGCAGCGCGAATGAAAGCTTGTAGAGAACACGGTATTCCCCTGCCCTCCCAAGCTGTCAAAAAGCTCAGAACACTACAGGGATTAACCGGGCATCGGTAGCACCTTTTTCCGGGCAGGGATAATCCGCTAAGCCCAATGACATCGCACTCTCTGTGTCGGCTACTTAAAAGTCTCGGCTGGAGTGGTATCTATATACCAGAACTACAGGAAGAACACGTTTAAACGAGATGGGCTATCAACCCGACGCTATTGAGGCCCAACTTGCGTTCGCTGATACCAACAATGTTCGTCGCACATACAACCATGTAACTTATCTCGATGAGTGAAAGGTTATGATGCAGGAATGGGCTGATAAGCTGGGCAAAGGGGGTAGCAGGATTCGAGTAGAACTTATTGCACTTAGTAAACCTCGAGGATTGAACTCCTTCCTCAATGTCCGCTTTGTACCAGAAGCGGAAGGTGACAGTTTAAGCTTTTGTTAACGGATCAAAGTCGGCCATTAGCCTCTGGCAGGATAGAAAAGTCCAGAAGTGTCATTTCACCCGGTAGGGATTGCGACATTGTAGACACCGTCAGGCGGTCATAATCTCAAACTAGATTGCAGCACCTTGCCTGTCAGGCAATTTCGACGTTGAGGACAAGATATCAATCAGGGCACCTGTATTAGCCGAGAGATCTCCCTTGCGCCATACCAGTTCCGTTGTTATTTGACTGTTTTCTGAATCAAAGGGATGGATTGTGATGAGTTCCTGTGTCGGAAACGTATCGAGGATTGGTGTTGGTATCACGCCCGCCCCCATTCCAGAACTGACTCCCCCCAGAATGGCATGGTAGGAGGACATTTCTGCCAGCCTGTAAGGTCTGATCCCAGCCTCTCTGAACCAGGTTGTTAGCCGGTCGCGATAGGAGCAACCGTCGCTGAATACCAGCAACGTTGTGTGAGCTAAATCGGCAGCAGAACGTATCGACGGGAAATTTGCTGCGGCGATAATAACCAGTTCTTCCTTGTAAACAACCATGCGTTCCAGTCTGTCATCAGCCGGCGCGTCTGCAATGAAGGCTGCATCAAGTTCGTGACTAAGCACTGCATCGAGCAGTGTGCGGCTTATCCCGGTAACCAGCTCCACCTTTACTGATTGATGTTGCTGGTAGAGGCGCGCCAGCGGCTCTGGCAACCTTGTTGCGGCCATACTATCGAGCGCCCCCAGTCGGAATCGACCGCCAGGCATCGGCTTAACTATCTGCTGTTCTGCTAAGGTAACCAGCTCGATAATTTTCAATGCGTTGTCATAAAGCACCTGGCCTTCATTTGTCGGAAGAAACCTACGTCCAGACTTTACAAACAGTGTGGTTCCGAGCTGGTTCTCCAGGTTCTGAACTCGAGTGGTGATTGCGGAGGGGACTCGGCAGAGCAAATTTGCTGCTGCAGTAATAGTACCTGTTTCTACCAGTGCTATGATGGTTCGGAAGTCAGCTATATCCATACTTTCACCATAATTGAAAATTGGATTCTATTTTATTCAATTGAAATGAATCTACATGTTTTTTAATTTATTAACTCCATTTATACAGCTACCAGCCTCCCTGCTAGTCTTAAGCGCTTGTTGATCATCGCAAAATGGTCACGTTTGATTAATACGGGAGCTATTGAGGGTAAAATGAAGAAACTTGGATTAATCGGCGGCACCGGACCAGAATCAACATTGCTCTACTATCGCAAATTTGTTTATGAAGCTAACAAAAGAATTGGTGGTACATTCTTCCCGCCTCTAACTATTGAAAGTATCAACGTATATGACGTCCTGGCTATGTGTGGACGTAAAGATTATGAAGCGCTGACGAAGTACCTGGCCAAGGCTGTCGGGAATCTGGTGGCCGCCGGGGCTGAAGTCGTCGCCTTGACCGGTAACACACCGCACATCGTCTTCAATGAACTCCAGTTGTGTACAACAGTTCCTCTTGTCAGCATTATCGAGTCCACTTGCGCAGAAGTTCAGACTCAGGGCCTGAAAAAAGTAGGTCTCGTGGGAACACGATTTACAATGGAGGCTGACTTCTTCAAACGGCCTTTCACAGAAGCTGGCATTCAGGTGGTCGTCCCGCATGCTGACGAGATCGATTACATCGCAGAAAAAATCCACGATGAACTCGAAAGAGGCATTATTGAGTCACAGACGCGAGACAAGTTTACCGCGATCATTGAGCGAATGTATCAGGATGAAGGCATTGAGGCCATCATTCTGGGATGCACAGAGCTTCCCCTTTTATTCGCGGGCACAAAGTTACCTGTTAAAGCACTGGACACGGTTGATATTCATATTGAGACGTTGTTTAAAGCTCTTCAGTAGTGTTTTAAAGCAATTTGCGGAAAGAACCGGGGGGGCCACCTGCTCCCTTTGTTTAAAACGCTACGATTTAAGTAATGCCTTAATAAAACTTCGAACTTCCGCTGTTCGCTCACATCGGACTGTCAATCATACAATCGAACTGCAATAGCCGGGATATCTGCGTATAGAGGTTATAAGGAAACGATGAGCTGTAATCTGGGATAACGTTCCAACCATTGCTTTGTAGTGACCCGTTGTTTGAAAGAGTCCAACTTTTCACGTTCAAATGCAGGAGTCGGTCGTAAACGCAGTTCAAATAAGTCAGAAAGTCCATAAGGCGCAGTGATATCGAGACCTTCCTTCCCCAATCTGACAGCCACGGCCGTAGCTGTTTCAGGCCAGTGCAGTAAAGCATTTCCTGTTGAGGTATAGGGATGATCACCATTACGTTGATGCATTCTGGCTTGATTCTTCACTGACCAGTATAACGAAGGTAATTGTTGCCTAAGCCTGTCTTCAAGGAAGCGATCATGGTCTGGGCTACAGTGCTCACAGTCAAACCAGACGACATCTACATCACCAGAAATTGGACTTAGCCCATATCCATGTAAGTGATCCCAAACAGCGTCTCGTACAAATCCTGCGCCGATCCAACCATCATTGAGTTCCAGTGCTCGAACTGCATATAGGATCTTCATTCTTACAGGGTCATCTGACAATATTTTCTGCAATGACGTTTGGTATTCCATTCGTATCCCCCTGTTGGAAACAATAACCCACTGGTGGAAATATTATCAGCATCCTCCTGTCCATGTCCGCTCCTCGCTGTGAGTTCAACGGGTCGATGCAACGCTATCCTTAATCAAGGGGGACGTTGCCATGAAACGAAGAACTCGGATTAACTACACGTCAGAGCAGAAGGCGATTATCTGGGACAGACATAAACAAGCCTGCATTACTACGGACTGACGCTATTAGACCTTCTATTCTTCCTCCATATGGTGCCGGGATTAAGACCGGTATGGCATTTCATTGCACGGGGGAATGTCTGTTGAGATTCGTAACCCTATTGAACAGCAATATCAATGACAGATGCTCCTTTCTTAATCAGATCAATTTCAGCATGGTCCAGACGGACAATTTTGATATATCAGTGAAGAGTCATAGCTGTGTACTGTTTGAATAACCACTGAAGATAGATGCCAGAGCAAAAAGCCAGCCCTTCTTGCAGCGATTTCAGTATCCCTATTTTTGGCTGAGCTGCGATTTATCCAGCAAATAAGTTTAGTGGTAACCTCCCGTTGGTATCCGTTGTCATATGGCATGCTGTTTGCCAGAACTCAAGCAAAGTACCGTTGCACTCGCACACTTTGAAATCCCTCTGGAAACCGCACGCGACGGACTACGAAAAGCGAAGGGTTTGGGCAATACAACGTTTCTCAACCCGGCACCGACTCGCAATTTACGCGGCATCGCCCTGAGTGCCGTTGATAATCTGACGACATAGCTACCGACGATCAGGCTGTTACAGACGCAACCTACCCGTTCTAACTCTCCTGGCAGGGGAAGTAATACCACTGAAACGCATTCCGTCATGGAACCATTTGGCATGCCATGCAGTTTTTTTCGACTTAAACCACTTAGGGTGATTCTTTTTATTACGAATAATGTTATGTTATAACATAACTTAAAAATAGAAGAAGATTTATGAAATTTACACCCTCCCTTATCGCACTTAGCGTTTTTGCCAGTCTTTCATCCTTCGCTCATGCCGCTGAAGAAACACTGGTGGTTACGGCCACCAGCAATGGCAGCAGTTTTTCCGAGCAGACGGATTCTAAACTGCTTGCCGTAGGCTCCGGCTCCAGTCTGGGTTTAACCGACAAACAGACGCCACGCCATACGGAAACCATCAGCCAAGAAACCCTGAAGAAGAAAGGCAAACGCACCCTGACTGAAGTGGTGGAAACAGCGCCAGGTCTGTCGGGCACCAGTTCCCCTACGCTGTCTAACTCGGTATCCCTGCGCGGTTTCTCTGGTGTGTCCTGGCTGCTGAATGGCGTAGCCGTTCCAGGCAGTACCATCCAGATTGCCGATCCGGCGCACTATGAAAACGTCGATATCCTCTACGGCACGGGTTCTGTGCTGAACGGGCTTAGTAATGCAGGCGGCAGCGTAAACCTGATTTCCCGCAAGGCCTCCTTCATACCGCAGCCTGTTGAAGTGGATTATGGCTATTCCAGCCATAACAGCCATCGCGCCCATGTAGGCGCAGGCGGTACTCTGGTAGACGGTCTGGCCGCTGGCCGTGTGGATGTGAGCGCATCCAATACCGGAACTCAGGTCGAAAAAGAACGCAGCCGTCCAGAACGCGTGACGGCCAACCTGCTGCTGACCCCGACCGACACCACCGAGATTACGCTTGATCTTGACCGCAGCCTGACCGACCAGCACAACCCGTATTTTGGTACGCCGGTAATTGATGGCAAAATCGATAAAGGCTTGCGCCATGTGAACTACAACAACATTCAGGACGCATTCATCCGCAGCCAGGCCACCTCTATCCAGTCCACCCAGACCTGGCGCGCCACGGAAGACCTAACCTTTGATAACCAGTTTTACTATTACAAAGGCTTCCGCGAGTGGCAGAACGCCGAGCGCTATTTCCAGTCGAAGACGCAGGCAGCAGGCACCACCACCCGCGATTCCTACGGCGCAATCGCGCACGATGACAAGCTGGCGGGCAACCGCACCATGGTGACCTGGGATCACTCCATCGCCTCCATGGATAACCGTGTGACCGCAGGCGTGGACTTCAGCAAGCGTGAATTCCAGTATTACTCGAACGGCTTCCCTGGTGGTGAAGATGTATCCCTGACTAACCCGGCCTCTAACACCTTCCGCGCTGGCGCGGGTGGCAAGATGCGCGCCCCAGTTCGTCACATTATCCAGAACCAGTACGCCCTGTTGCTGGAAGACAACCTTAACGTAACGGATTCCGTCGCCCTGCTTACCCAGCTCCGCTACACCAATATGGATATGCACTGGAACTACCAGCAGGCGGGGAAAGTCATCGACCGTGGTTATAATTTCATGAGTGTGGGCGTGGGTCCGAGCTGGGCTATCAACGATGACTGGACGGTGTACGCAAACTACTCCACCGGGAAAGAACCTGGCAGCGATATCTTCTTTATCAGCCCGGAACAGACATCCCTGCCGCTCACCGATGTTCGCCAGTATGAAGCAGGCGTGAAGGGTGCTTTCTGGGATAAACGCGGCGAAATGAAACTGGCCGTTTACGATCTCCAGAAGACCAACCTCTACCAGCAATCTGCGACGCAAGCAGGCGTATGGAACGCGGTCGGCAAACAGACCTCACGCGGTGTTGAGTTAAGCGGCGCAATGAAGCCAGTTGATAGCGTCACGCTTGCCGGTAATGTGGCGTACACCCACGCCCGCTTTGATGAGTTCAAGCAAGGCACTAAAGACCTGTCTGGCAACCAGCCGCGCTACGTACCAGAATGGACGGCCAACCTGTTTGGGCGCTACATGCCGACCGAGAAACTGGGCTTAGACGCGCAACTCCACTACGTGGGGAGCAGCTACAACGATGATGCGAACACCAACAAGATGAGTGATTACACCACCGTTGATCTGGGCGCTGATTACGAGCTGGTGAAAGATGTTGTGGTGGGCACCCGCGTGCGCAACCTGACCGATCGCTTCTACACCTGGCAGCGCACCTACGCAGGCCAGGAAATGATCGCACCAGGCCGTACCTATGAAGCCTACGTGAACATGAAGTTCTGATGCGTCGTCTCGCCATTCTTCCGCTTCTGGTTGCCTGCAACAACTTTGCCCATCCGGTAACGCTTGAAAACTGCGGCAAGCGCTGGACGTTCGCACACCCACCGAAACGGGCTATCGCCTACATGCCGACCGCGATAGAAAACATGCTCGCTCTGCATCTGGGGGATTCCATCATCAGCGCGGTGGGGTATCGGCCAGATGAAGATACCGCGCCGTCGCCCTGGGCTGCTCCACTAAAAGCCCAGCTCGATGACGCGGCCTGGTCTGGCGAGGCGCTGTTAGCCTCCCGGCCGGACTTTATCTACTCAGGGAGCTATTACTGGTTTAACAGCCCTGAAACCGCTAACCGCGAACGCCTGGAGGAATGGCGAATCGGGAGCTGGCTTATCGAAAGCATGTGCAACGGGCAGCAAGGTGCAACCCCTGCCCCCGTCACCTTCGAGGGGATTTACGATGAGCTGCGCAATCTCGCCCGTATCTATGACGTTGCCCCCCGCGCTGACGCTCTGATAACCAGGCTGAAAGCGCAGGTAGCTGCCGATACTCGCGTGAAGCTCCCGCCCAAAACACTGATGTGGTGGTACTCCAATACCGCCACGCCTTATGTGGCAGGCGGTTACGGTGCATCCGAGCTGCTTACGCAGACCATTGGCAGTAAAAACATCTTTGATGGTTATCGTGAGCTGTGGCCCGCGATGAACTGGGAAGTAATAGCGGTTCTCGATCCTGATTTTCTGGTGCTGGGCGACTTAAACCGTGGCGGCCCAGGTGACAGCGCCAAAAGCAAAATTGAGTTTCTGGAGCACAACCCGCTTACGGCCAGCATGAAAGCCGTCAAAGCAAGGCACTACATCATCTTGCCAGGCTACGACATGGACGCTTCTGCGCGTTCTGTACTGGCCTTGCATCGACTTGTCACGCAAATGCAGTCTTTTACCAAGGAACCACAATGACTTTTCCAGCCCGCGATTTACTGAATAACTGGGATCAGCAACAAAACGCCTACATCGCGCACCGCGAAGAACGTTTCACCGCCGCTCTCGATGTACTGGCAATGACCTTTGGTGATGATTTTCACGTTGTCGATGTGGCCTGTGGCCCAGGCTCCTTTAGCCTGCGCCTGTTAAACCGCTTCCCGAACGCTCGGGTGACGGCCATCGATCTTGATCCACTGCTGCTGACCCTGGCAAAAGAAGCCATGATCGAGCACAAAGACCGCATCCAGTTCATTCATGCTGATATCGCGCTACCGACCTGTTTTGATTCCGTTGAAGGAAAACCGCAGGCCATGGTATCCAGTACGGCCATTCACTGGCTGTTACCGGAACAGCAGACTGTGCTTTACCGCAATATCTATCACACTCTGGATCAGGGCGGCCTGTTCATGAATGCCGACCACCAGCGTTTTGATAACCGCAACCCACGCCAGAAACTGATGGCGCAAATGCACGATGAGCTGACGCAGGAACAAGGCTGGGCGGCGGGCGCGCAGGACTGGGATACCTGGTTTGAAACAGCAACCCGCCACCCTGAACTTGCCGAAAAAATGGATGAACGTACCGCTATCTTTGCTGGCCGTCCGATGCCGCTGCCGACGCCGATAGAATTCCAGCTCGCCATGCTGCGTCAGGCAGGCTTTGACGAGACTGGTACCGTCTGGCAGTTCCTGGATGATTACGTTATCGCTGGCTGGAAATAACCATGCTACGTTCCTCCGTCATCCGTGTTTTGATTCTGGTGCCAGCGTTACTGCTAGTGCTGTGTGTTGCCATTAAATTCGGCCCTGTCACCTTCTCACTTGATGAGGTGGTGAACGCCGTGATGGCGGGTTACTGGCATAGCGATACGGAAGGAACACTGCACCAGCGGATTCTATGGTCGCTGCGATTGCCCCGCGCCCTGCTGGCCACGCTGGCAGGCGCATCCCTGGCGCTGGCTGGAACCGTGCTTCAGTCGCTGACGCGCAACCCACTGGCTGATCCATGGGTGCTGGGTATTTCCTCCGGCGCTGGCGCTGGGGCGGTGCTGGTTATCGCGCTCGGTCTCAGTGTGGGCTGGGCGGCTGTCCCGGCAGGGGCATTTTGTGGTGCGGTGCTGGCCTTTGTGCTGGTGCTGTCGATGGCGGGAAAATCCCTTTCCGGTTCCTCCAGCCGCTTCATCCTGACAGGCGTGGCCGTCACGCAACTGCTGTCGGCGCTCACCTCGCTTATCACGCTCTGGAAGACCGACGCGGATACCACCCGTGGGGTAATGTTCTGGCTGCTGGGCAGTTTCGCTCAGGCAAGCTGGATGCAGGTGCTGTTGTGTGCGCTGGTGCTGCTGCCTGTCGGGCTATTCTGCTGGTGGCGCGCCGTGGAGCTGGATGTTATGACCTTCGGGAGCATTACCGCGCAATCCCTGGGTGTGGAAGTCGGCCAGATCAAACTGGTAATGTTCTGCCTGCTTACGCTGCTGACGGGGGTTGTCGTCGCCTGCTGTGGCGCTATCGGGTTCATCGGCCTGACCGTCCCGCATATCGCACGGATGCTTATCGGCCATCGGCATCGGACGCTGCTGCCTGCAGCCATACTGTCGGGGGCTATCTTCGCCGTACTGGCCGATACACTGGCACGCACGATACTTGCCCCACGTGAATTACCCGTGGGGATCTTAACCGCGCTTTTAGGCGTCCCTGTCTTCTTGTTCCTGATATCCAGAACGACCAAATAGCAATGTGGTGACCCTGTACTCGCTGACGCTATTCCAGCCGCAAGATCGGTGGCGTATCTAACACCTTTGAGTTTATAGTCAGAGAGTGGGCGCAGATGAAAAACGATAAAGAGTCATTTTCCCCAGCATCGGCATAAGGGATTAAATCTCTAAGGAAATCATTTAAACTTTGGTTAGCTAACTACAGCAACTCAAACAACTGCAATTATCCGTGATGGAAATCTCCGTATTGAAACGGCGAAATAAAATTCACGAATGCATATCAACGCAAACCATAACAGGTAGTACAAGTCCCTGGATAAGCCTCACCTGCCCCTTGATCTGAGAGACAGAGAAGAAGTTTGTACCTCCAAGTACCATTTCATTTAACATAACCTCTGGCGCTAAATCCTCTGGAGTTTTAGTCATTTTCACATCCGTTATATTAAAAATATTTGAACCAACGACTTTATCTACACTAACCTGATAATCTCTATTAATCAGATAACTTTCCCCCTTCTGAGTCATTATTCCTTTATGAATGATAGTAACAGCGCCAGAACTATTAAAGATAAAAAAAGATGTCACACGGATCTCTGCATCTTCACCAGATGAATCAGCTTTACGTACAACGACATCTGATTGACACCGAAAATCATCAAGATGATGTTCATCCCGGATAAAGTAATAAAAAATCACACAACCAGTGGCAATCAACATAATTATGACAAATATTATCTTTAACAACTTATCAGCCATCATCTAAGTTCCTGTCATGTTCCTGTAAGATATACAATTTTTATAGTCGTCGGCCTCTTTATTCCAATAGCATACACCTAAAAAAACAATTTCAATCTGGTGTTGTCCAAAGTTTGAATAGTAGACATCAGCACCGGGTAATTGACAATTGACATGCTCATCAACAATCATATTTCGTATCCTGTCCAGATAATGATTTACTGGCTCAACTTTGTTTTTCCCAACAAAATAAACTGCACATTCACTAATTTTACCGAGAAAATGTTGATGAATACCTTCTGAATACGGGTGCGGGTAATCGTCTTTTCGAATTAGTAGCAAAAATGTAGTTATCCCTATAAAAATACTGATAAAAAACACCCTCAACTTCCATACATGCTGTCGTGAAAATTGAGAACAAAAATGCCAACGGGTATTCATGAGGAAAATTTTATTGCGGGGTGTTTTTTCTGCCACCTGTTTTTGACTATCAGAAACTCTCAGTGTGTGATGATCAATATTCGCCTCAAGACAGAAACCCTTGCCTCGGATGGTCCTTATCAGCATGGGGTCACATCCGAGATAACGAAACGCTTTTCTTATTTCACTTACAGCTACATTCAGACTCACTGAAGAACCTGTGAATCCATGATCTTCCCACACTTTCTTTATCAAATCTTCACGTTCTACTACATGTCCATTATTAATGATTAATACGTATAATAATCTTGCACCTTGGTTAGATAAATGAATCGATGATTCTTCCTCACCATTAATCATAATAATTCCGCTATCGACTTCGTAAAGCATTGTAAGATCAATGAGGTACTTCATAAGTATCCTTACGAGCTAGTACATAAGAGAAATAATACCCACAAAATATTATGCGTCAAGTAAAGCCAACTAATTAACCGCAATGAAGTTATATATCCTGGTTAATTAAGAATTATTAAATGATTATTATGCATAGATATATCAGGCGTAGTAGATAGTAAAAATAATTCAGCCCAGAAAAGAAGATTATAATGTCGTTTATCGCCATTAATCAGTATAATGTTTTGATATGTGTCTTTTTGTTGCATGATACTCACGTTGAAGCAGAGTCGTTTCATCGACATACATATACCTCTGATGTTTCTGATTAGAAAATTTTAGTCACGTATTTAATTCAATGGTAAATCTGTGCGAAAGAATCAACTCCCCCGCTACATACCCATATTATTTGATATCAATCAAACGGAGTTTATTATGATTAAAAAGGTCATGATCGTATCTGCATTTGCAGCAGTTACCACTTCAGCAAGTACGATTGCTGCCGACGATACTGCTGGTGGCGTTATCAACTTTAGTGGTGCTATTACAGATACAACTTGTACAATTAATGGAGGTAAAAGTGCTGACTTTACTGTAGCGCTCTCTCCTATTACAATTACGGAAGCAGGAAATACTGTAGGCCTTATCAACAAAAATAAAAAGTCATTTTCAATGACATTCTCTGATTGTACACCAGCAGTTAGTACCTCAGGCATCCATTTTTTGAAAATTAATTTCTTTTCTGCTGATAATATTTCAACTGATGGGAAATATTTATTAAATAACTCCGTCAACGAAAACGACCCAAGCGTTGCACGTAATGTTGGCTTCTCACTTGTAGAGCCGGGTGCTACCGCACCAATTATTCTAAACCAACCATATACAACCTCGATTACAGAAGCCGCAAAATTATCTGACGAAGAGACACTCACTCTGGATGTTTACTACTATAAGACAAATACCACTGCCGCCACTGTGGGGGCATTAAGTTCGAACGTTACTTATACCATTTCATACCTGTAAGTCTCACCCATTCAGACTCTGCAAAAGCAGAGTCTGAATTAAAGGTTATAATCATGCTTAAAGCAACTTTACTGACTGTGTTTTTTCTAAGCATTAGCAATACACATGCTAATATAGTGATCAATGGCACGCGAATTCTTTATCCTGAAAAGAGTAAAGAAGTTATCGTTCAATTAATTAATAATGGCGATGCTCCTTCTTTAGTTCAATCATGGATTGATGATGGGAACATAAAATCAACCCCAGAAACTGCAAATGTTCCCTTTCTGCTTTCCCCCCCAGTAATAAAGGTTAACCCTAATAATGGTCAACATCTTCGCATCAAAAAGATACCGGCGAATCTGCCGACAGATCGTGAATCCGTTTTCTTTCTCAATGTACTGGATATTCCACCGACCCCTGAAAATTTACATGGTCAGAATACAATACAACTTGCTATCAAGACTCGTATCAAACTATTTTATCGCCCTGCCGCTTTAAATGGTTCTGTGGATAGTGCATTGTCCAGGCTAAAATTTATCGCAGAACATAAGCAGCTACGTATCATTAATGAAAGTCCTTTTAATATTACTATCGCTAATATTGAAAATATTCAAAAAGATAAATTACTGAATGAGCCGTTGATGATTTCGCCATTTGCACATGAAATCACCTTAACAACAAAAACTATCAACCCGGGTCAAAAATACTGGATTATGTATGTTGATGACCTGGGGGCATATAAACGCCACACTATCACCAGTCAGTGATAGGAATGTTTCATCATGCAAATTACGCAAAACAAGTTTTATCTATTGGTTATATGTCCGCTTCTATTTTCGTACAGATCGAGCGCCCTGACTTTCGATACTTCTATACTTGCTGGAGCATCTGGCAAGTCTGATCTTTCTCGCTTTTATGAAAATAATGAAATGCCAGTTGGTAAACATCCATTAAATATCTACGTAAATGGTAACTGGAAAGGCTGCTATGATGTCATATACGGAAAAGAACGAGATGATATCCGTCTCGGCTGGAAAGATTCACAACTACTAGGAATTAATACTCAAAATATCCCTACACCTGCAACTGAATCCGCTCAGGTGCAATTGCATGATTTGGTACAGGGAGGACGTATTGAAACGGATCCAGGTTCGTTAAGTGTAAAACTTACTGTTCCTCAGGCCGCGATAATTCGTACAGAAGAAGGCTATGTTGCCCCACAATTTTGGGATGAAGGTATCTCTGCAATAACACTTTCATACAACATGACCTACTACAACACGCAAACTAAAACACCCCCAAAAGTCAACAATGATGATTTCTACGCTGGTCTTAATTCCGGGGTTAATCTGCTCGGTTGGCAATTTCGTGATAACAGCACATGGAGTAAGCGCACCAGTAACGAAGGCCAGTGGGAAAATAATACCCGTTACTTTCGCAAACCCATTGCCGGACTGAAATCAAATCTGACTTTCGGTGATTTCTATACACCCGGAGATCTCTTTGACTCCCTTAGGATCCGAGGGTTTTCAATTAATTCTGAGATGAAAATGCGGCCTAATTCTCAACAAGGTTTTTCTCCAGTGATACATGGTATCGCACAGACAAACGCTCTCGTTAAAGTAATCCAAAGCGGCAATATCATTTACCAGGAGAATGTACCACCGGGCCAATTTTGCCTGGACAGTATTCAGCCAACAGGTTCCGCAGGAGATCTCCTGGTGGTCATTCGTGAAGCCGATGGGACAGAGCAATCTTTCACCGTGCCTTTTTCATCTGTGCCTGGCATGCTAAAAGCAGGGGTAACTCAATACGGTATTATCGCAGGGCAAGTTAACCAGACCACTATTGATACCACTCCCTCTTTTGTTCAGGGGACTTTCAGTTATGGCATCAATAACCTAATTACGGGTTACACCGGGGCGATCATTAGTGATAACTACCAGGCAAGTTTGTTCGGTTCTGGCTGGAACCTTCCTTTCGGCGCAGTTTCAATAGATGTTACCCACGCAAACACTAAGCTAGAGAATGCTACAAATAGTGGGCAAAGCTACAGGATATCCTACAGCAAATTTATCGATTCCACTGCCACAAACTTTACTGTGGCGGCTTATCATTATTCAACTAAAGGATATTATAGTTTCAACGATGCACTTTATTCACATGAGAGTTATCATCTTCTTAAAATAAGCCATGAAGACTATGCGGATAATATTTATAATGCAACAGATATGCCTTTTAATACTAAAGAGGCAACATACACTACACGTCCTAAAAATACATTTACGCTCAACTTAAACCAGAGTTTGACTGACTCATGGGGGACTATATTTTTATCGGGTACACAGAGCGATTACTGGGATTCAGGACAAAAAAAACTCGAATATCAAATGGGATATTCAAATTCGGTGGGAAAAACCAGCTATTCCATCTCTTCCAGCCGCGTAAGGGATATTCAAGGAAAAGAAGAAACACGTATGTATGCTTCATTAAGTTTGCCATTTTCATTATTTGAAGAGACAGCCTGGATAAGTTCCAGTGTTTCTGCCAGTGATACACATTATGAACAAAGCAACATTAGTATAAGCGGGACAGCAATGGCTTCTAACCGGTTAACTTATTCCCTGTCCGAAAGCCACTCAAATAATGGTGATAATATGGCGAGTCTTAATGCCACATACAGGTCCAACTATTCTACCCTGGGGACATCATACAGCAAATCAACGAATTTTCGGCAGTCAGGTATGAGCAGTCGAGGAAGCATTGTAGCGTTCCCATGGAGTATTCTCACCTCTAATGAAATAAGCAATACGATGACTATCGTAGAAGCACCTGCAGCCTCTGGGTTAATGATAAATGGTGATGAAAGCATCATTACAAACAATAAGGGCCTGGCACTTGTACCTTATGCTACACCTTATCGCAAAAATTCAATTACGTTAGCAGAAACAGACACCCATTCAGGAGCAGAAATAATAGGAAATATGGCAAATAGCGCACCATACGATGGTGCAATTAATTATCTATATTTTGAAACAGATAAGCGTCAAACATGGGAACTTCACGCAACACGGTCTGATGCTTCTCCCCTACCTTTCGGTACTGAAGTCTTTAATGAAGAGAATATCTCTGTTGGTTATGTCGGCCAGGCAAGCATGCTTTATTTGCGTGCAGAACATCCACCAAAACGCCTGAGAGTCAGGATGCGTGATAGTTACTGTGACATAACATATCCCGTATTCAGTTTGAATTCACCTACTGCTATTTGTAAATAAAAACAGGATCAATAATAATGAAGTGGCTCCTTCTCATGTTGTTCGCTTTTGTCAGCAGCACTAGCTACGCAACCTGCTCCGGTAATGGTATAAGCTATGCCGCCCCCATAAATGTCGATTTATCAGACAAACTAAGCACGGCTACGCCAGAATGGACGGGGAGGTTCACTACTCAGTATGCTGGCACTTTTAACTGTACAACATATAATAGTGATTTTGCGTATACTCCGATACTCTCAAATAACATAAAATACGCAACCATTCTTGGATTCAATAATAATAAACACATGATACTTGCAGAAATAACGAGTACTCATTCAACAGTTACTTTGAAATCGAATGGATTGCACTCTGCTTCAGAGTTGAATACCCGTTTCAACGTACGATTTTCGCTGGTAAACCAGGGAGGAATGGCTATCACAGGAGAAACAGTGAAACTTTATGATGTTTTGTTTGTGAGTGATCTTAGTGGATTGTCCTTTTCAGAAATCATATTATGGCCATTAAATCAGGTACAAAAAATATTCACATGGCTATTCAACGGTTTCAGGTGGCCATATGATACGCGCGACATGTTTGGTCAACCCATGATAATTAAATACTCACCGAAACAAACTACTTGTTCATTTATTAATGCTGGGTTGACGGTCAGTCTCCCTACCCTGGGAGTAAACCAGATTAACTCTTCAAACCAGCCCGGATTAACACCTTTTATATTGAATATGCGATGTCAGGATATAAGCATAGCTGGCACTTCAGACCGGGCAATCGAAATGTTTTTGTCAAGCAATACGTTACACTCCTCTGATAATTCAGTACTCGTGGACAACAGCGCATCTGGAATAAAAGGCATTGGATTGCGTTTGACTCTACAGAGTAAACCGCAAACACCAGTTATGATTTCCACCTCAAACACCAGCAGGGGTATGGCAACGCTGCTTTATAATGTTACGGCTGGACACTCTATAAGCGATAATTTTTCAATTCCAATGACAGTATACTATTACGCATGGGATAAAGAAAACATTACCCAGGGTAAAATAAATACATCCGCCACATTAAATATTATCTATCCATAAAATGAACATTCTAAATTTTATGATAATATTTTTTTAAACTTACTAAAAATAATAACGAAAACATCTCATCACTGAGCGATAACAGGTGGTATCAGTAATATTTTCCTGAAAACTGCATATCAGGTAAAAAGGAGAAGCGCATCCACACATAGAAAAAGTGGAGCGCTACATTGGACCTTGTGTACAAACGTCGTATTACAGTTTTAAAAATCCACGCACTTGCGTGGATTTCTTTGAGACTTGCCAGCCCATCTCCGCTATTACCACTTATCGCTTTTGCCCCGATGGATCCGGTTATGTTTTCTACGGTTAGCTTGTTTGCACCACTTTCATGACCGCAAAGTAGAAAACAGGCACGAATATATCGCAATAAGATATAACCACACCCATTGCATTGTTTCTTACCGCTGATCGGATACTCTTTTTTCACATTATCTCTGGCGGCGTTTGCCAGTACAGGATGGAGTGCAATCGCGCTGCACATGTGGTGTGCAATGCGATAATTTTCCTTGTCAGTAGAACGTCGGCGGGTTCGCAAATGCACCGTATGCCACTGGTGGAGTGCGGTGCAGAAAGGAGAAGAAACGCGCGTTATGAATATGAATAACGAGGAGACTTTTTATCAAGCCATGCGTCGTAAGGGAGTAAGCCGACGCAGTTTTCTCAAATATTGTAGCCTTGCAGCCACATCGCTGGGTCTCGGTGCCGGAATGACGCCGAAAATAGCCTGGGCACTGGAGAATAAACCCAGAATTCCGGTTGTCTGGATCCATGGCCTGGAATGTACCTGCTGCACCGAATCGTTTATCCGCTCCTCTCACCCTCTCGCCAAAGATGTCATCCTCTCACTGATTTCCCTCGATTATGACGACACCCTGATGGCCGCCGCCGGTACGCAGGCCGAAGAGGTATTTGATGACATCCTCAACCGCTACCACGGCAGATATATATTGGCAGTAGAAGGTAACCCTCCTCTGGGTGAGCAAGGCATGTTCTGCATCAGCGGCGGACGCCCATTTATCGAGAAATTAAAGAGAGCCGCGGCGGGAGCCAGCGCGATTATCGCCTGGGGAACCTGCGCGTCCTGGGGCTGCGTTCAGGCGGCCCGGCCTAATCCAACCCAGGCGACACCTATCGATAAAGTGATCACCGACAAACCGATCGTCAAGGTCCCCGGTTGCCCCCCCATCCCGGATGTCATGAGCGCCATCATTACTTATATGGTGACCTTTGATCGTCTGCCTGACCTGGATCGTCTGGGACGCCCACTCATGTTTTATGGCCAGCGCATTCACGACAAATGTTACCGCCGCGCGCATTTTGATGCCGGTGAGTTCGTCGAGAGTTGGGATGATGACGCCGCCCGTAAAGGATACTGCCTGTACAAAATGGGCTGTAAAGGGCCAACCACCTATAACGCCTGTTCTACCACCCGCTGGAATGGTGGTGTCTCCTTCCCGATCCAGTCTGGTCACGGTTGTCTGGGATGTTCAGAGAACGGTTTCTGGGATCGCGGTTCGTTCTATAGCCGTGTGGTCGATATTCCACAGATGGGTACTCACTCTACCGCCGATACCGTGGGTCTCACCGCCCTCGGTGTCGTAGCCGCAAGTGTGGGCGTGCATGCTGTCGCCAGCGCCGTGAATCAACACAACCGACATAAACAGCAATTAGCAGAAGCCGGACAACAGCAGTCAGACAAAGAGGACAAACAGGCATGAGTAACCAGTATCAAACCCAGGGATATACAGTAAATAATGCCGGTCGTCGTCTGGTTGTAGACCCAATTACCCGTATCGAAGGACACATGCGATGCGAGGTAAACATTGATGAGCAAAACATCATTACTAATGCAGTTTCCTGCGGCACCATGTTTCGGGGCCTGGAGATTATTCTTCAGGGACGCGACCCGCGTGACGCCTGGGCGTTTGTCGAACGTATTTGCGGAGTATGTACCGGCGTACATGCGCTTGCATCGGTCTATGCCATTGAAGATGCCATTGGCATCAAAGTGCCCGATAACGCCAACATCATTCGTAACATCATGCTGGCCACACTGTGGTGCCATGACCACCTGGTGCACTTTTATCAGTTAGCCGGAATGGACTGGATTGACGTCCTGAACGCCCTGAAAGCCGATCCGCGCGCAACATCACAACTGGCACAGAGTCTCTCTTCGTGGCCGATGTCATCACCTGGCTACTTCTTTGACGTACAAAACCGTCTGAAGAAATTTGTCGAAGGTGGTCAGTTGGGGATCTTCCGTAACGGTTATTGGGGACACCCTCAGTACAAACTGTCGCCGGAGGCCAACCTGATGGGTTTTGCCCACTATCTGGAAGCCCTCGATTTTCAGCGCGAGATTATCAAAATCCATACCGTGTTTGGCGGTAAGAATCCCCATCCTAACTGGATTGTCGGCGGCATGCCATGCGCTATCAACATCGATCAGAGCGGCGCGGTAGGCGCTGTCGATATGGAACGTCTCAACCTGGTTCAGTCGATCATCACCCGCACAGCCGACTTCATCAACAATGTGATGGTCCCTGACGCACTGGCCATCGGCCAGTTCAATAAGGCGTGGAGTCAAATTGGTACCGGACTGTCTGATAAATGCGTATTGAGCTACGGCGCTTTCCCGGACATCGCTAACGACTTCAGCCAGAAGAGTCTGCTGATGCCTGGTGGCGCTGTCATTAATGGCGATTTTAAAAACGTGATGCCAGTAGATCTGGCCGATCAGCAACAGATTCAGGAATTCGTAGATCACGCCTGGTATCGTTACCCTGACGATCAACTGGGCCGCCATCCGTTCGAAGGTATCACAGAGCCCTGGTATAACCCGGGCGACGTCAAAGGCAGTGATATTCATATCCAGCAACTCAACGAGCAAGAACGCTACTCCTGGATCAAAGCGCCTCGCTGGCGTGGCCACGCCATGGAAGTTGGACCGTTAGCGCGCACGCTGATTGCCTACCACAAAGGAGATGCCGCCACGATTGAATCAGTAGATCGAATGATGTCCGCGCTCAACCTGCCATTATCGGGTATTCAGTCAACGCTGGGTCGCATCCTGTGTCGCGCACATGAAGCACAGTGGGCCGTGAGTAAACTGCAATACTTCTTCGACAAACTGATGACCAACCTGAAAAACGGCAATCTGGCTACTGCCAATACCGATAAGTGGGAACCTGCAAGTTGGCCGCAACACTGTCGCGGTATCGGTTTTACCGAAGCGCCTCGCGGAGCATTAGGGCACTGGGCGTCGATTCGCGATCATAAGATCGATCTGTATCAGTGTGTGGTTCCGACAACCTGGAATGCCAGTCCGCGCGACCCCAAAGGACAAATTGGTGCCTACGAAGCGGCATTGATGGGAACCCGGATGGCAATCCCGGATCAACCACTGGAGATCCTGCGAACTTTGCACAGTTTCGATCCCTGTCTGGCTTGTTCAACCCACGTACTCGGCGACGACGGCAGCGAACTCATCTCAGTCCAGGTACGCTAAGCGTTAAGGAAAGGAACGATGACTGGAACGACACCCAAACGCGTCGGGGAGGCGCGTGACACCGCCGTCAGCCACTATGTGTTCGAAGCACCTGTGCGCTTGTGGCACTGGCTTACGGTGGGCTGCATGTTGGTTTTGATGGTGACGGGATACTTTATTGGCCGCCCTTTACCCTCCGTCAGTGGTGAGGCCACCTATCTGTTCTATATGGGAGACATTCGGTTGGTGCATTTCGCTGCCGCGATGCTGTTCACGGTGATACTGCTGGGGCGCATCTACTGGGCCTTCGTGGGTAACCGTTATTCACGAGAACTGTTTGTGGTACCGGTCTGGCGCCGCAGTTGGTGGCTGGGGGCATTTTCGGTGGTGCGCTGGTATCTGTTTCTGGAAAAAAAACCGGGGGATGATATCGGACATAACCCTGTCGCACAGGCAGCGATGTTCGGTTACTTCCTGTTATCGGTTTTTATGATCCTCACCGGTTTTGCCCTATACAGCGAGCATAGCCAGTACGCCATCTTTACCCCCTTCCACTATGTGACGGCATTTTTCTACTGGGCTGGTGGTAACTCTATCGACATTCACAGCTGGCACCGGTTAGGAATGTGGCTCATTGCTGCCTTCATCACCGGACATGTGTATATGGCAATCCGCGAGGACATCATGTCTGACGATACCGTCATCTCAACCATGATCAACGGCTACCGTAGCCACAAATTTCCCCGACGTCAGCACGACAAGGAGGCGTCATGAGTGAGCCAAACGTCATTGTGATGGGCCTGGGCAACTTGTTGTGGGCAGACGAAGGATTTGGCATTCGTGTCGCTGAACGCCTGTACGCCCATTACCACTGGCCGGAATACGTGGAGATCGTTGACGGTGGCACTCAGGGATTGAACCTTCTGGGTTACGTTGAGAGTGCCAGCCATTTGTTGCTGCTTGACGCCATCGACTACGGGCTCGCACCAGGCACCCTGCAAACCTACGCCGGTGAAAAAGTTCCCAGTTACCTCAGCGCAAAAAAGATGAGCCTGCACCAGAACAGCTTTTCCGAGGTGCTTGCCCTGGCTGATATTCGCGGTCATCTGCCCTCGCACATTGCTTTGGTCGGGCTGCAACCGGCACAACTGGACGAATATGGTGGGAGTCTGACCGACATCGCGCGCGCTCAGCTACTGGCTGCGGAGCAAGCCTCACTTAGGCAACTGGCTGCATGGGGCATTGTGCCAGAAGCAAACGAAGAAGCGCGTTGCCTTAACTATGAATGCCTGTCGATGGAAAACTATGAAGGTATACGCATCCGCCAGTACCGGATGACGCTGGAGGAACAAAAGAAGTGTTGAATGACAACCCGTTTTCTGCGCTATGGCAACGGATGCTGGCCCGTGGCTGGCAGCCGCTGAACGCGTCTGAACTGGACACCTGGATAGAACGTGTTAGTTATGGCGTCGTACTGCTCAGTAGCGATCCCCGCCGCACACCGGAAGTCAGCGATAACCCGGTGATGATGGCCGAATTACTCCGTGAGTTTCCCCTGTTTGACTGGCACATAGCCATGGCTGACCTGGAACAAAGTGAAGCAATTGGCGATCGTTTCGGCGTATTTCGTTTCCCTGCCACCCTGGTGTTTACCCGCGGGGAACTACGCGGCATCCTCAGCGGCATCCACCCATGGGCCGATCTGCTTTCCCTGATGCGCCCACTGGTTGAAGAACACGTTCCTGCGGAGTCAGAAAAATGAGCGATTCTTTTTTCCATCTGCTGGGGCCGGGGACACAACCAGACGATGACAGTTTTACTATGAATCCATTGCCTCTCACCTGCCAGGTAAACAGCGCCCCCAGCATGGCGGCGCTGGAAAGCTGCCAGCATAGCCCGACGGTGATGGCATTGTTAGCCGAACTGCGCAAACAACTCACCCGGCGCATCCCTGCCAAAGAGGAAGTCCTCGGGTGGGATTTATCCGCACTAAATGCAGACGATCTCACGTTTCTCAATACATTGCTGGGTGAAGGAGAAGTTTCAGCACGTATTCAGCATGCAGACGGCAGCGAGAGCGAGATCCAGGAGTCAATTTTCTGTGGTATCTGGCGGATACGTCGCCAGTCCAGCAATCAGCAATGGGAAGAGCGACTGGAAGCGGGTAGCGCCCCTCTGGTGCTGTGGCAGGCGGCAACACTGAATACATTGCCGGACGATACCCTGCTGCCACCGCCAGTCGACGGGTTGATGAACGGCCTGACGCTGGCCCAGGAATTACTGGCACACGTTCGCAACCCGGCAACGCAACCCCACAGTATCAATCTCACCCAACTCCCGATTAGCGACGCTGACCGTCTGTTCCTCACACGCTTATGCGGCCAGGGCCACATCCAGATCCGCACTGTTGGTTACGGTGAAAGCCAAATCGATGCCACGGCATTACGCCATGTCTGGCATGTCCGCTGTCTGGATACTCTCAAGGGGATCCTGCTCGATAGTTACGAAATCTGTCCGTTGCCTGAACTGGTGCAGGCCGCGCCGGAAGATCTGCTCGACTCACTCCAGCGCCTGAACGAAGTCTGCGGCTGGCTGGAAGGACCTCCACATTTTTAAGGTCCGTTACCTGGGCCAGTTGCATTTTCTGTTGCTGGTCTGACGCAGTTTGTCTTTCCCATTATTTCCATTCATCTGATTATTGCCTACAGGAGTTCGCATGTGGGATGTCATTGACTTATCGCGCTGGCAATTTGCTCTGACCGCGCTTTATCATTTCCTGTTTGTCCCCCTGACACTGGGGTTGATCTTTTTACTGGCCATCATGGAAACCCTCTACGTGGTGACGGGCAAAACAATCTACCGCGATATGACGCGTTTCTGGGGTAAGTTATTCGGCATTAACTTTGCTTTGGGAGTGGCGACCGGCCTGACCATGGAGTTTCAGTTCGGCACTAACTGGTCACTCTATTCCAACTATGTGGGCGATATTTTCGGTGCCCCGCTGGCGATGGAGGCCCTGCTGGCCTTCTTTCTTGAATCCACTTTCGTGGGATTGTTCTTTTTCGGCTGGCATCGCTTAACCAAATATCAGCACCTGCTGGTGACCTGGCTGGTCGCGTTTGGCTCCAATATCTCGGCGCTGTGGATCCTCAATGCCAACGGCTGGATGCAATACCCGACAGGCGCGCACTTCAATATAGATACACTCCGCATGGAGATGAGCAGCTTTAGCGATCTGGTCTTCAACCCCGTCAGCCAGGTGAAATTTGTGCATACCGTGATGTCCGGTTATGTAACTGGCGCTATGTTTGTTATGTCTATCAGCGCCTGGTATCTGTTGCGTGGTCGCAATCGCGAGTTTGCCCTTCGCTCCTTCGCGGTTAGCTCAGTATTCGGCACACTGGCTATCCTCGGCGCTCTGCAACTGGGTGACAGCTCTGCCTATGAGGTTGCCCGGCTCCAGCCGGTAAAACTGGCAGCAATGGAAGGCGAGTGGCAAACCGAACCTGCGCCTGCCCCATTTCATGTGATCGCCTGGCCACAACAGGAACAAGAGCGTAATGCCTTTGCCGTGAAGATACCTGCACTGCTTGGCATTCTGGCTACCCACTCGTTAGATACGCCGGTTCCAGGGTTGAAGAATCTGATGGCGGAGACGTTACCCCGATTGCAACGTGGCCGGGTTGCGTGGCTGCTGATGCAGAAAATTGCCAATGGGGACCGCACACCTCAGGTGCTCAGCGCTTTCCACCGCGTAGAAAATGATTTGGGTTACGGCATCCTGCTGGCGAATTTTGCCCCCAACATGAACAATGTCACACCAGATCAATATCAGGCGGCGCAACGCGGCGCAATACCGCAGGTAGCACCTGTATTCTGGAGTTTTCGCATCATGGTGGGATGCGGCTCCGCTCTGCTGCTGGTAATGGCGATTGCACTGATACAGACCTTACGCATGCGCATCGACCAACATCGCTGGGTGCTGCGTATGACGCTCTGGAGCCTGCCGTTACCGTGGATCGCCATTGAAGCAGGCTGGTTTATGACCGAGTTTGGCCGACAACCGTGGGCGATTCAGGACATTCTACCGACCTGGTACGCTCATTCAGCCCTGACCGCAGGTCAACTGGCCTTCTCTATGGGACTGATCCTTACGCTTTACACCCTGTTTTTAATTGCTGAAGTCTATCTGATGCAGAAGTACGCACGTCTTGGGCCGAGTGCGATGCAGAATCAACAACCGATGCAACAACAGGGATAAAGGAGACAATCATGTTGGATTATGAAACGTTACGGCTCATTTGGTGGCTGCTGATAGGCATCATTCTGGTAGCATTTATGGTCACTGACGGATTTGATATGGGAGTGGGATGCCTGTTACCACTGATCGCACGTAACGATGACGAACGTCGGGTGTTGATCAATAGCGTCGGTGCGCACTGGGAAGGTAACCAGGTGTGGCTCATTCTGGCAGGCGGTGCATTATTCGCCGCCTGGCCACGTGTCTATGCCGCCGCGTTTTCGGGGTTTTACGTAGCGATGATTCTGGTGCTGTGTGCTCTCTTCTTTCGTCCGTTGGCCTTTGACTATCGCGGTAAGATTGTTAATAGTCGCTGGCGCGCCTTGTGGGACACCGGATTGGTTATAGGGAGTCTGGTGCCCCCTGTTATCTTCGGCGTTGCGTTCGGCAATCTGTTCCTCGGGGTTCCATTTGCCTTTACGTCGCAGCTTCATGTGGAATACTTTGGCTCCTTCTGGCAGTTACTCTCGCCCTTTGCTCTGCTGTGCGGCGCATTAAGTCTGATGCTGGTGATCCTGCAAGGGAGCGTGTGGTTGCAGCTGAAGACCGATGGCATTATTCGCCAACGGGCGCTGTCTGCCACCAGCCGCAGCGCAATGCTGGTAGTGCTCTGTTTCCTGTTAGCCGGATACTGGCTATGGGCGGGTATTAATGGCTTTGTACTGCTCAGCCAAAATGCTAATGGCCCTTCCAACCCACTGCTAAAGGCCGTGACGATATTACCTGGTGCCTGGATGAATAACTTCATGCATACGCCGCTTCTGCTGATTATTCCGCTGCTTGGCATGCTTTTTCCGATGCTCACACTCTATGCCTGCACCCACCGTCGGATTGTCTGGGGATTCCTGTTTTCTTCACTGACCCAGGCCAGTGTGATCTTCACTGCCGGAATAACTCTGTTTCCGTTTGTGATGCCATCAAGCACGCACCCACTTTCCAGTCTGACGGTGTGGGATAGCACCTCCAGTCAAATGACGCTCAGTATTATGCTGATTATTGTGTTGATTTTTCTGCCGATCGTCCTGCTCTACACCTTGTGGAGTTATTACAAGATGTTGGGGCGAATTAATTCAGAAACTCTCCGCCGCCACCATCATGAACTTTACTAGGAGGTCTGTATCATGTGGTATTTATTTTGGTCCGTCAGCATTGTGCTGATGTGCTCGTTGTCTACGCTGGCCCTGGTATGGCTTGAATCTCGTCAGAAATAGATTTTAACCGGAGGGAGTGATACGCAACCTCCGGTTTATTTTATTGGTAATTGCAAAATATCCATTGTTAAGTCATGTGTAACATCAGAAGTGAAGAGTTTGCGCTCCTCACTACCAGCCAACATGTTACTTACTGATTTTACGGAGTTCTGTCACGGGCACGCCGCCAATACCCCAGTTATCTGTGTCAACCTCATCAATAACGACAATAGTTGTACTTGGATTTTTATTGAGCACATCGACCAACAATTGGGTAACCCCTTCCATCAACATTTTCTTTTGTTTATCTGTAGCACCTTCTTTCGTGATCTTTATATTTACGTAAGGCATGTTAACTCCTGTGAATTATATAAGTAACTATAACCAATTTCGGCTACATTATTTAATAGCGAACACCAACATGGCAATGCTATTTATTAGCAAACACTCTGTTTCATTTTTTACTAAAACTATCTAAGCATTTAACTTTTTCGTGCTGGAAATAGCTAATTCCTGCTGCGGCAAATAATGAACCTGCGCCCAAAAGAATCGATAGCGTCATCCCATTTTTGCTGGCCTGAAGCGCACTCACCATTAACGGTCCGGCGACTTGCCCGATGCCGTAGGTAAGCGTAACCAGCCCCAGCATGTTTATCTTACCTGGTGCTTTAATCTTTTTCGCCAGTGGCATGACCAGGGAACTTGTTCCCATAAATGTTGCACCAAAGCCAATACAACTTAAGGTCAATAGCCAGGGAGAATTTATGAATGATGCCAATACGACACAACTCGCCTGCATAATTAAGTTAACAGTCAGGCAAGGCAAGATATTCCACTGACGGGCAGCCCATAACCAACCGTAACACCCGGGGATAACCGCAAGACCAACAATCGACCATATATGATTTGCCAGAAAGTCATTTCCCATCCCTTGCGCCATTAACGGTAAATATGTAGCCACAATGATGTAACCAAAACCGGCCAGTCCATACAATAGTGCCAAATTCCACCATTGAATATCAGGCACTGACGTAGCGATCATTTTTTCGGGTGCGATAATGTTTTTATTTTTTGGTAGCAAAATAATCAATACTACGAATAACATTGCAGATATAAACGCAGCACCTGACCATAAAAATTTTGAGTTTGCCGCGTAAGCAACACCGGCAATAACATATTCGTTACCAATAAAAATGCCTGCTCCGACACCGGCAAACAAGGAGGCGATGACAAAGGGATTGTGGGTATGCTGCAGGATAAGCATTGATCCAAATATCATCATGCCCGCACTCGCCACTCCAGCCATAAATCTGATGCATAAAACGATCTCAGGCGACGTCACAATGGCCATGAAATAAATAAGTATTCCGGTGGCGAGCGCAGCTGCCAGTAACATTCCCCTGAGATGATTCGCCCCGTTAAATATACCGAACGAGAAAAGAAGGCTTCCGACCAGGTATCCCGCATAGTTTGCGCTGGCAATCAGTGACAACTGCGAAAATGTGAAAATACCCTCATGCAGCATGACCGGAAGCATAGGTGTATATAAAAAACGCCCTATTCCCATTCCTAATGTTAGTACGATCATGCCGAATACAGCTGTACTCACTTGACGATGACCAGCAACGCTGTGCTCAAGATCCATTTTTTGGACTCAATATGCTAACCAAACTTAATTGTTATCTTACGTGATAAAATGATAATAAAAAGTTAATATAAATGACAAATGCGTTCACTTTGAGTGATAGTCCCTATGAACAGTACCTCCCTTAACTTGTTTAAAACCGTCGCTGAAACAGGCTCGATATCAGCAGCAGCCCGCAATCTCCACTGCGTTTCCTCCAATGTTACAACCCGTCTTAAGCAGCTGGAGTCAAGCCTTGATGTCTCGTTGTTTATACGTGAGAAAAACCGTCTCCATATCACACCTGAGGGTGAGCTTCTTCTGCGATATGCCAACAAAATTCTGGCACTTTTAGATGAAGCGGAGCTGTCCATGCAGGGGACAAAAGCGGCAGGTCCTTTACGCATAGGCGCAATGGAAACCACAGCAGCCGTACGTCTCCCATCCTTACTGGCAAATTTTCACCGGGAAATGCCTTCCGTTGAGCTGAATTTAAAGACGTCTTCAACAGAAGTGCTGGTACAACAGATCCTCAATAGCGAGCTGGATATTGCTTTCGTTGCTGACCACCATGGCTTACATGCTGAGAATTCGAGGCTGCAATCGCAGGTTTTATGTCAGGAAACGCTTGTACTGGTGACCGCAGCAGAGCACCAGGACGTTACTACAGGATCTGACCTTAAGGTGACAAGGCCACTGGTCTTTGTGAAGGGGTGTAATTATCGCGCCAGATTAGGGCAATGGCTGCGACTGCAGAATGTAGATTATGCTGACCCTCTGGAGTTTGGCTCATTTCAGGCTATTCTCGGCTGCGTTAGCGCTGGGATGGGAATTGCACTTTTGCCGGAGAGCATCGTCAGGCAGTATGAAGGCAATTTCCCAATACGTTGGCACAGCATTACGCCAGAGATTGGTAATGTAAACACTGTGATGATCTGGTTGAAAAACCGGGAAGTCAGCCGCGTACTTAATTGCTTCGTATCATTTGTTGCAACGGCTTAATTTATAGATAAAAACCAGGGAATCCGTGAATATAAACACCTCAGACAATGCCTTGTCTGAGGTCCACGGTAGTATATAAAGAGCTTCAATATACTCACGCATTGGTATTATTTTTTTGTCGACCTCATCACCTTTTTCCTAAGTAAAATTCATTAGCTGAACTGGCACAAGACTAATACTTATCCTAGGGTTTAATCATGGCTTCCTGTATCACATTATTGCTTTTTTAAAGCAAAAAATGTGGTTATTTGAAAAAGGTAAAGAATATGGCTCCAGTCATAAGCGCACGCTTAATTCTTTTTTGCACCGCCTTTTCCATTCCTTCAGCAGCAAATGCCGCGACCGCGAATGGCACATTTCAGGTGCTTATGACTATTCAAAAGGCCTGTACCGTCACTACCGGTTCATCTTCAAATATTACTCTTGGGCCAGTTAATACCACTGCGACAAATACCAGCGCCAGTAACACAATTTCCATTAACTGCTCCAAAACTACCCCTTATTTTATTGGTCTGTCACCTTCAGCAGGCAATGGCGGTAATACAACAGGTGCAGGTGCTATGTCCTCTGTTGCTAACGCAGCGACGAACTCAGATAAAGTGCCTTATCAGTTGAATCAAACATCAGCAACTGGCCCGGTCTGGGGGAATACTGCAACCACAACGTCTGTGGGAAATGGTGTTGCCTCAATCGGAACCGGACAGGGGCAAAACTTCACCGTTTATGCCACAGCACCAAGCGCCAACTTCACTCCTGACGACTATGCCGACACCGTAACGGTTAACGTTAACTATTAACCTCAGGAAGACAAATGATATTTAAACTGCCTCTTCAGCAGTGCGCCTGCACGTGCCTGCTAGGGTTAGCTATGAGCATAAACACCGCCACGGCAAGCGGACTTCAGATAGCACCTGTTACGTTAACGCTGCAGGCAACGCAAAACGCCGATGGGATCTGGTTAAGCAACGCGGGTGATAGCGTGCTCAATGCCCAGGTCCGGGTTTTTCGCTGGAGTCAGAGCGCTTACGGCGACAGGTTATCCCCCTCCCAGGGACTTGTTATAAGTCCACCGATGCTGGCATTAGCACCGGGTGAACGTCAGTTGATTCGCGTTATTCGCACCGCTCCGCCATCAACCCAGGCAGAAGATGCTTACCGGTTATCCATCGATGAATTACCGCCCACAAAATTACAAAAAAATAAGCTGCAATTTGTCCTGCATTATTCCGTGCCCGTTTTTATTCAGCCAGCCACACAGGCTGAAACCGAAGCAAAACTTCAATGGAAGTTACAACTACTGGATGGCAAAAAATTCCTTGAAGTCAGTAATCAGGGAAACGGACATGCACAATTATCTGCTGCAACTTTTATTAATCATAACGGTACCAAAAAAGTCATTACGTCAGGACTGCTAGGTTATGTTCTTCCAGGCTCAACTATGCGGTGGATATTATCCCCGTCCGCCAGTGATACCCATAATGGCGGTAAAGTTGAAGTAACAGTAAATGGCCAAAAAACAGTACAAGATCTCTGACTGGTCATGCTTTCTGCTGAAATTTTGCTTACTCAACGGAGCATTAATATCTGCCATGGTTTCCGCACAAGCGCTTAATAATAACCAGACTAAAAATGGCGTTATTAGTGACGCAACTCCACTTGTGGGTGCCGATTTATATCTTGATGTAACGTTAAATGGTAACCCCGTTGGGCTGGTTCACCTTGGCTATGATAATGGAAAACTCTACGCTGGCGCACAGACCCTGCGCCAGCTAGGTTTTCGCATACCACAGGAAACCTCCGGGCCTGTTAACCTGAACGACATCGACCAGTTAAATATTGACTACAACGTTCAGCAGCAAACCCTGGCGCTTACGGCACCATTGAACGTACTTGATCTTGCCACCACTCAGCTTAACTCCCCTGCAGAGAACGCACCGATGGCATCATCATCGCGTGGGGCGTTACTCAATTATGACGTCTATGCGCAACAGGGGGATGAAAGCAGTTTTAACACCTTTAGCGAACTGCGTGCTTTCAACAGCTTAGGGGTATTAAGTACAACCCAGCTTACGCAATATTCTACTGTTGCAAATGCGAACAACACTTTTAACCGGCTGGATACCAGCTGGCGTTCCTCGTTTCCGCAGGACATGCTGGCGCTCACCGTTGGCGATACCCTGACAAGCTCACTCGCCTGGTCCCGACCTACCCACATCGGCGGTATCCAGATTGGGACCGATTTTGGTCTGCAACCCTATATGCCAACCACCCCACTCCCAGCCTACCTCGGCTCCGCAACCGTCCCCTCGAACGTTGAGCTGTACGTCAACGGAGTCAGGTACTACAACGGAGAAGTTCCGGCCGGGAGTTTTCAGATAAACACCATGCCAAACATCAGTGGCGCGGGTACCGGTCAAGTGATGATGACAGACGCGCTGGGCAGAACAACGGTACAAAACTTCTCTTTTTATAACGATCAACAACTCCTGCGGGCAGGGCTAACATCCTGGTCAGCTGAGCTGGGCGCAGTCCGGGAGAATTACGGTTACTCCTCATTTGGTTATGCCAGCGTCCCTGTACTCAGCGGTACCTGGCGTCGGGGGATCAGCAATACGTTCACCGCTGGCGTCCATGCAGAAACAAGTGATGGGCTTATTAATGCGGGTTTCAGTAATGACTGGATCCCCGGTAGCCGCAGCGGAACGCTGTCCACCGCACTGGCAGCCAGCGCCGACTCAGGGAAAAATGGTTTTTTGTACAGCGTGGGTTATCGCTGGTCTGCGGATAAATTTAATTTCAGCACCACTACCACCGCTACCTCCGGCGATTATCGGGACGTTGCCACCCATTATGGCGAGCCGCCGCCGACGCTGACCAGCAACACGGTTATTGGTTATTCAATGGCGTCTGCCGGGAATGTCAGCCTCAGCTACCTGCAGTTTCGCTATCCGCACGAAACGGCAGTGCGTTACGCCAACGCCAGTTGGTACAAATCTGTCACCGATAATGTCTCCCTCAATGCAGGCTTCAATCAGAACATTGATGATGACCGCGATCGCAGCATCTATCTGATGGTGACAGTCACCACCGGCAATAACCTGAGTGCCAGTAGCACCATACAACACACCAATAATGAAACCGGCTATCAGCTAAATGCCAGTCAGACACCGCCTGCCGACGGTGGATGGGGATGGAATATTGCCGCCAACCAACAGGCATCCCGCCAAAGCGGCCAGGGTGAGGTGGGATATCTGGGACGTTATGGGAAAGCATATACCGGCTTTAGTCGTTTACCGGACAACCACTATGGATATGCGGGGGTGACCGGTTCTCTGGTCACGATGGGCGGCGGCCTGTTTGCTGCCCGTGAAATCAATAATGGTTTTGCTGTGGTATCAACAGACGGCGTTCCTGACGTCCCTGTCAAACTGCAAAATAATCTTGTCGGGCACAGCGATGATCAGGGTCTGTTGTTAGTTACATCGTTGAACAGCTACCAAAGTAATCAGATCAGTATCGACCCGATGGATCTTCCCGCCAATATGCGGATCTCACGCGTTGAGGCTAACGCAACACCAGCGGATCGTTCCGGAACACTTGTCAGTTTTGGCATAACTCCCGTTCGCGCCGCACAAGTCATCCTGGTGGATGTTCAGGGTAAGGCGATTCCTGAGGGCAGCATGGCGAACGCTACCACCGGTTCGGGTCAGTCGTCTGTCGTCGGATTTGACGGTATGACCTGGTTCGACACGCTGGAACAACATAATCGTCTGCGCGTCGATACTGAAACCGGCAGTTGCAACGTGCAGTTTGACTACCCTCCTTCAGCAAAAGGCATTGTGCAGATAGGACCACTGGTATGCCGGTAAAAAGAACAGGAGAATTTTCTTGAGGTTAAGACATTGGCTACTCATGGTCGTTTTACCCGGATTTCCCGGAATAAGCTATGCAGTTACCTGTTCGGTAAGCAATGTTCAGCCAGTCAATTTTGGCTCCGTAAACCCGTTGTCGACGAATGGCGCGACATCAACAATGACGTTTGCCTATAGCTGCGCAAAGGAACTTGGCGATGTGCTTGCAGGGATCAATCTCTGCTTTAATATTGGCGCGTCAAACGTCAGCGGGCAGGTTACCCCGCGCACTATGTCATTAAGCGGTACACCGGCCAGAACGCTAAACTATCAACTCTACCAGGACACCGGATACAGCAAAATCTGGGGGAGCCAGTATCAGTCGGGAACCACCTTCCCGATGGTGCAGCTTAATCTGCTGAATCTGACGCCGGTAACAGGCACGTTAACGGTATTCGCGAAGATTGCCACCCCACAAACCGCCGCAGTCCCCGGCAACTATCAGGATAGCTATACGTCAGCAACCGCCCTGGTCACCCTCAATCCAGGACTACTTTTCCCACCTACCACCTGCGGCGATACCGTTGCCGCCAGGTTGCCTTTCAACGTATCGGCCGTAGTCACGAAACAATGCAATATCAGCTATGCCAACAACATTGCCTTTGATCCGGTTAAGGCGAGCCAGCGTAATGCTACCGCGACAGGCTCCCTCGGCGTGGCATGCTCCACGAGTACCCCTTATACCATTGGGTTAACGCCCTCCAACGGCAATACAACAGGCAGTGGCATTATGGCCGGTACGGGTGCGAACAACGATAAGGTACCCTATCTGCTTAGCTCGACACCGGGGCCATCCGGTACAGTGTGGGGCAATACATCCCTCAATAACGTGGCAGGAACCGGCACGGGTTCAACCACCGCTTATCCGGTTTACGCCACTGTTCCCAGCGCGAACTATACCCCCGACAACTATGCCGACACCGTCACCATCTCTGTCACCTACTGACGCGCTGAACCGTCACCAAAAAACAACAAAAGAAAGCACAAATCATTATCATATTATTTACTTTTAGAGGTGCGTCATAAATCTGACAAATAGCACACCTTAGGCATCATGCAGATTATGTGCATCAATTATCTATAAAAGCGCAGATTACGCCTTTAATATAAATAATTATTCATTAAGACTTTGCGTCAGCACCGAATTTTTGGCGGAGATTTCGTTTCTGGATGAGCCGACTCTTTGAAAAAATGTTAAATTTAAGTTTATATGGTGAGATTCACTGTATACCACGGCTAAATTAAGAACATATTACTTTTATAACTAAGGTTTATCATGGATAAGTTATCTTACGCTTCAGATAGCAGCACATCTGCCTGGAATACCTACCTGCAACAAATCGAGCGTGTGGCCCCTTACCTGGGCGAACTTTCCCATTGGGTGGATACCCTGCGTCACCCAAAACGCGCTTTGATTGTCGATATCCCGGTACAGATGGATGACGGTACCATCCGCCATTTCGAAGGATACCGCGTGCAGCACAACCTCTCACGAGGTCCTGGTAAAGGTGGTGTGCGTTATCATCCTGATGTTGATCTTAATGAAGTGATGGCCCTTTCTGCGTGGATGACCATCAAATGCGCAGCGCTGAACCTGCCCTACGGCGGCGCAAAAGGCGGCGTTCGCGTCGATCCGTTTAGCCTGTCCGAAGGCGAACTGGAGCGTTTGACCCGTCGCTATACCAGCGAAATCGGCATTATCATCGGGCCGCAGAAAGATATTCCTGCGCCGGATGTTGGTACTAACGGCAAAGTCATGGCCTGGATGATGGATACCTATTCCATGAACCACGGCACCACAGTGACCAGCGTGGTCACCGGTAAACCTATCCACCTCGGTGGTTCTCTGGGTCGTGATAAAGCAACCGGCCGCGGCGTTTTTGTTAGTGGTCTGGAAGTGGCACGCCGTGCAAACATCATGGTTGAAGGCGCTCGCGTGGCAGTGCAAGGTTTTGGTAACGTCGGCAGTGAAGCCGCCCGTCTGTTCGCAGCCGCGGGCGCTCGCGTCGTGGCGATTCAGGACCATACCGCTACGCTGTTTAACGCCACCGGGATCGATATGACCGCCCTCACCGCCTGGCAACTGGAGCACAAACAGATTGCCGGTTTCCCGGGTGCAGAAACGATTGCCAGCGAAACCTTCTGGAGCCTGGAGATGGATATTCTGATCCCAGCAGCACTCGAAGGTCAGATTACCCGCCACCGCGCGGAGACGCTGACCTGTAAGCTGGTGCTCGAAGGCGCAAACGGCCCAACTTATCCGGATGCCGATGACGTTCTGGCAAGCCGCGGTATTGTCGTCGTACCTGACGTTGTTTGTAACGCGGGCGGCGTAACCGTCAGCTATTTCGAATGGGTTCAGGACATGGCAAGTTTCTTCTGGAGTGAGGAAGAGATCAACGCGCGTATGGATAAAATCATGACCGATGCGATGGTGCACGTCTGGGAGAAAGCGGCTGAGAAATCCTGCTCCCTGCGTACCGCTGCCTACATTGTGGCATGTGAGCGAATTCTGTTGGCTCGTAAAGATCGTGGTATTTACCCGGGCTAATGCCAGGCCAATCCTAAAAGACCACCTGCTCAGCAGGTGGTTTTATCTCTACAATACCCATCACGTTCACTTTCTGCGATAAACGCTGCCTAACCTCTCATTTCTGCTGATTTATGCACCAATACGTTCCAATACGGAACATTGCAAGCCATGAATGTTCCGTATTGAAACATACATGCCGTCAATTTTCTTTTGACTACCCTCGTGCACAATAACCTTATCGGCAGCGAGCGGTCGCCGTGCGTTGTACACAACCGATACCCTACATCAGATGTCTGCCCGATTTATGCAGCCATCTCAGGACTGTCTGCGGAGCATAAAAAATGAAAAAATTGATTAACCGTGTTGAAGACGTACTGAATGAACAACTCGCGGGACTGGCAAAAGCCTACCCTTCACTGTCACTGCATCAGGACCCGGTGTACGTTACTCGCGCAGACGCGCCGGTGATGGGCAAAGTGGCGCTGCTCTCTGGTGGCGGCAGCGGACACGAGCCGATGCATTGTGGTTATATTGGTCAGGGCATGCTTTCCGGTGCCTGTCCGGGTGAGATCTTCACCTCACCAACGCCTGACAAAATGTTCGAATGCGCAATGCAAATTGACGGTGGCGAAGGCGTCCTGCTCATCATCAAAAATTACACCGGTGACATTCTTAACTTCGAAACCGCTACCGAGCTGTTGCATGAAAGCGGCGTAAAAGTCACCACGATGGTGGTGGATGATGATGTTGCGGTAAAAGATAGCCTGTATACCGCGGGTCGCCGTGGCGTCGCCAATACGGTACTGATCGAAAAACTGGTTGGTGCTGCCGCTGAACGTGGAGATTCACTGGAAGCCTGCGCGGCGCTGGGTCGCAAACTGAATAATCTGGGTCATTCCATTGGTATCGCCATCAGCGCGTGTACCGTTCCTGCCGCCGGACAACCCTCTTTCACCCTACAGGACAATGAGATGGAGTTCGGCGTCGGTATTCATGGGGAACCCGGGATTGACCGTCGCCCCTTCTCTTCCCTTGACCAGACCGTGGATGAAATGTTCGATACCCTGCTGGAAAACGGTAGCTACAGCCGCTCATTACGTCACTGGGATAACGTCCAGGGTGCCTGGCAGGAAGGCAAAGAAACCAAGCAACCGCTACAGGATGGCGATCGCGTCATTGCGCTGGTCAATAACCTTGGTGCAACGCCGTTGTCCGAACTTTTTGGCGTGTATAACCGTCTTGAAAGCCGCTGTCAGGATGCAGGCATCATTATTGAACGCAACCTGATCGGTTCTTACTGCACCTCTCTGGATATGACCGGCTTCTCAATCACCCTGTTAAAAGTGGATGACGACACGCTGAACTTATGGGATGCACCGGTTCACACCCCTGCTCTTAACTGGGGTAAATAAGGAGATTTATGATGTCCCTCAACAGAACACAAATTGTTAACTGGCTCTATCGTTGCGGTGAAATATTCACCACAGAAAGTGATTTCCTGACCGGACTTGATCGGGAGATTGGTGATGCAGACCACGGCCTGAATATGCACCGTGGCTTCAGTAAAGTGGTCGAAAAATTACCGTCAATTGCGGACAAAGACATCGGCTTTATTTTGAAAAACACCGGAATGGTGCTGCTTTCAAGCGTCGGAGGTGCCAGTGGCCCGCTGTTCGGCACCTTTTTCATCCGCGCGGCGCAGGTGACTCAGGCACACCAGAGTCTGACGCTTGAGGAACTTTATCAAATGATACGCGATGGCGCTGAAGGTGTGATCAGCCGGGGTAAAGCAGAGCCTGGTGACAAAACGATGTGCGATGTTTGGGTGCCGGTGGTTGAGTCGTTGCGCCAGTCCTGTGAACAGAAGCTAACGGTACAGGCAGCGCTGGAAGCAGCAAGCCAGCAAGCGGAAGCGGCGGCGCAAAGCACTATTACGATGCAGGCACGCAAAGGCCGCGCCAGCTATCTGGGTGAGCGCAGCATTGGGCATCAGGACCCTGGAGCAACGTCCGTTATGTTTATGGTGCAGATGCTGGCTCAGGCATCCAGAGAGTAAGGATAAAGCGATGGTAAACCTGGTTATTGTGTCTCATAGCGCTCAGTTGGGCGAAGGCGTCGGTGCGTTAGCCCGGCAGATGTTAATGGGTGACGGCTGTAAACTGGCGATTGCCGCGGGCATTGACGATCCTGAGAACCCCATCGGCACCGATCCGATTAAGGTAATGGAAGCCATTGAGTCAGTGGCGGATACCGATCACGTTCTGGTAATGATGGATATTGGTAGCGCATTACTGAGTGCGGAAACGGCGCTGGAGTTACTCGATCCGGCGATTGCCGCAAAGGTACGTTTATGCGCCGCCCCTCTGGTTGAAGGCACGCTGGCAGCGACGGTCAGTGCTGCTGCGGGGGCCGATATCGAGCGGGTCATCAAGGATGCAATGAACGCCCTCGACGCTAAATATGAGCAACTGGGTTTACCTTCGTCATCTCCGGATAAAACCGCACCGGCTGCACTGTCAGCCGACGCGGATGCACGTTCGGTTGCCGTAGTAGTGAAGAATCCCAACGGCATACACGTCCGCCCGGCGTCAAAGCTGGTCTCCACCCTGTCTGTTTTCAACGCTGACATGTTGCTGGAGAAAAACGGTAAGTGCGTAGTCCCTGACAGCCTTAACCAAATCGCCCTGCTTCAGGTACGTTGTAACGATACGCTGCGACTCATTGCCAAAGGTGAACAGGCGGACGATGCGCTGGCAGCATTCCAGCAGCTTGCAGCAGAGAATTTTGGCGAAACCATAGAAAAACCACATGCTGACAAATTGGCACATTCAACGCCCTCGCAGGTAACCGGTATGGCCTTCTGTTACACACCGTTCTCGCCGGAAATCCCCTGTCATGCAGCAGCAAATATGCAGGAAGAACAGCAGCAGTTACAGGTAGCTATACGCAAGACACTGGACGACCTGAGCTTTCTGACAGCTCTCGCGGAAGAAAAATATTCCGCCGATATCGCCGCAATTTTTTCTGGTCACCACACCCTGTTGGATGATCCTGAGCTGTATGATATGGCCTGCGATCTGATGCGTGAAAAACAGTGTAGCGCCGGGTATGCCTGGCAAAACGTTCTGAACGATCTGCGCCAGCAGTATCTCCAGCTCGACGATCCGTATCTACAGGCACGATATATTGATATTGAAGATTTGCTGTCCCGTTCGCTGAGGCATCTGACTGGGGAACATGCGCAAATCCCCACATTTGTTCGCCCAACAATCCTGGTCGCGGATGCCATTTACCCCTCTACCGTGTTGCAGCTCGATCCGCTGACTGTTAAAGGCATCTGCCTGCGAGACGGGAGCGAGACTTCTCATTCGGCGATTATTGCACGTGAAATGGGCATCTGCTGTATTTGCCAGCAAGGCGAAGCACTCGACGCGATTCAAACGGGTAATACCCTGACCCTTGACTGCGTGGCGAATAGACTGTTCTTTGTGAACTGATACTCACCGCACCCCCTTACCGTCTGGGTGTGCGGCTTCCCCTGAGTACATCAGGAAATGTCTGTTTGTTCGCAAAATAGGGCCTCAATCACGCGCAACGGCCAATCCTGAACTAAGGTTTTCTCATGGTAAATGCCGCTACTTCGGCACGCCGCTAAGGAGATTAACCGATGATAACGCCAGCAATTCGCCATCCTGGCATGCTCTCTGTCGTAATAAAACTGACACTCGCAAGTACCCTTTTCGCCTTTAGCTCGTTTGCCGTTAATGCCGCGGAACAGCCAACCGACGCACCTCAGCCTCCTGATATCCTGCTCGGCCCCCTGTTTAATGATGTGCAAACAGCGAAACTATTCCCCGATCAGAAGACCTTTGCCGACGCCGTACCCAACAGCGATCCGTTAATGATCCTCGCTGATTACCGGATGCAGAAAAATCAATCCGGTTTCGATTTACGCCATTTTGTGAATGTAAACTTTACACTGCCCAAAGAGGGTGAAAAATACGTGCCGCCTGCAGGACAGTCACTCCGTGAGCATATCGATGGGCTGTGGCCGGTGTTAACGCGTTCAACAACCGATGCCGAGAAATGGGATTCGTTGCTACCACTGCCCGAACCTTATGTCGTACCCGGCGGTCGTTTTCGCGAAATTTATTACTGGGACAGCTATTTCACCATGCTGGGGCTTGCTGAAAGCAATCACTGGGACAAGGTTTCCGACATGGTGGCGAACTTTGCTTACGAAATCGACACATGGGGACACATACCTAACGGTAACCGTACCTACTATCTAAGTCGTTCTCAGCCTCCGTTCTTCGCCTTTATGGTCGAACTGCTGGCACAACATGACGGTGATGATGCTCTGAAAAAATATCTGCCGCAGATGCTCAAAGAGTACACGTACTGGATGGAAGGCGTCGAAACTCTCCAGCCTGGCCAGCAGAACAAGCGTGTCGTCAAACTGGCTGACGGAACCATTTTGAACCGCTACTGGGATGACCGCGATACACCAAGACCGGAGTCCTGGGTTGAGGACATCGCGACCGCCAAAAGCAACCCGAACCGCCCCGCCACAGAAATTTATCGCGACCTGCGATCTGCCGCGGCTTCGGGCTGGGATTTCAGTTCACGCTGGATGGATAATCCCAGCCAGTTGAGCTCCATTCGCACCACCAGCATCGTCCCGGTAGACCTCAATGCGTTGCTTTATAAAATGGAAAAAATGATCGCCCTCGCCAGTAAAGCCGCAGGCGACGACGCGAAGGCTGCGCAATACGAAGGCTTCGCCAACGCCCGGCAAAAAGGGATCGAAACCTGGTTATGGAATGATAAAGAAGGCTGGTACGCCGACTACGATCTGCAAAGTAAGAAAGTACGTAATCAGCTGACTGCCGCCACGCTGTTCCCGCTGTATGTCAATGCGGCAGCAAAGGATCGAGCCAGTAAAGTCGCTACTGCAACCCAGAAGCACCTGCTGCAACCCGGCGGTGTGGCTACCACGTCGGTGAAAAGTGGCCAGCAGTGGGATGCCCCTAATGGCTGGGCTCCCCTGCAGTGGGTTGCCGCCTCCGGGCTACAAAACTATGGTCAGGATAACGTCGCCATGGACGTGACCTGGCGGTTCCTCACTAACGTTCAGCACACCTACGACCGTGAGAAAAAGCTGGTTGAAAAATATGACGTGAGCACCACTGGCACCGGCGGTGGTGGTGGCGAGTATCCGTTGCAGGACGGCTTTGGCTGGACCAACGGCGTGACATTAAAAATGCTCGATCTGATTTGTGCCAAAGAAAAACCCTGTGACAACGTTCCATCAACGCGCCCGACGCCTGCCAGCGTTACACAGACCGAAACCCAAAAGCAGACTCAAACAACCCCATAACGTGCATGTGTTGCCCGAAAATCCGCGCATCGTCGCGGATTTTTTATTTCAGTCTCCCTCTCTTTTCACTGTCCCCATTGCACATAACTCTTACGGGTTACCCGGGATTTTCATCAGTGTGAAATTGATTCTGAACATGTTTTTATTCGCTATATATGTAAATATATAGCGAATTTATCACCGTTCAGGATGAATATAATGCCACTGACAAGACGGATGTTTGCCCATCTCGTGGCCTCTGCGCTGCTTTTACGCCACTTTCCGGCCAGCTCCCGTACGCCGCTCACCGTTGCTATCGGTACCTCTCCCGGGACTAACGCTATTCAACGCGTGGTGAGCGCCGGAGCTCCCGCTGATGTACTGCTGTTAGCCGTCGCACCGGAAAAGCTGGTGGGATTTTCATCCTTTGATCTCTCCCACCAGGCTGCCATTCATTTGTCAGATAACATCCGTGCATTACCCAAACTGGGCAGGCTGGCGGGTCGTGCCAGCACATTGGCTCTTGAAGCATTGCTGGCGCTGAAGCCCGATCTGGTCGTTGATTGCGGTAATGCGGACGAAACCTGGCTTTCACAGGCAAAGCAGGTCTACGCGCAAACGCAGATACCGTGGCTGCTGATTAACGGCGAACTTCGACAAACTCCGCAACAACTGCACGCCGCGGGTAAAGCACTGGGCACGGAAACGCGAACAGCAGCCCAGGCAGCACTTGCCCAGAAATTCATTGATGAAGCCGATATTTTTTCGCGCTCTCCAGCCGCCAAACTGCGTTTTTATGCCGCTCGCGGCGCCAGAGGACTTGAAACGGGGTTACAAGGCTCACTGCACACCGAAGCCGCAGAGCTACTGGGATTACACAATGTAGCGCAAATCCCAGGACGGCACGGACTGGCGCAGGTGTCGATGGAAAACCTGCTGAGCTGGCAGCCCGATATCATCCTGGTGCAGGATGCGGTTACAGCACAGTACCTGCGAGAAGATCCGGTCTGGCAAGGGGTAAAGGCCGTCGCCGATAAACGTATTCTTTTTCTCAGCGGTCTGCCGTTTGGTTGGCTCGATGCGCCTCCCGGCATCAACCGTTTACTGGGTTTACGCCGCCTGCACGCCTGGCTTGACCCACTGGTAAATGCAAGCTTTCAGGATGACATGCAGCGCTATTCACAGCTGTTCTGGCATACCTCTTTAAGCGAATCGCAGTATCAACAACTGGTGGCGGTCTGATGAGAACAACGACACTCAGTCTCCTGATGATTGTGACCATTGCGCTTTGTGTGGTTGTCGCTGTGCTTTCCGGAGCCTATCGGCTGGATATTCAGCATGTGATGGCGCTCATTGTCAGCCAGGAGGGTGTGACGGCGCAGGATAAAATCGTCTTCTGGCAAATTCGTCTGCCGCGTATTGTGGCCGCGCTGCTACTGGGGGCGGCACTGGCCGGAGCAGGCACAACCTATCAGGGAATGTTCCGTAATCCGCTGGTCTCACCGGATATTCTTGGCGTCGCGGCTGGTGCCGGTTTAGGTGCCTGCTCGGCCATCCTGCTGGGTTTGCCGATACTGTTTATTCAGCTTTACGCATTCGTCGGAGGTTTGCTGGTAGTCGCGGGCGTCTGGCTCATTACCCGCCGTGTTTCCCGCCACGATCCGGTATTAACGCTGGTACTGGTTGGGATTGCGCTGGGAACAGTATGTGGCGCGGGAATTTCGCTTATCAAGACGCTGGCTGACCCATATACCCAGCTCCCTTCGATTACCTTCTGGCTACTCGGCGGTTTATCCACCATTACGCAACATGACCTTTGGTTTTCAGCGCCGCTGATCGTGGCAGGTTCGATTCCGCTTTTGCTGCTGCGATGGCGCATGAACCTGCTTACGCTCTCGGATGATGAAGCACGCTCACTGGGAATTAACGTTTCTCGGCTGCGGCTGGGGTTGATCGTCTGCGCCACGCTCATTACCGCCAGCACCGTCGCCATTGCTGGCATTATCGGCTGGATTGGGCTGGTTGTGCCGCATATCGGCAGACTCCTCACCGGTAACAATCACCAGCAGTTACTGCCTGTTTCAATGGGAATTGGTGCCATTTTACTGCTGTTGACCGACACCCTCGCGCGCACGCTTAGCAGCACGGAAATCCCACTCGGGATCCTGACGGCCTTTATTGGTGCCCCCTTCTTTTTGTTACTGCTCCTGCGGGGTGGTCGCCCATGACGCTGCTAACCGTGTGCAACGCTTCGCTGGGATATTCTGCCCAACACCCGGTGTTGCGCAATGTATCGTTCAACGTCTGCGAGGGGGCAATTTGCTGTCTGCTTGGCGCAAACGGTAGCGGAAAAACCACGCTGATGCGCACGCTCCTTGGCGTTATCCGGCCACTCCACGGCGATATTTTACTGGATGGCGTAGCGGTGAATCTTCTCAGCGAACGTGAGCGCGCGGGTGCCATCGCCTGGGTCCCGCAAGCCCACGACGGCGCTTTTGCCTTCACCGTTCTGGATATGGTGATGATGGGACTGACCCCGCAGATGGCCGTCTTTGCAGTCCCTGGCGTAAAAGAGCGCGAAATTGCATATCAGCAACTGGAGCTGTTGGGGATCCCCCATCTGTCAGCCAGACGCTGGAACACGCTGAGTGGCGGTGAACGCCAGTTAGTGCTGATTGCCCGCGCGCTGGCGCAGCACCCACGTTTACTGTTGCTGGATGAACCGGCCTCCAGCCTCGATTTTGGTCATCAGATCCGCCTGCTCGACACGCTGGTTACACTGAAGAAGAGCGGAATGGCCCTGTTGATGTCCACTCACCACCCATTGCATGCGCGAGCAATAGCCGACAGCGTAGTGCGCATCGAACCAGACGGGCTGGTATCGCAAGGACTTCCCGAACAACAACTCGCCACAGATCGGCTGGCAACGCTGTACCGCGTCGCCCCTTCTCAAATCCACCACCACCTCTTTGGCACCCAACAATAAGGAATCACGATGCTCATTGACGACATTGATTTTGCTGACCTTTACCGTAAACAGTTACTTCTGGCGAACCGAACCGAGAAAAAGCCAGAGCACTGGGATAAACGTGCGGAAAAAATGGCAGAGAATTGCGCCTCATTAACCGACAGCTATCTGCAACAGCTGCTGGGGAAAATTAATCTTGAAGGTGTTGAATCACTGTTCGATATGGGCTGCGGTCCTGGTACGGTCTCACTGGCGTTAGCAAAAAAGATCCCGACAATATACGGCGTGGATTACAGCCAGGGAATGCTGAGCGTGGCCGCTCGTCGCGCCGGGCAGATGGGAGGCAGCCATGTCCACTGGGTGCAACGTTCCTGGGAGGAACACTGGGACGATTTGCCCCCATGCGATATCGCCGTAGCGTCCCGCTCCACGCTGGTCGCCGATATGCGCCAGGCGATGACAAAACTGAACAATCAGGCGCGGCTGCGGGTTTACACCACCCATCTCGTGAGTTCTTCGTTTGTTTCTCCCACAATTCAGCGCGCGCTGGGCCGCGAGGTGATTGAGCTTCCCAACTATATCTACGCGTTAAACGTTTTATATCAGATGGGCATCCATGCCCACGTTGATTTTATCCGGGGGCCAAACTGTCAGCAGGACAACAGCACCTGGTCCCGCTTTCTGGAAAATGTGCGCTGGAGTATGGGCGATCTCAGTGAAGATGAGGTTGATCGTCTGGATACCTGGTATCAGCAACAGGATCCCCGCGCCATTGCTCCCGCCAGTCGCGACTGGGCGCTGATCTGGTGGGACAGCGTCGCCCCGGAGGCGCTGCGATGATTTACTTTTCTCAGGCGCAGACCGACGCCTTGTTACTGGAAGATATTCAAGGGGGCGACCTGACTACCCGGGCACTGGGTATCGGTGCACAACCGGGAGTCATGGAATTCTGTCATCGCCAGGGCGGGTGCGTCAGCGGCATTACCATCGCCAGACAAATGCTTCATTCACTGGGACTGACCGTCACTGAACAACTGGCGGAGGGTGAACGGGCGACCGCCGGTCAGTTAGTTATTCGCGCACACGGGAATGCGGCCGCGCTACATCAGGGCTGGAAAGCCGTACAAAATGTTCTGGAATGGAGTTGCGGCGTTTCAGACTATCTCGACAATATGTTGACCATTGTTCGTAGCCGCTACCCTGACGCCCAGATAGCCTGTACCCGAAAAGCGATTCCTGGCACCCGAATGCTGGCCACACAAGCGATTCTCGCGGCGGGAGGGATTATCCACCGAGGCGGATGTGCCGAATCCGTACTGCTTTTTGCTAATCATCGCCGTTTTCTTGCTAACGAAAACAACTGGGCTGACGCTATCGCACAGTTGCGACGTCATGCGCCGGAAAAAAAGATTGTGGTCGAAGCGGACAATCCCACAGAGGCGCTGGACGCACTACGCGCCGTGCCCGATGTCCTGCAGCTCGACAAGTTTAGCCCTGAACAGGCCGCTGAGATTGTACGCATAGCCCCTTCTCTGGCCCCCCATTGCACGCTGGCGCTGACTGGCGGCATTACTCTCGCCACCCTGGCGAGTTACCTCGATTGCGGCATCAGACTCTTTATCACTTCCGCACCTTACTACGCCCCACCAGCGGATATCAAAGTCACCCTGAGTCCGGAAGCTCGCGGTATTTAACATTCATAAATGGACTAAAAATAATGAATTTCAACAAGAGTTTTCTTTACACAGCGCTGTCGTTTGTTTTTGCACAGAGTGCTTTCGCCGGGCCAGAAAGCGAAACGATGACTGTCTGGTCAAGTCCAGCCTCTGCGGCCAGCACGACGGTACTTGGACAGGAAACAATGCAGGATCTGGACAAGCAAAACGTTGCCCAGGCGTTGAGTGTTATCCCCGGTGTAGTGCTACAAAAATCAGGCAACCGTAACGAACAGCAGGTGAAAGTACGCGGCTTTGATAGCCGTCAGGTGCCGGTATTTTTCGACGGTGTTCCTGTTTATATCCCCTATGATGGCAACCTGGATTTAGGACGTTTTCTCACCTCTGATATCGCCACGGTTGAAGTCTCTAAAGGTTACTCATCCTTGCTTCAGGGACCAAACCAGATGGGTGGCGCTATCAACATCACCACTAAAAAACCGACGAAACCCGTTGAGGGCAGTATCGGATATCGTCAGGGCTGGAGTCGCAGTAAAGACAATGCTCACGATATGCACGCCTCATTTGGCGCCAGTAACGACCTGGGATATATCCAGCTTAGCGGGAGCCAACTGAAGCAAGATTTTCTCGGCTTGCCGCATGGTACGGATAACCCGGTGGCGGGTCGCAATGGCAAAATGATTAACTCATCCGCTGATGATAAACGCGGGATCGTTAAACTGGGTTTCACCCCGCGTGACAATGATGAATATGTCCTCACCTACATCAATCAGGACGGCGAAAAAGATAACCCTCCCTACGCCGGTACCAGCAGCCAGAAATCACGCTACTGGCAGTGGCCACAATACGATAAAGAGAGTTATTACTACCAGGGCACGACACATCTGGGCGATCGCTTTACCCTGAAAAGTCGACTTTATCGCGACACCTTTGAAAATACGCTGATGATGTACAACTCTGTTGCTGATTTAAAAAATAAGAAAGGCAGCTACAGCCACTATTCTGACTATAGCGACGGGGCTGGCCTGCAGCTCGCCGCCGATATGCGTGAAAACGATCTGCTCTCTTTTGCTGTTAACTGGAAAGACGATGTTCACCGCGAAAAAGGCGCGCCGAACGCTGCTTACGATCGTTACGAAGACCGTACCTGGTCTGTCGCCAGTGAATACCAGTGGGCAGCAGCGGACAGTGTCGATGTCGTCGCGGGTATAAGCTACGACTGGCGCGACAGTCTGGAGGGGATGAAGCATGAGAAAAACGGTAGCGTCACCCATTATGATGACAACAATCAGTCGGCATTTAACTGGCAGGTGATGACCAAATATCACTTTGAAAATTCTGACACCCTGGCGCTTTCTTACTCTGACAGAACGCGCTTTCCGACGCTCAAAGAACGTTACACCACGTCGAAACCCGCTTATAACCAGGTGGCACTTGTTAATCCACAGCTAAAACCTGAACGTGCCCGCAGCGTCGACCTGACCTGGAATGGTTCGCTCACACAGGACTGGGGATTTGAAGTCAGCGTGTATTACAACCGCATTACCGATGCGATTCTTTCGCACAATATTGATGCAGACACTATCCAGAATCAGAACAGCGGTCGCGTGGATTACACTGGTCTGGATGCGGGTGTCAAAGGTAACGTCTTTGATATGCTGGACGTCGGGTTAAGCTATGGACTCATCCATGCAGACGCCAAACGCAGTGATATCGGCAAGATTACCGACCTGCCTACGCAAACGCTCACAGCCTGGATGACGCTAAAACCCTGGGATCCGCTCAGCATCACGCTGTCCGAAGAGGCACGTTCCTCAAGCTACAGTAATACGGATGGCTCACAAAAAGCAGCAGGTTTTGCCATCACCCATTTACGTGCCGACTACGCCATCGGTCACGGTTTTAGCGTTAACGCATCGGTCAATAACCTGTTTGATACGCAATATGTGTATAGCGAAGGGTTTATCGAAGAAGGTCGCAATTACTGGGCAGGCGTTGAGTATAAATTCTAGCTATTATTGTTTCAGAAAAACGGCCCCGAGGGGCCGTTCAATTAATTTCTGCGCACAAGGCGGAAAACACCCAGCACGACAATCGCACCAACGACAGCCACCAGGAAACTGTGGAGGTTAAATCCACTGATATCACCACCGAGACCAAACATTGTTGCCAGCCATCCACCAACCACGGCCCCGACGATACCGAGAATACAGGTCAGGATATACCCACCACCATCACGACCCGGCATGATCAGTTTGGCGATCACCCCCGCAATCAGACCAAAAATAATCCAGGCAATAATTCCCATTTTCAGGCCCTCTTTCCAGTGAATGCACGCGCAAGACATTCCTGCGCCACTAGGTTAAGTATAGGCAGTGCGTTTTCATTCAGACGTAATTCCGTGGATTTGATAAAAAATTTCATCCATTTGTATTAAGTTCCGTCACGTGATGCCGATAATCCAACGACAAACCAGGCATCCAGGAGTCATTAGGTGTGAGCAACTACAATGAGCAGTTCCTGAAGCAAAATCCATTAGCGGTGTTAGGCGTGCTCCGGGACTTAAATATCAACCAGGTTCCACTGCGTATCTCCTGGTCAGGAGGTCAGTTCATCAGCAAGATCCTCGCTGTTAACCCTGACGAACTGATCATGGATTTTGGCAGTCAGGAATATGAAAACCACGCCGTACAACGCGCGAATCAAATTTCGATAATCGCCGAAACGCAGGGGGCCAAAGTTGAATTCACCCTGCCAGAGCTCAAAAAAGGCGAGTATCAGCGGCTGCCGGCATTTATCTCATCACTGCCGCCTGCGCTATGGTTCATCCAGCGTCGGGAGTATTTTCGCATCTGTGCTCCACTGCATCCTCCCTATCACTGCACGGCGAAAATGCCGGACAACAGTATTCTGCGTTTCCGCTTATTCGATCTGTCTCTAGGCGGGATGGGCGCATTGTTAGAAGAGGCAAAACCCGAGGGATTGACGGAAGGGATGCGCTTCTCGCAAGTTGAACTGAATATGGAACGATGGGGGGTATATCATGTTGACGCCCAGCTCATCTCCATTAGCGAACGCAAAGTAATTGACGGGAAAAATGAGACCATCACCACTCCCCGCCTGAGCTTCCGTTTTCTCAACGTTGGCCCGGCGGTGGAGCGGGAATTACAGCGGATTATTTTTTCACTTGAGCGCGAAGCCCGGGAAAAATCTAATAAGGTGCGCGAATAGCATCGCGCTAACTACATGGCATCCAGCGCTTGCTGAAGCTTCCAGATATAGCGTGGAGCCTGCGGCGCAGGATGGTTATCGGCAACGTGTTCGATAAACTCATCAGCACTAAGATCGTTGATTTTGCTGATAGCCTTTTTCCTGTCGGAGGAGAATGTCCGCAGAAGCGCGCCGGCACCGTTGGCATATGACACCACCAGGGCATATTGCATTACCTGTGGATCTTCGATCCCAGCCAATGGCCCGTTTTCCAGAATACTCAGGTATGCTGCACCCATAGAGATATTTCGCTCAGGGTTTTTCAGCTCACTGGTAGACGGCTCTCCACTCCATCCCATGCGACGATATACATCCCGTCCCGAAGTGGAGGCTTTTAATTGCATCAGTCCAATTGCATTGGATTTGCTGACGGCATTTGGGTTACCACCCGATTCAATCGCGATGATAGCCGTAATCAATTGTGGGCTAACCCCCCAGGCCGCGCCGGCTTTTTCACTAATAGGCATCCATTGCATTGCGCGTTTTACCGGAACTTCAGCATTCCATGGCGGATTTTTGTAATCCTGTTTTGAACTACAGCCCGCAAGTAATACAACCAAAAAAGCAAACCATCTCAATTTCACGTCATCTATCCTTATAGCCGGAACCTGTCGCTGAGGTGACAACGACATACCTACGCGGCATGATATACATTTGGTTTTAGTTGTAGCAAGGAAATGCCATGTCCCGGTTTCACTTAATTGCCCCTTCGGGCTACTGTCTCAACCAGCAAGCGGCGTTACGCGGGCTTCAGCGTCTTACTGAAGCTGGTCATCAGGTCGAAAACTCTGCAGTTATTGCCCGTCGCTACCAGCGTTTTGCCGGTACCGAAGCAGAACGACTGGCGGATGTAAATTCACTCGTTGACCTGAAAACGCCCAATACCATTGTGATGCCGGTACGCGGCGGCTACGGCGCCAGTCGTTTGCTGGAGGATATTGACTGGCAGGCGCTGGCCGCCAGACAGCAACACGATCCGTTGCTTATCTGCGGGCACAGCGACTTTACGGCAATCCAGTGTGGTCTGCTGGCGCAGGGCAATGTCATCACCTTCAGCGGTCCGATGCTGGCAGCAAACTTCGGTGCCGAGGAGATGGATCCGTTTACTGAACAGCATTTCTGGCTGGCGCTGCGCAATGCGCAATTTACTGTCGACTGGCAGGGTAATGGCCCTGAATGCGCGACTGAAGGAACGTTGTGGGGGGGGAATCTGGCGATGCTCATGTCGCTGATAGGTACGCCGTGGATGCCAGCTATCGATAACGGTATTTTGGTGCTGGAAGACATTAACGAGCACCCATTCCGCGTAGAACGTATGCTCCTGCAGTTGTATAACACGGGTATTTTAGCTCGCCAGAACGCCATCATTCTGGGCAGTTTTAGCGGCAGTACGCCGAATGATTACGACGCCGGTTACGATCTGGATGCAGCCTGTACGTTTCTACGTTCCAGACTGTCTGTGCCATTGATTAGCGGCCTCGATTTTGGCCATGAGCAACGTACCGTCACGCTACCGCTGGGCGCTAATGCAGTGCTGAAAAATGATAAAAACGGCAGTCAGCTCACACTGACCGGACATCCGGTGCTTAAATCGTAAAAAAAGCTTCATCCAGGGCTAAGTAAAACGCTGTTTCTGTCGTTATTATGTTAGGGTGTTATTAATACGAAACAGCGTAATTCAGGAGTAAACGAACGTTGGATGCCGCAGCAATTATCAGCCTTTTTATTTTAGGTTCCGTCCTCGTCACTTGTAGTATTTTACTCAGTTCATTCTCATCACGCCTTGGTATCCCTATTCTGGTGATATTTCTCGCTATCGGTATGTTGGCGGGCGTGGACGGTATTGGCGGTATTCCTTTCGATAACTACCCTTTCGCCTACATGGTGAGTAACCTGGCGCTGGCGATAATCCTGCTCGATGGCGGGATGCGAACCCAGGCCAGCTCCTTTCGCGTTGCGCTAGGTCCGGCGTTATCGCTGGCAACCATCGGGGTGTTGGTTACCTCAGGGTTAACCGGCATGATGGCCGCATGGCTGTTTCATTTGGATCTTATCGAAGGGCTGTTGATTGGTGCGATTGTCGGGTCAACTGATGCCGCGGCAGTCTTCTCTCTGCTCGGTGGTAAGGGACTTAACGAACGTGTCGGTTCCACGCTGGAAATAGAATCAGGTAGCAACGATCCGATGGCGGTATTTCTGACCATCACACTTATCGAAATGATCCAAAACCATGAGACCGGCTTAAGCTGGATGTTCGCGGTGCATATTATCCAGCAATTTGGTCTGGGTATCGCACTCGGTCTCGGCGGTGGTTATCTGCTGTTGCAAATGATTAACCGAATTTCGCTGCCTGCCGGACTCTATCCGCTGCTGGCGTTGAGCGGTGGGATCCTCGTTTTTGCCGTCACTACCGCACTCGAAGGAAGTGGAATTCTGGCGGTCTATCTGTGCGGATTTTTGCTTGGTAATCGCCCTATTCGCAACCGGTTTGGTATTCTGCAAAACTTTGACGGCCTGGCCTGGCTGGCGCAAATCGCGATGTTTCTGGTGTTGGGACTGCTGGTTACGCCGTCCGACCTGCTGCCAATTGCAGTGCCGGCGCTGATTTTATCTGCCTGGATGATTTTCTTTGCCCGCCCGTTGTCAGTGTTCGCCGGGCTGTTGCCTTTTCGGGGCTTCAATCTGCGCGAGAGAATTTTTATCAGTTGGGTTGGCTTACGCGGCGCGGTACCGATTATTCTGGCCGTATTCCCCATGATGGCCGGGCTGGAAAATGCGCGGCTGTTCTTTAACGTCGCGTTCTTCGTGGTGTTGATCTCGCTACTGTTTCAGGGCACGTCACTTTCCTGGGCCGCGAAAAAAGCCAAAGTGGTGGTCCCCCCGGTCGGCTGGCCTGTATCCCGTATTGGCCTGGATATTCATCCTGATAACCCCTGGGAGCAGTTCGTTTATCAGCTTAGTGCAGACAAATGGTGCGTTGGTGCAGCATTGCGTGATCTGCATATGCCAGAGGAAACACGAATTGCGGCACTGTTTCGCGACAACGTGCTGTTTCACCCGTCAGGCAGTACCCGTCTGCGTGAGGGCGATGTTTTGTGCGTGATTGGCCGCGAACGCGACCTCCCGGCATTAGGGAAGCTGTTCAGTCAGTCACCTCCGGTGGCATTAGACCAACGATTTTTTGGTGATTTTATTCTCGAAGCCAGTGCCAAATATGCTGACGTCGCGCTGATTTATGGGCTGGAAGATGGCACCGAGTACCGCGAAAAACAACAAACGTTGGGTGAAATTGTCCAGCAACTGTTAGGTGCAGCACCGGTTGTGGGCGACCAGGTGGAGTTTGCCGGCATGATCTGGACCGTTGCTGAAAAAGAGGATAATGCGGTATTGAAGGTCGGTGTGAGGGTGGCCGAAGAAGAGAGTGAATAACTGAACTGACCGTAACTTTCGTGGGCCGGATTAGCATAAATACCATCCGGCCATGTGTAAAGTTACACCGTCACAACAGGCACACGCAGCGCCAGCGAACACATTAACTCATAGCCCACCGTACCTGCCGCTGCTGCCACATCATCGATTTTGATCTCTTTCCCCCACAGCTCTACAGGCGTACCTATTCCTGCCTGTGGACACGGTGTCAGATCAACGGCCAGCATATCCATGGATACCGTTCCTACCGTACTGGTTCGCACACCGTCCACCAGCACTGGCGTACCGCTTGCTGCATGACGCGGATAACCGTCGGCGTAGCCGGTAGCCACAATTCCTATTCGCTGCTCACCGCTGGCAGTGTAACGCCCGCCGTAACCGACCCGGTCCCCCGCTTTCAGCGTCTGCACACCAATGATTTCGCTGCTCAACGTCATGACGGGTTTAAGACCTGTGTTGGCAATATCACGCCATTGCCCGGACGGAGATGCGCCGTACAAAATTATACCCGGACGAACCCAGTCAAAATGCGCTTCCGGGTGCCACAGCGTCGCTGCCGAGTTAGACAGCGAACGTTTGCACTCCAGTCCTTCCGTCGCCAGCCCGATCCGCGTCATCGCCTCCTGAATGCCATCCGGGTGTTCAGCATCCGCAAAATGTGACATCAGCGTCATTTGACCGACGTTAGGCATCGCCCGCAGCTGTTGCCAGACGGTCGATATCCGTTCCGGTAAAAAACCCAGTCGGTTCATGCCGCTGTTAACCTTCAGATAAACATCCAGCGGCGCGTTAAGGCGGGCATTCTGCAACGCTTTAAGCTGCCAGTTACTGTGTACACAGGTGGTCAGACGATACGTGTCATACACCGTCAGGTCTTCAGCATGGAAAAAGCCCTCCAGCATGAGGATCGGGCCTTTCCATCCACGCTCGCGCAAGGTTATCGCCTCTTCAAGATTGAGCATGGCGAAACCGTCGGTCGTTCCCAGCGCATTCCAGACACGTTCTATGCCGTGTCCGTACGCATTAGCTTTTACCACTGACCAGACGCGAGCGTCCGGCGCAGCCTGGCGCGCAATTGCCAGATTTTGTTTCAACGCCTGCAGGTCAATGCTGGCCAGTATCGGGCGGGTCATCTCGCATCCTTATCAGTTATGTGCGCCGTGTAAATGCCGAGGACGTGACGGAGTAAATCCAGGGCTGTAACGTGCCACGCTCAGGTCGTCGTACGGTATCGCGGGAGTGCGCCCGGACAGAATATCGCTCAGGAGCTGGCCTGAGCCACAGGCCATTGTCCACCCCAGTGTGCCGTGACCGGTATTGAGCAACAGATTCTTAAAGCGGGTACGCCCCACGACTGGCGTACCGTCCGGCGTCATCGGGCGCAGTCCGGTCCAGAAGGTCGCCTGCTCCACATGACCACCGCGCGGGAAGAGATCGCGCACCACCATCTCCAGCGTTTCACGACGCGGCTGTAATAACTCCGTATTGAAGCCCACAATCTCTGCCATACCACCAACGCGAATACGGTTATCAAAACGGGTAATGGCGATTTTGTAGGTTTCATCAAGAATAGTGGAAACCGGTGCACCATTTTCCTCGGCAATTGGGATAGTCAACGAATAGCCCTTAAGCGGATACACAGGGATATCAACAATCCCTTTCAGCATTGCCGTGGAGTAAGAGCCAAACGCCATCACATAGGCATCGGCTTTGATGATTTCATCTCCGCACTGCACGCCGTATATCTGCTCGCCTTCGCTCAGCAGCTTATCAACCGGCGTGTTGTAGCGAAACTTAACGCCCGCCAGCTCCGCCATTTGCGCCAGCCGCTGGGTAAACAACTGGCAGTCTCCGGTTTCGTCATTAGGTAAGCGCAATCCGCCGGTCAGCTTATGAGCGACTTCAGCCAGCGCCGGTTCGACTTCCGCCAGGCGGTTAGCTTCCAGCAACTGATAAGGTACTCCAGCATCTTCCAGGACGGCGATGTCACGCGTGGCGTTCTCATACTGTTGCGCGGTGCGGAAAAGTTGTAACGTCCCACCCTGACGACCTTCATACTCAATGCCCGTCGTCGCGCGCAGTGCCTTCAGGCAATCGCGGCTGTACTCCGCGAGGCGTACCATACGCCCCTTGTTTTCCATGTAATGGCTGGTGTCACAGTTACGCAGCATTTGCCACATCCATTTCAGCTGGAACTGCGTACCGTCAAGGCGAACGGCTAACGGAGCATGGCGCTGAAACATCCACTTAATTGCTTTTAGCGGTACACCCGGCGCCGCCCAGGGGGCTGCATAACCTGGAGAGATTTGCCCCGCATTCGCCGCGCTGGTTTCCAGTGCCGGGCCAGGCTCACGATCAATGACGGTGACATCGTGTCCAGCCTGACTTAAATACCAGGCGCTGGTCACGCCAACGACACCACTTCCCAGTATGACAACTCGCATAGCCACTCCGTTAACAGTAAAAGAACAATCTTCTAATTACATCTTGATAACTCAGTTGAAAATATTATTCAACATATGGCTTTTTTATGGTGACCTATCTCACACATAGCGGTGATTGCAGGGAACTCTCTGGTTTGGGATCTCCTGCTACGCGTTATTTTTATCCAGCATAAAATTTTGTGATTATTGCGTTTTTCGACTCCACGCTGATGGGATATCGCAAAGAAAAATTTTCTGCTTGAGCACGCTTTTTAACACCGTGTTCTATGCTTGAAATGAGGTACTCCAGACAGAGAGTGCCGCCAACAATGAGGGTGCGCGAATGGCTACGATTGATTCCATGAACAAGGACACCACGCGGTTGAGCGATGGACCCGACTGGACGTTTGATCTGCTGGATGTCTATCTGGCGGAAATAGACCGCGTGGCGAAACTCTATAAGCTGGATACCTACCCGCACCAAATCGAGGTGATCACCTCCGAGCAGATGATGGACGCCTACTCCAGCGTCGGGATGCCGATCAACTATCCTCACTGGTCGTTTGGTAAAAAGTTTATTGAAACCGAACGTCTGTATAAGCATGGGCAGCAAGGACTGGCCTATGAGATTGTCATTAACTCTAACCCATGTATCGCTTATTTGATGGAGGAGAACACCATTACCATGCAGGCGCTGGTGATGGCGCATGCCTGCTACGGGCACAACTCCTTTTTCAAAAATAATTACCTTTTCCGCAGCTGGACCGACGCCAGCTCGATTGTCGATTATCTGATTTTCGCGCGGAACTACATTACCCAGTGCGAAGAGCGCTACGGGGTTGATGAAGTTGAAAAACTGCTCGACTCCTGTCACGCGCTGATGAATTACGGCGTTGATCGCTATAAACGCCCACAAAAAATTTCATTACAGGAAGAGAAAGCCCGGCAAAAAAGCCGTGAAGAATATCTGCAAAGTCAGGTGAATATGCTGTGGCGTACCTTGCCGAAAAAAGAGGAAGAGAAAACCGTGTTTGAAGCGCGGCGTTATCCCTCTGAGCCACAGGAGAACCTGCTGTACTTCATGGAGAAAAACGCCCCGCTGCTGGAGTCCTGGCAGCGAGAAGTCCTGCGCATCGTGCGTAAGGTGAGTCAGTATTTTTATCCGCAGAAACAGACCCAAGTGATGAACGAAGGCTGGGCGACATTCTGGCATTACACCATCCTTAACCACCTTTATGATGAAGGTAAAGTCACCGAGCGGTTTATGCTGGAGTTTCTTCACAGCCATACCAATGTGGTATTCCAGCCACCGTACAACAGCCCATGGTATAGCGGAATCAACCCCTATGCCCTCGGTTTTGCGATGTTCCAGGATATCAAGCGTATATGTCAGTCGCCTACCGAAGAGGATAAATACTGGTTCCCGGATATTGCCGGTTCCGACTGGCTGGAAACTCTGCATTTCGCGATGCGCGATTTTAAAGACGAGAGCTTTATCAGTCAGTTCCTGTCACCGAAAGTGATGCGTGATTTCCGTCTGTTCACCGTGCTGGATGATGACAGGCATAACTATCTGGAGATTTCAGCAATTCACAACGAAGAGGGTTATCGTGAAATCCGCAACAGATTGTCGTCGCAATATAACCTGAGCAACCTGGAGCCAAATATTCAAATCTGGAATGTTGATCTGCGCGGCGATCGTTCCCTCACCTTACGCTATATCCCGCATAACCGCGCGCCGTTGGATAAAGGACGTAAAGAGGTGCTGAAACATGTACATCGTCTGTGGGGATTTGATGTGACGCTGGAACAACAGAATGAGGATGGGAGCGTTGAACTGCTGGAGCGTTGCCCGCCAAGAATGAACGGTCTATAAAATCTAATGCCGGATGACGCTGTCATCCGGCATTTAGCGATTAGCGGCCCTGAATAGCTAAATCACCCGGCAGATTCTTCTGCATACGATGCCAAATTTCACCACTATCGTGACCATAGCGGCGCACCGTTTCATATACCTGGTCATGAGAACCCTGCTCACACAGCTCTGACAGTTTACGGTAGAAATTCAGCGCCAGACCACGGGCTTCCGGGTTGGCAAAGTAATGCCGGCCAATACGCGTATACAGCCCTTTCATTCCGTTCAGGATCAGACCATAAATCGGGTTACCGGACGCAAATGCCAGGCCGCGGAAAATGTTGTAGTCCAGATCGGCGAATGCGTCAGCATGATCGGCAACCTGATTCGCCGTCGCCAGAACGTCCTGTGCTTTGTCCGGATGCTGGCGGAACGCAGTACGAATAAAGATCGTCGAAATATTGGTTCGCACCGACAGCAAATTATCAATCAACTGCGGGACGCTCTCATGATCGAGACGCGCCAGCGTTTCCAGGATGTTCAGCCCGGACGTTTCCCAGAAATTATTCACTTTCGTCGGTTTACCGTGTTGAATGGTCAACCAGCCGTCCCGCGCCAGGCGTTGCAATACTTCACGCAACGTGGTTCGTGTGACTCCGATGAGTTCAGAGAGTTCACGTTCTGCGGGCAAAATAGTGCCAGGGGGGAAGCGGTTATTCCAGATACTTTCAATGATGTACTCTTCCGCGAACCCCGCCGGGCTTTGCGCCTTAATGACCATAGTAATAATTCCATTACACAGCAAAACATAGTTACAGTTATCATACCAGACGGGTTACATAGCTGATAGCTGACACCATGAAGAAAAAGTGGATCAAGGCTTCATTTTCCGGATAACGCTGAAGTACATCTGCCGCGAGGCGTCACGTGAAGAGCTTGCCTGCAATCCTTCGTCCCGCTAAGCTTTGCGGTCAAACTTAAAAACATGATTTCATTTTTATAGGTAAGGGAAACTGCCATGGAGCTCTCCTGGAGTCGCGCGTTGTGGCGCAACTTTTTGGGCCAGTCACCAGACTGGTACAAACTCGCATTACTTGTCTTCTTAATCGTTAATCCGATCATATTTTTCATCAACCCGTTTGTCGCAGGCTGGTTACTGGTTGCCGAATTCATTTTTACGCTGGCAATGGCGCTAAAATGCTATCCGCTGCTACCGGGTGGGCTGTTGGCCATTGAAGCCGTGATCATCGGCATGACCAGCGCCGCACATGTTCGCGAAGAGGTTGCCGCCAATCTGGAAGTGTTATTGCTGCTGATGTTTATGGTGGCAGGCATCTACTTTATGAAGCAGTTGCTGCTGTTTATTTTTACCCGACTGCTGCTCAGCATCCGTTCCAAAATGATGCTGTCTCTGGCTTTTTGTGTTGCCGCAGCCTTCCTTTCCGCGTTCCTTGATGCATTGACTGTGGTTGCAGTGGTAATAAGCGTGGCGGTAGGTTTTTATGGCATCTACCATCGCATCGCCTCTTCCCGTGGTGAAGATAATAATATGCTCGATGACAGCCATATCGATCAGCATAATAAAGCCGTGCTTGAGCAGTTCCGCGGTTTTCTGCGCAGCCTGATGATGCACGCGGGGGTCGGTACAGCGCTGGGTGGCGTGATGACCATGGTGGGAGAACCGCAAAACCTGATTATCGCTAAAGCAGCGGGCTGGCATTTCGGTGACTTCTTCCTGCGCATGTCGCCAGTAACCGTCCCGGTATTGATTTGTGGACTGTTAACCTGCGTACTGGTCGAGAAATTACGTTGGTTCGGCTACGGTGAAACGTTGCCAGAGACGGTACGTGAAGTCCTGCAGCAGTTTGACGATCAAAGCCGCCTGCAGCGCACCCGCCAGGATAAAATTAAACTGATCATTCAGGCGATTATCGGCGTCTGGTTGGTGGTCGCCCTGGCTCTGCATCTGGCAGAAGTCGGGTTGATTGGTCTGTCTGTTATCATCCTGGCAACCTCTTTAACCGGTGTAACCGACGAGCATGCCATTGGGAAAGCATTCACCGAATCGCTGCCGTTCACCGCACTGCTCACCGTATTTTTCTCTATTGTTGCCGTGATTATCGATCAGCAACTCTTCGCGCCGATTATTCAGTTTGTTTTACAGTCATCAGAGCACGCACAGCTCACCCTGTTCTATCTCTTCAACGGCCTGCTCTCTTCTATCTCCGATAACGTTTTTGTTGGGACAATTTATATCAACGAAGCGAAAGCGGCGATGGAACACGGAACAATCAGCCTTAATCAGTTTGAGCTGTTAGCCGTAGCGATCAATACCGGCACCAACCTGCCTTCCGTCGCCACGCCTAATGGTCAGGCGGCTTTTCTGTTCCTGCTGACCTCCGCACTGGCACCGTTGATTCGACTTTCCTATGGCCGCATGGTGTGGATGGCTCTGCCTTATACGCTCGTCCTGACACTGGTTGGGCTTCTCTGCGTGGAGTTTACGCTCGTCCCGGTGACCGAGTGGATGACACAAACAGGCTGGTTAGCCACACTTTCATAGCAATTCACCGGGCAAATCACTGCCCGGTTTGACTTTTTGCATGATAATTATCCAATTACACAATATTTCAATTGCCGCTAGTGGCGCTTAAATTGAATTGGTTTAAACTGCGGTCTCTACGCATGTTGCAGGGAAATTATTATGTTGCGATTTTTAAACCAGTGTTCCCGTGGTCGTGGGGCATGGTTATTGTTGGCGCTCACCGCTTTGGCTCTGGAACTGGTCGCGCTGTGGTTCCAGCACGTTATGCTGCTTAAACCTTGCGTGTTGTGTATTTATGAACGTAGTGCATTATTCGGCGTGATGGGTGCTGGAGTGGTGGGGGCAATCGCGCCGAAAACACCGCTGCGCTACGTAGCAATCATTATCTGGATTTACAGTGCATGGCGCGGCCTGCAGTTGGCGTATGAACATACGATGATTCAGCTTCACCCGTCACCCTTTATGACCTGTGATTTTGCCGCGCGTTTCCCAAGCTGGTTACCACTGGATAAATGGCTGCCGCAGATATTCCTCGCATCCGGTGATTGTGCTGAACGTCAATGGTCCTTTTTAACCCTGGAAATGCCGCAGTGGCTATTGGGGATTTTTGCTGCTTATCTCATTGTCGCCGTGCTGGTGTTGATTGCTCAGCCGTTTAAACCGAAAAAACGCGACCTCTTCGGCCGCTAACAGAACGCTCCTCCGGGAGCGTTTTTTTTACCATAATGTCGTTGCCTGGTGGCATTTATAAGATGTATATTAAATACATCTTATAAATGCCACACCAAGGAGATGTCTTATGTCCCACTTACGCATCCCGGCAAACTGGAAAGTTAAACGCTCTACCCCCTTCTTTACTAAAGACAATGTCCCTGCAGCATTGCTTTCTCACCACAACACGGCAGCAGGTGTCTTTGGACAACTCTGCGTGATGGAAGGAACGGTAACCTATTACGGTTTCGCCAATGAAGAAGCGACAGAACCTGAGGTGAAGGTAGTTATCAATGCCGGTCAGTTCGCAACCAGCCCACCGCAGTACTGGCATCGTGTTGAATTAAGTGACGATGCACAATTCAATATTAATTTCTGGGTTGAAGATGACAACCACGGAGATGAGATGTATCAGGCGAAAAAGTCTTAATCTTCAACGCCTGCTGATCAATGGGCGGTTCATTCCGCCCATGAAGGTTTGTTCAAAATATGGTCCTGCCAGTCATACACTTCCGATTCTTTCACTGCAATATGTCGTACCGAAATGCGTTCACCATGCATTGCCGCTTTAGAACCTGTCAGCAACGGGTGCCAGTCTGGTAACCCCTTACCTTCCGCTAACAGACGATAGGCACAGGTCATCGGTAGCCATTCAAAAGTCGGGAGATTATCACGCGTTAACTTAATACAATCAGGCTCATATTCGAATCGGCGTTCGTAATTACGGCACTGGCAGGTTTTAATGTTGAGCTGACGACAGGCGACGTTGGTAAAGTAAATTTCGTCGGTGTCCTCATCCATCAGCTTATGCAGACAGCATTGACCACACCCATCACATAATGACTCCCACTCGGCATCGGTCATTTCATCCAGGGTTTTGCTTTGCCAGAAAGGTTTGTCGCTCATCAGGGTATCCGCTATTGCAATAAAGCTGCACCTTATAACCAGTCTGGCACGCTGATGCAAGTTTTGCCGCCCGAAAAGGCGGCAAGAAGAGATTACAGCACTCGGGTCGTGAGAGTCTGACCATGGAAACTAATAGCCAGCTCATCACCACTATGCAATGGCCCAACACCTTCCGGCGTCCCCGTCAGCACAACATCACCCGCTTTAAGCGTGAAGAAACGGCTCATATAGGCAATCAACGGGACAATTTGATGGATCATATCCGCTGTGGAACCGTGTTGACGTTTTTCACCGTTTACTGTCAGACCGAGCTGCGTATTTTGCGGATCGCCGTTAAATTCCGAAACAGGAATAAAGCCAGACAACGGACAGGAGTTATCAAATCCCTTCGCTTTCTCCCACGGCTGACCCGCCTTCTTCATTTTGCCCTGAATATCACGCAGGGTCAGATCCAGAGCCACACCATAGCCAGCGATGGCTTTGCGCACGTGCTCTTCCGTCGCCTGGCGCAGAGTCGAACCAATCAGCACCGCCAGCTCAACTTCGTGGTGAACAGATCCCATATCCGCCGGGATCACCAGCGGCTGACGCAGATCGCACAGTGCGGTTTCAGGTTTTATGAACAGGACCGGTTCATCGGGCGTTGCACTACCCATCTCTTTAATATGCTTTGCATAATTGCTGCCTACACAAACCACTTTACTTACCGGGTAATCCAGCAGAGCACCATGCCAGTTGTGATGTTGATACATTACTTTCCCCTAACGTAGTCATTGATTTCATAAACTGCATCGATGGGACACGCTACTGCCGGATACAGTTTAAGGTTTAACGTCTGGTGTATTTTGTTTAACCACAGACAGATGCTGTTTGAGTAAATCTTCTGGCGGTGGCGGTAATTGTAAATAATAGCCCTGCTCAGTTAACGCCTGTTTTACTTTTTCAAGATCGGCGTTGACGAGTTTTTTACGGCCATCAAGCGGTAAAATCATTGCCAGCTTCGGTTGACCAAATCCTTTCATCAGTTCTTCAGGAACGCGTGAGAAATCGTCTTTTTTTTCGACATATAAATAGGTCTGGTCACGTTTGCTGCTTCGGTAGATCACACAAAACATATCTTTTACTCTGAATTCAGGGAATGGTGGCTTGCCTCAATATAATACTGACTATAACATGCCTTATAGTCTTCGGAATATCACCCCGCGCTGGGGATGATAAATAGCAAATTGAGTAAGGCCAGGATGTCAAACACGCCAATCGAGCTTAAAGGCAGTAGCTTCACCTTATCAGTGGTTCACTTGCACGAAGCAGAACCCGAGGTTATTCGTCAGGCGTTGGAAGACAAAATCGCGCAGGCACCTGCTTTTTTAAAACATGCTCCCGTGGTGATCAACGTCAGTGGCCTTGAAAGCCCGGTAAACTGGCCGGCGCTGCAAAAAGTGGTCGCATCTACCGGCCTGCGTATTATTGGCGTCAGCGGCTGTAAAGACGCCAAACTTAAGGCTGAAATAGACGAATTGGGTCTTCCTTTACTCACTGAAGGTAAAGAAAAAACCATCCGTTCCGCGCCAGTTAATACCCCGGCCCCTGCCGCGCCACCACAAAACGTTACTCCCATCACAAAAACGCGATTAATAAATGTACCGGTTCGTTCCGGTCAGCGTATTTATGCACCACAATGTGATCTGATTGTTACAAGCCACGTCAGCGCAGGCGCTGAGCTTATCGCTGATGGTAACATTCACGTGTATGGTGTGATGAGAGGCCGTGCATTGGCGGGCGCCAGCGGTGACCGGGAAGCACAAATTTTTTGTACCCATCTGACGGCAGAACTGGTGTCTATCGCAGGTGTATATTGGCTGAGTGATAATATCCCAGCAGAATTTTATGGCAAAGCGGCTCGTCTGCAATTAGCAGAGAACGCTTTGACAGTTCAACCGTTGAATTGATCCCTTTTTAACAAGGAATTTCTATGGCACGCATTATTGTTGTTACTTCGGGTAAAGGGGGCGTTGGCAAAACAACCTCCAGCGCGGCCATCGCTACAGGTTTGGCCCAGAAGGGAAAGAAAACTGTCGTTATTGATTTTGATATCGGCCTGCGTAATCTTGATTTGATTATGGGTTGTGAACGCCGCGTCGTTTACGACTTCGTCAACGTGATCCAGGGCGATGCGTCGTTAAATCAGGCGTTAATCAAAGATAAGCGTACCGAAAATCTCTTTATTCTTCCGGCCTCACAGACTCGCGATAAAGACGCGCTGACGCGCGAAGGCGTCGCAAAAGTTCTGGATGATCTGAAAACGATGGGCTTCGATTTCATCGTCTGCGACTCCCCGGCAGGTATTGAAACCGGCGCGTTGATGGCCCTGTATTTTGCTGATGAAGCTATCATCACCACCAACCCGGAAGTTTCATCCGTACGTGACTCTGACCGTATTCTGGGTATTCTGGCGTCGAAATCTCGTCGCGCTGAAAATGGTGAAGATCCGATTAAAGAGCACCTGTTACTTACGCGCTACAATCCGGGCCGCGTAAACAAAGGCGACATGCTCAGCATGGAAGATGTACTGGAGATTCTGCGAATCAAGCTGGTCGGCGTGATTCCTGAAGATCAGTCAGTCCTGCGCGCGTCTAACCAGGGTGAGCCGGTTATTCTCGACATCAATGCTGATGCCGGCAAAGCCTACGCAGATACCGTAGACCGTCTGTTGGGAGAAGAACGTCCTTTCCGCTTCATTGAAGAAGAGAAGAAAGGTTTCCTCAAACGCCTGTTCGGAGGATAAGTTATGGCATTACTGGATTTTTTTCTCTCGCGGAAAAAGAGCACAGCAAACATCGCTAAAGAGCGACTGCAGATTATTGTTGCGGAACGTCGTCGCAGTGACGCCGAGCCGCATTATTTACCGCAGTTGAGGAAAGATATTCTCGACGTTATCTGTAAGTATGTACAAATTGACCCCGAAATGGTCACCGTACAACTTGAACAAAAAGACGGCGATATTTCTATCCTCGAACTTAACGTGACATTACCTGAAGCAGAAGAGTCTAAATAACGTCTTTTGTAACAGAGTATGGTCAGCAGCAAAAAGGCAGATTATTCTGCCTTTTTTATTTTTCCCCCAGCCAACTCGCATTTATTCCAGAGAAAATCTGGGGTAATTCTCCTCAAAATAGCGGCGCAAAAACTCAACCGTAATACGAATTTTGGCCGATGTCGCCAGGCGAGAAACATATACAGCCCAGATATTAGCTGGCTGATAATACTCTGGTAATATCTGAACCAGATGTCCGCTAGTAATGTTGTCGCATACATCCCACCACGAACGCAGCGCAATACCCTGCCCATCCAGACACCACTGATGAACAACCTCACCGTGATTAGATGATAATGGACCCGTCACTTTAATCGAGTGCTCACCTTCTTTATTACGCAATTGCCAGATGCCAAACGGATGATCACGTTCTTTAATTACCAGGCAGGGAAAGCTTGCCAGTTCATTCAGTTGCTTAGGCGCACCGTATTGCGTCACAAATTCTGGTGAAGCGCACAGGATGCGATAATTAGTCGCCAGCTTTCGTGCTATCAAATTAGGAGCAATATCATCACCAATACGAATATCAAGATCGACACCTTCATTAACCAGATCCACCAACCGATCCTCAACATCGAATCTTAGCTCAAGCTGCGGATACTGTTTCGCCAGTGCAGACAGTGCAGGCGCCACCACCCGACGACCAAAGCCAAAGCTACTGATAATGCGCAACATACCCTGAGGGATCTGCCGGACATCAGACAACTCATCCATCATCTGATCCACATCCTGCAGGATCCGCTGCGCCCATTCGTAGATCCGCTCTCCCTCTTCCGTGATGGTCACTCGCCGCGTGGTGCGGTGTAACAACACGACATTCAGCGTCTGTTCAAGCAGCGCAACGCGCTTGCTGATAAACGCGGGAGAAACGCCCAACTCCTCAGCAACAGCGGCAAATCCTGCACGACGGGCAACCAGCATAAAGACGCGTAAATCATTTAGCAGCGGCAGATTATTCATGATCTGTGTTTTATGTTTCACCAGTTAGGGGGATTAACTCTTAATCAGTCAATTATAGGATAAGGGGAAAGTCAATTTTGATGGCGTACAAGTGAGAGCTGCTATGAAGAAAACCTGTCGTATTGCCGCTATTCCCGGAGATGGTATTGGTAAAGAAGTCCTGCCTGAAGGCATTAATGTGTTACAGGCGGCTGCGGAGCGTTGGGATTTGTCGCTCAGCTTTGAGCAAATGGAATGGGCCAGCTGCGAATACTATACGCATCACGGAAAAATGATGCCGGATGACTGGCATGAGCAGCTAAAATCATTCGATGCTATCTATTTTGGAGCTGTCGGTTGGCCCGATACCGTGCCGGATCACATCTCATTATGGGGATCATTACTCAAGTTTCGGCGCGAATTCGATCAGTACGTCAACCTGCGTCCGGTTCGCCTGTTCCCCGGCGTTCCCTGTCCACTGGCAGGAAAAAAACCAGGCGACATTGATTTTTATGTCGTGCGCGAGAATACCGAGGGGGAATACTCTTCACTGGGCGGGCGAGTAAACGCAGGAACCGAGCATGAAGTGGTCATTCAGGAATCCGTCTTCACCCGTCGTGGAGTCGACCGCATTTTGCGTTACGCGTTCGAACTGGCCCAGAGCCGTCCACGCAAAACGTTAACTTCTGCAACCAAATCAAACGGTCTTGCCATCAGTATGCCCTACTGGGATGAACGCGTTGAAGCCATGGCAGCTCAATATCCTGAGATTCGCTGGGATAAGCAGCATATCGATATTCTGTGCGCCCGTTTTGTTATGCAACCTGAACGCTTTGACGTGGTGGTCGCCTCGAACCTGTTTGGCGATATCCTTTCCGATTTAGGCCCTGCTTGCACAGGGACAATTGGTATTGCCCCTTCTGCAAACTTAAACCCGGAACGCACCTTTCCATCGTTGTTCGAACCGGTACACGGTTCGGCACCAGATATCTACGGCAAGAATATCGCCAACCCGATTGCCACAATCTGGGCGGGAGCCATGATGCTGGATTTCCTCGGCAACGGTGATGCAAATTATCAGGCTGCTCACGATGGGATCGTGGCGGCGATTGAACAGGTCATTGCCAGTGGTCCTAAAACACCGGATATGAAAGGGACCGCCACCACATCACAGGTTGGCCAGGCCATCTGTCAGGCCCTTCGTTAAAGGTCAAACCACTTAATTTGAGCCGCGTCACTGACGCGGCTTTTTTATGCGTTCAATTGCTGAAATAACCTGCGCGAATTCACCTTTTATTATTTCCGTTCCGTGTTTTATTGCTTCACGCATCGGGCAATTGTTTAATTCATGTAAAGAACAAATAATTAAAATGTTAAATAACGAAGCGACACATTGTACCCCTACAGCATGATAACAACGACAGGCTAATGCCAAACGCGGGCAACTTATGCCCAGGAGATCACCCATGTTGAGCAACGTAAAGAAAAAAGATGTGCCACTCATAGCCATCAGCCTGGTGGCCATTCTTTTTATCGCAGCCACACTGAGTTTCTTCCCTCAGCAATCCGCGCAAGCGGCAAACACCATTTTTAATGGTGTCACCCGCATGTTAGGTTCAGCAGTCCAGATACTGGTCCTCATGGCTATGGGACTGGTCATCTATCTTGCCACCAGCAAGTACGGCAACATTCGTCTGGGAGAAGGCAAAGCGGAATACAGCACACTTTCCTGGCTGTTTATGTTTATCTGCGCCGGGTTAGGTTCTTCCACGCTCTACTGGGGCGTTGCAGAATGGGCCTATTATTACCAGACACCGGGCCTGAATATCGCCCCCCACTCGCAAAAAGCACTGGAATTCAGCCTGCCCTACTCTTTTTTCCATTGGGGGATCAGCGCGTGGGCAACCTATACGCTGGCCTCATTAACCATGGCTTATCACTTCCATGTGCGTAAAAACAAAGGGTTGAGCCTGTCCGGTATTATTGCTGCAATTACTGGCGTTCATCCGCAAGGCGTCTGGGGGCGCTTAGTCGACCTGATGTTCCTGATTGCCACCGTCGGCGCGTTAACCATCTCCCTGGTCGTCACCGCAGCCACCTTTACTCGTGGCTTATCGGCTCTCACTGGTCTGCCGGATAACTTTACGGTGCAGGCATTTGTGATCCTGTTTTCGGGGGGCATCTTCTGTCTCAGCTCCTGGATTGGCATCAATAACGGCTTACAACGTCTGAGCAAAATGGTTGGCTGGGGCGCATTTTTGCTGCCGCTGCTGGTATTGATCGTCGGCCCAACCGAGTTCATCACTAACAACATCATCAATGCCATCGGCCTGACAACACAAAACTTTTTGCAAATGAGCCTGTTTACCGACCCTCTCGGTAATGGTGAGTTTACCCGCAACTGGACGGTATTTTACTGGCTGTGGTGGATCTCCTATACCCCTGGCGTGGCGATGTTTGTTACCCGCGTTTCCCGTGGACGCAAAATTAAGGAAGTGATCTGGGCATTGATCCTTGGTAGCACCGTCGGTTGCTGGTTCTTCTTCGGGGTGATGGAAAGTTACTCTATCCATCAGTTTGTTAACGGTGTAATTGATGTTCCGCAAATAATGGCAACGCTTGGCGGCGAAACGGCCGTCCAGCAGGTACTGATGTCACTACCCGCCGGGAAACTGTTCCTGGTGGCCTATCTGGCTATCATGATTATTTTCCTCGCCTCACATATGGATGCTGTGGCCTATACCATGGCGGCCACCAGCACGCGCAATCTTCAGGAAGGTGAAGATCCCGAGCGCGGCTTACGCCTGTTCTGGTGCGTGGTCATTACCTTGATTCCATTATCGATTCTGTTTACCGGTGCTTCACTGGAAACCATGAAGACTACCGTGGTACTGACCGCACTTCCCTTCCTCGCCATTTTGCTGGTGAAGGTCGGTGGTTTTCTTCGCTGGGTTAAACAGGACTATGCCCATATTCCTGCTCACCAAATTGAAAGTCATCTTCCCGACGCACAGGGCGGCGAGCCAGTTACGCCACCCGCCGGGGCATTACTCAAAGGCGACAGTTGAGCGCCAGTACAAAAACATCCTCTTACTCACAAATTAAAGGTAATCCAATGAGCAATCTGAGCCCTGAGTTTATTCTGCCGCAAAATTTTTGTGCCAACCCGCAGGACGCATGGACCATCCCGGCACGGTTTTATACCGATCAACAGGCGTTTGAGCACGAGCAAGAGAACGTGTTTGCCAAAAGTTGGATTTGCGTAGCCCACAGCAGCGAACTGGCAAAACCAAATGACTATGTCACTCGTGAAGTGATTGGCGAAAATATCGTGCTGGTACGGGGTCGCGATAATGTGCTGCGCGCTTTCTACAACGTCTGCCCACATCGGGGTCATCAGTTGCTAAGCGGCGAAGGGAAAGCGAAGAATGTCATTACCTGTCCCTATCACGCCTGGGCTTTTAAGCTCGATGGCAACCTGGCACACGCCCGTAACTGTGAAAACGTGGCCAATTTCGATAGTGAGAAAGCCCATCTCACACCGGTACGTCTTGAAGAATATGCCGGATTCGTATTTATCAATATGGATCCGAATGCCGGCAGCGTTGAAGATCAACTCCCGGGACTGGCAGCGAAAGTTGTCGAAGCCTGCCCTGATGTACACGATCTGAAACTGGCTGCGCGCTTTACGACTCGCACACCTGCCAACTGGAAAAATATCGTTGATAACTATCTGGAGTGCTACCACTGCGGTCCGGCACACCCTGGTTTTTCCGACTCGGTACAGGTTGACCGCTACTGGCACACCATGCATGGCAACTGGACTCTGCAATACGGTTTTGCCAAACCATCAGAGCAGTCATTTAAGTTCGAAGAAGGCGTTGATGCCGCCTTCCACGGTTTCTGGTTGTGGCCATGCACCATGCTCAACGTCACGCCAATTAAAGGCATGATGACCGTTATCTATGAGTTCCCGGTGGATGCAGAAACCACACTGCAAAACTACGACATCTACTTCACCAATGAAGAACTCACCGAAGAGCAGAAAGAGCTGATTGAATGGTATCGCAATGTCTTCCGCCCTGAAGATTTACGTCTGGTCGAAAGCGTACAAAAAGGGCTGAAATCACGCGGCTATCGCGGTCAGGGACGCATTATGGCAGATACCAGCGGCAGCGGGATTTCTGAACACGGTATTGCCCATTTCCATAACCTGGTAGCCCAGGTGTTTCAGGATTAATCCTTGAAGGAGTTCGTCATGACCGTCTTTCAGACTTCACTTTTCCGCCAGCAGGCGTTTATCGCCGGGAACTGGTGCGACGCCGATGACAACAATACGTTATCGGTCAGCAATCCGGCGACAGGCGCTATTCTGGGGAAAATACCCAATATGGGAATGTCAGAGACTCAGCGGGCTATTGATGCCGCCTCTCAGGCGTTACCCAACTGGCGTGCAATGACCGCAGCCCAGCGTTCCACTCTGCTCAAAGCCTGGCATCACTTAATTCTCGACAACAAAACGGCGCTGGCGCAAATCATGACTGCCGAACAGGGAAAACCGCAGACAGAAGCGGAAGGCGAAATTGTCTATGCCGCTTCGTTTATTGAGTGGTTTGCCGAACAGGCAAAACGCACCAACGGTGAAATCATTCCCTCTCCTACAACGGACAAGCGGTTGATGGTGATCCGCCAGGGCGTCGGCATCTGCGCCGCGATTACGCCGTGGAACTTCCCCGCCGCCATGATCACCCGCAAAGCCGGTCCGGCACTGGCTGCAGGCTGTACGATGGTGATAAAACCGGCCAACGAGACGCCGTTCACAGCACTGGCGCTGGCCGAGCTCGCACGTCAGGCCGGCATTCCCTCAGGCGTCATCAACGTCGTAACAGGAAAATCACGCGAAATTGGCGCTCAGTTCACCGCTGATGATCGTGTACGTAAGCTCTCGTTCACGGGTTCAACAGAAGTCGGACGCGTCCTGATGCGCCAGTGTTCTGACTCCATCAAAAAGGTGTCACTGGAGCTGGGGGGTAATGCGCCGTTTATTGTGTTTGATGACGCAGATATTGATAAAGCCGTCGAAGGGGCGTTGGTTGCCAAGTTTCGCAACGCCGGACAGACCTGTGTCTGTGTGAATCGTTTTTATATTCATCAGGCCATTTACGACACGTTTTGCGAGAAGTTTGTCGCCCGTGTCGCCGCGCTGAAGGTAGGCAATGGTGAGCAACCAGGCGTACAGACCGGACCACTGATCAACAGCGCCGCCGTAGACAAAGTGCAGTCACTTCTTGATGACGCCCTGACGCGTGGTGCCACGCTGTTAACCGGCGGCCAACGCCATGCGCTGGGCGGAAACTATTTTACCCCTACCGTCATCGGCAACGTGCAGCCAGGCACGCAACTGTTACAGGAAGAAATCTTCGGACCGGTCGCCGCGCTGGTGAAATTTGACGATGAACAGGACGTGATCCACCAGGCAAACGATACGATCTACGGTCTGGCATCTTACTTCTATAGTAATGACGCTGCGCGTATCTGGCGAGTTTCTGAGCAGCTTGAATACGGCATGGTGGGGATCAATACCGGGCTTATCTCTAATGAAGTTGCCCCGTTTGGCGGCGTCAAACAGTCCGGCCTTGGGCGTGAAGGCTCTGAACACGGTATCGAAGATTACCTGGAGATGAAATATCTCTGCCAGGGGCTGTGACACAGATTCCGGCGCGCAGGGTTAACCCGCGCCGGACAGATTTTTAAGGGAGTGCCGCGATGTCTGAATATCAAATGCATGAAGTGCGGGTCAGCCGGATTGAGACCATTACTCCACATGTAAAACGTTTCACCTTAGTTGCCTCTGCAGGCGGCTCGTTACCCGCGTTCAGTGGAGGCAGCCATATAATCGTGCAGATGCGCGATGGCGAAAATCTCTACAGCAATGCCTATTCGCTGATGAGTTCACCGCTTGATACCACCGCTTATCAAATAGCTGTACGACTGGAGGATGAGTCCAAAGGCGGCTCACGTTTCTTACACCAGAACGTGAACGCTGGCGACACGCTGACGATATCCACACCAAATAATCTCTTTGCCCTCGAACCTCAGGCACGAAAACATATACTGATTGCAGGAGGCATTGGCATAACCCCCTTTTTATCGCAGATCCCGGAGCTGGAACAATCACACGCTGAGTGGCAACTGCATTACTGCTCCCACAGCCCGGAAAGCTGCGCATTTCATCATGAACTCACTCAGCACATCAACGCCGAGCGCATTCATCTGCACCTTTCTACCGAAGGCACCCGCCTTGACCTGGCGCGTCTGCTGGCCGATGTAGAACCCGGCACGCATATTTACACCTGCGGCCCTGCTGTACTTAACGATGCCGTAAGACGCGAAGCCGCCCGCCACGCTCTGGACAACGATACGCTACATTTCGAACAATTTGCCGTGGAAGATAAGAGCGGTGATGCGTTCACCCTTGTGCTGGCACGTTCTGGACGTGAATTTGTCGTTCCGGAAGAGATGACTATTTTACAGGTTATCGAAAATAACAAAGCGGCCAGGGTGGAATGTCTATGTCGCGAAGGCGTGTGCGGTACCTGTGAAACAACAATTATTGAAGGGGAAGCGGATCATCGCGATCAGTATTTCAGCGACGATGAGAAGGCCAGCCAGCAAAGTATGCTCATCTGTTGCTCGCGCGCCAAAGGCAAACGTCTGGTCCTTGATTTGTAATCACATCAGGCCGGGTAAGCGATAGCGCTACCCGGCTTAGTCTGGTCAACTTACTGCGGATATTCCAGCAACAGTGCGTTAAGACGCTCGGCCATCAGTTCACCACGCCAACCGGAAATCAGTTCCGGCAGGGAAGCCTGCGGCTTTAGTTTCCAGTGCCAGTTGAGGAGCTGATTAATCTGACGGCGCGAAGCCAGTAACTCAACGCTGAGATTATGTTCCGCACTCACCTCTGCAACCAGTGCCTTAATGGCCTTGAATGCCTTGCGATATCCCGGCATATCCATCAGGTTCAGCAACGGTTCCGGCAATGATTCTTCCGGCAGAGCCTGAGCCTTCTCCACCAGCGAAATCAGCGTCTTGCCGTGAAAACGAATCTCGCTACCGGAAAGACCCAGACTGTCCAGTTCACCCAGACTACCTGGCATATAGCGAGCGACAGACCACAGGTGTTCTTCACGTACCACAAAGTTCACCGCCAGATCGCGCTCACGCGCCTTACGTAATCGCCAGTCAGCCAGCAGTTGCAGGCAGGCAAGCTGGCGGGTTCGTAGTTGCCAGGCATTGGTTATCTCGCGCCACGCATCTTCAGGCGCCAGAATTTCCTGACGACGCTGCTGCATCAAACGGCACTCATCCAGCGCGGCGGGCAGCCAGCCAGAGGCATCAGTCTCTGTCATCAGCTTTTGGGTGATCGGTAATAAATACCAGACATCCGCTGCCGCATACTCACACTGACGCTCAGTTAACGGACGCGCCAGCCAGTCAGTGCGGGATTCGCTTTTATCCAGCGCCACTCCCGTATACTCTTCCACCATCGCGGCAAATCCCCACGATAATGGACGTCCGCAGAACGCAGCCAGAATTTGTGTATCAATCAGCGGCTGTGGAAGTTCGCCAAAGGCGTTGAGAAACACTTCCAGGTCTTCACTTCCTGCATGCAGGAATTTGGTAATGGCAGTGTCCTGCAAAATGGTCTTCAGCGGTGACCAGTCGGTGATCCCAAGCGGATCAATCAGAGCAACGTGTTTGCCATCAAACAACTGGATCAGACCCAGTTGCGGGTAATAGGTACGTGTGCGAACAAATTCAGTATCCAGGGCAATAGCCGGAAACTCACGAACGGCTTCGCACAGCGTGGCCAACGCGTCGTTCGTGGTGATCATTTGGTAATTCAAATCGTGCTCTCTCAGGTTTGCACCAAAAAAAACGCCGGTTTAACCGGCGCTTTCTGATGGCTGTCTTAACGCTTAGCTTTTATTGTCCACTTTGCCACGTGCTTCGTCACGTAATTCTCGTCGCAAAATTTTGCCAACGTTTGATTTTGGCAGCTCATCACGGAATTCCACCAGCTTCGGCACTTTATAGCCCGTCAGCTGACGTCGACAAAAGGTAATCAAGGCTTCATCGGTTAACGAGGCGTCTTTCTTCACCACAAAAATTTTCACAGCCTCACCGCTGCTGCCCGACGGCACACCAACTGCGGCCACTTCCTGGACACCTGGGTGTTGCATAACCACATCTTCAATCTCGTTCGGATAGACGTTGAAACCTGAAACCAGGATCATATCTTTTTTGCGATCGACAATCCGCAGGAAACCTTCATCATCCATCACCGCAATATCACCGGTGTGCAACCAACCGTCTTTGACAATTTCATCTGTTGCATCTGGTCGCTGCCAGTACCCCAGCATTACCTGCGGACCTTTAACGCACAGCTCGCCAGGTTCCCCTGGTGGCACTTCGTTATCGTCGTCATCCACCAGTTTAACGTCAGTGGAAGGAACCGGCAGGCCGATACTGCCACTGTGATAATCGATATCGTGAGGGTTGACACTCACCAACGGCGCACACTCGGTCAGGCCGTAACCTTCCAGCAGATACTGTCCGGTCAGCTTCACCCAGCGTTCTGCTACCGCCTGCTGTACCGGCATACCACCACCCGCGGAGAGATGCAGTGATGAAAAGTCCAGTTGCTGAAATTCTTTGTTATTCAACAAAGCGTTAAACAGCGTATTGACGCCGGTCATCGCGGTAAACGGGTATTTTGCCAGCTCTTTCACCAGACCCGGAATATCTCGCGGGTTAGTGATCAACAGGTTTTGACCACCCAGTTCGATAAACAACAGGCAGTTCATGGTCAACGCGAAGATGTGATACAACGGCAGCGCAGTCACCACCAGCTCTTTACCCGGATGCAGCAATGGACCGTAGGTAGCATTGACCTGTTCCAGGTTAGCCAGCATATTGCGGTGCGTTAGCATTGCGCCTTTCGCCACGCCGGTGGTGCCACCGGTATACTGCAGGAAAGCCAGATCTTCAGAGACCACTTCAGGCTTCACATACTGCATGCGATAGCCGTTTTGTAACGCGCTGCGAAACGAGATGGCATCAGGCAGGTGGTATTTCGGCACCAGACGCTTGATGTACTTGACGACAAAGTTAACCAGCGTCCCTTTAGCGGTAGAAAGCTGATCGCCCATACGCGTCAGGATCACATGTTGAACCGACGTTTTATCGACCACTTTCTCCAGCGTATGAGCAAAGTTGGAGACAATCACGATCGCCGCCGCACCGCTGTCATTAAGCTGATGCTCCAGTTCCCGCGGCGTATACAACGGGTTAACATTCACGACGATCATTCCGGCACGCAGGATGCCGAACAATGCCACAGGATACTGCAGCAGGTTAGGCATCATTAGCGCGACACGATCGCCCTTTTTCAGCCCAAGCCCCTGTTGCAAGTAGGCCGCAAATGCCCGACTACGCTCCTCCAGTTTGCGGAAGGTCATCACCTCCCCCATATTTACAAACGCGGGCTGGTCAGCATAGCGCCTTACTGAGTGTTCAAAGAGCTCCACCAGGGATTGATAACGGTCAGGATTGATCTCCGCGGGAACGCCCTCGGGATAACGGTTAAGCCAAACCTTTTTCAATACATCACCTCTAAAATGCGTATTCGTCGTCATCACAACCCCAGACAATAAACAAACTGTTAACATAATATTAACTCAGCGTACCAGTTTGTTTATTACACAACGACAAGGTTGCGAAGCGCGTCACTATTTATTTTTTTTATATCCACGTTAATGCAGAAACAGCGGACGAGCCGCTGTTTCTTTTACCAATAAAACAAAGAGTTACTCTGTTACTATCGTCTGAACCTGTGCGGGACCGGGATTGTACCATCCCCAACCGCCATAGCCGTATGGCCAGCCACGCGCACCATAGAACCAGGGGTCAATCGGTTGCGGTGGCATCACGATCTGCTGAGTAATATGCCAGCGTTTATAACCTGTTACCTGCATCAGCATAAACTTATACGGCGTACTACCGATTTTACCGTCTACCGTGCCGCTAATCGGTCCCACGACGGTAACCAGTTGTCCACGAAAATCAACCGGATCGAGGAAGCCGTTTACATCAGCATAAATCCTTCCGCGTGAGGCTTCTCCCAGTATTGGTCGCGCGCCACTGTCGAGCGGAACGGTAGCAATTTCCAGACGGGATTTCCCCTGCTGATTCTGAATGTCCACCACTTTACCGCCGAAACGCGCTTCCTGTCCGACGTACAACTGCGGTGCATTCATCACCCGCACCAGATCCTGCTGCGGTGTAGGGCTTGAACCTTTAATCGCATCCGGAATGGTGACGCAACCGCTTAGCATTAATGCTAATACACCAGCCAGTACACCTTTCATTACCTGTTTTTGAACCGCCATGTGCGACTCCCTTTTCTCAGCGCCTGCCCTGTCTCTGTCAAACTGCCGCGTATGAACTGCAATTCAAATTAATCAGGGTATTTACTACTAAGATTCATTCTTTCCCAGGAAGTTTCTTCCACGCTACGGTGTTACGTAAATAAACCGGTTCAGCATGTTCCACCGCAACCGTCTTTCCTGCTGCCAGCATTTGAGTGGCGACAGGCAACATGTCTTCAGCAGCCGGAAGCAAAACGCCGCCATCAATCAGCATCAGACCACTGTCTTTGCCGAGTTCAGGCCATGCCGACCAGCCTGTGCCAACCGTCGCCCAATCGCCGGAAAGTTGCAGCAAACGCTCATGAACTTGTTCTGGTGTTAATACCGCTTCCGTCTCTTCGCCGTTCCAGACGCCGTCTTCATCACGCTGGTATTCGGCCCAGTAAACTTCACCCATACGTGCGTCAATCGCCGCCAGCACGCGCATTGCCCCAGTTTTACGCCAGGCTCCCTGCGCCATTGTTGCCAGAGTTGAAACGCCGATCATGGGTAATTCCGCACCTAATGCCAGCCCCTGAGCAATACCGATACCAATACGTACACCAGTAAAACTTCCGGGACCGCGACCAAACGCCAGCGCGTCGATCTCCGTTAAGGTAGTACCGTCATCAGCCAGGATGTCCTGAACCATCGGCAGGATTCGTTGGGTATGTTCTCGTGGGCAAAGCTCGAAATGAGCCTTGATATTACCGTCATTCCACAGGGCAACAGAGCACGCTTCTGTGGCGGTATCGATAGCCAGAATTCGCATGGGTCTTCGTGATCAGATCAATAAATTTGGCGCGCATCTTACCATACTCCGTAACAAATTACTCAGCCGTTGGTATAGCAAGAAATCGAACAGCGCGGGCAATGTCACGCGTACGCGGTGCCGGCGGCAAACTCGCCAGGAAGGTGGCTCCATAGGGTCGCATCACCAGCCGGTTGTCACAAATCACCAGCACACCGCGATCGTCAGCATCACGTATCAAACGCCCCACCCCCTGTTTCAGGGTGATAACCGCATCCGGGAGCTGGACTTCGTCAAAAGGATCGCCGCCGCGCAGGCGGCAATCTTCCATTCGCGCTTTCAACAATGGATCGTCCGGTGAGGTAAACGGCAGCTTGTCGATAATAACCAGCGAAAGCGTATCACCACGCACGTCCACCCCTTCCCAGAAACTACTGGTAGCCACCAGTAAAGCATTCCCCGCGCTAACAAACTGTTGCAGCAGTTGCCCTTTGCTGGTCTCTCCCTGCAACAACACGGGAAGCGTCATGGTGGCGCGAAACTGTTCCGCCAGGTCGCGCATCATCGCGTGCGAGGTACACAGCATAAAACAACGACCGTTGTTCGCCTCGATGATTGGCCGCAACATAGATGCCAACTGGCGCGCCGCCCCTGGCTGATTGGTTTGCGGTAGATTACGTGGTACGCACAGCAGCGCCTGACGCGTGTAATCAAAGGGGCTAGGCAGCAGCATCGACTCCGCCTGTTCAATACCCAGCCGCGCCGTAAAGTGGTGGAGATCATCGTTTACCGACAACGTCGCTGAGGTGAAAATCCAGCAGCCCGGTTTTTGTTCCATCACTTCTTTGAATTTATCCGCCACCGTGAGTGGCGTCAGCGCCAGGGTGAAATGGCGCGAGGTGCATTCATACCAGTAGCTGAACCCTGGCTGGTTAATCTCTTTTAGCCGTTTCAAACGGGTGCGATACAACGTGGCTCGCTCAAACGCCGCATCCAGCAGTGCCGAACGTCCCAGAGAGAGTTTTGCCACGTCGTAACACAGCTCCAGGGTATCATCGAGCAGTAAAAATGCTCTCTGCACACGCTGATCCGCCAGCATCTCCCGCAGGTTGCCGCGATAGCCCGGCTCACCCAATTGCAGGCGAAAATCCTGTGCGCTTTGAGCAAGACGGTCAGCACACTTTTGTAGCTGTTGAGTATCTTTCAGCTCGGTGCGATACGCGATGGTAATGTCCTTTGCAAGGTCGAGAAGTTGGCGGCTGGAGAGTGACTGACCAAAATACTGGCTGGCGATATCCGGTAGCTGATGGGCTTCATCAAAGATCATCACGTCGGCCTCAGGGATCAGTTCACCGAAACCACTCTCTTTCACCACCATATCGGCAAGAAACAGATGGTGGTTTACCACTATAACGTCTGCGTCCATCGCTTTTTTACGCGCTTTGACAACAAAGCACTCTTTATACAGCGGGCAGTCGCTGCCCAAACAGTTGTCGTTGGTGCTGGTCACCAGCGGCCAGGCCTGTGAATCTTCGGCCACACTGACACAGGTGCTGATGTCTCCATCGAGGGTTTGATTTGACCACGATCGCAACAGAATAACGTCGCTTAATATCTGGACCGGCAGGTCACCGCCCGCCAGTGCCTGTTGTTCAAGTCGCTCCAGGCAAAGGTAGTTGGAGCGCCCTTTCAATAGCGCCAGTTTGCCGGTGAATTTCAACGCTTTTGCCACAGTAGGCAGATCGCGGCTGTAAAGCTGATCCTGCAGTGCTTTCGATCCGGTAGAGATGATGACTTTCTTTCCAGCGCGCAGCGCGGGGGCAAGATAGGCGTAGGTTTTCCCTGTTCCGGTCCCGGCCTCTACGACAAGCGGCTGTGATTTTTCAATGGCATGCGCGACGGCCAGGGCCATCTGTCGTTGTGGTTCACGTGGTTTAAAACCCGGTATCGCTTTAGCCAACTGACCGTCTGCTGCAAAATCGTCCGTCACACTACCCCCTGTTCATTTGAACAGGGATTATGTCAGGCCATCGGGTCTTTCGCCAGTTGAAGAGGTGACGTCAGACTGACATTATGGCAGTCTTGCGGCGTAAAAATGGAAATTTAACGAGGAAAAATGTATGACTATCGTGCGTATTGATGCCGAGGATCGTTGGTCTGACGTGGTGATTCACAACAACACGTTGTATTACACCGGTGTGCCGGAAAATCTGGATGCAGACGCATTCGAACAAACGGCAAACACGCTGGCGCAAATTGATGCTGTGCTGGAAAAACAGGGCAGCAACAAGTCACGTATTCTTGATGCTACCCTGTTTCTGGCTGACAAGAACGATTTTGCCGCTATGAATAAGGCCTGGGATGCCTGGGTTGTTGCCGGTCACGCCCCGGTACGCTGCACCGTACAAGCCGGGTTAATGAACCCAAAATACAAAGTTGAGATAAAGATTATCGCTGCGGTGTAACCGACGTTACTCGTCTTCGTCTTCATCTTCAAAACGCGCCACGATCCGTTCGCCGGTATGGCTGGCGCGTAATTCAGCAGCCACTTTCGTAATCGCCTCGCCACTGCTCATCCCCTGGGATATCAGTTCATGAATGCGTTCAACCGCCTGTTGCTGCTGATCGTGCGTGAGTGAAGGTAAACCTGCAATCATGGTGAACTCCTGCTAAATTATTAGCGCTAATTATTTCATGCTACCCGGCACATAGCCAGTGAAGTAGCAACGAGTCAGGACTGATGAAGACGTTATCTCCCGCTGTAATCACACTACCCTGGCGTCTGGACGCCGCTGAGCACTATTTTGCCACATTAAGCCACCAGCCCTGGGCAATGCTTTTGCATTCAGGCCATGCCGACCATCCGCATAGTCGCTTTGATATTCTGGTCGCCGACCCCATCACAACGCTGGTCACACGTGCTGAAGAGACCGTTGTGCATGACCGGCACGGTACTATGCAAACGGTTGATGATCCGATGACGGTCTTACACTCGGCGCTGACATCGCTGGCTATTCAGCCCGATTATAATCCCGATCTTCCGTTTCAGGGAGGCGCGCTGGGTCTGTTTGGCTATGATTTAGGCCGCCGTTTTGAATCTCTGCCAACGGAAGCCGAACAGGATATCACGCTACCGGACATGGCGGTTGGCATTTACGATTGGGCGCTGATTGTCGATCATCAGTTGCAAAAGGTGTCACTACTTAGCCACTCCGATGTGCAGGCACGACGCCGTTGGCTGGAAAATCAACAGATATCCGTGCGCGAACCGTTTTCGTTAACATCCTCGTGGCGGTCCAATATGACCCGTGCGCAGTACAGTGAAAAATTCCGTCAGGTGCAGCGTTATCTGCACAGCGGCGATTGCTATCAGGTCAATCTTGCCCAGCGCTTTCAGGCGCATTATCAGGGCGATGAGTGGCTGGCGTTTGTACGTCTAAACCATGCGAACCGCGCCCCGTTCAGTGCATTTTTACGTTTTGAGGAAGGGGCGATTCTCAGCCTTTCGCCTGAACGTTTTATTCAGTTAGAAAACCAGCACATCCAGACGCGTCCCATTAAAGGCACATTACCCAGACTGGACTCCCCTGATGCCGATCGCCTGCAGGCTCAAACACTGGCGAACTCTCCAAAGGATCGGGCGGAAAATCTGATGATCGTCGACTTGATGCGCAACGATATAGGCCGCGTTGCCGTGCCAGGCTCGGTAAACGTACCAGAACTCTTTGTGGTTGAGCCGTTCCCAGCCGTGCATCATCTGGTCAGTACCATCACCGCGCATTTGCCAGAGACGTTGCATGCAACAGATTTGCTACGCGCAGCCTTCCCAGGAGGGTCAATTACCGGCGCGCCGAAAGTTCGGGCAATGGAAATTATTGATGAACTGGAGCCACAAAGACGTAACGCCTGGTGCGGCAGTATTGGTTATCTGAGTTTTTGCGGCAATATGGATACCAGTATCACCATCCGTACTCTGACAGCTGTAGACGGACAGATCTACTGCTCTGCGGGCGGCGGCATTGTTGCAGACAGTCAGGAAGACGCGGAATATCAGGAAACGTTTGATAAAGTGAATCGTATTTTGCACCAACTGGAGAACTAAACAGTGGAATACAGCAACCTGACGCTTGATGATTTTTTATCGCGCTTCCAACTTTTGCGTCCGCAAATAAACCGGGAAGCGTTAAACCAGCGCCAGGCAGCTGTACTTATTCCTGTAGTCCGGCGCGCGCAACCAGGACTCCTGTTGACCCAACGTTCCGTTCATCTACGCAAGCACGCCGGACAGGTCGCTTTTCCCGGCGGTGCCGTGGACAGCAGCGACGCTTCACTGATTGCCGCCGCGTTGCGCGAAGCACAGGAAGAAGTCGCGATTCCGCCCGAATCAGTGGAAGTGATCGGCGTTTTGCCTCCGGTCGACAGCGTAACGGGCTTCCAGGTCACTCCTGTAGTGGGGATAATTCCACCTAATTTGCCCTATCGGGCCAGCGAAGATGAAGTTTCCGCCGTTTTTGAAATGCCGTTGGCACAGGCCCTGCATTTGGGACGCTACCATCCACTGGATGTTTATCGTCGTGGCGATTCTCATCGGGTCTGGCTCTCCTGGTATGAGCATTATTTCGTCTGGGGAATGACCGCTGGGATAATTCGTGAGCTGGCGCTGCAAATTGGCGTGAAACCCTGACTATACTTATCTTTACGCGCAGAAGACACAACCTGAAACTCCCGTCACAACATTAGTAAAATCGCGGTTATCTATTAGTTTAATTCATGTGAATAGTTAAGCCGATCGCCGCGTTCCCTCTTACACTATGCGCAGTTATAACATCGTTACTGGAAAGCCCAGTCGCCCTGTAGGAGTATTATCGTGATTAGTCTATTCGACATGTTTAAGGTGGGGATTGGTCCCTCATCTTCCCATACCGTAGGGCCTATGAAGGCAGGTAAACAGTTCGTCGATGACCTGGTCGAAAAAGGATTACTGGACAGCATTACTCGTGTTGCCGTCGACGTGTATGGTTCACTGTCGCTCACGGGTAAAGGTCACCACACCGATATCGCCATTATTATGGGTCTGGCAGGTAATGAACCTGCGACCGTAGACATTGACAGCATTCCCGGATTTATCCGCGACGTAGAAGCGCGTGGTCGCCTGCTGCTTGCGCAAGGCCAGCACGAAGTTGATTTCCCGCAGAATGACGGAATGCGTTTTCACAACGGTAACCTGCCGTTGCATGAAAACGGTATGCAGATCCATGCGTACAACGGCGAAACCGTCGTTTACAGCAAAACATACTATTCGATCGGCGGTGGATTCATCGTTGATGAAGAACATTTTGGCCAGGATGCAGCGAATGAGGTCAGCGTGCCTTATCCGTTCAAGTCCGCAACCGAAATGCTGGAGTACTGTAACAGCACTGGCTTGTCGCTCTCTGGCATGGTGATGCAGAACGAACTTGCGCTGCACAGCAAGAAAGAGATTGAAGAGTACTTTGGCAACGTCTGGCAAACCATGCAGGCCTGTATTGACCGTGGGATGAATACCGAAGGGATTCTGCCGGGTCCGTTGCGCGTTCCTCGCCGAGCTTCTGCCCTGCGCCGTATGCTGGTCTCCAGCGATAAACTCTCCAGCGATCCGATGAATGTGATCGACTGGGTGAACATGTTTGCGCTGGCCGTTAACGAAGAGAACGCCGCCGGTGGCCGCGTGGTGACTGCACCAACCAACGGTGCCTGCGGCATCGTGCCTGCGGTACTGGCTTATTATGACCATTTCATTGAGTCCGTCAGCCCGGATATTTATACCCGCTATTTCCTGGCGGCCGGTGCAATTGGCGCATTATACAAAATGAACGCCTCTATCTCTGGCGCGGAAGTGGGCTGTCAGGGCGAGGTTGGCGTGGCATGCTCGATGGCTGCGGCAGGTCTGGCGGAACTGCTGGGTGCAAGTCCTGAGCAGGTTTGTGTTGCTGCCGAAATCGGTATGGAGCACAACCTGGGGCTGACCTGTGATCCGGTTGCCGGACAGGTTCAGGTGCCTTGTATTGAACGTAACGCGATTGCCTCCGTTAAGGCTATCAACGCTGCACGAATGGCAATGCGTCGTACCAGCGCCCCGCGCGTCTCGCTGGATAAAGTCATTGAAACAATGTACGAAACCGGCAAGGACATGAACGCCAAATACCGTGAAACATCACGCGGTGGCCTGGCGATTAAAGTCCAGTGTGACTAATACTTATTTTTCGCCCATCTGCGACGGATGGGCGAATTTACTTCCTCATCCTCGTCTAGCGTAATTTTCCCCACTACACTTGCTCTGTTGCTGTTGGCTAATGTGACCAACGGCTTATCGGGCGGCCCGCATGCAAACAGCACAACGGATCATCAAAACTTATCGTCGTAACCGCTTAATCGTCTGCACAATTTGTGCACTGTTGACGCTCATACTCACATTGTCTGCCCGATTTATTTCGGAGCGTAATTTAAATCACCATTACACTGTCACTTTTGCCAATCATGCCGTAGAAGCGCTGGATAACGTGCTCCTTCCCCTACAGGCCGGACGCGATGTGCTACTGCCGTTGATAGGTTTGCCCTGTTCCGTGGCGCGTTTACCCCTGAGCAAACATGCCGCCAGACTACAGACAGTGCGCTCTATAAGCCTGATCCAGCGCGGCATTCTCTATTGCTCAAGCATTTTTGGTTATCGCAATACCCCAATTCGCCAGCTACAACCTGAGTTGCCCAGCAGGGAGCCGCAGCTTTTGTTGTCTACCGACCATTCGCTTATCAAAGGCAGCCCTATTCTTACGCAATGGTATCCGTCGTCTGTTGATGGTGAAGATGGCGTTCTGGAGATCGTCAATATTGATTTGTTATCAACGATGCTGCTTGAGCCTCAGCCGCCGCAGATAACCAAAGCAAGTCTGACTGTCGGCAACCGTCACCTGCTTTACGGTCAAGGTGTTGTAGATACGCTGCCTGCACTTGATGATGAAAAAAGCTACCAGTTGTCATCACAACATTTTCCTTTCGCAATCAGCGTTACAGGCCCTGGGGCCAGCGAGCTGGCGTTAAAAAATCTGCCTACTCAATTACCCTTAGCGGTGATGCTCAGCCTGTTAGTGGGCTACCTTGCATGGCTGGCTACGGCCAACAGAATGAGTTTTTCCTGGGAAATCAATCTGGCCCTCGCTGCACGCGAGTTTGAGTTATTTTGCCAGCCTCTGCTAAATGCCAGCACCCAACAGTGCACCGGTGTTGAAATCCTCTTGCGCTGGAATAACCCCCGTCAGGGCTGGATTTCGCCTGAAGTTTTCATTCCTATTGCTGAAGAGCACAACCTGATCGTACCGCTGACCCGCCATGTCATTGCAGAAACCATTCAGCAACGACACGTTTTCCCGATGAGCAGCCAGTTTCATATCGGTATCAACGTTGCCGCCAGCCATTTTCGCCATGGAACGCTGTTAAAAGATCTCAACCAATACTGGTTCAGCCAGCACCCTATTCAGCAGTTAGTCATTGAGTTGACTGAGCGTGATGCCTTGCTTGATGTGGATTATCGGGTAGTGCGCGAATTACATCGTATGGGGATTAAACTGGCCATTGACGATTTTGGTACCGGAAACAGCTCACTCTCCTGGCTGGAAAAGTTACGTCCGGATATTCTGAAGATTGATAAATCATTCACCTCCGCGATCGGCACTGACGCCGTGAACTCGACGGTTACCGACATCATCATCGCGCTGGGGAAAAAACTAAATATTGAACTGGTGGCTGAAGGGGTAGAAACGCAGGCGCAGGCACAACATTTGCGGCGTCATGGCGTGCATGTATTGCAGGGATTTCTCTATGCCCAGCCGATGCCGCTGCGTGATTTTCCTAAATGGTTGGCGGGCAGTACGCCACCACCCGCCCGGCATAAGGGCCATATCATGCCCCTTATGCCGTTTCGCTGAACCGAATTATACGTCTTCGTCGTGAGCCGATTGTTCTTTAACAATGCGAACTAAATCCACACGGTAATCGTTGGCTTCGACAATCGTAATGCTCAGCGGAGCGACCTCAATAACATCCCCGACACGCGGAATGTGGCCGTTAACCGCAATCACCAATCCAGCCACCGTGGCGATATCCTGGTCTTCATCCACCAGCGTATCAACGTCCAGCGCCTGCTGCAGAGCATGCAGATCGGTTCCACCTTTCACCAGCCAGCTACCCGCTTCGGCAACTATCTCGGGCGTTTCATCGGCATCCGGGAACTCACCGGCGATGGCTTCTAATACATCCAGCGGTGTCACCAGCCCCTGGACAACACCGAACTCGTTAGTGACGATAACAAAGCTACCGCGGGCACGACGCAATACACCTAACAAATTAATCGGATCCAGCGTTTCCGGTACAACGATAGCCGGAGAGGCTGAAGCAATCGCAGCCACATCTACGCCATCCTCAAGCGCCACCAACAGCTCTTTTGCCCGAACGATACCGATAATTTCGTCAAGCTCACCACGACACACCGGGAACAGGCTGTGCGGAGAAGAGAGCAGCTGTTCTCGGATTTCCGCCACGCTCAGGTCAGCATCAACCCAACTGATTTCACCACGCGGCGTCATAATGCCACGTAATGAACGCGATGCCAGGGACAGAACGCCGTTGATCATGTAACGCTCTTCTTCAACGAACTCCCCTTCTGGTACAGGTACCGGCACCGGATTGTCAGATTCAAGCTGCGCACCGGTCTGACGCTTACCGCCCATCAGACGCAGAATGGCATCGGCCGTACGTGCACGCAGCGGCAATGTCGACTGGTGGCGAATAAAGTTACGGCGGGCAATCTGGTTAAACAGTTCGATTATGATCGAGAAGCCAATGGCCGCGTACAGATAACCTTTCGGAATGTGGAAGCCAAACCCTTCGGCGACCAGACTCAAACCGATCATCAGCAGGAAGCTCAGACACAGCACCACGACCGTTGGATGTTGATTCACAAATCGTGTCAGCGGCTTTGATGCCAGCAGCATTACCGCCATCGCTATCACGACAGCAGCCATCATAACCGGCAGATGGTTCACCATACCCACCGCGGTAATTACTGCGTCCAGGGAGAAGACCGCATCCAGGATAACAATCTGCGTCACTACGACCCAGAAGCTCGCATAGCCTTTTGACTGGCCGGTATCGTGTTCTCGGTTTTCCAGCCGTTCATGTAGCTCGGTAGTGGCCTTGAACAAGAGGAAGATACCCCCCAGCAGCATAATCAGGTCTCGCCCGGAGAACGCGTACTCCATCACCGTGAAAAGCGGTTTTGTCAGCGTCACCATCCAGGAAATAACGGACAGCAAGCCTAAACGCATAACCAGTGCCAGTGACAACCCGATCAGACGTGCTTTATCCCGCTGTTTAGGCGGCAGTTTATCAGCCAGAATCGCAATAAAGACCAGGTTATCAATACCCAGAACAATTTCGAGAACAACAAGCGTGAGCAAACCCACCCAAATCGAGGGGTCCATTAAGAATTCCATGACAAGCTCCTGCTTAAAGAATGACCAAACTGCGCCCTGAACATCTCAGGCGTTAAAGCAATATGCAGAAAAATTTTGTGGCAAAAAGTGCCAAACTGACAGGCGTGATACGGCCTAAAGGTGAAATGACGTCGGTGACGATCCATACGGTGGGCTACTACCCTATACTCCTGAGTTATTAAACATATGCTAAACATAACAGAGACAACCGTTTTTTAGCAAAGATTTACCTTCCTTTGCAATAAGTTGTTTCGGAGATATTTTACTCTTCGAAATTTCTTTTCATCGGAAGTTAATTTACGGATCTTCATCACACAAAATAATTTTTTCGATATCTAAAATAATTCACGAAATCATATGTTTTTCTTTGTAACCCTTATCTGAATCGATTCGATTGCGGACGACGATTCAAAATACATCTTCATGTTGATGTGTTAACGATAATAAAGGAGGTAGCAAGTGACCATTGCTATTGTAATAGGCACACATGGTTGGGCTGCAGAGCAGTTACTTAAAACAGCAGAAATGCTGTTAGGCGAGCAGGAAAATGTCGGCTGGATCGATTTCGTTCCAGGCGAAAATGCCGAAACGCTGATTGAAAAGTACAACGCTCAGTTGGCAAAACTCGACACCAGTAAAGGCGTGCTGTTTCTCGTTGACACATGGGGAGGCAGTCCGTTCAACGCTGCGAGCCGCATTGTCGTCGATAAAGAGCATTACGAAGTGATCGCCGGCGTGAACATTCCGATGTTGGTAGAAACGTTCATGGCGCGCGATGACAACCCAAGCTTCGACGAATTAGTCGCTCTGGCGGTTGAAACCGGTAGCGAAGGCGTGAAAGCGCTGAAAGCAAAACCGGTTGAAAAAGCCACGCCAGCCCCGGTTGTAGCACCAAAAGCTGCAACGCCCGCAAAACCAATGGGACCGAACGATTATATGCACATCGGCCTGGCGCGTATTGATGACCGTTTAATCCACGGTCAGGTGGCAACTCGCTGGACCAAAGAAACTAACGTCACCCGTATTATCGTCGTCAGTGATGAAGTCGCAGCAGATACCGTACGTAAAACGCTGCTAACTCAGGTTGCTCCCCCAGGTGTTACGGCGCACGTGGTTGATGTCGCAAAAATGATTCGCGTCTACAACAACCCAAAATACGCTGGCGAACGTGTGATGCTGCTGTTCACTAATCCGACCGACGTAGAACGTATCGTCGAAGGTGGCGTGAAAATTACCTCCGTGAACATTGGCGGCATGGCTTTCCGTCAGGGTAAAACTCAGGTAAATAACGCAATTTCCGTTGATGAAAAAGACATCGAAGCCTTCAAGAAACTCAACGCGCGCGGTATTGAGCTCGAAGCCCGTAAAGTTTCTACCGATCAGAAATTGAAAATGATGGATTTGATTGCCAAAGCGGCGAAATAACCACCTGGCATTTACTTAGTTTTCACACTTAAGTCTGTATAGCAATAGGAGAAGTACAATGGAGATTACCACTCTTCAGATTGTGCTGGTGTTCATCGTCGCATGTATCGCGGGTATGGAGTCGGTGCTCGATGAATTTCAGTTCCACCGTCCGCTGGTGGCCTGTACGTTGATTGGCGCCGTTCTCGGGGATATGAAAACCGGTATTATCATCGGTGGTACCCTGGAAATGATCGCCCTCGGCTGGATGAACATCGGTGCAGCTGTTGCGCCGGATGCCGCACTGGCCTCAATTATTTCTACTGTTCTGGTTATCGCGGGCCATCAAAGCATTGGTGCCGGCATCGCGCTGGCTATCCCACTGGCAGCAGCAGGCCAGGTTCTGACCATCATTGTTCGTACCATCACCGTTGCATTCCAGCACGCCGCGGATAAGGCAGCCGAAAGTGGCAACCTGACGGCGCTATCCTGGCTGCATGTGTCCTCTCTGTTCCTGCAGGCAATGCGTATCGCTATCCCGGCGGTTATCGTGGCGATTTCTGTTGGGACCAGTGAAGTCCAGAGCATGCTGAATGCCATTCCTGAAGTGGTTACCGGTGGCCTGAACATTGCTGGTGGTATGATCGTCGTAGTCGGTTATGCAATGGTCATCAACATGATGCGTGCAGGCTATCTGATGCCATTCTTCTACCTCGGCTTCGTCACTGCGGCGTTTACTAACTTCAACCTGGTTGCTCTGGGTGTGATTGGCGCAGTTATGGCCATCCTCTACATTCAGCTGAGCCCGAAATATAACCGCGTAGCCGGTGCGCCAGCGCAGGCTGCTGGTAATAACGATCTTGATAACGAACTGGACTAGCAGGTGAGCGAAATGGTTGATATGACTAAAACTACCACCGAGAAAAAACTCACTCCGAGTGACATTCGTGGCGTGTTCATTCGTTCTAACCTGTTTCAGGGGTCATGGAACTTCGAACGTATGCAGGCGCTGGGTTTTTGCTTCTCCATGGTACCGGCTATCCGCCGTCTGTATCCGGAGAACAACGACGCACGTAAACAGGCTATTAAGCGTCACCTGGAATTCTTCAACACCCACCCGTACGTAGCGGCACCAGTACTCGGCGTAACGCTGGCGATGGAAGAGCAGCGTGCTAACGGCGCAGATATCGACGATGGTGCTATTAACGGTATCAAAGTTGGTCTGATGGGACCGCTGGCAGGCGTGGGCGACCCTATTTTCTGGGGAACCGTTCGTCCAGTATTTGCCGCACTCGGCGCCGGTATCGCAATGAGTGGCAGCTTGCTGGGTCCGTTGCTGTTCTTTATCCTGTTTAACCTGGTTCGTCTGGCTACGCGTTACTACGGCGTGGCTTACGGTTACCGCAAAGGTGTCGATATCGTTAAAGATATGGGCGGCGGCTTCCTGCAGAAACTGACTGAGGGGGCGTCAATCCTCGGCCTGTTTGTCATGGGAGCATTGGTTAACAAGTGGACGCATGTAAACATTCCGCTGGTGGTTTCCACTATCACCGGTCAGGATGGTCAGACTCGCGTTACCACCGTGCAGACTATCCTTGACCAGCTGATGCCGGGCCTGGTGCCTCTGCTGCTGACCTTCGCCTGTATGTGGCTGCTACGTAAGAAAGTTAACGCCCTGTGGATCATCGTTGGCTTCTTCGTCATCGGTATCGCGGGTTACTCTGTCGGCCTGCTCGGCCTGTAAGAGTGCTGTACATCACCGGGGGCATGCCCCCGGTTTTTCTATTTAGAGGGTTGAGGATTCATGACTATCACGGACCTGGTGCTGGTTCTTTTTATCTTATCGCTACTGGCGTTTGCTATTTACGATCAGTTCATCATGCCCCGCCGTAATGGCCCTACTCTGCTCGCAGTTCCCCTGCTTCCTCGTAGCCGTGTTGATAGCGTCATCTTCATTGGGCTGATCGTTATTCTTATCTACAACAACATCACCAGCCACGGGGCGCAATTCACCACATGGTTATTATGTGCACTGGTACTAATGGGGATATATCTGTTCTGGATCCGCACCCCAAAAATCATCTTTAAACAAAAAGGATTCTTCTTCGCCAATGTCTGGATTGAATATAACCGGATAAAAGAAATGAATTTATCTGAAGATGGCGTACTGGTAATGCAATTAGAACAGAGACGATTGCTCATTCGCGTACGAAATATAGACGATCTCGAAAAAATATATAAACTTTTAATTTCAAATCAATAAGTTAAAAAGATAGCCTGAACTATGTTTTTTTGTATTTCACCGAAAACACAACATAGCTAAGGCTATATTCTGGCGCTATGAATGTTATTTATTTTAACGTTTTATCCACACTTAAATCTAAATGAAAATCGTTTTCAATTAGAAGTCAAATAATATTTCCCCCTTTCTTGTTTTATATTCTCAAAATATGTTAAGGTTGCGCCCGTCGTTGGGGAGTAGCCGATTTCCAGAATCCGGAAATGTACGTGTCAACATACTCGTCGCAAGACGTGGCACGTACGGACTAATCATAATTAGTCAGGCGAGACCATAGACACATCAACTGCAATGCATGCTTTATGAACCGCGTGTTCTGGCATGTATGGTTACTGGGGGCAGTGATGTGTTATATGGATACCCCGGTCAGGACGCTGTTATGAATATCACCGCTACTGTTCTTCTCGCTTTCGGCATGTCGATGGATGCCTTCGCAGCATCGATTGGCAAAGGTGCCACCCTACATAAACCCAAATTCTCAGAAGCCCTGCGTACTGGCCTTATTTTTGGCGCAGTTGAAACACTCACGCCGCTGATCGGCTGGGGTATGGGCATGCTGGCAAGTAAATTTGTACTCGAATGGAACCACTGGATTGCGTTCATCCTGCTGATTTTTCTGGGCGGACGAATGATCATTGAAGGCTTCCGCGACAACGATGATGAAGATGAAGAGCCGCAGCGTCGACATGGTTTCTGGCTGCTGGTCACTACCGCGATTGCCACCAGTCTGGATGCGATGGCTGTCGGTGTGGGTTTGGCTTTCCTGCAGGTAAACATCATCGCAACTGCCCTGGCCATAGGCTGTGCCACGCTAATAATGTCTACACTGGGAATGATGATTGGTCGCTTTATCGGCCCGATGTTGGGCAAAAGGGCTGAAATTCTGGGTGGGCTGGTACTGATTGGCATCGGTGCCCAGATCCTCTGGGCACATTTCCACGGTTAATTTTCACGCTGCCAGATATGAATGCTAAAGTCTGTCTGGCAGTCAAATGTCGTTTTCCCCGCCAGCGTCTCCCAGACCTCCGGTTTTGCCCGCCAGGCGAACGGTGTCATTTGCAGTAATGCCACTGCCTCACTGCCGCTCAGTTGCATCTGATATCCCAGCGCAATGCTCTGTTGCAGGTCAAAGCCTTCCAGTTGCTCGGTATGGGGCGCATGCAGACGCACGTCGTCATAGATCAGCCCTTTCAGCTCCATTAAATGACGCGGTCCCGGCGTGGCCGTAATCACCCATCCGCCAGGTTTAACAACCCTGGCAAGCTCTTGCGCCTTGCAGGGGGCATAAATCCTGACAATGGCGTCCATTGATGCATCAGCAAATGGCAAACGATGACTTGATGCTACGCAAAATGTCACCTGCGGATACCGCCTGGCTGCGGCCTTAATCGCCACTTTTGAAACATCCAGACCGAATGTTGAGTTGCCCGTTATCGCGTCGGCAAAAGCATGCGTGTAATACCCTTCCCCACAGCCGATATCAAGAATCGCCGCCTGCTCTGACACGAGTCTTTCTTTCAGTACATTCACAATCGCATCGCGCAGCGGCTGATAATGTCCGGCATCGAGAAATGCCCGGCGTGCTTGCATCATTTCTGCGCTGTCACCGGGATCGCGCGACCGCTTATGCTGAACAGGAAGTAAGTTGACATACCCTTCTTTAGCCACGTCAAACTGATGCCGTTGAGGGCATATAAAGCTGTTTTTATCTTGAGTAAGAGATTGATGGCAAAGGGGACAGGAAAACGACATGACAACTCCGGCTGATGACTTCGGGGCGCAAGTGTAACGCGAATTACGCCCCGGGAAAATAACTTACAACGATGGTGCAGAGAGCTTATCGTCGTGCATAACCAGCAAATGGCTCGAGTCGGCGGGCATTCCATCCGGTTTAACGTTCTCCAGACGCAGAACGTCCCCCATTATCTGGCTAAATACAGGAGCCGATACTGCGCCACCATAGTAAGCCCCATTTTGTGGGTTGTTGATAACGACCACCAGTGCAAATTTAGGGTCGCTTGCCGGAGCGACACCTGCGGTATAGGCCACGTATTTATCGACATATTTACCGTCATCGCCAATTTTTTTCGCCGTACCGGTTTTAACCGCAACCCGATAATCTCTCACCGCAGCCTTTGTTCCCCCGCCACCAGGTAAAGCGACACTTTCCATCATATGTTCAACTTGATGAACTAACGCTTCCGGCATGACGCGTCTGCCAATGACCGGCGGGTCGATACGGGTGATGGAAAGCGGTCGGTAAATGCCAAAGCTGCCAATCGTGGCATAAACATGCGCCAGCTGTAGCGGCGTCACCATCAAACCGTAACCAAACGCGAAAGTTGCACGGTCCAGATCGCTCCAGTAACGCCTCTGAGGCATTAGACCGTTGCTTTCACCGGTTAATCCCAACCCGGTAGGATCGCCAAAACCAAAGCTTTTGTAGGTATCAAGCAAGCGCTGTACGGGCATTGCAAGTGAGAGATGGGAGACACCAGTATCGCTCGACTTTTGCAAAATACCGGTCAAAGATAGTTCAGGATAAAATCCTACGTCACGAATGCGATGCCCATCGACATAAAAAGGATGAGTATCAATCACGCTGTCTGGCTGCACAATTCCCTGTTGAAGAGCCGTCATAATTACCAGCGGCTTGACGGTAGAGCCAGGCTCAAAAGTATCGCTAATCGCACGATTGCGAAAATCATCCAGCACCGCACCGTCGCGGTTGTTGGGGTTGAAGTCAGGGAAACTTGCCATAGAGAGAATTTCACCCGTGGCAATACTGACCAGCACTGCAGCACCGGACTCTGCCCTGTTCCACGTAACGGCATTGTCCAGCGCGTCCTCGGTTACTGTCTGCAAACGTTCATCAATACTAAGCTGCAATTCATGCGCAGGTACCGGCATTACTTCGGTGATATTTTCTATTACATGCCCAAATTTGTCTTTACGTACCAGCCGGGAACCCGGTTTACCCATCAACTGGGCATTGAAGCTTTTCTCAATCCCTTCGATACCCTGACCATCAATGTTAGTAAAGCCAATCAGGTTGGCAGCGACATGCCCTGCGGGATAGAAGCGACGGGTCTCTTCGCGCAGATTGATACCCGGAAGATTGAGCTTATCGATCCATTCAGCTTGCTGAGGTGAAATCTGTCGAGCCAGGTAGATAAAACGTCCGGCAGGATTGCTGTTAACCCGTGCAGCCAGTGTACTAAGCGACAGATGCAGCGTCTTTGCCAGCGCTTGCCAGCGTTCGCTATATCCAACTCCCCCCTTGCTAATAATGATCTTAGGATCGGCCCAGACAGCATTAACCGGTACGCTTACTGCCAGCGGACGCCCTTCTCTGTCAGTAATCATTCCGCGTGGCGAGGCCGTTGTCACCTCACGTAAAGAACGCATATCTTCCTGTTTTACCAGACTCGTTGGCGTAACAATTTGCAGCCATGCCACCCGACCAAGTAACAACCCCAGACTCAACAATATTGCCACGCAGAGCAGGGCAAAACGTACGGGAGTAAAATTGCGTGTATCGCCGTCGTTTCTCTTTTTCACCCGACCTCCAGCAAGATAGTTTTTCAGGTGACTGATTTAACGGGAATTGACGAGAGAAAGCGGGAAAAACAATGCTACGAACATCGTGCCTTTGCAACAAAGCGCTAATGGGAGGGCATTCAGAAATGTTTTGACGTAATTTGAATTAAAAAGCCCCGCATATGCGAGGCTTTATATCTGAGGTTGATGCGCCTGGGCGCTTCAAATCAGTGGTATCGATCAGATAGCTGTTACGTTAACAGCAGCCGGACCTTTCTGGCCGTCCTGAATTTCGAACTCAACGTTCTGGCCTTCAGCCAGAGTTTTGAAGCCGTTACCCTGGATTGCAGAGAAGTGTACGAACACGTCTTTGCTGCCGTCAGCAGGAGTAATGAAACCAAAACCTTTAGACTCGTTGAACCACTTAACTTGACCTTTAATCTTTGCCATTTGCAAAATTCCTTAGAGTATTTTCTTCGCCCGCAGGCATAACATAGATAAAACTGAGACATTACTGCTTGAGGCACTAATATAAGGTTCGGCAGAGAAGCGGTATTCAACGTCAACGTGTTTACTCAGGACTTCTTTACTGAAAATGCCACACATAAACAGAACTGTACCTCGTTTAACCCAAAACGTGTTATCACATACAACGATAATAATGGCAAGCCATTTTTAAACGTGTCTCGATCGGTCGCACAAATCCAGAAGTTCATCAAACAGCGACTGCACAGTTATGCGCCAAATCGAGTAAGGATATATCCATACCGCCCTCGCCCTGCCCCAACTGGCTTGCGCCATTGCCGGGACATTTCTACCATAGCTCAATAGGTTCGGTTGTTCCAGATTCTCTGATGCGTCGTGTGCTGAATATCATTTTTTATGCTTAGTAATGCATAAATTATCACAACGGTAAAAATGGGATCCGCATTCTGATTTTGCAGAAAAATAATGAAAGAATGATGACAATGCACAAAAAAGTTAGAGAAACGTTTCGCTGATAATAAAAACGATCGCTATCACAAAAATGCAATAATCATATTATTAACGTATGGATAATTATATTTAAGCCATTTCAGGAATAAGGAATTAATTGGTCAGGGGGTCTGGAGAAGTAACGTTGTGTGCATGATCACACGTGTATTGCACAACCGAGACAGCGGAAAATGATCTTGATATTGTTGTCGACAGGATGAAGCATCTGAGAACAATGTCAGCAGACTCTCACCCTGTCTTTCTGGTTACTACCGTTCTGCTACCAGGCGGATGATGTCGTCATCTTCATCCTGTTTTTGCACCGCAGGCTCTGCTGCCTTCTCGGGCTCGTTAGCTTCACAAAGACGACGAAGCAAAGCGTTCTGTCGTTTTTGCTGCTCCAACAATGCTTCGAGCAACTCAATCTGCTCATTAGTACGTGAACTTGCACGATTGATGAAAAACCACAGCACAAGCCCGATTACCAGAACCACCACCGATACAACTAAAGACGCAAAATTCAACACGCCAGAGTTCAAAACTTCGTTCATTTCACCACCTCAATGTAGACAGCGTAGTTTACCACTGCCGCACAAGAAGGTAATCAACTGTTGCAAAAATGCGCTTACCAGGGAATAAATTTATTGATGGCGCAAATGCCGCTGAAAAATTGTACGTCCTGATCGCACATGATGTTGAACACCTGCGCCCACATCAGTATGCCCACCAGCACGACAACAATCAGAACCACCCATCGAATTTTTCTCACTCCAACTCCACTCTCCGAATCCAGATTTTATGCTGCTAAATTATCACGCATTACCTAAACCCAGCGTTAACTGTAGCGGCATTAACTATTTTTAGGAATGATTCACTTGTTTCATCCAGTGTACAAGCTAATCTTATAATAACGAGAAAAGATAAGAGGTTGTAATGCGTCTGATTATTCGCGCTATTGTATTGTTGGCTCTGGTTTGGATTGGTTTATTACTCAGTGGCTACGGAGTTTTGATAGGAAGCAAGGAGAACGCGGCAGGTCTCGGTCTGCAATGCCAGTATCTGACCGCACGTGGCACCAGTACCGCACAGTACGTTCACAGCAACAGCGGTATCATCGGTCTGTCTGATTGCCCCGTGTTACGCAAAAGCACAGTGGTTGTCGATAACGGTTAATATAAGAGCAATATAGCCGGTAAGTTATTTATTACATCTTCAACTTATATTGACTATTAAAAAAGCCCCGGAAAAATATCTGGGGCTTTTTAACATGTCGAAAACTAGCCAGATCAGAATGGGTAGTCGTTATAACCCATTTGTTCTGAAATTTTACGCGCTGCTGTGTGCAACATCGCGACATACTCATGTAAGCGCTCTTCGGAGAAACGCAAGGTCGGGAATGAAATACTCAGTCCCGCAATCACGACACCGAAACGGTCAAACACTGGTACGCCGATGCAACGCAGACCTTCTTCCTGCTCTTCGTTATCTTCGCCGTAGCCCTGCTCACGCACTTTATCTAACAGCAATAGCAGCTCATCAGTATTGGTTATTGTGCGCTCAGTGCTGCGTTTGTACTCAATACCATCGAGGATCTGCTTCACTTCCTCACGGTCACGCCAGGCCAGCAGTACTTTACCAATAGCTGTACTGTACAATGGGTTACGGCGACCTACGCGAGAATACATGCGTAAATTGTACATCGAGTCGATTTTATGAATGTAGACAATGCTGTCTTCGTCCAGAGCCCCCAGATGCACAGTCTCTTTTGTCAGACGCGAAAGTTCGCGCATCTGGATGTCAGCGCTTCTAATCAAATCAACGTTTTGCAACGCGCGAGCGCCCAACTCAAACAATTTCAGGGTCAGCGAGTATTTCTCAGACTCCCCTTCTTGTGCCACATACCCCAGCGTTTTCATGGTCTGCAAAAAGCGATAAACGGTGCTTTTCGACATCATGACGCGTTGCGACAGTTCGGTAATACCAATTTCGCGCTCTTCACCCAGCGCCTGCAGGATGCCAAAAACCTTCAGCACGGAAGATACAGAATCGGGTTGTTTATCCAGATCTGCGATTGCCATTTATCACCTCATTACGAGTGTTTTATAAAAATCAGAACCGGTTTTTATTATAATTTCACGCAATGCCCCTCGCAATCCATCTTTGCTTACTTAGTTACAAATCTGCGACATAACGCCTGAATATCAATGCTAATATCATTATTCTCATCATCATACCCGACAACATTGACTTCCTATGGAAAGAATCCAGGCCGATGGCCTGCCATTGCCCCAGCGATATGGCGCAATTTTAACCATTATTATTGGTATCTCTATGGCAGTGCTGGATGGTGCAATTGCTAACGTTGCTCTTCCGACGATTGCCGCAGATCTTCAGGCCTCCGCAGCCAGTTCAATTTGGGTCGTTAACGCCTATCAAATTGCGATTGTCGTCTCACTCCTGTCACTCTCATTTTTGGGCGATATGTTTGGCTACCGACGTATTTATAAATGTGGGTTGGTCATTTTTCTGTTCGCTTCATTATTTTGTGCCTTATCAGATTCCTTACAAATGCTAACGCTGGCGCGAGTGGCTCAAGGTTTTGGCGGGGCAGCGCTAATGAGCGTTAATACGGCGCTGATAAGACTTATTTATCCCCAACGCCAGCTTGGCCGGGGGATGGGCATTAACTCCTTTATTGTGGCGGTCTCTTCAGCAGCCGGTCCTACAATTGCCGCGGCAATACTGTCCGTTGCGTCATGGAAATGGTTATTTTTGATTAACGTGCCGTTGGGGATTATTGCGTTACTACTGGCAATGCGTTTTTTACCGGCCAATGCTGCCAGGCAGTCAACACCACGTTTTGACTTACCGAGCGCGGTGATGAATGCCCTGACCTTCGGATTGCTGATTACCGCACTCAGTGGATTTGCGCAGGGACAGTCTTTGACGCTCATTGGTATAGAACTGGCGATGATGATCGTGGTCGGTTTTTTCTTTATTCGCCGTCAACTGTCACTACCAGTCCCTCTGCTGCCGGTCGACTTGCTGCGTATCCCACTTTTCTCATTGTCTATCGGCACGTCTATCTGTTCTTTTTGCGCTCAGATGTTAGCTATGGTGTCACTCCCCTTTTACCTGCAAACCGTGTTGGGTCGCAGTGAAGTGGAAACAGGTTTGCTATTGACTCCCTGGCCGCTAGCCACCATGGTCATGGCCCCACTTGCTGGCTATTTAATTGAACGGGTACATGCCGGACTATTGGGGGCAATGGGGCTGGCGACAATGGCTGTTGGCCTTTTCTCGCTGATGCTACTACCCGCTTCACCGTCTGATTTTAATATCATCTGGCCGATGATACTTTGTGGCGCCGGATTTGGCCTTTTCCAGTCACCAAATAACCATACTATCATCATGTCGGCCCCCCGGGATCGTAGCGGAGGCGCAAGCGGTATGTTGGGGACGGCACGTTTGCTGGGACAAAGCAGCGGTGCGGCGTTAGTCGCGTTGATGCTGAATCAGTTTGGTGACAGCGGGACGCACATGTCGTTAATGACGGCAGGTATTCTGGCCACGGTAGCCGCGATTGTGAGTGGTTTACGTATTACGCAACCTCGGGTTCAGGGGTAAAAAAAAAGCGCGTCCAGGGACGCGCTTTTCTCTCATGCTTCCGCAGGTTATTTCAGGTATTCCCCACTGCGCAACGCTTCAATACGTTTATCCAACGGAGGGTGGGTCATAAACAACTCACTCAACGATTTAGATTTACCATTGATGCAGAACGCCATCATGCTGGTTGCTTCCTGTGGCTCATAGCTGGTTTTCAGACGCTGCAGTGCAGCAATCATTTTCTCACGACCAACCAGTTTTGCTGAACCCGCATCCGCATGGAATTCACGATGACGCGAGAACCACATGGTAATAATGCTCGCCAGAATACCAAACACCAGTTCCAGCACCGTCGCTACCGCAAAATAAATTAACGGGTTGCCGTTGCTGCCCTCACCTTCTTCACGGTTTCCGCCCATAAAACCAGCGGCAATCTGCGCGAGAATACGCGAGATAAAGATTACGAAGGTGTTCACCACGCCCTGAATCAGCGTCATGGTGACCATATCGCCATTGGCAATGTGGCTTATCTCATGTGCAATAACGGCTTCAGCTTCATCCGGGCTCATGTTTTGCAGCAAGCCCGTACTGACCGCCACCAGTGACGCATCACGGCGCGCACCAGTGGCAAACGCGTTAATATCTGGCGCATGGTAGATAGCAACCTGCGGCATAGCGATACCAGCCTGACGAGCCTGTGTGGCTACAGTATTCATCAGCCAGCGTTCTCTTTCATTACGGGGCTGTTCAATTACTTCCCCGCCAACGGACTTTAACGCCATCCATTTTGACATCAGCAGCGAAATGAAGGAACCACCAAAACCAAACAGCAGTGCCATGATCAACAAGCCTTGAACGCTGCTTGACTGGATCCCTGTCAGGCTCAATACCAGCCCGAAAACGACCATCACAGCCAGGTTCGTCAGCAGGAAGAGCGCGATTCGCATCATAATTTTCTTTTAACCTCAATTTAACAAAACGCACTATGCGATTACCCATATCGTATGGGTCTTACAGCTATTTTCAAGCATGCATACGTGCTAAGTCACCAGAAAGACACAACTTTACATTTTATCGTATCAGGCTGACGACTTCATGCGCTTGTTAAAACAAACAGGCACAATTTCTTGTGCCTGTTTGTTTTTACTGACTTGTTGCGGGCTGTTCCGCTGGCTTATCTTTTTCCAGATGCGCCAGATCGAGCGCGATTTTAACCGTTTCATCCAGGTACGGATCCGGCTCCTGGTAATCCTTCGGCAGATCGTCCAGTTTCTTCAGCGGCGGCTTGCCTTCACGTTTAAAACGATCGTTTATGCGCGCCAGACGCATCGCGTCATCTTCGTTATTCTCTTTCTCACGCTGGGCGTAATTAAGAGAAGCGATGTTGCGCTTATCCTTCATTGCATTGAAACGGGCAATATCTTTCATGATGTACTGGAACTCAGGATCGTTCGCAATACGTGCATTATGCTCTTTCAGCAATTCAGGACCGAACGGCGTCAAATTATCCGACTTCGTATAGGTCGCCGCATCGATGCTATCCCAAGGCAAAGCGTTATCTTCAAACTTCTCACCGGTTTCTGTTTCTTCATTACCTGTCGGCATGATGATATCCGGCGTAACGCCCTTACGCTGCGTACTGCCACCGTTTACACGGTAGAACTTCTGAATAGTGTACTGAACTGAACCCAGCGCAGGCCATTCCGGACGTAACATCTGATCGTAGATACGGTTCAGAGAACGGTACTGCTGTACCGTGCCTTTCCCGAAGGTCGGTTCACCGACAATCAACGCACGACCGTAGTCCTGCATTGCCGCAGCAAAAATCTCCGATGCCGAGGCACTGAAGCGGTCAACCAACACCACCAGCGGACCTTTGTAGTAAACAACGCCGTCGGTATCGCTGTCTTCGCGCACCTTACCGTTATTATCACGAACCTGAACAACCGGACCAGAAGGAATAAACAGACCGGAAAGCGAAACGGCTTCAGTAAGCGCCCCACCACCATTAGTACGCAGATCGATAATCACACTGCTGACATTCTGTTTTTCCAGCTTCTGCAGCTGAACTTTGACATCGTCCGTCAGACCAACATAGAAGCCTGGAATATCCAGTACGCCGACTTTTTCTTTGCCAACGGTTTTCACGGACATTTTAACAGCACGATCTTCCAGACGAATGCGTTCACGCGTCAGCGTTACAGTACGCGTCTTAGTGCCTTTACCGGCAGGCAGGATCTCAAGACGAACCTTGCTGCCTTTTGGTCCTTTGATCAGCGCTACAACGTCATCAAGACGCCAGCCAATGACATCAACCATGCCTTTACCCGACTGACCTACGCCGACAATGCGATCGCCTACGCTAATCGCCTTGCTCTTGGCCGCCGGGCCACCCGCAACCATAGAATTAATGACGGTATAGTCATCATCCATTTGCAGAACGGCACCAATACCTTCCAGAGACAAACTCATTTCGGTATTGAACTGTTCAGTGTTACGCGGGGACAAGTAGTTAGTATGCGGATCGATTTCGCGCGCAAAAGCGGTCATAGCCAGTGAGAACACGTCTTCACTGTTAGTCTGCGCCAGGCGGCGGATCGCAAATTTGTAACGACGCGTCAGCGTTTCACGAATTTCTGCATCGGTCTTGCCGGTCAGTTTCAGGCTAAGTTCGTCGAATTTAACTTTGCCGTCCCACAGAGCATTAAGCTCTGCTTCGCTTTTCGGCCACGGCGCTTTGCTGCGATCAAGATTAAAGGTGTCGTTACCGGTGAAATCCATTGGACGCGCCAGCACGCTTAATGCGTACTGATAGCGTTCAAATCGACGTTTTTGCGCCAGATTATAGAGGTCGTAAAACACATCCAGCTTGCCCGTACGCAGTTCATCAGCCAGGACGGCTTTCTTTTTGGCAAACTGCTCTATATCACTCGCCAACAGCACGTTATGGCTGTAGTCGAGCAAATTCAGATAGCGGTCAAAAATTTTTGCCGAAAACGCCTGATCCAGATCGAACTGGCGATAATGTGAACGCGTAAAGCGCGATGTTACACGTTCACTCACTGTCGCATGCTGCGTTTCTTCCTTTAAAACGGGGATTTGATCGGCACGCGTGATGTCTTCCACAGCGAATGCCTGGCCTGCTAATGCAAGCAGACCAGCTAACGCGGTAAGCCTAAAAAAAGTGTTCATGCCAGGCCAGGCCTCCGTTTCAGAACACCAGGTGTTCTGCGCGTACAATCAAAGACATACCCGAATTCAGCTGTACACGGACGCCATCTTTGGTGATTTCTAATACGGTGGCATCCATCGCATTATTTCCTGCTTTCACCTTCAAAGACTGCCCTACCTTCAGCACTGAAATATCAGAGACTGGGGTATGCTGTTCTTCACGAGGAGCACGCGGTGCCTGAGCAGCCGGTTTTTCAGCGCGAGGATTACGCGGAGCTGCATCTTTACGACGCGGAGCAGGACGCGGCTTACGCTCACGACGCGGTGCGTCCTCTTTTTCACCCGCAGCAGCGGCCGCTTCGCGTTTTTTCGCCTGTTGCTCTGCACGCTGCGCCTGAACGCGAGCTTTTGCTTCTTCAAGCTGTTTACGCGCATGCTCAACGTGCTGCTCATCCAGCTCACCACATGGGTTGCCGTCGAGGTCAACACGCGTTGCGCCCAGCTTAACGCCATACAGATAGCGCCAGCTTGAAGTATATAGACGTAAGGCAGAACGAAGCTGAGTCTTGCTGAGGTTCATTTCACCCTCAACACGCTCTACCAGATCCTGAAAAATGCCAATTTTCAGCGGGCGCGCTTCGCCTTCCGCACTAAAACACTGCGGGAAGCGTTCGGCCAGAAACGCGATGACTTCTTTACTACTATTCAACTTAGGTTGATTTTCCATGAAATTTCCTGATTACAACGGACGTAGCCAACAAGCGCAGGCATGAACAGGCGTCATTATAATGACGCCATCAGTAATTGCTACGTTATCCGTTGATTATCCTGCGACGGGAGCAAAGAATTTTTTGTAATCCGTCGTTGCAAGCACGGTTTCAAGCTGTGCCACGAGCGTACGCAGCCCCTGTTCATCTTCTTCAGTAAAGCGGCCAAAAGCCGTGCTATCAATATCCAGCACGCCTATTATCTGATTTTCGACCGTTATCGGCAGTACAATTTCAGCGTTGCTGGCCGCATCGCAAGCGATATGCCCATCAAAAGCATGAACGTCTTCAATGCGCTGAACCTGGTTCTGCGCCACTGCGGTGCCGCATACCCCCCGACCAACCGGAATACGTACGCAGGCGATCTTGCCCTGGAAAGGGCCAAGCACCAGCGTGTCGTTTTCGAGCAGGTAAAAACCAGCCCAGTTCACTTCTGCAAGACGCTCGTACAACAAAGCGCTGGTATTCGCCAGCGTTGCCAGAAAACTGGTTTCACCTGCCATTAATGCGCGAAAATCACGGTTCAGATCCGTGTATAGCTCTATTTTGTTCATTATGTAATCACTTAGTTGTCTTACTCAAAACTGCAGCCTACTAAAATAAACATTAAATGCGTTAATGCTCAAGATCATTCCCGTCATGAGTTAAGATAACATTACTCTAACACTTTGATCTGCGATACATGGCCTTAAATACTCCGCGCACCAAGCCATCGAAAAAAATAGCGATCAGGTCCATCGGTGAGGCGCTACCCCGCGCACATTATCAGCGGTGCCCTGAATGTGACACGCTATTTAGCTTGCCGAAAATGCGTTCGCACCAAAGTGCATACTGCCCTCGCTGTCAGGCAAAAATACGCGACGGACGCGACTGGTCATTGACGCGACTGGCGGCGATGGCCGTCACAATGTTGCTACTGATGCCCTTTGCCTGGGGAGAACCACTGTTACACATCTATTTATTGGGCATCCGTATTGACGCTAATGTGGTACAGGGTATCTGGCAAATGACCCGGCAAGGCGATCCGCTAACCGCATCCATCGTGCTATTTTGCGTAGCCGGCGCGCCGATAATACTCGTCTCCTCAATCGCATATCTGTGGTTTGGTAATATTCTCGGTATGAACCTGCGCCCGGTATTGCTGATGCTGGAAAGGCTTAAAGAGTGGGTCATGCTGGATATCTATCTGGTGGGTATTGGCGTCGCTTCAATCAAAGTTCAAGATTATGCTTTTCTGCAACCCGGTGTGGGGCTTTTTGCATTTATCGCGTTGGTGATCCTCAGTATTCTGACGCTATCGCACCTCAATGTTGAGCAACTGTGGGAACGTTTTTATCCGCAAAGACCAGCCCGTCGCCCTGATGAAAAGCTTCGCGTCTGCCTTGGCTGTCACTTTACAGGCTATCCCGATGCTCGCGGACGTTGCCCCCGTTGCCATATTCCGCTGCGCTGGCGCAGGAATCAGAGCATCCAAAAGTGCTGGGCTGCACTGTTAGCCTCGATTGTCTTTCTCCTGCCTGCTAATCTGCTGCCTATATCGGTCATATACGTTAACGGATCCCGGCAGGAAGACACTATTCTCTCGGGGATCATGTCTCTGGCCAACAGTAATGTCGGCGTCGCGGCAATCGTCTTTATCGCCAGTATCCTGGTGCCTTTCACCAAAGTGATTGTGATGTTTACTTTGTTGTTCAGCATCCACTTTAAATGTGAACAAGGATTACGCACGCGCATCTTATTACTGCGCATGGTGACCTGGATTGGCCGCTGGTCAATGCTGGATCTCTTTGTTATCGCCTTAACTATGTCGCTGATTAACCGCGATCAGATACTTGCTTTTACTATGGGACCGGCTGCGTTTTATTTCGGCGCAGCGGTAATATTGACTATTCTTGCTGTGGAATGGCTGGACAGCCGCTTACTTTGGGATGCACATGAGTCAGGAAACGCCCGCTTCGCAGACTGAAGCACAGATTAAAACAAAACGCCGCATTTCTCCGTTCTGGCTGCTGCCGATCATTGCATTGATGATCGCTGGATGGCTTATCTGGGGAAGCTATGAAGATCGCGGCAACACCGTAACCATCGACTTTATGTCTGCGGATGGCATTGTACCGGGCCGTACTCCCGTTCGTTACCAGGGTGTCGAAGTTGGTACAGTGCAGGATATCAGTCTCAGCAAAGATCTGCGTAAGATTGAGGTTCGGGTTAGCATCAAATCCAGCATGAAAGATGCTCTGCGTAAAGACACACAATTCTGGCTGGTGACGCCGAAAGCATCGCTGGCAGGCGTCTCTGGCCTTGATGCACTGGTTGGCGGTAACTATATCGGAATGATGCCCGGAACCGGTGAAGCAGAGGATCATTTTGTCGCGCTTGATACGCAACCAAAGTACCGCCTGAACAACGGCGATTTGATGCTTCATCTGCATGCGCCCGACCTCGGCTCCCTCAACAGTGGTTCATTGGTTTACTTCCGCAAGATACCGGTAGGCCGGGTGTATGACTACACCATAAATCCCAACAATCAGGGCGTGACTATCGACGTACTGATTGAGCGCCGATTTACCAATCTGGTGAAAAAAGGCAGCCGTTTCTGGAATGTTTCCGGTGTAAATGCGGATGTCAGCCTCAGCGGCGCGAAGGTCAAACTGGAAAGCCTCGCTGCACTGGTTAATGGCGCGATCGCCTTTGATTCACCGGAGGATTCGCAACCCGCCGTCGCAGACGATACGTTCGGTTTGTACCAGGACCTGGCACACAGCCAACGCGGCGTGATAGTGAAACTCGAACTCCCCAGTGGCGATGGTCTAAAAGCAGGCTCAACAGCACTGATGTACCAGGGGCTGGAGGTAGGCGAACTCACTAAACTGGATTTGAATCCAGGGGGTAAAGTCACCGGTGAGATGACGGTCGACCCCAGCGTCGTCACGCTGCTGCGGGAGAACACGCGTATCGAATTACACAGCCCCAAATTGTCGTTGAGCGATGTGAATCTCAGTTCACTGCTCACGGGTAAAACCTTCGAACTGGTGCCCGGTGAGGGCGAGCCTCGAAGCCAGTTTGTGGTTGTTCCCGGCGAGAAATCCTTGCTTCATGACCCGGGCGTGATGACGTTCACCCTGACGGCACCGGAAAGCTATGGCATTGATGCCGGGCAACCGTTGATCCTGCACGGTGTACAAGTCGGACAAGTTATTGAGCGAACCCTATCCAGCAAAGGCGTCTCTTTTACCGTCGCCATCGAACCGCAACATCGCGACCTGGTGCTGGGTGACAGTAAATTTGTGGTCAATAGCCGGGTGGATGTCAAAGTAGGTATTGATGGCGTGGAGTTCCTCGGCGCCAGTGCCAGCGAATGGATTAGCGGAGGCATTCGCATTTTACCGGGTACGAAAGGTGAAATGAAAAGCAGCTATCCGCTGTATGCCAATCTGGAAAAAGCCATCGAAAACAGCCTGAGCGATCTACCGACCACCACGCTCAGCCTGCGTGCCGAAACGCTGCCGGATGTGCAAGCTGGCTCAGTGGTGTTATACCGTAAATTTGAGGTGGGCGAAGTTATTAGTGTACGTCCTCGTGCCGAGGCGTTTGACATCGATCTGCATATCAAACCTGAATATCGCAATCTGTTGACCAGCAACAGCGTGTTCTGGGCTGAAGGTGGCGCAAAAGTTCAACTCAACGGCAGCGGTTTGACCGTTCAGGCATCCCCTCTGTCGCGCGCGCTCAAGGGTGCGATTAGCTTCGATAACCTGAGCGGAGCCAGCGCCAGTCAGCGCAAAGGCGACAAACGTATCCTGTATGCCTCTGAAACCGCTGCGCGTGCTGTGGGGGGGCAAATTACCTTGCACGCATTTGATGCCGGTAAGCTCGCCGCGGGCATGCCGATTCGCTACCTGGGTATCGATATCGGTCAGATCCAGACTCTTGAACTGATCACTGCTCGTAACGAAGTTCAGGCGAAAGCGGTACTATACCCGGAGTATGTCCAGACTTTTGCACGTGCCGGCACCCGCTTCTCGGTCATTACTCCACAAATCTCCGCCGCAGGCGTGGAGCACCTGGATACAATCCTGCAACCTTACATTAATGTTGAACCAGGACGAGGCAATCCACGCCGCGATTTCGAACTACAAGAAGCCACTATTACTGATTCGCGTTACCTTGATGGCCTGAGCATCGTGGTGGAAGCATCAGAAGCTGGATCGCTAAATATCGGTACACCAGTCCTGTTCAGAGGGATTGAAGTGGGAACCGTCACCGGACTGACGCTGGGTTCACTTTCTGACCGCGTAATGATCGCCATGCGTATCAGCAAGCGCTATCAGCATCTGGTGCGTAATAATTCCGTGTTCTGGCTGGCCTCCGGTTACAACCTCGACTTCGGCCTGACTGGCGGCGTCGTGAAAACCGGTACCTTCAACCAATTCATTCGCGGCGGTATCGCCTTCGCTACCCCACCGGGCACTCCACTGGCTCCAAAAGCACAGGAGGGTAAACACTTCCTGTTGCTGGAGAGCGAACCGAAAGAATGGCGCGAATGGGGTACCGCCCTGCCGCGCTAATGTCCCCTGCTCCGGCGTACGCGCGCCGGAGCGTTTATACCTTTCATACTTCAAGTTGCAGGTGAGTTGGTTTCACTCGCTTACCGCGTTACTGGCCTGTGGCCTCGACCCTTAGCGGCCAGCGCAAGCGTTGTTGTCCTGCAACTCGAAATATTCAGGGTATATGCTAAACTGCGCACCTGTTTTTTTGCCGGTGCGACCAAGTGGCTTATTTTCCAGACGCCTTTCTGACTCAAATGCGTGAAGCAATGCCTTCCACGCTCTCTTTCGATGACTTTCTTGCCGCCTGCCAGCGTCCGTTACGCCGCAGCATTCGCGTGAATACACTAAAAATCTCCGTTGCCGATTTTCTCGACCTAACTGCACCTTACGGCTGGTCGCTCACGCCAGTTCCCTGGTGTGAGGAAGGTTTCTGGATCGAACGTGGTGATGAAGAGTCAGTGCCGCTGGGCAGCACCGCTGAGCATTTAAGCGGTCTTTTTTATATTCAGGAAGCCAGCTCAATGCTGCCGGTTGCCGCGCTGTTTGCCGAAGGTAATATGCCGGATCGTGTGATGGATGTCGCAGCAGCTCCTGGCTCTAAAACCACACAAATAGCGGCAAAAATGAATAACAAGGGCGCAATCCTGGCGAATGAGTTTTCCGCCAGTCGCGTTAAAGTGCTGCATGCCAATATCAGCCGCTGCGGGATCAGTAACGTCGCCTTAACCCACTTTGACGGGCGCGTGTTTGGCGCTGCTCTTCCGGAAACTTTTGATGCGATTTTACTGGATGCTCCGTGTTCCGGCGAAGGCGTGGTGCGTAAAGATCCCGATGCGCTGAAAAACTGGTCCGTTGAAAGTAATCTTGAGATTGCCGCCACGCAGCGCGAACTGCTCGACAGCGCATTTCACGCCTTACGTCCCGGTGGCACGCTGGTTTATTCAACGTGCACCTTAAACCGTGAAGAAAACGAATCCATCATGCAGTGGCTGATAGAAACTTATCCAGATGCCGTCGAGTTTCTTCCATTGGGTGACTTATTTCCTGGAGCCGAACGCGCCCTCACGCCGGAGGGATTTCTACATGTATTCCCGCAAATTTACGACTGTGAAGGGTTCTTTGTCGCGCGTTTGCGCAAAACCGCCGCGATTCACGCCCTGCCAGCCCCAAAATACAAGGTTGGAAACTTTCCATTCAGTCCGCTGAAAGGACGTGAAACTGCGCAAATCACCGCCGCGGCGAATGCCTGTGCAATACAATGGGATAATAATCTGCGTCTCTGGCAACGTGATAAAGAGCTCTGGCTATTCCCCGTAGAAATTGAAGCGCTGATCGGTAGGGTCCGTTTTTCCCGCCTCGGGATCAAGCTGGCTGAAACCCATAATAAAGGATACCGCTGGCAGCATGAGGCAGTGATCGCCCTTGCTAATCCGAATCACAATAATGCGTTCGAACTGACCCTTGAGGAAGCGGAAGAGTGGTATCGCGGCAGAGATGTCTATCCGCAAACCTCACCGGCCACCGACGACGTGCTGGTCACATTCCAGCAGCAGCCAATTGGTCTGGCGAAGCGTATTGGTTCGCGATTAAAGAACAGTTATCCGCGCGATCTTGTCCGGGATGGCAAACTCTTTACAGGATAACGCACATTTTTACTGGCGCTTTTGCTGACGTTGACTACGCTGAAAAATGGACGACCCAACTGGTCGTACCACAACCAGCAAATCAACGGAGAGCACGATGATGAAAACCAGTGTGCGCATTGGCGCTTTTGAAATCGACGACGCCGAGTTACATGGCGAATCGCCGGGAGACCGAACGTTAACCATTCCGTGCAAATCCGATCCGGATTTATGCATGCAACTGGATGCCTGGGACGCCGATACCAGCATCCCGGCACTCCTTAATGGGGAACATTCTGTTCTATTCCGTCAGCACTACGATCGTAAGTCAGATGCCTGGATCATGCGTTTTGCCTGATTCAAAAAGAACCCGTCGCCAGGCGGGTTATTTCTTTTCTTAATTTCCCCCTCGCTTCAACCTCTTCTACACTATCGGTACGGCAGTACAATTTGAGGATGTAATGTTCACGCTGGTTCTTTTTGTTTGCTACCTGGATGGCGGTTGTGAAGATATCGTGGTCGATGTCTACAATACGGAACAGCAGTGCCTTATTTCGATGGACGATCAGCGTATTCGCAACGGAGGATGTCTACCTGCGGATGGCTATATCGACAGTTTCTGGCGCCCGGCGCAGGAATACAGCGATTTTTGATTATTGTAACTGCACCAGCGTAAGCTCACCGCCAAACACCGCGCCGGTATCAATATAGTGCAGGTTATCGATATCCAGCCGATGGCGTAGCGGCGTATGGCCAAACCAAAAATGATCCGCCCCACGTATCCCCCCGCGTTTGCTCATCAACCTTTCGCGACCCCAAATAACACCTTGTAAATCAACATCTTTCTGCCACTGATAATTCTCATCAGGGTAATCAGCATGGGCAATAACATGTATACCGGTCTGACAGTGAAGTTCCAGAATCCAGGGTAATTGTTGACAGAATTCAAGTGCGATTCGCGCGCTCGGTTGTGGCGCACGGGTAAACCAGGATCCCCCATTCAGCAACCACAGCAGCTGCTCGCCCGTCGCCAGCGCATCCAGTGCCATCTGCTCGTGATTGCCTCTGACCGCCACAACCCAGGTTTTACGCAGTAATTTCAGGCAGCGGAGGCTGTCTGGCCCACGGTCAATAACATCCCCGACAGACACCAACAGATCCTGCCACGGGTCAAAACGGCACTGGCGCAATTTATCCACCAGCATGGAGAAACAGCCGTGGATATCCCCGACGACCCAGACATGACGCCAGCGTGTACCTTCCACTCTCTGGTAGATATTACCAGGCAGCCCCATTTGACCTCCTGCACAGAAAATTATCTACACATGTAGGAAAACCATGCGCGATACTTACATGAGCCTTCCCTTTCAACGCCTTCATGCAGTTAGCCTGTACGAATTTGTTCAGAAAATCTCTGACAATGTCCAGATTATCTGGCTCTAAATGTCCGTCACCATCCGGGTATTTGGATTATCTTCTCCAGCCAGGGAAAATCGTATTTATTCCCCAGAATAATCGACGTAGTTAGAGTATAGTAAAAGAAATCTGAACAAATTAACGAGACGGTTATTATTTTGTTTAAAAACCTCCACATCATTAATTAATGAGAGATTAAAAAACATATTTACAGTCAACTTACACTATACGTTCGAGAAGTTACTTTTTTACTCCCCAGCTCCGTTTCGCAATGACCGAGATATATACGCAATGTCATCATCATGATGATAACATTCATCAAGCAGGAGTCTGCAGGCTGAATGGGCTTACAAACGGGCACTGGTCTGATCAGATTGAATAGACTAAGCTAATCATGCACACTACGCGCCCTCACAACTAACAAGAGGTTACTTTCCTGATGGATCAGGTTGCCATTCTCCAACAGATGTTCGAGCAAGTGAGAAAGGAGTTAAATTTTTCCTGGTTTTATTCTGAATTGAAGCGACACAACATTGCGCATTATATCTACTATCTGGCTACAGATAACATCAGGATCGTCACGCATAATGACGACGTTTTGTTAATAAGAGGATACAGAAGCTTATTAAAAATCAGTACGATTAAGAACGTCGAACTTATAAAAGAAGCGGCACGGATTCATATCTCCGGGAAGTCAACATTTCGGGAGTACTGCATCACACTTGCCAGTGCTGGTGTTTTTCGCTGGGTAACCGATGTCAATGATAATAAACGTTGTTATTATTCTTTTGATAATTCACTTTTATATATTGAAGATATCGAGAACAATAAACCCCTCATATAATGCTTTGGGCCCTTGGTCTGGGACCCTTAATGGAAACGGCAGAATGTAAAAAATCGCAGGTGCATTTTGCACCTGCGACTGTGAAAATACATCCTGATAGCCAGTTCTCTCAATACGCAGACGTCACCGAAGTTGTTCAGGCTTCGGCAACCTGCTAAGCGTATCAAGTGAGAGGAGGAATTACCCCACACCCCGTTCATGCGGTGATCTTAGAGCCTATCCCATTGGGCTATTTTATTTAATGTACTGCGCTTCGCGATAACAAATTAATAATGAGAACACCTGCACAAATTAGTGCCATTCCGATAATAGCGGGCAAATCCAGTCGTTGCCCATGTATAACCCAGGCAAGAAGACTGATCAGCACAATACCCACACCAGACCAGATAGCATATGCAATTCCTGTAGGTATATGCGCCAGCGTCTGGGAAAGCAGCCAGAATGAAGCACAGTAACACACAATCGTACCAACAGAAGGCCATAGCCGAGTGAACCCATCGGTAAACTTCATTAACGTTGTCCCGGTCACTTCAGCCAGAATAGCCGCACCAAGATAGATATAAGTATTCATAACCATTCATTTTTTAAACAAGACAAAGAAAGATTCTACTATATCTTCACCTTACATGATCTTTTCTTGCTGCAGCTTCTTTCTGTATACATATGTTGCGGTTTCGAAAGAACATGGAAATTCGGCTGTTTTCGAGCTACTGTGCGCTAAAACCGGGGAGAGCTTCACGGTTAGCGTGATATTAAAAATTATGCTTCATACCTGCCATGGCACAGCTGTCCCTGTACCCCTTATTCCTCATCCGAGCACTATTTGCTGATCTAATTTTCTGCGCAAATGAATTGTGATTGTTAAAAAACGTGTGGTATAACGAATGAACAGCAAAAATCAGAATTCGGACAGATTTCGGGCATAGAACCTTAATTGTTTGAAATCAAAGTCTGATAAAAAGAGACCGAATAAAGCTTCACGAACAACAAGCCAGGAGTTGGAAGTGACGGTCGGAACAATTCAGTCAGATAAATTTCAGCTTGGATATAAGGTCATTGGCTCAGGGGCTGCGGCAATCATTGTTGGTAGCAACCTGTATTATTCCCGCACTTTCTCGACTGACCTTGCAAAGCGTTTTTGCCTATACTTTATCGATCATCGAGCCTATGCTCCGGCAAGCAAACCCGTTCAAGAGGATGATTTCTCCTTAGATAAGGTCGTTAGTGATATTGAATTGTCTCGTGTTGCCCTTGGCGTTGATAGAATGACGATCATCGGGCACTCTGGAAACGGATTCATGGCACTGGAATACGCGCGTCTGTATCCTAGCCGGGTATCACATGTAATACTCATTAGCACTCCACCCAATTTGAGCGCCGATCTCAATGATAAATCGGAACAAAGATTCAAGACAGAAGCGTCTAAGCTCCGTCAGGAAATATACGATAAAGAAATATCCCTGCTTTCATCGGATGCAAAAAAGCACCCGCAGGAGCAATTCAAATATCTTCTCCTCCGAACCGGTCCCCGGTCTTGGTTAGACCCATTTTTTGACGCGGCTCCACTCTGGCGTGATGTTATCACGCACGATGTCGGATTTGACTTGCTCTGGGGAAAGGTGTTTCCCGACTTCGATATGAAATGTGTTGCAGCAGCGATCAGCGCGCCCGTTTTCTTGGCCCTTGGTCGTCACGACTATATCAATCCACCAATCGAATCGTGGAAAGAGTATCAAGGCTATTTCAGAGACATTGAGATCGAAATTTTTGAGAAAAGCGGCCACACGCCGCAACTTGAAGAACCGGAGAGGTTCAACGAGGCCCTGATAAGATTCATTCAACGCCATCAATAGGGATTGTCGCGGAAATACTGATTATCTGACTGGATCGCCGCAATCTGATTTCGTTCAACAATTGCTATCGCAAAACCGTCCTTGCGGCGACGTCTCCATTCATCAGAGCGGGCGCTTTTTCCGGCATGCCGCCTTTGTAAATCAGTAAACATCGACTCTCTGGCAGATAATTTCCGCGTACGTATCGATACTGTGCAGGATGTTGGCAGCGCCAAAGCACTCCGAACTGATATCGAAAGCGCGAAGGTTACGCTGGGTTCAGCCTTGTTCACCGAATTGAAGAACAAAGCAGTTAAGCGCTATTGCCTGGTGGATGCACATAACAAGGTAGAAGCCGAGATCAACTCCCTGCCTACTCCGAACGAACCGGATGCAGCAGAACGGTTTGGGGAAGTTGAGCGAGTTCTTGTAACGGCGAAAAGTCACAGGGTGGCGAACTGAACGATCAGTTCAGCATCCTCCTGGCAGATATGAAACCGGTAATATGTGGGCTAACTGAGCTGGAATGGTTCGCCTTCCCCTTGAGGAGATGTAATGCGACTGATTAACCGAGGCAATCAGCAATCCCCGTTAGCGCGTCAGGCATGCGACATCAAGCTGGCCATTCATCACGCTCCGGAACTTCACGGTAAAGAATATAAGGTTCAGCCTGATGCCATCTGTGTGGATCCGAGCAAAACGAATCTTCGTCCCAAAAGATCGACAGGAAAGACGCTATTTCTCAGGCCATCGTGGTCAATAACTACATTGAAAGGAATCCGGCAGAGCCGACAAGAACGCCGACGCCCAAAGTGAAGCGTGAGCGTCTTTTGCTTGAGCAGTTCGAGATAATAAGGGATGCCGCAACCGCCCATTCCGAATGGGCTGCAAATGCATGTGGTCTGGCACTTGTCACCGGGCAAAGAAGAGAGGACGTATCGTTGTTCAGATTCAGCGATATCAGGGATTCTACAGAGTTAAAGTTTGGCCCCAACCCTCCTCCTTTCCATGAGATCAGGAGCTTGGCGAGCAGACTGTGTGAAAGGGAGCGTGGAGAGGATTTCGCACAGAGACTGCTGGGGCATAAAAATTTAACAATGACCAAAAAATACCTGGACGCACGCGGTGCAGAATATGTTATGGTTTAGACAGGATATGGAAATTTCGAGTAATTTTCGTGGGGTTTCGTGAAAGCACCGAGAAAACCCAACGAAAATAAGCTCATAAAAAGAGACCGAATACGATTCCTGTATTCGGTCCAGGGAAATGGCTCTTGGGAGAGAGCCGTGCGCTAAAAGTTGGCATTAATGCAGGCTAAGTTACCCTGCCATTTAAGAATAGATGACAGCGCCAGGTTTTCCAGTCCGTGACTAAAGTGGCCTGAAAAAAAGGACGATTGTCACCCGCAACAACGCAAAAACCGCAAGTTCTCCTGAGAGATCCTTGCGGTTTTTTATTGGAAATCAGAGAGGTATATCTGACAACTAACAGAGCTTTTCTGCACGTTCGATAAACGGCGCAAGGCTCATTTTTTCGCCTTGTTTTGCCGGATCATCAATCTGAATAATGTCGATCGGTTTTGCCGTCGTTTTACCGTTTTCAACCTGCTCTCTGGCAATATCATTCAGTGGGTATTGCACCAACGTGCTGGGATTAATGACATACAGTGCGTTGCCAGGCCGACAGGTCAACATCACCTCTTCACGATTAAACGCCCACTTATCTTTACCAACCTCAAAACGGCTGACGGTAATGACCTGTGGTGCAGCCAGTGCAGCTCCTGAACTTGTCAGGAGTAATAAAGAGATAACTATTTTTTTCATACGTTTGCCAGTCCATCAGAAAGGTTCAAGAGTTGCAAACAGGCTGACAATCGCCAGCACGACAGCCCCTATTCCCCATTCAAGCTTCGTCATCCAGATAAAGTAGAGAGTCATACAGCGGTTATCTTGCTGCATGCGTGGTACGAGAACATACCGATTCACGAGTGCAATCGCCACCATTAGCGCGACCAGGGCACATTTTAACAAAAGCAATTGCCCATACGCTGCGTGCCAGGGGACTGACAAACCGACAATAAACAACACATTCGCCATGCCGGTAAGCAATACGCCGATAACAAAAAGATGCCCGTAGCGGGAAAATCGCATCATAGTGCTAATAGCCTGCTGTCGCCAACGGCCCTTAGCCATCCTCATACAGTAAATAACTGGCAGCAGGCCGCCAAACCAGGCTGCAGCGCATATCAGATGTAACGCATGATTAAGCTGCTGTATAGCCCGCACGACGCCGTCATGTAGGGTTGCATGTCCGACACCAGCCAATAGGATAAACTGGGCAATTGTCATAATCAGCAACAACCGTGACATGCTGTGCGGCACAATGATAGTTACCACCAGCGTGACCAGCGCGAGAATAATCTGCCATAACCACACGCCACCAAACTGCGTTTGCAGAACCGCTCCCCATATTTCTACAGAGATAACATCCTGCCAGCCCGATCCCATTAATCCACCCTGGATCGCCAACATCAGCGTTGCGCTAATAAAACTCCATGTCGCGGCATGCCGTTGCAAACGCAAAAAGCGGCGCATCATCAAGCGACGGACTGAGACAGGAGCCAGCCATGCACTGTAAAGCGCACAGCCAAATACCAGCATTAAAGTGGTGAAATGGATAAAACGCAGAGCGACCCAGGTAAGTGCCAGCATGGTTTATTTCACGCTAAAGGTATATTGCCCTTTCGTCTTGTGACCATCCACTGATACAACATGCCAGTCAACCGTATATTTCCCGGCATCCAGTGACTGAGCGAGCGGAATGATCAGTTGCGTCTTATCTTGTTCATTGCGCGTCGGCTTGCCGGTTTTGATCTGTGTCTGTTTTGGGCCTGTAAGCGTTGCGCCACTGAACGCAGGCTCAACGCCTTCAGAAAAATTAAGAGTCAACGCCTGGGGAGAGGCTATGATCTGCGCATCCGCCTCAGGACTTTGCGTTGTCAAATGCGCATGAGCCAGCGCTGCGGGAGTTGCCAGAGCGGAAGTCAGTGCGATGAGGGCATAGCGAAGTAAAGATGCAGTAGAAACCATATCAACTATTCCTTTTTGTTATGTCTAATTTGTAGAGAATAACCTTCTACAATGATCGAGTCGAGAATCATCATTTCTGGCTTGCCATTAATGCACTCTCTTAGTAACTTTTGCGCGCCAATGAATAGAGATAAGGAGAAGCCCATGAACATCAACCTGGCTAAACTTGAACAAGATGAGATGGATAAGGTCAATGTTGATCTGGCCGCGGCAGGTGTCGCATTCAAAGAGCGCTATAACATGCCTGTCGTTGCAGAAGTCGTCGAGCGCGAGCAACCTGAACATCTACGCGACTGGTTTCGCGAGCGGCTGATCGCACACCGTTTGGCATCGGTTTCCCTCTCACGTTTACCTTACGAGCCGAAAGTTAAATAAACCTTATATTACGTTACAATTCCTTACATGGTGGCTGCTAAAGTATAAGCACATTCTTAATCTATAATTTAAGGATGATTGTAGACACTATGAAAAGGAAGTCATTATGTCACACTGGAAAATTGCCGCAGCACAGTACGAACCTCTACAGACAACGTTAACAGAACATGTCGCGCATCACCTGCAATTCATCAGAGCAGCTGCCAAATGTCAGTGTGAATTGCTGGTTTTCCCCTCCCTTTCGCTGTTGGGATGCGTCGATGGGGATGATTTTCTTCCGGCACCTCCTGATGAGGCTCTCCTGCAACCTCTGGCCCATGCCGCTGCGAGTTATCGCATGACCATTATTGCGGGGTTACCGGTTGAACATAGCAACCAGTTTGTGAAGGGCATTGCCCTTTTTTCACCCGGACTGGCATCACCGTTAACATTTCATCAGAGCCATGGAGCCTGTATTGCCAGACAGCGAAATACCATAAGCGTTGTCGATACTCAGCCGGAAGGCATTGATATTGACCCTGAGTTTTCGCTGTTCACCACCAGCCAGTGTATCAGCGAACCTGAGCTTCTCTCCTCCACCTCGCGACTGCAAAGTTTTTCGCATAAATTCGCCATTGCAGTGCTGATGGCCAATGCGCGCGGCAGCAGCGCTTTATGGGATGAGCGCGGTCGTTTGATTGTGCGCGCCGACCGCGGTTCACTGCTCTTAACCGGTCAACGCACCTCTCAGGGTTGGCAAGGTGATATCATTCCATTACGCTAGTCGTTTTGGTCAGGAGCTTGGCATGTTGCGCATAATAGATACAGAAACCTGTGGCCTGCAGGGAGGCATTGTTGAGATTGCTTCTGTCGATGTAGTAGACGGACAGATTGTCAATCCAATGAGCCACCTGGTGCGCCCTGACCGTCCCATTAGTCCTCAGGCGATGGCAATTCACCGTATTACCGAATCCATGGTGGCGGATAAACCCTGGATTGAAGACGTCATCCCGCATTATTACGGCAGCGAGTGGTACGTAGCGCACAATGCGAGTTTTGACCGTCGTGTATTGCCAGACATGCCCGGAGAGTGGATTTGCACCATGAAGCTTTCCCGCCGTCTGTGGCCGGGAATTAAATACAGCAATATGGCACTCTATAAATCCCGCAAACTGAATGTACAGACGCCTTCCGGTCTGCATCATCACCGTGCCCTTTACGATTGCTACATCACTGCGGCATTGCTGATCGACATCATAAACACGTCGGGTTGGTCAGCAGAGCAAATGGCCGACATCACCGGTCGCCCGGCACTGTTGACCACATTTACCTTTGGCAAATACCGCGGCAAAGCGGTATCAGAAGTGGCTGAACGCGATCCGGGCTACTTGCGCTGGTTGTTTAATAACCTTGACAGTATGAGTCCGGAACTACGACTAACGCTTAAGCACTATCTCGATAACGCCTGAGTTGTTGCCTGCCCGGGTAGTGTCCCTTGCGCCAGTCCTATCAAAAAAGCGAACTCAAGGGCCACGCCTTCATACGATTTAAAGCGACCAGATTTGCCCCCGTGCCCGGAGTCCATATCCGTACACAGTAGCAGCAGGTGGTCATCCGTTTTCAGCTCCCGCAGTTTCGCTACCCACTTTGCCGGTTCCCAGTATTGCACCTGAGAATCATGTAGCCCGGTGGTGACCAACAGATGTGGATAAGCTTGCGCGGTGACATTATCGTACGGGCTGTAGCTTTTCATGTAGGCATAGTACTCCGCGTCCTGCGGATTACCCCACTCTTCAAATTCCCCGGTGGTCAGTGGAATTGACTCATCCAGCATCGTGGTCACGACATCGACGAACGGTACCTGTGCAATAACACCATGAAACAGCTGCGGGCGTTCGTTAATTGCAACCCCCATTAGCATCCCACCAGCGCTTCCCCCCATGCCATAACACAGTGAAGGTGCACCGTAACCCAGTTTTAATAGTGCCTCGCAAACATCGAGATAATCATTAAAGGTATTTTTCTTTTGCAGAAACTTACCATCTTCGTACCACTGCTGTCCCAGTTCACCGCCGCCCCGCACATGGGCGATGGCATAAACAAACCCCCGATCCAGCAGACTCAGGCGACTGCTGCTGAAATCTGCATCCATGCTAGCGCCATAAGAGCCATAACCATAAACCAGTAAGGGATTTTTCCCTTTGCGAAAATGCTTTTGATGGTAAACCAGCGAGACAGGAACCTCCGTACCATCGCGCGCGGTGATCCACACATGCTCACTGCGGTAATCGGCCGCGTCGAATCCGGGGACATTCGTCTGTTTGAGTACACGTCGCTCTCCGGTGTCCATATCCAGTTCAAACAGGGTGTCCGGCGTCGTCATGGATGAATAGCCATAACGCAAGCGCGATGTCTCCGGCTCGGGATTGTACGCCAGCCACGTTACGTAAGCCGGATCGTCGAAAGCAATCCCGACCACTTCACGCGTTTTGCGGTTGATTTGTCGTAAACTGGTTAAACCACGCTGACGCTCCTCCACCACCAGCCAGTCGGTAAACAGCGTAAATCCTTCCAGCATGACGCTATCACGCGGCGGGATCAGCACTTCCCAGGCCTGTTCATCACGCACGCGGGTGCGATACAAACCAAAGTTTTTCCCCTGACGGTTAGATCGCAGATAAAACGCGTGCTGATAGTGATCAAGGCTGTACTCATGGTCTTTACGCCGTGGCAAAAAAACCAGCGGCTCGGCATCGGCCAGCTCCGCATCAAGCAACAATACTTCGCTGGTTGTCGCGCTGGCGACATGGATAACAACATAATGCTGCGAGGTGGTTTTGTGCAGACTGACATAAAACATATCGTCAGCTTCTTCATACACCAGTTGATCATGAATGGATGGTGAGCCAACGGTATGCCGCCATACCTGATACGGTAATAATGTTGTTTCATGTTTGCGAACATAATAAAAGGTCTGCGAATCGTTCGCCCAGACCAATTCCGGCTCAACATTATCCAGTACTTCCGGATACCAGTTCCCGGTTTGTAGATTGCGAAAACGAATGCCATATTGCCGACGAGACAGGTAATCCTCCGCCAGAGCCATAACGGTATTATCGGGTGATATTGCGAGTCCTCCCAGCGTATAGAATTCGCTGTGGGCTGCACGCTGGTTACCATCCAGCAAGGTATCCCATTCATCCCACTCTTCATTGAGAGCAGACTGGCGCTGATAAATGGCATATTCACATCCCGGTTCATAAATATGCCGGTAGCGATAACCATTTTTCACATAAGGAGCGGAAACATCCTGAGGGGGAATACGGTCGATAATTTCTTTCAGCACACGATCCTGCAATGCCTGCTGGGAAGCCATAACCTGGCGGCCATATGCATTTTCTTGTTGCAGATAGTCCAGCACTTCTGGCTGCGAGCGGGTGTCATCTCGCAACCAGTAATAATTATCAACACGAGTATCGCCATGCTGCGTCATGGCATGTGGAATACGAGGAGCTTTTGGTAGCATGTCATTGTTCTTCTGCTTAAACATCCTATAAGGGTGGCAAAAGTCAGCAATGATGCAAGCGAAACGTGCTCCTCAAGCGTAACTATTTAACCCGGCAACGCCTGTTTTTGCTGTTTGAGATCCTGCTCGATACCCTCACGAACATCCTGTGGGATCTTCAGTGCATCACCCAGCGCATTCAGATAACTGCGCTCCATAAAGTGGTCGATATCAATAGCTGCACAGCTCAGGAAGTAAATTTCCAGCGCCTCTTCTTCGTTGCGGATCCCTTGAGCGAGGCGTTGAGGATCAAGCGGTTGTTCAATGGCCCGCTCAATCAGAACACGCCCTTGCTCTTCCACTCCCGCGTCACGCAGCTGTTGTTCGATAGCGGCTCGCTCTTTAGCATCAATATGACCATCGCTTTTAGCCGCAAATACCAGCGCCAGGATCAGACGTTCAGTACGTTCATCCAGCGGTGTACTCTGCGTGCCAAACTGAGGTTCATCCTGGTGCGCTGCGCGGACTTTATCTTTGTATTTATTCCATAAAACGCTACCGGCGATCGCACCGCCACCAACCAACAGTGCGCTGGTACCGTATTTAGTGAGTAATTTGCGTGAGGATTTGTTGGCGACCAGTAATCCTGCCAGACCGCCTAATGCACCGGGAACCAGCAGTTTGCTCAGTCCTTGTTCACCGGAAGATGAACCGGATGATCCTTTTTGCCCAAGAAGAGATTGAAGTTGATTCAGCCAGTTAGCCATTTTGCCCCTCAAGTACAGACGAATAATCATCAAAGCGTACCCGAGGGGATGTCAGGAAGTGTTCAGGTCATCAAAAGATGTGCAAATTCAGCTACTGACGTTGCAGGTACTCCGCCGTGCCGGCTTTACAATCAAGCTTAACCTGATATTGAATATCGCTGCTTTTCCCACGAACGGTAAGAGGTACCGTCCATTGTCCGTCTTTACCAACAATATCCTGCGGGTTCACCCAGGCAACAGGATCAAGTTGCCCGAGCCTTTTTTGATCGTCGGCCCAACGTACAATACGGTTTTGCAGGTAGTCGCGTTTCACACTTGCCGCGATACCGTCAGCTTTCAAACCTTCACAGTTTGGAAAATTGACTGATTTACTCTCCGTATTAGCCGCAAAAACTGACACGCTGGCAGATAACAGCAGCAGGCTCAACAACGCTCTTGTTTTATTCATTCTTTTCTCCTTTATCCCCTTCGTCTTTCAGTCGCTATTAATGCAACGTGAAATCAGTTGGGTACAGCACAATGATTCAGGGAAAAGCATGGTACAAAACCTCAGGAGCGCAAGTCGGATCAGGCAGCCTGTGTATCATCCTCAGCAGAAGCATCGTTATCGACCACCTGTGGGGATGGCAGTTTGCCGTTTTTCAGGATCGCGCTCAGCACATCTTTTTGCTCAGCCAACCACAGGGAAAGCGCTTCACGCTGCTCATCTTCCAGCGCGACCGGTGACTGCTCCAGCCACGTATCGAGCAGATCTGCTGTATCAAGCATTTTGTCATAGGCATCGGCTTCCTTTTTGCTGGTAAACGACATTTTTTCCTCACCTTCCCGAATGACTACGTATTTAACTTCAACCGCCATTTTTGCAGCCTCATAAATCACCTGTATTTATGTACAGTGTATTCTTTTTCACCCTTGAAATCAACCTGGTAATAAAGACAGACGCAAACGTTTTCGTATATACTGCGCCCAGATAAAACAGGGGATGAATTTATGACGTTATTAGGCACAGCGCTGCGTCCGGCAGCAACGCGAGTGATGTTATTAGGATCAGGTGAACTGGGTAAAGAAGTCGCGATTGAATGCCAACGCCTGGGTGTAGAAGTCATTGCCGTGGATCGTTACCCTGACGCACCAGCTATGCACGTTGCCCATCGCTCATACGTAATCAATATGCTGGATGGTGACGCTTTGCGTCAGGTTGTCGCGCACGAAAAACCACACTATATCGTTCCTGAGATTGAAGCCATTGCCACGAGTACGTTGGTAGCGCTGGAGCAGGAAGGTCTGAACGTCGTGCCTTGCGCGCGCGCGACCCAACTGACCATGAATCGTGAAGGTATCCGTCGCCTCGCCGCGGAAGAACTGTCCTTACCGACCTCATCATTCCGCTTTGCTGACAGCGAAACTCGCTTTCGCGAAGCCGTGGCCGAAATTGGATTCCCCTGCATCGTGAAGCCGGTGATGAGTTCCTCCGGAAAAGGACAGAGTTTTATCCGTTCAGCAGATCAGCTTGCCAGAGCCTGGGATTATGCCCAGCAGGGTGGCCGAGCGGGCGCAGGACGCGTTATCGTGGAAGGTGTGGTTAATTTCGACTTTGAAATCACCCTGTTGACCGTAAGCGCCGTCGATGGTGTGCACTTTTGTGCGCCGGTAGGCCATCGTCAGGAAGATGGCGACTATCGTGAATCCTGGCAGCCCCAGAAAATGAGCGAACTGGCGCTGGAACGTGCACAGGAAATCGCTCGCAAAGTGGTACTGGCGTTGGGCGGTTACGGATTGTTTGGCGTAGAGCTGTTTGTGTGCGGTGACGAGGTGATTTTCAGCGAGGTATCCCCTCGCCCACATGATACGGGTATGGTGACATTGATTTCACAGGATCTATCCGAGTTTGCCCTGCACGTTCGCGCATTCCTCGGGCTTCCGGTTGGCGCAATCCGCCAGTATGGGCCATCTGCATCAGCCGTTATCCTGCCACAACTTACCAGTCAGAATGTCACATTTGATAACGTTGACAGTGCCGTTGGTGCAGGGTTGCAACTCCGTCTGTTCGGTAAACCTGAAATCGACGGAACCCGTCGCTTAGGCGTCGTACTGGCGACGGCAGACAACGTTGACGAGGCGGTTGAACGCGCGAAAAACGCCGCCGCGCAGGTGAATGTAGAAGGATAAAAAAAAACGGGCCCGATGGCCCATTTTAAAGTATTCGCAGGCCGGGTCAGTGCAGCACTGCCCGGCACAACAGATCTTACTGCTTCGCGCCTTCTACGGCTTCGCGAGCCAGTTTAGTGATGCGATCGTAATCACCCGCTTCCAGCGCGTCTGCCGGAACCAGCCAGGATCCACCGATGCACAGTACGCTTTTCAGCGCCAGGTAGTCACGGTAATTCGCCGGGGAGATACCACCGGTCGGGCAGAAACGTACCTGGGAGAACGGACCTGCAATCGCCTGCAACGCTTTAGTACCGCCGTTAGCTTCTGCCGGGAAGAATTTAAACTCTTTCAAACCATAGTCCATACCCAGCATCAGTTCAGAAACGGTGCTGATACCTGGGATCAACGGAATAGTTCCTTCAGTTGCGGCTTTCAACAGGGGCTCGGTCAGACCTGGGCTAATCGCAAACTGCGCGCCCGCTTCAGTTACTTCCGCCAGTTGCTGTGGATTCAGAACGGTACCTGCGCCGACAATCGCGTCCGGGACTTCTTTAGCTATCGCGCGAATGGCATCCATCGCACATGCGGTACGTAAGGTCACTTCCAGAACGCGCACGCCCCCTGCAACCAACGCTTTCGCCATCGGCACCGCGTGTTCCAGTTTATTTACCACGATAACCGGTACTACCGGGCCAGTGGTCAGGATTGCTTCTGCACTTGTCTTCCAGTTTTTCATCAGAGTTTTCTCTCGCCTGATTACAAAATTTGTCGTTTAAAAAGTGATACAGGTTGCGCCCTGCTCCGCACCGGACAGCTTTTCGCGCAACGCGCTGAACATCTCACGGCCTGTTCCCACACGCGAAGCGCTGAGGTCAGGAATATGAGGCTGACGAGAGGCAAGTTCCTCTTCATCCACCAGCAGCGTCAATTCACCTGTCTGTCCATTCACACGAATGATGTCGCCATCACGCACTTTAGCCAGCAGCCCGCCATCATAGGCTTCCGGGGTTACATGGATTGCTGAAGGCACTTTACCTGAAGCACCTGAAAGCCGTCCATCGGTAACTAACGCGATTTTGAAACAACGGTCCAATAATACACCAAGTGGCGGCATGAGTTTATGTAATTCTGGCATTCCATTCGCTTTTGGTCCCTGATGGCGCACAACCACCACGCAATCGCGGTCCAACAGACCAGCATCAAAAGCAGGTAACACATCATGCTGACTTTCAAAGACAATAGCCGGAGCCTCTATGACCTGGTTCTCTACCGGCACGGCTGATGTCTTCATCACCGCACGTCCCAGGTTACCACTCAGCACTTTAGTACCGCCGTGATGCGAGAACGGCTTATCGAAAGTCGCGATCACATTGCTGTCGAGAGACTTCGTGGCACCTTCACGCCAGTCCAGCTCACCGTTGTTAAGCCATGGCTCAAGGGTGTAGCGAGATAAACCAAACCCGGCTACGGTGTTAACATCTTCGTGCAGCAGACCTGCATTAAGCAGTTCACGCATTAATACCGGTACACCACCTGCAGCCTGGAAGTGGTTGATATCCGCCGGACCATTCGGGTACAAGCGTGCCATCAGCGGCACGATATCGGACAGATCGGAGAAGTCATCCCAGTTGATCAAAATTCCGGCCGCGCGCGCCATCGCTACCAGATGCATCGTATGGTTGGTAGACCCCCCTGTCGCCAGCAGCGCTACGATCCCGTTGACCACCACTTTTTCATCGATCATTTTGCCGATCGGCATCCATTCGTTGCCATTTCCGGTCAGGCGCGTTACCTGACGAGCAGCAGCGGCTGTCAGCGCTTCACGTAACGGAGCATCCGGATGTACGAAAGAGGAGCCTGGCAGTTGCATCCCCATAAACTCAACGACCATCTGGTTGGTATTAGCGGTGCCGTAGAACGTACAGGTTCCTGGTGCGTGATAAGACGCAGCCTCGGATTCAAGCAGAGCCATACGGTCTACTTTTCCTTCTGCATACAGCTGACGAATACGCACTTTTTCTTTGTTCGCCAGACCGCTCGCCATCGGACCTGATGGGATAAAGACAGAAGGCAGATGACCAAAGGACAACGCCGCCATCGCCAGGCCCGGGACAATTTTATCGCACACGCCGAGGAACAATGCGCCGTCGAACATATTATGAGATAAACCCACCGCCGCAGACATCGCAATCACTTCGCGGCTTAGCAGTGAAAGCTCCATCCCATCCTGCCCCTGGGTCACGCCATCACACATAGCAGGCACACCACCGGCAACCTGCCCTACCGCATTGGCTTCATGCAGTGCTTTGCGAATGATAGCCGGATAATGTTCATACGGCTGATGCGCGGAAAGCATGTCGTTATAGGAGGTAATGATCGCGATATTGTTACGCAACATGCTTTTCAGCGATGCTTTGTCGTCAGGCTGACAGGCAGCAAAACCGTGCGCCAGATTTCCGCATGCCAACTGTGAACGGTGAACAGTTGTCGTTTTAGCCTGTTCGATGCGCGAGAGGTAGGCGGAACGTGTCTCACGAGAACGTTCGATGATACGTTGTGTTACGCGTAACAAATTCGGATTCATAGAGGCTCCTAAAATTTATCTGTCAGAGCGGTCGGATTAACAATGCGTTTCAAGATAGTTAAATTATGCTGAATCGCTTACTAGCCGTAGCTCAGGGGCAAAATCGTTTCAGGCAGTGTAGTAAAAAAAGCCTCGCGGGTGAATCCACGCGAGGCTTAAAAGTGCAAAAATTATTCTACAATCTGTGTTAGATCATGTTACCGGTAAAATAACACCTAATGATTAGGTGATATTTTATTCGAATTCATTCCAGGAACGACCGTCACGAGTGATCATCGCCACGGAGGCAACCGGTCCCCAGGTCCCCGCCTGGTATGGCTTCGGCGCGTCGTTATCCATCGCCCAGGCTTCGGTGATGGAGTCGACCCACTTCCACGCTTCTTCTACCTCATCACGGCGTACAAACAGCGCCTGAATACCACGCATGGTTTCCAGCAGCAAACGTTCGTAAGCATCGGCCAGATGCGTTTGATTGAAGGTTTCGGAATAACTCAGATCCAGCTTGGTGATCTGCAGATTATGCTTGTGGTCCAGGCCCGGCACTTTGTTAAGCACCTGAATATCGACACCCTCATCAGGCTGCAAACGGATTGTCAGTTTGTTCTGCGGCAGATCCTGCCAGGATTCTTTAAACAGATTCAGCTCAGGCGTTTTGAAGTAGACAACAACTTCAGAGCATTTCGTCGGCAGGCGCTTACCGGTACGCAGGTAGAATGGAACACCCGCCCAGCGCCAGTTGTCGATATCCACGCGGATAGCAACAAAGGTTTCCGTATTGCTGCTCTTGTTCGCGCCTTCTTCTTCCAGATACCCAGGAACTTTTTTACCCTGAGCAAATCCAGTGGTGTACTGGCCACGAACCGTTTTTTCACGTACGTTCGAGCGATCAATACGGCGCAATGATTTCAGTACCTTCACTTTTTCGTCACGGATGCTGTCAGCGCTCAGGTCGGACGGCGGCGACATCGCGATCATGCACAGGATCTGCAACAGGTGGTTCTGGATCATATCGCGCATTTGACCGGCCTGGTCAAAATAACCCCAACGACCTTCAATACCCACCTCTTCCGCCACGGTAATTTCTACGTGATCGATAGTGCGGTTATCCCAGTTGTTCACAAACAGGGAGTTGGCAAAACGCAGTGCCAACAGGTTCAGTACCGTCTCTTTGCCGAGATAGTGGTCGATACGGTAAACCTGGCACTCTTCGAAATACTCGCCCACCTGGTCGTTGATTTCGCGGGAGGTCGCCAGCGACGTCCCCAACGGTTTTTCCATTACCACACGAGCAGGTTTAGCGTTCAGTTTTGCTTCGCCCAAACCTTTGCAGATTGCGCCAAAGGTGCTTGGCGGCATAGCAAAATAGTTAATAGTGGTACGTGCTTTCTGATCCAGCATCTCGCCCAGACGGTTAAATGCCGCGGTATCATTAACGTCCAGATTACAAAACTCCAGGCGACCACTGAGGGTGTCCCACAAACCTTCATCAATCTTTTCTTTCATGAAGGTTTCGAGCGCTTCGCGTACAACCTTGGTATAGGCTGCTTTGTCCCAGTCGGCACGTCCTACCCCTATAATGCGGGTATCCGGGCTAATCTGACCGGCCTTTTCCAGTTGATACAGGGAAGGCAGCAATTTCCGTCGCGCAAGATCGCCCTTCGCACCGAAAATGACCAGGTCACATGCCTGGGCTGTTTGCGTTACCGCCATGTCATTCTCCTCAGTTAAGTGCCTGGTGCTTTTGCCAGACACTGGTTGTAATTTTATTACAGTGCACTGTACTGCTTTTACGTGATTCAGTGAACCGTAAACGCTTATCCAGCCGTGCTGTTACCGTAAACAACGGCTTTGTTGGCGTTTACCGCAGCAAAATGGATAAAAAAGTCGCTTTTTTTCGTAGCCATAAAGAACCAGGAAAACCCGACTCCGATCATGTAATGAAAAAAAACAACAACTTTTCTGTCCATTTTGCCCCGTTCCTTCCTTAGCAGGGGTACTATCTACCAAAATTATCTCTCGATTTCCTGTATCGTTGAAATCGTTTTTGCCCATGACCCATGAGTCCACCTACATCATGAATATGCTGGAAAAAATCCAGTTAAAACTGGAACATCTGAGCAAGTCAGAACGTAAAGTCGCCGACGTTATTCTTACTTCACCCGACCAGGCAATTCATTCAAGCATTGCCACGCTGGCCCTGGAAGCCAATGTCAGCGAACCGACCGTCAATCGATTCTGTCGCAGTATGGACACGCGTGGTTTTCCTGATTTTAAACTGCATCTGGCGCAAAGTCTGGCAAATGGTACCCCTTATGTTAATCGCAATGTGGACGAGGATGACAGCGTAGAATCCTACACGGGGAAAATCTTCGAATCGGCGATGGCTAGCCTGGATCATGTTCGTCAGTCGCTGGATAACTCGGCGGTAAATCGTGCAGTCGATCTATTAACCCAGGCGAAAAAAATTGCCTTTTTTGGGCTGGGTTCATCAGCAGCCGTGGCGCACGACGCCATGAATAAATTCTTCCGTTTTAACGTTCCAGTTATTTATTCAGACGACATAGTTCTGCAACGCATGAGTTGTATGAATTGTAGCGATGATGATGTCATTGTGCTCATTTCCCATACCGGAAGAACAAAGAGCCTGGTGGAGCTGGCTCAGCTGGCACGGGAAAACGATGCGATGGTAATCGCATTGACTTCTCCCGGAACGCCTCTGGCGCGAGAAGCTACGTTAGCTATTACCCTCGACGTACCGGAAGATACTGACATTTATATGCCCATGGTCTCTCGACTTGCTCAACTGACCGTGATAGATGTGCTGGCTACAGGATTTACTTTGCGCCGAGGGGCAAAATTTAGAGATAACTTGAAGCGTGTCAAGGAAGCGCTCAAGGAATCGCGTTTTGATAAAGAATTACTCATCAAGGGTAATGACCGCTAAAAGCAATAACAATGTTCTACCCTTTTATCATCCGGGTCGTTCATTTTTACCGTTAATTTTTGAGAACGGCCGGATCAATGTTCACGCAACACCTAGTTGTTTCAGTCAACGGAGTATTACATGTCCAGAAGGCTTCGCAGAACCAAAATCGTTACCACGTTAGGCCCGGCAACTGACCGCGATAACAACCTTGAAAAAATTATCGCTGCGGGTGCGAACGTCGTACGTATGAACTTTTCACACGGCTCTCCAGAAGATCACAAAATGCGTGCGGATAAGGTCCGTGAAATAGCCGCAAAACTGGGACGCCATGTAGCCATTTTGGGTGACCTGCAGGGGCCTAAAATCCGCGTATCCACCTTTAAAGAAGGTAAAGTATTTCTCAATGTTGGCGACAAGTTCCTGTTAGACGCCAACCTGGGTAAAGGTGAAGGCGACAAGGAAAAAGTTGGTATTGATTATAAAGGACTGCCAGCCGACGTCGTGCCAGGCGATATCCTGCTGCTGGACGATGGTCGCGTACAGCTAAAAGTACTGGAAGTTCAGGGCATGAAAGTCTTTACCGAAGTCACCGTCGGCGGCCCGCTCTCCAACAACAAAGGCATCAACAAACTGGGTGGTGGCCTCTCTGCTGAAGCGCTGACCGACAAAGACAAGGCCGACATTATTACTGCCGCACAGATAAGCGTCGACTATCTGGCGGTCTCCTTCCCACGCTGTGGCGAAGATCTTAACTATGCCCGCCGTCTGGCGCGCGATGCAGGTTGTGATGCGAAGATTGTCGCAAAAGTAGAACGTGCAGAAGCTGTCTGTGACCAGAATGCGATGGATGACATCATCCTTGCGTCTGACGTGGTCATGGTTGCTCGTGGTGATCTGGGCGTTGAGATTGGCGACCCGGAACTGGTGGGTATTCAGAAAGCGTTGATTCGTCGTGCTCGTCAGTTGAACCGTGCGGTCATTACCGCTACGCAGATGATGGAGTCGATGATCACCAACCCGATGCCAACCCGTGCGGAAGTCATGGACGTAGCTAACGCCGTGCTGGATGGCACCGACGCCGTGATGCTTTCGGCAGAAACAGCCGCAGGCCAGTACCCGGCTGAAACCGTCGCGGCAATGGCGCGCGTATGTCTGGGTGCTGAAAAAATCCCAAGTATTAATGTCTCTAAACACCGCCTCGACGTACAGTTTGATAACGTTGAAGAAGCGATTGCCATGTCCGCAATGTATGCCGCTAACCACCTGAAAGGGGTGACCGCTATCATCGCCATGACGGAATCAGGACGTACTGCGCTGATGACTTCGCGTATCAGTTCCGGTCTGCCGATTTTCGCCATGTCCCGTCATGAGCGTACGCTGAACCTGACATCTCTGTACCGTGGCGTCACGCCGGTTCATTTTGACAGCGAAACTGACGGCGTAGTTGCGGCCAGTGAGGCAGTTAACCTGCTGCGCGACAAAGGCTATCTGGTCTCCGGTGACCTGGTTATTGTGACGCAGGGCGATGTCATGAGCACCATAGGCTCCACTAACACCACGCGTATTCTGACTGTAGAATAGTGACGCGGTTGTATGTAAAAAAGCCTCTCTAACGAGAGGCTTTTTTTTACTTTTTAGGGTAGAGATCTTTGCGTTTGTACGGCTCAATTTCGCCAGGTTTACGGGTCTTAAGCAACTTTAAAATCCAGGTATACTGTTCGAGGTGCGGAGCGACAAAAATCTCCACCTCTTCATTCATCCGTCTGGCAATGGTGTTGTCATCCGCCGTCAGAATGTCGTCCATGGGCGGACGTACCTGAATCGTCAGACGGTGCGTTTTGCCGTCATACACCGGGAAAAGCGGCACTACGCGAGCATGACATACCTTCATCAGGCGGCCAATCGCCGGCAATGTTGCTTTATAGGTGGCAAAGAAATCCACAAACTCGCTATGCTCGGGACCATGATCCTGATCCGGCAAATAGTATCCCCAGTATCCCTGACGAACCGACTGAATAAAGGGTTTGATACCATCATTACGCGCATGTAAACGACCGCCGAAACGACGGCGTACTGTGTTCCAGACATAATCAAATACCGGGTTTCCCTGGTTGTGGAACATCGCGGCCATTTTCTGCCCCTGAGACGCCATCAGCATCGCCGGGATGTCCACGCCCCAACCGTGAGGAACGAGAAAAATCACCTTCTCGTTGTTCTGGCGCATCTCATCAATGAGATCCAGACCTTGCCAGTCTACCCGATGTTGAATTTTCTCCGGACCACGCAGCGCCAGCTCTGCCATCATGACCATAGCCTGAGGTGCGGTCGCAAACATCTCATCGACAATGGCTTCGCGCTCGGCTTCACTACGTTCAGGAAAGCAGAGAGATAAATTGATTAACGCTCTGCGGCGGGAGCTTTTCCCCAGACGACCAACAAGACGCCCCAGCTTCGCCAGAAGAGGATCGCGAAACGACGCAGGTGTTAATGCAATCCCTGCTATCGCCGCCACTCCCAGCCAGGCGCCCCAGTAGCGCGGATGACGAAATGATTTATGAAACTCCGGAATGTACTCAATATTCTTTTTTTTCGTTTCCATGCTCTTCCAGTATCTGGTGCCGCGAAAAGTAAATCTGCTGATAGTGTAGCGGCGCAGTGTGTCCCGTACAAAATAAAAAAAGCCGGCACGCATTGCGTACCGGCTCCATCAGTATGTTTATTAATCGAAGCGCAGTTGAGGCAGAACCTCTTTCACCTGTGCCAGGTAATCGGTACGATCCGAGCCGGTCAACCCTTCCGTACGCGGCAGTTTTGCCGTCAGCGGATTCACGGCCTGCTGGTTAACCCATACTTCGTAGTGCAGATGTGGACCGGTTGAACGTCCGGTGTTGCCTGAAAGCGCAATACGGTCGCCACGTTTCACTTTCTGCCCCGGCTTAACCAACAGCTTACGCAGGTGCATATAGCGGGTGGTATAGGTACGGCCATGACGGATAGCTACATAGTAACCAGCAGCACCACTGCGTTTCGCGACAACCACTTCACCATCACCCACCGACAGTACCGGCGTCCCCTGCGGCATCGCAAAATCGACACCTTTATGCGGTGCAACGCGTCCGGTTACCGGATTCAGGCGGCGCGGGTTAAAGTTCGATGAGATACGGAATTGCTTCGCCGTAGGGAAGCGCATAAAACCTTTCGCAAGCCCCGTACCATTACGGTCATAGAATTTACCGTCTTCAGCGCGGATCGCGTAATAATCTTTGCCTTCAGAGCGTAAGCGTACGCCCAGCAACTGACTTTGTTCACGCTTCCCGTCCAGCATTTCGCGAGACATCAGAACCGAGAACTCATCGCCTTTTTTCAGTTTACGGAAGTCCATCTGCCACTGCATGGCCTTGATCACCGCACTGATTTCAGAACTGGTCAATCCGGCATCTCTTGCGCTGGCGACAAAACTCCCACCCACGGTTCCTTTGATACGGCTGTTAACCCAGTCGCCCTGCTGCATTTCGCTGCTCATTTTGAAACCCGTCGCGGTGCGATCGTAAGTGCGGGTTTCACGACGAGAAACTTCCCAGGTCAAGCGCTGTAAATCACCTTCCGAACTCAGTGTCCAGGAAAGCTGCTGACCAATTTTCAGGTTTCGCAACTCTTTATCCGCAGCGGCAAGCTGGCTGATATCACCCATATCAATGCCATACTGATTCAGAATGCTGCTCAGCGTATCACCGGTAGAAACAACATATTCATGAACGCCAACCTCGCCAGAGGTTTTATCATCCAGCTCATCCTGTGGAATTGCTTCATCTTCCTGAGCGGCCTGATCGATAGGTTCGCTGGCCTCGGGCAACAGAGAACGGATCTCGCTTTTTTCCAGCTCGATGGTTTTAACAATTGGTGCAGATTCGGGGTGGTAAACATAAGGCCGCCAGACGGCGACGGCCAGTGTAAGAACGGTAAGCGACCCCAGCATAACGCGATGGGGTCGGGGCAGATTATTAAATGCCAGAGCGACAGAGCGGGCTATCTGTTGCACGTATTCACTTCCTCATTAATCTCCTTTCAGGCAGCTCGCATACTGGTTGGCTAATTGGTTCAGAAACGCTGAATAGCTTGTTTTACCCAGTTTGATATTTGTTCCGAGGGGATCCAACGTTCCCATTCGAACGGACGTCCCTCTCGCAACGGCTTCAACGACCGCTGGCCTGAACTGTGGCTCAGCAAAAACGCAGGTTGCTTTTTGCTCAACCAACTGTGTTCTTATTTCATGTAAACGCTGCGCACCAGGCTGAATCTCAGGGTTCACGGTAAAGTGACCAAGCGGTGTTAGTCCGTAGTGTTTTTCGTAGTAGCCGTAAGCATCATGAAAAACGAAATAACCTTTACCCTTGAGCGGCGCGAGCTCGTTACCTACCTGCTTATCGGTTGCGGCTAATTGTGCCTCAAAATCCTTCAGGTTGGCGTCAAGTTTGGCTCGACTTTGCGGCATAAGTTCCACTAATTTTTCATGGATTGCAACCGCTGAAGCCCGCGCTATCTCTGGGGAGAGCCAAAGATGCATGTTGTAATCACCATGATGGTGATGTTCGTCACTTTTTTCACCATGTGCATCACCGTGCCCATGATCGTCATCGTCATCGTCAGCCCCTTTCATGAGCAACGGTTTCACGTCGGAGAGCTGCGCAATCGTTACCTGTTTTCCATTAGGAATATTCTTGACGGATTTTTCCATAAACGCTTCCATTTCTGGGCCAATCCAGACAACTAAGTCCGCGCCCTGTAAGCGTTTTACGTCTGATGGACGTAATGAATAATCATGTTCGGATGCGCCATCAGGCAGGAGAACCTGGGTGTCTGTTACCCCATCAGCAATCGCTGAAGCGATGAAACCTAGTGGCTTGAGAGAGGCCACCACAGCGGCATTTGCAGCCTGTGTTGCACTACCCCAAAGAGCAGCGGATAATGCTGCGAAAAGAAGCGTATTTTTATGTAACATAATGCGACCAATCATCGTAATGAATGTGAGAAATGTGATATTATAACATTCTATAACTTCTGCAAGACTAAAATTGATATGACGACTTTGGTTTCACTGGAAAATGTCTCGGTCTCTTATGGTCAACGCCGCGTCCTTTCTGACGTATCGCTTGAGCTTCGACCCGGTAAAATTTTAACGCTCCTCGGCCCGAATGGCGCCGGGAAGTCTACGCTGGTGCGCGTTGTCCTGGGGCTGGTAGCGGCTGATGAAGGAGTTATCACGCGCAACGGACAGTTGCGAATTGGCTATGTGCCACAAAAACTATACCTCGACACCACGCTGCCACTAACGGTAAGCCGTTTTCTACGCTTACGTCCAGACACGCAAAAAGCAGATATTCTTCCTGCTCTCAAACGCGTTCAGGCCGGACACCTGATGAATGCGCCGATGCAAAAGCTGTCTGGCGGAGAAACACAGCGTGTTCTGCTGGCCCGCGCATTGCTAAACAAACCCCAGTTACTGGTGCTTGATGAGCCGACTCAAGGAGTCGATGTGAATGGTCAGGTCGCTTTGTACGACCTTATTGATCAACTGCGACGTGAACTGGACTGTGCCGTATTGATGGTTTCTCATGACCTGCATCTGGTGATGGCAAAAACAGATGAAGTACTGTGTCTGAACCATCACATTTGCTGCTCCGGCACGCCGGAAGTGGTTTCTATGCATCCGGAATTCATCTCTATGTTCGGGCAGCGCGGCGCCGAACAACTCGGAATATACCGCCACAACCATAATCATCGCCACGATTTACAGGGTCGTATCGTATTACGTCGGGGAAATGGTCACTCATGATTGAATTGTTATTGCCCGGTTGGTTAGCCGGGATCATGCTGGCCTGCGCTGCCGGCCCGCTCGGCTCGTTTGTTGTCTGGCGTCGTATGTCCTATTTTGGCGATACACTGGCGCATGCCTCACTGCTGGGTGTCGCCTTTGGCCTGCTGCTGGATGTTAATCCTTTCTATGCCGTCATTGCTGTCACGCTAATGCTGGCCGCTGGCCTGGTGTGGCTGGAGAAACGCCCTCACCTCGCGATCGATACTTTACTCGGCATTATGGCGCACAGTGCGTTGTCACTGGGTCTGGTTGTCGTTAGCCTGATGTCCAATATTCGCGTGGATCTGATGGCTTATCTGTTCGGTGATTTGCTGGCTGTTACGCCGGAGGATTTGATCTCCATTGCCATTGGCGTTGTGATTGTGCTGGCAATACTTTTTTGGCAGTGGCGCAACTTACTGTCGATGACCATCAGCCCGGACCTCGCATTTGTCGATGGCGTGAAGCTGCAGCGCGTTAAATTGCTGCTGATGCTGGTGACAGCGTTAACTATTGGTGTCGCGATGAAGTTCGTTGGGGCTCTGATTATTACCTCACTGCTGATAATCCCGGCAGCAACCGCACGTCGTTTCGCTCGTACGCCAGAGCAGATGGCAGGCGTTGCTGTTGGAGTGGGAATAATAGCGGTTACAGGCGGGTTAACGTTCTCAGCCTTCTATGATACGCCAGCAGGTCCTTCAGTAGTGCTGTGCGCTGCGCTGCTGTTTATCTTCAGTATGATGAAGAAGCAGGCTAGCTGAGTGCGCTGCATTAGCGAATAGTGATGCTGATGTATCTTATCCGGCCTACAGAATTGTAGGTCGGATAAACGCATAACGCTGACTCAGGGCATTGCAGGCGGTGTAATACCGAAATGGTTCCACGCGCGAACCGTCGCCATGCGTCCTCGCGGCGTACGTTGCAGAAACCCTTGTTGAATCAAATACGGTTCCAGCACGTCCTCAATGGTTTCGCGTTCTTCCCCAATCGCAGCGGCCAGGTTGTCCAGCCCCACTGGTCCACCAAAGAATTTATCGATCACTGCCAGCAACAGTTTGCGGTCCATGTAGTCGAACCCTTCGGCGTCAACATTGAGCATATCCAGCGCCTGGGCAGCAATATCCGCTGAGATTGTTCCGTCATGCTTCACTTCGGCAAAATCTCGCACGCGACGTAGCAAGCGGTTGGCTATACGCGGGGTGCCACGTGCACGACGAGCCACTTCCAGCGCCCCTTCGTCACTCATTTCCAGCCCCATGTAACGTGCGCTACGCCCGACAATGTGCTGAAGGTCCGCAACCTGATAGAACTCCAGTCGCTGCACAATACCAAAACGATCGCGCAATGGGGACGTTAACGACCCGGCACGGGTTGTCGCGCCGATCAACGTAAACGGTGGCAAATCAATCTTAATAGAGCGCGCAGCCGGCCCTTCGCCAATCATGATATCCAGCTGATAATCTTCCATCGCCGGATACAGAACCTCTTCCACAACGGGCGATAAGCGATGAATTTCATCGATAAACAGGACATCGTGAGGTTCAAGGTTGGTGAGCATTGCTGCCAAATCGCCTGCTTTTTCCAGTACCGGGCCGGAAGTGGTACGCAGGTTTACCCCCATTTCATTGGCAACGATATTGGCAAGTGTCGTTTTTCCGAGACCGGGAGGCCCAAAGATCAGCAGGTGATCGAGGGCATCGCCGCGCAGTTTCGCTGCCTGGATAAAGATTTCCATTTGCGAGCGAACCTGAGGCTGGCCGATATACTCCTCCAGCAATTTGGGGCGGATCGCGCGATCCACCAGGTCTTCAGGCGTGGTGCTGGCAGCCGAAATCAGGCGATCTGCTTCAATCATCCTTTACCTCACAATGCAGCGCGGAGCGCTTCACGAATCAGGGTTTCACTGCTGGCATCAGGGCGGGCAATTTTGCTCACCATGCGACTGGCTTCCTGTGGTTTATAGCCTAACGCCACGAGCGCAGCAACCGCTTCCTGCTCAGCGTCATCCGTTTCCGGACCGGCAGGTGACGTCAGCACCAGATCGGCTGCCGGCGTGAAGAGATCGCCATGCAGACCCTTAAAGCGGTCCTTCATCTCGACAATCAGGCGTTCAGCGGTTTTCTTACCAATACCCGGTAGTTTGACCAGCGCGCCTAGCTCTTCGCGTTCAACGGCATTAACGAACTGCTGCGCAGACATACCCGAGAGAATAGCCAGTGCCAGCTTGGGTCCAACGCCGTTGGTTTTTATTAACTCTTTAAACAGTGTACGTTCCTGTTTGTTATTAAAGCCGTACAGCAACTGTGCGTCTTCACGTACGACAAAATGCGTGAAAACAATGGCTTCTTTTCCTGACTCCGGCAGCTCATAGAAGCAGGTCATCGGCATGTGGACTTCATAGCCTACACCGCCTACTTCTAACAGTACCAGCGGGGGTTGTTTTTCGAGAATGATGCCTCTGAGTCTGCCAATCACGTGACGCTCCTGCGTTAAGGGCTAAAAGGTAATGCGCTATCATAAAAAAAGGCTGGATAGATATCCAGCCTCATTTATCACTAACGTAATCGACCACGCGCTAAATTCAGCCGGGTATCGCTCATTTGCATGGCGTTCTGGCTGACGTGGCAGTGGGTGATGGCAATAGCCAGCGCATCCGCAGCATCTGCCTGGGGGTTTGCCGGGAGTTTAAGTAACGTGCGCACCATGTGCTGTACCTGACTTTTCTCCGCACTGCCTATCCCTACGACGGTTTGTTTCACCTGCCGCGCAGCATATTCAAACACCGGAAGGTCCTGGTTTACAGCAGCAACAATCGCTACTCCGCGCGCTTGCCCGAGCTTGAGCGCCGAGTCAGCGTTTTTCGCCATAAAGACCTGCTCTATGGCGAAATAATCTGGCTGAAACTGGGTGATTATTTCCGAAACGCCCGCATAAATCAGCTTCAGGCGAGACGGCAGATCGTCAACTTTAGTGCGAATACACCCACTACCGAGATAGGTTAGCTGTCTGCCAACCTGACGGATTACGCCATAACCGGTGATGCGCGATCCCGGGTCAATGCCGAGAATAATAGACATCACGCATCTCCTGTTAGTTTATGGCTTAACCACATCATTCTAACGTAGCGGCAACCTCATCAGAGATCTCACCGTTATGATAAACTTCCTGAACGTCGTCGCAGTCTTCCAGCATATCGATCAGACGCATCAGTTTCGGCGCAGTTTCTGCATCCATATCCGCTTTGGTTGACGGGATCATCGTCACTTCAGCGCTGTCTGCTTTCAGACCTGCAGCTTCCAGTGCATCACGCACTTTACCCATCTCTTCCCACGCGGTGTAAACGTCAATTGCACCGTCGTCGAAGGTTACAACGTCTTCAGCACCCGCTTCCAACGCCGCTTCCATGATGGTGTCTTCGTCACCCTGCTCGAAGGAAATCACGCCTTTTTTGCTGAACAGGTAAGCAACGGAACCGTCGGTGCCAAGGTTGCCACCGGTTTTGGTGAACGCATGGCGCACTTCCGCAACGGTACGGTTACGGTTATCAGACAGGCATTCAATCATGACCGCAGTGCCGCCAGGACCATAACCTTCATAGATGATGGTTTCCATGTTCGCATCATCATCACCGCCGACGCCACGCGCGATTGCACGGTTCAGGGTGTCACGCGTCATGTTGTTAGCCAGTGCTTTATCAACCGCTGCGCGCAGACGCGGGTTCGCATCCGGATCGCCGCCGCCAAGTTTGGCCGCCGTCACCAGCTCACGAATGATCTTGGTGAAGATTTTGCCACGCTTAGCATCCTGCGCTGCTTTACGATGTCTGGTGTTGGCCCATTTACTATGACCTGCCATAAATAATATCTCCAAAAAGCGTGCCTTCTCAGGCGACGTTAATTACAAATTCTTCAATCGCCTGCCGGTTACTCCACGACTTGGTTAACTGTGCAGCCTCTGCTGCATCAACCCAACGATAGGTCAGATGTTCGGTGAACACGATCTCTCGTTCAGAGGGAAGTGTCAGGCAAAACCAGGATTCCGTATTTCGTTCGATTCCCGGTGCGTAGCGATGACGTAAATGACTAAAAATCTCGAACTCCACCGTGCGCTGGCAGTCAATTAAGGTCAGTTGCTCGCAGGCAACATCAATGGTGACCTCTTCCTTTACTTCGCGCATGGCGGCTTGCGACGCGGTTTCACCTTCTTCAAGGCTGCCGGTGACCGACTGCCAGAAATCAGGATCGTCGCGTCGCTGTAACATCAGCACTCTCCCGGTGTCCTTTGCATAAATCACGACTAACACCGAGACAGGCTGTTTGTACTTCATATCAGTTATTCTCTGCCTTCTTCACAACCTGGATGCTCAGTTCCGCCAGCGCAGCTTCGTTGGCAAAACTTGGCGCTTCGGTCATCAGACACGCGGCAGCCGTCGTTTTCGGGAAGGCAATAACGTCACGAATGTTGTCGGTACCGGTCAACAGCATGGTCAGACGATCCAGACCAAATGCCAGACCCGCATGCGGCGGAGTACCGTATTTCAGCGCATCCAGCAGGAAGCCGAACTTCTCGCGCTGTTCTTGCTCATTAATACCCAGAATACCGAATACAGTCTGCTGCATGTCACCGTTGTGGATACGTACAGAACCGCCACCCACTTCATAACCGTTGATAACCATATCGTAAGCGTTGGCAACCGCATCTTCCGGCGCAGCTTTCAGCTCTGCGGCAGTCATATCTTTCGGTGCGGTAAACGGATGGTGCATCGCGGTCAGGCCGCCTTCGCCGTCGTCTTCGAACATTGGGAAATCGATGACCCACAGCGGCGCCCATTTGGATTCATCTGTCAGGTTCAGGTCTTTACCCAGTTTCAGACGCAGTGCGCCCAGGGCATCAGCAACCACCTTCTTGTTGTCGGCACCAAAGAAAATCATATCGCCGTCTTGTGCGCCGGTACGTTCCAGAATCGCTTCTACGATTGAAGCATTCAGGAACTTAGCCACCGGACTGTTGATCCCTTCCAGACCTTTCGCACGCTCGGTGACTTTGATGTAAGCCAGACCTTTAGCGCCGTAGATCTTAATGAAGTTACCGTAGTCGTCGATCTGCTTACGACTCAGAGCGGCACCGCCAGGTACGCGCAGGGCAGCTACGCGGCCTTTCGGATCGTTAGACGGGCCAGAGAACACAGCAAATTCGACAGATTTCAGCAGGTCAGCAACGTCGACCAGTTCCATCGGGTTACGCAGATCCGGCTTATCGGAACCGTAACGACGCTCAGCTTCGGCAAAGGTCATGATCGGGAAATCGCCCAGGTCCACACCTTTTACTTCCAGCCACAAATTACGCACCAGAGCTTCCATCACTTCACGCACCTGTGGTGCAGTCATGAAGGAAGTCTCAACATCGATCTGGGTAAATTCAGGCTGACGGTCAGCACGTAAATCTTCGTCACGGAAGCATTTGACGATCTGGTAGTAACGGTCGAAGCCGGACATCATCAGCAGCTGTTTAAACAACTGAGGAGACTGCGGCAGCGCGTAGAATTTACCTTTATGCACACGTGAAGGCACCAGATAGTCGCGCGCGCCTTCCGGTGTAGCTTTGGTCAACATCGGGGTTTCGATGTCGAGGAAGCCATGGTCATCCATAAAGCGACGCACCAGGCTGGTAATTTTAGCGCGAGTCTTCAGACGCTGCGCCATTTCCGGGCGACGCAGATCCAGATAGCGATACTTCAGACGCGCTTCTTCAGTATTTACATGGTTAGAGTCGAGCGGCAGTGAATCTGAACGGTTAATGATGGTCAGATCGGACGCCAGAACTTCAATTTCGCCGGTCGCCATATCGGCGTTGACGTTTTTCGCATCACGCGCACGCACAGTGCCCGTAACCTGAATGCAGAACTCATTACGCAGTTCGGAGGCCAGCTTTAACGCGTCCGCACGGTCCGGATCGAAAAACACCTGCACGATACCTTCGCGATCGCGCATATCGATAAAGATCAGGCTACCAAGATCACGACGACGGTTGACCCAACCACACAGAGTCACCTGCTGCCCCTCGTGGGACAGGCGTAGCTGTCCGCAATATTCTGTACGCATGAGATATCCCTTAACTTTGCCGCAGGCGGATTGTCATCTGCTTTGCAGATGACGAAGTCGCAGCTTTAGCTGAATGTCACAACTGAATGAAAAAAGGCGGCTATTATACTGGAAATTCTGCCGCACGATAAGTCCGGTACTGACTGTACGCGTGTTTCCTACGCGGGTATTGCGTAATCTCACAAAAAATAACAAAAATTGTCGCCCCTTTCACACAGAATCGCGATTAAGGTGTAACGGAATTCTTTTTTTACTGGAGTCACCATGCTGGAACTGAACCCTAAAACTACCGCCCTTGTCGCAATTGACCTACAGGAAGGGATTTTGCCCTTTGCCGGTGGTCCTCACACAGCTAACGACGTTGTGGCCCGTGCGGCAAGCCTCGCGGAAAAATTTCGTACTCACGGTTCGCCAGTAGTGTGGGTTCGCGTCGGCTGGTCTGATAATTATGCCGAAGCGTTGAAACAGCCGGTTGATGCACAGATCCCGGCAAAAGCATTACCCGACAACTGGTGGGATTACCCGCACGCTCTGGGCAAATGTGCCAGCGATCTGGAAGTTACCAAACGCCAGTGGGGAGCATTCTACGGCACTGACCTTGAGCTACAATTGCGCCGTCGCGGCATCGACACCATCGTCCTGTGCGGCATCTCCACCAATATCGGCGTCGAGTCAACGGCTCGTAACGCCTGGGAACTGGGTTTCAGCCTTATCATTGCGGAAGACGCCTGTAGCGCCGCCAGTGCCGATCAACATCAGGGCAGCATGACGCATATTTTCCCGCGTATTGCTCGCGTGCGCAGCGTTAACGAGATCCTGCAAGCGCTATGATCTATATCGGCTTACCGCAGTGGTCGCACCCGAAATGGGTGCGCCTGGGTATAACCAGTCTGGAAGAGTATGCCCGCCACTTTAACTGTGTGGAAGGCAATACTACTCTGTACGCGCTGCCGAAAGTCGATATCGTTTCTCGCTGGCATGCTCAAACCACAGACGCATTTCGGTTCTGCTTTAAGTTTCCAGCCACAATTTCGCATCAGGCCGCGCTGCGTAACTGCGACGATTTAGTGCAGGAATTTTTAACGCGTATGTCCCCGCTGGAAGCACGGATTGGGCAATACTGGCTACAGTTACCCGCGACTTTTGGCCCGAGTGACCTCAATGCCCTGTGGCATTTTCTCGATACGCTCCCCGCAACCTTTACCTACGGCGTTGAAGTGCGTCATCCCGCGTTTTTTGCCAAAGGCGAGGAAGAGAAACAACTTAATCGCGGTCTGCATGAGCGTGGGGTCAATCGGGTCGTTTTAGATAGCCGCCCGGTACACGCGGCAATCCCTCATACTGAAGCCATACGCGATGCGCAACGTAAGAAGCCGAAGGTGCCGGTTCATGCCGTAGTGACAGCAAACAATCCGATGGTACGGTTTATCGGTAGCGATGATATGCCGCAAAATCAGCAATTTTTTGCCGTCTGGCTGGCAAAGCTATCGCTCTGGCGGCAGACCTCAACGCCATATCTGTTCTTGCATACGCCCGACATCGCACAAGCGCCACAACTGGTGGATACGCTATGGAGCGATCTGCGCACCGTGCTGCCAGAGATCGGATCAGCGCCATCTATTCCACAGCAATCTTCTCTTTTCTGAAAATGCCACCTATCATAGACAGTGCCATCAGCCATTTTAAAGGGAGTTTGTATGGTAAGCGCGCTTTATGCCGTATTAGGTGCGTTATTGTTGATAAAGTTCTCCTTTGACGTCGTTCGCCTACGTATGCAGTATCGCGTTGCCTATGGCGACGGCGGCTTTAGTGAACTGCAAAGTGCTATCCGCATTCATGGTAATGCAGTGGAATATATTCCTGTCGCATTAGTGCTGCTGTTATTTATGGAAATGAACGGCGCAGAAACGTGGATGGTGCATATTTGCGGGCTTATTTTGATTGCCGGTCGACTGATGCATTATTACGGATTCCACCACCGCCTGTTTCGCTGGCGTCGTTCTGGCATGAGCGCCACCTGGTGTTCACTGTTGCTGATGGTGCTGGCGAATCTTTGGTATATGCCCTGGGAGTTGGTTTTCTCCCTGCATTAGCGCACAATACGCCACTTTATTTTTCCCGGATTTTTACGTTATGTCTCACCGCGACACGCTTTTTTCTGCGCCTATCGCCAGTCTGGGTGACTGGACCTTTGATGAACGGGTAGCTGAAGTCTTCCCGGACATGATCCAGCGTTCCGTTCCCGGCTACTCAAACATCATTTCAATGATTGGTATGCTGGCCGAACGTTTCGTGCAACCCCACTCACAGATCTATGATCTGGGCTGCTCTCTGGGCGCTGCGACGCTCTCGGTGCGTCGCAATATTCATCATGATAATTGCAAAATTATCGCCGTCGATAATTCCCCGGCGATGGTCGAACGTTGCCGCCGCCATATTGATGCCTATAAAGCACCGACTCCGGTCGAGATTGTCGAGGGAGATATTCGCAACATCACTATTGAAAACGCCTCTATGGTGGTGCTGAATTTTACCCTGCAATTCCTTGAGCCGGCTGAGCGCCAGGCATTGTTGGATAAGATTTATCAGGGGCTGAATCCCGGTGGCGCACTAGTGCTGTCAGAGAAATTCAGCTTCGAAGATACCCACGTTGGCGAACTGCTGTTCAACATGCACCACGACTTCAAACGGGCAAATGGCTACAGCGAACTGGAAATCAGCCAGAAGCGCAGCATGCTGGAAAACGTGATGCTGACCGACTCTGTTGAAACTCACAAAGCGCGTCTGCGCAAGGCCGGCTTTGAACACAGCGAACTGTGGTTCCAGTGCTTCAATTTTGGTTCTCTGGTAGCGCTCAAAGCTGAGGTTTCTGCATGATCGACTTTGGTAACTTTTATCAGCTAATCGCCAAGAATCATCTTTCTCATTGGCTGGAAACACTACCGGCGCAAATTGCCGCCTGGCAGCGAGATCAACATGGCTTGTTTAAGCAGTGGTCGAACGCGGTCGAGTTTTTACCGGAGCTGACGCCACATCGTCTGGATTTACTGCACAGCGTGACCGCCGAAAGTGCAGAGCCACTGAGTGAAGGGCAGCGCAAACGCATCAATACCCTGATGCGTAACTTGATGCCGTGGCGTAAAGGGCCCTACTCGCTGTACGGTGTGAATATCGATACCGAATGGCGCTCTGACTGGAAATGGGATCGCGTTTTGCCGCATCTGTCTGATCTAACCGGGCGAACCATTCTTGATGTTGGCTGTGGCAGCGGATACCACATGTGGCGCATGATTGGCGCAGGTGCGCATCTGGCGGTGGGGATTGATCCTACGCAGCTGTTCCTGTGTCAGTTTGAAGCGGTACGTAAGCTTTTAGGCAACGACCAACGCGCACACCTGCTGCCGCTGGGTATTGAGCAGCTTCCGGCGCTAAAGGCATTTGATACCGTTTTCTCGATGGGCGTGCTTTATCACCGCCGTTCTCCGCTGGAACATCTCTGGCAGTTGAAAGATCAACTGGTACAAGATGGTGAACTGGTGCTGGAAACGCTGGTGGTCGAAGGTGACGAAAACACCGTGCTGGTGCCGGGTGACCGCTACGCGCAAATGCGTAACGTCTATTTTATTCCTTCTGCGCTGGCGCTTAAAAACTGGCTGGAAAAATGTGGATTTGTCGATGTGCGTATCGCTGACGTGAGTGTTACCAGCACAGAAGAACAGCGCCGTACCGAGTGGATGATTACCGAATCACTGGCCGACTTCCTTGACCCGAACGACCACAGCAAAACGGTTGAAGGCTACCCCGCCCCATTACGTGCGGTTTTGATTGCGCGTAAACCGTAATGGATTGCCAGATAGCTGTTACGTATAGCACCACTTCTCCAAAATAGTTCAAGTTGCAGCAAGGCAGCCAACACCGCTGCGGCTTAGAATATGAAGGAGAAAAAAAGGCCCCTGTTGAAATTGCAGGGGCCTGGTACGAGCAAGCATCATATTGGGCGACATGATGCAACGGTAAAAATCAGCTGGCCTGATGGCATGCAATGATTGCTTTCATTTCAGCAACCGCCGCCCCGTCTACCGCATAGCGGGAATATTCATCCGCTTGTGCATCCGAAGACATCGACAACCCCGAATTGCGATAACGCATGGGTGAAGCCAGCCATACTCCGGCAGAACTGTGGACTTCCTGCACTCCGGCGTCGAGGAACTGCGACAAATTCGCGGCGCGAACCCCCGCTCCGGCCATAATGATTGGAGCACCCTCCTGCGCAATAAGTTCCATTATTTTTGTTAAACCTTGCTGTGCGTCTGATTTTTGACCAGAAGTCAGTACTCTTGCGATGCCCAATTGAGATAAATTTTTCAGTGTATTTAATGGGTTAGAACACATATCAAAGGCCCGGTGAAAGGTGACGCTTAACGGGCCGGCGGCAGCCATTATTTTTTCCATACGCGGCATATTGATATTGCCATCGACATCTAATACGCCGGTCACCACCCCTGAGAACCCCAACTCTTTGACCATAGCGATATCATCAAGCATCGCGGCAAATTCCCCATCGGTATAACAAAAATCCCCCCCACGCGGACGGATAATTGGGTTAACAGGGATGGAAACGTGCTGACGTACTGACCGCAATACGCCCAGAGACGGCGTTAAGCCTCCCTCCTTGGGGGCAGAGCAAAGTTCTATGCGATCCGCGCCATATTGCTGCGCTGTGCGCGCACACTCCATGCTGTAACAGCAGATTTCCAGCAATGCCATACTCACTCCTGTTGTTCGCTTGCCACAATCGCTTCAATTGACCACGGATGAAACTTGATGGTCACATTACCATCGCTAACCGCCAGCGTCGGATTCGGTAAACGCTCACGCTCTCCTTTCGGCGAACTGGTCTTGACGAATATTCCCGGCTGACTTAATCCCTCATCACACAGCAGTGCCAGTGCCCGGGTATTAAGTAATTCCGGGTCGCCAGGCAGAACGATTTCAATATGCTCCCAACCCTCGTGCGGGTAACGCTTCTCACCCGGCCATGGCAACTCGACAACTGTAAACTGCCAGTGTGCTACACAAACCGGCTCATTCAGTTTGAACAGGCAAATGGGTCTGCCGTTAATGATATTTTCCGACAGCAGTTCGCCACACTGTTCGAATCCCCGGCGCCAGCGCTCTGCGGTAGTATTTTGATGACAGCGCAGAGAAATGTGATCGGCTTCAAGCGATGAGATATCCAGACCAAGACGGGTGGAAAGCTCCGTTAACGCCTGAGTGAAATGCGGTAAATCTGCGGAAATATCATGCAGTTCTTCAACAGTCTGCCAGTTAGCCATATTGAATGCTCATATCCATATTCAAAGCCGCTAATTTACTCTGTTGCGCAGCCCCATCCAACTGCTGATTTTTTCAGATACAACATGAATAATTATACGTAATTACATTGTTTATATTTCAGTCAGCCGGCGACACTCGCAATGCTGACGGCAACGGCCATTTGCAGTATACTCCCGCCCTAAATTCTTAAACTGGTGCGGTGTATATCAACCCGCTTCATAAATGTAAGGTATTCCGGTGAATATTCAGGCTCTTCTCTCAGAAAAAGTCAGTCAGGCCATGATTGCTGCAGGCGCGCCTGCAGATTGCGAACCACAGGTTCGTCAGTCAGCAAAAGTACAGTTCGGCGACTATCAGGCCAACGGCATGATGGCAGTTGCTAAAAAACTGGGTATGGCGCCGCGACAACTTGCAGAGCAGGTGCTGACTCATCTGGATCTCAACGGGATTGCCAGCAAAGTTGAAATCGCTGGCCCGGGCTTTATCAACATTTTTCTCGATCCGGCATTTCTGGCGCAACACGTCCAGCAGGCGCTGACTTCCGAGCGTTTGGGCGTCACCCAGCCCGCTAAACAAACCGTTGTCGTCGACTACTCTGCGCCTAACGTGGCGAAAGAGATGCACGTTGGTCACCTGCGCTCTACCATCATCGGTGACGCGGCGGTACGTACACTGGAGTTCCTTGGTCACAATGTGATTCGCGCGAACCACGTCGGTGACTGGGGTACGCAGTTCGGTATGCTCATCGCGTGGCTGGAAAAACAACAGCAGGAAAATGCCGGAGAGATGGCGCTGGCCGATCTTGAAGGTTTCTACCGCGATGCAAAAAAACATTACGACGAAGATGAAGAATTCGCCGAGCGCGCCCGTAGCTATGTGGTGAAGTTGCAAGGTGGCGATGCCTATTTCCGCGAGATGTGGCGCAAGCTGGTGGACATCACCATGTCGCAGAACCAGTTAACCTACGATCGTCTGAACGTCACTCTGACGCGCGATGACGTGATGGGTGAAAGCCTGTACAACCCAATGCTGCCTGGCATTGTTGCTGACCTGAAAGCCAAAGGCCTGGCCGTTGAGAGTGAAGGCGCAACCGTTGTATTCCTTGATGAGTATAAAAACAAGGAAGGCGAACCGATGGGCGTTATCATTCAGAAGAAAGATGGCGGCTATCTCTACACCACGACTGATATCGCCTGTGCGAAGTATCGTTATGAAACGCTGCACGCCGATCGTGTACTGTATTACATCGACTCCCGCCAGCATCAGCATTTAATGCAGGCATGGACTATCGTGCGTAAAGCCGGTTACGTGCCAGACTCCGTACCACTGGAACACCACATGTTCGGTATGATGCTCGGTAAAGACGGGAAGCCGTTTAAAACGCGTGCCGGCGGTACGGTAAAACTGGCCGATCTGCTGGATGAAGCGCTGGAGCGCGCACGTCGCCTGGTGGCTGAAAAGAACCCGGACATGCCTGCCGACGAACTGGAAAAACTGGCGAATGCGGTCGGTATCGGCGCGGTGAAATATGCAGATCTGTCAAAAAACCGTACTACCGACTACATCTTCGACTGGGACAACATGCTCGCCTTTGAAGGCAATACCGCACCGTATATGCAGTATGCCTACACCCGTGTGCTGTCAGTTTTCCGTAAAGCGGATATCGATGAAAGCGCGCTTGCCAGTGCGCAGGTCATTATCAGCGAAGATCGCGAAGCCCAGTTGGCGGCCCGCCTGCTGCAGTTTGAAGAAACACTGACCGTTGTTGCGCGCGAAGGTACGCCGCACGTGATGTGTGCCTACCTGTACGACGTTGCCGGTCTGTTCTCTGGCTTCTACGAACATTGTCCAATCCTCAGCGCTGAAAACGAAGAGATCCGTAACAGCCGCCTGAAACTGGCACAGTTAACGGCGAAAACGCTGAAACTGGGTCTGGATACACTGGGTATCGAAACCGTAGAACGCATGTAAGCATATTAAAATATACCAGGCCTGAGTTCGTAATCCGGACTCAGGCCTTTTTTATTTCCGGACATGCTGATCTGAAACAATTCACAAGGAATGACACATTTCCATAGAGAGATGGAACATCTTTTGTCTGTTATCCCATTTCAGCCTCCGTATCATTAGGCGGCGAATTAATCGGGTACGGGTCAATGACATTCAGAGATTTTGCAGCGGAAGAGAAACTCTTTCAGCGACGGGTAATGGTGGCCTTTGGCCTGGTCGTCATCTGTTTTGGCATCCTTGTCTATAACCTCTACAACTTACAAATTCGCGAGCACCAGTATTACACCACCCGCTCGAATGCCAATGACATCAAAATGTTGCCTGTCGCCCCAACACGCGGCATCATTTACGATCGCAACGGTATCCCACTGGTACGCAACGTCACCTGGTACGATATTTCAGTTACCCCTTATAAGATCAACGACATGGATACACTTCTAAAACAGTTAACGCCAATTGTTGACCTTACTGCGGATGATATTGACCAGTTTCGCCATGATCTGAAATCCAGCAGCCGCTATCGCCCTGTGGTGCTTAAAAATGCTCTGACCGATGTGGAGATCGCCCGCTTCTCGGTTAACCAGTTTCATTTCAGCGGCGTCACCATCAACAGCTATGAAGATCGCCAGTACCCTTATGGTGCAGAGCTGGCGCATGTACTCGGCTATGTCTCTAAAATCAACGACAGCGATCTAAAAGCGCTGGATAAAAAAGGGCTGGCAGAAAATTATGCCGCCGACCATAACATCGGCAAACAGGGAATTGAGCACTACTACGAAAACGATCTGCACGGTAAAACCGGGTATCAGGAAGTGGAAGTGGATAACCACGGACGCATCGTGCGCTTGCTAAAAGATGTACCGCCTGTCGCCGGTAAGGATGTTCATCTGACGCTGGATTTACACTTACAGGAATATATTGAGAGCCTGTTGGCAGGTCAGCGTGCTGCCGTACTGGTTGAAGATCCGCACGACGGTTCAGTGCTGGCCATGGTGTCGAATCCCAGCTACGACCCGAATCCGTTTGTAAAAGGCATTAGCTATCAGGACTATAACAAGCTACTACAGGATAAAGACCTGCCGCTGATAAACCGCGTCACGCAAGGGTTGTATCCCCCCGCCTCAACCGTAAAACCATACATGGCAATGTCAGCCTTATTGAGCGGAGTAATCACGCCACAAACCAGCTTCTTCGGCGCCTCGACCTGGACGCTACCCGGCACTGAACGCCATTACCGTGACTGGAAAAAAACCGGTCACGGTATGCTGGATGTGACCAAAGCAATAGAAGAATCTGCCGATACATTCTTCTATCAGGTGGCATATATGATGGGCATAGACCGGATACACAACACGCTCAGTCAGTTTGGCTACGGTAAACCCACCGGCATCGATCTCGATGAAGAGTACGACGGTCTGTTACCAAGCCGCGACTGGAAACAGCGGGTACATAAAAAAGCCTGGTATCAGGGTGATACGATTTCAGTCGGCATTGGTCAGGGTTACTGGATAGCCACGCCGATCCAGATGGTGAAAGCCATGGTGGCGCTAATTAACAATGGGAAAGTGATCTCCCCTCACCTGTTACAAGATGAAGAAAGCGGCCAATCCGTCACACCTTATCAGGCACCAAAAACGTCAACACAAATTGCCTCTGCCGCATCTCCCTATTGGGGGCTGGTGCGTCAGGCGATGTTTGGCATGGCGAATGAACCGAACGGCACGGGTTACAAATTTTTCCACACCGCGCCCTATGGTATTGCCGCTAAAAGTGGCACATCACAGGTTTTTAGTTTGAAGGAAAACCAGACCTACAATGCGAAGATGATCCCCATCCGCTTGCGGGATCATGTGTTCTATACCGCTTTTGCTCCGTATAAAAACCCGAAAGTCGCAGTGGCGTTGATTCTCGAGAACGGCGGCAGCGACGGTGTTACCGCCGCACCGATAATGCGTCAAATCATGGATCATCTGTTTGCGCCGCAGGAGAGCAACACACCATCAGATGCCACAGCAACACCAGGCCCGATCATTGCGGCGTCATCGGGCCTCGCCATCAAAAATACTTACGCAAGTATTCGGTAAGACACAACATCGCCATCGCCTGTCCATAAGGCATCGAGGTCAGCGGGATATGGCGATAAAAATCGAGGTTGTGCCCCATCCCGGTACCAAAGGAGGTTTGCAGCAGTTCACCTTCCGGCGAAATATGTTTCACAATGCCTCTAATGGCCTTCTCCGCCACAGCCGCGTATTCCTGACCGACATAGCGTTTACGCACTGCTTTCAGGATCCCATAAGCAAACCCCGCAGTGGCCGAGGCTTCCAGATAAGAGTGCGGATCGTCCAACAACGTATGCCATAAACCACTCTCATCCTGACATTTCGCCAGAGCTGCAATCTGCGCGTTCAACACCTGTACCAGATAGCGGCGAACCGCATTATTTTCCGGTAAATCTACCAGTTCAAGGAAGTCAGGAATAACGATAGTTAACCAGCTGTTCCCGCGCGCCCAGCGCGCGTTGGCGAAGTTATGATGCCCTTCATAGTTCCAGCCGTGAAACCACAGCCCCGTTTCTTTATCCATCAGGTTTTGTACATGCAACAGGAACTGATACGTCGCTTCTTCGACATATTCTGGTCGGTTGAGCAATTGACCAATCTTCGCCAACGGTAAAACCGTCATCATCAGCGTGTCATCCCACATCTGCTGATGATTCTCTTCCGCCAGCGTAATGTGCTGCATGCCGCCGAAGTCAGTACGCGGCATTTCATACATTGCCCACTCAGCCCAGGAATCAAGCCACGGTAAATAAGCGGGATTACGCGTTTCTTCATAGCGATATGCCAGCGTTAAAAACGGTGCCATGGTGTTGACGTTTTTGGTGGTAGCCCCTTCAGCAAAGCGGTCGGCAAACCAGCTGTCGATGGTATCGCGCATCGTTTCATCGCCAGTTTGCTGATAATACTGATACATTCCGTACAAGCCGACACCGTGCGTCCACTCCCATCCAGCCCATCCTTTGGTATCAATGACGCGTCCATCGTCCAGTCGCAACAAGAACTCACCTGTTTGATCATTGATATTGACCAGGTTATGGGTCACCTTCTTAATAAGGTTTTTTAATTCATCTCTGGCAATAAAATGTTCTGGCTGACGCAACAACGGACTGTGTTTCACCGGGTAAACAATCATCTACTTAACCTCTGTGCAATGTCGAATTCAATGCTGTGCCATGTTCCAGCCGTGACGCAGCAGGTTTATTACGATTCAGGTAACCAATATTGTTATTACCCCAAAGCGATTCATACGGCATGCCCGACAGCATCTCTACGGTAGCGCGAACCTGTGGCGTGAGCGTTTCCGGCATCGCCCGCCCCGACTCACGCATTTTCGCAGTCTCTTCACGCAGGATGCTATGCGTTTGCAGGTTTAGCTTGAAACGCAGGGAAACGAGGAATCCAAGCGCCAGAACAATTAGCGTCCCGCAGCTCAGGATTAACAAGATGGTATGGCTGACCGCCGCAGGTTGCGTGCTTTGACCTGATACAAATCCAGACATCTGCATGACAATCCCCACCAGCATGACGGCTCCCGCCTGTGAGGCTTTGCGCGTTAGCGTCATAATGCCCGCGAAGATCCCTTCGCGACGCTGACCCGTAATCACCTCATCAACATCGGCAATATAAGTGTAGGTATTCCACGGTACGTAATTGATGCCGCCACGCCCCAGACCAGCCATGGCGGAAACCAGCAACAATAAGGTATAAATATCGCTCAACCCGGCGTAATAGAGCACTGCGTAAGAGAGTGAACTCAAACCAAACAGCACAACCACCATTCGGTAAGACGGCGCAGGTCCAAAGCGGATGCACAGCGGTATCATGGCGATAACCGCAATAAACTGGAAGATAGCCATCGTCCCCAGCAGATTCGAGGCCATTGAGGCATCCTGCATCAGCACGAAAACAACGTAATAAGTAAAGACTGCATTAAAGACGTCCTGCGCGATGTAGCCACCCAGATACATGCCCAAATGTTGGCGGAAAATCCTGACCCGCAGCGTCGAACTTAGCTCGACAAACAGACGGTTCATACTCTGACCAAAGCTCAGGCTTTTCTTCTCTTCTTCAGCCCGAAGCGCTGCTTCGGTCCATTCCTCACGCGGGCGCTCCCAGGTAAAAAACCATACGAAGGTTAGCATCAGCGCACACAGCACCGAAAACACCAGACTCGCATAGAAAAATGAAACAGGGTTGTCTTTACCAAACAGAGTGAGCAGCACTCCCGGTAAGAACGAGGCAAGAATGGCTGACATTTGCGCCATTGAAATACGTGCACCAGAAAACTTGGTTTTCTGTTTAAAGTCATCCGTCATTTCCGGTACCAGTGTTTCATAAGGCACCAGAATCATGGTGTAAACCACATCAAACAGCAGATAAGTCAGCAGGTAATACCAGAACCCCATATCGCCAACCCACATTATTGAGTAGCTAAAAACACAGGGAATACCCAGAAGAATAAAGAATTTACGGCGGCCAAAACGCTTGCCAAGCCAGGTCGAACCAAAATTATCCGTTAAAAAACCCATTAACGGGCTAACCACCGCATCCAGCACCCTGGCGGTGGCAAAAATAAACGTCGCCTCGATAGGTGTCAGTCCACAGAAGGTAGTGTAGAAATAGAGTAACCATGCGGCGGTTAGCGCCGTTGTCCCCGCTCCTAAAAAGTCACCTGAACCGTAAGCAAAATAATTTACCAGACTAATTTTACGCGTGTTCATTGCCGTTACCCCTGCAAATTAATGGGAGGCCCCGCAATCCTCGTTTTGACATTGGGCATCCTTACAGGGTCACAGTAAAAGCTAACAGCAAGTGAAACCTTTCTATTTCTGCCAGCAATTCTGACGAAATGGCAACAGCACAAAGAGTCCGGCAACGTACGTCACCTATTTTATAAAACAGTGTTTCTTTTTAATCAAAGAGGTAGGTCAAAATTGCGAGGAAGCCAGCAGTTTCATCTGCTGGCTGATATAACGAAGGGAATTAACGGTAGTTCACAATCACCTGGTTACTTTGAACCTGCAAAGCCGGGATCAGACGTCCGCCACCGGGGACTTCCCAGACAAAATGCATCGGCTCAACGGCGGGAACATTGTTAAACCCGTGAGTCGTCCCGCTTTGCCCGTCAAGCTCGACACAGCGGGACTGAGAACATAAACGTACCCGTAATCCCGCAGGTGTTGGACCATTCAGCTCGTAACGCCAGGCTACCAGAGTCATCAACCCGGAAACTGGCTGGCTGGAGACAAGCGGTGCTGATGAGGCTGACTCACCACGATAATTTAAGGTAATGCCCATACCGCTTGCCTGCCAGGCGCCTTCTCCGGCGGCCTGCACCGCCAGAGGAAAGAGTAACAGCCAAAGAAACTTGCGCATTATTTACCCCCAATGGTCGCAGTCATGCGGATATGGCGGTTATCGGACAGCTCCATGTTCGACAGCACCACCAGTTGCGGTATGCTGCGACGTAGAAAGCGGGCCAGTAACGGACGCAATGCATGATTAACCAGCAGTACCGGCGGCGCCCCCAGCATCTCCTGACGTGATAATGCTTCCTGAGTCTGCGCCAGAAGTCGGTCTGCCAGCCCAGGCTCCAGACCACCACCGCCCTGCAGTGCTTGCAACAGCAAACGCTCAAGTGGCGTATCAAGGCCAATAACCTGAACTTCTTCGTTACCCGGGAACCACTGCTGAGTGATCGCCCGCCCCAGCGCAACACGCACCACAGCGGTAAGTTCATGCGGATCGTTCTGTAAAGGCGCGTGCTCTGCCAGCGTTTCGAGAATGGTGCGCATATCTCGAATGGGCACTTTTTCATCCAACAAATTCTGCAGAACTTTATGCAGCGTGGTCAGCGTCACGACGCCTGGCACTAAATCTTCAGTCAGTTTTGGCATCTCCTGCGAAACGCGATCCAGCAGCTGTTGCGCCTCCTGACGACCAAACAGCTCGGCGGCGAACTGACCAATCAAGTGATTAAGGTGGGTGGCGACGACGGTACTGGCTTCCACAACCGTAAAGCCCTGAATTTGTGCCTGTTCTTTTAGCGCGCTTTCAATCCAGATAGCATCCAGACCGAAGGCCGGGTCAACCGTTTTTTCGCCTGGCAGCGACCCGGCTGCCGTACCAGGGTTGATTGCCAGCCAGCGCCCCGGATAGGCGTCACCGCTGCCAATCTCAACGCCTTTCATCAGAATGCGATAGCGGGCGGGTTGCAGATCCATATTGTCGCGGATGTGTACCACCGGCGGCAGGAAGCCCATATCCTGGGCAAACTTCTTGCGAATGCTGCGAATTCGCCCCAGTAGCTCGCCATCCTGCTGAAAGTCCACCATCGGGATCAGGCGATAACCAACCTCCATTCCCAGAGAATCTTCCAGTTGCACATCGTTCCATGTGGCTTCCACCACCGAGTTATTTTCCGGCATCTTCACCGACTGAGGTTCCTCTGGCGCTTTTTTCTCACGACCGCGCAACCACCAGGCAAGGCCCAGCAACGCTGCGGTAAACATCAGAAATACCAGGTTGGGCATCCCCGGAACCAGACCCAATAAGCCGAGTACCGCAGCACTGAGCAACATGACGCTGGGGTTACTGAACAGCTGGGTAACCATCTGTTCACCGACGTCCTGATCGGTACTCACGCGGGTTACGATAACGCCCGCCGCCGTAGAGATAACCAGAGCAGGGATTTGCGCAACCAGCCCGTCACCGATAGTCAACAGGGTATAACTTTCTGCCGCGCTTCCCATGCTCATGCCATGCTGCAATACCCCTACCAGCAAACCGCCGATCACGTTGATAACCATGATCAAAATACCGGCGATGGCATCTCCGCGCACGAATTTACTCGCACCGTCCATTGAGCCGTAAAAATCCGCTTCCTGCGTCACTTCTGAACGACGTTTTTTAGCCTCGTCTTCACCAATAAGTCCGGCATTCAGATCGGCGTCAATTGCCATCTGTTTGCCCGGCATCCCGTCCAGCACAAAGCGCGCGCCGACCTCGGCAATACGCCCGGCACCTTTGGTGATAACCATAAAGTTGATAATGACGAGAATAACGAAGACCACGATACCGATAGCAAAGTTACCGCCAACCAGAAAGTGACCAAAGGCCTCCACTACCTTTCCCGCCGCTGCCGAGCCGGTATGACCTTCCATCAAAATAATACGTGTAGATGCAACGTTCAGCGCAAGGCGTAACAATGTAGTGAACAGCAAAATCGTCGGGAAGGCGGCAAATTCCAGCGTACGCTGGGTAAACATAGCTACCAGCAGTACCATGATCGACAGCGCAATGTTAAAGGTAAACAATAAGTCGAGGATGAAAGCCGGCAGCGGCAGCACCATCATCGACAGGATCAGCAGGATGAGGATCGGCCCGGCAAGAATTTGCCATTGCGTGGATTTCAGATTGTTGGGCAGACGCAGCATCGCGACCAGATTAGCCATCAGTATTCTTCTCGTTCATGAAATCCAGTGCTTCTGGCACTGGAAGATTTCCAGGTTGTGGTGGACGCGTTCCGCCGGCCAGACGCCAGCGTTTTAGCTGCCATACCCAGGCCAGTACTTCCGCGACGGCCGCATACAATTGGCCAGGTATTTGCTGACCAATATCAGCATGGCGATATAGCGCACGCGCCAGCGGCGGTGCTTCTAAAGTGGGAATACGATGCTCAGCGCCTATTTCACGAATACGCAAGGCCACCAGCCCTGCGCCTTTGGCAATGACTCTTGGCGCACTCATTTTATTTTCGTCATACTGCAAGGCGACCGAGTAGTGCGTGGGGTTGGTCACGATAACATCCGCTTTCGGCACATCCGCCATCATGCGACGCTGCGCTGCGGCACGCTGCATTTGGCGAATTTTTCCCTTCACATGCGGATCACCTTCACTTTCTTTAAACTCATCGCGAATATCCTGGCGTGACATCCGCAGCTTTTTAATGTGGCTATAAATCTGGAAAAAGACGTCAAACCCCACCATCGGAATGACCCCAAGCACCACCAGGAGTGCGCACATACCGACTAAATCCAGGGCATTACCCATCGCCGTCACCGGCGACTCGGCCATCAGACGCATCATCTCCGGCCAGTTATGCCAGAGATAAAATCCGGTTACGCTGCCAACCAGCGTGGATTTCAATATCGCTTTTAACAACTCCGCCCCGGTTTGCGCTGAAAACATGCGCTTAATACCCGGCAGCGGATTTAACTTCGAGAATTTGGGTTGCAGCGATTTACCACTGAAGATCAAGCCTCCCAGCATCACCGGAGAGATCAAAGCCACCAGAACCACGCCGGTAATCAGCGGTAACAGCGCAACCATGGCATCTTTAATCAGCAGGATGATTTGGCTGAGGATCAGGTTAGGGTCATTGACCATACTGTGATCAAAGCGCAGACCGGCAGACAACATTCCGGCCAGTTTACGGGCAAGCGACTCCCCACCGATCCAGATAATGCACACGCCCACCAGCAAAATAAGCAGTGAGGTAAGCTCTTTGGAACGGGGGATCTGCCCCTCTTCCCGCGCTTTTTCAAGTCGGTGGGGTGTGGGGGCTTCTGTTTTGTCGTCGTCGCTTTCTTCTGCCACGCATCAGACCCTGGATCGAGAGATAGGCGAGAATGATGCCAGAACAGTAATCCAGCAATGGGAAGAGTAAGCGGTAAAAAAGATGGGATTTATAGCTTTAACGCCAATTAGCAGCTCCGGCCTACATGCAAGTGTAGGCCGGATAAGATGCACGGACATCTCCATCCGGCAAATACGTATCAGAATCCGAGACTATCCAGCAGGTCGTCCACCTGATCCTGGCTTGCCACCACGCCGGCTTTCGAAGTATCAACCTGTGGGCCGTTGAGCAAGCTTTCGTTTTCGCGTTTTGGACGAGCGCCCTGCTCCGGAATATTCTCCAGCAGCACCATCAGCAGTTGACGCTCAATTTCCTGAATAACATCCATCATACGCTTGATAACCTGACCGGTCAGATCCTGGAAATCCTGCGCCATCATGATGTCCAGCAATTGGGCGTTGGTAAAGCTGGTATGACCGGGGACATCGCCCAGGAACTGTCGGGTGTCAGTGACCAGTTCACGGGCATCGGACAGCTCAATAGGATTTTCGAACCATTCATCCCAGCGTTTGGTCAGGGCTTTGGCCCCTTTTTCCATCGCATCCTGGTGCGGCTGCGAGGCTTCCACGCTGTTCAGTGCGCGCTCTGCCGCTTGCGCGGTCATCTGTACAACATAATCCAGACGATCGCGCGCATCGGGAATCGCTTCCGCCGCTTCTGCAATCGCCTGATCCAGCCCCAGTTCACGCAGGCTGTCGCGCAGCATTCGGGTTAAACTACCGATGCGCGCGATGATATCCCCTGCTGAATGTTCATCAACAGGTTTAATTTGTGGTTGCATCATCATCACACCCTCACATGCCCAGTTTCTCAAAGATTTTATTGAGTTTCTCTTCCAGCGTCGCTGCCGTGAAAGGCTTCACAACATAACCACTGGCGCCAGCCTGTGCTGCCGCAATGATGTTTTCTTTCTTCGCTTCAGCTGTCACCATCAGCACCGGCAGGGAGGACATGCCACCATCTGCACGAATAGTTTTCAGCAGTTCCAGACCGTCCATATTGGGCATATTCCAGTCGGAAATGACAAAACCAAACCCACCCGCCTGCAGCTTGTTCAGCGCATCCACGCCGTCCTCAGCTTCTTCAACATTGTTGAATCCCAGCTCTTTAAGCAGGTTACGCACGATGCGACGCATGGTGGAAAAGTCATCCACAACCAAAAATCTCAGCTCTTTATCCGCCATAAAATACTGCTCCTCATTAAATACGTATTGCCTGTCCGGCACTGATTTTCGCCAGCATCTGCTGGCTTACCTGGCTAAGATCGACCACTTCGCTCACGCCACCCATATTGATGGCCTCGCGCGGCATGCCGAACACCACACAACTTGCTTCGTTTTGCGCGATAGTCCAGGCGCCAGCCTGGTGCATCGCTAACATTCCGGCAGCGCCATCGTTACCCATCCCCGTGAGGATCACTCCCACGGCATTGCGCCCCGCGTGTTTTGCTACCGAATGAAACAGCACATCCACAGAAGGCCGGTGCCGGTTCACCGGCGGGCCATCATGAATTTTGATCTGATAGTTGGCCCCGCTGCGGGCCAGCTCCATATGTTTGTCGCCAGGTGCGATATACGCATGCCCGGGTAAGACGCGCTCCCCGTCTTCTGCCTCTTTCACGCTGATCTGACACAACTTGTTCAGACGTTCGGCAAACGACCGGGTAAACCCAGGCGGCATATGCTGCGTGATAATCACCGCCGGGCTGGAAAGCGGCAGTGGTTGCAGTACATGGCGTATAGCTTCCGTTCCCCCGGTCGATGCGCCAATGGCGATCAGTTTTTCAGAGCTGAGCAGCGGCACAGCTTTCAGCGTCGCCGGTGCAGAAATCGGCTTATGCGCCGCCAGACGCGCGCGCGATGCGGTACGAACTTTCTCCGCAATCATCTCGCTATAGGCCAGCATCCCTTCACGGATCCCCAACTGTGGCTTGGTGACAAAATCAATAGCACCCAGCTCCAGCGCCCGCAGCGTCACTTCAGAGCCTTTTCCGGTCAAAGAAGAGACCATCACCACCGGCATCGGGCGCAAGCGCATGAGTTTCTCGAGAAAATCGAGACCGTCCATGCGCGGCATTTCCACATCCAGGGTCAGGACATCGGGATTGAATTTTTTGATCAAATCCCGGGCTACCAGCGGATCCGGCGCAGTTGCGACCATTTCCATATCACTGTGGCTGTTAATAATCTCGGTCATGATTTGACGCATCAATGCGGAGTCATCGACCGACAATACCCTGATTTTACTCATGCTTTATCCTTACCTAGCGCATACACCGTCTGTCCGCGCAGGCTAAACTCGCGCACGAGGTTGCTAAAGTTTTCTGAATGACCGGCAAATAACAGTCCGTCAGGTTTAAGGAGTGGAACAAAACGGTGCAAAATGTCCTGTTGAGTCGTTTTATCAAAATAGATCATGACGTTACGACAAAATATGGCGTCGAATGGACCGGGCACGTTGTATTTTTTATCCAACAAATTCACACTGGAAAATTCAACATGACTCGCCAGTTCTTGTCGTACTCGGACCAGTCCTTCATGTGGCCCGGTACCGCGCATGAAATAACGCTGCAGCTGCTGTGGCGACAGGGTTTTCAGTTCATCAAGGCGGTAAATTCCGTTTCTGGCCTTTTCCAGCACTTCAGTATCAATATCGCTGGCAAAAACGCGCCAGCGCCCCGGCGCCATACCTAAGGCATCAGCCAGCGTAATTGCAATACTGTAGGGTTCTTCCCCTGTAGACGCCGCCGCGCTCCAGACGCGGTATTCACCGTTGCGTCGACGAGCGTGGTCAGACAGCACCGGAAAATGATGCCCTTCGCGAAAAAAAGCGGTCAGATTGGTGGTCAGGGAGTTAATAAAGGCCTGCCACTCAGCACTGTTCTGGTTAGCTTCCAGCATGCTGAGATAACGACCAAAATCATCCAGTTCCAGGGTACGCAACCGACGAACCAGGCGGTTATAAACCATGTCCCGCTTGTGGTCGGCCAACACGATTCCCGCGCGCTGGTAGATTAATTGACATATCCGACGAAAATGCGCGTCAGACAGCGCGAGGCGCTGTGTCATCTGTAACAATAATGACGTTTGCCCGGAGGGCAGAGATGATGTCATAGCGCCTTCTCAATCACATTCAGGATACAACAGGTACAACCTTTGGCTGCGCCAGTTCTCGTTGTACTACGGTTTGCTCTTCAAGCTTAAAAAACGCGACGCAAGCTGAGAGATGATCGGCCTGATCGGCCAGTTGCCCGGTAGCAGCGGCTGCCTCTTCGACCAGTCCGGCGTTTTGCTGCGTCACCGAGTCCATTTGGCTGACGGCCTGCGCCACCTGCTCAATTCCTCTACGTTGTTCATCGGAGGCCGAGGCAATCTCCCCCATAATGTCGTTAACCCGGGTAACCGAGCTGACAATCTCTGTCATAGTGCGCGCTGCCATATCCACCAGTTGCGATCCCTGATGCACACGGGTGACGGACTCCTCAATCAGTCCTTTGATTTCTTTCGCAGCCTGCGCGCTGCGGCTGGCCAGATTACGAACTTCCCCAGCCACCACGGCAAAGCCACGCCCCTGTTCACCTGCACGGGCGGCTTCTACTGCGGCGTTGAGTGCCAGAATGTTGGTCTGAAAAGCAATGCTGTCAATCACGCCGATAATATCGCCTATCTTTTGCGAACTGGCTGTAATCTCATGCATCGTACTGGCGACTTTAGCCGTCTGTTCACCGCCTTTGTGCGCAGTGTCTGCGGCACTTTTCGCTATTCCGGATGCCTGGCGCGCATTATCGGCATTCTGTCCAACGGTGGCGGTAAGCTGTTCCATACTGGCTGCTGTTTGTGCCAGCGATGCAGCCTGCTGCTCGGTACGCGAAGACAAATCGTTATTGCCCATCGCTATCTCCGAGATCCCGGTATGCATCGCGGAACTGCCCTGGCGAACATCATTCACCGTTGTGCGCAGCGCCTGTTGCATCGACTTCAGGCTGGCAAAAATAGCTGATATTTCATTACGGCCATACACAGCAACCGGTCGTGCGAGGTTCCCCGCCGCGATGCTGTCGAAATGACTACCAATAATAGCCAGCGGCTGCACAATCATTTTGCGTGACCAGAACAATCCCGCGGTTGTTAACAGTACTGCCAGCACCAGCATGCTGGCGAAAATCACCGCCGACATATGGTAATTACGCTGGCTATGTTCCCCTGCCGTCTGCAAAACACGGTCAATGTTGCTCTGCCATGCATTAACGTTCTTATCAAAATCGTCCTGAGACGCCTGCACTGGCGCAGTCAAAAAATCTGACAACTGATTACTTTCAAGCCAGGTCGCCTGATGCTCCAGATCGCTATGCCACTGGATGAAACTTTTCTCCGTCGCGTTTTGTAGCGCGTTCCCTTCTCCCGCATTCTGAGTCGTCGCCATAAAACGTTTAAACAGCAATCCAGACTGCGCCAGGCTATCTCGCGCAAGGATCATCAGCGTTTTAATCTCCTCTGGCGGATAGCTAAGAGCAGTTAGCGTCCCGGCCTTGTTTAACGCTGTACTGGCCTGTAATAACACAGCGCGGGTTTGCGCCAACGCAGCGCGTTGCTGATTACTCTGTTCGACCTGATTGAGACTCTGAAAACCGTCCCGAAATGCCCAGAAAGACAAGCCATTACTGCCAATCTGCAAAACACCGCAGAGGATTAAAATCAAAAACAGCGTGGTCGAAATTCGAATACGATTAAACATCAACGCTCCCATCAGGCGGCGCGGGCCGCGGTTCAACTATCAGTCAAAATGTTTCCCAATTAGTGTCTTGTTCGGTGGCCGTCTGTCGCGGATGCGACGCCGGAGCCGTTGTTGCAGAAGGCCGGGTATCACGCAATTTAGCCGACACAGGACGTGATGCCAGGCGGAAGGTTGATACGGACTGGGTTAAGCGACTGGCCTGTTCTTCCAGTGCTGCTGCAGCGGCGGCGGACTCCTGCACCAGCGAGGCGTTCTGTTGCGTCACGCGGTCCATCTCAGATACGGCAAGCGCAACCTGGTCTATCCCGCGACTTTGTTCATCAGAAGCCGAAGCAATTTCACCCATAATGTCAGTGACGCGCGTCACTGCATTGACGATGTCATTCATGGTTTCTCCGGCGCTTTCTACCAGAACAGAACCGGTATCGACCCGCGAGACAGAATCTTCAATTAAGGCTTTAATCTCTTTCGCCGCCTGCGCGCTACGGCTCGCCAGGTTACGCACTTCTCCCGCCACCACCGCAAAACCACGGCCCTGCTCACCTGCACGGGCGGCTTCTACCGCTGCGTTCAACGCAAGAATGTTGGTCTGGAATGCGATACCGTCAATGACGCTGATGATGTCGGCAATTTTCTTCGAACTGTCGGCTATTTCGTGCATGGTGTTAACCACACCATCAACCACTTTGCCGCCATGTTGGGCCGTATCGGAGGCGCTTTTCGCCAGTTGAGATGCCTGACGCGCGTTATCCGCGTTTTGCTTAACAGTTGCCGTAAGCTGCTCCATGCTGGCTGCGGTTTCTTCCAGCGCAGAGGCCTGCTGCTCAGTACGGGATGAAAGGTCAGTGTTGCCACTGGCAATTTCACTGGTGCCGGAATAAATCGCATCGGATCCTTCACGCACCAGCGTTACCGTTTCAATCAGCGAACGCTGCATATGATCGACTGTGCTTGCCAGTTCGCCGATTTCATTACGCCCGCTGACGGTCAGCGATGTTGTTAAATTACCGCTGGCAATCTCACGAATATGGGCAATAACGCGGGACAACGGGTTGAGCAGGGTATGACGTATGCCGTACCAGACCACCACCAGAATCAGCACCAGTACCACGGCCAGAATACCGAGCTGCCACTGGGCAAAGTGGTAATCCCGTGCGCTTTCATCAAAAGCATGCAGGTAGAGTTTTTCGCTAACGCTGGCATATTTTCCTAACGCTTCACCGAGGGCGTTTTGCATCCCCTGAGTAGGCTGAGCGAAATATGCATCCATATTGCCGCTTTCCAGGAACTGAACCAGCTCCACTAACGCCGCATGATACTGCTGATATTTCTCATCAACGTTGCCGCTGGCTTCTGCCATATCAGGCAAAGGCGTGATGTTTTTAAAGTTTGCGTAATGCGCTTCTGCTTGCGCCAATGTGCCTTTCGCATTCTTCAGCAGATCGTTTTTCGCGCTGCTCTGCTGATTAGATGCGTCCATCATCATGCGCGCCGATGAACGGCTCAGGTTAATGCGCGTTTGCAGCATTAAGTCCCATGTTGAGGTGAGTTCACTTTGCTGCTGTCGAAGATCGTTTGAAATAACAAAACTTTGCTGGTTCTGTTGCAATGACGAGAACAACAGACCACCGGAAACAAGCTGTAGCAGTGCGAAAACCCCCAGCACCATCATCAGCATTGTTACAACGCGGATACGGTTAAACATAAGGCACCTTCCTGAAAACGAGTTATCAACGTTATCGGCACTCACTGAGATAACTTTACGTTTGCGAAAAGGAAAACCTGGGGGAAATGAACGGCTGAGGCTGATGTGAAGACATTAACGTGCTGACGCCACAAATCGCCAACAAATAAACACCATAATTATCATGTGTATAACACGAGAAAACGGTTATTACGACGACTAACTGACCATCACTGAATGCCACTATGTGATTTAGATCACATAATCACGCCTCAAATACCACAACAAAATGGATAAAAAATTAAAAAAAGTTGTATCCGAGTACGCTTTAATTCAATTTATATGATGAATATTTCGTTACCACTTAATAAGTATAAAAAATGAGTAACCGATCAATAAATGTTAAATCCTGAGAGGGCTTTTTAGTGGCAAGTGCAAACAAACTCACGTTGTTTATCGTGATCTTCATGCTGGCGGGGATCCTGTCGGGCGCGGTGATCCACTCCTATGCCTCCCCAGGTGTCGTTACCACCTGGGCTGATAATATTACACTGCTTACCGACATCTTCTTGCGGCTGATTAAAATGGTCATCGCACCTTTAGTCTTTAGCACGCTGACTGTCGGTATCATGCGCCTGGGAGAAACGTCGACTATCGGACGCGTTGGCGGTAAAGCGATGATCTGGTTTATCAGTTCCTCTGTACTGTCTATTCTGGTAGGCCTTTTCGTTGTCTCCCTTGAGCAACCGGGAAGCGGGCTGAACCTGGCGATTCCGCTGGAAGCAACGGATACCGGTCTGGCCGTCGGTGGCATGAGCCTGAAAGGTTTTCTGTCTCATACCATCCCAACCAGCATTGCCGACGCCATGGCAAACAATGAGATCCTGCAAATCGTCGTGTTCTCAATGTTTTTCGGTATCGGTGGGGCATCGCTGGGTGAGAAATTTAACGCACCGCTGGTCGCTGCGCTGGACGTGGTTTCCCACATTATGTTGAAGGTGACGGGTTATGTTATGTACGTCGCGCCGTTGGCTATCTTCGCCGCTATCTCTTCCGTCATTGCCACGCAGGGATTGGGTATTCTGCTCAACTACGCCTCATTTATTGGCGGCTATTACGTCGCCATCCTGCTGACCTGTCTGGTATTGCTGGCTGTAGGTTATATCGTGCTGAAGAAAGAGGTGTTCCGGCTGGTCAGCATGCTGAAAGATCCGGTGTTAGTCGCCTTCACTACCAGCAGCTCAGAGGCAGCCTATCCGAAAACACTGGAACAGTTAACGACGTTTGGCTGCTCCCGCAATATCGTGTCGTTTGTGCTACCCATCGGCTATTCGTTTAACCTGGTCGGCTCGATGGTGTATTGCTCATTTGCCTCAATGTTTATCGCTCAGGCCTATAACATCCACCTCTCATTCGCGGAAATTACCGTACTGATGCTAACGCTGATGTTGGCTTCAAAAGGGATTGCAGGTGTGCCACGCTCAGCGCTGGTGGTACTGGCTGCGACCATTCCGAACTTCAATATTCCGGTTGCAGGGATCCTGTTACTGATGGGTATTGACCACTTCCTCGATATGGGACGTTCGGCGATTAACGTTTTAGGCAACGGGATCGCTACGGCAATGCTGGCGAAGGATGAAGGTTTGCTACAGGAAGAACCCGAACTGGTTGAGCAGAAAGTGTAAGGTGTAAAAAAGCCGGGTATCGCTAACGCTTACCCGGCCCTTTGAAATATGCCACTGTGTTCCGGCTTTATTTATGCCACGTGATTAGCCGCAATATCCAACAACGCCATCTCTTCGCTGTTAAGCAACTTCTCAATATTTACCAGAATCAGCATCCGATCGCCCAGCGCGCCCAGTCCGGTCAGGTATTCCGTTGACAGCGTGACCGCAAATTCCGGCGCAGGACGGATTTGATCTGTAGTCAGCGACAACACATCAGAAACACCATCAACCACAATACCCACCACACGTTGTCCCAGATTCAGTACAATCACTACGGTGTTCTCGTTGTAATCAACATCGCTCTGGCTGAACTTCACACGCAGGTCAACGATCGGCACAATCACACCGCGCAGGTTAGTGACCCCTTTAATAAAAGAAGGTGTATTGGCAATACGCGTGACCTGATCGTAGCCACGAATTTCCTGCACTTTCAGGATATCGATACCGTACTCTTCATCCCCCAGCGTGAACACGAGGAATTCCTGACCTGACGGTTCGCCGGCCAGTTTAGTTACATTACTCATACCGGTCATATTATTCCCTTTCTTACTCAATCAGGCGGCTGTGATCGCCACACGTTGTTCGCGGTTTAACCCCTGCAATGCAGAAACATCGACAATCAGCGCGACGCTACCGTCGCCGAGGATCGTTGCAGCAGAGATGCCAGGCACTTTGCGGTAGTTGCTTTCCAGGTTTTTTACCACCACCTGGTGTTGACCAATTAACTGATCAACCAACAGCGCGTATCGACGCCCCGCGCTTTGCAAAATCACCACGATGCCCTGAGTCGCTTCGGTTTTTGCACCTTCGACTTCAAAGACTTTCCACAACTCAACCAGCGGTAGATATTCGCCGCGCACTTCCAGAACACGTTCTCCCCCGGCCAGCGGATGGAGATCTTCTTCGCGGGGTTGCAGTGATTCCATGACGGCATTCAGCGGCAGAATAAACACCTCATCCGCCACGCGGACGGACATGCCATCAAGGATAGCCAGCGTTAGCGGCAGCAAAATCCTGATAGTCGTACCCTGGCCCTGTTTTGACTGGATCTCAACATGTCCTCCCATCTCCTGGATATTACGCTTCACCACATCCATACCGACACCACGGCCGGAAACATCCGTTACCTGTTCGGCGGTCGAGAAACCAGGCGCGAAGATCAGCATGCCGACTTCGTCATCGCTCATGTTGTCGTGGATTGGCATCCCCTGGGAGATAGCTTTCGCCAGGATACGCTCACGGTTCAGGCCTGCGCCGTCGTCGGTAACTTCGATACAGATATTCCCGCCCTGGTGTTCAGCAGAAAGCGTCAAATTACCGATCGGACTTTTCCCGGACTCGAGGCGTTTTTCCGGCAGTTCAATACCGTGATCAAGGCTGTTACGCACCAGGTGCGTCAGCGGATCGATAATGCGCTCAATCAGACTCTTGTCGAGTTCAGTAGAGCTACCAATCTGCGTCAGCTCGACCTGTTTACCCAGTTTGCCCGCCAGATCGCGAACCAGACGAGGGAAACGGCTGAAGACGTACTCCATAGGCATCATACGAATCGACATCACCGATTCTTGCAAATCGCGGGCGTTACGTTGTAACTGACCCATGCTGGTGATGAGATCGCCGTGATTTACCGGATCCAATTCGTTAGAACGTTGGGCCAGCATCGACTGCGTAATCACCAATTCACCGACCAGGTTAATCAACTGATCGACTTTCTCTACCGCTACGCGAATGCTGGTTGACTCACTCGCACGAGCAGGTTTTTCACGTTCCGCACGTCCATGTTGCGGTTCACTGGCGGCCACTTTAACCGCTGGCACCGGGGCAACCGGCTGCGGCTCGTCGACGACGGCAACCGCTGCAACTTCCGCTTCAGCAGGTGCTGAAGTGACGGTTTCAAATTCAATCTGATCGGCTTCGATCACGAAGCAGAGCACGGCGATAATGTCATCTTCTGCGAGGTCACCATCGAGCGTTGCCGACAGCGAATCGCTTCCCTTTACCACATCCGTCAAGGTCGCCAGATTCCCCAGTTCCTCTTCCAGTAAATCTACTTCACTGGTTTTCAGACGCGAGAGAACAATACGTTTTTTGACCTCTTCACCTGCTGTCGGGGCGTCTGGTGCCATCGCCTCTTCCTGCATCGCCGCACTGTCAACAACGCTCAGTTTGGCGGAGTTGACGACCGCCGGTGCGGTTTCGCCTTTGGCTTCGAGCGCTAACTGTCGTAACGCATTACAAATGTACTCAAAGCTGGCGGCATCCGGCTCCTCTGAGTTTTTATAGGCGTCGAGCTGTTCCTGCATAATATCTTTCGTTTCCAAAAACAGGTTGATAATGTCGGCATTGAGCTGCATCTCGCCACGCCGCGCTTCATCCAGCAGGTTTTCCATTAAATGGGTCGTTTCCTGCAAAATAGTAAAGCCGAAGGTGCCCGCGCCGCCTTTAATCGAGTGCGCTGCACGAAAAATGGCATTCAGTTGTTCGGAATCCGGGGCTTCAGGAACCAAATCAAGCAGGTGCTGCTCCATGTCGGCCAACAGTTCGTCAGCTTCATCAAAAAAGGTCTGATAAAAATCGCTAATATCCATGCTCACGCTATCACCTCGGATTGGCTGGTGGCGATGTGGGAACGCTTGCCGACGGCATTGCCGCAGGCTGTTGTAATACACTTACCGGCTCATTCTGGCTTTCAGCGTTTTCATGCAAAATGGCCTCTTCCGCCTGCTTATTGAGTACCAGCAGACTTATACGGCGGTTGATGGCGTCCTCAGGACCGCGATCGCTCAGACGCATCGTGGCGGCCATGCCTACCACCCGTAATACTTTTCCCGTGTCCAGGCCTCCGCTGACCAGCTCGCGACGCGATGCATTGGCGCGATCGGCAGACAACTCCCAGTTGCTGTACCCTTTCTCACCGTTGGCATAAGGATAATCATCCGTATGGCCGGAGAGACTGATGCGGTTAGGGATCCCATTCAGGACAGGTGCAATGGCTCGCAGGATATCGCGCATGTAAGGCTCAACCTCGGCGCTGCCAGTCTTAAACATCGGGCGGTTCTGGCTGTCGATAATCTGAATCCGCAGCCCTTCCTGAACTAAATCAATCTTCAAATGCGGACGTAGCGCACGCAGTTTAGGATCGGACTCGATTAACTGGTCCAGATCACCGCGTAATTTACTCAAGCGACTCTGCTCCATGCGCTTTCTCAGGTCATCGATATTCGGCTGCTTATTCACTTCACCCTGTTGCTGGGTGTAATCGTCCCCGCCGCCAGGTATTGGGCTTTGGCTATTCGAAATACGATTTCCACCGGTCACCGCAGTGGCCAGAGGGGTACGAAAATACTCTGCAATCTGGATCAACTCTTTCGGGCTGGAAATGGAAATCAGCCACATCACCAGAAAGAAGGCCATCATCGCAGTCATAAAATCGGCGTAGGCAATTTTCCATGAACCATGCGCCCCACCGCTGTGATTTTTATGTTTTCGTCGTTTTACGACGATAATAGGATGGGCCTGATTTTTCATGCGTCCTCGGTCGTTTGCTGCGGAGTCGGGTTTCTCACCGCACGAACATGTTCTTCCAGTTCGATAAACGAAGGACGCTCACTGGAATACAGCGTTTTACGACCAAATTCGACGGCAATAGGAGGGGCATAGCCATTCAGGTTTGAGAGCAGAGTGATCTTCACGCACTGCATCATTTTGGTCGTTTCAGCACTCTTCTGGCGCAGTACGCTGGCAAGCGGAGAAATGAATCCATAGGCCAGTAAAATACCGAGGAAGGTTCCTACCATGGCGTGCGCAATCAGCGCACCCAGTTCAGCCGCCGGACGATCGGCTGAGGCCAGTGCATGCACAACGCCCATAACTGCCGCTACGATACCGAATGCGGGTAAAGAATCACCGACCATCGCCAGGCTGTTGGCCGGGACTTCAGCTTCACTCTCATGAGTCTCAATTTCTTCGTCCATCAGCGCTTCAATTTCAAACGTATTCATATTGCCGCTGATAATCAGGCGCAGGTAATCGACGATAAAATCAAGCATGATGGCATCCGCGAGGATGCGCGGATAACTGGCGAAAATTTCACTTTCTTTTGGGTTTTCAATATCGCGCTCGAGCGAGAACATGCCCTGCTGACGAGACTTGGCCATCAGGCGATAAAGCAGTGCCAGCAGATCCATATACATGGCTTTGGTGTATTTCGAGCGACGAAAAAGCAACGGGATCGCTTTCATCGTCCCTTTGATGGCTTTGCCGTTATTGCCGACGATGAATGCCCCAATACCCGCACCACCGATGATCACCAGCTCAGCCGGTTGATAGAGTGCCCCAAGGTGTCCGCCGGTCATCATATAACCGCCGAAAACTGTACCAATAACAACCAGGTAACCTAATAAGATAAGCACGACATCATCCTTTCGCAATTGACTATGACAGGATGCGCAGTCGGGCAGTTAACTCAGAGGTCAGGACAAAAAAAAGCAGCGGTAATCTCTTACCGCTGCTGGAGTGTTTATCCACACCGTATCAGTTAAACAGCCTGTTCGATCTGTTCATCCAGCAGTTGTGGAATAATATCGGCAGCATTCTGGGAAAGTTTACGTCTTTTTACGGCCCGCGATGGCGGCTGGCATAAACTGCATGCAAAGCTGCCCACAGGTTGATGCGCGTGAGTAATAAAATTCCCGCCGCAGCAGTTGCAGGTGGACAGTTCCAGCAAGCCACTGTCGACAAAGCGCACAAGAGTCCACGCGCGTGTTAACGCCAGCAAGGGTCCTTCCTCAGGCTGCGGACACTGTTCAAGATATAAACGGTAGGCTTTAATTACGGCATCCACGCCGCTGCACAGACCCGTTTTAAGAAGAAACTGCCAGGCGTTGCAAAACATAGAAGCATGTATATTTTGCTCCCACGTCATAAACCAGTCGGTTGAGAAAGGGAGCATCCCTTTTGGCGGAGGGCTACCGCGTAATTCTTTGTAGAGCTTAATGAGTCGGCCACGGCTTAACTGCGTTTCGCTTTCCAGCATTTGCAAACGGGCGCCCAATGTGATTAATTCCATCGCTAGCTGGATATCACGCGCTTCCTGAACAATGCTTTTTTCGCTCATCATCAAGCCCTTTTCTTACGCGCCGCATCATCAATGTCGCTTAACAGACGCGTTGAAAGCATGATACCGGTGTGAATTTGCTGAAGATCGTCAACGCGAGAATCTTGCGTCAGTCGAGTAACAGTTTGGTGATCATCGAAACGGAAATGACATACCAGTTGATTTGTTTCAGCCAGTTTGACCATTTGAGGAAGTGTTAGTGTTGCCAACGTGTCCGCCATCTCTTCGCTGATACCAAGGCGGAACATCGCGGATGCTTTATCCTGAACGATCAAACGCTGTGCAAGCAATAAATATGACAAATTGATGTCATAAATGTGTTTCAGCAACTCGGATGTATGCATTATTTGCATCCATAATAACCAACATGATTTTTATGCGGTAAAACCGCACCCCGTGATGTCGCCGGGAAGGCCCGGTAAAAAAAAACAAAAGGTCAAATACATAGCAGCGTTACGGCACTTACGCGTTGTGTAAACATTCCCTTTTAAGAAGGCCGCGTTCCTTACAAGCTCACATCAATTCTTACAAATGTCTAAGATTTTTCCTAATTCGACGCAACTCTACCCGCCACCCGTTACACATACAACGGAGCGATGCTGCGAATTTAAAGAATATGTGACACAGATCACATAAAGCAGCTAAAGGATTAACATAAATCCATCAGCGTGGCTTTTACTTTGCTTGTTTTTTGAACTATCGTTCTTCATTTCAATTCCATGCGTACGAATATTATTACAATGAAACCGAATAGCGTCTTATTTACCTGCGTTAATATCACGCACTGAAATAACATGCTGAATAACTTATTCACCATGAAACGTTATTTCATTAAATGCTTTATAAACAACAACTTAAATATTAAGGTCAATTAATTAATACCGCATGGTGACGACATCTTAAATGTTAATTAATGTTTAATTTTTATTAACACATTGTTTTCATTAGCAGTTGATTTCACTTAAATCACCTGAATGCATTTCAGGCTCATTTGACGTGATTATTCTATTTATAAGAATAATTAATGAATAATCATGATGGCATTCACACTATTGTCAGGTGAAACGATGCAGTATTGAGCTAACCCGAGTAAACATGAAAGTTCTCTCATAATTCTTATATAAAGGAGCGAGTTATGAGCTATGCGCACATTCTTGTCGCTGTTGCAGCCACCCCCGAAAGCCACCAGCTGTTAGCGAAGGCCGTTTCTATCGCTCGCCCTGTAAATGCCCGTATTAGCCTGATAACCCTTGTCTCGGACCCTGAACTGTATAATCAATTCGCTGCACCAATGCTGGAAGACCTGCGTGAAGTGATGCAAGAAGAGACACAGGATTTTATTGATAAGCTCAGTAAAGAGGCTCAGTACCCCATTGAGAACACCTTCATCACCTATGGGGCACTGAACGAACATATTCTCGACGTGTGCCGCAAGCACGCTGTCGATCTTGTCATTTATGGCAACCATAACCAGAGCTTCTTTTCGCGAGCATCCTGCTCAGCGAAAAGCGTTGTCAGCGCAAGTCAGGTGGATGTGCTGCTGGTTCCGCTGGCGGGTGACTAATCACCGAGCATCGGATTTCAGGCCAGTTTGGGCAATGAGGCCACGTTGTCGTGCGGCTGGCTTTCAGCATGACGTGGCGCGACCTTTTTTAGGTCACGAATAAAACTGGCCTGCCAGTTGTCGATATCGTTTTTGACAATCGTCTCCAGCATCCCGGCGTGACGCGAAATACGCTCATCAAGCGGCATGATTAACGCTCTGTTCAACGCGCTGGCAACGTCATCCCGATCGTAAGGGTTAACGATCAGCGCGGAGGCCAGCTCATTCGCCGCCCCGGCAAACTGTGATAACACCAGTACGCCGGGATTGGCAGGATCCTGTGCGGCGACAAACTCTTTTGCCACCAGATTCATGCCGTCCCGTAATGGCGTAACCAGCCCAACATCCGAGTAACGGAAAATCTTCATCAGCAATTTGCGGTCAAAGTACTGGTTCAGGTAGTAGAGAGGCGTCCAGCCCAGTTGACCATATTTGCCGTTAATTCGCCCGGCTTCGGTCTCTAGCTGATGACGAATATCCTGATAAGCCTGAACTTCTTCGCGCGATGTCGGCGCTATCTGTGTATAACGAATCTTACCGTGGTGCTGAGGGTAATTTTCTAACAAAGACTCATAGGCCTGAAATCGCTCCGGCAGGCCTTTGGAGTAATCCAGCCGCTCGACGGAAAATATATTCTTCACATTCTTTAATTCAGCCTTTAACTGCGCCATTTTCGGCGGAAGCGGCCCTGCCGCCTGTTTGGCGATTTCATCCGGCGCAATACCGATAGGATACACCTCAGTGCGAAACGCTTTATTCCAGGCATGGTGATGTTTGTCGCGTGTGGTCACTCTGGTTTGAGCGCTCAGACAATCGAGAAAAGCCTGACGATCATTTTCGGTCTGGAACCCGAGTAAATCAAAATCACACAACTGCTCAAGCAATACTTTGTGTGGCGGTAGCGCGGTGAAAATTTCGGGCGTCGGAAAAGGAATATGCAGGAAAAAACCAATACGGTTATTCACACCACGCTTACGCAGTTCACTGGCAAACGGGAGTAAATGGTAGTCGTGAACCCAGATGATGTCGTCATCACTCAGCAGTGGCAGCAGTTTATCAACCAGTAAGGCATTCACCCGCTGATAGCCTTCCCATGCAGGACGCTGAAACTGCACCAGATCCAGCCGGTAGTGAAATGCAGGCCATAAAACGGCGTTCGAAAACTGACAGTAATACTCTTCGTAATCCTGTTCGCTCAGATTAAACGATGCCCAGGTAATATTGCCGCGGGTAACTTTTTTTAGCGGTTTATCTTCATTGCCTGTTTCACCGCTCCAGCCAAACCATAGCCCGCCTGCGGCCTTCAGAGCGCCCAGTACACCGACCGCAAGACCACCTGCGTTCCCTTTATCATCCGGTGAGGCAATTCGATTAGATACTACGACTAAACGGCTCATAGCTATCTCTCCTGTCATTCGTTGTTTTTTGTTCTTGCTGCGGACAGTTGATTTGCTCCAGCCAGCGCCAAACATCTGTTACGCCTGCCAGACGCCATGTCGCCTGAGTCGCCCCGCTTCCCACCTTTACGGAGATACCGCCGGCGCGGTTCACTACTCTAAAACCGGCCTCATCCGTCAGGTCATCACCAATAAAAACGGGTACTCTTCCGGCAAAAGGGGCTTCCTGCATAAAGGCATCTATAGCTTCTCCTTTATTCGTACCTTTTGGTTTAATCTCCACGACGCATTTCCCAGGCTGTAGCGCAAGCTGCGGCCATTTATGGATGATGTGCTGAGCCAGTGCCAACAGCGCCGCCTCATGCTCAGGAGCCTGTCGATAATGCAGGGCAAAAGCCATGCCTTTTGCTTCAAGCGTGGTGCCTGGCAGTTCTGCCATCGCCGCATTTAGTAGCACACCAATTTCACGTTCAACATCCTGAGGTAGACTCACAATATGGGCATGGCCATTGATGTCGCGGCGTTCTGCCCCATGCACTCCGGCAAGCGGAAAGCGAAAGGGAGTAGTGAGTACGTCAAGCTCAGCCATTGAGCGCCCTGAAATCAATGCCAGTGCTCCCGCATTTTGCGCCGCCAGGCGATGTAACAAATGCAGGACTGTCTTAGGGACAACTACCTGATCAGGATGCGGTTTAATCTCTGCCAGGGTTCCATCAAGATCGAAAAAATAAGCACAGTTTGCAGATAGCTCAGGGGTTACGGTTAGCGATGCTGTCACCCGAATCTCCTCCTCATCATTGTCTGTGCGACGCGCGGATCGCGCCGTATATGTGATGTATGACGGATATAAGTATAGACAGTGTGACCAGGCTCGCCATTTGGAAAAACAATCGCCAGCCGGTATAGCGGCTGGCGATGAGGAGAAGCTAGACTAAAAAGTTGGCAATGAAATTATCAAACAGTACGCTTCGCTTTTTGTTTGTAACGGTCGAAGATCACCGCCGCCAGCAGGATTAAGCCTCGAACCACATATTGTGCAAACGGAGAAATGTTCAGCAGGTTCATCGCGTTTTCAACGGTTCCAAGAATCAGCACCCCGGCGACTACATATGAGATTTTTCCGATGCCGCCTTTGAGTGAAACACCCCCTAAAACACAGGCTGAAATCACAATAAGCTCATAACCGATAGAGGTCATTGGCTGGCCGCTGGTCATGCGCGATGCCAGAATAATCCCCGCAACGGCGGATACCAGGCCGGAAAGAATAAAGATAATTATCTTGGTGCGTACTACCGGAACCCCGGCCAGACGCGCAGCCTCCTCATTACCACCAATTGCCAGCGTATTACGTCCAAAGGTGGTTTTATTCAGCAGTAGGCCAAAAATAATAAAGCAGCCTACCGTCAACCAGATGGGTGCCGGCAACCCTAACCAGTTGGCATAGCCGAGTGCAAAAAAGCGCTCGTCTTCAATCCCTACCGCTTTACCGTCGGAGATAATGTAGGCCAGACCGCGAACAATCTGCATAGTTGCAAGCGTGGTGATCAGCGCATTAATTTTTAAACGTGCAATTACGAACCCATTCACCAGGCCGCACAGAACGCCTAACAACAGTCCTGCGGCAACGCCAATCCACAGGCTTTCCGTCATATTGATGACCACAGCGGTTGTAACCCCGGCGCAGGCAATTACCGAAGCGACCGAGAGGTCAAAGTCACCGGATGCCAGGCAAAACAGCATCCCGCAGGCGACCATACCCGACATGGAAACAGCCAGCCCCAGCCCCTTCATATTAATAAAAGTGGCAAAGTTAGGTACGAAGATGGCGCAAACCAGGAACAATGCGGCGAAAACCACCAGCATCCCATATTGATCCCAAATTCTGCCAAGATTTAGCGCCGATTTTGATGCGCCAGAACCCGATGTAGAAACCGAAGACATTATACTCTCCTTATTCAGGCTACAGCCTGGCTGACTTTAGGCATAGCAAGGCTTAGCGCCTGCCGTTCATCCGCCTGTTCATGAAGTAACACCCCCGCAATCTCCCCTTCCCTCATCACTACGATACGGTCGGCGACACCGAGAACCTCCGGCAGGTCACTGGACGCAAACAGCACGGCAACGCCGCGCGCCGCCAGCGCATAGATCACGTTATAAATCTCATGTTTCGCCCCCACATCAATGCCGCGCGTAGGTTCGTCGAGCAGAATCACTTTCATCTCTTCCGATAACCAACGCCCCAGAATGGCCTTCTGCTGATTACCGCCGGAAAGGTTCATGATTAATTGCTCTGCACCCGGCGTTTTAATGTTCAGTGCGCGAATATGGTGGTCGGCATTCGTTTCTTCCCAGTTGTTGTTGATCAGGCAACCACCAAGTACATGTTTACGACGCGCGCTGATATTGATGTTGTTACGTACCGAATGCACAGGAATAATCCCTTCGGCTTTTCGATCCTCAGGACACAGCATCATCCCCGCCTCGATAGCGTGGCTGGGTTTACGGATGTTGATTGACTTTTCATCAATAAATACCTGACCGGCGGTGATCCGCGTCCCTCCAAACAGCCCTTTCATCAGTTCGCTACGTCCGGCTCCAACCAGCCCGAACAACCCGACGATTTCGCCACTGCGTACTGATAAACTGATCGGCGTACGTACACCGGGCGCCTTCACCTCATGCAGACGCAGACGTTCTGCACCATAAGGTCTGGATTTCCAGCCGTAGATATCTCCGAGGTCACGCCCCACCATTGCCTGTACCAGCGCCTCGTGATCAACCTGCTGCATATCTGTAAAGGTTTTAACGTACTGACCATCTTTAAACACGGTGATGGCATCACTGAGGGCGAAAATCTCTTCCATTCGGTGCGAAACATACAGAATGACGCGCCCCTCATTACGCAGTTCACGAATGACGCGAAACAGATTCTCAATCTCCCTGGCGGAAAGGGAGCTGGTTGGTTCATCAAAGGCGATAATTTTGGCATTGCGCGCCAACGCTTTCGCAATCTCCACCATTTGCCACTGACCAATAGAGAGATATTTCAATGGGGTGGACGGATCGATATCCATCCCTAAATGTTTTAACTGCAGACCCGCTTCGTAGTTCAGTAGCGAGCGATTAACAATTCCACCCTTGTGCGGAAGCTGGCCTAAATAGATGTTCTCGGCGACGGTCATTTCCGGCACCAGATGCAGCTCCTGATAAATTATGGCGACACCGGCGTTCAGCGCGGTGGTTGTATCCGCAAAGGAAACCTCCTGTCCGCGGATCACCAAAGAACCCGTCGTTGGCGCATAGTTACCGCTGAGAATTTTTAATAATGTTGATTTCCCGGCGCCATTTTCACCCATCAGGGCATGCACCTGACCGGCATAGCAGTCAAAGCTGATATCCGTTAGCGCCTTAACGCCAGGAAAGGTTTTGCCAATGCCACGAAATGAGAGATACGGGGTAGACTGTTGCATAACGTCTCCGTGAGTCAGTATCGTTCTAACCTGTTGCCGGATGGCGGCGTTGCCTTGTCCGACCTGGAGTTAGCAGGTCGGACAGACGTTTCACAATTGTCGTGTTACTTACCGCCCAGCCCTTTCTTCGCCAGTTCTTCTTTGAAGTTTTCGCGGGTGATCAACACCACATCCGTGACTTCGGTGAAGACCGGGGGTTCTGCGCCTTTAGTCACCCAGTTGTAGAGCATCTCGCTGGATTTATAGCCGTGGACGTCCGGGCTTGGCAGCAGTGAGCCATAGAACCCGGTCGCTTCACCCTTGGAGAGTTCACTAATCGCATCAACGCCGTTAATGCCGATACCAATCACGTTCGGAGCTTTAAAGCCTTGTCCCTCAGTAGCACGAACGCCACCCAGTACGGTGTTGTCGTTCATACCGACAATCAGCCAGTGTTTAACCTCTGGGTGCTGAACCAGCATGGAGTTGGCGGCGTCGAATGCGCCAGGGATATCATTGGATTTGGTCGGAACCTGGTAAATCTGTTTTTCCGGGAAGCCCGCAGCTTTGAGTGCTTCCATTGATCCGGAAGTACGACGACGTGCGGTATCCAGTTCATTAGCGGTAATGGCCATCACGGCAGAAGATTTCACATCCCAGCCGCGTTTCTGCATTTCGTTATATAACTCCTGTCCCTGACGCTCACCAATTTTTGTTGCCGCCATCATTACCAACGGTACGGTATCCATTGGCTTACCTTTGGCGTTGGCGAACTGGTCATCCACAGCGATGACTTTCATATCATAGCCACGTGCCTTGGCCATAATGGCTGGCCCAAGTTTCGGGTCAGGGGTACAAATCACGAACCCTTTTGCGCCACTTGCCGCCAGGCTGTCGATAGCATTAAGGGTTTTTTCACCGTCCGGGACAGCAATTTTAATTACCTCAAAGCCAAGATCTTTACCGGCTTTATCCGCAAAATTCCATTCTGTCTGGAACCAGGGTTCCTCCGGTTGTTTCACCAGGAAACCGAGCTTCATGGATTCAGCGATAGCGGATTGTGACATAACGGCAGCCAGACCGATGGCCGCCAGCGCTTTAGTGAATTTGTGCATGGTTAACTCCAGCTTTAACGTTCTTTTATGTAGGGTAAAATCAAACGATTTTTTGTAATTCAGACATAAAACAAGGCATTACTTTGATTGATAAGATCAACGCCAGTGCTGAGAGTAGTTGTAGCGGGAAATTGATTCTCCATAAGAGAGCGGCATCACACCACAGAATTACAGTAATTGCGTACATAAATTCAGTGGGAAATGACATAAAAAAGCGCTGCATTTTTGAAGGGAATAATAAGGAGCAGCAGATTAATCCATAACATCAGCCAGCGAATCCTTGTTCCCGAATACCGAAGCATTCGGGGATCCAGAGATTACCATGTGTAATAAATGTGTTCGGCGTGATCGCGAACAGAAGCGTCATCATCTAACAGACGAGCTGAGAGCGTGAAAGCAAAATCAAAAATATGCCCTAAACCTTTACCACTGAGAAGATTCCCATCTTCCACGACGGGCGCATCAACATATTCCCCGTCAGTAACATTTGCCCACAGTTCACCAGAGCACACATAGCGGCGTCCTTTCAACAAACCGTTACCGCCCAGCACCCGGGCTGCGGCAGAACAAACCGGGCAGATAAGTTTCCCGGCTTCATCATGACGAGCAACAAACTGGACTACCGCATCACTGGCAGCAAGGTTAACGCTTCCCTGTGGACCGCCGGGCAGCACAACTGCGTCATAAACAGTCTCCAGTCGGGCCATCAGAGTACTGTCGGTCACCATCGGGATATCGTGATAGCTCACTACCGCTCGAGACTCGGCGCAGGCCAGGGTCTCAACATCAATATTAAGACGACGCAAAATATCGATGGTAACAATGGCTTCAGCCTCTTCAAAACCGGGAGCCAGCAGCACCGCAACCTTCTTCATATACAACTCCTCGTTTAACCCACATAAACACCACAACAAATACCGAATTATTTATGCCGTCAGAGTAATTAAATTCGTTAAAACTGATCTGACGCATAAAATTAACCACCAGATAATTTCCATCAGCGTCGCTGAGAACAGAAAAATTCCATTAGCGTAATGATTGAAAATCGCCTGTAGAACCAGATTATCTTGTTGTAGAATTTATTTTTGTGACATGAAATAGCATTTCATTATTTTTATTTACCATTAATTATTGATACATCAATCAGTTAAACACACCACACTATGCAGCGGCGACAGATGCACAAATATTTTTATGACGATATGTAAAAAAATATAAATATGTAGTTTTAAGGATTTTCTTATGACCAGGCTGGCGTTATGATTATTTGTGATCGGTAAAGAGATCACTCTTTGGTCACCTAAAGGACCGGCGGAACGGAATTATTCTGCTAACAGTATGACTTGTACGTTGATGTGAAGTGCAGCGACAGCCCGTTGTACTGCCGTTAGTAACGTACAGCTTTCTTTCTGGAAATAAGGATATTGATATGGCTGCAGTTGGAATTGTTCACAAACTCAACGCGCAAATGAATCTTGAGTTTTACGCATCGAATCTCTACCTTCACTTTAGTGAATGGTGCTATGAGCATAGCCTGACAGGCACCGCAACGTTTCTGCGTACTCAGGCGCAGGCGAACGTGACGCAAATGATGCGGGTGTTTAATTTTATGAAAAAAGCAGGCGCTAATCCTATCGTGAAAGCCATCGATGTTCCCGGAGATGAGCTGACATCCCTTGAAGAGTTGTTTCAAAAAACGCTTGATGAATATCAGCAGCGCTCCAGCACGCTGTCGCGCTTAGCGATCGAAGCTGAAGCATTGAACGATGCCCCTACCATTGATTTTCTGAACGATCTGGAAAAAGAGCAGCAACAGGATGGCATGCTGTTACAAACGATTCTCGATGAAGTTCGTAGCGCCAAACAGGCAGGCCTGTGTATGGCGCAAATGGATAAGCACCTGCTAAATGTCGTTAACTACCAGCAGCACTAATCTTTGATTCACTCTGCTTTCATGCCGGATGGTGATGCGATTCACCTTACCCGGCTTACACTCGGTCATCTATACGTTCACGCCTCCCGTTCCGGGAGGCGCAAAAAAACCTTTCTAAAACCTGAAACAACGGTTTATTTTAGTGAGACTCATTCTGCGGAGTGAATTTCAGTTCGATCAATGCAACCGCTTTTTGAATTGCACGCATAGTCACCGGATCGGCACCCGCCGGGTGACTGGAAAAATCGATGTTTTTAAGCTGGCTGGACATTTTCTCCCGGACTTCAACCGGGGCAATGACATCAATGATATCCAGAATTTGCTTGATAACCAGTTGGCAGGCAACAACATCCGAGAGCAGTTCCTGATCGGCATTCAGTGTTTGGGACATAGTGAGCTCCTTATAGAAAGGTCGTCATAGTACCCATTCAGCTGTCGAAACGATAGCGGCGCAAGCAGTGTAGCTGCGCTGAAAATAAAAAAAACAGTCAATTTCTTTGAGATGGCAAGCACGACATGAGTGAACATTTAGCGGTTGAGAAATTACGTGGCCTTTCGCCGGCAGCACTGCTCGTTGCCGGGGCCTTCTTTATGGAATTTATCGATGGCACGGTCATTGCCACCGCCCTGCCCGATATGGCAAAAAGCTTTGGTGTGCAGGCGGTTGACCTGAACATCGGCATCAGTGCCTATTTGATTACGCTGGCGGTCCTGATCCCCGCCAGCGGCTGGATAGCCGATCGTTTTGGCGCACGTAAGGTATTTACCCTGGCGCTGGCAATATTTACCCTCGCATCCGTCTTTTGCGGATTATCCACCAGCCTCGAAGGCTTTGTGGCGATGCGTATATTACAGGGTGTGGGCGGCGCACTGATGGTTCCGGTCGGTCGTCTCGCCGTCCTGCGTACAACGCCAAAGCATCAATTAATCACCGCCATTGCCACTCTGACCTGGCCTGCACTGGTTGCCCCGATCATCGGCCCGCCGCTCGGCGGGTTTATCACCAGCTATGCCAACTGGCGCTGGATCTTTTTTATCAATGTACCGTTGGGACTGCTGGCGATAGCTCTTGCGTTACGTATTATTCCGGATATTCATGACGACGAGCGCCGTCCGTTTGACTTCCCCGGTTTTATGGCAATGTCTGTCGCTATGGTCAGTCTGGTGTACGCCATGGAGTTACTGGGTTCACAACAGCCTCAGGGTTGGCTCACCGCCGGGCTGCTCACTCTCGGGATTGCCACCTTCATATTCGCTCTGCGCCACTTTCATCATGCCGCCTGGCCGATGATTCGTCTGGAGGCTATGCAGGTACCAACATTCCGCGTCACGATGTACGGCGGCTCACTGTTTCGTGCATCTATCAGCGCCGTACCTTTTCTGCTGCCGTTAATGTTTCAGGTCGGCTTTGGCATGAACGCCTTTCATGCCGGATCCCTGGTGCTGGCAGTGTTTGTGGGAAACCTGACGATTAAACCAGCCACCACACCATTGATACGCTGGCTGGGCTTTAAGAAACTGCTGTTGATTAACGGAGTTCTGAATGTTCTGGCGCTGCTGGCCTGCGCACTGATTACTCCACAAACTCCGGTATGGGTGATTTTACTGGTGCTATATCTGGGCGGCGTTTTCCGCTCGATACAGTTTACCGGCGTCAGCACGCTTGCCTTCGCGGATGTCCCTGCACCACAGATGAGCTATGCCAATACGTTGTTTAGTACGGCAACACAATTAGCGGTAGGGTTGGGGATATCACTGGCGGCTATCGGGATCCGAATTGGCGATAAAATCAGTGAATGGTTGGCGCTGGACAATATTCCGGGGATCAGTTTTCGTCTGGCATTTGTGGCTATCGCCATCATTTGCCTGATTGGTATGGTTGATACATTGCGTCTGACCCGCGATGCAGGAAGCGCGGTATCAAACAAAAATCGTTAAGCCCGGCAGACCGCTACCACCGGGCAACAGGATTTAGCCAATGATCTTACGGACAAACGCTTCGATCGCTTTGTCCTGGCAATTTTCAAAGAAACACTGTTGGAAACGCGGGCCCGACACGGCGGTTTTCACCAGTTCAGGATCGATAGCGCGCAGGGTATCAAGATAGTTTTCTTTTACCACTGCCGCTTTCACCTGATTCAAAATACCTGCGTTACGCACCTGCGGTTCTTTGCGCTCCGGCGGGTAACCTTCGCCATTACGACCGGTAAATGCTTTTTCAAACATGTAGCGCACGTTCAGCTCAGCGCCCCAGCCAAAGCCTTTGGCGAACGCCAGGGAGAGCGCATTACCATTATTGATCTGCGCAAACAGGAAGGCATCTGCCGGATCGAGACAATAGCCACACACCACACCAGGATGGATATTCAGCGACATCATCGCACCTTGTCCGGTGCCACAGCCTGTCACCACAAAATCGACCGCTTTGGAATTGAGCAGAATGCTGGCCATAATACCGAGGTGAATATAGGTCAAATGATGGTCGTTTTCGTCACTCATTCCAACGTTGAAAACAGGAAAACCTTTCTCATCCGCGACAGCCTTAAGCTCGTTATGAATGATCGCGTTTTTGCTTGCCTGGCTGTTTTCCATCATCAATGCAATTTTCATTCTGTATTCTCCTGAATGCGTCGCGGGGATTCCGCTATGAGTCATAACATTCAGGTCACATTACTATCTCTCAAACGCACTTTCAAATTTAATGAAATTTAGTTTTAAGAAATAATGAGATGTTCACATTTCCCCCGTTAAACGCCAGAATTCCTTACAACAAAAGCGTCGTTGTGATTAATCGCAGGTGATCTTCACGTTATTCAACCCATTGACTCGTCGCTGTATCAGTCAGGATAACGTATCACCGAATTTTCAGAGCGATATCATGAAGCCTCTTATTCTTGCACTCTTGCCGCTCGTGCTAACGGGATGCACTATCACAAAACAGGCGCAGGTCAGCGAAGCCAGCCCCATCACTGGCGTGGTTCGTCTTACTTACAACCAGGCAATGCTACAAACAGCGCGCACAGACAACTATATTGCCCAGAGTACGGCAACAAAAGAGTGTCAGCGGATGGGATACGCCAGCGCTGTAGCATTTGGTCAGCCAGTGGCAACTTGTAGCGTTTACGCAGGTTCCCTGTGTATGAATACCAGGATTACGCTTGCCTGGCAGTGTCATGGTGTGGCCGTGTCGCAGACACAACCTTTCGGCTATTAACCTTTCTGACCTGCATTGTTTTGCTGGTCTTTTATTACTTATATACCCGCCATACTTCAAACTGCAGGTGCGTTGACTACACTCAGAAACCCCAGTCACATAGTTATTTATGCTCCTGGGGATTTCCTCCCTTGCCGGGTGACTCGGCCTACGGCCTCGCCCCTTTGGGACCTGCGCAAGCGCTGTTCAAAATACCTGCTGCATTTTGTCCTGCAACTCAAATTATTTAGAATATATCGCTCTTTTAATAGTATTAATGCGTTTTATTCCCATTCTCATTTTTAATAAATAAATTTATTATTTTACCTTTTGCAAATAATTAAATAACAAATTATAGTGGCGCCACGTAAATATATAATTAATGTTCGTGGAGCAGAACCATGCTGAAAACAGAAATGATCGACAAACTGAATGAGCAAATGAATCTTGAACTTTATTCATCTCTGCTCTATCAACAGATGAGCGCGTGGTGCAGCTACCACAGCTTCGAAGGTGCCGCTGCGTTTCTGCGTCGCCACGCCCAGGAAGAGATGACGCACATGCAGCGTCTGTTCGATTACCTGACAGATACCGGTAGCTTGCCGTGCATTAATACTGTGCCGTCACCGTTTGCTGAATATGCTTCTCTGGATGAACTGTTCCGTGTCACCTATGAACATGAGCAGTTGATCACGCAAAAAATTAATGAGCTGGCTCATGCGGCAATGACTCACCAGGATTATCCAACATTTAATTTCCTGCAGTGGTATGTTGCCGAGCAGCATGAAGAAGAGAAATTATTTAAATCTGTTATTGATAAGTTATCACTGGCAGGAAAAAGCGGTGAAGGTCTTTATTTCATCGATAAAGAACTGGCTACGCTTGATACACAGAATTAATTCTGTTGGATTACGGTGGCTGACCGCCACCGTAATTCGAGGATCTTAATGGCGGCAGATCTTGCTTTCATGAGTAGAAAAACCGTCATCGCTGGCAATGAATTTCCCCTTCGCCGCCAAAAACGCCACCAGCTCAGCCGCCGTCATGCCTTCAGCAGAACAGGTATGAAAACGCGCCTGCTCACCAAAACGGGCCGTAATCGCCGCTTCAAGACTGGCATTTGAATACTGCTCGCCAGACTCAATCATCATGTTGAGCACTTCGTGACCGTGAATAGAATCCATACTCCCTCCTTAATAAACCCCGTAGCCTAATGTGAACCATATTGCACTGCTTTGCGCTAACGCAGGTTTATGCTGGCAGGACACAAAAAATATCATCTGTAATACATCTTCACCGCCAAATATTCGTAAATTAATCTGTACACAGATTGTAACGGTGATTTGACGAAAATATCGTTATGCCTTAACCTGCGCCGCAGATATAACCGTTGATTATCTCTGGGACAGAGGAAAGCGTGAAGAATAGAACTCTGGGTAGTATTTTTATCGTGGCAGGAACCACGATTGGCGCCGGTATGTTGGCGATGCCGTTGGCTGCGGCGGGCGTGGGGTTTAGCGTCACGCTGGCGTTGTTGGTTGGGCTATGGGCACTCATGTGTTACACCGCGCTGTTGCTGCTCGAAGTGTATCAGCATGTACCAGCGGACACCGGACTTGGCACGCTGGCTAAACGCTATCTTGGTCGCTACGGGCAGTGGGTGACAGGCTTTAGCATGATGTTTTTAATGTACGCGCTAACGGCTGCATACATCAGTGGCGCAGGTGAATTACTGGCGTCAAGCATCAGCGACTGGACCGGTGCCAGCATATCCCCTACGGCGGGTGTACTGCTGTTCACCTTTGTTGCCGGGGGTGTGGTATGTGTCGGGACGTCACTGGTCGATCTGTTCAATCGCCTGTTATTCAGCGCCAAGATTATCTTCCTTGTCGTCATGCTCGCCCTGCTGATGCCGCATATCCATAAAGTGAATCTTCTCACTCTGCCGCTACAACAAGGCCTCGCACTCTCCGCAATTCCGGTGATTTTCACCTCGTTCGGTTTTCATGGCAGCGTTCCCAGCATCGTCAGCTATATGAACGGTAATATCCGTAAACTGCGCTGGGTGTTTATCACGGGTAGCGCTATTCCACTGGTCGCCTATATTTTCTGGCAACTCGCTACACTCGGCAGTATCAATTCATCGACGTTTATGGGGCTGCTCGCCAACCATGCTGGCTTAAACGGTTTGTTACAGGCGTTACGTGAAGTAGTTGCCTCGCCACACGTAGAGCTGGCGGTGCATCTGTTTGCCGACCTCGCGCTGGCAACATCCTTCCTTGGCGTCGCACTGGGATTATTCGACTATCTGGCCGATCTCTTCCAGCGCCGTAATACCGTAACAGGCAGAATACAAACCGGTGTGGTGACGTTCCTGCCGCCGCTGGCGTTCGCTCTCTTCTATCCGCGTGGTTTTGTGATGGCATTAGGCTATGCAGGCGTTGCCCTGGCGGTGCTGGCTCTGCTCATCCCGTCAATGCTGGTCTGGCAAAGCAGAAAACACAATCCACAAACAACCTGGCGGGTGGCGGGTGGTACACCAGCACTGGCGCTGGTTTTCATTTGCGGGATCATCGTGATAGGCGTGCAATTTTCTATCGCAGCAGGACTGCTACCTGAAGTCGGTTAAAACAATAGCTTTAGAGTCGCATTAAAGTTGTTAGTAAGACGAAGGGGCTAAACGCCCCTTTTTCTTAATGCAGACAGCACTGCTTATACTTTTTACCACTACCACATGGGCACGGATCGTTACGCCCAATTTTGGCATCCGTTTTTAACGGAACCTTCACCGGCGCTTCCTGTGGATGCGCCATCCAGTAGGCATGCAGATCCAGAGCCGCCAGGCGGATCGCATCCACGCTCTCGTCAAATGCTTCAGGAGTCAGTTTCTCAACGACCTCGAAGTTCTCTTCCGTACCGTGCAACGCAATTGCTTCAAGCGCCGGCTTTAACGAATCCGGTAATGAAGACCAGTCAGACAGCGCGACACCTCGCATATAGCCAAAGCACCACTCTTCAACAATAGTCAGCTCATGCTCTTCAATTTCGCGCAGGCCAAACAGCGGTTCAAACTGCTCAGGAAATTCGTCAAGGCGATCGGCTGTATCAGCCATATGCTGAAACGTCAGGTTCATGAAACGCGTCATTTCTTTCTCGGAGGACCAGCGAGGGACATACTGCGCGCCTCCCCATATAGCGACCAGCCACTGCTCCGGCTCAATTTCATAAGGTGAACTGAGCACCGCCGTCAATAAGCCATCCAGCTCTGACACATCCAGAATTGCCTTGTCCGTATTGTACTTAGTCAGTACATCATCCAGCCATTCCAGTTCGCTTTCGTTTAGTGGTCCCGTTTTCATAACGCTTTTCCTTAGTAAAAATTCTTGCCTGTGATTATCTTACATGGCTGGTGGGATAACAGATACAAATGGGCATGAGCGGTTCACTGACACCGCCTGTTCAGGTTAACAGGAAACGAGGGTAATTCCGGTAGTTAACGCACAAAAGAGGTCACAAAAAACCTGGCATCATCTTCTGATAACCAGAAAACCACCCGCAGGTGGTTTATTGTTGTTCAATATGGTTGAGCGTGGCCGTATATCCTGTTTTTGCTACCGCCTTGAGTAGCGTATCAGTAGAGAAATCTTCAGGCACGATCACTTCAGCCTGGCGCGTCTTCAGCGACGATTTAGCCTTGATCACGCCGTCAGTTTCACGCAGCGCCTGATTAACAGAAATGACGCACAGCGAGCAGGTCATATTTTGTATATCCAGCACCACTTTTTGATGAGCTGCCTGAGCCCACAACGGCAGCAATAAGCAAGCGATCAGAGTGACTATTTTCATTCAAATACCTCATAAAACCAGGCAACCAGCGTTGGATAAAATAACACCGGTAAAATCACTATCAGCGCACACCAGTAGAGAATACGCGTCTGTTTCAGGGTCAGCCAGCCGGTACACCACAACCTTTTGGAAAAATAGAGCCGCCAAAAGAGGCGCAACAGCAGCCCAAGCGTCAGCAGAATCAAGGGGAGACGCAAAAACTCGAAACGAGCGAATACCGTAAAACTTGCCGCCGAAATGCCAAACAGCAAATATAACAGTGGCCCTACGCAGCATAATCCTGCGGTGACGGCAGCCACAGCGGCCGTCAGCAGAGTGAGGCCAGCGCCTTTAGCGTTGTTCTGTTGCGACATAGTTGTAGGAGAACGCTTTAGGGTCATAGAAGTTGATCGGATCGCCGTCTACTTCCGCATAGGGGTAACCAAAATTGTTCATCGCCCCCTGTTCTGTGGCCGGATACAGTTCAAAATCACGTCCGTAGTTGAACCCTACCCAGTTCATTTCCCAGTTACCGAACAGGTAGGTGTTAACGGCCTGCACATCAGCATCCTGATGCGTTTTTTTCTCGGCCAGACGCATTTTCGTCACGTCCGCCGGGTCGCAAGGCAACCAGCCGTAACCAGCCAGATAAAACTCTGCGCGACAGTGCTGACCTCCACTCACATCAGCTACCCCGGCACCGTCGGCTTTACCAAAGGCGCTTTTCGAGTAGCGTTCAAGCTTATTGGCTTTCCCCAGACGAATCCCGAATAATTCACGCGCCGGAATGCCGCTGGCACGTGCCAGAGCGACGAAAACGGAACTCATATCGGTGCATTTCCCTTTGAGTTTGCCACTCTTCAGAATCTCCGCCACATCACCCGTTCCGCAGCCGATAACGTCATTATCACGCTCCATATGGCTACTGACCCACTCATAGATCAGGCGTGCTTTTTTCAATGGGTCCTGCTCGTTGCCGGTGATTTTACGCGCTGTTTCCTGCACAAGCCCGTCAACGGGAGTATGCGCAGTCGGCAATAAATAGGGTTTCACATCCAACGGATAAACGATCTGCTCCGGCGCATGCCAGGTTTTTAGCGCATCCTGCTTCAGCGGCTCCCAATCGGCGGTTTCAATGTCAATATCAACCTTAATTAACAACTCTCCTTGTGAATTGGGCCAACTGGCAAACAACGTTTTCGCGCCATAAGCATTATTGGTAGTGACATATGCCTGCTTATAGTTGCCGCTAAAAACAAGGTCTGTCATCTGCTGAAATGCTGTATCTACCGGCAACGGGATCCACAGTTTCACCACACCGCTTGAGCCTTGTGGCGGATTCAATTTATAGGTTTGCGATAAGACAAAGCGCCGACGTACTACAGGCGCAACTAATGGCTCTGCGGCTTGTACCGTCTGGCTAACGACGGAAGGACCGACTAAACCGGCCGCAGAAAGGAGAACACTATTTTTAAGAAATTGTCGACGTTGCATTGCTGTCTGTCCATGTTGTATGAGTTGAGCGACGGCTAAACGGGCAGAGACCGTACACGATCATCACAGCAGACAGACGCTGACGTAAAAAGGCGAGTCGATGGAGTTTATTCATCAATAACAGACCTGTTAACTGTGAATGAAAAGAGAAACAATTAAGCCATTTTCAACCACAAGAGTACAGGCGCAGCATTAAAAAAGACGAAAAACGCATAATAACAGGCAGGCTCCATATCCTTAAAAACCGGCCACATCAAAATATGTACACGTTGGTTCCTAGTTTACGGGCTAACCCTTTTGCTCCCTCACGCATTACCGTATCGTGATTCCAGCGAAAGACGGGCGCTGCCAGTGGAGCAAGGTAGTTCATCCAGCGAATAGTGGTCCGTACATGCCAGTCATACCTGACGATAGTTTCCTTGCCGTTGTCGGAAAAAGACCATACTCCTCGCCCTTCAACTTCACCACTCGCCTCCCCTTCCAGCAGACAACAAGGCAGTATATTCAGTACGTTAATATCAAAGGTTAGACGATAAGGCAGCGCCCCTTTCCAGGTATAGCGGTGCAACGCGCCAATGCCCTGTATATCCCCTTTCTTTATTTCAATAATTCGCTCCAGGCTTCCCCACCATTCAGGCCACTGATCCGGGTGAGAGAAAACATCCCATACATCCTGGATCGAAGCTTCAACCCGCCAGACGGTGGAAAACTGATATTCGGCCATAAACTCCGCGCCCTTAAGGTGTGAAAAAATCCACGGGAAAACGAATATTGATGATCATGGCATCCATAAGTACGGTTTCCAGCCACTTTCCACCAGCATCGTAACTGAGCACTTTCACGGGTAGTCGATGGTAGTTATCGAACCAAACGTCATACCGGTGAACACCATCAACGACCATCGTCCCCGGCCCCGTCACGCAGACGTGCGTGGTCGAACGCCCTGATACGCTCTCCTCCCCGATTATCGCCGTTTCCCCCTCTCGCTGCAGGTGACGAATATTGTCCAACAATGCGCCAATGTCAGACTGATCGACCCGATGGCCACGCTCGTCTTTTATTAAAGAATTTGTTGGGGAGAGGTTTAATACAGGCAAAGTTCCCAACCCAAACGGCCAAAGCTTCACGTGATTACTGACCGGGTTATAGGTAAGAACGGCCCCAGGATGCGGCTGAGTAAAATCCATCCTTATAAAGCCTGGCTTTTTATAGCTATATCGAATGATTTTACTTTCGGCCTGGACGGAAGAGGAACGAATAAGAACCTGATAAGACTGGAGCTTATCAAAATGCTGCCGGGCGATAACGATGTGGTCTGTAGTTGTGGAACGTTGTGACAGCAGTGATGCAACGGCCAAACTTTTGTCCACCGGATATATAATGCAGCTAAGGACAAGTAATGCTGCAAACATTACCGTCGGAGAAAGTAAGTCTCTGATGTAACCTCCTGCATCTGCATGGTGAACAAACAGGGGTGATCGCCTGTTACCTGTTCAATTATAGTGCTTAATGCCCCCCTTTGACCTTCCTGTACCGTCATCATGAACAGGGACATAACAGCTAAATTGTTCGTCCTGCACCGGGTATCGTCGCAACCAAAAGCTATACTTTAATAGCCATACTTTTTATGAGTATTAATCATGAAACTGCCATGGGCGCTTTCCTGCGCTGCCCTCGCCATCCTGTTAATGACCTCCTCCCATCTCACTGCCAGCACTTTGCAAGACCAGGCTGAACTGGAGCGAGAGTTAAGTGCCGCTTTAGCAACCGGACACAGCGTCATTATTATTGGTGGAACGGAGAATTTCGGTTTCACGCTCAGAGCCAGAAACAGGATCCACAGACCATTTGCTATCCAGGATGGTATTGGCGATCCCGTGATGATTAACGGTTTTCAGGACCACAACTATAACCCTGCACGGGATGGATTTATGAATAATCCTGCCCGGGGACGTTTTATGTTGAACGCACCTGTTCGCCGCTAAGTGCGATATACATGGCGAGTCACTAACGAGGAGGGATTGCTGGTGGTTTTGTATTAACGGGTCATGTGCTGCATGATAATGAACAGTTCGCGAAAACACGCACAAAAAAACCGCCGAAGCGAGTTATGATTGGGAGGATTTTTAAATAGTTACCGCCAGCGGGCTTAACATTCGTTAGGTGAATTTTTACGGTCTGAAAACGAGTCGTTCCCCGCGACTCATCTCCCACATGGATCTTCCCCCCCCCTGCCGGGAGTATCTTTATAATTAATAATCAGTGATATTGACACTTATCATGTATTGCTGTTTTGTAAACAGAGAATATTTTTCAATAGCTGGCTCTATTGCTGCTGTTAATTTCTCACCAGCGCCATCATTAATTTTGGGGCTCTTATCTGCGTTATTATTGATTCTTTATAACTTTGCCAGAGGCAAGGAAAAGCCGGTGAAGAAATCTGCAGGAACATACAGTTCATCGGGTTTACATAAAACCATAGAAAAACAATCTAAGCTTAATGCCGGAGCGGCAATATGCGCTGCTACGGGCGTCACTGTCAATGCCGCCAGAACCGTTTGTGCCCGTTCAACCTGGCGATCGGCCTGTTTTATTGCTCAGTATCTGCCGTTCGGTTTACACGATTTTATATATGCCATTTGGTAAGTGCGTAGCCGCATAAAAAACAATGGTGAAAGCAATGAGCAAACCCTGGGATAACCTACTGATATAAAAAAGGTTGTTTGAGTGTACTTAGCGAGCGGACAAAACCTAATGACAGTTAGTTATGGGATTAACAAATTTCAATTAGATCTTATATAATTTGTACGAATTCATACAAATTTATACTGAACCTGAAATCTGTATATACGTCTTGTATATAGCGACAGGCCTCAGTAACCACATCACTTTCAATCAAACCATTCACGGGGATGATTATTTACGTACATGTATCATTTCAACAAATGCAATCATAAAAAAATCACCCTTAATCCTACCTCATATGGAATTACTACAAAAATGGATTGAAAAACTATAAGCAGAAACAGCACAGGTAAAAAAAACCGAAATACATGCAACTTTCTTATCAACTCGACAAGACTGAGTTGCGCTGTGGTTTGGGAGTTTTGAAATTTCAAGAAATGTGATCTTCCGTTTGTCATACTGAAACAACAAATAAAAGAAAATGATTCAGCCCCTTCAAACTCTGACTATGAGCAATGGGAGCGTTCTTGTTTTCAATATGGTGAACATACGGAAGCAACATTTAATACACAAGAACTACATTGAACTGAGCTCATCAGGTTCAACTAATTAAAGAAGAAATGATAATGCATAAAATCTCGGGTACTGAAAGAAGCAGAAACTTTTGCTTCTTTGCATGGTTACAAATTTTTGTACAAGTATTATTTCCCCTGGTTCCAATCATGCCCCACAGTGTTCTGGCGGACAGCTTACCTCTTTCTTCGGCTACGTCTTCTCCATTTTCGACTGTACATAGCACGACATCAACCGACTCTACGCTGCCTTATACCGGAACATTAAACACCGTCGCCAGTTCGCTCTCTTCCAGCGGAAAAAACGGCGTAGTCAACAGTGCCAAATCAGCCGCCTCCGGTTATACCTCTTCAACGACTCAGCAGTGGCTCAGCCAGTTCGGTACCGCGCGCGTTCAGCTCAACATTGACGACAGTGGCAACTGGGACGAAAGCGCCGTCGATTTCCTTGCCCCTCTGTATGACAATAAAAACGCAGTGCTGTTTACCCAGCTTGGTCTGCGAGCTCCCGACGGGCGCACGACCGGCAATATCGGCATGGGTGTACGAACTTTCTACACCGACAAATGGATGTTTGGCGGAAATGTCTTTTTTGATGACGATTTCACAGGCAAAAACCGCCGCGTCGGTATTGGTGCAGAAGCCTGGACAGATTATCTGAAGCTTTCCGCCAACACCTATATCGGTACAACTGAATGGCATAGTTCACGTGACTTCGAGGACTATAATGAAAAACCGGCTGACGGCTATGATATCCGTGCCGAAGGCTATCTCCCTACATATCCACTGCTGGGTGCCCGGGCTATGTATGAACAATATTATGGAAATGATGTTGCCCTATTCGACAAAGACCACCTGCAGAGCAACCCTTCCGCTATAACCGTCGGTCTGAACTACACGCCAGTTCCGCTGGTTACTGCTGGTATTGATTATAAGCACGGTCAGGATTCTATGGATGAAACCCGCTTCAGTCTGAACTTCCATTACACTTTAGGTCAGTCCTGGCAGTCGCAGATGTCCTCAGACCAGGTTGCCCTGCGCCGTAGTCTCGCTGGCAGCCGCTATGACCTTGTAGAACGTAACAATGAAATCATCCTGCAGTATAAGAAAAAAGATGACACCGCAGTTCTCACAGACATGACTCTAACGAGCGTTAAAGACAACAGCCCAGCAGACGGTATTGCTACTAATACAGTGACGCTTCACGCTATTACATCTGATAATAAAGCTGCATCAAATGCATCTATTACCTGGGCCGTCACTGGTAGTGCAAAACTTAGTACGACCACATCGATGACCGACGCCAATGGTAATGCTTCAGTCAATCTGACCAGTACAACTGCCGAACAGGTTATCGTCTCAGCTTCATCTGGAACATTGACCCGCACAATGCCAAGTTCATTTTCGCTGTCAGTGGCATCACTAAATCTCAACCTGACTAAAAATAACAGCCAGGCTGACGGTAATGATCAAAATATTGGCCAGGTAGTATTGAAAGATGCCAGTGGTAAAGTTCTTTCCGGCGTTGCAGTTGCATGGCAGGTAAACAGTGGAGCCACTATCGTCAGTAGCGAAAGCGCTACTGACAGCGACGGTGAGGCAACCATAAATTTCACCAGTAAAACCGTCGGCCCTGTAAAATTAAGCGCTACGGCAGGAGGAAAAACAGAGTCGGTTAACTCAGCCTTTATTAACCAGGCTATTTCAAATGTGACTGTCAGTATGAACAACAATAATGCCCCGGCTGACGGCAACACTGCGAACGTAGCTCAGGCTGTGGTAACAGACTCTAACGGCCAGCCAATGGTTGGCGTCAGTGTGACATGGAGTCTTGGCGTCGGTAGCGCAAAACCGGTTTCGCCACTGACGGTTATAACCAATTCCAGTGGAATTGCCACGTTAAACCTCACTGATACGGTGGCTCAGGATATTCATGTGGCCGCAAGCGCTGGAGATAAAACAGGCAATACGACTGCGACATTTGCAGAGGTGCCGTCCATTCTGGCGATTACAATGAGCCCAGATAATTCGCCAGCTGACGGTAGCACACAAAACGTCGCGCAAATCACGGTAACCCGTGCAGGCAATCCTGTAGAAGGGGCATCCGTACAATGGAGTAAATCTTCTGCGAATGCACAATATGCTTCAGCGACCGCAACATCTACGAATGCCCAGGGTGTCGCGACACTCTCGTTGACTGATCTGACAGCAGAACAATTCACCGTGACAGCAACGGTGAACGGTAGTAACAGCACCTCAGTGCAAACAACCTTTACACCAACAGACTTTGGGCCAATAACCATATCAATACCTGAAGCCGGTAATCCGTCGATTGTGAGTGTTAACCTGGCTTTGGATGGGGTTGATGTTGTGGTGGCTGCCTACAACAACATGGCAGCAGGTGATCAAATAACAGTAAGCTCAGTTATTTCAGGGGATGAATTTGGAAAAACACTCCCATATACCTCACCCATTCATATCGTATCCAGTTCAGAGGTAGGCCAGAATATTGCGTTGACTATCCCGTCGGATAACCTGATGAAAGTGGAAGGAGGTGATGGGCAACCCAAGGCACAGCTAAATGTCAGAGCTGATATTACAAAAGGTACGGTAACAAAGAGCAGCGATACGCTGAAAAGCATTATCGACACCTGCGCCCCCGGTGATACAGGTTGCTGATAATCAGTAAAACAAACAGCCCCTACAATTTGGCGCTATGGCAGGGGTACTGTTGCAATGCACCGTAGCGCCCCCCCTGCCGTATCACTGGAAAGCCAAAACCCCGCGCAGGCGGGGTTCTCGTTATGTTCAGATTTGCGCAGTTAAAATTAAACTGTAGATCGGTTGTCTGTATTTCTGGGTGTGCAAAATTAAAATAATAATCCCACATGTAACAAAGTCATCTTAGGAAAGATGTTAGGAAATCAAATTTCAGGCACAAAAAAACCACCCGTAGGTGGTTTCACGACACTGCTTATTGCTTTGATTATTCTGTTCTTTCCCATGGTACCCGGAGTGGGACTTGAACCCACACAGCGCGAACGCCGAGGGATTTTAAATCACGCGTGTTATCAAACACTATCAACAAGTTACGCCGTTTTTTCGCCAATAACCCATGATTTTAAGATCAACTTAATCAATAGCTTATAATCATCAAGAAGGTACAATGGTGAAACATTTTTTGCTCTCAACATCGTCCTAACGTGTCGGGTGAATGAGGTTAAAATCCTCGCACAATTTAAGCTATTCACATTACCGGGCAGTCATCAAACTCCGCGTTCCTGGCATCATTAATGATGTACGTGATCACCCCAAATATAGCGGGTGCAGAACTGTAACCGTCATCATCTACTGGTAGCGCTTCCCTTCTCCCGTTCTCCAGATTAACCAGGTGGGGCTGAGGGTGAGTTCGATATCGCTTGATCCTGAACTCCCCGTCTATTGCACATACAAGCAGTGAACCATCACAGGCAGTAAGTGACGCATCCACAACAAGCAGCGCCCCCTGGAGTATTCCTTCCCTGAAATGTGAACGCGATGCCCGCATGAAATAAGTCGCTGCGGGCTGGCTGATTAGCTGCTGATCGAGGGAGATTCGTGTTTCAACATAATCTGCCGCAGGTGAAGGAAAGCCCATGTTTATGCCCTCTCTTGAATACTGGATAAAAACACAGTATAAATACTGTGTATCCATACAGTAAAGAGGCAATACACAATGTTCGTGGAACTCGTTTATGACAAAAGAAATTTTGATGGTCTGCCCGGCGCAAAAGATATCATTCTGGGCGAATTGAGTAAGAGGGTTCACCGGATATTCCCCGATGCTGATGTTCGGGTTAAACCGATGATGACACTGCCGGCGATTAACACTGACGCCAGCAAGCATGAGAAAGAACAGATAAGCCGGACTGTTCAGGAAATGTTTGAAGAGGCTGATATGTGGCTGGTTTCAGATTAAACACATTGATTCGTCATATTGCACAGGTACAATCCGATGCGACTGGGAACCACCCAATACTCGCTATATTGTAAGGTAACCAGTCGGCCGCAGTTACGTTCTTGCATACGACGTGACTGCGGCAATTCATATCACAAGAAAGGCATCACACACTGCTGTTCTGAAGTTCAGTAATTTGTTTCTGTAATGCCTGAATTGATAACGTCAGTTTGGCAATCATTGCTGTCTCATCCAGAGAATATGCGTCGGTAGTATCATTCTCATCATATCCATCTTCCAGACCTTTTCCCTTCACACACTCCGGGGACGTCACCACCAGGTCATTTGCGATAAATCCAAGCTTCGTTTCGCTCTCAGGAATAATACCTCGCTTCTTAAACCTGAACGTCGCGGGCTTCCATTCCATAACTTCATTCAGTGCTGTGGCAGATGCGGACAACTCACCCATCACGTTTTTATCCGAGAGATATTTTATTTCTTTTTTAAGATGTCTGTCGGATGTGGTTGTTAGCTGGAGTGCCCCCATTCGCGAATTATCAACCCATAAATCTACAGGCCCGCCAACGAAATTAAGGAAGGTTGAGTACATTTGCGGACCACCATAAATACCGGGCTGGCATAAAATGCCTCCGTTGGCGTAAAACACGGTACGCCTGTTCCCAACGGAATCAAGGTTCAGGATCACACGGTTAGTACCATCGGTAAAATCAGCACGTGACCCACGGAGTCTGGCCGCTTCCTGTCCGGGGATTACATCAAACCCCAGAGAGTGAGAGAAAACGCCATCCGTTCCCCATGCCAGATTCACACCACTATTAATTTGACCACCGGTTTTACCATTTATGGTGTTCAGACGCGAATCATCACCACCTGCAACCGTTCCCACTTTCGTGCCAACGTTCCTAGTGGCGCTATCTCCTAAACCGAGGTTTGAGCGAGCGCCAGATGCAGTGGTAGAACCGGTGCCGCCCTGATCAACAGGTACAGCCCCGTCCGACTTTGTAGCCATATTGTCAGACAGATATTTCCATGATGGTCCTGTATATGAACTTCCATCCGGCAGTTTTACTGTGATATTTCCCGTACCACTGAATACCTGCTGCCAGTTTTGCTTGTCGTAGTTCAGGCCACGAAGTGCTTCAGCACTTTGGGTTACCAGCGCCGCGGTAACCATATTCAGCGCCACGCGGGGAACGGCAGACCAGGCCGCGCCGGATTGTGTTGGTCCAGTGAAATTGCTAACCAAAGTCAGCCCTGTACCACTTTCCACGGACTTAACCGGGAGCGTATAGGGAATACCACCGACAGTAACAACAATAAAATCTCCTGCCGCCACCTCAGTAGTAAACGCGGTCCCGCTGCCAGCGACCGCAGCAGAGTTATTCGTTAGGGTTAAGGTTCCTGCTGACATAGTTTTTCCTCAGTACATATTCGGAAGAATAAGAATGGGCATGGCGATATTTCTGTTTCGGGTCATATCCCATGCGCCAGAATTGCGGTCCGCAAATACTTTGTTGTAGGCTGACCTGACGCTACCGCCTGACATGACCACGCCTTTAGTTCTGATATTTCCCCATCCGCTGAGCATACGTACCTGAACGCCGGTATAGACTATCTGGCAAAACCCGCCGCCAATATCCTGAAAGGCATCGGTAATCTGGATTTGTCGGTCATATACAAAGGGGCGTTTCAGCGTGGAGAACGTGACCTGGCCTGCTGCGTTGGTCATCGTGATACCGTCGCCGCCGACTGGTGCTGTCTGATTGAATATCACCAGGTCAATCGTCGCCGTTCCGGCCACGTCGTCCCGCCCTGTGTAGGAAATATCGCGAACGATGATGTTGCCGCCATCAAACCCCACCGACACATTTGGGTTATCCCATTTACCAAAAGGAATACCGCCCACCGGAAGCGGAGCGCTGCCGTTAACCGTAATGCGCCCGGAATAAGCGCAGGTCATCAGCGCGGCCTGGTTGGATATGGCGGTGAAGTCAGTCGAGTTCGAAACCAGTAATCCTTCGTTATAAGTGGCTGCTGGCAGCAGCTCCATGACATAACCAGACCAGTCCGGAGTGAGGGCCTTACCCCCGATGGTTTCTGCACCAATGATGACCCCGGAGTCCCCGTTTCGGGTGACCCCCGTCATAATGGCCACATCAAATTCAGCAAAGGAATAGATGTAAATGGGATTGGTGGGCACCACGATGACCTGTGAACCGGGAACAAGTGGCGTATTGACCGGGTACTGCATTGACTGGGATGACCAGCCCGAGAAGGTTGTGCAAAAACTGGGGGCACGCAGCCCTGCAGTAATTGCCATTACCGGACGTCCATCGTTATAGTCGATTAATATCCCTTCCGGCATTATGACCACCTCCCGACGACAACTCTGCCACCGCCAGAGAGATTTACAGTGATCCCATTGCCGTCAATGCGAGTAACGTTATTCACTCCGTTAAATGCAAATTCACCACTGTCAGCATAGAGTTTCCCATGGAATTCTGGGCTACCAGATTTCGGTAAATTCCATCCACGTCCACCACCACCGGGGACGAAGTTCGCAGACTGAAGTGAGTCGGTAATTTTCGCAAAATCGATGGATGCTTCCTGAATTAATGCGCTGCGAATAAATACCTGCCCGTTATAGACGAAAAATGCAGCCTGCCAGTTACCTGGATTGTTACCGGAATAAATACCGAACTGATCGGCGGCAAATACAACCGTGGATTTATAGCTGTTTCCATCAGGTTCGATGGACATACCGAAACCCGTGTTGTATTTAACACCATTTCTTACGATACCCATGTTCAGCGTGTAGGAGGCTTTGGCTGTTCCGTCGCTGTTCACCACCGCAGTCATTTTCTGGTTTACCGCAGAGGTCAGACTGCCATCAGGTCCTATTTGAGCCTGGACATAAGTGGATAAGTCAGCGAGCCCCTGCTCAGCAGTAGCCACCGTGGTTTTTACGACCAGAATATCAGCGCGTACCTCACCATATTGTTGATACTGATGCTCAACGGTTCCATGGTTCGCCAGCGCATTTTCCATAATGCCTTCCAGGTTAGTATCAACCCCATCCTTAATATTCTGAAAGGCATCAGAGTTCTGAATATGGTCATCAATGATGTCAATCAGCCCGCCTGTGTCCATAGAGCACAACGCCGGAACTTCGATAAACCCGGATGCACCAAAGGCGTTAACCGTTCTGATGTACCAGTAGTAGGTATGTCCAACCTGTAGCTGATTGCTGGTCCAGGTCGTTCCCATCCCCTCGCGGCTGGCATTCCCTTCCACGGTTTCTGTTGAGGTATTTGGCAGTTTCGTTTCACCTGACGTCCAGAAATCGAACTGTGTGGAAACATTAGTAATTGCCGCCAGACGCGGGATCAGCGTGACGGAAAAGAAGCCCTGCTCAATATCAACATGGGAAGGTGCTGGCGGGGCTTCAATGCTGAATTCCAGATACCCTTCTGGCGACTCTGCCCCCATCTGGTTTACAGCAATAACGTGGGCTGTGTAGGTATTTTTCGGTAACCCGGTAAGACGCGTGAACGTCCCCGGAACCTGGACGGACATGACCATCTGACCATTACGGCGAATGATCACTTTGTTATAGACAACCTGCCCGATGTTCTGCCAGGACAAAATTCCCTGTACAACCTGACCGATTTCCTCCACGGTGTATTTCAGGTTCTGCGGTTGCGCCACTCCGCCGGATGGCAACTGAGTGAACGGCGGTCGCTCAATCGGTTTGCCAACGGCGTCGCCCCAGACATCTGCGGTTTCCTGCTTCAGTGTCAGTTGCACGCCATTCTGAACACCGAACTTCCAGTCAGTTACCCGCATCTCAACATTCACGATACCGATAGACGGGAAATTCACCTTCACATACATTCCCGGGCGGTAACGGTACCCGCTCAGGTTTAACGTAACGTTCATGGTTCTGGCGATGCGGGTGCGCTTTAACTTCACGTCTGCAAGACGCTGGGCCTGAAATTCAGATGTCACAAATCTCAGTTTCATATCCTGCGATATTTCCACGCCGTCTTCCGTCACCCATTCACTGACAGACACTGAGGGGAAATCCGCTTCGGTATAACCCTGCTGCGGATCGACAAATGTCCCCTTGATGGTGTTAACACGTTCCGCCTGAGAGACTTCCGGCATGATTTCGATATCACCTGCCAGCTGGCTTTCAGTGATCACCTCTGTCGCAGGACCATAATAGGCCCCGACCAGAAGACCATGTTTACCAGCGGTATACGTTACATCACCGGCGCATGCCGCCAGCATTCCTTCCAGAATACTGACTTTGTTTTCACTGAGATCGAACTCACCGTTAATCGTATAACGCTTCTCAACGGTATTACCGCCAGTAATCACATCCTCATCACAGATGTTCGCCGCTTCCTGAAACTGGTCCCAGAGAATATCGGTGTCGGGCACTTTCAGGTAATTGCGGTAATAGTCCAGGATAACCAGCGCCGCGTTATTGCTGTAACCCGTCAACCCGGTACGCGGGTCATAAACGGCACGACCGTACTTTTCGATCTTGATATTCGGGATGCCTGACGGGAATTTTTCTGCGCTGAATTTGAGAGACACACGCAGCCAGGTGATCCCCTTTCCGATCATGTCTTCTTTCCATGACGGACAGTTTGCCAGCATGTACGGATCTACGGTCTGGCGATTGGTATGCAGTTCAAAAGACGCATGTTCCGGAAAACTGCTGATCGGTTCGTCACCCAGCCAGACGGTTCCAATACTTGATAATGAGTGACCTGCCAGAGCAACAGCCAGGTGTAGCATTTCACCGTCATCCTGTTGCCCCGACTCTTCTTCTGAAAAGAACAATGTTCCCGCTGTCGTGGTGTGACCATAAACAACCGTTTTGGCGCTGGCTGCGGCACGAAGGACCTGTTTACGTTCCGATGTGTCACGGTATGAATCCAGTGATGGTTTTTTGGTCAGTGCCTGAGTTGCCACCTGAGCGGCCACGGTGATAGCCATTGCAATCCCGTAATACTGATATGAGGCGGCAGCACCTGCAGCGACGGTCGCAATGATAGGAATAGCAGCAGGCATTAACGCACCCTCCAGACACTCAGCGGCTTAACCCGCAGACTGACAAGACCATTTTCGCCAGGCACCCATACAACGCCGGAATACACCACCCCGGCACACCGCGATCCCGCATTTTCAACAACGGCAACATCACCACGCTGCGCCAGCTTCACCGGTACTTCATCGAGATACCGGGCCAGCACCTTTTCAAGCGAGCCGCCACCGCACAATATCGCCTTTTTTGCCCCATGTTCGCTGTCGTAGGTTCCGCGCCAGGCCGCCGCAAAATCCTCGCCGCACATGGCCTGAGCACAGTCAGCCGCGAACAGGCAGCAGTCATGACTACCCCATAAAAAAGGCCGCTTTTCAGCGGCCCTTATCACGGTGATTAATCTGTTATGCCAGTCCGGATGCTTCATGCTTCCTCACTTATAGGTAAATCCTGGTGCATCTTTTTTATTGCCCCAGTAAATTGAACGTTCAGCCATCTGCGCCACATAACGGAATATGTGATCGCCGGGATAAGCGGCCTGTTGCGATTCATCGGTATAGCGATCGGGAAAAGGACGTTGCCAGTCTTCAAAAATATTACTGAGGGTGTATTGCAGGGCGTTCGTCTCTCCGGCTGTCGCCCCCGTACTGGACACCTTCCCCTTGAACAGGAGATCAGCAACCTGGACAACGCCGTTATCATCCATGGCCACCAGATAGATTTCGGCATTTCTGCCCACGCATCGCTCATTCAGCGTCGTAGCAAAGAGGGCCATATCCAGACCTGAGAGAGTCATTTTGACCTGCGTGGGGCTTGTTGTGCTGGTTTCACTGGCATCATCAACTGAACCCATGCGCCCCATGCCGTAATAGACATAACCACCGAGAACCAGCGTCCCGGTACCGGAATGCACATAGACGGTGCCGGACTCAAACTGAATATTGGCGGCGATCGCAACCGTCACCCTGTCGCGGGATAACCAGTCCACCATCGAATCCGAAAAGGGGGAATACAGCATTAAAATGCCTCCTCAAGCTCCAGCGTATAACTGGTAAAAACACCCGGCACACGGTTACCGGCACCCTGCTGGTTATCCTTCAGTTTGAAAATGCCGTAGGGTTTCTCGACCTCAATGACAGCATTAGCAGGCGGCGAACTACGCAACATCGGCGCAAATGCAATCATTGCGGTACCGCTCGCTGCACTCGTCACATCAGCTGTGACCATCTTCAGCTCGTCGTTAACAGTGAAATAATCGCCCTGTCTGAGCACCACTGTTCCTGGCGTCCAGCCCTTACTCTGAATCTGGGTCCCTGTCTGATTAGCGCCATCAACAACGGGCACGCCCGCTGGCACTCTGCCACTTCTCCCCCAGTCGCGAACCTTTACCCTGCCATACTCGCCATCGAGGGAAGCCACCAGAGCATCAATACGCCTGGATTTTTCATCTGTCAGGTTATTGAAGGTCAGGGAACATACCCAGCGGGTGCCTGGAAAGCGTGCTGTCTGTGATGACCCATTGAAGGGGGAACGAAAAGTTTTGGTATTACTCTCCGGTCGCCAGGTAAGCGACGCGGGACAGATATCTTCCGGCCATTCGAGTACCGCCATAGGTTCTCCTGCATTATTCTGCGCACGGCGGCGCTACTGATCATTTGTCAGGATGTTACTGATTTACATACCTGGTTATGGTTGTTACTCAGCCCGTCAGTGGTGGGACACCGGCGAACTAATGTTTGGAGGGATGGCTGATTACCTCTGAAAAAGGAAATTACTAATGGGAAAATTTTCCATCACATCTATCAGAGATATTGACTGGCAATCAGACCCTGGAAGGCCAGGAAATTGCAATGTAACGGTTGGTCTCAATACGCCAGTAGGGTTTGTACAAATTTCCTTTGACCCAGGTGAACTGGATGTCAGAAAGGCAACCATTGAGGAACTCGAAAAGGTAGCTATCGCGAAGTTTCACGAGCGCTTAGAGCAGTAGTATCAATATAGGCACTAAACTCATCAATTCGATTTCGTAGAATTTGTTCAAGTCGGGAAAGCTGCTCATCTTTATTGCTTACCCGGCTTTCCAGTTCTTTTACATTAAGCTCAAGAGCCTCAACTCGTTGCTCTAAAGTCATAACTGTCTCCCGCCTTTCGGCTTAATGAATATTAATAACGCTTACACGCCAAGCAATCGCCTTGCCTGTCCACGATTAGAGAAGTCCTGCAAGATATCCTGACGCGCCTGTTTCGCACCGTCATTCGCGCCCTGTCGCGCAGCTTCCTGCATAGCCTGCTTCAGTGCCGCGTCTCCGTTACCGGATATGTTGAAGTGCTGATGAATAATCGTATCACCACCGCCTGACGTGGCCCTAGGAGTACCAACCATGCGAACACCCAGCGAACCATCCGCCGATCGAGTCAGTGGCATAATGGCTTCCGGCCCAGCTTCTCCCATAAGCCCAGCGCCTTTTGCAAAAGCAAAATATGTCGGTGTGCTAACAATGCTGTTGCTGTAAGCGCTAAGACTTTCAGATGCATATGCGCCACCTTTCGCATTTAACTTTATGCCAGATGCGGCAGAGTTATAAGCGCCAGAAGGAGTGCTGCCAGATGCAGCGCCAGCCCCCGCCCCAAACATACCGCCGATCGAACTGAAAAAACCGCTGTTACTGGCTGAGCGCAAAGAATCCACCAGCATCGCATTGAGGATAATTTTCTGCATAGACTGAAGCACCGAACTAGCCCAGTCTTCCCAGTCAACCTTATTACCGGCCAGTGCATCAGAAATGTTACCCACCAGCCCGGACATTGCGTTATTCACCAGGTCAGCAGACTGAGATGCGTAATCAGAAGCAGTGTCAGCCCAGTTCGCAAAACCTTCACGCATACCCGTTGTCCAGTCACTGCGCTGGGCATCAGAGGCTGAGTAGTAAGCTTCCTGATCTCGTAACCGTTCAACGAGATAACGTTTATTTAGTTCCAGTTCCTGACGGTATAGGTCTTCAGAAATATCACCTGACTGGTACTGCCGCTGAAGATCAACGTTCTTCTGCTGAAATTCCTCCCGGATGCGTAGCATTTCCTGCATACGTTCACGCATTCGGCTTCCCTGTCCATACCCGGTAAGTTCTGCATGGTTAGATGCTCGCGCGCTGGCGTTTGAGTCAGCGAGGTTGGCTTCATACGCCGCTAATTGTTCGCGGATTTTCTGCTGATCAATCAACGCGGCATTCTGCAACAGGGTTTGTTTTTGCGCTTCTGTGAGGGAAGTAAGTTCACCCTGACTAACCTGATATTTCAGTTTTGCCAGTTCGGTATTCTGACCAGCCAGAGCGATTTGCTCTTTCTGCTGCTTAATGAGTTTGTCGTAAGTATCCGCCGTTTTTTCTGCATCCGACTTACCACGACTCTGCCGATTGCTATCCCGAATAGCCTGAAGCTTTCGTTCTCCTTCAACAGATAGATTTATATACTTTTCATATTGACCAGCAGGAAGATTAAGGTCAGACGCTTCAAATTCTGCCTGTCTTTTGGTTTTTTCAATCCCCTTTAAACCAGCTAATTCATTTTGCCGCTGCACTTTGTCCATAGCGGCCTGCTGTTTTTGGTCAAGGGTGGGCAAAACAGGACCTGCATAAGTAGGTGTTGGCATCGTCACTAGTCCAGTGACTTTGTTCAGCCGTGTATACATTTCCGTTAATGAGCCAACAGCGCCAGCCATTTCAACGGTTTTATCTATTGCCTCACTCGTAATGTCGTTTATTAAGTCTTGAGTTTGATGACGCTTATTTAGCATCTGCTCAAGACGCCCCTCTTCAATTGCTAATTCTGATGCAAATGTTGCAGCTTTTTCAGTAGCATCATTATATAGCCACGTCCCCTCTGAGGCAGACTGCGCCGCTTGTTTGGCGTTATAGAGTTGGTTTGATAACTCTGCAATTTTTAGTTTAAGCTGCTCGATAGAATAATCTTGAGCATCAAGTGAAATATTAGCTTGCCCAAGGTTTGCCGATATCTGGGTTTGAGACATCGATTTTAAATTTTCTCTGACCTGTTCGATTGTGTCCGCATATTGGATAGCTGATTCACGAGCTTGTTCTTGCCGCTGGTACATTGTGTACCAGGCTCCCGCACCAAGCATCAAAATACCTGGTATTCCTCCGACTAACGAAAGCAGCCCGGATGCTCCGCTTTTAAACAGATTCATCGCTGAGGTTGCTTTATTAAGAGCATCCTGAGATGCAGAAACAGCACGGTTTGATTGAACCAACGTCGCATTAGCTGCAATCATCGCGCGACGCTTTATAATAGCGTTCTGTGTTGCCGTAGCCTCAGCGTTAGTATTTCTGGCAAGATCAAGCTCAGACTTAGCAAGCTGATAAGTACGTTCTGCGGCTATAGCATCAGCAGCGGCTTTACGCTGTGATTGAGTTGCGGACTCGGCACGAGCGGCCGCAAGGGCAATTTCATTTTTACGGGCGTCAATCAATTGCGCTGTTTGGTTCCCTATGTCACCAAACATTCCACCAAGATATCTTGCACCGCCAATAGCAGCCAGTACCCCAGCAGCAGTAGCTACAGTGTCAATATTGCTTGAGACCGTATCGAGCACACTAACAAGGGCGCTAGTTGCCCCAGTGGCTTCATTCGCACCGCCAACCCATGCCATGAACGCATTCTCAACCTTTGTAGTCGCAGCTGAAACAGTCTGAGGCATCGCTTCATACTCACCCCTGAGTGTTCCTAATTGACTTACAAGTGCAGGAACTACCTTGTCAGCGGTTAATTGTCCGGCATCAGCCATTGCTTTAAGATCTTTTCTGGCAACCCCCATTCCCGCCGCCAGAGCACGGATTACGCGATCACCATTTTCATTAACAGAGTTGAATTCTTCACCGCGTAAAACTCCTTGAGCCAGCGCCTGGCTGAATTGAGTAATAACAGAACTAGCCTCAGATGTACTGGCACCTGATAACTTCAACCCAGTTGATATAGATTCTGTTATTTTTAATACTTCTTCTGAACTATATCCAAATTCACGCATTGATGCAGCGGAACGGGCAAATAAACTAGCGTTATCTGAAAAAGCAGTTCCTGTACGCTGACTAATTTCCATCAGTGCTCGCTGGGATTCGCTAAAATCATCAGATGACTGTGATGCCTGTTTCAATCGTGCATTCACTGAGTTCCACTCATCAGCAAGTGAAATTAGATGACCTGTAGCAAAAGCCCCTGCAAACGCGCCAGCCATACCCAATGCAGATGCTTTGGCGGTGTTAATCTGATTGGTTACTTCGGCAAGCGCTCTTTGTGTCTCGCGTGAAGCTGCTGCAGCCTGGCGACCTCCAGTTTGCATTACGCGATAATAATCATTACCCATTCGAGAAGCGCGAGAAATTTCTGTCTGAAATGACTGAGAATTCGCAGAAATTTTAATTATCAGTTCACGTAGAGTTGCCATAATCCACCTAATAAAAAACCCCGCCGAAGCGAGGCTCATATATAATCATTTTTCTCGGTGGGCTATTTGTATCAATAAATCAATTTGAGCATCTTGCTTTTTATTTATTTCTTTAAGGGCTTCTACCTGTTCATTTGCCCTAACGCTAACACGTAATAAATAAAAAACTATAATTAAATTGATTAGCCAACCAAAAACACCGAATACAACAAAAAGTGGCTCCATGATTCCTCCAATGATTTCCAGAGGTAATCGTATATCTGTAATTGGGCTGTGTGAAGAATTATTGCGTTGCGGCAATCAATGCTTTTTCAAGCCCTGCGAATGGATCGGCCTCTTCTTCATCATGATCACGCTGCCATCGCAGCAACATATCACTCATCGTGGCCTTGCCGCCCTGTGCATTAAACACAGCGGTAGCAATTTGCGCCGCCTGAATGTCACCACGAATGTCACCTATTGGACTATGTTTATCAAACTCAGCCCACAGCCTAAGTTCACTGGCTGACATCACTCCCTGAAGCTCTGAAAGAGTGCGCCCCATACGGAGCGCTAGCGACATCAAAAACCGCATTCCGGGCTGAGCTACTTTCCCTCAGCCTCCTTTTGATCAGTAGTCAGGTTGAGGGCCTGACGAAGAAGACGCGCGTGGACTGGACCATAAACCGATTCAACCTCGGCAAAATCTTCCTTACTGAACACTGATTCTCCATGCTCATCAAACAGCACATCGATAAAAAGCGTAACATCAGCGCGTAGATTACGGTGTGCCCGTTCAGAGATAGATAACTCGCCTTCCGTCTCTCTCGGCTTAATTACATCCTGCCAGTGAAGCCATGCTTCTGCTGATGGTTCACGAAGAACAACTTTCACGCCATCCCATTCCGGCACGTTTACATCAATATGACGAAATGCTGACGCCCTGGACAGCGCCAGTTCTTTAAGACTTTTAGCCATTTTTTATCCCTGATTAAAGAAGATGAATTACGCTACCGTTACGACGCAGGTTGCTGAGGTGACTTTCCCAGCAGGTGTGGAGGCATCGGTAACTTCACAAACGTAATCACCGGCATCACCTGCAGCAGCATTTGCCTTGTTGAACGTTGCTGTCGTCTGTCCACTAACCGCGCTGCCGCCCTTCTTCCAGACGTAGGAATAAGGTGCCGTTCCCCCGGCAGCTACGACTGTCAGTGACAAAGCCGCACCAGAGGTAACAGATTTGGTGTCAGGCAGGTCGGTGGTCAGGCGCAGCGCGTTATCAATTTTCGTCGGCTTACCTTTCAGGCGTAACGAGAACGTTGCAGCCACCACGCTGTTTGTCCCTGAAGACCAGGTGTGCTGACGAACTTCAGACAAGAACTGGAAGCCAATACCAGACGGGAAGACAATCCGAAAACCATATGTGGTGTCGTTATCGTAAGCTTCACGCAGCGCATCCTGTGCCGGGTTAACATAGAAGTTACCGGACATAGAGATTTCTGACTGAGCGCCAAGGCCGTTAATGTTTTCCTGCTCGGTTGAGCACAGAGTTGTAACATCAATGTCCTGCTTCTGGCCGCCAGTAAACTGGACCTCTTTGATAGTACAGTGCAAATCCAGCCAGGTTGCGGCACCAATAGTGTCCAGTGTCGCTGGCGCAGAGGTGATCTGAATTTTCGTACCTTGCGATTTTTCATACAGTGAGGACATATTTGTCTCCTGAAAATAGAAAACCCGCCGTAGCGGGTCTGTGAGTTAATAGATGTGTCAGACAGTGACCTGAAATTCCAGCGTCGCCCGGTAATACCGGTTCTCTGGTTCATAACCAGGGGTTTTGCTTATATTGGTGGGATTGAGTGGCTTAACCACCTGAAGCGCCATATCACGAAGATTCCGCGCCTCTTTGAGAGTCAGTGAGTAAACATCCACCTGGACCGATATCCCTGATTCGGCCTGCCCACAAAGAACATCAGCGGTCACATCAGAAATAAGTGAAAAAATAACCCATGGCGGTGATATCGAGGGCTGGCCATCACTACCCAGCGGCGCAACGTAAGGATAAACTTGTCCATCGGCCAGAGGCTTCAGCAAAAGATAAAGGTCATCTTCCGTCATTTACTAAGCACCTCATCAATCGCCTGGTTCATACGTTTCATAGCGACTCGCGTTGCCAGTTCTTCACGGGTATCAAACGCAGGACGGACAAAAGGATGTGGGGGCAGATTCACTGTGCCCATTTCGACAAATCGCCAGTAAAACGCGTTACGTCGATCGGAGGCTTTCATTGAATTATCGCTGTTACCCGTTCGCATGTTTCGACCACGAATATGAACACCGGAAGAGATATCACCGCGTTTACGTGATCGCTGCGTCAGCACCACAACGTTTTTCTTCAGCTTGCCGGTTCGTTCAGGCGCTCTTACTACCACCTCATCTTTCAGAACCTCAGCACCAGCTCGAGTGGCATCACGCAGAACTTTGTTGTTTTCGGCGCGGCTCAGTAATTCCAGATCGCGGGATATCTCTTCAAGGCCAGAAAAATCCAGACTGATATCAATCATTTTTCTGCTCCATTTTTACAGAGTATTTCCAGCCTGGTGGCTTTACTGTCAGGTATGGGGGGACTGATGATATTCAGTACCGCGCCTTTAAATGGTCCTGTGAGCACCTTTAATCTTGACGCAGCAGTCACATCACTCCGGAAACGGACCCACACCCGAATTGTTGCCTGTGCCGTTTCTGCTCCTGATTGCAACTGCTCACGACCACTGATACCCAGCACTTCCGCCCATATGGTCTTTCCCTCCTGCCACTCTTCAACCGGCTGGCCTGTAGTATCCCGAAAAGAAGTAAAGTTCAGGATAGTAACGCGATGGCGTAATCGACCTGCCTGCATATACCCTCCTTATGTTCCCGGGTGCTTCCGGTGCGGCCCAAGGAGAGCCTGAACACCAAACGGCAATGTGCTTGTAATATTGCCAATATTTACCGGCTCTCTGTTCTCGTACCAGTGGCTGACAAGAAGCATTAACGCCAGTTTGATATCGTCGCTGATGATGATGCCATCAGGGTCACTATCCGGGATGCTCGTATCGTATAGAGCCCTGTTTACAATTTTCTCAGCATGGGACTTTGCTGCACTGAGATATATCGCCAGTGTCTGATCTTCAGAAACATCATCGCTGTCTATCCGGCATTGCTGCCGTAATTCGGCAATAGACGGTTTCATTTGGTCTTCTCACGTTTTGTTTTCGGTGGCTCTGGCTCTGGCTCTGGCTCTGGCTCTGGCTCTGGCTCTGGCTCTGCAGGAACATGAACACCGCCACTACCAAATTTGATAATGCCAAGTTCGGCAGCAATTTCCTCAGCGCGGGCAGGTAGCTCACCGTCCGAATACACCCCTGCGGGAATGGATTCGACAATACAACCATCTGGGGACCACTTAAGTTCACGCAATAACTCAGGCATAAATAACCTCGAAAAATCGGGGCCGAAGCCCCAGAGAATTAAGCGCCAGTGCCGATCTGCAGCAGTTTAATGGCCTGAGAATCCACCAGCATTCCCCCGGTTCGTTTGGTGGTGTAGAAACCAACGAATGGTTTTTTGGTGTAGGGGTCACGAAGAATGCGGGTGCCGATGCGGTCAACAATGGTGTAACCACGCTTGAAATTTCCAAATGCAATTGCTTTAGCATCAGCCGCGATATCCGGCATCTGTTCGTTCTCTGCCACACCGTACCCGGCCAGAGAGGAAGGCTGACCCAGTTCCAGACCAGGACGCCACAGGTAGTTGCCTTCTGAATCTTTCAGGATTCGGATAGCAAACAGACTGTTGTTGTTCATCATGAACTTAGCGCCATTACGATGCACTTTACGCAGCGTATAGACCAGTTTGATGATCGCATCAGCCGTTACGCCTGCCGCAGCGCCAGAAAGAATGTGCTGGAGAGTACCAAATGCACGAGTCTTGTCCGGATCAAGTGTGGAAGCGTATGCCAGAAAACCTTTCGGCTTCTTCGTCCCGTTACCGCTGGTAAAGGCGATTTCTTCCTGCTCTGCAAACTCAATTGCCAGTTCGCTGTTGATCCAGTCTTCGACGTTGAAAAAGGCATCATCCAGCATGGTTTGAGTCGCCTGCGGGTTACCGTAAATTTCTCCCATGAACGGCTCAATCTGACCGAGTTTAGACGCATCGGTTTCCGGGCGGGCATCCGTTTCACCAACCCAGCCGGAAGCCGTACCGCCGAGATTAACCAGTTTTTTATAGTTAGCGCCGCCGACTGTGATGGTTGTCGCCTCCTGGCGCATCACTACTTCATCTTTCAGAAGATTAAGGATCGTGCGATCCAGCTCTTCCGGCACGGCATAGCCACCATCTTCATCCACACCGACCTGCAGAGCTTTGCGTTCAAGTTCGCGCAGCCCGTCATCTTTACCCTTACGCATAAAGCCAATGAAAGCGGTTTTATGTTCGCTTGCGGCTTTGCTCTGAGGACCACCGGCTGGACGTTTAACCTGCTTCAGTTCCTCTTCCAGCGCAGATTTAAGCTCATCCAGTTCAGACAACTTGCCGTTTAAGGTTTCAACCTCCCCCGCCAGCTTGCCCTTTTCCTGTTCAACTGCTTCCAGGCGCTTATCGTTCTTTTCTTTGAACGCATCAAACTTCGCCTGCAGTTCCTGCGCGACCTGCTCTACGTCTTTAACGTCAACTGACATAATTAACTCCTGATTAAAATTTGATGTTTTTCAGTGCATCCAGTGCGGTACTCACTTCATCAACATCACGCTGTGAAAGTGAGCTATAACCCCCGGCCATGAATGCTTTAGCCTGGGTGCGTGAGAGCCCAACATCGCGCAGGACTCGTTCAATACTTTTTTGAGAAGGGATTTCTCCGCGGGAAAATGCGCTTTTGACATCACTTACACGCGCTTCATCGTTCGACGGAAACGTGACGAGACTGACTTCCCACAGGTCGATCTCTTTGAGAAGGAACACGCCCTTAACACGGTCGTACTCCCAGTCTTTCAGCATGTAACCAATAGAAAGGCCGGTTAAAGAACCGGCCTTCATGTGGGCGTGTGCGCGTTTCGAAAGGGGGTCGTCATCAATGAGTAACCGGCCTTTAACATAAAGGCCAACCTCATCCTCTTTCATCTCAGTGTAAATACCGATGGGTTCATCCATACGGTGCTGCCAGAGTAATGCAGGGAGAGCATTCTTTTCTTTCCATGCCTGAAGGGAGGCCGAAAAAGCGCCTGGCACAACAACATCATCGTAGCTGTCCTTTACGCCAAAAACAGAGCCATAGCCTTCAAACTCCCCGCTGTCGCTGACAGACTTTAGCTGTAGCGGAATATCCAGCCGCTGTTTAGTCATCGGCATTATGTTGTTCCTCGGTTGTTTTGTTCTTGCTGCTGTCTGACGGCTTCGTCGTCATGTTCATTGGCGTAAGGTAAATATCTCCTCCTGCGCGTGGGTTAAGTTCTTCAAGCTCCCGGCAGTCATTTGGTGAGTAAATCCCCCAGTTAATGCCTGTTGAATACGCCTCAAATCGCGACTTCATATCCCCGCGCAGCAATGCGCCGGCATTGAATTTTGCGTAGTACACACCCTGCTTTGATTCCTTCACCAGCCCGATGTTGATTCGCTGCTCAATGCGGGTCATGTACGGAACGAGTGAATAATTGATAAACCCCATGCCGAGGTTTTCAATATTGTTAAACGTCGAGCGGTCAGTGTTCTGCACCATGTGCATCGGCACCCGGAACAGGCGGCATATTTCCTCCAGCTGGAATTTCCTGGTCTCAAGGAACTGACTGTCTTCCGCATTGAGCGCCATCGACTTCCAGTCCAGTCCCATTTCGAGAATCATTGGTCGGTGCGCGTTGCTCAGCCCGAGGTGACGATCCTCAAAATCCTTTTTCAGCCTTGCGTAAGCAGCGTCAGTGAGCGTTTGCTCAGTGCGGAGTACGCCGGAGGTAACCGCGCCATTTGAGAACAACCGCGCCCCATGTTCCTCTGTTGCCATTCCCAGAGATATTGCTTCTCTTGCATAGGCTATAGGGTTCAGCCCCACCAGCCCGTCAAAGGTAAGCGTTCTGACATGCCAGATATCATCCTGCCCAAGCACGTCTGTTGAGCCATCGGGGAATGTTACCTGGTAAACCGGTTGCCACTGGCTGTTAAGCTTTGGTTCAACACACCCTGGGTCAATGGGAAGAAGCTCCACCACCTCACCAAGCGCTTTAACTTTGTAGGCGTAAAAATTACCGCGAAGACAAAGACAGACAATGACAAGTTCCCAGAACTCCTGAGGGGTCATGTAATCATTTGGCTTCATCGTCAGTAATTTATGCAGCCTTTCGGAAGCCGCTTTTTGTTTACTGTTTCCGGTTATCTTGTACAGGTTACAGGGCAGCATGCCCATCGACTCAGCAAGAACCCTGATACAACCGAAAACTGCTGTAAGCCGCATGGCTTTCTGGCTGCTTACCCTTTTCCCTGTATAGGTGTCGTAAGTCATTCCCACTGCTTCAGCGAGTTCTGCCGGAGTAGTGACAGGAGCGTCACTTTTTTTGAACATTCCGGGGAAAAACATCAGTCAGTCCCTCCTCGCAATGTTTTCCCGGCCAGCGAAAGCGTGCGGGAAACCAGCCATGACCAGATAAGGCAAAGCATACCCGCACTGATTAAGCCTCCTGGCGGATAAATCATCCATACACCAAACGAAAGCAAAATAGCGCCCATCACCCCGATCAGTGGGGCGAGAATCATCAGGATCATAACTGCCTCTTTATAATGAACGGACGCCGTAACTTTCCAGATGGTCAGAGAGGCTGTCCTGTTGTTCGCCGCCGTTTACAAGCATGCGGCTCATTGCGGTAAACAAGGCGGCAGGCCCGTCTATTTTCGCTTCTGGCGTGGATTTGTTCGGAAAGATATTGTCGTTTTTGTCAGGCTTGACGGTGACGTTAGACATCATCCAGTTCATAACCGGATGATTGCTGTGATGAAAACGCCCGCCATAAACCAGAGACTCCACCTCTTTCATTGACTCAGAAAAGTTTCTGACCGTCTGCGGAACCTCCACCAGCGGTACACCCTCTTCTGCCAGAGCCAGGCTAAACTGCGTTGCGCTCCAAGGGTCGAACCCAGTTTCCTTCAGGTTTTCGCCACTAATCCATTCCAGAAAATCTGCTTTAATCTGCGCATGATCGATAACATCACCATCGGTCAGTTCCAGCTTCCCAAGCTCAGCCCATTTGCGATACATCTGCGCCATTTGAGCGGAACATTTTTCCAGTCGCCCTTCTGGTAACCAGAATTTAAAGTCTGCGTGCGCATGACCGTTATCTGCCCGCCAGAGTTTTACCGCAGCGCAAATATCAATCTTGTGGGCCAGATCCACGCCAGCCCACATCGGGTAAGTTCTCAGCTCATGACGGGGGGCGATAAACTCGCAGTTTTCCCACTTAATCATGTCCATCCAGGCTGACTCAGCGGTCACCCAGATATTCATGTGTTTGGTGAAAAAGTTAACCCTGGCGGAAACCTGTTCTTTGGCCTTCTTAGCCAGGCGGCGAAGATCGTCCCAGCGCTTACAGATACCCAGCCCGGGGTTAGCCTTTTGCCAGACCGTTTCATCAAACGGATCATCATCTTTATCCAGGGTGAAGATGATGGCGAAAAAGGTGTCATCCTTCACCGCGCCTTCCACTTCGCTGTTATAGCCACGCAGCACCTTAATGGCATAATCGCGCAGCTCGTAACAAATCCCTTCTTTATTAAACCCGGCTGTCGTTATGCCAAACAGAAGAGACTGCAATCGTGCGCCGGTTGCAGTCTCCAGAACGTCCCAGACATCACGGGTTTTATGCGCATGAAGTTCGTCGACGATGCCACAATGGATATTGAGACCATCCAGATTGTTGGCATCAGAAGAAAGCGGTTCAAACTTGGATGCTGTCTGCTCCTGGTAGATCGCCAGTTTATTGAATTCAAACAGTCGCCCCAGTGTGGGTTTCGCTTTTTTAACCATGTTTTTCGCATCTTCAAAAACGATGCGAGCCTGATCCCGCGTTGTCGCTGCGGAATAAACCTCTGCCCCACCCTCACCATCGGCGCCAGCCATATAAAGACCAACACCAGAAGATAATGTCGACTTGGCGTTTTTACGGGCTACCTCGTTATATGCTGTGCGAAACCGGCGGACCATCACCGGACGACCGCTGCCATCATTACGCAGCACAACTTCGCCTGTTTCTTCATTTACCAGGGGAATAACAAAACCGAAAATGTTGATCAGAATGAAAACATGCCAGTCCATCAGCTTAATCGGCTGGCCTGCCAGTGCTCCTTTAACATGAGGCACGAATTTATAAAAATTGAGGATATGTTGTGCGCGGGGCTCGCTGAAATAGATGCCACGTTCTTCACCGTGCTTCAGATCATCAAGAAATCGCTGACAGGAAAGACGGACAAATTCACAGGCAATAACCTCCCCGGCAACGACGCGTTCGGCGTAACGTATGCCATCAGTAACTTTTGCCATCAGTCCCTCGAATTAAGAAATTGACTTAACAGATCATCATCGTCTGGTTTGTCCTTACTGACCTTAGACCTGCTGGAAGGAGTCATACCAAACTCCGCTAACATCGCGCGAAGTCGCTTCCAGGCATCAGCTTTCATCATGGCTGCCGGATGCGGCTTGATCATGCGTATTTCTCGTTCTTTCCCTTCATCAGCATCATCATCGCTGTATACCGCATAGGTATAACCTTCCCGATCCAGCGTTTCACAATGATGGCGGTATTCCGTATATGCTTCTACCAGCAACTCCAGAGCCCTGGCATCCAGCTGAGATATGACGCCAATGGCATCAAGTTCTTCGGCCATCCGCTTAAACCAGTACTTCCCTTGCTTGTCAAAATGCTTGGGAACTGGGGGGACCCCTTTAGGTGGCTGTGGCTCGTTTTTGTTGATTGGTCGTTTGGATGGGTTACCCCTCACCAAACGCAGATGGGTAGGGGTTTTCGGCGGTCCTGACATAATCGAAAACTCCTATTAATCATCGGCTGGGGGACCCCAAAAAAAGTTTTCTAACCTGCGGCGATGTGAAGAAATGCTAGGCGGCGGTCCTTTGGGCGCCCGACTACAGGGATTTGACCTCCCCCTCCCCTCCATGACCATTGATGAGAATCAATATCATTTGGTGCGTTCACGCCCTGTTTTCGAACGGTGACAGGGCCAGCACAAGCTTTCGAGGTTCGAATCATCATCGGTACCCCCATGAGCCTTGGCCTTGATATGGTCAACGGTTGTGGCCGCGACAGCGCGTCCAGTACGCAGGCAGTTCTGACACAGATGATTATCACGCTTCAGAATACGAGCACGCTTGATATCCCACTTGCTACCGTAACCACGTTCATGGCGACTCTTACCTTGTTGGTGCTGCTGCCAGCCTTCGTTGCGATGTTGCTCGCAGTAGCCAGAGCGATCCGTTGTCGTACCAGGGCAACCGCGCTTGCGACAGGCACGGGGTATTAGTGCTGGCATGGTTCACCATTACGCAAATCAATAGTAATTTGGTTTTCAGCGTGGTTTTTATCAAGATTAAATACCGCTGTTACGGTTGGGATCTCTCTACACTGAGTATCTATAACCGTCGATACCTGGTTATCAAGAAGCTGTCCATTCACAGCAATTCCATAACCCATGAAGCACTCTCCGCGATACAACTTAGCGATCTGAAACTTCATAACGATTTCCTTTTAGACGTGAGCCTGTCGCACGGCAATGCCGCCCGAGAGGTAAACGCAACCTAACGGCATCACCCAGGCTCACTACTGAAAGACTCTCTTCATGGTGCGCGTGCGAAGCGCATAAAAAAGCCCCGCATATGCGAGGCTTGTTAATTAGATAGGATTGAATGCTATGCAATGTATTTTCAGATTTTCTCTTCTTGATTCAAAGTCACTCATTAAACTCTCAAAAACCTCAACAGCACTAACTCCCTCCTCAGAGGTGAAAGTATCAGAACCGGAATATTCGAGTAACTTTTCACCCGTTACTGAGTCATAAGCGACCCATGAAAAAAACCAGTATTTTTTAATATTCATTGCCCCTCCGCTTTATGGAGTAGCATATATAGCATTATCACAGGCACTCAGTGAATGCCTGCTGTAATGCCGCTAGTCGTCGAGTTGCAATACACCGTGCTCCAGTGACTCGGAATAGGCAATCAGCCCGGTGTACTCAGGGATAACCTCACCATCATCAGCTTCGAACTCAGGGATCGTCCCGGTAGTGATAGTGTATTGTGGCTGACCATCTTCTTTAGCGAATGCTGCCAGGTCTTCAATCTGCTTTGCTGTAAGAACAACTGTCATGCTCGGTCCTCTGTAGTTAAAAAGCCTCGCTATTTCGAGGCTATAGGATTGTTATTTGACTCTCTCACTGACTCGTAAACCTTCTCGCACGTCATTCCTGCGCGGTAGCTTTCGTCAGATCGCTCAGCATAATATCGAGCTTCTTCTGCAAGGCGTCCGAGCATGTCGGCGAGCACTGCGGCGTCGGCTCCGGCTGTTTTGCTTCTGACGGCAGCGGCAAGATTTGCGGTGTGCTTTGCGGCGTCCAGGCGGGTGGCAAGCTTTGTTGCTTCGGTGCGCAGCTGGCTAACAGTGGCAGACAGGCCAGCAGCAGTGGCAGCAGATTTAGCGGCTTGTGCTTGTGCATCTTTTACAGCCTCATCACGGGCAATAATGCGCCCTTGTTCAATCATGCGTGCTGCGGTCTGTGCGTTCGCTGTTTGCGATGATTCTACGCTGTCACGCTCGGCCCACTTCTTTTCCCAACCGCTGCTGCTCCATACACTACCCGCGATGAATGCGACTGCCACCAGCAGCGAAATAGCAATGAACTGATAGCGCAGGCTCACTGGTCTATCCCCCAGCACGCCAGCGCGCTTTCCTGATCTCGTCGCTCTACCTGCCCATAGCAACCATTTTTCTGGCCTTTGGTCAGGCGGCAATCGCGGCCACCGTCTTTAATCCACCAGCGGATCGCTGCACAGGCGTCTTTACGGTCTCCAGCGTTAATGCGCTTGTAAAACGTAGACGGGAAACATTTTCCGGGGCCGATGTTGTATGGGCAGAAAGATGCGATCCCGGCTTTCTGTGGTTCGGTCAGTGGTACCTTGATATTTCTCTCAACCCACGCCAGCGCCTTATCGCGCTCAATGGCGTTTACCTGGGCGCATTTCTCAGCAGACAGCTTCATGCCCTGCACTACGATTCTCCCATCAACCATTGTGGCGCCACGGCAAATCGTCCAGATACCGGAACCATCTTTGTAAGCTGTCAGGCTGTTCCCTTCTTTCTCATCCAGAAACTGATCGAGAATCACGGGCGCGGAGGCCCCAGCAAGAATCAAACCGACGACCGCTGCGCTCAATTTATTCTTCAGCTTTGGTGGCATAGCCATTGCGCCGATCCTCCCGTTCTTTCCAGCGGAAATACCAGTTCACTGCACAGGTAATAACGGTGCATGCGATACCGACAATAATTGCCCAGTCGCTCAGGCTTAACCCTGCAATTCTGTCGGCCAACATCCAGGACACCTCTTTTGCTGTTTTAGCTGTTTCGGCATATGCCTTCGCTGATACACCGCAGCCGGCAAGCGTGGTCCCTGATCCATATGAAAGTCTGCTGTAAATGGTGCTCATTCTGGTCATAGCCTCACCTCCGATAGTTCGGATGGCGCTGTGTGATGAAAGGGTCAGGCTTCACGGGCTGGATTTATCAACAAAGCACGTAGTAATTGATTCCCGTGAGCCTGAAATTTAAAAGGCCGCCAAATGGCAGCCTTTAGATTGATGAGATTGCTTGTTGTATTCTTTCACCTAACCATTTCATTACAGGTACCGGCATTGAATTACCAAGCGCCTTGTAACGTGGTAAGGGTGAATTTGATCGCCACGGAATATTTGTATGCCCAACAGGAAAACCCTGGAGCCGTTCACATTCAGATGGAGTAAGCCGCCGAACTCTCAAAGTTGGAGCTGCTTCGACAATTAGACCACCTCGCATACGCATATCCTGGTTAGATGTCCCGTTATAACTCGCGAGCAGAGTCCCTGCCGTTTCAGGAATCGCGCTCAGACAGTATCGATGGAATTCTCTTTCAACGCCTGAATAAGTTTTGGTGCCGGATTTTTTCTGTTTTCCGTAATATTTTTCAGTGCGCGGCGGCAAAGATGGGAACTCAAATAAAACGGCTCCGGGGTCAAATCCTTGTCGAGCACTTGCCATAACGAAGACTCGCTTACGAGACTGGGGCACTCCGAAAAATTCGGCGTTGAGGACTCGCCAGGCAATTGTTCTCGATGGTCCAGAGACAACACCAGCGTTTGCCCATCTTTTCCCTGCTGGCTGTAATGCGCAGCTTTCCCCGGCCAGCGCACCAAGAAAGCAACCGAATGCATTATCATGGCTATTAAGTACCCCTGTTACATTTTCCCAAAGAATGACCGCCGGCTCTTTCCCGGATTCAAAACGAGAGCTGTCAATCTGATCTGCCAGCTCAACGAAAGACAAGGTAAGTTGACCGCGTTCATCATCCAGCCCTTTACGCTTCCCGGCAACACTGAATGCCTGGCAAGGCGTTCCGCCAACCAATACAGCTGGCGCTGCAATTTCACCGTCACGAATTCGGCCAGCAATTCGGGTCATATCGCCAAGGTTTGGTACGTTGGGCCAGTGGTGCTGCAATACAGCACAGGGAAATTTTTCAATCTCTGAAAACCACTCGGCCTTCCATTCGAGCGATTCCCAAGCAATTGATGCGGCTTCTATTCCTGAACAAACAGAGCCGTAAGTTACAGATGTTAAATTACTGGTCATTTATACAGTATTCCATTAGTATCACCAGGCTAGCTAGCGTGGTGGGCCTTGGTTTACTTCATGACCGTATTCATGGGTAAATGGCTGTTGGCAGGGTCTAGACTGTCAACGGTCGCCCATTTTCACGAAGCCCGCAAATAAGCGGGTATTCTTCATTCAAACCACACTCTCGCAGTGGCCTCGCCCATGCCCTTGAGTCCGTAGTCAGGGGTATCTCATGAATCCCTCACCTCTAACCGGAGAACGATTGGCGATCGTTCTGGAGTACCGGCACACCTCTTCTTTATAAACCCTAACCAGCGTGTGTCGCAGTTCGTACCTGCGTCTGGCTCTCTCATGGAGACTCGGGGCAGCATCATTACTGCTGCATTGCCTTCGACTGCGGTCTATCCGTATTCCTAGTGCATTTTCATACCCTCCAGAAACGCAAAAACCCGCACGATGGCGGGTTTCTTTTTTGTTCTGTTGCTCAGTTCGCTTTAACGTCCCGAGCCTACCACAATTTAAGCACTTTCTTGCTCACTATTCAACTTAAATCTGTCGCTATTTGTGCCGAATGCGTCACAAACTGGAGCGTACAGGATCGATTCTGCCAGACTTAGCCAAGTGTCAATGCGTCGACGACAGGTGATCAGCGGCCAGTCAGGATGTTTAGCCTGCAGTTCATTGGCCATCTGCAGCTTGCTCTTGCGTAGGCGATGGCGGTCGACAATCGCGCTATAGAGCGATCGATAGTCATCATTCATCAGTACAGAAGCAATGACACCGTCCACTAACAACCCTTCTTCATCTGAACAGAACGCCAGGCCGCTTTTATTTTTGCTGTTGAGGATTTCACGCAGGTACGTTTCAAGTTCAGGTTTGGTAATACCTGATTTCTTCATACGGCGCAGAGCATCATTGATAGCTGTCTTGGTGATTTTCCCGGATGCAAGTAGCTGGTTAAACATGTTCCCACCACTACCACCGCCGATATAAGACCAGCGGCCCCACATACGCAACTTACCCTGTATCCAGATGCTTTCCAGAGTACGAAGACGAACCATTTCACCAGATTTACCAACTTCAGAAGGATTAATCATTTAGCGTTCTCCACTTACGCCAGTACGCCGATTGCCAGCGCACGATCTATAACCCGAAACACCAGGACCAGCTGGTCACCGTATTTCGCTTCAAATGCCACAGGATCAGCATGCAACTCGTCGTGATGCTCTCTGCACAGAGGAATCACAAACAGGTCGTGTGCCTTTGTACCCATTCCACCCTGCCCGTGCCCAATCAGGTGGTGGGGGTCGTCAGCTTGCTTGTTACAGCAGACACACGGCTGGGCCTTAACCCATCTCGTGTATTTCTCATTCACCCAGCGACGACGCTTGGGTTTAAGCATGAAGGATTCCGGCGTCTCCGGGTCTACCTTCATCGCCACTATCTTTTTCGCTTTCTCCTGTACCTGTTGTTGCGCGGGTATTGTCGGAACAATATCGCTTTCACGTGTTACCGACTGGTGTGACTCTTTCTTCAGACGAAGGGCTTTATGCGCTACGGCTTCAGGTATCTCATCAGCCAGGTCGTTCCTTACCATCCACCAGCAAAACTCCGGCAGCGTAAGAACGTGGTCTTCACTGAAGCCTAATTGACCGTTTACGACCTTCAGAAGCCAGGATACCAGGTTTTGACGGGCAATACCCGCCAGACCTTCAGTGAACTGCTCACGAATTTTTAAGTCACAGCCCCAGCACGTGCGGATTGAGCCAGGCGCATGCCGGGTGATGGTGTAGTTGCGATCGTGCCACTCGCTATGTGGGTACTGACATTCCAGTTTTCTTTCGAGCCATGCATCCAGTGAATTGAGGCCACCAGCACGATGTATTACCTTCTGATTTTCGAAGACATCACGCATTAGCGGATCGTTCTGAAGCTCCTGAGCTGTCTCCGGCAACAGGCCAGACGGTAAATCAGCCATAGACTCTACCTGTGGCTCGATAAGAACACGTCCATGTCTGAACAGATGCATCAGTTCACTGCCTGGGCGAAATATCACTACCCCGGTCATCGGTGCCACTTCAGGTGTCAGTAATGCCCTCACGCTACCCGCCCCTTAGCAATATGTTCAGCCCACAGGCCACCAATCCAGCGAACACCCTTGGCGGTGAAGCGGGACTGATTGAACGCGTAATTTGTCTGGTTTGTCGTGCCCGTCTTCACCTCGAAGCGCCCTGCTTCGATATGCTTGCTCTTTGGCGTGAGAACACGGTTAAGCCGGTACATGATGCCGTTCTCAATCAGGAACATCGCAAACTCTGGCTCTTTGGCATTAAGCAGCTTGGCGACTTGTCGGAAAGTCATTGAACCAGTAGCCGTAACATAACGATCAACAAACTCGGCCTTCGGTGCGGCTACCGCCAGTTCTTCACTCAGGCGCTGTTTCTGTTCTGCCAGATCAGCAGCAAGGCGCAGTGCCTCAGGAAGTGACCGGGGAACAATCATTCCACCGTTGCTCTCCAGTTCCTGCCAGCGGTCAACAAGTCTGGCGGTAAACTCCGGCGATAACTGGGCAACGATCACATAGCTGTCTCGCTTGTTCACTTCATAGTGATGGTAGGTCTGCCCGTTCTGCGGGTGGGTGTACTGCAATGCAGCATACCCTCCAATCACACCGGAATTCATAAGGCGCTCTATCGTTACGCAGACATTGCTATGCCGGGAATCAACCAGCTTCGCAATCTCACGGCTGGACATGGTGATCTGCTGCCCTACCGTTGCTGCATGATGGGTCGGACACGTTACTGTTATGCTCATCTGTTGCATGCTCTGTCTCCACTTATCAGGCGGCTGCACCCGCCATTGGTACATGTTTACTGATCGATATTTCTACCCGTCCACCAGGTACTTTCGGTCCCCACTCCACCAGCATTCGGCGCACCTGGCTATCGTCCTCCCAGATTCCTGCATGTGTAAGCGCGTCAAACAGCGCTTTGTTGTAGTTGTCTATGTCACGGCGGCGTTCATCAGGTGGATATAGAACAATCTCTACTGATGCCAGTGATGATGACGGCTTAGGGAGCATGCGAAGTTGCTCAACGATAGCCACGCATGCCGCGCTCTGGTATGCCCTGCCTTTGGCACTGATGAGATGGCGGCCAGCCAGCGGCCCCTTGTTCGGAGCACGCCAGTAGGTGTTCACGCTGGGTGGAAATGGAAGTACCAGTTTCATCATGATTCCACTCCAAATCGCCCGTTCATGCGCCCTATTTTTCCTACGAACTCCAGCAGGGTTATCCCCAGCGGCCTTATCTTCTCGTGATGTTTCTTCAGGATCGGCGGTACTGTCTCGTTCCAGTTAGGTTTGGGCTTCACTTTCATTGCTTTTCTGATTTCGTCGCTGCAGCGTTTAGCCTGAGCCTGAATGGCGTTCTCGGTTTCCTGGTTCATGCGCCTTCTCCTTTCGCCCAGTCGATGTGCATTACGTTGCCCGGAATCAGATGAAGGTCTGGTTTAACAGACTGGTTCCCCCAGTGGTGCCAACCGGGAACAGCGCAGCGGCTGAACAACTCAATGCGTGACACATCGCCGTATAACTGCTCCAGACGGTAACGCACTTCTGCTGGCTTCTGGCTGTGCTCACCGAGTGGGCTGTAGACAACCTGTTTTATGCTGGCGTTCTGACGCTCCAGACCTTTCCCTCTGGTGGCAATCAGCAGATCCTCGGTATTTGCGCGGGTATGGTTACCACCGTTCATTCGGGTCTGAGCGTTCAACAGGTCGATGAAGTCGTAAAAGTCCTCTACTCCACCAGCCTGAAGCGCTTTGTTGATGTGCTGCTCAGCCAGTGAGTTAAACTTCACCCAGGTGAATCCCTTCATGGTCCGAACCTTAAAACCCCATGCCTCAGCAAGTTCTATCGCTTCACGGGTATGTGTACCGGTGAACCACATGGCCAGAACGGAATCTTCCGCAGCCAGCTCCCAGACAGGCAGGCGTTTTATGTCGATGAGCTTCATCGTGCCGTAATGGTTTTCCGCTGCGCCATTGCTGACGGTGTTCCCGTATTCCCACGGCGGATCGGCGTAAATCAGTGAATAGCCCATTAACGACCTCCCGAAAATCGACCAGCCAGATAACATCCGTCTTCGGCAATAACCGCTGGTTTAGCTAGGCCAAGGCAGCGCTGACGTTCTGCCAGTATTGCTGCTCGCTCTGATTCAATGGATGATGCGCTGAACGCCTCCATGTAAATCGTCGCGGCACGGTGAAAGAGACCTTTCGACTCCAGGCCTTTCGCCGTTTCCATCAAAGAGCTGACTTCCGGAGTTGGTTCAAACACTTCGAAGTGGCAATCTGCTGGCGGTTCCGCGTAGTACCGAAATTGGCGACCGTCACGTTTACGCGTTGTCAGTTCTGAAGCATGAAGGCGGCAAACAGCAAGTTGAAGCTGGTCCTGACTGTATTGGGTCAGACCTTCGATGATGTCCCTGGTCGTGGAGCCGGGATTCATGGCAATAAACATCTGGACTGTTTTCAGAATGCTCATCGTTACCCCCTGAATCCTGGTGGAATAGCGCTGTAATCAGTGTTCTTGAAGCTGGGTTTGAAGATGCCATCTTCGCGGGCCCATTCCCCATTCACTCGTTCTGGTCGTCCAGCTTTGTCCCAGTTATTTGCAGACTTGAGGTATCCAGGAAACTTTGACGGTTGGAAAAGCGTCTGTGGTCGCAGATAGTCAGACATCTTCAGGTCATCACCCCACTTCGCGTTGCAGTAATCCACCACCAGCGACAGCTCTTCAACGGTGAAGCCTTCGCCGATTCGTGCTCGGATGTTTTGCAGTGACGTGGTTGAAACCTGGTAGCGTGAGTTCGTGACCTGGTTCAGGTGAACCAGAACCTGTTTAGCCTTATCAGTAATCAACACATCTCGGTCTGGTTGCGCCGCAACCGGACAAGAGTCTTTACCTGTAATCTCTGTAGTACTCTCTGTTGTATTCTCTGTAGGATCATCAGTGCATTTTGACCTGATGACATCGGTTCGTTTTGACCTGATGGAGCGTGTCACTTTGGCCTCTTCCATCGTGTCATTTTGACCTGATGGAGCAGCGCATTTTGACCTCTTCGATTCGGTCACTTTGACTTCATCTAAAAGCTCGCTTTCATAGTTGATCGTGTAGAAGTTGGTCATGTCGCGTTGAGACTTGTTCAGTTGCTCTATTTTGAGCACGCCGAGGGTCTTCAGGCGGGTGAAGGTGCGCTTCAGAGTCGACTCTGACCAGAATGGGAACTGCTCCAGCCACTGTTCAGTCGTGTTGTAAATCCAGCGAACACCATCACGCTCCATGCCAGACGTTGTTTCTTTCAGCCAGTAGTTAATCTGCTGCAGAGCAATCGCCTCGTTCAGGCCAATGCTGTATGCAAGGTCAGGATTTATCACTATTGGCCGGGATGTCATTAAAAGGCTCATTCGGATCCTCTATTTCCCTGAATTTACGCTGAAACTGTTCGAGAGGACTGAAGCACTCATGCTCGTATCCGTCGCGCAGGTATATAACCCGTTGAGTTTCTGGCTCCCACCGGATAACCCTGACTGGGACGCCGTAGCTGTCTTTAAACCGTCTGTTGAGTGCTTGCATTCGACCTTCTCCGCCTGGCCGTTGAAATCACCTACAACCCAATCGGCAAACTGGTAGCAGACAGGCTCAAAGCATCCGGATACCATTACCCCATACACGAACTGCGCCGGACCTTTTCCACCCGACATAGGTCGAGCAATAAGTTGCGACCTGCGGTACTGTGTTGTTACACTGTTCATGCGTTAGTTTCTCCACTGAATACGACACGCCACGACGCCAGGAGCTGCACACTCGCTGGCGTCACTTCTTTTGACGGCGGCTGAATAAGGCCACAATCGCGCGGATTTCTTCTTCACGTGCTGCCAGATGACGGCGGTGATGTTCCTGAATCTCTTCGGCTTCATACTTTTCAATCACTCCATCTTCAAGCGCCTTCTGGATAATCTGATCAACCTGCCCTCTTGCAACTGCTGTACGCATTGCACGGCTGAACAAGTCAACACGGTCCAGATCTTCCAGATTTGGTACATCCACCAGCAGTGCACCGCGACGCTTAGCAAAGTAGTCGGCAACAAATGACGTATTGGAAATGTCTTCCATCGCTTCCAACTCGGTGACTTCAAAGAAACGACAACCGTTTTTCTCGTACAGATTGTTGTTGAATTGGGTTTCTGACATGCCTAACGCACCAGCCATAGCCTGACGGCCTCCGGGGTACGCCTTGCACATCGCTTTCACAACTTCTTTCAGGGTCTGCTCTACCATCTTGTTTTTCCTTTGGTAGTTACTAAGTGCGTGATCATCAGTTACGGTGTTACTGCAACGTCTGGGTCAGCGGGTTTATATTTATTTGGAAAAGGTCGAACTTCTTCAGCCTCGATTTTCCCGTCTTCCTTAACCAGGATGTTCACTCTTCGGTTGCGCTTCAGAGCTTTACTGATGGCGCTTTGGTAAACCCCAAGAGCCTCAGCTGTTTTGGCCTGGCCGTTTTCCAAAACATATTCAGATAGCGGAATAATTTTCATTAGATTTCCTCGTGGATGCACACAAGGAGTATCACTGTTAGTGATAATATTGTCAACACTAGCGGTGATTGGTAAATATGCCGTGCGGTGATAAATTATGAGAATGAAAAAGAAACCTTTGACCGCCGAACAATTGGCTGACGCCAGTAGGCTTAAAGCCATTTTTGAGTCCAAGAAGAAATCTCTTGGGCTCTCTCAGGAGACGCTGGCTGAACAGATGGGTATGGGTCAGAGTGGCGTTGCACAACTGCTTAATGGGACCAACGCAATTAATGCAACTCATGCAGCTCAGTTCGCTAAAATTCTGGGTGTAAAAGTTGACGACTTCAGCCCATCGCTTGCAGCTGAAATATCAGCAATGTTCGAAGCTATCGCAAACGGAAAAAACCATTCTTCAGTTTATGAATATCCACTACTAACCGAAGTTCAGGCTGGTTCCTTCTGTCCTGTAAGCTCCTATACTGAGCGAGATGCAAAGGAATGGGTTTCCACTACAGTAAAAGCCAGTGAGTCAGCTTTTTGGCTTGAAGTTTCTGGACACTCAATGACCGCACCACCTGGTGTAAAGCCAAGCTTTCCTGAGGGTATGCTAATCCTCATAGATCCAGAACAGGATGTTGAGGCCGGTGATTTTTGCGTTGCTGGTATTTTTAACGATTCAGAAGTGACATTTAAGAGATTCGTTCGTGAGGATGGAAGGCCGTGGCTTGAACCACTCAATCCTAGCCCACGATACCAAGCAATTGAATGTAATGAACATTGCAGGATTATAGGTAAGGTTGTTAAGGCCCAATGGCCTGAAAATATCTTCGAATAAGGAGCCAATCGGCTCCTTTTTTTTTCATCTTTTTTCACCTTAATAATCATGAAGTTAACACTTTTAGTAATAATTTTATCACTAGAGGTGTTGACCAATTAATCACTATTGGTGATACTCAATATGCACCGCAGTGATACATTCTTAATTACGAGGAGACAGGTGTTTCAGTCAGTCACGGTAAGCATCTCGCGGGGTTCTTACCGGGACTGGAAGAGTTACCACTTGGAGACGGTCCTTTTAAATGTCCTGGACAGTGGCGCTTTGGTCGCGATAACAACCACTCCAGTTGATCCTGGGAGTTATCAGGTCAGTGAGATGCCAGCACTCTCGACGGCAGTGACAGCCGGAAGTAGACGGCGAAGCCCAGACGATATCTGAGTGGCTTTAAAAACAGATGGGAGTCGGTGGAATCCCGACAAATGGGTTTCATGTACCGAATGAACACATGATGACGCGGGGAAAGAACCGTGACAGGAGGGAAGTAGACCCCACGAACACAACATGAAAGCGCACTCCTTCACTTACAAGTTATGGGTGACAGGTGTGAAACAGGTGGAGTGCGCTTCCAGTTGTGGCATTAGCTCAGTTGGATAGAGCAACGGCCTTCTAAGCCGTGGGTCGCAGGTTCGAACCCTGCATGCTGCACCAGAATCACGTAGTTCTCGTGATCCAAGGAAGTAAGAAAGCTGTGTGGAGTCTTGGCGGTGCCAGTACCAACCTTTGAAGTCCCTGGTACCGCCCTTTTTACTCAACTGAAAGCGCGTTCTGTCCCTTGTCATTAAGTGCCAGTTCGTTAAAGCGGAACGCGCTTTCAATTGAGTGGAGAACTAAGCACCGGCATTGCAGTACCGGTTATGGCGATCATCCTCAAGCATCCACTGGGTGCTTGGTGATGGTAATAACGCCATCTCAACCTTACAGGAGACGTTGAGACTGTTCTGGTTGAATTGGAGAAATATTCTTAGCCCGCTTCGCGGCGGGCACTTTTTCTGGAGGTTGTATGTCTGCGAATGATCTGGCTGTTAAGTACGGTACTTACCAGCCCGAAAATTTACTGATTATTCTCCCACTGGACGAAGCATCAGACATCATTCGCGAGCGTCTTCGCGCCGAAGTAAGGAGTGAGCTGGAATCTGAATATGAAGATCGTATTTCAGACGCCGAAGAAGATGCTTCCGAATGGGAATCGAAATCTGATAGTTACGAATGTGATGCTACCTGCTTCGCCAGAGCAGTTGAACAGGCTTTACTGGCACCATCATTCGAAGAGGCAAAGATTATTCTCGAACGAGTTAGATCGGATAACAGGGAATATTTTTAACTAATTATTAATTCAGCGAATTAGGCAGCATTCATAGTGCCGGGATTCGTTCAACCAAAATTCAGCGCCGTGCAGGGCGCATATAACACGGAGAAACTAATCATGACGACCACACAGAACGTCACTGAGTTACAACCACGAATGACCAGAGAGCAGTTGATCGATGCAGCCCGTAAAGCCGCCCCTCTCCTGCCAATTGCTTCCCAGTGGCTGATGAATGAACTGGCGAACCGCTACGATGTTCAGGGTGTCGCGCTGTGCGAATCAATGGAACAGCGTAAAGCACTGGCCATCGAGAACACCGTTTTACGCGACGATGTTAATTGTTGGGCCAAAGAGTGCGACCGCATCGTTGAACGTCATACCAAATCGCCGACCAATATGCACATGCTGGAGGCCCAGAGAGAATTACGCGAGTTAACTCCAGTAACCGATCAGGTTATTCGCGATATCCAAGCCACTGGCGTGGAAAAGTACGCAAACGTCACTATTGCCATAGGGAAAGAAGAGCAAGAAGAAAGCATTGTTTACGCTGGTAATCAGGCTCTGTTATTCGCTAACCAACTTCGTGAAGGTACTGCGTAATGGCCGCCAACTCATTCAAACAGATGTCACGTGACGGGACCATCAAGCGCACCGATACCGGGATGTTTATTAGCCTTGAACATATCCACGTGCGTGAAGGTTTCAACAAGCGTGAAGACGACGAACGCACCCGCCAGGCAGATGACGACCTGTTTAACTATCTGATGAACGGTGGAACCGTCCCTCCACTGGAGGTTATCGCACGTGATGAAGGCGGTGTGTGGGTTGTTGAAGGCCACCGCCGTCGCCGTTGCTATGCGCGTTGTGCTGAAGCTGGTAAGCCAGTAGACCGCATTCATATCATGCCGTTTAACGGTAACGATGTGCAGCGTCTGGCTCGCATCATGACCAGTAATAACCAACTCCCCCTTTCCGATATTGAACAGGCTGCTGTTATTCAGGAGCTTCATAACGCTTTCAACCAGACCACCAGCGAGATTGCAAAGTTGGTCAATAAATCCGTGGCCACTGTTGAGAAGTTGCTACTCCTCAGCACAGCGAACCATGACGTTCAGCAGGAAGTTAAATCCGGCGCCGTTTCCGTTGATGTTGCTGTTGATCGAGTTAAAGAGTTTGGCGAGAAAGCCGGTGAAGTTCTCCAGCATGATAAAGCCGTTGCTGCTGCCCAGGGGAAATCAAAAGTTACCAGAAGTTCTATAGCTCCAGAACTTAGCGTGAAGAGCGCACGACGGTTCGTCGAGTTAATGGCTAATGCTTCAATCAGTGACGATGGTGTGTTCACTATCGAAGGTCCTGCGCTTGCTGAAGCGCTTTCAATTATCGACGAACACAACACTATTGCTGAAGCGAGAGAAACGTACCGCTTGTCGCAGCCAGTTCCAACTACAGAAGTTCGTGGAAGAAGTTTGTATGTGATGTACGACGGTAAGGAAATTGGTCGGGCATCACTTTATCGCGGTAAAACCGTCTGGCTTGACATGGGTGACAAAAGCATTGTTACCAGCCAGTCAAAAGCTGTCGCGTTCTTCGTCAAAAAGTACAAACAGCAGCAGGAGAATCATCATGACAGCAACCAATAAACCAATGACCGGCGCACAGCTGGATGAACTGATGGCTGTTGCCATGCGCATGCAGTCTGACAGCGAAAAGATGGGTGATCGTTCTGTGTCCATGTTTGCCTATGCGGTTCAGGTTGCTGTTTTAGAAATTCGCGAAACACGTTGTAAGTACGGAGATCTGCAATCACAAAACGCAGACCTTGCAGTACAGCTCGCTAACGCCGAGAGCAAGTGCAGGGATCTGGCAGCGGAGAATGCGGGGTTGATGGCTGCGGGGAATAAAATGTTCCTAAGCGCAATTAGTTTGATGGAAGACCCTGAGCTGAAGATAGACCATGCTCGCGACATCAAAGACTGGGAGAAAATCAAAACCCCAGCCACCGACGCTTTCCTAGCTGAAGTGCGGGCCAGCACACTCGACGAATTTGCCAAAGCTCAGGATGAGCAAGCCAAAAAGTATTATGAGATTTCCCCTGGTTGCTCAGGCCAAAACGAATGCCAATTCGCGGCTGGTCAGGCGTGGTATTACGCAGAATGCATTCGCAAAGGAGCCGCGCTATGAGCAAGAAAGCAGGATGGGCAAGACCGATTAACGCCAATAAACACCATTTCTTCTCAGAGGGTGAAGCTACAAGTATCTGTGGCCGTTGGATGTATTTCGGTCAAGACCGTGAGCCAGACACTTTCGAAAGTCCTGATGACTGTGTCGCATGTCGCCGTAAATTGAAAAAGGAGGCAGCCCAATGACAGCACTCAACAAACAGGCGCTGCTAATCGAAAACGGTCAACTTGTTGCCGATACGCTGCGCCACTTAGCCGATAACGAAATCGACTCTGATTATTTTGCTATCACCTCAACGAGTGAAAACGGCACCGAGATTGAGCATGAACTGGTTATCACTGATTACGCACTACAGGCTGCCGGAACGGTAGACGAATTGGTTAGAGCACTGGAAGCCGTAGAGAGGCGCATAGCAGAACTTGAGTCGCGGACCGTTACGCTGCCGACACCGTATCCGAAAGGTTACGGGATAGTTGCTGATAAATATAACTTTGCACTGGAAGAATGCGCCGACGCAATCCGCGCCGCTGGCATTGGCGTGAAGGGGGAGTGATGGCAGAGCAAACCATTTTAGACGTGTGCTGCGGCTCCCGCATGTTCTGGTTCAACAAGCAGGACACCCGCGCCGTGTTTGCTGATATCCGTGCCGAAGAGCACGAGCTGTGCGACGGTCGCCGCCTGGTTATCAGTCCCGACCTGATTGCCGACTTTCGTTCACTGCCGTTCGCTGATTCTTCTTTTCCGGTTGTAGTGTTTGACCCACCACACCTCGAGCGCGTGGGCCAGTCTGCCTGGATGGGTAAAAAATACGGGCGACTGAACAAATTAACGTGGCGCTCTGACTTACGCTCCGGTTTCAAAGAAGCGTTTCGTGTGTTGCGGCCACACGGCGTTCTCATATTCAAATGGAACGAGACGCAGATCCCGGTTAGCCAGATTCTGGCGCTTACAGATGTAAAACCTGCAATTGGTCAACGTACTGGGAAAAACGACAAAACCCACTGGATTATTTTTGTGAAGGACTAACCCATGACAACTAACAACCACCCGGCGAACGGTCCTGTATCACTCGATCGCCTGCACCAGATACGTGAAATACTCAGCAAAGCAGCAGCACAAAGTGATGGCGGTAATCTTGGCTACGCAATGGCTGATGCTGTGAAGGTGATTGATGGAGCGATTGCGGAGTTTGGTGCTGAGCCTGTTGAATTCCTTCCCGATAACCTGGATAGGGCATTAACCATACTCGGCGTGGCGCTGCCAGTATCGAAAGAGGAATTTAACCTCGATGCTGAGCGCTGGATGCAAAGGCTAATTAATCGCGTCATCCGCCTTGAAAGCGAACTGACACCTCCAGCGACGGTAGTGCCTGAGTGGACAAACGATCAGTGCCTGGAATTCCTGTCTATCGCTTTCCGTCACGCTGAAATTAAAGGTGACTTGGAGCTGGATGATATTCGATTGGGCGTAAAGATGGTCAATGGTGGCAGCGACTCCATGCTTAAAGGAGATGCAAAATGACCACCATTACCAAAGAACGACTGCGAGAAGTCATCGATGGCGATATTTTATTCACCGATGAGCAGAGAGAGCTGGCGCGTATCGCTCTGTCATCTATGGATGCTGAGCCTGTTGGTTACTTCTACGCAGATAAACCAGACGATTGGTATCAAATTTCAGATGGTGACAGAGTACCAAGCAACAGGCGTATACCGCTCTACGCTAATCCGCAGTCATCGCCAGTAGTGAAACTACCGAATGAATTCACCAGCAGTGAGGGTATCGTTGTTCAGATAGAAAAGTTGATGGCTGTGTTAGCTGTGCATGGAATTCAGTATGAGCGCAGAGGTAACGCATGCCACGCCGCCATGCTTCAGGCTGGCAACTCTCCGGTAAATCCGGATGGTTACGTTCCGGTCCCGAATAAACTAACCGCTGAGAACGGCGCAAAGAGTGTGCTGTCCGGTGAGTTTTCAGAAACGAAATATATAAACTGCCCAGAGTGTTTTGGTGATGATGAATGCGAAACATGCGACGGAAGCGGAAGAATTGAAATCACCGTTCCTGTCACATGGACAACCATCAAAGCTATTTGGGCTAAAGGTGTCGAGCATTTCGCAGCAGCACCGGAGCAGGAGGTGAAGTGATGGACGATAACAGCGATAACGTCATCACCCTAGTGCAGCCAAAATCGGAAGAAGAAAAGCTTCTGAACGTAGTCATAACCGAAAGGAAAAGCACTGGGCAGAAATACTGCAAGCATAACCAGACCCAAATATCTGAAGCCAACAGGACGCTGACCTGTCGTCAGTGCGGATCAATCCTTGACCCGTTCGAAGTCATTCTTGATAGAGCCCGTAACGGTGAAAATATTGTGTTTGAGATTAAGGCGCTGTATGCGAAGCGTGACGAGTTGCGAGAGGCTGTGGCCAACCTCGAACGCGAAGAGAAAAACGCCAAAGCGCGGTTACGTTCAGCCAGAACATCGATCCTATTTGCTGAGAATGACCTGAAAAATACTGAGCAGGGAGTGAAGTGATGCCGCCAGTTAAAGTGGTTGTTATTACCGTGGTGATGCTAGCGATCTGCCAGTTAGTTTCCATGACGGGATATGGCATATGGTGAGCAAACTCAAAAAGCGGCGTACGCGCCGCCTAAAAGCAGATGTGGCTTGGTGGAAATCTGAAGCTGAGTACTGTAAGGCGAGAGTTTTCGAACAGGCAAACGAAATTGCTGAACTAAGAAGCATGGTGATTCGTGTACCAATGCCAGTAATGGTGCCAGTAGAGATACTTCATCATCTAAATGGGAAGGGTTCGAAAGAATATCCATTATGTCGCAATTGCAACGATGGAACCCGTCACGGTTGTTCATCGTGTGCTTACAGAATGAAGTAACCGGGTGCAGCCGGTTTAAGTGGAGAACTATCTATGAGCGGACAAATCCAACGTTTTCTTACTCCAGATGACCTCTATCAATTAACTGGTTATCGTCGCCCTTCCCTACAGTGTAAAGCTCTGAGGGATAGTGGAGTATTTTTTATCCCACGTAAGGACGGCAGACCAGGAACAACATGGGATCATGTATCAAACCCTGTTGGCCTTAAGTTGATAGTGAGCAATCCAGAGGAAGAAGAACCAAACTTTAAGGATATGTAATGTCTAGAGCTCGCAAAAACCCCGATGATAACTGGATGCCTCCCCGCGTTCGCCGGGGAAAATCTGCTTATGAGTTTCGTACAACAGATGGTCGTACCGTCAGGTTGTGCAATCCTGATCTAACAAAATCGCAGGTATGGGCAGCTTACGAAAACTTCATAAACGATTTAAAGGTTGGTACGAACTTCAACGCACTTTGTGAAGAGTTCTTTAATTCCGGCGATTTCCACGAGTTAGCAACTGAAACACGTAAAGACTACAGAAAATACAGTTCAAAGGTAAATATTGTCTTCGGGAAAATGAAGCCGGATAACATCAAGCCAGAGCACATCAGAAAATACATGGATAAACGAGGTGTTAAGAGCAGGGTTCAGGCGAACCGAGAGAAAGCGTTTATGTCGAGGGTGTTTAGGTGGGCATATGAGCGTGGCAAAGTGAAGATGAATCCATGCCAGGGTGTGAAGCAATTTAAGGAGCAGGCGCGCACCCGTTACGTCACGGACAAAGAATATGAAGCACTATTTAGCGTTTCATCAGTACCGGTGAAGATTGCAATGGAGTTAGCCTATTTATGCTGCGCACGTCAGGGTGACATTCTTGATCTTAAAAAGAGTCAGATACTTGATGAAGGTATTCTAATTCAGCAAAGCAAGACGGCCGTTAGCCAGATTAAGGCTTGGACTGTGCGCCTCTCGAATGCGATCAACCTGGCCGATTCCCTTCCATTAAACAGCGGCATGGTGAGCCTGTACGTGATCCACCAGCAGTCAGGTTCTCGTTACACCCGGGATGCATTTAATGCTCAGTGGATGAAAGCGAAAAAGTTAGCCGCTGAAAAGTTTCCTGAGCTCGAATTTAACTTCACGTTCCATGATCTGAAAGCTAAGGGGATATCTGATCTGGAAGGAACGCTGCATGAGAAACAGGAAATATCAGGCCACAAAAATGCTTCGCAGACTGCAAGATATAACCGCAAAATATCTGTTGTTCCGGTCGTTGGGGGGCAGTAATGCCCTCTTTTTATGGCGATGCTGAATGGCGAAACAATGGTGAACATGGAGCACAAAAACAAAAAAACCACCCGTAGGTGGTTTCACGACACTGCTTATTGCTTTGATTATTCTATTCTTTCCCATGGTACCCGGAGTGGGACTTGAACCCACACAGCGCGAACGCCGAGGGATTTTAAATCCCTTGTGTCTACCGATTCCACCATCCGGGCTCGGGAAGAAATTGGAGGCGCGTTCCGGAGTCGAACCGGACTAGACGGATTTGCAATCCGCTACATAACCGCTTTGCTAACGCGCCGAAATCTTCAGGCTTTTCAGCCAACATCCGCAAATGCCGATGTTTAAAATTTGGAGCGGGAAACGAGACTCGAACTCGCGACCCCGACCTTGGCAAGGTCGTGCTCTACCAACTGAGCTATTCCCGCATCATCAAGTAACTTTGTTAATCACTTGATTTTGCTATCGTCTGGCAATCAGTGCTGCCGTTCGATGCGTTGCATTCTACTTACCTGACGCACTGAGTCAACGATATTTTTCACCACTGACGATCGTTTGCTGAAATTTGCGGCGAAACGATCACTGATCAAGCAAATCTCCGCGTGCGGCGCTCAAATACTGGAACATTGACCATAATGTCAGGATCGCGGCAACAAAGAAAAGTGCGATCCCGGCGTACTCAACCCAGATGTTTGGACGCCACAGTAACCAGGCCAGTGCCGCCATCTGCGACGTGGTTTTAACTTTACCGATCCAGGAAACGGCCACGCTGCTACGCTTGCCGAGTTCGGCCATCCATTCACGCAGCGCAGAAATGATAATCTCACGCGCTATCATCGTGGCGGCGGGTAATGTCACCCACCAGCTGTGATAGTGCTCCGTCACCAGCACCATCGCGATAGCCACCAGCACTTTATCCGCGACCGGATCCAGGAAAGCACCAAAACGCGTGCTTTGGTTCCAGCGGCGCGCCAGAAAACCGTCAAACCAGTCGGTAACCGCCGCGATACAGAAGATAAGTGCGCAAACAAACGGAGCCCAGGTGAATGGCAGGTAAAATGCCAATACAAAGAAAGGGATCAGAATGACGCGAAACAGCGTGAGCAATGTAGGGATATTAAATTGCATATGACGGATAACTATCTGTTGTCAGTGAAATTACCCCTATGTTGCTACAGAGGGCCTAATGTTTCAACGAGTAGAAGATCTTTTCTGCCAGACCTTGCGAAATACCCGGCACTTTTGCAATTTCTTCGACACTTGCGTTACGAAGCCCTTGCAACCCGCCCATATACTTTAACAGCATCTGTCGACGTTTAGGTCCGACGCCCTCAATAGTTTCAAGCGTACTGGTGCTTTTCACCTTCGCGCGTTTTTTACGGTGTCCGCTGATGGCATGATCGTGAGACTCATCGCGAATATGCTGAATAACGTGTAGTGCTGGCGAGTCAGGCGGCAGACTGAACCCCTCTCCTTCCGGTTCAAAAAACAGCGTTTCCAGACCGGCTTTACGATCGGCACCCTTCGCCACCCCGAGCAACAGCGGATGTTGTTTATCCCAGGGTACATCCAGCTCAGCAAAAACGGCTTTCGCCTGCCCCAGTTGACCTTTGCCGCCGTCGATCAGAATGACATCCGGGATTTTACTCTCTTCAATTGCCTTGCCGTAGCGTCGACGCAGCACCTGGTTCATCGCCGCATAATCATCGCCCGGCGTGATACCGGTGATGTTATAGCGACGATATTCCGCACGCAGCGGTCCGTTAGCATCAAAAACCACGCAGGAGGCCACCGTCTGCTCGCCCATCGTGTGGCTGATGTCAAAACACTCCATGCGTTTCACCGCAGGTAACTTCAGCACCGATGCAAGAGCCGTCAGACGCTGAGTAATGGTGGACTGCTGAGAAAGCTTTGTGGTTAGCGCCGTTGCCGCATTGGTACGAGCCAGCTTCAGATAACGCGCGCGATCTCCTCGCGGTTTCGTCTGGACATTAATTCGTCGTCCGGCCAGCTCAGATAAGGAGTCCGCCAACAGCATCTTATCGCTAAGATTAAAGTCGAGCAGGATCTCACCGGGTAAGGTGCGCATCTGGCTGCCCTGTAAATAGAACTGCCCAACAAAAGTTTCAACAACTTCGCCCAACTCTGTTCCGCCCGGAACTTTAGGGAAATAGCTGCGACTGCCCAGTACCTTACCCTGGCGAATAAACAGAACGTGTACACAAGCCATCCCGGCGTCAAATGCTACGCCGATGACGTCCAGATCATCACCGGTATTCGAAACGAACTGTTTCTCGGTCACACGGCGTACGGCCTGAATTTGGTCACGAATACGCGCAGCTTCCTCAAACTCCAGATTCTGGCTGGCTTTTTCCATCCGGGCGATCAATTGTGTCAGGACCTGATCGTCTTTGCCGGATAAGAACAACCGGACGTAATCAACCTGCTGCGAATACTCTTCTTCACTCACCAGACCTGCCACACACGGCCCAAGACAGCGGCCAATCTGGTATTGCAGGCAAGGTCTCGAACGGTTGCGGTAGACACTGTTTTCACACTGGCGAATAGGGAATATTTTCTGCAATAGCGCCAGCGTTTCACGTACCGCATAACCGTTTGGGAACGGTCCAAAGTACTCACCTTTTGCATGCTTGGCCCCACGATGCATCGCCAGGCGTGGATGAGTGTCACCACTAAGGAAAATAAAAGGATAGGATTTATCGTCACGCAGCAGCACGTTGTAGCGTGGCTGATACAACTTGATGTAGTTGTGTTCGAGCAATAATGCTTCGGTCTCGGTATGCGTCACCGTAACATCAATCTGCTGGATTTGCGCGACCAGCGCTTCAGTTTTACGTGAAGCGAGATTGCTGCGGAAATAGCTGGAAAGCCGCTTTTTCAGGTCTTTCGCTTTACCGACATAGATAACCGTCCCGGCGCTATCGTACATACGATAAACACCGGGCTGACTGGTCACGGTTTTCAGAAACGCTTTTGCATCAAACTGATCGGTCACTGGCTTGTTAATGTCTCCGCATTACACAGGCCATGGCGAATTGCCAGGTGAGTCAGTTCTACATCGCCGTGAATGTTTAATTTACTGAACATTCGATAGCGGTAACTGTTCACCGTTTTAGGACTGAGATTCAGCTGCTCTGAGATCTCATTGACCTTCTGGCCTTTAGTGATCATCAGCATAATCTGCAACTCGCGTTCAGACAAACTGGCAAACGGTGTCTCCGTTTTCTCAGGCTCAATCTGGCTAAGTGCCATCTGTTGAGCGATATCGGAGGCAATATAGCGCTGCCCGGAAAAAACCGAACGAATCGCACTAACAACTTCCTGAGGCGCGGCCCCCTTGCTGAGATACCCCGCGGCACCTGCCTGCATGACTTTTGCCGGCAACGGGTTTTCGGTATGGACTGTCAGCATAATCACTTTGATGTCAGCTGTTGAACGTGCAATTTTGCGGGTTGCTTCAAGACCGCCAATACCGGGCATATTCATGTCCATCAGCACAACATCGACGGAGTTTGAACGGCACCATTTCACCGCATCCTCGCCGCAGCACGCTTCGCCGACAACTTTTATGCCTTTTATATCTTCAAGAATGCGTCGTATCCCTGCGCGCACCAGTTCGTGGTCATCAACAAGAAAAACGTTGATCAAAGGAATATCTCCAGAATAGGGATAACGCTACCGATAGTTAATCGGTCCTATGTTAACGGGTTTTATCTCAACTTTGAAATGTAAAAAACACCCGACTTTCGATTTTGCTCTCGTTTTTGGAAATTAGATTGTACGAAGAGTGGAAACTTCCACAGCGGACAACCTTCAGAGACAGTTATATCGGTCTGGCTGTTTCAGAATAGTGACAAAAAATTCATATTCTTACGCTGAATGATAAATAGCAAAGCAAGCTTGTAACAATAATTAACGAGTCGAATACTCGCAATATACAAAGAATGGAGAAAATATATGCACTGCAACATATTGTTTATTTTAATATCGCCAGCGGGCGTTTGCGCAAAAAACAACCTCTGATATTTTTAGCAAAGCTTATGGTATACTCCGGCGCCTTAAGATTTGCCATCGCACTTTTTCATTGAAACATAACGAGGAAAATAAATGAGTACGCCTGATTTTTCCACTGCCGAGAATAATCAAGAACTGGCTAATGAAGTCACCTGCCTGAAAGCCATGTTAACGCTGATGCTGCAGGCAATGGGACAAGCCGATGCAGGACGCGTGATTCTTAAAATGGAAAAACAGATCGCGCTGATTGAGGACGAAACACAGGCTGAGGTATTCTCCAGCACTGTTAAGCAAATTAAACAGGCCTACCGTCAGTAATAAGAAACCGGCTGACAGCATTGCTCTCAGCCGGTTTTTGCGCCTGATACTCAGAACGACAATTTACTCAGATAAGCCCGGTTGCTGCGGCATAGCAGGCAATCTGTGTTTTGTTCGGGGCATTGAACTTCTTCTGCATATTCTTCTGATGGAAGTTAACAGTATTTTCAGAAATCGACAGAATCATCGCTATCTCTGAAGATGTTTTTCCCTCTGCGGTCCATTTCAATATTTCTTTTTCCCGCTTGCTAAAACGCATCTCCGGCGTCATGACCATGTCATCTTCCAGTCGAGTTAGAACTGACAGACTTTCCCGTATTAGCAGTTGCATCCTTAGTTCCACCTCATCCTGCTCAAAGCTGCTATTACGCACGCTCGCACGCGACACGGACAGGAAGCCCAAAGCCCGATTCGGCAACATTAAGCACTGGGTTATCCCCTTACGTAATCCGTGATTACGCGCCGCATCCCACAGTGGTTGGGCATCGCGGAACAACGTGTCATTCCAGGGCAGATGGCCCTGACTGAAATTTTCAGGCTTCAGCACCGGATCAATAGCGAAATAATTTTCGGATTGATAATGCGCCACCCATGCTTTGGGATACGTCGTATGAAGTGCCGTTTTAGGCCGGGTAAATGGTACGGGATGACGGACACAGAGCGCGTAAAAATCGAACTCCAGATGTTGCGTCTGATGTTGTAATTCATTATAGACATCCTCTGCCGTCGCCATTTCCTGAAAGCGTAACAGCATACTCCGTCGCCAGGTGAAGAAATCATGATCCTGCATACTAAGTGGTAATGCTCCTGAGATTGATAATCATCACAAATGTATGAACACGCTAACACATAAATGTATTTTATATATGCAAATTATCGGACAAGTGTGGAATTACTTGAGTATGGCTCAACAACAGGCTATTGCAGCAGAGTGGTGAGTCAATATTAAATCAATAATTATAAATAGTTATGCAGGGCACTCACCAAAACGGCTTTGGTGAGTGCTGTGGCACTATTTATTGCATCAGAAATTTTTCAAGAAACTGGCGAGTACGAGGTTGCTGAGGATCGGTAAATAAAGCCTTTGCAGGTCCCTGCTCCACTATCCGTCCTTGATCCATAAATATCGCCCGGTCGGCAACATCACGTGCAAAGCTCATTTCATGCGTCACAATAACCATGGTGCGTTTTTCCAGCGCCAACTGACGAATGGTGCTCAGTACCTCGCCAACCAGTTCCGGATCAAGCGCGGACGTTGGCTCATCAAAGAGGATCACTTCCGGACGCATCGCCAGCGCCCGGGCAATAGCCACGCGCTGCTGCTGTCCGCCGGATAAACGCCGCGGATAACTTGTTTCTTTACCCGCAAGCCCTACCTTCGCCAGCAGTTCACGCGCACGGGCTGTCGCTTCATCCTTCGCCTCACCTTTGACAATAACCGGCCCTTCAATAATGTTCTCCAGCACCGTACGATGCGGAAACAAATTAAAGTTCTGGAACACGAAGCCCACGTGCTGACGCAACTGACGGATTAATCCCTTTTGCTGATTCAGGGAGCGTGCGGTATCAATAGTAATGTCACCAACTTTGATCGTGCCCGCCTCCGGTTGCTCGAGCAAATTAATGCTACGCAACAGGGTGGTTTTCCCCGAGCCGCTCGGCCCGATAATTGCCACGACTTCACCGGGTTTAACATCCAGATCGATACCGTGTAGCACCGTTTGCCCGTGAAATTTTTTCACCAGGTTTCTGACTTCGATAGCACTCATTTCGGCTCTCTCTCCTGGCGGTTTAGCTGCTCTTCAAAATAGTTCTGCAGTGCGGAAAGCACCGTCGCCATCACCCAGTAAATCAGCGAGGCCGCCAGATACATGGTGAACACCTCCAGCGTACGCGAAGTAATCAGTTGTGCCTGACGGAACAGTTCCGGTACCTGAATCGTCGCGGCCAGTGAAGTGTCTTTCACCAGGCTGATAAAGCTGTTACTCAGCGGCGGCAAGGCTACGCGCGCAGCCTGTGGCAGGATCGCCCTGCGCATTGTCTGCCACGGCGTCATACCAATACTCGCCCCGGCCTCCCACTGGCCTTTGTCGATGGAGGAGATTGCCGCGCGCAGCGTTTCCGCCGCGTAAGCCGCCGTATTCAGCGACAGACCAATCATCGCCGCCGGGACAGGATCCAGTTCAATGCCAAACTGCGGCAGGCCGTAATAGATCATGAACAGCTGGGCTATCAGCGGGGTTCCGCGAAAAATAGAAATGTAAAAGCGCGCCAGCCAGCGGACAGGTAACAGCGGCGACAGGCGCATCAGTGCGAGGATAAACCCCAGCACCAGCCCGAAAAACATCCCGCCAATACTCAGCTGAAGCGTAAATACCGCACCTTTCAGCAGATATGGCAGCGAATCAATCACCAGTTGGATACTTTCTTGCATTAGCGTTTTTCTACCTTGCCGTTACACATGAGGATGGTAGGCAAACAGCGCAGGCGCCCCACCGGTATGAATAAAGAGAATTGGCCCTTCATCTTTAAAGCGTTTCTGGCTGATGCCGTCGATTAATCCTGCCATCGCTTTACCGGTATAGACCGGATCCAACAAGATACCTTCCAGACGCGCTAACAGTTTTACCGCTTCCATGCCTTCTTCATTTGGCATACCGTAGCCCGGCGCAAAATACTCATCCCACAACAGAATATCTGCCGCAGCCGTCAGTTCCAGTTCACTGGCAATAGCCTGTTGTAGTGTAACAACTTTAGGCTTTTGATCGGCTACACTGCGCGATACGGTCACCCCTATCAGCTCAACACCTGGCATCAGTTGTTCCAGGCCAACGGCCAGACCGGCATGCGTTCCCGCGCTGCCTGATGCTACCACGACAGAAGAGAGCTCAACCGCGCCCTCACACTGTTGAGCAATTTCCAGCGCGCTTTCAACATAGCCCAATGCACCAAGCGCATTTGAACCGCCGACCGGGATCACATACGGACGAAACCCTTGAGCCTCAATGCGTGTCGCCAGTTCCTGGAGCTGCGCGTTCGGGTCAGTCAGCGCATCACACATTTCAATCTGGGTATTGAACAGATCTAACAGCAGGCGGTTACCGTTACTGAGATAGTTTTCAGCAGTTGTGCCAATCGGGTTTTCCAGCAGCGCCACGCAATGTAGCCCCAGCTTCGCCGCCACCGCCGCCGTCTGGCGAACGTGGTTAGACTGAATGGCGCCCGCGGTTATCAGCGTATCTGCACCTTCACGCAGCGCGTCCGCCGCCAGAAACTCCAGCTTGCGCAGCTTATTGCCGCCCATTGCCATCGGCGTGACGTCATCACGTTTAATGAAAATATCGCGTCCGAGATAATCGGAAAAACGCGGGAGATATTCGAGCGGCGTTGGCGCGCCAATAAATTCCAGACGCGGAAAGCGCGTTAAGTTATGCAGTGGCATAGAGCCTCCGGTATTGACTCGTTGTCTTTCGGGCCGCACGTACATTGGCTGCAACCCAAAATCCATTGAGCAGACGTTGTTGTGATGTTCTTTTTATTATGCACATTAAGGCGCTGTGAAATAAAAAAAGGCGCTGTTAAAGGCGCCTTTTTTATTCGGGTGACGATTATTTCGTCACATCCGCCCCAAACCATTTCTCAGAAAGGGCTTTCAGCGTACCGTCTTTCTGCATATCCGCAATTGCTGCATCCACTGCTTTCAGCAGATCTTCGTTGCCTTTACGCAGCGCCACGCCAGACTCCTGACGGGAGAAGGCTTCACCGGTTACAGCCAGCGTGTCTTTGGTTTTCTTAACCAGATCCAACGCAGCCAGACGGTCAACCAGAATGGCGTCAATACGGCCTACGCGCAAATCCTGGTATTTAGTCGGATCGTCATCATAGGTGCGGATATCTACGCCCTGTACGTTCTGGCGCAGCCACTCTTCATAGTTGGTTCCCAGACCGACGCCAACTTTTTTACCTTTCAGATCAGCAGCGGTCTTAATAACGCCTTCATTGCCTTTTTTCACCAGCGCCTGGATACCGGAAACCGTATACGGGGTAGAGAAATCATATTTTTTCTTACGTTCGTCAGAGATGGTCACCTGGTTGATGACGACATCAATGCGCTTTGAATCAAGTGATGCCAGCATGCCATCCCATTTGGTCGGCTTCAGCGAGGCCTGAACCCCAAGGTGCTTTGCCAGTTCCTGGGCAAATTCCACCTCAAAACCGGTCAACTTGCCGTCATCACCCTGAAAACTAAACGGGGGATAGGTCCCTTCAAGACCCACCAGCAGCGTGCCGCGCTCTTTCACTTTATTTAACAGACCTTCATCCGCATAAGTCTTTACACTCATTCCGGCGACAAGTGCAACAGCCATTACACCCATCAGAGCCTGACGTCCCAGAAGTGCTAATTTCATAGTTACCCCGAATATTGTCATTAGTGACTGCTATTTATGAGCATAGTGTAAAGCGTTTGCCGTGATCCACAAACACGACTCTGTTACACCTTATTCGTTTTTAATATATATCAGAACTGGCTGTCCAGGAGGATTTCTGCATATGTCCCATATGCGTATGGGCTTTAAACTGCTCATATTTTCGCAGCGCAATGCGGTAATTGTTAGTACTGGTTTGCGGTAACCACGGGGCGAGGTTTTCGTCGAGGAATCCTTCCTGCAGCAGGTCATGGGAGATATTCTGCTCGGTCAGATGATTGCCGAGGCGACGCAGGCGAACGACATATTCGCGTACCGTACCGTGGCTCATCTCGGTTTGCTCAAACAAAAATTGTTTAAAGCCGATGATGTCAAAAAAGTCGCTTTGTTCTTTGCAATGCAAATCACCGCAAAAACGGCATAACGCCACCCACTCTTTTTTTTCCTGCTCCCAGGCGGCGTCATCCATCAGCGTATCCAGGCGGGCGATAGCGATTTTATTCACAATCTGTCCCCGGCGGACCAACGTGATCCTGTCGAGTAACTTAAAGCAATGGGCGCAATGCGTCTGGCTGTGTTTGAAATCTTTGAGGTAGCGGCTTAGAGGCCGTCTTTTTGATTGCTGCACCGTCATGATAACTCCTGGTAGTCAATACGTTATGCGGCATTGTTCAGGGGTAAAATTACCCCTAGAGCTTACCCAGTTTGGTGCGTAGACGTTTGATAGCCTGGCTGTGCAACTGACTGACCCGTGATTCGCCCACTTCCAGAACAGCACCAATCTCTTTCAGATTCAGCTCTTCCTGGTAGTACAGCGTCAACACCAGTTTCTCGCGCTCCGGCAACGCGTCAATCGCGTCCATCACGCGCTGGCGCAGGTTCCCCTCAAGAAGCTGTTGTAACGGGTTTTCCTGCTGGTGCTCTTCGGTCACCAGCTCAATACTATCGCCATGCTCTTCCCGCCACTCATCGTATGAGAAGAGTTGGCTGTTATTGGTATCAAGCAACATCTGACGATACTCTTGCACAGGAATAGCCAGACGCTCCGCCACTTCGGTTTCCGTCGCGTTGCGCCCTAATTCCTGCTCCAGTTGCCCCATCGCCTGTGCCACTTCGCGAGCATTGCGCCGGACACTACGCGGCACCCAATCCCGGCTGCGTAGTTCGTCCAGCATAGCTCCACGAATACGCTGCACTGCGTAAGTGGTAAATGCCGTTCCTTGCAAAGCGTCATATCGGTCAACTGCATTCAATAACCCGATGCCGCCCGCTTGTAGCAGGTCATCCAGTTCTACGCTCGCCGGCAAGCGCACCTGAAGGCGCAATGCTTCGTGACGCACCAACGGTACATAACGCTGCCACAGCGAGTGTTTATCCATTACACCTTCAGCGGTATACAGTGAATTCACGATAAACAGCCCTGCGTTAAATGAGTTATCGGCATGATTATCCGTTTCTGCAGGGGTTTTAATCGGGTGAATAGTGGGTGAAATGAGGGGTTATTTGGGGGTTACGGGTAAAGCTGAATGTAAAAAACCCCGCCGTAGCGGGGTTTGCGCGATAAGTGTAAATTAACGCAGCAGAGACAGAACGTTCTGCGTGGTCTGGTTAGCCTGAGCCAGAACAGAAGTACCTGCCTGTTGCAGAATGTTTGCACGAGACATGTTGGACACTTCGGTCGCGTAGTCAGCATCTTCGATACGGCTACGAGCTTCAGACAGGTTGTTTACGGTGTTACCCAGGTTGGTGATGGTAGAGTTGAAACGGTTCTGTACCGCACCCAGGTCGGAACGCAGGTCAGCAACCTGAGCCAGCGCCGCGTCGATTTTCGCCAGCGGGCTTTCGGTTTTCTTGGCAGCGACTTCGTTCAGCGCTGCACCTGATTTAAAATCGTGGCCTTTTACGCTGGACGCCAGATATTGTTTGCCATCCACGTTAGCTACTTCAGTTTTTCCGTTCACGCCGCCGAACTGTACAGCTGCTTTTTGACCCACGGCGTTAGAATCAGTGTAATCAACAGTTTTAGCCGTGATAGTTTTGGTTTTTTCATCAAAATCAGCAGCATAATACTTACCACCAACTTCAAGTGCATACCCACCATCAATTGCTTTGCCATTTTTATCTTCAAAAGACATTTTGACAAGAGTGGTGTTAGCGGCAGTTGCTCCTGCAACACCACCAGTAACCAGTGCGGCAGCGGCTGCAGTGGTGTCAACCTTCGCAGCGGCATCTACTTCCTGAACTTTAGTTGGCGCAGTTGTCTCAGCAAGAGTAATTGTAGTTTCTTTGCCTCCAGCGATTGTAACAACGCCACCAGCATCCACTGTAGCCTTATACAAACCATCGCCATTAGTACCACCTGTAGAACCAGTAATATTAACGTAATAGTTACCGTCTTTAAATCTAACAGTACCAGTACCACCATCACCAGCAGCTGTCCCTGCTGCCGCTTCAATAGCTGCTGCTGCAGGTTGTGTAATACCTTGTGCTCCATCCTTATAGGATGTAGTTGTTACTGCCGTACCAACCTGCTTGTAAGCTTCCTGCACGCTCAGGCTATCCAGACCCAGCGTTTTGGAGTTGATTTCTTTCAGGTTGATATCGATGGTTTCACCATCGTTTGCACCGACCTGGATGGTCAGGGTGTTGTCTTTCGCCAGTACTTTCACGCCGTTGAACTGGGTCTGACCGGATACGCGGTCGATTTCGTTCAGACGCTGAGTGATTTCAGCCTGGATGGAGTCGAGGTCAGACTGGGAGTTAGTACCAGTAGAAGACTGAACCGCCAGCTCACGAACACGCTGCAGGTTGTTGTTGATTTCAGACAGAGAACCTTCGGTGGTCTGCGCGATGGAGATACCATCGTTGGCGTTACGGGACGCCTGAGTCAGACCTTTGATGTTAGAGGTGAAGCGGTTAGCGATCGCCTGACCAGCAGCATCGTCTTTCGCGCTGTTGATACGCAGACCGGAAGACAGACGCTCGATAGCGGAGCTCAGGGAAGACTGAGATTTGTTCAGGTTATTCTGGGTCAACAGCGACAGGCTGTTTGTATTGATGACTTGTGCCATGATCTTTTCCTTATCAATTACAACTTGATGTTATTGGGCTGTTGCCCACGGTTTCTCACCGTAACCCATGTATCGGCACGTTAATTTCGAACTTTAGAAAATTTTCACTTTCCGCCCTCTTTTTTCTTAGCCCCTGAAATACCCTCTTTAATTGCCACTATTCTGCGCATTATTTTTGCAAAACTATTATTAAACTTTGCGCGCAGATTGCCGATAAAGCGCTTAACTACTGTTTGCAATCACAAGGAATTAGGCATGCCTTCATTTACATCACTGGGCGTTGGTTCGAACTTACCGCTGGATACATTGCTGACAAACTTAACGACGGCTGAGAAAAAGCGCTTAACGCCTATTACCCAGCAACAGAGCGCTAACACCTCGCGTCTTACCGCTTACGGCACGCTAAAAAGTGCATTAGAAAAATTTCAGACGGCGAATACCGCACTAAACAGCGCCGATCTGTTTAAAAGCACCACAGCCACCAGCAGCACAGAAGATTTAAAAGTCAGCACCAGCGCAGGTGCGGCTCCGGGTAAATATACCGTTAGCGTGACCCAACTGGCACAGGCGCAGTCGTTATCGACTACGTCAAAAATTACCTCTACCAAAGAACAGTTGGGCGATACCAGCGTTGATGAGCGCACTATTACGATCTCACAACCAGGCCGTAAAGAACCGCTGGAAATCAAGTTAGGCAAAGGCGAAACCTCTCTCGAAGATATCCGGGATGCCATTAACGATGCTGACAGTGGCATTTCTGCAAGCCTGGTAAAAGTGAAAGATGACGATTACCAGTTGGTATTAACCGCAGAGAGCGGCACCGAAAGCGAAATGACGATCTCGGTGTCGAATGATACGAAACTGAACGATTTACTGTCTTATGACAGCAAAGCCGGCAGCGGGAAGATGAAACAACTGGTCGGTGCGCAAAATGCACAGTTGACCGTCAACGGCATCGATATTGAACGTCAAAGCAATACCGTAACCGACGCACCGCAAGGCATCACGCTCCAACTGACTAAAGAAATCAAAGATGCTTCCATCACTGTCACAAAAAGTGATGAAAAGGCCACTGCCGCAATTAAGACCTGGGTGGATGCCTATAACTCGCTGGTCGATACCTTTGGCACGCTGACTAAATATAAAGAAGTTGAACCGGGTGAAGCAGCAAGTACGGATAACGGCGCACTGTTGGGTGACAGTGTTTTACGTACTATCCAAAACGGTATTCGTGCTCCATTTGCGAACAGTGGCAGCGAATCCCCGTTTAAAACCATGTCTGAGATTGGCATTACTCAGGACGGCGGCACCGGTAAGCTAAAAATTGATGAAGAGAAGCTGGCTAAGGCGCTGAAAGATAACACAGCAGCCACCCGCGAACTGCTGGTTGGCGATGGCAAAGAAACGGGGATTACCACCAAGATTGCCACTGAAGTAAAAAGCTATCTGGCTGATGACGGCATTATCGACAATGCGCAGGACAATATTAACGCCAATCTGAAACTGCTGACTAAGCAGTATCTGACTGTAAGTAATAGCATTGACGAAGTCGTGGCACGCTATAAAGCGCAGTTTACGCAACTGGACTCAATGATGAGCAAACTGAACAGCACCAGTACTTATCTGGGTCAACAATTTTCAGCGATGAATAATTCCTGATAACACGAGGTAAGCATGTATACCGCGAGCGGTACCAAAGCCTATGCACAGGTCAGTGTGGAGAGCGCCGTGATGAGCGCCAGTCCGCATCAGCTGATCGAAATGTTGTTTGATGGCGCGCACAGCGCCCTGGTGCGCGCTCGCCTGTTTATGCAGCAGGGTGATATCGTTGCCAAAGGTGAAGCATTGAGCAAGGCGATCAATATTATCGACAATGGCCTGAAGGCAGGCCTGGACCATGAAAAAGGTGGGGAGCTCGCAACCCATCTGTCATCACTTTATGACTATATGGTTCGTCGTTTGTTGCACGCAAATCTGAACAATGATTGCCAGGCCATTGAAGAAGTCGAAGCATTGCTCGGCAATATTGCGGAAGCCTGGAAACAGATCTCACCCAACGCGTCGTCCCAGGAGTCCCGTTAATGACCTCAGCCGTGGAGTTTATCAACCGTTGGCAGCGCATCGCGCTACTCAGTCACTCGCTGCTGGAACTGGCGCAGCGCGGTGAATGGGACCTTTTACTGGAACAGGAAGTTAGCTATCTGCAAAGTATTGAAGTGGTCATGGAAGAAAAAACTCCACCAGGCATTACGCGAAGCGTTCAGGATCTGGTTGCCGGGTATATTAAACAGACGCTGGATAACGAACAGTTACTCAAAGCATTGCTGCAACAGCGGCTGGATGAACTCAGCGGTCTGATCGGTCAGTCAACCCGTCAGAAGACGCTGAATAACGCCTATGGTCGTCTTTCTGGCATGCTGTTGGTTCCCGACGCTCCAACCACCCCATAATAATTTCCCGTCTCGCCTGAATAATCTTCCATACTCCAGAGGTCGGCCAATCGACTTCTGGAGCACGGAAGATGAAAAATCCCACGTTATTGCAGTACTTCCACTGGTATTACCCTGATGGTGGTCACCTGTGGTCCGAACTTGCCGCACGCGCTGGCGGACTCAATGATATCGGCATCAATATGGTATGGCTTCCGCCCGCCTATAAAGGCGCTTCAGGCGGGTATTCTGTCGGTTACGACTCTTACGATCTGTTTGATCTGGGCGAGTTCGATCAAAAAGGCACCATCGCCACTAAATACGGCGATAAAAACCAACTGCTGGCGGCAATAGATGCGCTGAAACACAACGATATTGCCGTCCTGCTGGACGTGGTGGTCAACCACAAAATGGGCGCGGATGAGAAAGAAGCAATCCGTGTCCAGCGCGTTAACGCCGAGGACCGCACGCAAATTGACGACGAGATCGTCGAATGTGAAGGCTGGACACGCTACACCTTCCCTGCCCGCGCGGGTCAGTATTCTCAATTCATCTGGGACTTTAAATGCTTCAGCGGCATCGATCACATCGAAAACCCGACCGAGGATGGCATTTTCAAAATCGTTAATGATTACACCGGTGAAGGCTGGAACGATCAGGTTGATGATGAATTAGGCAATTTTGACTATCTGATGGGCGAGAATATCGATTTCCGTAACCATGCCGTGACCGAAGAGCTCAAATACTGGGCACGTTGGGTGATGGATCAAACACATTGTGACGGCTTTCGCCTCGATGCGGTGAAGCACATTCCAGCCTGGTTTTATAAGGAGTGGATCGAACACGTGCAAGAGGTTGCGCCAAAGCCGCTGTTTATTGTCGCTGAATACTGGTCTCACGAAGTGGACAAACTACAAACCTATATCAACCAGGTGGAGGGGAAAACCATGCTTTTCGATGCCCCTTTGCAAATGAAGTTTCATGAAGCGTCCCGTCAGGGCCGCGATTATGATATGAGCCAGATATTCACCGACACGCTGGTTGAGGCCGACCCATTCCATGCGGTGACGTTAGTCGCCAATCACGATACCCAGCCGTTACAGGCGCTGGAAGCCCCCGTAGAGCCCTGGTTTAAACCGTTGGCCTACGCGCTGATCCTGTTGCGAGAAAATGGTGTACCGTCGGTTTTCTATCCCGATTTATACGGCGCGCACTACGAAGATACCGGAGGCGATGGCGAAACCTATCCTATCGACATGCCAATCATTGAACAGCTTGATGAGCTAATCCTGGCCCGCCAGCGCTTCGCCCATGGCATACAAACGTTGTATTTTGATCACCCCAACTGTATTGCTTTTAGCCGGAGCGGCACAGACGACGATCCGGGCTGTGTGGTAGTGCTGTCCAACGGTGATGACGGTGAAAAGACCATCGCGCTCGGCGTGAATTACGCCAATAAAACCTGGCGTGACTATCTGGGCAATCGAGAAGAAAGTGTGGTGACAGACGAAAATGGCGAGGCGACGTTTTTCTGCAATGGCGGCAGCGTTAGCGTATGGGTGATTGAAGAGGTGTTGTAATGCACAACCCCGGTGGCGCGGGCTACCGGGGCACAAAGCTTATGGCAGCGGTGTAGCCAGTGGCGTTTTCTTTAACACCTCAGCACACTCCTGCGTTGGGCGATCAACTCGTTGCAGCGTCATGCCGTCGTATTCCAGCGTATTGCCTTCGCGGTCAATTTCATACAGCTCGCGCTTCGCCGTCACGTTGGTGAGATCGCCGGAGATCATTGTCAATTTCCCCGGAACGGCAATCACCCGCTGCCACTGGCGACAATCCAGCGTATCCCCCTCTTTAGTGACCACCAGACTGGCGATGGCTTCCGGACTCACCAGCGCACGCTGCGGACCTTTTGACTGCCAGTACCCTTCCAGACCGGCGGGGGCTGGCGTTTTCACCACGTCGTTATAATTTTCTACCTCGGCGCATCCGGCAAGGGCCAGCAACGCACCAATGATTGCTAATTTTTTCATCATTCATCCTGCATGCGAAGAAAGTGGGATTGTGGCATTAAACCCCTGATGTCGCCAGCCTTTCGGGTGTGCGGATAAATATTGATCCAGGCAATAATACTTCTTATTACTAATAGTCAAAAATTCTGAACGGTGTAGTATCCACAACTCTTGTTAAATACCTTCTGAGTTCAGAGGCAAAACGCATGTCATGGCAACACTTCAAACAGGCCTGGTTAATTAAATTTTGGGCCCCTGCCCCTGCGGTCATCGCGGCGGGTATTCTCTCCACTTACTATTTCGGCATTACGGGTACCTTCTGGGCCGTTACCGGTGAATTCACCCGCTGGGGTGGTCAAATCCTGCAACTGTTTGGCATTCACGCCGAAGAGTGGGGATACTACAAACTGATCCACCTCGAAGGCTCTCCGCTGACCCGCATCGACGGGATGATGATCCTCGGTATGTTCGGTGGCTGCTTTGCCGCCGCGCTGTGGGCCAACAACGTTAAATTACGCATGCCTCGTAGCCGGGTACGTATTATGCAGGCGATTATCGGTGGGATGATTGCCGGTTTCGGCGCACGTCTGGCCATGGGTTGTAACCTTGCTGCGTTTTTCACTGGTATTCCGCAGTTCTCATTGCATGCCTGGTTCTTCGCACTGGCTACGGCGATTGGTTCATGGTTCGGCGCGCGCTTTACCCTGTTACCAATGTTTCGTATTCCGGTCAAAATGCAGAAAGTGTCCGCGGCATCACCGTTAACGCAAAAACCAGAGCAGGCTCGTCGCCGCTTTCGCCTTGGTATGCTGGTGTTTATCGGCATGATCGGTTGGGCGCTGCTGACGGCAATGGATAAACCCAAGCTCGGGCTTGCCATGCTGTTCGGTGTTGGTTTTGGCCTGCTGATTGAACGGGCGCAAATCTGTTTCACCTCGGCCTTCCGCGATCTGTGGATTTCCGGGCGCACCCATATGGCAAAAGCGATCATCTTCGGGATGGCGGTCAGCGCCATCGGTATTTTCAGCTATGTACAACTGGGCGTCGAGCCGAAGATCATGTGGGCAGGTCCCAACGCAGTGATCGGTGGCTTACTGTTTGGCTTTGGGATCGTGCTGGCTGGCGGCTGTGAAACTGGCTGGATGTACCGAGCAGTTGAGGGTCAGGTGCACTACTGGTGGGTCGGTCTGGGTAACGTTATCGGCTCTACCATTCTGGCGTACTACTGGGATGACTTTGCTCCTGCACTTGCCACCAGTTGGGATAAAGTGAATCTGCTTAATACCTTTGGTCCACTCGGTGGCCTGCTGGTGACTTATCTGCTGTTGTTTGCCGCGCTGATGCTGATCATTGGCTGGGAAAAACGCTTCTTCCGCCGTGCCGGGCTGACGCCGGCTAAGGAATCCGCATGAAAAATATCGTCCCTGATTACCGCCTCGACATGGTTGGTGAACCATGCCCATACCCGGCCGTTGCAACGCTGGAGGCGATGCCACAGTTGAAGAAAGGTGAAATTCTGGAAGTGGTGAGCGATTGCCCGCAGTCGATTAACAATATCCCACTGGATGCCCGTAATCACGGATATACAGTTCTGGATATTCAGCAGGATGGCCCAACGATTCGCTATCTGATTCAGAAGTAGATAGACACTCCCGTTGCGTCGTGCAGCGGGAGATTTTCAGCTCACTACACCTGCATGCTCATCACTTCCTGGTACGCCGATACCAGTTTGTTTCGCACCTGAATGCCCATTTGCATTGAGACCGACGCTTTTTGCATATCGGTCATCACATCATTCAACGCAATACCGGGTTCGCCCAGAGTAAATTTTTCTGCCTGCACGCGAGAGGCAGTTTGCACATCGCTGATTCGGTCTAACGCCGCATGCAGCTGACCGGCAAAGCTCACGGTTGGCTGTGGCTGCATATCCTGCATTTTCGCTGACGTCGCCGTGGCCTGTAGCTGGCTGATGACCCCTTCAATCCCCTGTATTGCCGACATACTGATCCCCTGGATGTTTTTTTACTTAGCAGAGATTACCAGCTCGTCAATAAGATAAAGGCGCTAAATAACGATAAAAAACCTCGGTTTTTGGCGCATAGAAAAATGAGAAACCGCAAATAATGAGACCGTCAATTTTTCGAGTTTGCTGACCCGGGAGTGAGTCTTGTTCCACTTTGCAAAAAACGCCGTCCACGATAATCCACGAGGTGCGAGATGAGTGCGACAGCATCGACTGCAACCCAACTTAAACCTCTCGAGTGGTTAAATCGCCTGCGCGCGAATCCCAGAATTCCTCTGATTGTGGCGGGTGCTGCCGCCGTCGCTATTATTGTGGCGATGGTCCTGTGGGCCAAAGCGCCTGATTACCGCACACTGTTCAGCAACCTTTCCGATCAGGACGGCGGCGCAATCGTCACCCAACTGACGCAGATGAACGTTCCCTATCGTTTCACCGAGGGAAGCGGCGCTATTGAAGTCCCTGCTGATAAAGTCCATGAACTGCGTTTGCGCCTGGCGCAGCAAGGCCTGCCGAAAGGTGGCGCGGTGGGCTTTGAGCTGCTGGATCAGGAAAAATTTGGCATCAGCCAGTTTAGCGAGCAAGTGAACTACCAGCGTGCGCTGGAAGGCGAGCTGGCCCGTACCATTGAAACTTTGGGACCGGTCAAACGCGCCCGTGTTCACCTGGCGATGCCAAAACCTTCGCTGTTCGTACGTGAGCAAAAATCACCTTCTGCCTCTGTCACCGTGAATCTTGAACCGGGACGGGCGCTTGATGAAGGTCAAATTAGCGCGGTAACACACCTGGTTTCCAGTGCCGTCGCGGGTTTGCCGCCTGGCAACGTCACGCTGGTCGATCAGGCGGGTCATCTGTTAACCCAGTCGAATACCAGCAGCCGCGATCTGAACGATGCGCAGTTGAAATATGCCAGCGATGTTGAAAGTCGTGTTCAGCGTCGCATTGAATCGATCCTGTCCCCTATCGTCGGTAACGGTAACGTCCACGCGCAGGTTACCGCACAGCTGGATTTTGCCAGCAAAGAGCAAACCGAAGAGCAGTACAGTCCGAACGGCGATGAGTCGCAGGCGGTACTGCGTTCACGTCAGTTGAACGTCAGCGAGCAGATAGGTAGTGGGTATCCTGGCGGAGTTCCAGGAGCGTTGTCTAATCAGCCAGCCCCGGCTAATACCGCACCAATCGCTACGCCACCGGCTAATCAGCAAAATGCACAGAATGCACAAACGACGCAGACGGCCAATAACGCCAACACTAGCCCGCGTAATACCCAGCGCAATGAGACCAGCAACTACGAAGTCGACCGTACCATTCGCCACACCAAGATGAATGTGGGCGATGTGCAACGCCTCTCCGTAGCGGTCGTGGTCAACTATAAAACGTTGCCGGATGGCAAGCCCCTGCCGTTAACCGCTGATCAGATGAAACAAATTGAGGACCTGACCCGCGAAGCTATGGGCTTCTCCGATAAACGCGGCGATACCCTCAACGTGGTGAATTCACCCTTCACGGCGACAGACGAAACAGGCGGAGAATTACCGTTCTGGCAGCAGCAGTCCTTTATTGAACAGCTGATGGTTGCCGGACGTTGGTTACTGGTTCTGCTGGTTGCCTGGATCCTGTGGCGTAAAGCAGTACGTCCGCAACTCCTGCGTCGCAGCGAAGAGGCGAAAGCCGCGAACGAGCAGACGCGAGTCCGTCAGGAAACCGAAGAAGCGGTAGAAGTTCGTCTCAGCAAAGATGAGCAGACCCAGCAACGTCGTACGAATCAGCGTCTGGGTGCAGAAGTCATGAGCCAGCGTATTCGCGAAATGTCAGATAACGATCCGCGCGTCGTGGCGCTGGTCATCCGCCAGTGGATAAATAACGAACATGAGTAATCTTAGCGGCACCGATAAAAGCGTCATTTTACTGATGACCATTGGCGAAGATCGCGCGGCTGAGGTGTTTAAGCACCTTTCCACGCGTGAAGTTCAGGCACTCAGTACGGCGATGGCCAATGTCCGGCAGATCTCCAATAAACAATTGACGGATGTACTGGCCGAGTTTGAGCAAGAAGCAGAACAGTTCGCGGCGCTGAACATCAACGCTAACGAATACCTGCGTTCTGTCCTGGTGAAAGCGCTGGGCGAAGAACGTGCCTCCAGCCTGCTGGAAGATATTCTGGAAACTCGCGATACCACCAGCGGCATTGAAACGCTCAACTTTATGGAGCCACAAAGCGCCGCCGACCTTATCCGCGACGAACACCCGCAGATCATTGCCACTATTCTGGTACACCTCAAACGTGGTCAGGCTGCCGATATTCTGGCGCTGTTTGACGAGCGTTTACGCCACGATGTGATGCTGCGTATTGCCACCTTCGGCGGCGTGCAACCTGCCGCACTGGCTGAGCTGACCGAAGTACTGAACGGCCTGCTCGACGGTCAGAACCTCAAACGCAGCAAAATGGGCGGCGTGAGAACAGCAGCAGAAATTATCAACCTGATGAAAACACAACAGGAAGAAGCAGTTATTACCGCCGTACGCGAATTCGACGGCGAGCTGGCGCAGAAAATTATCGACGAGATGTTCCTGTTCGAAAACCTGGTGGATGTCGACGATCGCAGCATCCAGCGTCTGCTGCAGGAAGTGGATTCCGAATCGCTGTTGATCGCCCTGAAAGGTGCCGAACAGCCGCTGCGCGAGAAGTTCCTGCGCAATATGTCGCAGCGTGCCGCCGATATCCTGCGCGACGACCTCGCCAACCGCGGTCCGGTACGTTTGTCTCAGGTGGAAAACGAACAGAAAGCCATTCTGCTTATTGTGCGTCGCCTGGCAGAAACCGGCGAAATGGTGATCGGCAGCGGCGAGGATACCTATGTCTAACGAACTGCCATGGAAAGTCTGGACACCGGACGATCTCGCACCGCCAATGGCGGAGTTTGTACTGGCCGAACACAGCGATGATCCGCTGTCCGAAGAGGCAGAAGAGCCACAGCTATCTGCTGAGCAGCAGCTTGAACAACAGCTGGCGCAGATGCAGCTCCAGGCCCATGAGCAGGGGTATAACGCCGGTCTGGCTGAAGGTCGACAGAAAGGACATGAGCAGGGTTATCAGGATGGTTTAGCACAGGGTCTGGAACAAGGTCAGAACCAGGCCCGCGCTCAGCATGCGCCGATTCATGCCCGCATGCAGCAACTGGTGAGCGAGTTTCAAAATACGCTGGATGCGCTGGACAGCGTGATCGCCTCACGCCTGATGCAGATGGCGCTGGAGGCAGCACGTCAGGTTATTGGTCAGACACCGATTGTCGATAACGCCGCGCTGATTAAACAAATCCAGCAGTTGTTACAACAAGAGCCGCTGTTCAGCGGTAAGCCGCAGTTACGCGTACACCCGGACGATCTCCAGCGTGTAGAAGAGATGCTGGGCGCGACCCTTAGCCTGCACGGTTGGCGGCTACGCGGCGACCCTACTTTGCACCATGGCGGGTGCAAAGTGTCGGCCGACGAAGGCGATCTTGACGCCAGCGTTGCTACACGCTGGCAAGAACTTTGCCGCCTGGCAGCACCAGGAGTCGTGTAATGACAACGCGCCTGACTCGCTGGCTCAATACGCTGGATAACTTCGAAGAGAAAATGTCGCTGCTACCGTCTGTGCGTCGCTACGGACGCCTGACCCGTGCAACGGGGCTGGTACTGGAGGCTACAGGCTTACAACTGCCGCTGGGCGCAACCTGCGTCATTGAGCGTCAGGAAGGTACTGAAACTCAGGAAGTTGAAAGCGAGGTAGTGGGCTTTAACGGCCAACGGCTGTTTCTGATGCCGCTCGAAGAAGTTGAAGGCGTTCTGCCCGGTGCACGCGTTTACGCGAAAAACATTGCAGGTGAAGGACTGCAAAGCGGAAAACAATTGCCGCTTGGCCCGGCCCTGTTGGGGCGTGTTCTCGACGGCAGCGGTAAACCGCTCGATGGCCTGCCTGCTCCCGATACTACGGAAACCGGTGCGTTAATCACGCCACCGTTTAACCCGCTGCAACGTACCGCGATTGAACACGTGCTGGATACCGGAGTGCGCCCCATCAATGCGCTGTTAACCGTTGGACGAGGTCAGCGTATGGGGCTTTTCGCCGGTTCCGGCGTCGGTAAAAGTGTCCTGCTCGGCATGATGGCACGTTACACCCAGGCCGATGTTATCGTCGTTGGCCTGATAGGCGAACGTGGTCGCGAAGTTAAAGACTTTATCGAAAATATTCTCGGGGCTGACGGTCGCGCACGCTCCGTGGTGATTGCCGCTCCGGCGGATGTGTCCCCGCTGTTGCGTATGCAGGGTGCCGCTTATGCCACACGCATTGCCGAAGATTTTCGCGATCGCGGTCAGCACGTGCTGCTGATTATGGATTCCCTCACCCGCTACGCGATGGCGCAGCGTGAGATTGCTCTGGCTATCGGCGAACCGCCCGCGACCAAAGGCTATCCGCCATCGGTGTTTGCGAAATTGCCCGCGCTGGTGGAACGTGCCGGGAACGGTATTCACGGCGGCGGTTCAGTTACCGCATTTTATACCGTACTGACCGAGGGCGATGACCAGCAGGATCCGATAGCCGACTCCGCCCGTGCGATCCTTGACGGACACATTGTCCTGTCTCGTCATCTGGCTGAAGCTGGCCACTATCCGGCAATAGATATCGAGGCGTCAATCAGCCGCGCAATGACCGCGCTCATTAGTGAAAAACACTATGCGCGGGTGCGTAACTTTAAACAGCTACTGTCCAGTTTCCAGCGTAACCGCGATTTAGTCAGCGTGGGCGCGTATGCCAAAGGCAGCGATCCGATGCTGGATAAAGCCATCGCCTTGTGGCCGCAACTGGAAGCATTTTTACAGCAAGGCATCTTTGAACGAGCCGACTGGGAAGACTCCCTGCAGGCTTTGGATCTGATTTTCCCTGGGGTGTGATAAAGCAGGAGAACATAGGTCATGGCACAACATGGTGCGCTGGCAACGCTGAAAGACCTGGCTGAAAAAGAGGTAGATGACGCCGCGATTCTTTTGGGAGAAATGCGTCGTGGATGTCAGCAGGCGGAAGAACAGTTGAAGATGCTGATCGATTATCAGCATGAGTACCGTACCAATCTTAATAGCGATATGGGTCAGGGTATTACCAGTAACCGCTGGATTAACTACCAGCAATTTATTCAAACGCTGGAAAAAGCGATTGAACAGCATCGCCAACAGCTTAATCAGTGGACGCAGAAAGTTGACCAGGCGCTCAACAGCTGGCGCGATAAAAAGCAACGGCTTCAGGCATGGCAGACTCTGCAGGACAGACAGACCACGGCGGCCTTACTGGCTGAAAACCGACTGGATCAGAAGAAAATGGATGAATTTGCTCAGCGTGCAGCTATGAGGAAACCCGAATGATTACTTTGCCCCAACTGATCACCACCGACACCGACGTAGCCGCAGGTCTTCAGTCAGGAAAAGCGGTAGATTCACCCGAGAATTTTTTAGCTCTGCTGGCTGGCGCACTAGGCGCGGGCGACGCGCAGGGTAAAGATGCGCCACTGTCCTTTGCGGATTTACAGGCGGCAGGAAGCAAACTGCAAAAGGGATTGCTGCAAAAAAATGGCGACACCACGCAAACAGCAAAGCTAGCCGACCTCCTGGCACAAAAAGAGGTGCAGACAGATGCCACGCTGGGCGATTTGACTGACGCACAGCAACTGCTGTCAGCACTTACCCCGTCGCTGAAAGTCAATGCCCTGTCAACGTTGAGCAAGGCCGCCCAACAGGACGAAAAAACGACAACGCTGAGCGATGAAGATCTCGCCAAGCTGAGTGCGCTGTTCGCCATGCTGCCAGGTCAACCAGCCGTTACGCCAGCCGCTGACACACCGACTGCACCGGCCGATACCGCCCTGACCACCCTGTTACGCGGCAATGCGCACGGTGCTAATGGGGATAATACCGCGGCGCTCGCAGCAGGTGACATGAAAAAAGGTAAAACGGATACCGCAGTACACACCAGTGGCGTTGATCAGGCCAGTAATCCGACATTAACACCGATGGCGGCTGCCGCTGCTGCCAGAACTGAGATCGAGAGCGCCCCCTCGCCAACGACCGCGAGTGTAGCAATAGCACCGCCGGTTGGCAGCCAAACACACGCGCAGCCACTGCCCACAGCCGCACCGGTATTGAGCGCGCCATTGGGTAGCCACGAATGGCAGCAATCGCTGAGCCAGCACGTTACGTTGTTCACTCGTCAGGGCCAGCAAAGCGCCGAACTGCGTCTGCATCCGCAGGATTTGGGTCAGGTACAAATTTCTCTCAAGCTCGATGACAACATGGCGCAGTTGCAAATGATGTCGCCGCATAGCCATGTTCGAGCGGCACTGGAAGCGGCATTACCGATGCTGCGCACTCAGTTGGCTGAAAGCGGGATCCAGTTGGGGCAAAGTAGCATCAGCAGCGAAAGTTTTGCCGGTCAACAGCAGTCATCTGCCCAGCAGCAACAGACTGGTCGCGCCCACGGGCAAGATCTTTTTGCCTCCGAAGATGAAGCAATGATGGCAGCACCGGCCTCGTTGCAAGCCATTGCGCGCGGTGATGGCGCAGTAGACATCTTCGCCTAACGCCAGAGGTAGCATGATTATCCGCGTCTTTTCCACGCTTTGTCGTGGACAGGACACGGGATAATCAGCCCATAAGCTGTACCGAAACAGGAAGCCCGTATCTGATGACTGACTCCGCGATTAACAAAAAGAGTAAACGCGCTATTTGGATCCCTCTGCTGGTGTTAATTACCCTCGCCGCCTGCGCAACTGCGGGATATAGCTACTGGCGCATGCAGCAGCAGCCGTCCGCCAGCGTCAAAGCGGAACCAGCCCCACCGCCGGCCCCGGTCTTTTTTGCACTGGATACGTTTACCGTCAATCTGGGCGATGCGGATCGCGTATTGTATATCGGCGTTACGCTACGCATGAAAGACGAAGCTACGCGCGCGCGTCTTAACGAATATCTACCAGAAGTACGCAGCCGTTTACTGCTGCTGTTTTCTCGTCAAAATGCCGCCACGCTCTCCACTGAGGAAGGCAAGCAACAACTGATTGCCGCCATCAAAGAGACACTCGCGACTCCGCTCGTTGTCGGGCAACCAAAACAGGTTGTCACCGACGTTCTTTATACAGCTTTTATTCTGCGGTAAAGACATGGGCGACAGTATTCTTTCTCAGGCTGAAATTGACGCATTGCTTAACGGCGATAGCGAAACTAAAGACGAACCCATTTCCGGTATTGCAAACGAAAGCAATATTCGTCCGTATGATCCCAATACGCAACGCCGCGTAGTACGTGAGCGTTTGCAAGCGCTGGAGATTATTAACGAACGTTTTGCGCGCCAGTTCCGGATGGGGTTATTTAACCTGCTACGCCGTAGCCCGGATATTACCGTGGGTGCGATCCGTATCCAGCCATATCACGAGTTTGCGCGTAACTTACCGGTTCCGACCAACCTGAACTTAATCCACCTGAAACCACTACGCGGTACGGGTCTGGTGGTGTTCTCGCCAAGTCTGGTGTTTATCGCCGTCGATAACCTGTTCGGCGGTGATGGCCGTTTCCCGACAAAAGTGGAAGGGCGCGAGTTTACCCATACTGAACAGCGCGTGATCAATCGCATGCTGAAGCTGGCGCTGGAAAGCTACAGCGACGCATGGAAAGCGATCAACCCGTTGGAAGTGGAGTACGTTCGTTCCGAGATGCAGGTGAAGTTTACCAATATCACCACATCACCCAATGACATCGTCGTGAATACGCCCTTCCATGTTGAGATTGGCAACCTGACCGGTGAATTTAACATCTGTCTGCCATTCAGCATGATTGAACCTTTACGCGAACTACTGGTTAACCCGCCGCTGGAAAACTCGCGTAATGAAGATCAGAACTGGCGCAATAATCTGGTGCGTCAGGTTCAGCATTCTGAGCTGGAGCTGGTGGCAAACTTTGCCGACATTCCGCTGCGGCTATCCCAGATTTTAAAGCTGAAACCCGGCGATGTACTGCCGATTGAAAAACCCGACCGCATTATTGCTCATGTGGACGGCGTGCCTGTGCTGACCAGCCAATATGGCACCGTAAACGGTCAGTATGCGTTACGCGTAGAACATTTGATAAACCCGATTTTGAATTCGCTGAATGAGGAACAGCCCAAATGAGTGATATGAATAATCCGTCCGATGAGAACACTGGCGCATTGGACGATCTGTGGGCTGACGCGTTAAACGAGCAAAAAACAACCACAACTAAAAGTGCGGCCGATGCAGTATTTCAGCAGCTAGGCGGTGGCGACGTCAGCGGTGCTCTGCAGGATATCGATCTGATCATGGATATTCCGGTCAAACTGACCGTCGAACTGGGGCGCACGCGCATGACCATTAAAGAGCTGCTGCGTCTGACGCAGGGTTCCGTCGTTGCACTGGACGGCCTGGCGGGGGAACCGCTGGATATTCTGATCAACGGTTATCTAATTGCCCAGGGCGAAGTCGTCGTTGTCGCGGATAAATACGGTGTACGTATCACCGATATTATTACGCCGTCTGAACGTATGCGCCGTCTGAGTCGTTAATGATGAATACCCAGGCCACTGTTTCTCAGCCAGCCGCTGTATCCGGATCTCCGTTGGTACAGGTAAGTGGCGCGCTGCTCGGGATCATCGTGTTGATCCTGGCGGCAGCCTGGGTCATTAAACGTCTGGGATTTGCACCGAAAGGGACCGGTACGCGAGGGCTAAAAGTCTCGGCCAGCACTTCATTAGGTCCGCGCGAGCGCGTGGTCATTGTTGAGGTCGAGGATGCGCGCCTGGTGCTGGGCGTCACTGCATCACAGATAAACGTACTGCACACCCTCCCCCCTGCGCCCATTATTGCAGAAGAAAAACCGGCCTCCCCTGCGGATTTCCAGGCCATGATGAAGAGTTTGCTCAAGCGTCCCGGGAGATCCTGATGCGCCGTTTGTTTTCCCTCACGCTGGTAGGCTTGTGGTTGATCAGCCCTGCCGCCTTCGCCCAGCTTCCTGGCCTTGTCAGCCAACCGTTGCCCGGCGGAGGTCAGAGCTGGTCTTTGCCTGTACAAACGCTGGTGTTTATCACCTCCCTGACGTTCCTGCCCGCTATTTTACTGATGATGACCAGCTTCACCCGCATCATCATCGTATTCGGTCTTTTGCGTAACGCGCTGGGAACACCGTCCGCCCCACCCAACCAGGTTCTGCTCGGACTGGCGCTGTTTCTGACTTTTTTCATCATGTCTCCGGTGATCGACAAAATCTACGTTGACGCGTATCAACCGTTCAGCGAAGAGAAGATCTCCATGCAGGAAGCAATGGAGAAAGGTGCTCAGCCGTTGCGTGAATTTATGCTACGCCAGACCCGTGAAGCTGACCTGGCGTTATTTGCGCGCCTGGCAAACAGCGGACCGTTACAGGGACCGGAAGCGGTTTCCATGCGTATTTTGCTTCCCGCTTACGTCACCAGTGAACTGAAAACAGCATTTCAGATAGGTTTTACTATTTTCATTCCCTTCCTGATCATCGATCTGGTTATCGCCAGCGTACTGATGGCGCTCGGGATGATGATGGTGCCACCTGCCACCATTGCGCTGCCATTTAAGCTGATGTTGTTTGTGCTGGTTGATGGCTGGCAGTTGCTTGTCGGCTCGCTTGCACAAAGCTTTTACAGTTAGAGGCGCGAAATGACTCCTGAATCGGTCATGATGATGGGCACAGAGGCAATGAAAGTTGCCCTTGCCCTCGCCGCACCTTTGCTGCTGGTGGCTCTCGTCACGGGGCTTATCATCAGTATTCTGCAAGCAGCAACCCAGATTAACGAAATGACGCTGTCCTTCATTCCCAAAATCGTCGCCGTCTTTATTGCCATCATCGTTGCCGGCCCGTGGATGCTTAACCTGTTGCTCGACTACGTACGTACGTTGTTCGGCAATATCCCCTATATCATCGGGTAGACAACACTATGCTGCAGGTGACCAGCGTTGAGTGGCTCCACTGGCTGAATCTTTACTTCTGGCCACTGCTGCGCGTGCTGGCGCTCATTTCTACAGCACCAATTCTCAGTGAGCGTGCGATACCCAAACGGGTGAAACTGGGGTTGGGACTGATGATAACCATTGTTATCGCCCCGTCACTTCCCTCGATTGACGTCCCCATTTTTTCCGCCGGGGCGTTATGGCTGGCGATGCAGCAAATCCTGATCGGTATCGCGTTAGGATTCACTATGCAGTTTGCATTTGCCGCGGTTCGTACAGCCGGTGAATTAATCGGCCTGCAAATGGGCCTTTCCTTCGCCACCTTCTTCGACCCAGGAAGTCGTCTGAATATGCCTGTGCTGGCAAGACTGATGGATATGCTCGCAATGTTGCTGTTTTTGACCTTTAACGGTCACTTATGGCTGATCTCACTGCTGGTAGATACCTTTCATACCCTGCCCATAGGGGGCAATCCGGTTAACAGTAATGCGTTTCTCGCCCTCGCCCGCGCAGGCAGCTTAATCTTCCTCAACGGACTGATGCTTGCCCTGCCGGTAATGACCTTGTTGCTTACCCTCAACCTCGCACTCGGATTACTAAATCGTATGGCGCCACAGTTGTCGGTATTTGTGATTGGCTTTCCGCTGACCCTGACCGTGGGTATTTCATTAATGGCCGCCCTGATGCCATTAATTGCACCGTTTTGTGAGCGATTATTCAGTGAAATTTTTAATTTGTTGGCCGATATCGTCAGCGAAATGCCTGTAAATAATAGTCCATAACTTTTATCCTGTTTTACTAAGGATTGTCCTAAATTTATAAACCAACAACATCCACCAGGATATATCTGTCGCGGTTTATTTGTTTTAGCCTCACTCACATATCGCAACATTTACTTTACTTTAAGATGTTTCCTGGCAAATTATACTCAACTTTACGGGATAGTAATTTCGCCTGAAAAACAGCGAAAGCGTCATCTTGGGTAGTTATTATTCCGTTTAGTTGTGATGCAATAATCAGGTAAGGGGAATTATCGTTACGCATTGAGTGAGGGTATGCCATGTCAACGATTATTATGGATCTATGCAGTTACACCCGGTTAGGGTTGACCGGGTATCTGGTAAGTCGGGGGGTGAGGAAAAGGGAAATCAACGATATTTCAACCGTTGACGAACTCCGCATCGCCTGCGAATCACTGCACCCTGCTGTGGTGTTTATTAATGAGGACTGTTTCATCCACGATCCAGATAACAGTCAGCAAATAAAGCAAATCATTAATCAACATCCCAGTACATTATTTATTGTGTTTATGGCAATTGCCAACGTACATTTTGATGAGTATCTCTTAGTAAGAAAAAATTTATTGATTAGTTCTAAATCGATTAAGCCCAATTCACTGGATGAACTTCTTGGCGATATTCTGAAAAAGGAAGTCGATATTGTCGTTGATGTAAAACTGCCGACATTATCATTAAGTCGCACCGAATCCAGTATGCTACGTATGTGGATGGCGGGTCAGGGAACAATTCAGATTTCTGATCAAATGAATATCAAGGCAAAGACGGTGTCATCCCATAAGGGGAATATAAAAAGGAAGATTAAGACGCATAATAAGCAGGTTATCTATCACGTCGTTCGACTCACCGATAACGTCACCAACGGGATCTTTGTGAATATGCGGTAAAACGTTCTGACTGGTGGGTCTTCCACCAGTCAGAATAAACCCGAAAGACTTACATCACTCCAGTTTTTCCACAAAGATACCATCCTGATGTCCTGACTCATTAAAGAACCAGATACCGAGCGGGTAGTCTTCCAGCGAAACCAGGTACATTGTGCCTTCACTAAACTCTTCGATTGCCAGTACCACGCCCGGTCGACGAGGTCCGCCGTCCGTTTTGACTGTAACCCGATCATTCACCTTCATAGTTTTCCTCCTGTGGCTTTGTGCCAGTGTAGAACAAATTCCTTTTTCTGGCAGCGCCTGGCGCGTGTGATTGCGGGTTTTCTCGACGGTCTATACTTAAGTAGCGTGCATCAGAAGTTTTGCGGCGCGCGCCCGATATCCGTAACGGTTGAGAGGTATGAGGATGAAAACCGCGAAAGAGTACAGCGATACGGCCAAACGCGAAGTCGGCGTCGATGTGGACGCTTTGCTGAAGGCAATCAACGAAATCTGCGAGAGCGAAATTCACCGAAGCCACGATGACCCGGAACGCGTTAGCGTTGACGGTCGTGATTACCACACATGGCATGAACTGGCTGAAGCGTTCGAGCTTGATATCCATGATTTCAGCGTGTCTGAGATCAATCGCTGACTATGGGCGAAAAAAATCCCGGCCCTTATCGGGTCGGGATCAAGCTTGCTTATGCAAGAAGCACTTGAAAATTCGTTACACCAGGAAATCTGATGTGTTGGCAACCTTATCTGCAATTTTTTTGTCTGACAAGTAAATAATTCTCACTAAAATGATAAATATAACTAATGATTGAGATATCACCGGGTTACGTTTGAGCGATATATTCAGATTTCCTGGCTAAGCGGTCTTCGTTCACCGGACACCAGTTCATCTTCGCGGAACGCCTCCCGCTTGACGCCAAAGCCGTCGTACCAGCGACACTCCACCATACCGCTGGCATACCCGGTAACGATCATACGTGGGCCGCCCTCTTTCGCGGTAACTTCCTCACTGACAGAAAAGACCATACCTGCCCCCTGTATCAAGAGAAACCTTTTCACCTTAGACGACAAAGAGCAGTTTTGCGTAACCAACCACAGAACATTTAGTGCGAAACACCGCGCAATTTTGCCACCATTTTCACCAACAGCACCACGATACCGCCAATGATGAAACCGAGGACGAGGTTAAGCAGGGTCGGAAGCATAAGCGCGATAAATGCGCTTTGCTGCTGCGAAAAATGTTCAATCGCATGATGTAACGGCGCAATGCCGTGCACCACAATTCCGCCACCCACCAGAAACATCGCCAGAGTACCGACTACGGACAACGTTTTCATAAGCCAGGGCGCGACTACCAGCAACCCTTTACCTGTCAACTGTGCGAGGGTACTGGTCTTTTCTACCAGCCAGTATCCGATGTCATCAAGCTTGACGATAATGCCAACCAGGCCGTACACGCCAATAGTCACCGCTAAGGCGATACCAGAAAGTACCAGCACCTGATTCAGCAAAGGTGCATCCGCCACAATACCTAAAGTAATCGCGACAATCTCAGCAGATAAAATAAAGTCGGTACGCACGGCCCCTTTGATTTTATCTTTCTCAAAGGTCAGTGGATCCTGCGCCGCAAGGGTGGCAAGACGTTGCTGACGTTCCACAGGGGTTTCCTGGTGCTTGCGGGCTTCCAGAGTATGAAGGACTTTCTCCACTCCTTCGAAGCAGAGAAACGCCCCGCCAATCATAAGTAACGGCGTGATAGCCCAGGGTATGAAAGCACTGATCAACAACGCCAACGGCACGAGGATAACTTTGTTGACGAAAGATCCTTTTGCCACGCTCCATACAACCGGAAGCTCGCGGTTAGCGCGTACCCCCGACACTTGCTGCGCATTGAGCGACAGGTCGTCCCCCAACACTCCCGCTGTTTTTTTCGCGGCCAGTTTTCCCATCATGGAGATATCGTCGAGAAGCGTGGCGATATCATCAAGTAAAGTGAGTAAGCTACTTCCTGCCAAAATTTTTACCCTCAATATTATTTTTTTGCAGTCGTAAGTATGAAGTAAAACACGTAATGCTGAAACCGGCCTTTCTGGTCAACAATTATTTAACAACAGCGGACAATTATAAATCTCGCCAGCAAGATAGTTTTGACGTTTACTATGTTGCACCTTTTTATTTCCACCGTGAGGGATTATGCGTTTCAGGCAATTGTTACCACTTTTCAGTGCGCTGTTCGCGCTGTATATCATTTGGGGTTCCACGTACTTCGTTATCCGTATCGGTGTTGAAAGCTGGCCGCCGTTGATGATGGCTGGCGTGCGTTTTCTCTCTGCGGGAATTCTATTAACTGCGTTTTTACTTATTCGCGGTCATAAGCTGCCGCCTTTACGCCCGCTCCTTAATGCCGCGCTGATCGGTATTCTGCTGCTGGCAGTGGGTAATGGTCTGGTTACCGTCGCAGAACACCAAAATGTCCCTTCCGGCATCGCTGCCGTGGTAGTCGCCACGGTTCCACTGTTTACTCTTTGCTTTAGTTATTTTTTTGGTATCAAAACGCGCAAACTGGAATGGGTGGGGATTGCTATCGGACTGGCAGGGATCATCATGCTCAACAGCGGGGGAAATCTGAGTGGCAATCCGTGGGGGGCCGTGTTAATTCTAATCGGCTCGATGAGCTGGGCATTTGGCTCCGTATACGGCTCACGCATAACCTTACCCGTCGGCATGATGGCTGGTGCGATTGAAATGTTAGCTGCGGGTATTGTGCTGATGTGCGCATCGCTTCTCAGCGGAGAAAAATTAACCACTATGCCATCACTTTCCGGCTTTATGGCGGTGGCTTACCTGGCCCTGTTTGGCTCTATCATCGCCATCAACGCTTATATGTACCTTATCCGCAATGTTAGCCCAGCCCTGGCGACCAGTTACGCTTACGTCAATCCTGTGGTGGCTGTGTTGCTAGGAACAGGTCTGGGCGGTGAAAGCCTGGCGCTCATCGAGTGGTTGGCTCTGGGCGTGATAGTTTTCGCGGTAATACTGGTGACACTGGGTAAATACCTTTTTCCCGCCAGGGCCGACGCTGTCGCGGCTCCATCGGAAAAGTCCTTACAGTAAATGAATGCCAAGAGTGTCAATCTGCGCGGTGGAGCCACCGCCGCAGATCCACTCAATAACGCGTTCCGACAGTGCCTCATCCGCGAGTTTTTTTCGTCCCCGTAACGCACATTCCCAGACAATCAGTACACGCCAGCCTTGCGCCTGTAGCTTTTCGCGATCCCGTCCGTCACGCTCGACATTCTTGCTTATTTTATCCAGCCAGAAGGCTGTTCGGGTGGCTGGCGTCTTAAACAAATAACAGTTGTGGTGATGCCAGAAACAGCCATGGGTGAAAATCACGCACTGATAGTCATCCACGACAAAATCAGGGCGACCCGGTAACGCAGCATCCTGAACGCGAAAAGTAACTCCCTGCTCTGTCAACACGCTGGCCAGTCTTTTTTCAATAGCCGTATCGCGGGTGGCGATTGCCCGCATATTTTTACTGCGTGTTGCTTTATCGTGAACGTCTGCCATGCAGATTCTCTTTTTCTCGCATCGCAACGGCCTGTTTGATTTTTGGCTCCAGCAGTCTGGCAACCGCTGCGAATGCAGGGACGACCACCGAGTTACCAAACTGACGATAGGCCTGGGTATCTGACACCGGAATTCTGAACTGATATCCCTGAGGTGATTCAAATCCCATCAGACGCGCGCACTCTCTGGGCGTTAGTCTGCGTGGACGGTGCAACTGATTCTTGGGATCGTCGAAATCTTTTTCCCCCAGCGCCATGTCCCAGCCACGATCAATCAGGATTTCCGCCCCGTCTTTGTAATAGCGTGCAGATAGTGTGCGCGTCACGGTATCCGGGTTGTCGGGATACACCATGCCGTAACCAAACCCGTTTCCGCGCGCCTGATGCTTTTTCGCATAACGATAGAGATATTTCCACAGCACTGGCGTCAGTACATATTTCGCATCAACCGTCGGCTCAAGTAGTTCCGCCAGCGTAAGACGTCGCTGCGGGTAGCGGGTAACAATATTGCGCAGCGTAAAGTCTGTTTTCAAATTCAGACAGCGTCGAAAACCAACGAGCACAATACGTTCGCGATGCTGGGGCAAAAAATGTTTTCCATCGATGATTTTGGGATCATCCGGTCCGTTATCCGCCGCATCCGCTACGTCATAACCCAGTTCATCCAGCGTCTGCATAATGATACGAAACGTTTTTCCCTGGTCATGACTCTTCAAGTTTTTGACATTTTCGAGCACAAATATAGCCGGACGTCGCGCATCAATAATTCGGACGACATCAAAAAATAGCGTGCCTTGTGTATCGCAGGCAAAACCGTGAGCACGACCTAACGCATTTTTCTTTGATACGCCAGCCAGAGAGAACGGCTGACAAGGAAAACCCGCCAGCAGCACATCATGCTCAGGAACATGCTGGCGAATATGTTCTGCCGCCTGTTGGTCACTCACCCCTTCATGGTGACTGAGCGTGATATCGCGAATATCTTCATTAAAGTAATGTTGATTCGGATCGCAATAGTTGTTCGCTTTGTAAGTTCGCACCGCATGCTTGTTCCACTCGCTGGTAAAAACACACTGTCCGCCTATTGCTTCAAAACCTCGGCGAATGCCACCAATTCCGGCAAAAAGATCGATAAAACGAAAAGCATAATATGGATGATGCGCGGGCGGCGTGGGAAGCAAAGTCTTCAGATGAGCAAGTTCATTATCGCTAAGGCGATGCCATGTCTCATTCGCAACTACGCGCTTAAAGATTGCCGGGCTCCAGTGATTCTCGCCAATCCCATTAAGATGAGCGACCAGCGTTTTTACGTCGTAGATCTCAAGCAACTTCACCAAAATCGCCTGCGCGGCGGTCCCGGTATCATCTGTCATCAGGTTCATGGTGCCTGCTACTGAAAATTTTTCCTGCATACGTTTAACCGGCCGAAATGGATGGTCGACAGGTTAACATAAAATAGAGGTGTTGACGTTTTGACTGTTATGTCTACTGATTTGATGTAAAGGGTTGAATAGCAGCGAGATCCAGCATTTCATATTCCCCTTTCAGCTCTGCGCTTAATTTCGCCATATAGGTCAGCAAAAAGTCAGCATTATGTTGTGCCAGATGCCGTCCTTGCTCAGTTTGCATCGTCATCGGTAACGTCAGCAATTTGGTCTGAAAATGGTCAAGCGCATATTGCTTATCGTCTGGGGTCCGGTGTCGGGCAAAAGGATCTTCCGCGTCAAACAATGCTACGCCCAATGCGCCCGAAACAGCAAACACACGTGCTAAACCGATGGCCCCTAAAGCTTCAAGTCTGTCAGCATCCTGGACAATTTTAGCTTCAATAGTCTCAGGCGTGATTTTTGCGCTAAAGCTGTGCGCTTCAATGGCGTGACTCACCGCTGGTAAATGGTCTTCAGGAAAATCAGGAAAGTCTTGAACCAACAAACGGCGCGTCTCCTCTGCGGCCAACACTGACGAACGATGACGGTCAGGATGGTTTTTCGGCAAGCTGACAAGATCATGGAAATAGCAGGCTGTCAGAACCACCAACCAGTCAATCTCTGCGCCATTACCCAGCTTTTGCGACGTCATCCACACGCGTCGAAAATGAAAAATGTCATGCGCAGCATCTTGTCCCAAGTGATTTTTGCGTAACCACGCTTCAAACTGCGACTGCCAGTATTGTAAATCCACGTTAACGCTCTCAGCAGAAAGAAAACTACCTTAACAATAAAAGTCATCACAGACCACATACAGTTGTGTTCTTTATAAGAAGTAATTACTACATAGCATCAAAGAATGAATACAACCAAGTTTACAATATGACATGGCAACAATATGCGATTAAAGAAATCATTCCTTACGCACATAATATATAAAATCACCATGATTAAAATATAACCCATAACATCATGAAAACATACATTTAAATATTTAATAAAACAATAAGGCACATATTAAATAGTTATCAAAAAACCAAACGGAAACATATTGAAATATTTAAAATATATTTGTTACATGTTATCTTTTAAATCAATCGAACTTAATAGAATAGTATCTAAATGTAGTTACTGGATAGAGCTACATATTCTTATCAATTATTATTAAAGGAAATATATAATGAAAAGAAAAGTTTTGGCATTACTTCTTCCTGCGTTATTAGCTGCCGGCGCAGCAAATGCTGCTGAAATCTATAATAAGAATGGCAATAAACTCGACGTGTACGGCAAAGTTGATGGTCTGCGTTATTTTTCTAATGATGCAGGCAGTGACGGTGATCAGACCTATGCGCGTCTTGGCTTTAAAGGTGAAACCCAGATCAACGATATGATGACGGGCTACGGTCAGTGGGAATACCACATTCAGGCCAACGGCCCCGAAAGCGATCACGGTGATTCCTGGACTCGTCTGGCCTTTGCCGGTTTAGGCTTCGGTCAGAATGGTACCTTCGACTATGGTCGTAATTACGGTGTAGTCTACGACGTTGAAGCGTGGACCGATATGCTGCCAGAGTTTGGTGGTGATACCTACGCCCAGACCGATGTTTACATGACAGGGCGTACCAACGGCGTTGCAACCTACCGTAACAATGGCTTCTTTGGTCAGGTTGATGGTCTGAACTTTGCGCTGCAATATCAGGGTAATAATGAAGGGCACAGCGCAAATCAGGAAGGTTCTGGTAATGGCAATAGTCGTAAACTGGCTAAACAAAATGGCGATGGTTATGGCATGTCCGCCTCTTATGACTTTGACTTCGGTTTAAGCATGGGTGCTGCCTATTCCAGTTCAGATCGTACAAATGATCAGGTTGCAAAAAGCAACCGCAATGACAAATCCAGCATTACTGCGGGCGGCGATACAGCTGACGCATGGACTGTTGGTACTAAATACGATGCGAATGATGTTTACCTGGCGGCAATGTATGCTGAAACTCGCAATATGACCTCATATGGCAACAGTGACGGGATCGCGAATAAAACGCAGAACTTTGAAATCACAGCCCAGTATCAGTTTGACTTTGGTCTGCGCCCTTCCGTTTCCTACCTGTTGTCTAAAGGTAAGGACTTAGGTGGTCAGGGCGTTTATAATAACCGTGGTATCGCTCAGTACACCGACAAAGATCTGGTGAAATATGTCGACGTCGGTGCGACTTACTACTTCAACAAAAATATGTCCACCTACGTTGATTATAAAATCAACCTGCTGGATGAAGACGATCAGTTCTACGCCGATAACGGGATCGCGACTGACGACATCGTTGCAGTTGGTTTAGTCTATCAGTTCTAATCTGCTCATTAATACGCAAGCCCGCTTTATATAAAGCGGGCTATTTTATTTATGCTGACCCGTCCTGAATGACGTTTTTAAATTGCGAGGAAGTATCAGGTATTTCCTCGCCGAAAGTACTCAGTTAACGTCCACCCAAATTCGATTAAAATCTGGCCATCCCTGGGGAAATACAGTTACGTCGCAGATCCCCTTGCTTGCCCGCACTTCAAACTTCAGGGTGAATAGCGGAGACACGCAGCCAGTCCTGATCAGTAAGTCCATTATCCTGCGTATACGCTCAGGATAGCGTGCTTCATCCCGTCCAAGGCGAATCAGGAGCTGACTAAGCCTGCTATAAAATGTCGGTGGCGTGAATTGCCGGATCATAACCGAATGACAGAAGCGAGTTTCTGGTGCGAACCACCATGGGGTTTGAAAGCGCAGATCCGACACACCTATATCGCAGTCATCCCATTTTTCAGGCAGGAACCACAAATTGGCATCAATGGGGCGTATCGTCAGTTTACATCCCCAGTAACGCATCTGACGCTGAAGATTTTTCATCAATGCTTCCGTCTCAGGCGCCCAAAAGTAGCCGAGCGTCACCGCTGGCGGCAGCAAAACGACTTCCGCATTCTCAGACAATGCAGGTACTGACCATTGCTCACTGACAGGTGATACATTCTCACGCCCAATAAGCGATCTCAGAGCAACGCCAGCCAGTGCCTGAATAAAACGTTGCTGCGATGGGTTCAGACTCCCACTGCGATTATTAAATGCAAGGTAGACAAAACCAGCATCATCTTTCGGGAGATACTGAAACGTCGCTCCCTCCGGCTCCTCATCCGGGTGTAGCAGGACCACTGTGGTCCACTGCCTGCCAGGCAAACGGGCCTCAATACTGTACTCGATGGTCTGTATCCGCGGTTTCGTACCGTGATAACAATAAGATGCCTCAAGCTGCAATTGATGATCGTTATGCACCCGGATCGCGAAAGGCCCTAACCCCGTTTCCCCCGACTGCGGGTGAGCAAGCCGGTGTACCGGATCGGCCAATCGGTATGCCAGCATCGCATCAGGTCGGGACAGTGACAAAATCAGGGTATCTATACCGCGGTCTTTTTCCAGCTCGACGGAAGTCACATGAGAAAATGCAGGACGAGCAAGGTGAATCTGCAACGACTGTAACAACTGGTCGGCATGAACAGGCTCCCCATTGTGCCAGGTCAGGCCTTGTCGTAAAGGAAATCGCCAGGTCTGTAAATTCTGGCTTTTTTTTGCAGCCATCGCCACGTCCGGCACTGCAACACCTTGATCGTTGATGGAAGTCAGTCCGGCATGAACCATATTCAACAGATGGCGTTCAACCCTCCCGGTATGGTCAGAGGGCACAATGGCATCAATTGGACGGTAGAAACGAATACACACACGGTTACTGCTAACATCCTCTGGGGGAGAACTTTCATATTCTGAATCTAACGTCGCGCTCACTTCGAGGAAAATTTTCTCTTTTTCCTGCATAGAGACATCTTTCACACGGCAGTGTAAACGCCCCCTGGCTCCCTGGCCACGCTGTCCGGTCCAAGATAGCCACTGACGTGCCATCATCGACTGGAGTAACACCCGAGTATAGCGACGGCAGCATCCCAGTTCTTCAGCAATTTCCTGTAGCGTCACCGCCGCGGCAGTCGTCTGCCAGCGAGCAACTAATCGTTGATAGTGAGATTCCAGACAGGATGTCTTGGGGGCGTATTTTCTATCCCGATTCATTACTGACATCATCCATTCCTTTATTTTTACAACCTTTCCTGATACCGCGAGTGGTGCAGAATATTTTCAGTTAATAGAGCATAGAAAAACAATCAGTGTTATGCCCCCAAAAAAACTTAAATAGAGGTATAACACCACTTATTCTCGCAGGGTTTATTCAGTCACTTTCAGTCGTATGCGTGGTTTTTCGTCCCTGTCAGATTTTGCTGTAAAAAAAGGCGTGATGCACTGACGGTTATTCATGCCCATTTTAGGCAGAGTACTGGCGATAGCTGTTGCAGGTGAAACTGTTGCCTTAAGCCTGCGAGTTGGCTCATAACGCTTCCACCACAGAATAAAATCCATCAGCTCGACATTGTTGCTCAAGCTAAATTTGCGCATGAGACTGTGTTTCTGTGAACTTACCGTCTTCGGACTTAGAGCCAGCCTGTCCACCAACTCTGATAACGACGTTCCCTGGCTTAAATAGTCGATAACTCGTTCCTCAGATTTAGTTAATAGCAACGGACGACAGGCATGACAACTAACCTCTTTCGTCTGAAACCGGCGATGCCAGGCCAGTATTATCTGACGCCGAATTTCCGCAAGAGTATCTGTTCTGTGCAGAAACACACAGTTATGCTGACACGGAAGAATTGTGTTCTGCGAAATCTCTCCGCGTGCCGAGCTGATGACAATCAGCAGGCTGCACTGCTTACGTAATCTGTATTCAGGGCGACACATTGCCTGCACACCTGCAGCACAATGATCAACATAGATATCCGCAACACGGATGGAGGAATTGCCAGGCGCCCCAGTCATTCGGGACAATGAAATCCCCATTCCATGGGTAAAAATATCTTCCAGTAAAGACAACATTCCCTGGCTGTAAATCTGGTTATCATCATTAAATGCTACCAGTAATGTTGAAGATTTAAATTTCATTCATGTATTCCTGCTGCTCACTTGTGAAGCTTTGGTTTATCGCCCGGTTAAATATTTGGCAATAACCGAAGACGACATCAATTCGTAATAATGACTGAAATATACGATCGTTAATCACTCATATTTTTACGATATATTTAGCCAGCTGTTAATAGCAGCCAAATGAATATCCCTTCTGTGATATATATTGTGTATAAATGCGGGTTCTAAATCACTAACAGAAATAATGACTCATGTTGTATTTTTGGCGACACCCAACGACATAAAAAACCAAGCCCCCAGGACATACAGATAAATATACATCAACGTTACCAGTGTGATGCTTCACAAGCTGGAAAAGAACACTAAAACATCATAACGGACGAATTTGAAAATCATCCACTTAAAAAAACGGATAAAATTATTAGTGATTTCCTTTTGCAATTTACAAAAAATAATTTCAATTCAAATAATCACAAACTCCAGTCAGATAGAGAACCTAAAAAACATTATACCTAATAATAAGTTACTATAAAATAACGCGACGGCCGTAAAAGTTATTTTTGCAGTTAAACACTCCGCACAAACAAAAAAAACACAATTTAATTCGTTCGTAATCAAACTAATCCCATTAAAGCAGTGTAAAACTCTACGCGAGCACAAAAACACACCCAATAAAAAATAACATGCAACATAATAGCAACCAAAACCAAACTATACAGCCACAACAAATAATAAAAATTCACTTTACCAGTAATTGAGACCTAAAAATTGTTAGCGCAAATCTATAACAGGTGCTCTTATTTTTTGTGCACGGAATTATCAAACCTGGCGTAAAAAACATTAAAGGGAACGGGCTTGCTAAATAGATACCCTTGCCCAAGAGCAACCCCCATCTGCTGGAGTTTCTCCTGTTGTTTTTTATTTTCAATACCTTCAGCAACCAAAGGAATCTGTACCAGTTGAGAGAGATGAACAATGTTGCTGACGATGGACTCTTCAACGCCTCCTCTGCCCAGTGAATCAATAAACATCTTATCTATTTTCAGATATTGAGGAGAAATTCTCTGCAACGCCGCATGGTTTGAATAACCAGTACCAAAATCATCCAGAGCCAGCGATGCACCTGCGTCTTTCAATCGGTTAAGTACATTTTCCTGGATTAGATTCAGCTGCCTTTCAGTGATTTCCAGCATCACACCGATATCAATCAGACTCATGCGTTGAATAAATCGAATACAGGCGTCTGTAAATTTATTGCACTCCAGGGATTCAGGCGGGATGTTAATACCGATATGAAACGATGTCTCTCTGCGATTACCTATTTGTTGCATATCCACTTCTACCCGCTCCAGTAAACTGAGCGTCATTGCATTAATCAGCCCATTTTTTTCCGCATCATGAATAAACTCATTAGGTGGAACAATCCCCCGCTCCGGATGGTTCCATCGGGCAAGAACTTCAGCTCCTACAATTTTTCCGGACATGAGTTCTACGACAGGTTGATAATATGGAATAAATTCGTCGTTATCTATCGCCCGTGCAAGCGTTTCAATCGATGACAATCGCTGTATATGACGCAGGTGAACACATGATTTTATCAACAGAATCAAAAATAAAATAATGATATAGCGATTATCTTGTAAATAATCACCGACCTGTCGATTGGATTTATCCACAATCCAGAAAGGATAATTATGTGAAGCCACCCGGGTCATAGATTTGCTATCGGGGTGCAGTAAGAACAACGCATCTATTTTTTTATCATGGGAAAATTTTTGTAAAATATTATCGATGACTGCCTTATAGACCGCAACCGCAACCACTTGCCCCGCTGCAGGGAAATAAACCATATACATATCCGTCTTTTGACGATGAACCAACTCAATCATCAAAGAGTGAGTGGTTGTACCTGACGAATGAATTCCCAGCGATTCCCTGCCTTCAAGAGATGAGCAAGTCCATTCGCCGTTTTCGATAATATTGAGTGAGCGGATGCTGTCTTCTGATGCCGTCAGACGGTTCAGTGTTCGCAACAACTCGTCCGTACAGGCTTCGTGGATATGTGTACTGGCAAGTGCTGCCAGTGTCCGTGCGCCATTAAAAACACGATTAATTTCTTCTACCAGATTACCTACTGCGTGTTCCCTGATGAGTTCTTCCTCTTTATTCCATTGCAACCATGAGGCCAGCATTCCGGTCAGAAGAAAAAGCAACACCATCACTGTGGGCGCAGCTTTCTTGGTTATAGACATAATTAACTCGTATTATCGGACAAAGCACCCACCGGGGTGCTTCCGGTATAGTTAAGAAATTCAGGCGAAAGTCTTACATGCTGCATCAATCCAACGGCATCAGAAATTCCATTTCACACCGACCATTGCGGCGCTGTCGTTATAGCCTTTATCGCCAACCTGAACGCCAACGTTACCCCACAGATTCAGACGGGAAGTTACCTGACCTTCCACACCAACCTTAACTTCACCGATGTTTTTCGCACCATTCTGACGTACATTCACGCCATCCATCGTTGCACTAAAATCTCGGCTATTGTGGATCCAGTTAATCTCAGCAAAAGGCTGGAATTCTCGCGATTTACCGTTATCCATCTGATGATGGCTGTTAATCCAGGTTTTCATGCCCAGACGCGTCTGTAAGTTACTGCTGCCGTTGCTGCTGACTCGCGTCCCGTTGCTTTCAAGATGATCGTCAGCGTCCACTCCCATCCACACAGCCTGCGCCTGAGGCTGTACATACCATTCGTTCAGTGTCCCTTTGCTACCATTGAACACACCCAGTTTCTGGGTGTAGCCCGTTTCCAGTGAGGCCGTTACTCCGCTGGATTTATACGACTCGCCCTGCAGATCATCGCCCTTCACATGGTTATTGAACCAGTTGTACTGTACCCAACTATCCAGATACGCGCCGTTGTGTGACTCATCATTGGCGTACCATGTCGCATATACGCCGGCACTATAGCCATTCACCGATCCCTTAGCATCGTATCCGGTTCGTGAAGACCGGGTGTTGTTGTGTTCATTGCCATAGCCCGCCATCACGCCAAGATGCCAGCGATCAACCTCGTTCTGACTCCACTGAGCAATATCTCCCCCCAGCTGCAGCACATAGCGATTGCTCTGGGTTTTCAACTGCCCGCTGCCATCACGCCAGCTATTGTGTCCTCCGACATGGCGCATCCACATACTGGTAATTTTCTGCTTCCCGGTAAGTGCATCCGTGTACCGGGTCTCACCCTGGCGATCGTGAAGTCGCGTGACGAACATATTGTTCGCTGCTGCCAGGTTTGCGGTGTAGCTGCTACCTTCCGGACGCAGGTCCTTCTCGGTATCTGGATTGGGTTTCGGATCGGGATCCGGATTGGTTTTACCGCTGGTGAGGTACCAGTTGCCGCTGTTCTCATCCAGACCACGCCCCAGGGTATAATCGTAGGCACCCGCGACGATACGTCCCGCCTGGGTAAATTCACCGTTTGACTGTCCATCAACGTGAATCACCTCTATTCCGTCAACAGTCGCAGCCCCTTTACCACCCGCATTCGTCACACTGACAGACGTTTTGCCACTCGTATCGCCATTAATCACCAGCTTATCCGTAACGGAACTGTCGTCACCCAACGCCGCATTTAATGACAGATGGCCATCGTTACCGGTGTAGTTCCCCTTAACGACCAGTTGATTACCCGCCAGTTGACCATGAATACCAGTAACAAGGTCACCGCTGTTCAACAAATCACCACCTACAGTAAACAGCTGAGGGTTGTCGCTCACCACCGACCCGACCAGTAACATACCGTCGTTATCGATGTTGCCTGCTACTCCACCAGAGCCGGAGAGCACCGCCCCGTCATGAATAGTGACCTGCGTACTGGCAAGTACCACCGGAGAGTCTGCCTGTCCCAGTTCCAGTCTACCTTGTTCGATAACAGTCTGGCCGGTCCAGGCCGCGTTATCACCTACGGTAATGGTCCCGGCGCCTGTTTTGGTTACGCTTCCCTGACCGTAAATCTCGTTGTCGAGTTGCCATGTGCTCTCACTGTTAAGTACCAGTGAACCGACATTACTGACTTGCGCATCGCCCAGGTTTTCCGCCGTCGAAGCCGTAAGCCGGGAGTCCGCATCAATGGTGAACTGCCCGGAGAAATCACTGTTATTCCCTGCCAGCACCACATCGCTGCCGCTCAGTTCTACCAACCCAGCGTCACTGATATTGTTATATAGCGTGCCTACGGATTTGCTCAGAGACAGCGTGCCCGCTGCGACGATATTTCCCACCCCCAGCCCAAGGGTATTATTCATCAACACACTTGCATCTTCTGCGATGGTTGTTTTAGCCGTCAGCGCACTGTTTTCACCGGTTACCGTCAACGTGTCGCCGATAATCTTCAGCTCGCCGCTGCCAGCCAGCGTACCGTCAACAGAACCACCATGTTGCAGCGTCAGGCTTCCGCCGTTGATATTCAGCAACGAATCCGCCACAGCAGACAGTTGATCAATTGTCTGGCTGTGACCATTCATATCAAAACCGGTTTCTGCTGCCAGACGAAGTTCACTCGTTTGCCCAAGAACGTTGTCGTTTTGCATCAGCAAATTACCACCACGAACATCGGTGACCCCGGTGTAATCATTATCAGTATTAGACAACGAAACGGTCTGCCCTTTCTGACTGTCAATTGCCAGATCGCCATTACCCGTTACACGGGCACTGAGGTCTGCCGCATTTCCGCTATTACCATTCGCACCCAGGGCCAGCGCATTATCGCCAGACGCAAGAAGTTCCACCTGCGTCAGCCCGTAACTGATATACAACCCGTCATTATTCTCACCGCTGGTAAGACGGTAATCATAGGTCCCTTCAGCTACAACCTCGCCGTTCTGACTGATAGAGGATTCGACGGCATCACTGATAACCTTTCCGTTCTGGTCCGTCAGTATCAAATTTCCTGCGCTGCCGATAGTGTCCCCATCACTGGAAACGAGTTGAATCAGGCTGTTTCCATCATCCTGCTCCAGAAGAGTAATATGGGTATTCGGTGTGGGAGTATCGTTATTTATCATTCCCCCCGTGGTTACCTGTATCGTTCCCTTTCCTGAAACATCCAGATCTCCGGTGGTATGAACTGTTTCCGTGCTTTCTGTCTGACCTGGGATAACATCTCCGAACACCAGCTTCCCACCATCAAACGCAAGCTCGTCAATAACCTGTTGACCATTCCCAACACTGACCACACTTCCTTCACCTAAACTCAGCAACATATTTTTCAGCGCAGCGGTATTCGTACCTGCCAGAGAAAATAATGTGTCTTTAAGCGCCAGCGTGCCGTTGAAATTCTCAGTCACTTCGGAGGAGTTAAAATCAAATGTATTTCCCGCTGCATTAATCTGAAGTACGCCCTGCCCAGTAAGCGTGTTAATAAACTGCCAGTCGTGAGCTGCGTCAATCTCCAGTAAGCCTCCGGTCATGGTAATTTCATTTGTGCCGATATTTTGTTGTTCTGAAATAACCAGTGTGGCAGGAGAGGAAATATTAAAACGCCCCCGAAAAGCGGAGTTATCACCGGACAAGGTAGAAACCCCACTCTCAGCATTTACTGAACCTGTACCGCTTATATCCGCATCAAGGACAAAATCCGTGTTGGTATGATTAAGTGTTAATACACCATCACCAACACCAAAAATAATTTTCTTAGTATCAATAATGCCGGCAACCGCCGCATCAGCACCCGCTCTGGCACCTACTGCCAGTTCACCGCTGGACCCGGAATCTTGCGCGATAACAATCTCTGGAGCACTGAGTATTCCACTATCGGAAGCAACCGCCGTCCCCTTACCCTGAAGTCCAACAGTCATTTTATCATTCGACGATATTATTGAATCAGCACCCTTTACGCTCATCAGATTATCGTAGGCTTTCGTCTCATCCATATTGCCTACCGAGATTGTGGCTTCACTATGGGTATGTCCACCATTTGACGTGGTGAGGCTTCCGGAGCCGTATGTTCCGACATGAATACTGCCCACACTCCATAATTCACTGTCTGTACCATCAACACTCACAACACCTGACGTTTCTCCGGATGAAGATGCCCTGCCGCCGATCCATATACCACCGGATTGATGGCGAACTTTTCCGCCATCAGAAATATTCATAAACCCATTTCCGTCCCCGGCCCCCACCTGGAGAGCTGCAGCATTTGTAGAGGATATGGTGACGAGACTTCCCTGCCCGGAAACATTAAGAGTGCCAGTCCCTTTATGGTTTTGACCATCGATAGACCCTCCAATATCAAAGGGATAACTCATTGATTCTGCGCTAACTGTCAATTTCCCGCCATCAATGACATTTACTGTACCGGTAGAATCTTCCTGGCCAATATGGAAGTATTTAGTTAAAACGTCACCACCTTGAACAATATTCAGAGCACCGTCTGTTTCATACCCAACTCTGATGCGACTCGGGTTGTTTGAGGTCTCATCCCATACGGAATCAATTGTAACTTCCTGGTTATTATTGATATCATTAGCCATTGCACTTGTAGTACACAGCGCAGATATAACAGCAATAAACACTTTGCTTAATTGCATAAACACAGCCTTACATTAGAATAGATACAGCAACGGATAATGACCATCAGTTATATTGATCACTATTTTCGTCACATATGAATGATGATGTAACCATTAGTCTGGCTAGCAAATCTGGGCAAAAAATACCTGAGCGATACCATTAATCAGGCGTTTGATTATTATGATTAAATATATTTTAAGATTAATGCGTACACTGAAGTTTCTTTAGGCTCTATTTTTAAGATAATAGTAAAGACATTCCTCTTTCCTGAACCAGCAAGGTCAAATCCAGCCCGTCATTATTCAACGATAATTTTATCGTTTCTGAATTAATCGATCTTCACTTTTACTTTGATGTGAAAGATCAGCCTAAAACACCTTCAGACACACCTGGGTTGAATCAGGAAAAATATCTCAGAGCACAGGCATCTTATCGACACCCAAAATCAAATTCAACAATATTTGAAAACAATATTTTTGTTGAATTTAAGGGCCGCAAGATTTACCATTTAGAAACAATGGCATAGAAAAAACCAACGCAATTAAAAATAGGATTTATCTGCTTAAAAACGCTATAAACCAATTATCACCTGGAAAATAATCATACAAAAAATTATTCGCTTGCTTACTTTTACACCAACACGTTGCTTGTTTCCTGTGATCTGTAAACAAGATTTTACGACAAAAACAAACATTTGTTGAAAAATACAATTTCGTTTAATTCAGGGCGGAGCTGTGGTAACGTTATGGCATCCCCCCCGATGAGTAAGACTAAAGTATGAGTATTAAGCGCTATGCCACCAGTAAGCCCTTCCCTTTTTCCGATGCAGTTCAAGGGAATGGCATGGTATTTCTTTCAGGTCAGGTATCTATGACAGAGGAGGGTGAACCCATGTATGGCTCTGTGACTGAACAAACGCAGAGGATCATGCATACCATTGTTGAAACGCTGAAAAGTACAGGTATTTCGCAAGATAATGTCGTCAAAGTACAGGTATGGTTAAGTGATATGAAATATTTTGCTGAGTTTAACGCAGCATATTGCACGTGGTTCCCAAATGGTTACCCTGCAAGGACAGTAACAACCAGCCGCCTTGCCTTTGAATTGGATGTTGAGATAGAGGTACAGGCAGTCGCCTCGTAAAGAGACCATAATGAAAAACGAACGTGATCACTTAATAACTGTGCTGAGCGCTTCACTGGAAGCTCTGCGTACAACTCTCCCCTCAAATACTGAAGCCGTGTTACACGATCTTACACAGCCGGAAAAATCAGTTATCAGTATTGTCAACGGGCATATAAGTGGTCGGAAAATTGGAGATGCGCTGCTATCGGGACCGGATGATGACGCCGGCTTTTTAGGGCTACTCGATGCTTCACAGCCCGTCCCTACCCGTGTATTCAGTGGATATACAACAACAACGGTCGCAGGAACAAAGCTGAATAGTGCATCAACAATTTACTACAGCAAATCAGGTAGTCCTCTGGTGGCCTTCTGTATAAATGTTGATATTGAGGCCGTGGTACGGTTAAAGCGTGAGCTTGATTATCTTCTGCCAACACCTGTCGAGACAGAAAGCGCTGACAGTATCCCCAGAGATATTCAAGATAAGTCACTGGACGAAGTTCTTGCTCAATATCGACCAACAGGCTCAGAAAGCAAAACAGACTTTAGAAAGCGGGTCGTATCTGAAATACATGCAATGGGATTTTTTAAAATTAAAGGCAGCGTTAACCATGTAGCAAGAGCATTAGGCGTAACGCGATATACAATCTATAACTATCTGGACAAAATCAATGATAAATAATATCACAACCAGCCTCCCCTTTTACCAGGTGGATGCTTTTACGTCGCTCCCCTTTGGAGGCAATCCCGCTGCTGTATGCCCATTAACGGCATGGCTGGATGATGATATTTTGCAATCGATCGCTGCAGAAAATAATCTCTCAGAAACCGCGTTTTTCGTACCTGTTGAAGATGGATATCATCTCCGCTGGTTTACACCGGCGACAGAAGTTGATTTATGCGGTCACGCAACGCTGGCAACATCATGGGTAATGTTCAATAAACTAAATCATCCTGGCAAATCTATTCGTTTCCATACGCGCAGTGGCATTCTGACTGTGACTCAGCAAGGTCATGAATATTGCATGGACTTTCCGGCAAAGTCTGCCACAGAAGTTGAAGCGCCTGCAGGGTTACTTGAAGCACTCGGTATCACCACCGGTGTGATTAGTGTATGGCAATCAGACGATCTGATTGTGCTGGTGGACGATAAAGCAATCATTGATAAATTAGCGCCGGACTTCAATAAATTGGCTTTATTTGATACCCGTGGCGTCATTGTCACTGCCGGGGATAAAGAGTTTGATTTTGTCTCTCGCTGGTTTGGACCGCAAGTTGGCGTAAATGAAGATCCCGTTACCGGATCAGCACATACTTTTCTTGCCCCGTTTTGGGCATCACGGTTAGGCAAAACAGAATTAACGGCGCAACAAGGCGGTGCGCGAAAGGGCACATTGCGTTGCGTTGTAGGCGATAATAAGCGTGTAGAATTATACGGTGCCGCCCGCTTGATGATTGAAGGGATGTTTCAGTTGTAATATTACAGCCCTGATTTGTAATGGTGAATATTTTCACCATTACTCATGCTCAGAAAATCATACTTTACCCCTCCAGTGATATTGATAACACAATCAATAAATATGGCAATATCATAAATGCGAGTTTATAAATGACAGCAAACACAAAACTATCCTTGCCAGAAACTATGGCACTTGGCGGAATGACGCTAGCTCTTTTTCTCGGTGCCGGCAATATCATATTCCCACCGTTGGTTGGTCTGCAAGCCGGTACAAACACGTTTAACGCTGGTTTTGGTTTTATTATTACAGCTGTGTTATTTCCTGCATTAGCAATAATTTCACTTGCGATTAATGAAGGTAGTATCAATGAACTCACCAGGCCATTAGGAAAATGGGTCAGCTTTATATTCATCGGTATTTGTTTTTTAACTCTTGGTATGTTATTTGGTACTCCACGCACAGCTACCATTAGTTATGAAGTAATAACTAATGGAGCAGCAGACATATGGTGGAAAAAACTTATTTTTTCTGCTGTTTTTTTCGGACTGGCAGGCGCAATTTTAGCAAAGCCAGGTAAGATGCTTGAAGTCGTCGGCTTTGTCCTGTCACCGGTAAAAATTAGTGTGCTGATTTTCATTGGCGTATGCGCATGGTTTCATCCCATAGGCGAGATCACTACGGCGACAACTATATATGAAACACAAGCTTTCAGAGCAGGGTTTGTAAATGGTTACCAAACATTAGACGTGATCAGCGCACTATGTTTTGGGGCTATTATCTCACACACGCTTAAGCAACGTGGGGTTACACATACTAAAGGCATTTTCCGATATTCTGCTTCATCAGCATTTATTGCTGCCACCGGACTAACTCTGATTTACATTTGCTACATATCGATGGGCGCACACACTCCAGAGATTGGTGCGACAAACGGTATGCAAATCATGAGTGCATATGTAGAGACTGTTTTTGGAACATATGGCAGAGAATTGCTGGCAGCCATTATTACTCTGGCCTGCCTTGTCACCGCAATAGGACTCACGAGCGGTACAGCACAATTTTTCAAGCAGAACACAGGTATTTCTTACGGCGTATTTGTGACTCTGTCTCTTATATTCTCAGCAGCAATTGCTATTCTGGGCTTGAATTCGCTGACAACACTGGCGATACCGGTTCTTTGCTCTATCTATCCGGCTGTTCTGGTTGTAGTAATATTAGGCATATTTCGTAGATGGTTTGATATTCCGGATAATTTATACAGAGTCTTTTTTTATAGTGCGCTGGGAGTCGGCATTCTCAGTCTGTTTGTGAAAGGATAAATTAGTCCCTAATGGCAACCTCTCTCCGATTATACGATGAGGGTTTTGTGTAATCTTAAGCCTGCGCTATCTCCTGATTTCTGTGAAACGCCAGAGAGATGGCGCCGCCTCCGTCTTTTCAGGAAAATTTATTAAAAGTGATACTTCACGCCTGACGCCATTGCCCGTCTGGGCAACATAGCTGTTACTCTGAACAACCGTCACATCTGTAAACAGGGACCCGTCGATGGGTATCGGTCAGATTGTCGAAAACCTCAGTCTCTGATGTTGAAATCGCCATACCAGCCTTCCGAAGCCTTAGCACATCGGCAGCAATCCTCTGGATCCCAAACCAAAAAAGTCCATCCAGCGCAGTAACCGGTAACCCTGCCTCAAGTGCCATTCTCAGTCGTTCGCGCGGAGACTTCACTGTTTTTGCTATTTGCTGGTAAGGTGCGGCCGTGATCCCGGATACATCCACCCGCCGAATGCGATTGGACAGATGATAGTGAAACTCATCTGGTATCCCGCTCAAATCCGCCTTCAGACTCCAGACACAACCAAAACGTTTCCCGTTGAAAACCACATTCTTTTGGTTGAGTTGCCATTCATCACGCACACTGGCTATTAGCTGTGGAGTGCGTACCAGCAACAACCGAAAAGGTAGCTCAAAGCTGGTCACATAATCCACGTTAAGCAACGCAATACGCAGGCGCTCCTCTGCCCCTGCTTTTTTATCCTGACATTCAGCAATAACATCCGCCCACTGACGGGTTAACCTGGGGGACTCCCCTCTTTCCGTTAAACAGTACTTTTCAATCTGGTAGTCAATGGATGAGGACACTCCGATTCCCTTCAGTATGCAGTTAAGTATTGAGTTGCTTATTTTACCAGCAGCCAGATGTAACGGGAAGCATACTATTAAACGGAAACCTGCCGTTTCAGCGATAAATATTTCACTACGAAACGCTGCGTAACGTCTCAAGGGCATGAGCTTATATCAGAAGCAAAACGACAGAAATTTAGTATTGATATAGTAAGGCGCATCCGGATATTCCTGAGTGAATATCCGGTATTTGGGCTGAGGAACAACCTTATTAAAGTGCAACACTTCGACTGAAGTCACAAAATGAATGACATGCTGGTAAAGCTCTACCTGGAATGCTGGCTAAGTGATAACTTGTGTAGCTGCGAGTTTGCCCAATGCATACCAGGACAATACCCAGCAAACCAGTTATGAATGGCATACTGAACAAATAAAGTTTTAGCTGAAAGAGATATAAATCGATTGGGTTGAGGCGGTGTTTTGGCGGAGAGAGGGGGATTTGAACCCCCGGTAGAGTTGCCCCTACTCCGGTTTTCGAGACCGGTCCATTCAGCCGCTCTGGCATCTCTCCGTTCTGGCGGTTGCCATGATGCCAGGTAATTTGGCATTTTAACAGACCCAGTTCCGTCAATTTCGTTCAAGTGACGAGTTTGCGAGCAAAACGATGATTAAGTGGCCCTGGAAAGAACAAGAAACAGTCCGTAATGATGAGTGGCCCTGGGATGATGCCCTGGCAATTCCTCTTCTGGTGAATCTCACTGAACAAGAACAAGCCAGACTGATCGCCCTGGCCGAACGCTTTTTACAGCAAAAAAGGTTAGTTGCCCTTCAGGGATTTGAACTGGACCCACTGAAAAGTGCGCGTATAGCTTTGCTTTTCTGTTTGCCCATACTGGAATTGGGTATTGAGTGGCTTGATGGTTTTCACGAAGTGCTCATCTACCCTGCCCCATTTGTCGTGGATGACGAGTGGGAAGATGATATTGGGCTGGTGCATAATCAACGCGTAGTTCAGTCCGGACAGAGTTGGCAGCAAGGTCCGATCATCCTGAACTGGCTCGATATCCAGGATTCCTTCGATGCCTCCGGCTTTAATCTGATTATCCATGAAGTGGCGCATAAACTTGATATGCGTAATGGTGATCGCGCCAGCGGCGTCCCGGCAATCCCTTTGCGAGAAATTGCAAACTGGGAACACGATCTGCATGCGGCAATGAACAACATTCAGGACGAAATCGATCTGGTGGGTGAAACCGCATGCAGTATAGATGCATATGCTGCGACCGATCCTGCCGAATGTTTTGCCGTATTATCCGAGTATTTTTTCAGCGCTCCCGAATTGTTTGCACCGCGTTTTCCCGCATTATGGCAGAGGTTCTTCCAGTTCTATCGGCAAAACCCAATGCTACGGTTGCGCGATAGCCGGGAAGATGACGATTATCGCTCATCGAATGTGCATTAATACTACGTTTTGAGGATTAATTAACCAATTGATATGGCGTGCTAATTTTACTGTTGACACGATATAGTGAGGTCAGTAATATGCGCCTCGTTCACACGATTCCTCTGTAGTTCAGTCGGTAGAACGGCGGACTGTTAATCCGTATGTCACTGGTTCGAGTCCAGTCAGAGGAGCCAAATTTAGAAAAGCCCGCTTTTTAGCGGGCTTTTTGCTTTAGATCTGATAATCAATCATCACTTCATCTGGCTCCATAGCCTGTCGTTTGATCTCATCCACCGATAAGCCCGCATTACATAACTCAATGAATCGCCAGACGTAATTACGCTGTAATTGACCTCGTTTCAGGCCAAGCCAGACGGTATTCGCATCAAATAAATGCCGGGTATCCAGACGGATCAACGTGCCCTCTTCCTGCTCACCGCTGGATTGCTCCGCCACCAGTCCAATCCCCAGTCCCAATGCCACATAGGTTTTAATCACATCCGAGTCCTGAGCGCTAAGGATAATATCGGGCACCAGTCCTTTACGCGCAAATGCCTCATCAATGCGGGAACGTCCCGTAATACCTTGTCGATATGTAATTAGTGGCCAGTGAGCAATAGACTCTAACGTCAATGGAGAAGCCTGAACTAACGGATGATCATGAGGAACAAGCAGGCTGTGATGCCAACGGAACCAGGGAAAGGCCACCAGCAGTGGATCGCTACTTAACCGTTCGCTGGCAATCCCGATATCTGCCCCGCCATTTTGCAATAGCACGTCAATTTCTTGCGGCGTCCCCTGTACTAACTCAAGACGGACTTCAGGAAAGAGTTCGCGAAATGCCTTAATCACCGACGGCAGGCTGTAGCGAGCCTGTGTGTGCGTGGTAGCAATCGTCAGAACACCGGACGTGTCATTTGTAAACAAATCCGCCAGTCGGCGAACATTACTGGCTTCATTAAGAATACGTTCGGCGATAACCAGCAATGCTTTGCCCGGCTCAGTCATGCCCAGCAGGCGTTTACCGCGCCGGATAAATATTTCAATACCGAGTTCATCTTCAAGCTCGCGAATATGCCGGCTTACGCCAGACTGCGAGGTATAAAGAATGTTCGCGACTTCCGTCAGGTTGTAATCCTGACGGGCCGCCTCGCGGATAATTTTAAGTTGCTGGAAATTCACGCTTCGCTCCGGGTACATCAGACATTACGCTATTGTTAAAGTCTGACGCCCGGCATAACAAATAATAAAAACCTGCATCTTATTCCTGTCGGGAATAAGGTTTAACTGACCAGCTGCAATTCGCGGTTTTCCAGCGCCGGACGGCTGACCAGTGATAACAGAATTTCTTTTACCGCTTGTGCCTGCGGCGACAAACTCCCTCTGGCCGATACATTCAGCGATAATGGCAAGCTCATCGACGGCGTTGTAATCCGGGCCATCCAGCCATTTGCGGCATTACATAATGAACGAGCGGCCGACTCAGGCAAAACAGTCACCCCCATACCGCTTGCAATAGCTGCAGTTAATGTGGAGATGGACTCGATTTCCCCGATTACTTTGGCCGTTAAGCGACGTAGCGAAAAGGCTTCGTCCACACGTAAACGTACCGCACTATAATCTCGCGGAAGAAACAGATTCATTTGAGCTACTGCGATTAAATCAACACTTTGACCCGGACAGTCACGCGTGCCAACAAGGAAAAGATCTTCTTTTAGCAATGGTTGACTGGAAATCCCAGCCACCGGCGAACGCTCATAGAGCACAGCCATATCAAGTTGACCACTGAGCAGTTTGTCGTTGAGCACTGCGCCACTGTTTTCATGCAGGTAAACCAAAACATCCGGCAGCTCGGCACGTACAGTTTGTAATAACGGCATCGTTATTGAGGATGCGGCAGTTCCAGGTGCGAGCCCAATAGACACCTGCCCACTCAACGTCTGCCCGACATTATTGACCGCGAGCTGCGCCTGTTCACACTGACGCAAGATAGTCCGGGCGTGAGTATAAAGAACCTTTCCGGCCTCAGTTGGCGTCACGCCGCGCTTGGTACGAATCAACAATTGCTGATCCAGTTCACCTTCCAGCGTAGCAACCTGCTGACTCAGCGCAGGTTGCGCAATGTGCAACACCTCCGCGGCCTGGGTCAGGCTACCAATATCGACGATTTTTACGAAGTATTTCAGTCGTCTGAAGTTCATTTTGCCTCCTGTCGGAATACCAGAACCCGTGCTGGCAGTCATATTTATCAGGTTGCAAGATGCTTGCCAGTTTCGCCTGGCTGCGGTTAATCGCGCTAACCACCCGAAAAATAAGGGCCGATGGTGAATAATAACTATTCTCGATGCTTTGCGCAGTTTTCTGCCTGCCCCAACACGGGTAGGCGCGCACCAGAATGGAGCAAAAACATAAAAAGATTGAAAGATCGTCGCTTTGTTGATTTTGTCAGCAAACAAACTCACATTTGCATTTACCCCTTTGACAACCCCTACGACCCTCGCTAATATGCGCCTCGTTCACACGATTCCTCTGTAGTTCAGTCGGTAGAACGGCGGACTGTTAATCCGTATGTCACTGGTTCGAGTCCAGTCAGAGGAGCCAAATTTCTATTTTCAGGTGTGCTTATAAGTCCCTATTCAATTAGGTTTCAATAAGTTAGCGTGAAAATCTTTCCCGATGCGTATCTGGTTTTCCCTGCGCATCCGGCGAAATTGGTGGTCTGATTTGGGGTCATTTCAGTTCGATAATGGAGTGACCACCATATGTCCCTGTCCGACGCGAAAATCCGCAGTATTAAGCCTTCTGATAAACCCTTTAAACTGACTGATTCACACGGTCTGTATCTGCTTGTCAATCCGGGTGGCTCGCGCCTCTGGTATCTCAAATATCGCTTCAACCGAAAAGAATCCCGCATCGCACTGGGTGCCTATCCGCAGGTCTCGCTTTCCGATGCCCGCCAGCAGCGCGACGGTATCCGTAAGCTGCTGGCGCAGAATATCAATCCCGCACAACAACGCATGACTGAAAAAGCCGCCGCGTCACCGGAAAAATGCTTTGAGGCCGTTGCGGTGGCATGGCACAAAACCAACAAGAAATGGTCGGCTGACTATGCAGAGCGCATCCTCGCCAGTATGAAGAATCATATCTTTCCGGCGATTGGTCACCTGCCCGTCACGATGCTGAAAACGCAGCATTTCACGGCGTTATTGAAAGTTATCGAGGATAAAGGCTTTCTGGAAGTCGCGTCCCGTACCCGGCAGCAACTCTGCAACATCATGCGTTACGCCGTTCAGCAGGGACTGACCGAAAACAACCCGGCGCAACATCTGGAAGGCGTCACCGCACCGCCGGTTAAAAATCATTATCCCGCCCTGCCGCTGGAACGGTTGCCCGAATTGTTTGAGCGCATTGGCGACTATCAGCAGGGACGGCAGCTTACGAGGCTGGCGGTGGTGTTGACTCTCCACCTGTTTATTCGCTCCAGCGAGCTGCGCTTTGCCCGCTGGAGCGAGATAGATTTCAGACATAAAATCTGGACCATTCCCGCCACCCGCGAGGCAATCGACAAAGTTCGTTTTTCAGGTCGTGGCGCTAAGATGCGTACTCCGCATATTGTGCCACTTTCTCAACAGGCTATCGCTATTCTGAAGCAGATACAGGAAATTTCCGGCCATCTGGAGCTGGTCTTTCCCGGCGACCATAACCCGTATAAACCGATGAGTGAAAACACCATAAACCGGGCGCTGCGTCTGATGGGCTATGATACCAAAACCGATGTCTGTGGACATGGCTTCCGGGCAATGGCCTGTAGCGCACTGGTTGAATCGGAACTCTGGTCGCGGGATGCGGTGGAACGGCAGATGAGTCATCAGGAGCGGAACAGCGTGCGGGCGGCGTACATCCACCGCGCCGAGCATCTTGACGCCCGTAAAGACATGATGCAGTGGTGGTCGGACTATCTGGACGTGAGCCGCGAGGGGTACGTTGCGCCCTATATTTATGCCCGGCGGCATAAGGCTGCCTGAGCCAGTAATAGTGTGATTCGTTAAAAATGAAAAAGCAGATCCTGATTGAATCCGGATCTGCTTTTTGCATTGAAAGGATTTGTCTTCAATTTTTGGGTTATTAATCGGAAAGCGTGCAAAATTATTCGACGCAGAATAATTTTGTACGAAAACCTATCGATATATTATGAATCAATAGGCAAAAAACGGAAATTATTCACAGTAAATAATTTCAGGCGATAACTGCCAGACAATCTGCACCAGAACCTGATTTGCCAATACGCCACAACTGCACCGGTTCAATGCCACCGTTTACCTGCGCCAGTCCGCCGTCACCTGCCGTGTCAGGACTGCGCCAGATATTATCGGATAAATATAGAACTGCACCAGTGTTAAGGCCCTTTCAGCCCTTTGGCCTTTTCCGGTCTGGCGCTGTTACCCTTAGCCGCCCCTTACCCTTTCCGGCCTTTTTCCTTTTGCTGGCGCAATCACCAGAAAAAATACCGGAATGCTGCACCAGAAGCCTGTTAATAGGCCATACCGTTCAGAAGCATTGTTATTGAGAGGAAATCATACAAAAAATTTTGGCCCCAAAATTTTTTGTACGAAAACCAATGAATAGCGTGAAATTAATAGGAAACTACCCAAAATTATTTGGGGCAAAAAATTTTGTACGGAAAACGATGAATAACATCATATTGCAAGTCTTAAGCTATCAATCAGCATCCCCCTTTCTCCCGTAAACCTGCGCCACATACCGCCCGCGCCCGTCGCCGTGGCCCAAATCCATCGCCGTCATTGCCAGTGCTTCCTTCTCACAAAAACCCTGCGCCAGATAATGACGGATCGCATCCTGCGCCCAGGCATAGCGCAACGAGTGCGGAGAATATGCGCCCGTTAACCCGAGACGTGCCGCCTGACTGTGCCAGTATTTCATGGCGGTTTTCAGATCCGGCTTATCTATCAGCCTGCCGTGACGATCTTCTGCCACAGCCAGCGCATTATCCAGCGCTTTTCTGACTGCTACCGCATCAAGAATAATCGTCTCACGGGGTCGCCCGCCTTTGGTGCCAAAGACCACGGTTAAGCGGGTGTCACCACGATCCAGCGCCTGCAACCACGTTTTCAGCGACTGTACGCTCTGCACCGTCTCCTGCGAACGCAATCCCATCAGCCTTGAGAGTTCCAGTGCTGCCGCCATCCCCAGATCTTTTACGCGGGCCGTTTCCAGCACGTCGCGATAGTGCTCCGGCGTGATAGCCTGCTTTGTACCGTTGCGGGATACGCCAGACAGACCAAGAGAACGGTTGTTCAGCCGCTCACTCTGTGCCAGCCTGTCACGCCCGGCCTGTTTCAGAATGCAACGTACCGCTGCCATCTCATTTTGCAGGGAACGCTTTGTAATGCCCTGCGCCAGCCGTTCACAAACATAGCCTTCAATATGCCGCGCCTTAAGCTGTTCCAACCGGCGGATCTGCACATTCTGCGCCAGTACCAGACGTTCACAAAACCGCTGCGCCAGCTTAATGCGATCATGAACTGTCTTATGGCTGCCGCCTGCCTGCTGCGCCAGTCGCTTCATTTCCTGCTCCAGTATTCCCACACATTCCCCTTTTCATGAATGCCACAAACTCATTCCCCAAAAATCCAAAACTGATACAGCTTTCCCCGGCGCACAGGCCGATAGCCCCTGTTTTTTTGTCGGGGCTGCGAACGATACCTGAGCGCCGGGGCGGCAGCCGTTGAGGTGTGGTGGGGCTTCGGTTGTGCTCTCTGAGCAGCCGCCCGCCTTAGCGGGTTATCCCCCGGATCGTCCTGATCCCCCTCCGGTATCGGTTCATGTTCTCCTTATGGGTAAAATGGCCTGAAAAGGCGGTGTCAGAATCCAGCCGTGAGCTGGCGCAGTTGAGTTTTCTGGTGCAGGTCGAAAGGGCTGCGTGCGTCACTTTCCCGCTTTGCGCGGTTAAAGTGACGCACTGGACTGGTGCAGTGTCTGAAAATTCATCGTTGGTGCAGTTTTACGGCCACGCGGCAGCAAATGCCTTCGGCAAATGCAGGCCGCAGCCCGTAAGATAAATGGCGCTTCTTTCAGGTTGTGAAGCGTGGCGCTGTCAACGACAGCATAGGGCAAGGGGGAGACTATGCCAGTACCGCTGGCGGAGAAAGGAGAAACTGTTTTTACCTGCAAAAGGATTTTTAATCAAATGTCGTTAAAAAAATGAGGGCGCTGTATGTGACAGCGCCCTCGTTCAGGTTACATAAAAAACATCAGCTCAGAATGGCTTCCAGTCGGGCCAGCACTTCATTCACGACAGAGTCGGGTATACGCTCCAGTCGCTTACCATTTCGGGCTCCCATATCAATGGTTCTGGGCTGGTCGCAGCGGATCACGCCCGTTGTTTTTGTTCCCGCCCCGTCCAGTGAAACGGTAAAACCGGCTTCGCGAGCAAAGTTTCCGCCGCTGGTTACAGGGACAACAACGGGCAACCGGGTGAACGTGTTAAATGATGCCTTCGATACGATAAGCACCGGACGTTTTCCGCTTTGCTCGTGGCCAGCAATCGGATCCAGTGAAACGAGCCAAATTTCCCCTCTGTCCATCTACAGGATCTCCTTGCCCACCGCAGGCGCATCAATCCATTCCCGAGCCTCTTCGCTTATTTCAGCGTGCGGATCGCACTGCGCCAGCAGTTCTTCGAGCGAATAGCGGGGACGTTTTTGAGGTTCAATAATCAGGCAGCCATTATCAATGATCATGCCCACTTCGCTGTCCGTCGACAGCTCCAGCGTTTTCAGCACGGCGGGAGGAACCGCCAGCATGATGGATCCGCCAACCTTTTTCAGACGAGTGATATACATAGAGCACCTCCGGATATTATATTTTAATATAACATCTGCGGCGGGAGATGCACAATTATTCATCAGGTTCATTGTGATTTCCTTAGCGTAATAAAGCGTGGAGAAAGCCTTAATCCATCGGAAGACAGATCCGGCAGTTTTCAAAGGCGACATTGCCGGTAAAAGGGCAACCGTCCTGATACATCAGGCGCTTCTTTCAGGTCATGAAGCATTTCGTACAGACGGGAGCTTAGTGCGTAACAAAGAAGGCCGATAATAGAAAACTGTTTTTACAGTTCAAAGGATTATGACGGATCGGATAAACAAAATACGGCGCAGCTTCCATATCCGGGCTGCGCCGCAGGAACATCAGCGGTAGCGCGAAGGCCAGATTTGCTCAGGCGCGATATCTAACGCTTCGGCAATTAACCTTTCACCTTTGGGCCAGCGGCGGGTAAGCGCATTAGCCAGCGTGGAGGATGCCAGCCCCGCCTGACGCGAAAGTGCTGACAGCGAAGTGCCACGTTTTTTCAGCCCGGCAATAATATCAGCAGGATGCCAGTCCTGTTGCATCATGCAGTCACCTCACTGATAAATTTCACACCATCGGCGGTACGCAGCCAGCGCGGCGCTTTTAGCCCCTCGGTAAAGTACCAGACCAGTTCGCACAGCAGCCCGGTCAGAGTTTGCTCTGTTTTTGGCTCCGCCGGGCGTTCCAGCAGAAGCTGGAGCAGCGCCAGGCAGTATTCGCACAACGAGTCAGGTTCGGGGTCGAAGTGTTGTGGTGTAATGGGAAGGGTATCAACGGTCAGGCTTTCGGTAAGGTGCGGCGGGATGGGGTCGTGCAGTGTGGGTTGCAGCAGCGCAAGGCAGGCGTGAAGCCGTCCGCAAAGCGCCAGCCGCAGCGCGGGATCGTCGGTTTCTATCAGGGTTTCGGCAAAGCGGGCGCAGTAGTCGGCAAGGACGGTGAAGTCCGTGGCGGTGTTGAAGGGGACAGACAGCAGATCGAGTACATCGCAGTCAGGGGTGAGGATTGTAGCCATAGGGCAACCTCCAGTGAGTAATGTTTATTACCGCCGCCGGAGAGGTCAATCTCACGGGTGGCGGAACCGGACGGGGTTGACCTTACCGGCCTCACTGACACCGGCGCGTCTTGCGACGCCCCCGCCCGGCCCGCCATTGAGGTGTAGCCGTGCGCACGACACAAAAAAAGCGCAGACGCGCCTTGTGTCGTCAGTGAAGGATTTCAGGAGGTCAAGCCCGACGCCTGATTTTGCAGACGTCGGGCAAGGATACTGCGATGGATAAACAGTGGCAAGGAGTAACAGAAAAAAGAATGACGCAGAAGTCTGCCGAGATTTCAATCTCTTATTGAACACCGTGTTCCAACAGGCATACACTCCTCAGTGAGACTCAGACTGAGCCAGCCTGTGAACACAGTATTTTCAGCAAGGAAAAATATGGCTAATTATATCGACGTAGATCGGCGTTTTTATAAGCACACCAATCCACTGGAAGAGATCCCTAAGCAGATCTACGTTGACTGGTTTGAGGATAACGGAAGCGCAGGCTGGAATGAGCTATTGAAATATTCACGAGTTATCATTCTGGCTGAGGCCGGAATGGGAAAATCCCGGGAAATGAAGGAACAGTCAATAAAGCTGCATCAGGCGGGTCAGTTTTCATTTGTTATCCCGACAGAAGCGCTAACAGAAGAGCGCATAGTAGATATACTGCCCCCTGATGATAAAGCCCGATTTGAACAATGGGAAAAACGTTCCGAACACGCTTACTTCTTTCTGGATGCTGTCGATGAATTAAAGTTAAAAGGCGATAAGTTTGAAAAACTATTGCGGAAATTACGTCCGCAGTTAGAAAAAAATCTTTCCAGAGTTCGGCTGATAATCTCCTGTCGCCCCAGTGACTGGAATAACTACGACTCAGATCTTCTAGAACAATGGCTACCTGTTAATTCGCATACAGAAAATCAGATAATGCCCGCATCACATAAATCCGGACGCGAATTTTTTAAGGACATAGTTTCCGGCTGGTTCAGCCAGCCAGTCCACAACGATCCGCTGGAAGAACTGGAAAAGGGACTGGAGCCAGAAGCTGAGGAATATTATCAGGTCCATTGTTTTCATATGCGCCCGATGACTAATCAGCAAATAAAAAAATTTACCCATGGATCTATTGTTTCTGAACCGGAACGTTTCCTGCAACAGCTTCATGCCCTGAACGCCGAAGTTTTCGCCAGCCGCCCACAAGATTTACTCTCACTGATTGCATACTGGAATACCCATAAGCAGTTTGACTCTGAATTAGTCCTGCATGAAGCAGATATTAAAAACAAATTAACAGAAAATTATGAGCGTTGTGAGCTGGTAATAAAATCCCCGCGTGAAATACGGGATGCTGTGGAGCGACTGGCGCTGGCGATGAGCCTGACGCGGAAGTACACTATCACTATTGTTGAATCATCTGTAACCGATGGCCTTTCACTAAATCCTGCGAAAATATTAACTGACTGGTTGCCCAAAGATATTAACGCACTCCTCAGGTTGGCTATTTTTGAACCTGCCACCTACGAGCGCGTCCGCTTTCATCACCGCTCAGTACAGGAATATCTGGCCGCCTGCCGGTTGCGGCATTTGAAAGATAAAGGTATGTCGATCGGCGCGTGTTTTAATTTATTATTTTCAGAGCGCTGTAACTTTTCTGTTGTTGTCCCCTCTATGCGCCCGGTAGCGGCATGGTTATCGCTTTGGGACCGTGACGTGCGAGAAGAACTGACACACAGAGCACCAGAGGTTTTACTTTTATTGGGCGATCCTGGCTCCCTGCCAGTTGAAGTCCGTTCAGAATTGCTAAAAAGTTTTGTTTCACACTATAAGCATGGCTTGTCAAGGGGGATCAATATTCCATTGATGCAGGTGGCGCGATTTTCACACCCGGAACTTCAGCCAGTGATCAAGCAATTATGGGCTGAAGGGTATCCGAATGAAGATGTCAGGGAATTACTGCTGGAAATTATCTGGACGGGGAAACTTCAGGATTGCAATGAGTTGCTGGAACGCACCGTCTATGATTCAAACATTGACATTACCGATAGGATCGTCGCCATAAAAGCTATCGCGGCAACCAATGATTTAACGCTTCAACAGAAAATAGTACATGATGTAATAAATGTTTCTGAATTATGGCCTGATAAGTTCATTTTCCATTTCGCCGAAGAACTTTTTCCTCAGTTGCTTTCCATTGATGATTTATTGGCGCTAATAAAGCGAACAGCAGAGCCGAACGGTTCAACCAACGGTTTTAAATGGGCATTATATAATGTAGCCGCAGAGATAGTGCCTGATTCTGATGCTGCGATTGCTTTTCGGGATCGGATCGCATTGCTTATCCTTGATAATTTCGAAGAGACCGGGCATTACTATCCTGAAAGCCAGTACGGACATTTAACCCGCACACTGGCTAAGATTTGCGCCAGACAGTTAGTCTGTAACGTTAACCCTGACGATGAATCTCTCATTTTCGCATGTATAGTTTGCCGTTTGTTTAGCAAAGCGGAGTCCCATTATATCAATGATGAACTCTCTGCCATTAAGAGTGTACTAAACAGCATAACCACTATTCGGGAAGTCATTTTTCTTACCGAATGGCATTTGTTAGCACACGTTGTTAAGCATGATATTGATGCCTTTCAACTCAAGGAATACAGCGTGTTATCCGATTTTGGGAAAGATGACTTACCGTGGATGATTTCATTGCTGGGCAATAAATCGTTCCCACAGTCGCGAACAATATTACTGAAATTTCTGTTTCAGTTCACGCCGCTAATCGATAATCTTCCGGAATTCCAGGAGCCATTAACAAATGCGATTAACGATGATAAGGCATTACTATCCATAGCCTGTGAGCGAGTAAAACCGAGATCTGACAACGCAGAATATATCCGCAGACAAGAAATTCGTGAGGAAGAAGAGAGAATCAGACAAAAAACAGAAAAAGAGAAAAAGAATAAAAAAATAGAGGAATGGCTGAACTGGTACGATACATTTACAACTGATATCACATGGACTCTTTCCGGGGATGGGCAATATTCAGTATTGAAGCGTATTGTGGATATCATGCAAAATACGCATAGAGGCTATTCACCTGAGGACTTCTGGGATAATAAACTACTCCATACTTCTTTTAATGATAGTTGTGTGAAACAAATTGAAAAATCTTTTCAACAATACTGGCGGAATACCCCCACGCAATTGTGGCACACCAGAGATCGGGAACATAAAAATTCATTAACGCAGAGCGAAATTATTGCATTCACGGGATTATTTATTGAAAGTGAATCTCAGGGATGGGAGAAAATGCTCAGTCATGACGAAGCATCACTGGCTATAAAATACGCGACATTATCACGCAATAACTTCGCACCATTCATCTGTGAGCTGGCTATTTCATTCCCTGATATTGTAAAGGAGGTCATTGGCATCGCGCTTCAGGATGCGATTCATTACATTGATAATGATAATTACATCCCGATAATCAGCCAGATTTCCAGTGCTGACATCTCGCTACGAAAGTTATTATCCGACGACTTATTAAAGGCGGCTAACTGCTATCTGTTAAATAACAAAGAATGCGCTAGAAAAAATATACTCTTTTCGGTTGAGAAACTTTTAACATCTTTAGCTGATGTTATTCCAGACGATAGCCGGAAATTTATTGCCCAAAATTGTGCTGGTTTTTATAAAACAGCCCCCTATAATTCCGGGTGTTATTTATTCCTGAAATATGCTTTTATTTTCTCACCTGATACGGGTATGGAAATTTTCCAAAAAATGCTCAGGAAATGTCGGGACAAAGATCAGTATATTACAGGACTCTACGCCGCCTTGTTTTCACATCGCGCTTCACGAAGGCATCGTTCGCTGTTTGATGATAATGACCCTTCACAACAAATTTCCCTGGCCGGGAAGCTACTGAATATTGCATACCAGTTTATCAGGCGTGAAGATGACCAGGAACATGATGATGTTTATACGCCTGACGCCCGGGACAGAGCAGAAGAAGCACGCGGGGCACTGCTGGATCGGCTTCTGAATACCCGGGATGATAAGGCAATATTCGAACTTTTACGAATTGCCAAAAAGCCACACTGCCGTTTGTCAAAAGAACGGCTTGAATATCTCGCCCGGGAAAGAGCTGCACTGAATTCAGACGAATCTTCTTTGACAGAAGGTGGTGTACTGGAGCTGGAAAGTCATTTAGAACAACCACCCCATAGCCAGAAATCACTGTATCAGGTAATGGTCACTCGACTGCATGATTTGCAGTATGCTTTATCCCATAGCGACTTCACCGATCGGGCTATTCTTCGTACAGTGAAACTTGAAGCGCACATGCAGCCTACACTGGCGTGGCGTTTAGAAGCCGCCGCTAAATCCGCCTATTCTGTCGTGCGGGAAAGTGAGGTCGCCGACGGTAAAAAGACTGACATCCGTCTTATCAGCCCGTGTGGAAAGCATAAGGCTGTGATTGAACTGAAACTGGCGGATGATAGGTGGAACATCGCTGATTTTGAGCGAGCACTGGAACATCAACTGGTTGGGCAATATTTAAGATATGACGGTTGTAAGACCGGATGTTTATTGCTGACCTATAATGGCGACAAAAAATACTGGCAAAAACCCGGTTCCCGGGATCGTTTGTATTTTAAAGATTTAATCAACTATCTCAATGCTAAGGCAAATAAAATCATGTCTGAAAATAAAGCGCTGCAATTAATTGTTATTGGTCTTGATCTGACTGCCCCCAAACTGGTACCGGCCCATAAGTCGATTTTATCCCGTTCTGAATGAGTGAATTGTGTAAAAAACCGGCATATGCCAATAATGTGAGCTTTCTCAAATTTGACATATCGGCAATGCCTAGTTGGCTATAGCAGACATAAAATATATGTCTGATTATCATGTGGTTATGTATGATATCGCCATCAGGACTTATTGCAGGAAAGCCGGTATATTGATTGAATCAGTGAAACTGACCAATTTTCGTAGTTTTGGCCCCCAGGGCCAACAAATCAAGCTTGATCCCATGTTAACAACGCTGATTGGCGCAAATGGTACGGGCAAAACAGCAGTCCTACAAGCGCTCCAGCGGCTATTCGGCGTGACCAGTGAACAGCGAACTATCTCCCGTCAGGATTTCCATGTTCCGTCCACAGAAGCCGATTTACCCAACACTCGTACTTTATCATTAGAAGCCATTATAGTTTTTCCTGAACTGGATGACGCACAAGGAGACCATTCGGCCATACCGGAGTTTTTCAGAAGTATGAGCATCGCAGATGAGAATGGGAGGCTTAAATGTCGTTTACGGTTAGATTCCCAATGGGATGATGATGGAACCATCGACGGTTATGTAACCAGCCAGTTTCATGCCATAACGAGCTGGGGTAATGATGAACCTGATGATTCGGATTTCCACAAGGTGCGCCCCGCCGATCGTGCAAAAATCCAGCTTATCTATATCCCTGCTACCCGTTCGGCAACTGCGCAGGTCTCCTCGTTTCTTAAAGGGCGGTTATGGAAGGCCATTAACTGGTCAACGCAAGTTCGGGCATCATTCGCTGAAAAAGCGCACGAGCTTAATAGTGCCTTCGAAAGTGAGTCGGCAATCGATGCTATCACGGGAAGGCTGACGCAACGCTGGCAACAGCTTCATTCAGCCGGTACCGACAGCACACCTAAATTTCGACCTGTTGATGTCCGTTTTGAGGAGTTTGTCAGGAAAGTGGATGTTTTGTTGCACCCTGATGAAAGCGGCAGAGATCGCAGCATCGAAGAGTTAAGCGATGGGCAAAGTTCTCTTTTTCATATCGCCATGACTTCGGCAACGCTTGATGTTGAAAGGGAAATCCGGCTAAATTCAAGACGTTCTGCGTTTCTCTACGATGACTTGCCATTGCCCTCACTAACCTTATTGGCGCTTGAGGAACCGGAAAATAATCTTTCACCACATTATTTGTCCCGCATCGTTAGTCAACTTAATGAGCTGACAGGAAACATTCATGCACAAGCCATTATCTCAAGCCATTCATCCAGCATTCTGGCTCGAATAGCCCCAACTCAGATAAGGCATTTCCGGTTAGACGTAGTTTCAAAGAACACTATTGTAAGAGCGCTGACATTACCCAAAGAAGATAATGAGGCCGCAAAATATATCCAGCAGGCAGTACGCGCCTGGCCTGAACTTTATTTTGCTAAAGTGGTGGTTTTGGGTGAAGGTGCTTCAGAGGAGGTCATTCTGCCAGCCGTAGCTGGAGCGATAGGGACTCCTATTGACCGATCTTTTGTCGCGATGGTTCCACTCGGAGGGCGACACGTCAACCATATGTGGCGATTGCTCAATGATTTGCAGATCCCCTTTATCACGTTGCTTGATTTGGATTGGGGACGGCATGGGGGTGGCTGGGGCAGGATTAAAAATGTTATTGCTCAAATGATTGACTTTGGGGTTGCACCTCAAAATATATTTAATGAAGTTAATCCGTATGGATATGAGCAAAATTTATTAGCATTTGATTCTTTTTCTCACGACAACAAAACACATATCGATAGCTGGGTCGATTTTCTGAGACGCTTTAATATATTCTTTTCAAGCCCATTAGATATCGATTACTCAATGCTAAAAGCATTTTCTGGTTACTATCAGGTACCGCCAGAGGAAAACGCTAGTGGGCCTTCAACGGCGGGAGATCCCAGAGATGCCGTCTTAGGGAATGAGGGAATACCTGCACTCTACGCCAATGATATTCATATTCTTCGCTGGTATCGTTATTTATTTCTGGGACGTGGAAAGCCCAGTACGCACATTAGGGTATTGAGCCAGATCCCATCGGATCAACTGGCACAAAATGCGCCTGATGAGCTAAAAGCTCTTGTCCTAACTCTTCAACACCACTTAAGCAATCGGGGCAGCCAGCAATGAAATTCATTTCCCCTGAGCAATGGCGTCCGAAAGGGATTGATGATCTGGAACCCAACGCATGGAATGCTTTAAGAACACCCGGTTCTGTAAGCGTTATCGCCGGACCGGGTGCGGGAAAAACAGAGTTTCTGGCCCAAAAAGCAGCCTATTTACTGGAAACCGGGATTTGCCCACCGAGCCAACAAATTTTGGCCATTTCCTTTAAAACTGACGCAGCAAAAAATCTCGCTGACCGGGTTAAGTTACGTTGCACTGAGGAACTGAGTCACCGTCTGGTTTCGATGACATTCGATGCTTTCACCAAGAGTCTGGTTGATCGTTTCAGATTAGCGCTTCCGCAGGAATGGAGACCGTCAAAAAAGTACAGCATCAGTTATCCCAATAAGAGAGATGTTGCCCAGTTCTGGGCGCGACGACAGCACCGCGTATCATCCAGTGATGCCAGAGATATTGAATACGAAACCCGCCATATGGACGCCGCTTCATTTGAGTCTCATGTTGTTGGTTCATATCGAATTCCGGAAAATATGTCTCCACCACAATCAATCAAACATTATCTGGTGTTCTGGTGGCTTCGCGAGCAAATAAAAAACGAGAACGAAGAAGAATCAGCACTGTCATTTATGACGATCAATCGGTTAGCTGAGTATATTGTTCGCTCTAATATCCATATTCTGCGGGCATTAAAGGCAACTTATCCTTTTGTTTTTGTAGATGAATTTCAGGACACAACCTATGGTCAGTACGATTTTCTACTGTCTGCTTTTGGTCAGGCAAAGACCACGATAACCACTGTTGGGGACTATAAACAGCGGATCATGGGTTGGGCCGGTGCCAAAACAGATGCTTTTCATCAGTTTGAGCATGATTTTTCTGCTACCCGATACCAGTTACAGTTAAACCATCGCTCATCGCCAGAATTAGTCAGACTCCAGCATATTGTTGCAAGGGAAATTGAACACGACGTTTGTATGGTCCATACAAAAGTTCCCCAAAGAATAGATAAAGGATGTGCTTTTATTCTGAATAGTCACTCTGTTGCGTTGGAGGTGAATTATATTGCCAAATGGATAAGTCGGAATATGCAGTCAAGAGAACTGCGGCCTCGTGATTATGCTATTTTAGCGCGACAAAAACCAGAAAATTATTATGATCAATTAAATCAGCCATTGATTAATTATCATTTAAAACTAAGAAATGAAAGTATTAAAATTGGCAACACAACACTTCAGGATTTGCTGGCAGAAGAATTCACCATTCTTTTTTCAAATCTACTTAGGTTTGTGATCGGGCAAAAAGAACCACGGATCTGGGGACAGGTATACTCAAGTATTGAACAATTAAGAGATACTTTGCCAGATGATATCCGCGCGCACAAAACAATAGAAAATCAACTTGTTAATTTAAAACATTCTATGCAAGCTCTTCTTGAGCAACCTTACAGCACAACGACTGCTCACTCCGTCATGGATCTCATTATTTCATTTATATCCCCTTCCGATATGCGTAAAGCGTTTAGCTGATATAATACTGGTGATCTTTTAAATATTACGCTAGAAGCATTGGAAATTCATTTTTTACAATGTGTCAGCAATACCAGTAACTGGCAAGGCTGTGTGGATGAGTTTGATGGAGTAGATCATATACCTCTGATGACTATTCATAAGAGTAAAGGACTTGAATTTGATACTATTATTTTTATAGGGTTGGATGACAATGCGTGGTGGTCTCACCAGTCAGGCAATACAGAAAGTATGGCGACATTTTTTGTCGCTTTATCTCGGGCAAAGCAAAGGGCTGTGTTCTCTTTTTGTTCTGAGCGGGGCGAACGCCAAAAACTATCAGATATTTATGCTTTATTGGAAAAGTCAGGTGTTAAAGAGTATAATATCAATTAATTCCTGATAAATTATATTTTAAATGAAATAGTCACACTACAATAAGCGTTATCTGTTTGATTATTCCGGTGTTATGTTAATCAAAGAAAAATAAAATCTTATGGATATTTTATTGCTCAGCTATAAAAAAGACATGTAACTGAGCAATATCATATTTGTACTGGTATGAAAAATCATTTTGCACAATATATTACTGGTACTGCATTAACTTCTTTAACCGCATGAGAAAAAGAAGACAGTATCCATAAAAGTTGTATCACATGCGGCTTTACTGGCTGATTACGTCGTAATTTACCAAACTCACGCTTAACTTCGCTTTTTGAAATAAATGAACAGCTCAAAATACATTTTCTGTGCAATTTGACATCTTTTGATAAATCATCAAGATACTTTTTGAGTTTTCTTGTATCGCCTTTTCTTATTTTTTTGATCTTGGTTCCGGTATTGTTATTTACATAATTTTTCTTTAGTTTATTTTTAACTTTATCTAAAAGATCCGACGCACTAAAATACATATACCCCAGATTTTTAATTGCCTGTCCGACAACATCATGTAACTTGCTTGCTGACGTAGTCTTCGAGCCATGTTTTGAATGAATGAAACTGATGCAGGAATCTTGTTTATTAAAAGTTATGTGGTCAGCCCATTCGTTCCCCAGATCATCGCAAAATATATAGTCATCATTCTTATGAATTTCTTCGACCAAATCAAACATTGATTCAACAGAGAATTTAGTACTCAGTTTTGTAAAAGTCCCTTTTTCACTTAATACCTTATCCATATTGTCAACAGGCATAAGAATGTCCAGAATGCTATTTATTTCTGAAATTCCTGACGCATCCTCGAAACAATTCCCCATAAAATACATATATCGAGGATCCTGAAATGTTATACTATAGAATCCATTTTTAAAGATGAAACTCTGGAGCGTAGCCTCTTTGCCATTCGCTACAACTTTTAACCGTCTAAGGATAGTTGACTCTATTGTAAGCGTTTTATTATTCCTTTTTATTTTTGCACTACCAATAGCTGAATCAAGCGTCAAGTCATCTCTAATTCCATATACTTTCTCGAGTTTTTGAAAAAGCTTATTAAGCTTCTTCTCAGATAGATAACAATCGTCACCGTCAGGAAGTTTATATTTAATCCTTAGCCCTTCAGACTCTATTTTTTCATACAAAGCTGTACTTTCAATGAGGAGTGCGTTCGGCTGAGTTGATGCCATGACTTCATTTAATTCTTTCTGTTGTGCAAAGTAACTTAAAAAGTCTTTGACACCGCCACCTTGTCTGACAAGGCATAATTGATTGTAAGACCATGAGGCAATATCATCGAAACTAATTCTTTGTGATGCTTCAACTAATCTGCCACTGCCTGATATTGTCTTAATTGTTGGGCCTTGTCGAAGTTTCAAATAGTAAGGTATAGATCTGCCAGCAGCATGTGTAGAAAAAGCCCCCTTAAGATCTGATGATTCAAAAGAGCGACTCCTGATAGCTTTATCCGAATTCGTCATGCTTCGCGTGGATATTTTCTGAAATGAAACATCAGAATCATTAAAAGTTCCTGCCAATGAGTGACTTGTGATTAAATTAAAATCTTTCTCTAATTTATCAGATATATTTGCACAGCTCTTTTTTATTATGGAAATGCTGTTATCAAATTCCAAAACCAATATGAACGCATATATTGTATCGTAAAAACTCTCACCGCCTTCAGCTTCCCCCATAAAATAGACAGGTCTTAGTGTAGGGAAAACGCGCAGAGAATAAATAAAGTTAACGTCGGCATCAATCAAACTTCTTTCCGTCCTGAAATCATTTATCAGATACTCAGAATTTGGTTCAATATTATCATCGGCAGCATTCAGGATATTCAGAATTTCGTCATTTGTAATTCTCCTTTCCTCATTATCGGGAGGTATTTTAAGATCATAAAACTGGACATTTTTTGTAAGCTCTAATCTGTCAATCATAAAATTATTCCTTATAAATTTTACAAGTCTAATTTCTTCTTTTTCTACACATCTTATCAAATTGAGTTTTCCGTCAATTCGATAAGTGCTATTTCATCACCTGAATGACTGACCAACCTCTGTATCGCTGCAATACACCGATAATCCACAACCAGCACCTCCTGTTCAATCCAGCGCTGTTCCTGCATTAATTGCCTAAGTTGAGGGCAATTCGGCGCGGTATCCCAGGCATGCTTTTCGGCCCCAATCATGTCATTAACCTGGTGTGCTGACGGCCAAAAGTCCGGTAACCAGATCCGGCAGGGTCGGGCCAATGAGTGGGATAGCTGCCGGGCAATCGTCAGTCCATTCGGATCAAGATCGGGAAAATGTACCCAGGGTATATCCTTTCCGTATTGAGAAACCCACCGGCAGGCGGGTTGATAATTCAGGCCGGGAGCAAAAATCAGTATCAAACCATCGACAAGCGGCATATCAACATAAGCCCCTAAATTTTCGACGGTCATGATCAGTTGCGCCGATGACAGATCCACAGAGAGCAAATCAAGTAGCATTCGTTCTGGCAAACAACACTCCGAACGCCATTGACTCTCATCATCGGCAAACAGAACGTTTTCCCTGTTATTGCAGGTAAACGTTAGCCGCAGCTCCGTCCCCTGGCTACGAAGTCGTAGGACGTCATCATAGGTAACGGTCTGCCCTTTGGCTAAGGGTTGGCTCAGACCTGCTTTACTGTTACCCCGCCATGCCGACGCTGATTTGTGGTGGATCCTCTGCATTCGGCGAGGGATAGCCGGACGATGTTCTTTTCTGCCAATGATCTGTTGTTGTATCTGTTGCTGCACCTGTGCGAGCAGAATTTCCAGGCGTCCACTTTCCACCAGCCGCCAGCGATTGCGCGTGGAAGGGATGATAATACCCAGTTCAGCCAGATAATTTCGTAGCGACTTTTCCTTAGCATTTTCGGTCATCATTTGCCGTTCTTTCAGTTGCTGAAGGATATAGCCAAGCTCACTGACCGGGAAACCTAACTGAAACAGTTCCTGATGCATTAAATTGCTTTCACCTCATCACTCTCTGCTGTAGCCAGATAGCTATCAACGTCAAACGGCAACTGTTGGGCGTCGCGAACCCCGGTAATTTTCACCTGATGCCGCGTAACGCTTTGCCCGTTGGCCCCCGTGTTCTCTGTTCTGACTGTGCGCACCAACTGATAGCCGGTTCCGGTAATTTTCCCTAACGTTTCCGGGGCCGCAACCAACATCTGGCACCCGGTTCTTACCGCCAGTTCGTGGACTGTCGCCTGAGAGGCGGCATCCAGACGAGAAACCTCATCCATCACCAACGGCAAAGTGAACGGCTCTTTATTGCCGTGAGAGCTGCGTCCCCAGTGCCTGAGCACGGCAATCAGCACTGCCAGCCCGGAGCCGATTCGTTCCCCGGTTGACAGGCTGGAAGCGTTCAGTAGTTCAAACTGCTCTGCACCGCGACGCTGTATTAGCGTTTTTACGTCCAAGTAGTTACGGTGATCCAGCAAATGTGAACCATCAATTTCATGTTGATTGATCTTTTTATACAGGCCTGCCAACGCTTCGGTAACGGTTCCTGCCGTGGAAAAGAGATCGTCCATGCCATAACCTCCTGATTTAAGCGCGTTCAGAGTATCCTGAAAATGTTTAACCGTCCTGGCCTCCAGACGCACACTGGCAACCTGCCCAAAGCCAATTCCGGTAAGTTCTGCGCTTAACCGGCTTATCGCCCTTTTTTCATCGTTTATGCGGCGCGATAGCGCGTCGGCCAGTTCATCCCGGCGCATCTGGAACGAAGCCTCGGTTTCCGCCAGCATCCTCTGTGCATCTTTCGCCGCCTGAGACAATGCCAGCAGCATTTCCCGAGGCTGTGTGGTGCGCTGGATATCCTGTCGGGCGCGGCGGCGGAAAAGCGCGACGGCGCGGCTATAAAGCGTGGCACAAACTTCAGCGATATCAGATGTATTCTGACCGCAGGACGCTAATTGCTGCATGAAGGGATCGGCTGAAGAAATAGAATATTCAATAGTTAGTCTGGTCAGTTGAGTCAGTAGTTGTTGGTCGACCAGCAAAGGCACTACCGGTGATGATGCTTCGCCATTTATCAGCATTTCGCGCATTGCCGGTTCCAGCTCACCATAAGAGCCATCGGCTTTTAATGCGCTTATAATTCCGTTGCGCTGCTGAGTTATTTGTTCAATTTTTTCTGCCAGGGCAGTAAGTTTGTCATTTTGACTTTTCAGTTGTGATTCTTCGTTTGAGCGTTGGTTATGCATCTCATTAGTTTTTGTATTGCACTCTCTTAAATTGTTATTCAGTTTTTCAAGTTGGCTTTGTAAATGCGCCAGTTGTGAGGCAAGGTTAGTTTCTAGGCCAAATGTGTAAGGAAACGGCAAATTATCCAGGTCATTTTTAGCATCATCACGATTCTGGCGGTAGCGAGTAATCGCGGATGTCAATTCTGAATAAAACTTATCTTTTTCAGCTAACTCTTTTTTTGCAGTTGTGAGTTCTTGTTTAATCCGTTCGCCGTCCTGCTCCAGTCGTTTTTGATCGCCTGATAAGAGGATTTGCGCTTGTGCTTCATCTTTAAGTATTTTCTGAGCATTAACATATTCCGGGCTAAGGTGAGCACGAACTCTGTCTAACTCTTTCACTAACCGAACTCGCATTGCAGAGGTTTGCCAGGTTTTCTCGTTCTGCTCAACCTGCTGGCGTACTTGCGCTATATTCTCCGGGTATTCTTCCCGTAGTAATGGATACTCTTTTTCTATCTGATTAATTAACGACTGATAGCGTTTGATATCACGCCCGGCTGCTTCAGCCCGCTTAATCTGATCAGCAATCTCGGCCAGCTCCTGAGGAAAATCCCGAAACAGGATTTTACTGTCTGGCTCACATTCCTGTAGCGCCTGCAAGAGACCCCAACTTTTTTTCCACTGACTGGACACGCTTCTGTGTTTTTCGTCGATATCTGTCAGGGCAGTAAGACGATGGCCGCGCTGTCGGCGTGCATCCTCCAGCGGCGGTTCATCACCCCAGATAAATGAGGGGGCTGCGCTAACGGCCTTAAGATGTTCGTTGTGGCGTTCAACGTTTTCAATCTCACGTTCCAGCGTCTCGCTCTTTTCTTCTACCAGTTGGATCTGTTGGTCCAATTGAAGGATAAGCGCCTCGCGAGCTTTATCACCTAATACGGGCTCTGAACGTATCTGGCTGATGCGGCGGTATCGCGGTTCATCTATAACACACCAGGGCGGGAGAATACTCTCCACTGTGTTATATTCGTCGGTGATATCTTTAAAAAGTAATTCCGACTCGAACGGCCCGTTGCGCAAAACGTCTATAGGTTGGGTTACACTGATCAACAAAATATCGGGAAGCGGCCATTGCTCATCGTATTGTGTAAGCAATTGTCTGGCGGCATCATCGACATCACCATTGACAAGTATGGCGAACATTAACGGCCCTAATGCTGCCTCAAAATACCCGGCGTCCTTTACTTCTATATCTGCGTACAGTTCAGCAACCGATATTCCCGATACGTCAGCGGCAAGAGTCCGTAAATACTCAAGACTTCCGGCTTCTCTTCCACTCAGTTTATCACGACGCCCCTGGCATTGTTTGATTTCCGTTTCGTAGCCAATGACTACCTGCCGAAGTGATTTAATGTGTAACGCATGGTCAAGAATAAGTTGTTCGCAGCGTTGCGGTATCAAATCATCATCAGGAAAAATAGTGCGTAAATAGCTAACCGATGGCTGATATTGGTGCCACTGCTGACTCTGTTGCTCATAGCGTGTAATATCAATATCAAGCTGCTTAATTTGTTCCAGGACTTCAGTCTGACGTTGCGATAATTGTTCCTTTTGTTCATTTAAGTGCAATTCTTGCTCTTGTTGCATCGCCAGTTGCTGCGAAAAATCCTCATCGCTCAATGGTAACGATAGCATGCCAGCATCGCGAAGCCGCTGCTGAAGACGCCGCTGTTTTTGATGATCGTTCTGTAACGTCTTTTGATGCTGTTGCCACCCACCCAGTTGAGCGTCTTCGATACGCCATTTTTCCAGTTGAGCACTTTTTTCCCTAAACCAGCGCTGAGCGTCTGGAGGAGAGACATCATCCCCCAATTTTCGTGCACTGTTTGCGGCAAAAGTATAAGCATCCAGGATATTCTGATGAGATCGTAATTGGCGCTCCACATGGTTGAGGGCATTTTCTGCCTCTTTTTCCTGCTTCACGAGCTGTTCAATGAATGCGCTTAATCCAGACAGCGTAAAAGTCATATTCCATTGGTTAATCTCATCATAGAGCTGTTTTGCGTGGTTATATTGCGATGCCATTTTCTGAGCAATGTCATAACGCGACACGACATTAGATAACTGTTTAGCAGTGCGTAGCTGGCTCTCTTCATTCTCACTTTTTGTTCTTTCCAGCTCATCAACAATACCTTGCTGGAGTTTGCTTGCTTCTTCTGCACTCTCTAACTGCGGTTCCAGTTTATTCAGTTCACCAATTGCTTTTTGCTCGTGATCAAAGTAAATCCTACCATCACGAGCACATAACCGCCGGGGCTCAATATCAATCATCTGCTGTTGCGCTATTGACTGTTCCGATTTTATGGCGTCTTCCTTGCGCCTTAGGGTACTCAGGGTTTCCTCAATTTTTTCCAGCTCACGTTCAATCCGATATTTTTCTCTCTGAATAGTCGTACGCTCTTCATCATTCATCGCCAGCGTTTTCTCAATAACTGACCACGTATTGGCTGAAAATGATAAGCTCCACATAAGTAATGAATTAAAAAATTGATAATCCTTTTGATAATTTTGCAGGTCTTGCTGTGTAAGCCTGACTTTAATCATGGACTCATGCACCATATTCACTACGGAATGTATATTCCCGCGAGTATGGGCCATTAAATAAGCGCTGAGATGTTTTTCTATCGATTTATCCAGACGCCCGGCCATTGCCGAATGAAGGATCTGAGCCAGACGGTATTTATCATCGGGTGACTGACAGGCTCGGGGTAAAATACCATGCTGAAATAGTGCCAACATGTAGGCATTTGGGTCTTTAAATGTCTGAATAGCGCATCCTAATAGTGCTGCTTTATCGCGTAACTGATCTGTCGTTACCGGGTGAGCCACTTGTCCTTTACGATCAAGTAAACAATCCAGTGGGTTAACACTATCGGGAAGTTTCAAACAAAATAGCTGGGTATCTAATGTTGTTCCTGTCTTTTTTTCAGCCCTAACGACGTACAGATGCCGGTGGCCTGTTCCTCGGGCCTCAATCTCCAGAGCAACAATACTGGGCTGCCCTAAGCGTGGAAACATTTCGCTGTCTTTTATTGATGTTGAAACTTTGAAATCATCCTTCGTCCCTAAGCTAATGTAGCGAATATCAGGGATCTGGCTGAACATAAACGCGCCCAACAAAGACGTTTTTCCCGCACCATTATTGCCCAACAATGAAACGGTACCGCCATACTGTCGCGATGCACGCAGTGCGTGAGGATTCACCAGATTTAACGTTCGGGCCATAATGCCATTAATGTTGACAATACTAAGGCTGCGTATCAGAGGGTAGTGGTTCACAATTGTTCCCCTTCATGAGTCCCGGAAGAAAATAAATCGCCCGTTGTGTCCATTTCTTCTTCGGCAGAGAAACCCTCGTTCTCTGCCAAATCTTCATCTACACTATCCCGCGCGGTCTCATCAATTTTGACCAGATAACCTTCCTGAATCAGTTCAGCCAAGCGTTGTGGAATTTCTGACTCTTGTTGTAATCCTCGCAGCGGTTCAATAAAACGATAGATAGCGGGGGTTGTCTGGAAGGATTGCCGATCCTTAGATAGTTGAATAAAGGCATAGCGATCGAATACTATAAGCGACTTTCTGATTTCATCCTGAATTTTAGATAAATCGTATTGGGTCTGTTGACCTGGACGACGGCGAAATAATTCCAGCAGTCTGGTTTCGGATAATTGATTGCTCATTCGCTCAAGTAGTTGGTTCGTTGTGAACCACTCTTTTTGGCTAAGCTGTTTTTCGAGCTCCATTGCAACAATAATCAAACCAGTGACCATCTGCAACTCATTAAATCGCTCTAAGGGTATTTTCCCACGGCGCTGAGGCAGTAAGTAATAAACAGATTCATTGGAAAAGCATAAAGATAAAGACAAGCAGTCGTAATATTCACTAAGCGGATTAAATGCCTGATTAACAAATGAATACAGCATATAATCAACAGGTAATATGTTAATCCCTCTACGTAATTTATAATCCACAACGGGGAATAGAGGTGATTTCATCACATCCAGAAATGTATTAAATTGATCACCCTGTGTAGATTCAAGCTCAGTCATTGAGATCACCTTGTGAAATTAGCCATTGCTCTTCGATTTCGTAATTTGCTGACTCATCCATTAAAACCCATTCCGGGGAGATATCATCCTGAATATTGTCACTCTGTTTCATCAGTTCTTTTATTGTGCACTGTGCCAAGCAAAAGCGATCCGTCTCATTGAATGGGAATTTACTTAAAATATTTCTGATAACAGAAACGTTACTCACCGGCTTATTATCACTTAATGCCTTTTCAACAAACTCCCTTGCGAAACTCTCTAACTGAAACGCAGGCATCTCCCGCACCAATTCTTCATCATCATTATCATCGAGGAACAACGCGTTATCCGCCGGAGGCGGCGGTGTGTCCCATTCACGTAATTGCATTAGCTTAACGGTCGAAGGTAATGCTAACGACCATGATGACCGACCAAATAACTCGATAGTACGATCGATTAAATACCCCAGATTAGCATTGGGATCTAACGCGATACGGATGCGTATACGGTCCAGCACGCTGCTAAAGAATCCCGATAAATCCCTTAAGGAATGATTAGCGAATTCCCGAACGTCCATTAATGAACCAAACAAAGAGAATAATGTATTTTTTAATCGCTGAGCTCCACCTTTTTGTACGACTGTATTTTGCAAAATTTCCAGTTGCATTAATACCGCATCGGCACGGTTCATTACTAACATTCTCAAATCGTTAATCTGACCAGCCAGAGTACGTATTATTTCCAGAAGTTGCTGAATTTCCGTTTCCAGAGAAATACCAATTTCGGTTTGTATCTCGGAGCGCATTGAATGAAATTTAGAGATGAGGAATTCCTGATTTTTAAAAACGCCCGTCAGCAGATCCTTCAAGCTCGGTAAAAAAAGTTCTACCTTTACCAACCATTCACTATCAGTAATTTTTTCTCCGTCGCTGGCAGCATTTAAACTGGACAGTTCTTGATCAATTCTCAGATAACGTTGACTTAATGTTTCTTTATCCTCTAATTCATCAGATTGCTGGAAAGGTTTTAACAAATCATGTGCCAACTGAGTCAGACGATATGTTCCACCAACATCAGCGACAGACATTCCGGCCAGTGACAACAATCCTTGTTCCAGCGCTCGTTTCAGAAAGTTATTAACCCGGACATCGGAGGTATTAGGATCTTCATTTATTCTTTCATCAACGTAACGGATGATACTGTGACATGTGGTCTCATCGTAGCCGGATTGTACAAAGTAATGCTCACTATTTGATTCGACATCTGACTCCTCCATACCCCACATCGCCATCGCCGCCAGATAGCTAAACTCATTAGGGGTAAGATGCAAATTCGGCTGGTATTTACTGATTTTTAACAGTATGCAGCTTAGTGAGCTAGTAAATTGCTGCGATGTAGGTGCGACATTGTCCATGATAAAGCTCACCTCGGCTTTTCTCGTTCAGTATCTATGCTGTTATATCAGATTAATAGCTGGAGATCCTTTTTTCTCACTGAAACAGTGACATAAATTCAGCCTTCACCTCAAAACCACTGTAGAAATCAGCAACGACTTAAACTTCACCGCTATCCCGGTAAATCTCTCCGCACAAGCGCAACTCAGGAGGCTTCGCCGGTGTAATAACCCCAATCCTGACGGGCGGAGAACTCTCTTTTTGGCATCGTTCCTTGATAAGCTGCCAGTTTCCGGTTTCAGACTCCATGTGGGTAATCAGAGAATCAAAGGCTCCCTCGGCAACTTCCACTTTTAGCGGTTTCTCTTCGTCACTGTCAGTAAGATCAGATTCAGTCTCTTTCGACGTTTCATTTTCCAGTCCATCAAGACTGTTTTTTAACCCTTCAAAGCAGTTTGTAGCAGCACTTGGGGTATGGAAGAACAAACCACTAATGAAAATAGCTTCCATCACTTCATAGAAGGAAAAAGAGGTATCACCACAGACAAAACGACTACGGTCAGTACTATGCACCCCAGAAACACTTTCTCTTAGCAGCTCCTCCTTTTGCAAGGTCATCAGCGTTTGCTTGTTATAGAGGATCACTGGCAGATTTTTAATTTCGTGGACATTTTCACTAAGGCTCCAGCATTCTTTATCACCTTTGATAAAACCGGAAGCATCGCAGCTACTTTCTATATCAAATTCGTCAGTGGGCTCCGCTCACGACTAAGCCAGGTGGTAAAATCCTCATCGTCCCCCATATCCTCGCGCTGATATGCGCGGTAGACAGAACTTCGGCGATCAATGCCAATCCACTCAAGATCCCATGTAGTAAGTTTGGATGGTTTTCCTACTTCGCCAATATAGGCCCCAACATCCCGATCCAAGTAAGCGGTTAGCAATTCCTTCCATGGTTCAATCGCAAAAAAGATATTCGTCAGCGTTGTTCCTTGTTCAATCACCACGGTATGACGAAAGAACCTGAGAAGAAAAAAGGGATCGGTATCTGAAATAGTTTTCTGGATAGATAGCAATGGAACTGCTGTTGTTTCATCAAAGTCAGAGCGAAAGCGCAGTATTGAGTCCGAGCAGAAAATTAATTGACCTTCCATCATTTATCTGGCCCCTGGTGCTGTGTAATCATTCTGATGACGTTATCCAAGATTGACTCAGTATACCCCTTTGCTTCCTGCCTGAGTATGCAGCAGATATAGCGTTGATAACTCGCATACAGCAGTGAAAAGTCAGGAAAAAATTGGTGGTCATTCTGGTGGTCTTGACAAACTCGATTTTTTGTTTTAGCTTACCAATCAGCCAGTTAATGGCTACGGCGATCCCAGTCAGAGGGGCCAAATTTAAGAAGCCTGCTCAGGAAACTAAGCAGGCTTTTTGCTTTTTTACTGCCATTAAAAACCTCATTCCTTAAGCACCCTTCCCAACAGTTTTTCACCTGCCGGATGCCACATCACACCAATGATTAAAGTTGTGTAAATGTAAATCGTTTCAACTTTGCAATTATTGTAAGTGCTAGTGATTATCATTTATTGTACGACTGCCGAAAGGACGAGCGCTCGCTCGTTCACTGAACGTTCCAATTACTCTGGGATATAAACGATGAATGCTCTGCCTCGCACTGGACTGCGCCGTATCACGCTTGCATCAGCCCTGGTACTCTCCGTTAGCCTGCCGGCTTTCGCCCAGGATACGTTAACACTCTATACCACCCGCGAACCGGGTCTGATTCAGCCCCTGCTTGATAGCTGGACGCAATCCAGCGGTATAAAAGTAAGCACCGTTTATATCAAGGATGGCATGCTTGAGCGTGTAAAAGCGGAAGGTAAAAACTCCCCTGCAGATCTGCTGATGACCGTCGATGCCGGAAATCTCATCGATTTAGTTGAAGCTGGCGTGACACAACCGGTGCAATCCGAAACGTTGAAGACTGCAATCCCGGCCAATCTGCGAGGTGAAGATAACCAGTGGTTTGCGCTTTCTATGCGAGCACGCGTACTTTACGCTGAGAAGTCTCTGCCAATTGATAACTGGCATTACGAACAACTCGCAAGCCCTGAATACAAAGGTAAAGTGTGTATCCGTTCCGGACAGCACCCGTATAACACGGCGCTGATTGCCGCCATGATTGCACATCACGGTGAAGCCAAAACAGAAGAGTGGCTACGCGGTGTGAAAGCTAACCTGGCACGTAAAGCCACCGGCGGCGACCGTGACGTAGCTCGCGATATCCTCGGTGGTATTTGTGATATTGGCCTGGCTAACTCCTATTACGTCGGCCATATGAAAAATGCCAAACAAGGCAGCGATGCCCGTCAGTGGGGCGATGCGATTAAAGTCGTTAAGCCAACCTTTGAAAATGGTGGCACGCACGTCAATATCAGCGGTGCAGCCGTAGCCCGCTATGCACCTAATAAAGCAGATGCTATTAAACTGATGGAATACCTGGTTTCCGCACCCGCTCAGCAGCAATACGCGAAAGCAAACTTTGAGTATCCGGTACTGAAAGGCGTTACGCTCGATCCGGTTATTAGTGCCACTATCGGTGAAATCGACGTAGATAAAATTCCGTTAACCGAAATCGTGAAGTACCGTAAGCAAGCTAGCCTCCTGGTAGATAAAGTTGGATTCGATCAATAAATCGCTACAGTTTCCGACGTTACGCGGCCTGGTTTCCGGGCCGCAGTCATTATTAACACCATTGCATCTTAGCGCGTTATGCATTGCGCTAGGTGTCCTGACACCCATTGTTGCGCTTATCTGGCAGGCTACACAGGCTGATTTATCTCACTGGGATAATCTCATCGCGTTTGTATTGCCCTCAGCGTTAAAAAACACAGTACTTCTGCTGGCGGGAGTCGCTGTGATGGTGGGCGTGATTGGCGTTGGTAGCGCGTGGGCCGTAACGGCGTGGGACTTCCCAGGCCGCAAAATTCTCAGTTGGGCACTGCTGTTGCCACTGGCGATGCCGACTTATATCGTCGCCTTCGCCTGGCTCGATTTACTGCATCCAATCGGCCCACTGCAGACATTCATCCGTTTTTTACTGGGCTTTGACAGCCCACGACAGTTCCGCCTGCCAGATCTACGTTCACTTTCCGGTGCCATTATTTTGCTCGGTTTAGTACTTTACCCTTACGTTTATCTGACGACCCGGGCCATGTTCATCAGCCAGCCCGCCCATTTACTGGAAGCTGCCCGTACGCTTGGGTGCAGCGCAACCGGGACTTTCTTTCGCGTAGCCCTGCCAATGGCACGTCCGGCGCTGGCAGTCGGTGTCAGTCTGGCACTTCTGGAAACGCTTAACGATATTGGCGCGTCGGAGTTTCTCGGGGTACAAACATTAACGGTCACTGTGTACACCACATGGATCTCCCGTTCTGATTTATCCGCTGCTGCACAAATCGCCTGCATGATGCTGATGTTTATCTTCTTCATTCTAACGCTGGAGTTTTATGGTCGCAGAAAGCAAGGATTCAGCAGCCGCAGCCTGCGAGAAATTCAACCCACACGCGTGCACGGCTGGCGGGGATGGCTCCTCGGCTCAGTGATTGCGCTGCCAGTTATTTTGGGATTCCTTGCCCCGGTACTGTTTTTAATGTGGGAGAGCGTCAAACGTTTAGGTGAAAAGAACCCGCTTTCCGCCTCGTTGCTCTCCGCATTGCAAAATACACTATTGCTGGCGGCGGGAACCACGCTGGTAGTGGTTTGCGTCAGTTTACTGGTGGCCTGGAGCGCGCGTCATAGTGCCGCAGACAACGCCATGCCAGGCTTTCGTCGCGGCGTGATGCGTCTGGCCTCTTTGGGCTATGCGGTGCCCGGCACTATTCTGGCAATTGGTTTTCTGCCGCCGGCTATGGCGGTAGACCGCTGGCTGGCCGATATACTGGATATTCGTGGTTTGCCGCTCATGTCTGCCGGTATCCTGCTGATTATTTGCTGTGCGATGCGCTTTCAGGCGATCGCCATCGGAGCGCTGGATTCCGGACTGGGTCGTATCCCCCCTTCCCTTGAACAGGCTTCGCGTTTGCTGGGTGAAAATGGCGCAGGTACATTTGCACGAGTCCATTTACCGCTACTACGACCAGCAATAGTAAGCAGTGCATTGCTGGTCTTTGCCGATGCGATGAAAGAGCTGCCCACGACTCTACTTTTACGCCCTGTCAATTTCGAAACGCTGGCAACGCTACTGTATGCAGAAGCCGCTCGCGGAACCTATGAAGAAGGGGCAATTGCCGCGCTGATGATTGTTTTAGCAGGCACGTTACCGGTTATTTTACTGGTGCGTCACCAGATGACACGCCGTGGTTAAGAGAGTACCAATGTCAGAAATTGCATTACGACTCCAGGATGTGCATGTTGCATATGGCAACAGTCAGCAACCGGTACTGAGCGGATTTTCTATGTCTGTGCGCAAAGGCGAAATCGCCTGTCTGCTGGGCGCTTCAGGCTGTGGGAAAACCACGGTACTTCGTGCTGTTGCCGGGTTTGAACGCCTGCAACGCGGAGATATTTATGTTTCTCAGAGGCACGTTGCCGGCCCTGGCGTGCATCTGCCGCCGGAAAAACGGCATGTCGGCATGGTTTTTCAGGAATATGCATTATTCCCTCATTTGACGGCACAACAAAACGTGGCATTTGGCTTACGACGTATGCCGCGTGAAGAACAGCAGGCCAGAGTGGCAGATCTGTTAAACATGGTGGAATTGCATAGCCATGCCAGCCGTTATCCCCATGAGCTTTCAGGTGGGCAGCAACAGCGTATTGCATTGGCTCGCGCACTGGCGCCACATCCTGAAATCCTGCTGCTGGATGAACCCTTTTCCAGTCTTGATAAGCGAACCCGTGAACGTCTGGGGGGTGAGGTTCGAGATATTTTGCGTGCAGCCGGACAAACAGCGCTGCTGGTTACGCACAGTGAACATGAAGCCCGGTTGATGGCAGACCATATCGGTTTCGTAAAAATGGGGCAGTATCACATTAAACAAGCGGCCAGTCTTACTTGATCACGAAAAACAGGCCGCCTGTTACTCATTAATATTTATGAATCAGGCCGATATTCACCGGCATCCCGGAGCGTCGTTCAAGTGTTGCATTCGCGCGATTAACATCCACATCACTGCCTGTGATAAAACTACGCAATGCAGACGTTACCGGTAGTGGGATCTTTTTATCTGACTCATATTCAGCGCGATTTCGGGACAATGGCTCATGAACCTCAACCCAGCGGCTACCGTCTGGCTCTGCGCTATATTTCACCGGTCTGTCGATAAGTTGAACGCGCGTTCCAACCGGTACGGTATCAAAAAGGTATTTGATATCGTCATTACGCAGACGAATACAGCCCTGGCTCACCCGCAGCCCAATACCAAAATTGGCATTTGTTCCATGAATGGCATATAGCCTGCCGATATAAATGGCATACAACCCCATCGGATTATCTGGCCCGGCCGGAACAAAAGCAGGTAAGCTCTCCCCACGAGCGGCATATTCTCGCCGGGTATTCGCCGTTGGCGTCCAGCCCGGTGCTTCCTGCTTCCGCTCTACCACTGTCACCCAGTTACGTGGCGTTTCTCTCCCCGCCTGACCGATGCCGATCGGCAAAACCTCAACTGTATTTGTGCCCTGAGGGTAATAGTAAAGGCGCATTTCTGCGACATTGATGACAATTCCCTCACGTACGGTATCTGGCAAAATAATCTGCTGCGGTACAACCAGCGTTGAACCCGACTTCGGCAAATAGACATCCACGCCCGGGTTGGCCTCAAGCATATTGCTTAGCCCCTGCCCGTACTGCGCAGCAAATGCCTCCAGCGGCTGAGTATTTCCTTGCGGAACCGTAATTGTCAAAGGACTTCCCACCAGACGACTTCCCTCGGGTGGCAGCGGATAGCTTACAGCCTGTGTTCCCTGACTCGCGAACAGCATGATAAGCGAACATAGCAGTTTTACACGACGCATCATTGTCCTTTCCTTCGTCGCAACAGATATCCGTTAATTATAGCTTTTTTATCTGTTTTTCGGATTTACGACGTACACCATAAGAAAGAAACCCCGCCATTCAGCGGGGCACGGAGGACTACGCTTCCTTGCCGTCTGGTAGCACAATATTGCTGGCAGCTAAATGCCCCATATTGCTGTACATCGCACAGGCGGCTTCGACAATCGGCATCGCCAGCGCGGCACCACTTCCTTCACCTAAACGCATCCCCATGTTGAGATACGGCTCCAGTTCCAGATGTGCCAACGCGGTCCTGGCTCCCTTCTCGGCAGAGAAGTGTGAAGGGATCAAATATGGCTTAATCTCAGGCGCTATCCGGCAGGCGGCAAGTGCAGCTGAATAAGAGAGGAACCCATCCAGCAGCACCGGCAGACCGCAGGAGGCAGCACCTAACATCACGCCTGCCATACCGACAAGATCAAAGCCGCCGACTTTTGCCAGCACATCGATACCATCACTGGGGTCAGGTTGGTTGACGGCAATTGCCCGGCGGACAACCGCCACCTTATTACCAACGCGGGAAAGTGGAAGGTTAGCGCCAATACCAACCACATCCTCAGCATCGCTACCGGTCAACACGCTGACAATCGCTGCTGCGGGCGTAGTGTTTGCCATACCAAGCTCACCAACGCCAAACAGTGTCACGCCCTCATCCGCCAGTTCACGGATATAGCGGATGACTTCCAGCAGCAGTTCTTCAGCCTGAGAGCGGCTCATAGCCGGACCTTCAGCAATATTGCCGCAACCACGCGCCACACGCATATTGACTACGCCGGGGATAAGATCAGCGTCAATCCCCACATCAATCACATGAACCTTTGCACCCGCCTGAGCCGCCAGCACGCAGACCCCGGTTGTCCCGCGTGTCATATTTGCCGCCTGAATAGCCGTGACCACCTTGGGTGAAACAGCAACGCCCTCATCCCATACGCCGTGATCGGCACACATCACCAGCATCGCTTTTCCCCCGACATGCGGCACACCCTTAAGGCCCGGCATACCAGCCAGTTGCACGGCAAGAGATTCAAGTCGACCAAGACTACCCGGTGGTTTGAGTAATCCGTCAATATGCTTCTGCGCACTCAACATCGCAGCACTATCGGGTGAAGGGATCGCCTGGAGTAAAGAGGATAAAGTCTGCATAAGGGTTCTCAATGTGTAGGCTGACTCAAAGCAGAGCCAGCAAGAAGATCAGCTCGCCAAGTTCGATGGCCGCACCCAGCGTATCGCCGGTTTGTCCACCCAACGTGCGTTTCAGTAATTGCCCAAGAATGAAAATTGCCACCATCGTGACGACCAGAGCCGCCACGCCACGCATGCCAGGAAGCAGTACTGCGGCAAGGATTGCCGCAAACCCCAACGTTACGCAGGTTTGTCGTCCGGTTACTTTGCCAATAAAGACGTTTCCCAGCCCCTCTTCTCGGGCATAACGATGCCGGTACATCAGCAGAACAGCGGTTCCCCGCCCCGCCACACAGGCCGCCGCCAGTGCCGCGAGCATCGGTGTTCCGCGCAAAGCCAGTTCGCTCACCACCAGCACTTTAGCCAGCAGAACGAAAATCAGCGCCAGCCCACCGTGCGTCCCCAGGCGACTGTCACGCATGATTTCCAGCATGCGTTCGCGCCGACGAGCAGAAAAAATGCCGTCACAGGTATCCGCCAGACCATCAAGATGAAAACCACCGGTCAGCAGCGCCAGAGCCAGCACGCTAAACAGTGCGGCCAGTGGAATACCGCACCAGGGTTGCAACGCCATAAACACCAGACCAGAGAGTCCCCCTAGCACTACGCCGATAAGGGGAAACATGACGATTCCGCGCGAATACTGTTCGAAATCGAGTCCTTGCGACCACCGTGTCGGAACAGGCAAGCGACTGATAAAAGAGAGCATTGCCCAGAACAACTTACTCATTTAATTTTGACTCCAATTCCAGATACCACCAGCCAGACCTCATCTGCCGCCGCTGCCAGGCGCTGGTTAACTCGTCCGGCAATATCACGAAAATGCCGCGCCAGACGATTCTCCGGAACAATCCCCATCCCCACTTCGTTGGTAACCAGAACGATTTTTGCCGGACAACGCTGACAAGCTTCGATCAGCATATGCATCTCTGCCTCAATGGATGTCTCCATTGCCGCGTAATCCCAGCTATCTGGATCGCTATCACCGCCCAGTGAAAAGAGCAGATTGGTCACCATCGTGGTGATGCACTCCAGTAAAATCGCCTCTTGTGGATCGTTCGTCGCCGTTATCAGCTCATCAAGATGTTGCCAACGCTCAGCGGTACGCCAGTGCGCGGGACGACCATCGCGATGATGCTGAATTCGTGCAGCCATCTCGTCATCAAAAATCTGTGAAGTCGCGATGTACAGCACGTTCGGAGAATCAGCAATTAGCGCCTCAGCATGCCGACTTTTGCCGCTGCGTGCTCCGCCGGTAACCAGAATCATCATACTGGCTCCCGATGTTGCTGCATGATGGTATAAATTTTCTCAATATCGATGTGTTGCCGCATCGCATCCGCCAGCAGATCAAACTGCTGCGATTTATATTGCGCGTAATGGAAGGTGGAATCCAGCGGCGCTAACCCTTTCCGTACACGCAGACCATTAACCAGCGCACGAGTGAATTCATCGCTGTCGAACAGACCATGAAGATAGGTGCCAAACGCCAGACCATCGGGGGTTACCGCGCCATCAGCCACGTTACCGCCGTCTTTGTGCAACGTCATCACCGACTGGCATTGCGCGGTTAATTCCGTTTCACCCATATGAATTTCATAACCGCGAACGGATAAGCCCGCCGCGTCCGCCAGCCAGTCAGGCAAAGAGGAGGACATCTGCCCCTCAACCAGGGTCGTTGTTTTGTTCTGGGCAAAATGGGTTACGGTATTGAGCAACCCCAGCCCCGGCAGCGTACCGAGTCCTGACTCCACCTCATCAATGATGGTATCGCCGAGCATCTGGTAACCACCGCAAATGCCCACCACCGGAACGTGCTGGCGATGTAGTTGCAACACGCCGTGCGCCATACCACTTTCACGCAGCCAGACCAGATCGCCCAACGTATTTTTACTGCCGGGCAGGATCACCAGGTCAACACCCGCCAGTTCCTCCGGGTGACGCACATAGCGAACGCGAACGTCCGGTTGTGCCGCCAGTGCGTTGAAATCAGTAAAGTTGGAAATATGTGGTAGTTGAACGACAGCAATCTCTATATCTCGTTTATCGGTGCGCAAATATTTGCCTTTTTGCAACGCGACACCATCCTCATCTTCCAGATCAACATCCAGCCACGGCATCACGCCGAGCACTGGAACGCCGGTCAGCGCTTCAATTTGTTCAATACCGGAATAGAGCAACGCCACATCACCACGAAATTTATTGATGATTACGCCTTTTACTCTGGCGCGTTCGTGGTCGTGCAGCAGCGCCAACGTACCGTAAATTGAGGCAAACACCCCACCACGATCGATATCGGCAACCAGAACAACCGGACACTGCGCCATTTCTGCCATGCCCATATTGACGATATCGCGATCGCGTAGGTTAATCTCAGCCGGGCTTCCCGCCCCTTCCAGCACCAGCACATCAAACTCCTGAGCCAGGCTGTTATAAACCGAAATAATCTGTTCCCGCAGGCGCGGTTTGTATTCGTGGTAACTCACCGCATCCATATCGGTGGCGACTTTGCCCATTAACACGACCTGGGCTTTACGGTCACTGGTCGGTTTAAGCAGCACCGGATTCATACGCACATCCGGTGTGATCCCTGCGGCTTCCGCCTGGAAAATTTGCGCGCGCCCCATCTCTTTACCCTCTGGGGTTATTCCAGAGTTAAGCGCCATGTTCTGCGATTTAAACGGTGCAGTCCGCAATCCATCCTGGTGAAAAATACGACACAGTCCGGCAACCAGTACGCTTTTGCCCACATCAGATGCCGTTCCCTGCAACATTATTGCCTGCGTCATGACGCCTCCTTCAGTGCGTTCTCTCGCATACAGCTAAAAAATTCAGCCTCTGTTTTACACAGCGGGAAGCCTAACTGTGTATGCAGCTTCACCAGCCAGGGCTGAGTTAATCCTGCTTGTTCAATAAGATCCGTGCGGGCAAATACCTCACCCGGTGTGCCGTGCGTCAGCACTTCCCCTCGGCGTAAAACGTAAACTGCATCGCTAACTTCATAAATAAGATCGATATCATGACTGGAAATGACCACATGATTTCCTTGCGCCACAATGCGTTTAATAATCTCAATCATCTGCGCACGACCCGATGGATCAAGGCCCGCAGTGGGTTCATCCAGTAACAGATACTGCGCCTGCAACACCAGCGCCCCTGCAATCGCAACACGTTTCTTTTGCCCGTGGCTTAAGCATTGAATGGGCTGATGGCGGAAATGTTGCGCATCTACCAGCGTCAATGCATCGTCAACCCGTCGGGCAATTTCAGCCTCATCCACACCCAGATTGCGCAAACTGAATGCGATGTCACTGTCAATGTCGGTATAAAAGATTTGCTGATCGGGATCCTGAAATACGGTTGCCACCTGCTGGCGCAGCGCCAGCAGACCACGCTTGCTGTAATCCAGCGGTTTTCCTTGCCACATCACCGCCCCCTGCTGCGGACGTAGTAAACCACTCAGATTCATAAACAGCGTAGATTTCCCGCAGCCGTTCGCTCCCACCAGTCCGGTGACAGCATGCGGAGAAAAGTCCAGCGTTAGCCCTTTAAGGATGGGGTCATCCTGATAGCGAAACCAAAGCGCTGAGGTGGCAAGCATACTTTTCCTTACAGGTGAAAATCACCCTGATACAGTTTGATATCCAGTGTGGTGGTCATTTGTTGATAGCGGATCAACACGCGCGTAAACAACAATCCCACCAGCATCGCCAGCGAACGATAGCTCAACGGCAAACTACGATAACCAAAACGCAGCGTTTGTGCGCGATGAATGGCGAGCGCTTCGTCTAACAGAATAAAAATAAAGCGCCAGGTCAGCAGGATCTGTTCAGTGAGCAGTCGTGGAACATGCGCACGTTTGAGCAGAATGATCAACTGCGGAAATGGCAAGTTAAGCACCAGCCAGAATGTTGCCGCCAGTGCCGCCAGACTACGCCAGAACGTCTCATTGGCGGTATGTAAGCCCGAGGAGGTGATCCCCAGCCAGTAGCTCCCCACCGGAAGGCTGGCCAGTAAGGTCTGCGGATCGCGACTGACGCTAAATAAAATCGTCACAACACCAACTACCAGAAACCCAAAGGGCAATGCCATCCAGCGGCACCAGCGCCAGAAAGAAATGCGCAGCAACCAGCAACTCAGAGCGGCAATAAGTAACAGCTCAATACCCTGCCCCATCGGGGGCAGAGTAAAGGCCAGGATCATCATCAGCAGCCAGAGCAGGAATTTCCGCTGTGGTGAGACATGAAACCAGCGGCTCTGGTAGCTAAGCCTGTCAAGCCCGGTCATCACGACGTTGTCTGCCCTTGGTGTAACCCAGAATGTAGAAAATGACCGCTGCACCAAGAGATCCCTGAAGCGTAAACAGCAGGCTTTCAATCTCTCCGCTGGCGGGTTCATACAACGGCTGGAACCATGGCTCATAATGAGGGGCGATAGCCTGAATCTGGCTTTCTGCTTCGCCATCCGAGCCACCGTATTCTCCGCCGTGGTTAATAAAGAACGGCAGGATCACCAGCGCCACCACCATCCCTAACAGAATCAGCGTCTTTTTCATCGTTAATGTCCTTGTGCCGTAATCAACTGACGTTTGGTTAACTGGTCGTAGATCATCACGGTCAGCAAGCCTTCCGCGATAGCAATTGGGATCTGCGTCAGACAGAAAATCCCCATAAATTTGATAATTGACCCCATCGCGCCTGCCCCCGGATCCGGGAAGGCGACACCCAACTGGACCGAGGTAACAAAATAGGTCACAAGATCCGCCAGCATAGCGCACAGGAAGACGCAGACATCACGACGGAACCCCGCGCGACAGGCCATCTTCCACACCATGTAACCCACTACCGGGCCAATAACCGCCATCGACATGCCGTTCGCGCCCAGCGTTGTCAAACCGCCATGAGCCAGCAGCAACGCCTGGAATAACAAGACGATCGCGCCAAGAATCGCCACGACGCCCGGCCCAAACAGAATAACGGCCAGACCGACCCCAGTCGGATGCGAGCAACTGCCTGTCACAGAGGGAATTTTTAGCGCCGACAGAACGAAAATAAACGCCCCACACAGTGCCAACAGAACTTTCTGGTGGTTATCTTCCTGCACGATTTGACGCAGGCGTACCAGTCCATACCACAGACAAGGTAAAAACAGCAGCCACCAGGCCAGCGCCCACATCGGCGGTAAAAAACCTTCCATAATGTGCATCGCGAACGCTTTTTCAGGGACAATCATCAGTAATAGCGCCGCGGCCAACCCGCTGAAAGACAGCTGTTTTAGCTGTTGTTCAAGCTTCATTGTGCATACTCCCACTGTTTGTTGACCAGAATGGTCGAGAAATAAGGCAGCGGCTGATCGTCACTCACTTCATTGAGATGACGCCAGCACTGCTCACCCGGCAGCGTGGCTTCTGACATCATTAACGCGCAGTCCAGCAGACCCTCTTGTTGTAGCAATGCCTTGATGCGCGCAAAACGACCATACACTTTCATCAGTACCAGACTGTCATGTTGCTTTAACGCCTGCTGGATTTCTGTTTCCGGTGCGGTACAGGAGACAACTGCCAGCGACTGCTGCTCCATAGCAAGCGGCGTTTTTGAGCGGGCGGCAATAGCGGCAAAAGAAGTCACACCAGGGACGATCTCTAACCAGTCAGGGCAGCCAATCCGCTGGAGTAAAAAGACCCAGGTACTAAACAGCATGGCGTCGCCGAGGGTGATAAAACCTACCTGCTTACCGGCATTCACTTCCTGTACCAACGCGGCAGCGACCTCGTCCCAGACGGCTTCTTTTTCCGCGCTGTCAGCACTCATAGGAAAATGGCAGCAGCGCACTTCAGTCTGTTCACCAATGTATTCACGCACGATCGACAGCGCCAGGCTATCCCCACCTTTACGCCCGGCTGGCGCATAGAGAATATCCAGTGCGCCAAGAGTGCGCGCTGCACGCACGGTGATCAGATCGGAAGCACCTGGTCCGGTGCTTAGTGCATACAATTTACCGCTCATGCTGCTTCCTCCAGCGCCACGTTCAGCGCCTGCTGTAAATGTGCCACGAACATGGCACGTACCGCCGGGTTCTCACCCAAACCACTTAACCACGGCGTGGCCGGAATTCCCGCAGCGTTGAATAACGTCTTCCACGAGTCATCTTCATCGGAAGCCATATCATTGATGGCGTGGTCGCCAGCAACTAACATCAGCGGCATCAGATGCACCGCCGTTACACCTTCCTGACGCAAACTTTCAATAATCACTTCCACTTCCGGATAGCTCTCCACTGCCCCTACACGGGCCGGAAAACGCTGCGCCGTCATCATGTGATCGAGACAGGCGTAGGCGGCAAACGCATGGTGACTAGCTCCGTGTCCCATAAACACCACTTTTTCACTCTCTTTAAGCGGCGGCATCTGTTGTTGCAGCGCCAGCATCAACTGCGCGTAATCATCGTGGCTACTCAGTAGCGGTACACCCAGCGTCAGGCGCGAAAACAGCGGGCGCATGCTCTGAACTTCACGGACAATTTTTTCGTATTCGTCACCGTTGATGATGTGCAGCGACTGAATAGCCACATCCTGATAGCCCTGCTCCGCCAGCTTTTGCAGTGCCTGCAGCGGCGTGTCGATATCGATGCCATCACGCTGTTTGAGCTTGCGGATGATCATCCCGGAGGTAAACGCCCGAAACAGATCGCGGTCAGGGCAACTGGCTGCAAGATCACGCTCACAGGCCACAATATTTTTCTCACAGGTGTCGTGGTAGCTGGTGCCAAAGCTGACCACCAGAAGCGCTTTCTTCATCTCTTACTCCTTAAGCAGCGGCCAGCCAGCGCGCTAAACGCGCCCCAAATGCGGCCTGACTTTCCAGTAACTCTTCTCCCGTCACCAAAGGTGCCGGACGTGTAATCACGATGCAGGGGATACCGGCATCCAGACAAGGTTGTACTTTTTCCTGATAACCGCCTTCCGCACCCGATGCTTTAGTGATAACCACATCAGCCAGACACTGGCGGTAGAACGCAGCATTAAACTCGGCGCTAAAAGGACCGCACAGTGCGAAAATTTCACCCACGCCAAAGCCCAAATCCGCACATTGCTGGATAACCTCAGGTACCGGCAGTACGCGAGCCAGCAGCGTTTTATCCGGCAATCCCGTACGCCAGATAGCCAGATCTTTACTACCGGTCGTCAACAGTACGCGCTCACCGAAGCGTCGCGCTACATCGCAGGCTTGTTGAATACTCTGCACGGTGTACAAATGCGGGTGCGTTAAATCACTCAGTTGCTCAGGGCGCTGATAGCGGCTTAGCAGTACGCCTGCCGCTTCACATGCGCTCATGATGTTACGGCTCACCACTTCGGCATAAGGATGTGAAGCATCGATCACCCAGCGCGTACCATTTTCTTGCAGCCAGGCAATCATCTGCTCCCGCTCCAGGCGTCCACAGCGCACCTGACCTTTGATGTCGCCCGCCAGCTGTTTCCCTGTCGGTGTTGCAACCGACAGGGTATAAGCCACGTTTGCTGCATCGAGTTGCTGGCACAGCATGCGTGCATCGCTGGTGCCACCCATGACCAGTACATCTCCGTAATTCACAGCACATAACCCCGTGGAGTGATCATCAGGCCATCCTGAACATAGGTCGTTTTATTACCAACAATCACCAGACTGGTCATATCAACCGGTTCAAAGTCCATTTCACCCAGCGTGGTCAGCCATTTCTCCTGTTTTTTACGCCCCGCCGACTTCACGATCCCCACCGGCGTTTGCGCGCTTTTACTGGTCGAAAGCAGTTCAAAAGCACGCGCCAGGTGCCCTTCACGGCCGCGGCTGCGCGGGTTGTAGAAACAGATAACGAAGTCAGCTTCACCTGCGGCAACAATGCGTTTTTCAATCACCGGCCATGGTGTTAACAGATCGCTGAGACTGATATGGCAAAAGTCGTGCATCAACGGTGCGCCCAGCAAAGATGCCGCAGCAATACTGGCCGTCATCCCTGGAACCAGCTTGACCTCAACATCCAGCTTCTGCTTGCTGACCAGTTCGAGTACCAACCCGGCCATGCCATAAATCCCGGCGTCGCCACTGCTGATCAACGCCACGTTGTGCCCAGCCTGCGCCAGTTCAATTGCCGCCTGGCAGCGTTCAATCTCTTTGCACATACCGGTTTTGATCACCTGCTTATCACCAGTGAAGGCTTTTACCAGATGGGTGTATGTTTTATAGCCAACAATAATTTCTGCCGCCTGCAGTGCTTCAACGGCTTCCATGGTCATCATTGCCTGCGAGCCAGGGCCAATTCCAATTACGGTTAACATCAGTGTGAAACTCCCAAAGTAATAGTGACGCCCTGTTCACGCAGGGTCTCGCCTAACAGTTGTCCATGACTCAGTAGCCAGGCTGCAGGACCGGAAACACTTCCCGTGCCGACCGTTTTGCGTACAAACGACGAAGCAGGAAAACGGTGTTCATGCTCACGCAGCGCGTCAGCAGTAAAGGTTTCGAAAGGTACGCGACAGCAGGAGGCCAGTTGGATAAGTCCCTGTTCATCTTTTTTCAGCGTGATGCTGCCAATCGCTTTTAACGCCAGCGGATCGAGCCGCTGGGCTTCAAGTTGACGGGCAAGCAACTCGGCTAACAACGGAAATGGCGTATCACGGCGACAACCAATTCCAGCCACCACCCGCTGTGGCACCAGCTTCCAGTGCGGGATGGGCATTTCTGGTAAATCGGTGCGCAGAGTGATGCAAATTAACGCATCCAGTTCCGGTAATTGCGTGAGATCGGTTACGGTGATAAAACCACGGCGATCACAATGGCTGACGTCCTGTGCCAGTTCATCATCCCACCACAGCCCCACCCGTTTGTTGCTAACCAGCATCTGGTTGACAATTTTTACCACTGAGCGGAAATCGGTCATTCGCGCATTCAACTGGAACGCAAGCGTGTCCAGAGCCGCCATATCATTCACATCCGTCGCGGTCGTAATCACCGGATCAGCCCCCAGCATTCCCGCCAGATAACGCGCAAGGGCATTAGCGCCCCCCGCATGACCTGAGAGCAGGCTGATAACATGCTGGGCACGCTCATCAATCACCACAACCGCCGGATCGCAGAACTTGTCGTTTACCAGCGGGGCCAGTACGCGTACCGCAATACCGGTCGCACCAATAAAAATCAGCGCTGAGTAGTTCGCAAAAGCGTCGCGCGCAGCATTGGCAAAACCGTTTTCGAACGGAAGAAATCCCTCCTCCAGCAACTTTTCACTGGTGAAACAGGTTACCGGCAGCATCGCCGCCAGACGCTTCGCAAGCGTCACGCCGCCCGGTGTCAGGCAAAACAGTGCAATAGATTCAGGCTTTACGGTATTCATGGCTAAAGTCCGCCGCATAGAGTTTGGAGTAGTGGTACTCCGAGCCCAGGAAATTACCGACCAGAATGAGCGCCGTTTTGCGGATCCCTGCATCGCGTACTTTGTCGCCGATATCAGCCAGGGTGCCGCGCACGGTCTGGCTTTCTGGCCAGGTCGCTTTGTAGATGACTGCCACTGGTGTGGTCGCCGGGTAACCGCCTTCAACCAGACGTTCAGCAACCCGGTGAATACGCTGGACAGAAAGATAAATCGCCATGGACGTCTGGTGGCTGGCAAACGACTCCAGCTGTTCACGTTCTGGTACCGGTGTGCGGCCCTCCAGGCGGGTAATAATCAGACTCTGTGAAACTTCAGGTACGGTGTACTCGACACCAAGTTCGGCCGCTGCACCGAGGAATGCGCTGACACCCGGTACAACCTGCCAGTCAATCCCACGTTTGGTCAGCTCTTCACCCTGCTCACGCACAGAGCCATACAACGAGACATCACCAGTTTGCAGGCGTACTACGGTTTTTCCTGCCTTCACTCCGGCTTCCATCAGGTCGAGGATCTGCTCCAGATGCAGTTCCGCGCTATCATGGCACTCAGCGCCTGCCGGGCAATAATCCAGCAGTTCAGTGTTAATCAGCGACCCGGCGTAGATAACCACCTGCGCCTGTTGCAGCAAGCGGTAACCTTTAAGGGTGATCAGCTCACGATCGCCAGGACCAGCGCCAACAAACCACACACTACGGGGATCAAAAATCTCAGACATGGTTTCCTTCCTTCTGACAGGCGATAACAAAAACGGGATTATTCGGTTTGAAATAGTGACCACTACCGAGCACAGTCAGAGATGAAACCTGCATTTGCAGGCAATCCACCCTCTGTACGCCGAGATGGTCCAGATGAGCCAGGGCGGTATTCAGGTTTTCCTGAAGGATGAATGTCATCACCAACCGTCCTGCCGGATGCAGTTGACGCATCGACCAGTCAATCAGATCGGTCAGATGACCACCGCTGCCGCCCATAAAGATGGCATCGGCTTTTTCGGTGATGGTCATCGGCGCGATACCGGGAAAAATGTCGATATTCCCGCAGGCAAAATGCTGGCGATTTTCGTCCAGAAGCCTTAACGCATCAGGGTTACGCTCGATAGCCGTGACGCGCAGCGACGGATATTGCAACGCCGCTTCGATTGATACACTGCCGGTTCCTGCACCAATATCAATCAGGTGACTGGCACGGTGTAATTCAAGTTTTGAGAGGGCAAGTGCGCGTACCGCTTCTTTGGTCATCGGCACTTTCCCTCCACGCAGAAAAAGCTCATCTTTCATCGAGGATCACCACTGCATTCATGTCATAGTCGGCATTAATTTCACTGAGAGGCAGGCAGTGGATACGCTCATTTTCCATCGCCAGGTTTTCGCCAATCACCATCCAGCGATGTCCCTTACCCCGTGCAATCAGTTGATGGGCGATTTCACGCGGGCCGCACAGGGCATCCGTGACCATGGCCACTTTGTTATGTCGAGCCAGCTCATCGAAACAAACGTTGCGACCGTGGCTACTGGTGAGCCACATGTCGTTCATATCAATGCCGGACTGCGCACAAAGGTACTGCACCGCACTAATACCGGGAATAATGCGCACATTTTCGATGCCAAAGTGCGCCACCATCCGGGTACCGATGCCGTAAAACAGAGGGTCACCAGACGCCAGCACCACCACGTGTCGGTCCTGATGAGCGCTAATCCAGCCCAAAAACTCCGGGATGTTGGCCCCGAGGACAAACTGTTCACCGGTAAAATTCGGGAACTGCTGCAGATGCCGCTTGCCACCGACAAGAACATCCGCTGTTGCGACCGCATCGCGCGCCGCCGGCGTCATCAGATGCAACCCCGCGGGCCCCATCCCTACAACAGTTAACATTGCATCTCCTCCGCAATCTCGGCGACAGGACGGTTGCTACCAAGGATCTGGTTATCAAAAGAGAACATAATGGCGTCGCAGGTCGGGGGATTTTTCGTAAAGCGCAAAGTTTGCAGAACGCGCATGCAGATACGCTTAGCCAGATGGTTATAGATATGCTGAAAGCCGTATGCGTCGATGTGCTCCATCGCGGCTTCAGTAGTATCGCAGTCACTGACCAGCGTCAGTAACTCCAGCGGGGCACCAAGCAATGCCAGATGGGCAACAAGTGTCTCCATACGGGCATCGGCAATATGGCTATGGGTATGGAAAATTCCTGCTGCTATTTTAATGAGCTTACCAGGATGGCCAACCAGGACGATTTGTCGGAACCCAAGGCGTACCGCCTCTTCAATCATGTAACCCACGAAGTTACTCATGGTGACGACAACCTGCGTATCGATCCCCATCTGTTCGCGGACGAAACGTTCACCGTGGTTGCCCGGCACCAGCACGACGCGATCCAGCCCGGCGGCACGTTTGATTTCGAGTTCCAGCGACAGTGAACGCTTCCAGCTTTCTTCCGACATCGGTGTAACGATACCGGTGGTACCAATGATGGAAATACCGCCCAGAATACCAAGACGCGAGTTGTAGGTTTTTTGCGCCCGTTCTTCACCTTCTGGAGCGAAGATTTCAATTTGCGCTCCGCGATTTGGTCCGATAGCCTCACGTACGGCAGATTCAATCGTCTGGCGAGGCGTTCGGTTAATCGCCGAACTCCCCACCGGCAGGCCAATACCTTTGCGGGTCACCGTACCGACGCCTTCACCACCCTGTAAGCGGATTTCTCCGCTATCGTCTAACGTTACACGGGCGAAAATCAGCATGCCATGCGTGGCGTCCACGTCATCGCCACCATCTTTGCGGATGGCGGCAATAGCCTGCTGTCCTTCAATGTGCGGCGACTCAACATTCAGACATAGCGTCACACCGGAAGGCGTCACAATTGAAACCTGATGGATCAAATGCTGACGCAATACCATCAGCGCAGCCACTTTCGCTGCCGCCGTCGCACAAGATCCTGTGGTGTATCCTTTGCGCAGTGCTTTTCCGTTATGCCATACCGGAGCATCGAAGGGTTGGTCGCTCATCGCTCCCCCTGCATGTGGTAGAGCATAGCGTTGACGATAGCGGCGGCGACATTGCTCCCCCCTTTGCGGCCTAAGGCGGCAATAGCTGGCAAGTTACTTTGCGTCAGTGCATCTTTCGACTCTTCCGCGCCGACAAAACCTACCGGTACGCCGACCACGCCACTGACGGCAACATCGTGCTCAAGCAGGCGGAACAGCGCCGTCGGTGCGTTACCGAAGACAAACAGCTTTTCGCCTTCTTCCTTCACTGCAATATCGACGGCCGCCATTGAACGGGTGATCCCCTGTTCTTTTGCCGCACGCACCACGCGCGGGTCGCTGATATAGCAGCGGCACTCACCGCCAAATTTTGCCAGCAGTGTTTTATTGATCCCGGAAAGCGCCATCGTGGTATCAGTGTAAATCACGCTCGGACGACGTAGCGCGGCGCAAAACTGCTCCAGCACATCACTGGAAAACCAGAGAATGTCCAGCCAGTCAAAGTCTGCCGTGGTGTGGATAACCCGCTTAATGATGGCCTCATGTAACGGACTGGCAAACTGATAGTCCGGACGGGTTTCACTGATGATCTCACCAATAATGTCGAAACTTTTGGCCTCAATCGCCTGGGGTTGCTGGATATATTGCATAGTATTGTCCTCAGGCTACACCGACCAGCAGCCACCGCAGCGCGATAAATAGCGCCAGTGCCAGCGTCGATGCTACCCACATCAATCGAATCGTTTGGGAAATGTCGTCTACCGAAATATCTCGTTGTGCATCACCAATCCACGGTTTCTCAACACGCTCGCCAAAGTAGTCATTAGGACCACCCAGACGAATACCTAATGCTCCGGCAACAGTTGCTTCCGACCATGCACAGTTTGGGCTGCTGTGGTTGTAGCGATCGCGCCAGCCAATATGCAATGCGCGTGAGCCGTCTTTACGGCATAAGAATGCCGCCACACCCAGCAGCAGCCAGCTTAGTCTTGCAGGAATAAAGTTTGCGACATCGTCCAGACGCGCGCTGACCATACCGATTGCACGGTATTTTTCATGCTTGTAACCGACCATAGAGTCCAGGGTATTCACCGCCTTGTAGGCCATCGCCAGCGGGGCGCCACCAAGAAAAAGGAAGAACAGCGGTGCGATGATGCCGTCAACAGTGTTTTCAGCAACGGTTTCCACCACTGCGCGATTGATCTGTTGCGGTTGTAATTGCGAGGTGTCACGGCCCACAATCCATGAGAGTTTTTCACGGCTTTCAGCAAGATTATTGGCACGCAGTGGACGCTCAACATCCCGTGCGGCGTCAGCGAGGCAACGCCCCGCCAGCACGGTAAAGATCATCCAAATTTCAATACCCCAGCCAAGCCAGGGGTGAATTGACTGAGCCAGTGTCAGTACGCCCCAGCACACGCCCCAGGTCAGCCCAACAACGACTATCCACATTACTGCGCCACCAATACGCAGCATCATGTCGCTATGACAGTAACGTCGAATCATTCGCTGAACGGCTGAAATAAGATTACCAATCCAGCGTACCGGGTGCGGCCAGTTCGGCGGGTCACCAATGAAAAAATCAAGAAGCCAGGCAATACACCATGCGAGCAGTGTCATAGCACACTCCTTGCCGCCGCCAGCCAGTGATTAAGCATTTCAGGACGCTGAGCAAAATGAACGTGCAGATAGCTGGCGAAAGTATTGCCCATTTGCCAGCCACCAGACCATGATTGCAATGTTTTACCATCACGAACCTTACGGCAGGCCATCACAGCTGGAATTTCAGGGGTAAAGTCGGAATAATGGAATTCATGTCCGCGCAGCACTTCGCCTGGTGCCGCCAGCAATGTTTGCTCAACAGCCCGCGCTTCACAGTAGCCAAAGCGGGTCAGACGCTTACCCATTTTGCTGTGACCTGGAATAATATCCGCCATCGGCCAGATATCGCCGTTGCTATCCTCCAGCGAGCTTCCAAGATACATAAGACCGCCGCACTCTGCGTAAATCGCCACGCCGCGTTGATGAGCTGAACGCAGTTGCGCCAGCATGCTGGTATTGCCTGAAAGTGTTGCAGCGTGCAATTCAGGATATCCGCCGCCCAACCAAATCATCTGGCAATCAGGTAGATGGCTGTCGTGTAACGGACTAAAACGCACGATGTTGATACCCGCACGTTCCAGTAGCGTAATGTTGTCCGGGTAGTAGAAGTTGAATGCTTCATCATCTGCGATGGCAAGCGTTAACCCGGCGCCTGCATCAGCGGCAGGAAGTGCGGGCCACTCGCCAACAGGTTGGGTATCTATTTGGCTTAGCGTCAGGAGGGCGTCGATATCCAGCGTTTGCTCAAGCGTTGCGGCAAATTCCTGCCATGGCTGCTGATTAACAACCGACTCACGCGCGGTGACTAATCCAAGATGACGTTCCGGGAGAGCCACGCCTTCCACTCGGGGAACATAGCCTAAAACAGGCACTGAACAGTAGCGCTCAATCGCCACTTTAAGTAACTGGTAATGGGTTTCGCTGTTAACCCGATTAACGATTACACCGGCAATATTTAAGGAGGGGTCAAAATGCTGAAAACCCATCACCGTCGCGGCAATAGAGGTTGAAACGGCTTTACCATCAACCAACAAGATGACCGGACAACCCAACTGTTTTGCCATTGCGGCGGTACTACAGTAGTCAGGATCTGTTCCATAGCCGTCATACAATCCCATAACGCCTTCGATAACCGCGATATCCGCATGCTGCATCTGATCGCAAAATAAGGCGTTGAGTGTAGGAATGGGGAGCATAAAGCTATCAAGATTACGGGAAGCCGTACCGCATACAGCGGTATGCCAGGCGGTATCAAGGTAGTCAGGACCAACTTTGCAAGGCTGAACACGCAAACCACGTTTTTTCATCAGGCTTAGCAAACCCAGCGTCACCGTAGTTTTACCACAGCCGCTTCCGGTACCTGCAAGAACAAACGCGTGAAAATTGGCCGCCATACCCTGATCCTGTTCAGGGTGGTAGGGGTGTATAGATACCCAGTCTCTCGACTGTATGCATCTGCGCAACCCACTTCCCACCGAAGTTGTTGGTAGTCACTGACAGGCAGGTCTTCTGGCTTAGCGTCAATCTCACCCGTCCTTCCCAATCTTGCGATCAGTGGTCTATACGGGGTCGTCAGCATCACAGCAGCGGGGGCTGCGGGGGATTCTCACCCCCTTCCCTACCACAAACGTGGCAAACCTGTCAGCTCAGGAGCCTGTTCTAATTAAGCTCCGGACCATGAGATGAATTATCACACCTCATGACAAAATTTCATTTTAAATATTTTCTTGCGTTTACTTAGCCAATGTTATCTCTTCATTAAGCTTATTCTTATGCTTACATTCCAAATGAAAGCATCAATAAATAATAAAGAAAGTCATTCACCCAGACACTGTATCTCATCACAAAAATAAAAACTGGTGCAGTTTATCCTTCCAACGCCATTACTTTGTTGCGCTATGACAATTTATTGACTGCTATCTCTAATTTTCATTTTATAATGACGGACATACAATACGATATCAAAAATCGGCAATAGCAAATTATTGCTATTTATGCCGACTCGCCAGATGAAGCAACATTAATTTGTTGACGAAAAGCCTGTGGCGTAACCTGATAGGTCTGGCGGAATACTTTGCAAAAATAACTGGTTTGTGAAAAGCCTAAATTACGCGCAATGCTGGCGATGCTCCAGTCACTATGGCATAGCAACTCTTTAGCACTGGCCATTCGCTGTTGGTTTACCCAGGCATTAAATCCAATACCCTGATATTTTTTGAACAGCTTACTGAAATAGTACGGGCTCAGGTAAACATGAGAAGCCACATCCTCAAGGCGCAGCTCATCCGATAAATGAGCATCAATGTAGCGCAGCGCCTTTTTCATTTTGCTGTCATGAGGCGTCGGGCTACGACTCGTTTTTGCCGGCTCTGATTGCTGTGGGTTGTCTTTGATAACAACAAAATTCAGTTGTTTCTTAAGACAATTTTCGACGATAAGCTTCAGAAGATCCGCAGAAGCGATGACTCTTGAGTAATCCATTTCAGGAACATTGCGAAATTCACTGACCAGTTCCGGATCGGCTTGCCAGCGGTCGTCGACGTTCAAAATATCAACTAATCCAACATCATTGCTTAGACGAACCTGCCCGCACAAAACAAATCCAACCAGGTGGCCCGCGATCACTAAAGGAATCGAGAAATCGGTGAGTCCGGCATGGCAGCGGTAAATACAGGGTTGATCGGATTTTGATGCTTCGAGTCCTCCACAGCGATCGCTCATTCGGCAACGTGTGCTGTGCTGAGGATGCTGGCGCATCAACTGACAAAATGGGGTGAAATTAAATAACTCAGAAATTTCATCACCGTGAATATTGACAACCACAACAGCCAGACTGGTGGCTTGTGCAAAATCCTGTGCGATTTTATTAATGAGTTCTGAGTTCAGGGCGCTCGCAGAAATCATGATAAAACCTCTCAGTTAATTTATTGTTATAAATAAAACATGTTATTTACATCCACTTTTCATCTTGCTACCCGGAGCAAGATGAAAAAAGGTGTAATGGACCATAACAAAAGTCTCCCATTCTTGGGAGACTTTTTAACCGGTTCAGGAAACCGGATCACGAAATCAGTTTTTACATTTCATAAATAGGCATTTTCCGTGAAGCTAACCCTCATTATCCTCCAGCTTGCACGTATTACAGGGTAAATTTTTGCCAATGAAATAACGATAAATTGCTGCCCCGGCGCAGGCACCGATAATGGGAGCTACAATCGGTACGATGAAGTAGGGAATGTCACGTCCCCCCGTCATCGCAATATCGCCCCATCCGGCAAACCATGCGAAAAGTTTAGGGCCGAAATCACGAGCAGGGTTCATTGCGAATCCAGTGAGCGGACCGGTAGATGCGCCGATAACGGCAACCAGAATACCAATTAGCAGAGGTGCCAGTGGCCCTTTGGGAACACCGTTGCCATCATCGGTAAGCGCCATGATCATGCCCATCAGAATAGACGTAATCACCACCTCTACCAGTGCGGCCTGCCAGACACTCAGTGCAGCAGCGGGATACGTACTAAAAATACTGGCAAGCTGCAGGCTTTCCAGGCTGCCACGAACCATATGATTAGCCGTTTCAAACTCTACAAATAAACTTCCATACAGCAAATAGGCCAGTAACGCACCACCAAAGGCACCTGCCACCTGCGCTATGCTGTAGGGCAAAACTTTACGTCCTGGGAAACAAGCAAACAGCCATAAAGCAATAGTAATGGCAGGATTGAGATGCGCACCAGAAATCCCGGCGGTCAGGTAGACAGCAAGCGAGATCCCCAGACCCCATATGATGCATATCTCCCATAACCCCAAACTTGCACCGGCGACTTTCAGGGCGCTAAGACATCCAATACCAAAAAACAAAAACAGTCCGGTACCCAAAAACTCGGCAATGCATTGCGCTTTTAGAGAATCGTTCATTATGACACCTTCTAAGCAGAGTGCGTGTCTGTACCAGCAAACTCCTTGCTGGCAGTAGAATACATCGAGGCTTACTATAAAAAGCGTTGCCTACAAATTGTTGGCAACATCAGAACGATATGCTCTTAAAAATCGTGTTGCGATAACAAATTATTGCAATCACGTTTATTAAAACAGGCACGAAAGCGGGTTGAAATCCTAATAAAGTGACATTTTAAGAATGACAAAATATTGTTCAGGGCAGATTTCCGTTTTCAAACAAACATCACAATTCCATTTTTAGCGCATAGCAAAGGATATTTAATCTGTCACCACTAAAAATGTAAATCTGGAATTGACATAACCAAATTATCACATTAACAAAATCATTAATATTCAATAAAAACAAGACCATATAATAAAAAATAGCAATTTTATATCACCCGAACCTCACTATTTTTTCACTCTCACTTCCAAGTCAGCCATTCTTTTTCCTCGCTTCTTTTTATAGTCATGAAAATCGGGACAACCCAGGCGAGGTCTTTATGCAACAAGAAGCGTTAGGAATGGTAGAAACCAAAGGCTTGACTGCGGCCATAGAGGCTGCAGACGCAATGGTGAAGTCAGCCAATGTGATGCTGGTCGGCTACGAAAAAATTGGTTCAGGGCTGGTAACCGTTATTGTTCGCGGCGATGTAGGCGCTGTAAAAGCTGCAACAGATGCTGGTGCAGCAGCCGCACGTAACGTGGGTGAAGTGAAAGCCGTACACGTGATCCCACGCCCTCATACCGATGTAGAAAAAATCTTACCGAAGGGAATTAGCTAATGAGCAGCAATGAACTGGTTGAACAGATCATGGCGCAGGTGATTGCTCGTGTGGCAACACCGGAGCAAAAGGCTACCCCTGAAAATAATCATCCAACACGAGAAACGGCTATGGCAGAAAAGAGCTGCAGTTTAACGGAATTTGTCGGCACGGCGATTGGCGATACCGTCGGTCTGGTGATCGCAAACGTAGACAGCGCCTTACTGGACGCGATGAAGCTTGAAAAACGCTATCGCTCCATTGGCATCCTTGGCGCACGAACAGGTGCTGGTCCACACATCATGGCCGCAGATGAAGCGGTAAAAGCAACAAATACTGAAGTCGTCAGTATTGAGCTTCCCCGTGATACCAAAGGCGGTGCGGGTCACGGCTCGCTGATTATCTTAGGCGGCAACGATGTTTCCGATGTGAAACGCGGAATCGAAGTCGCTCTGAAAGAGCTTGATCGCACATTTGGTGATGTCTACGGCAATGAAGCCGGGCACCTCGAGTTGCAATACACCGCGCGAGCCAGTTACGCGCTGGAAAAAGCCTTTGGGGCGCCAATTGGCCGTGCCTGTGGCGTTATCGTCGGCGCACCGGCATCCGTTGGTGTGCTGATGGCTGACACCGCACTGAAATCCGCCAACGTTGAAGTGGTGGCTTATAGCTCCCCTGCACATGGCACCAGTTTCAGTAACGAAGCCATTCTGGTCATTTCCGGTGACTCCGGCGCCGTGCGTCAGGCCGTCATCTCCGCCCGTGAAATCGGTAAAACCGTGCTGGCGACCCTCGGTTCTGAACCGAAAAACGATCGTCCGTCCTACATCTGATATCAGTGAGGCTGATTCATGAGATCGAAAAGATTTGAAGCACTGGCGAAGCGCCCTGTGAATCAGGACGGCTTTGTTAAGGAGTGGATCGAAGAAGGCTTCATTGCGATGGAAAGCCCGAACGACCCTAAACCGTCTATTAAAATCGTTAACGGCATGGTCACTGAACTGGATGGTAAAGCCGCCGGCGAATTTGACTTAATTGACCATTTTATTGCTCGCTACGGTATTAATCTGGCGCGCGCAGAAGAAGTGATGGCGATGGACTCAGTCAAACTCGCCAATATGCTTTGCGATCCCAATGTGAAGCGCAGGGACATAGTTCCGCTGACAACTGCGATGACTCCGGCAAAAATTGTCGAAGTGGTTTCACACATGAATGTCGTTGAGATGATGATGGCAATGCAGAAAATGCGTGCCCGTCGTACCCCTTCTCAGCAAGCGCATGTTACTAACGTAAAAGACAACCCAGTGCAGATTGCAGCGGATGCTGCAGAAGGCGCATGGCGTGGATTTGACGAACAGGAAACAACCGTTGCCGTAGCACGTTACGCTCCATTTAACGCTATTGCTCTGCTGGTAGGTTCGCAGGTTGGGCGTCCTGGCGTATTAACCCAGTGTTCACTGGAAGAAGCTACCGAACTGAAACTGGGCATGCTAGGCCACACCTGCTACGCAGAAACCATTTCTGTGTACGGTACTGAACCGGTATTTACCGACGGCGACGACACCCCATGGTCAAAAGGCTTCCTGGCCTCTTCTTATGCTTCTCGCGGTCTGAAAATGCGCTTTACCTCCGGTTCCGGCTCAGAAGTTCAGATGGGTTACGCCGAAGGCAAATCGATGCTTTACCTGGAAGCCCGCTGCATTTACATCACCAAAGCCGCTGGCGTGCAAGGGTTACAGAATGGCTCCGTCAGCTGCATCGGCGTCCCTTCCGCTGTACCGTCAGGTATCCGCGCGGTACTGGCCGAAAACCTGATCTGTTCTTCTCTGGATCTGGAGTGCGCTTCCAGTAACGACCAAACCTTTACTCACTCGGATATGCGTCGTACTGCTCGTCTGCTGATGCAATTCCTGCCAGGTACTGACTTCATCTCTTCCGGTTATTCTGCCGTTCCGAACTACGACAACATGTTTGCCGGTTCTAACGAAGATGCTGAGGACTTTGACGACTATAACGTTCTCCAGCGTGACCTGAAAGTGGACGGTGGACTGCGCCCTGTTCGTGAAGAAGACGTCATCGCCATTCGTAACAAAGCCGCCCGCGCACTACAGGCCGTGTTTGCCGGAATGGGATTACCACCGATCACCGATGAAGAAGTTGAAGCAGCTACTTACGCCCACGGTTCGAAAGATATGCCGGAGCGTAACATTGTTGAAGACATCAAATTTGCACAAGAGATCATCAATAAAAACCGTAACGGCCTGGAAGTGGTGAAAGCCCTTGCCCAGGGAGGGTTTACTGATGTTGCTCAGGACATGCTCAACATCCAGAAAGCCAAGTTAACCGGAGATTATCTGCATACCTCCGCCATTATCGTCGGCGACGGACAAGTGCTATCCGCAGTCAATGACGTCAACGATTATGCCGGTCCGGCAACAGGTTATCGCCTGCAAGGCGAACGCTGGGAAGAAATTAAGAACATCCCCGGCGCACTTGATCCCAACGAGCTTGGCTAAGGGGTGAACAATGGAAATCAATGAAAAGCTGCTGCGCCAGATAATTGAAGATGTGCTGTCTGAAATGCAGACCAGCGATAAACCCGTCTCTTTTCGCGCGTCCACAACAGCAGTTGCACCACAAACAACGGCTCAAGGTGACAGCTTTCTGACCGAGATTGGCGAAGCCAAACAGGGCCAGCAACAAGATGAAGTGATTATTGCTGTTGGTCCGGCATTCGGTCTGTCTCAAACCGTCAATATCGTCGGCATACCACACAAGAATATCTTGCGTGAAGTGATCGCCGGTATTGAAGAGGAAGGCATTAAAGCACGTGTCATTCGCTGTTTTAAATCCTCCGATGTGGCGTTTGTCGCAGTAGAGGGCAACCGTCTGAGTGGTTCCGGTATTTCAATCGGTATCCAGTCAAAAGGCACTACGGTTATCCACCAGCAGGGATTACCGCCGCTTTCTAACCTGGAGTTATTCCCCCAGGCTCCGCTTCTGACACTGGAAACCTATCGTCAGATCGGTAAGAACGCTGCGCGATATGCCAAGCGTGAATCTCCGCAGCCGGTCCCTACGCTGAATGATCAGATGGCACGTCCGAAATACCAGGCGAAATCGGCCATTCTGCACATTAAAGAGACCAAATACGTCGTGACGGGCAAAAACCCGCAGGAACTGCGCGTTGCGCTTTGATAAAGGATAACTCCATGAATACCGACGCAATTGAATCGATGGTTCGGGATGTGTTGAGCCGAATGAACAGCCTGCAGGGAGAGACAACCACTCCTGCCACGGCCAGTTCATCAACTCATACCGCAAAAGTCACGGATTACCCTCTCGCGAATAAACATCCGGAGTGGGTAAAAACCGCCACAAACAAAACCCTGGATGACTTCACGCTCGAAAATGTGTTGAGCAACAAAGTCACGGCACAGGATATGCGTATCACACCTGAAACGCTGCGCATTCAGGCTGATATTGCCAAAGATGCCGGACGTGACCGGTTGGCGATGAACTTTGAGCGAGCTGCAGAACTAACCGCTGTACCTGACGACCGCATCCTTGAAATTTACAACGCGCTACGTCCATACCGCTCAACGAAAGACGAGCTAATGGCCATCGCAGACGATCTCGAAAACCGTTATCAGGCAAAGATCTGTGCAGCTTTCGTTCGTGAAGCGGCAGCACTGTATGTTGAGCGTAAAAAACTCAAAGGCGACGATTAATATCAGGAAAATACGATGCGATATATAGCTGGCATTGATATAGGCAACTCATCAACAGAAGTCGCTCTCGCCACTCTGGATGAGGCTGGCACGCTGAGCATTACCGACAGCGCACTGGCAGAAACTACCGGAATTAAGGGCACATTGCGTAATGTGTTTGGTATTCAGGAGGCGCTTACGCTTGCGGCAAAAAATGCAGGCATCAATGTCAGCGATATTTCGCTCATCCGTATTAACGAAGCCACTCCAGTCATAGGTGATGTGGCGATGGAAACGATCACCGAAACCATCATCACCGAATCGACCATGATCGGCCACAACCCCAAAACGCCTGGCGGCGTGGGGTTAGGTGTTGGCGTCACGATTACACCGGAAGAGTTGTTAACCCGTCCGGCTGATATTCCTTACATCCTGGTGGTGTCATCAGCATTCGATTTCGCCGATGTCGCCACCATGATTAATGCCTCTGTTGGCGCAGGATATCAATTATCGGGCGTTATTTTGCAGCAGGACGATGGCGTTCTGGTCAGTAATCGCCTGAACAAACCGTTACCTATCGTTGATGAAGTGCTCTATATCGACCGTATCCCATTAGGGATGCTGGCCGCCATTGAGGTCGCCGTTCCAGGCAAGGTTATTGAGACACTTTCCAACCCATACGGCATTGCGACAGTTTTTAACCTCGACGCGAACGAGACCAAAAATATTGTCCCCATGGCACGCGCGCTGATTGGCAACCGCTCTGCTGTTGTGGTGAAAACACCGTCAGGTGATGTGAAAGCACGTGCAATTCCGGCCGGGAATATTGAACTCCAGTCACAGGGACGTACCGTTCGCGTCGACGTCGCCGCTGGTGCCGAAGCGATTATGAAAGCAGTTGGTGAATGTCCAAAGCTTGATAACGTTACCGGTGAAGCTGGAACCAATATTGGCGGCATGCTGGAGCACGTACGCCAGACCATGGCTGAATTAACCAACAAACCTAGCCATGAAATCTTCATTCAGGATTTGTTGGCTGTTGATACCTCAGTTCCCGTCAGCGTGACGGGCGGACTGGCCGGAGAGTTTTCGCTGGAGCAGGCAGTTGGAATTGCCTCAATGGTGAAATCAGATCGCCTGCAAATGGCGATGATTGCCCAGGAGATCACACAAAAGCTCAATATTGACGTCCAGGTTGGCGGTGCTGAAGCCGAAGCAGCTATTTTAGGTGCTCTCACTACGCCAGGCACCACCCGTCCGTTGGCCATTCTGGATCTCGGCGCGGGTTCTACAGACGCCTCCATTATTAATCCCAAAGGCGAAATTATTGCCACACATCTGGCGGGGGCAGGCGATATGGTCACGATGATTATTGCCCGCGAACTGGGGTTGGATGATCGATATCTCGCAGAAGAGATCAAAAAATACCCGCTGGCAAAAGTTGAGAGCTTATTCCACCTTCGCCACGAAGATGGCAGTGTTCAGTTTTTCCCTACCCCCTTGCCACCAACAGTATTTGCACGCGTTTGTGTGGTGAAACCTGATGAACTGGTGCCATTACCAGGGGATCTGGCACTGGAAAAAGTCAGAGCCATTCGCCGCAGCGCGAAGGAGCGAGTCTTTGTCACTAATGCGCTGAGAGCGTTACGTCAGGTCAGCCCAACCGGCAACATTCGCGACATCCCCTTTGTGGTTCTGGTCGGAGGATCCTCTCTGGATTTTGAAGTACCACAACTGGTTACGGATGCGTTGGCGCACTATCGACTGGTAGCGGGTCGAGGCAACATCCGGGGTACTGAAGGTCCCCGCAATGCGGTCGCGACAGGGTTGATCCTCTCCTGGTACAAGGCGTTCGCTCATGGAAAGTAATCTCACCGCACCAGCTATCGTGATCTGCACCGTAGGGGACTGCACCTCACGCTGGAATGACGTATTGCTGGGTATTGAAGAGGAAGGGATCCCCTTTGTTATACGGGAAACCCATTCTACCGACATTATCCACAACGCATGGCTAGCTGCATGCCAATCGCCGTTGCTCGTCGGCATTGGATGCGATCAGGAAAAACTGGTTGTGCACTACAAAAACCTACCTACATCAGCACCACTTTTTACGCTGATGTATCAACAAAATAGCCACGATCGTCGGAGCATTGGTAACAACGCTGCGCGGCTGGTTAAAGGCATCCCTTTCAGGGAATGCCACTCATAACCCACAGGAGAAAAGCAGTATGAATAACGCACTGGGACTGGTTGAAACAAAAGGGCTTGTCGGCGCTATTGAAGCCGCTGATGCCATGGTGAAATCCGCAAACGTGCAGTTGGTTGGCTATGAAAAAATCGGCTCTGGCCTGATTACGGTCATGGTTCGTGGCGATGTTGGCGCGGTTAAAGCTGCAGTTGATGCAGGGAGTGCTGCAGCCAGTGCTGTTGGCGAGGTGAAATCCTGCCACGTTATCCCGCGTCCACACAGCGACGTTGAAGCTATTTTACCTAAGTCCGCGTAAGCCGTAGCAAAAGGAGCACAGCGTGAAGCAATCACTGGGATTACTTGAAGTTAGTGGTCTGGCGTTAGCCATCAGTTGCGCGGACGTCATGGCGAAAGCCGCATCCATCACGCTGGTGGGTCTCGAAAAAACCAACGGCTCAGGCTGGATGATGCTCAAAATCATCGGTGATGTGGCCTCCGTTCAGGCGGCCATTTCCACCGGTGCCAGCTTTGCAGAACTTCGGGATGGCCTGGTCGCTCACAGAGTCATTTCCAGACCTGGGGAAGGCATCCTTTCCCACAGTGTCATGACAGAGCCTGAGCCAGCCCCCGAGCCAACACCAGCCGTGGCGGAAGAAGAAGTAACTGTGGAAAACGTAATCTCCGAAGCCCCCCAAAATGCAGAGTTAATTAGCTGCAATCTGTGTCTTGACCCTGCCTGTTCGCGTCAAAAGGGAGAGCCTCGCTCACTTTGCCTGCACTCCGGCAAACGAGGTGAAGAATAATGGATAAACAGCTACTGGAAACAACCGTCAGCAAAGTACTGGATGAAATGCGCGAACGCCCTATTCCGCTGGGGATCTCTAATCGCCATATCCATCTTTGTGCTGCAGATTATGACCGCCTGTTCCCAAATCAGCCTATTAGCGAGAAAAAAGGGTTGTTACAGCCAGGGCAATACGCGGCAGACCAGACCGTAACGCTTGTGGGACCCAAAGGTCAGTTAAAAAATGTGCGTTTACTTGGGCCACTGCGTAGCACCAGCCAGGTCGAAATTTCACGCACTGACGCGCGCACGCTGGGTATAGCTGCGCCGCTACGCATGTCAGGCAATATCCAGGGTACGCCAGGCATTCGTCTTGTCAGCCCTTTTGCCGAACTGGACTTAGCATTCGGGGTAATTGTCGCCCAGCGCCATATTCATATGTCACCACTTGATGCGCTGATCCTGCGTGTCTCACATGGCGATAAAGTCTCCGTGGCCATCAATGGCGACGAACGCAGACTTATTTTCGATAACGTCGCCGTTCGTGTTTCACCCGACATGCGTCTTGAGATGCATATCGATACTGATGAAGCCAATGCCGCGGGTGCTGATAATCCACAGGCATTTGCCACACTGGTGGCCTCACGATGAACAACGAACTGCTGCAACGCATCATTGAGGAGGTTGTTTCCCGATTAAAAAAACGCGCGGAAAGCACACTCTGCGTGAGCGTCGCGCAGTTACGGGAAGTTGATACCCGGACGGTATGTTGTCAGTACTCAACGCTGCACATCCTGCAGGTAGATCTGTCTTTGCTGGCACAAATTGCTGAACACGACGCGTCCTGCGAGTCAGTAGTAACGATCCACGAAGCACTGGCCTGCGGAGTCCGCGTGAAGATATCACTGCAACATCGACTGTTACCGGCGATCCCCGTGAGGAAACTCGCCCGACTGCCGGTGGAATTCAGCGATGAGCACGGACAAAACATCATTCTGCATCCCGAAACACTTTTAAGTTATGCCGACGTAGCCCGGTTGAAGGATGGGTTTCTGGTAATACGCCGTCGATGTGTCGTTACCGCATTGGCTCAGGAAGCAGTCAATACGCGGAATGTCCAATTAATTAAGCAGGAGTGAACCATGCATCTGGCACGAGTTACAGGCGTCGTGGTTTCCACGCAAAAGTCGCCATCACTGGTCGGAAAAAAACTTTTGCTGGTACGTCGGGTATGCGCCGATGGGGAACTTCCCGCCTCCCCTGTGAGCGGGGATGAAGTCGCGGTTGATTCTGTAGGTGCAGGAACCGGCGAACTGGTATTACTCAGCAGTGGTTCCAGTGCCAGACACGTTTTTTCCGGCCCAAATGAGGCTATCGATCTGGCCATTGTCGGCATTGTCGACACGCTTTCTCGATAGGAGGAACTATGGCGATTTATACCCGAACTGGCGATGCCGGTACCACAGCACTCTTTACCGGGCAGCGCGTCAGTAAAACGCATCCACGCGTTGAAGCATACGGTACGTTGGATGAACTCAATGCTGCGCTGAGTCTGTGCGTCTGCGCAGTGAAAAGCCAACAACACCAACTCTTACTTGAACAAATTCAAGTGCAGCTCTTTTGGTTTAGTGCGGAACTTGCCAGCGAAAGCGAACAGCCGACGCCAGAACAGCGTTACATCAGCTCGGAAGAAATTGCGGCCCTGGAAGCCGCTATCGATACCGCTATGGGGCGAATCCCCCCACTGCATAGCTTTATTTTACCGGGCCGCTGCGAATCTGCGAGCCGTCTACACTTTGCCCGTACGCTTGCCCGCCGCGCAGAAAGACGGCTTGTCGAACTCTCAACAGATGTCTCTATCAGACATGTGCTGATGCGGTATATCAATCGCCTGTCCGACTGCTTATATGCACTCGCTCGTGCCGAAGATCATGACGCCCATCAGGCCGACATCATTCGGAAAGTGACTGAGCGCTATCTGGCTACAACGCAAACAATAACCACAAATGAGTCTGCAATGTCTTTATCTTTCCAGGAACTTCATCAACTGACTCGAGCCGCGGTAACACGGGCAGATGAACTCAAAGTCCCTGTCGTTATCAGCATAGTTGATCCTAACGGGACACTAACGGTGACCTGGCGCATGCCCGATGCATTGCTCGTGAGTAGCGAACTTGCACCGAAAAAAGCCTGGACCGCCGTTGCGATGAAAACCGCCACTCATGAACTGAGTTCTGCGGTACAACCGGGAGCCGCACTTTACGGTCTGGAAAGCCATATGCAGGGAAAAGTCGTCACTTTTGGTGGCGGCTACGCACTATGGCGTGAAGGTTTACTACTTGGGGGTCTTGGCATCAGCGGAGGAAGCGTTGAGCAGGATATGGACATTGCAGAAACTGCCATTGCGGCGATTAACGTGAGAACACATCAATGAATACGTCAGAACTTGAAATCCTTATCCGCAACATTCTGAGTGAGCAACTCGCACCGGCAAAAACAGAAATAAAAGGAAACGGTATTTTCCCGTCCGTCGGTGAAGCGATAGATGCTGCCCATCAGGCCTTTTTGCGTTATCAGCAATGCCCGCTGAAAACCCGTAGCGCCATCATTAATGCACTACGGGAAGAACTGACACCGCATCTTGGTTCGCTGGCGGCAGAGAGCGCGGCAGAAACGGGGATGGGCAACAAAGAGGATAAATTCCTCAAAAATAAGGCGGCGCTGGACAACACCCCAGGTATCGAAGATCTGACGACAACGGCCCTGACCGGTGACGGTGGCATGGTGTTATTTGAATATTCCCCGTTTGGCGTAATTGGCTCAGTCGCCCCCAGCACCAACCCAACGGAAACCATTATTAACAACAGCATCAGTATGCTGGCCGCAGGAAACAGCGTTTATTTCAGTCCGCACCCGGGCGCTAAAATGGTCTCACTTAAGCTGATTGCCATGATTGAGGATATTGCGTTTCGCTGTTGCGGGATTCGGAATCTTGTCGTCACGGTCACAGAACCTACTTTTGAAGCTACCCAGCAGATGATGGCCCATCCTAAAATCGCAGTGCTGGCGATCACCGGTGGCCCTGGCATTGTTGCTATGGGCATGAAAAGTGGGAAAAAAGTTATTGGTGCAGGTGCGGGTAATCCTCCATGTATCGTTGATGAAACCGCCGATCTGGTGAAAGCAGCGGAAGATATCATCAACGGCGCATCCTTTGATTACAACCTGCCCTGCATTGCAGAGAAAAGCCTGATTGTTGTTGATGCTGTTGCCGAACGGCTGGTTCAGCAAATGCAGTCTTTTGGTGCGGTGCTTCTGAACTGCGAAGAGATCGACAAATTACGCGCCGCCTGTCTGCCTGAAGGGATAGCCAATAAGAAACTCGTAGGGAAAAGTCCCGCAACATTACTGGAAGCTGCGGGTATACCGGTTCCGGCAAAAGCACCCCGCCTGTTGATTGGTATCGTCAGCGCTGACGATCCGTGGGTCACCAGCGAGCAATTGATGCCAATGCTGCCAATCGTGACGGTAAATGATTTTGACAGTGCGTTAACGTTAGCCCTGAAAGTTGAAGAGGGACTGCATCACACTGCCATTATGCACTCACAGAATGTTTCACGTTTGAATCTTGCCGCCCGCACGCTTCAGACATCTATTTTTGTGAAAAATGGCCCCTCTTACGCCGGAATTGGCGTGGGTGGTGAGGGCTTCACGACCTTCACTATCGCCACACCGACCGGTGAAGGAACAACGTCTGCGCGAACTTTCGCACGCTCTCGTCGTTGTGTGCTGACAAACGGTTTTTCAATCCGCTAACGAGGCCGTAATGAATAGCTTTTCACTACAAACCCGATTGTACAGCGGCCAGGGAAGTCTGGAAGTGCTCAAGCGCTTCACAAATAAGCATATCTGGATCATCTGCGACGGTTTTCTGGCGCGCTCACCTCTGATTGACAAGCTGAGGAGTGCCCTGCCAGCGGATAATCGCATCAGCGTTTTCAGTGACATCACTCCCGATCCAACCATCGGTACGGTAGTTCAGGGGATTGCGCAAATGCACTCCCTGCAACCGGATGTTGTTATCGGCTTTGGTGGAGGCTCAGCGCTTGATGCTGCAAAAGCTATCGTCTGGTTCAGCCGACAGTTTGGCATCGAAATAGAAACCTGTGTGGCTATTCCAACCACCAGCGGCACAGGTTCTGAAGTGACCAGCGCTTGTGTGATTAGCGATCCGGATAAAGGTATTAAATATCCATTATTTAATAATGCTCTGTATCCAGATATGGCGGTACTTGATCCGACCCTGGTCGTCAGCGTGCCGCCAGCCATCACTGCAAATACCGGGATGGACGTACTGACGCACGCGCTGGAAGCTTATGTTTCAACGAAGGCCAGCGACTTCACCGATGCTCTCGCAGAAAAGGCGGCACAAATCGTCTTCCAGTATCTGCCCGTCGCGGTCAGTAAAGGCGATTGTCTGGCAACACGAGGAAAAATGCACAACGCCTCGACACTTGCCGGAATGGCTTTTAGCCAGGCAGGACTCGGGATTAATCACGCGATAGCCCATCAGTTAGGCGGTCAGTTTCATCTGCCTCACGGCCTTGCCAATGCGCTAATACTGACTCCGGTCATTCAGTTTAACGCTCGAGATCCACGGGCAGCAAAGCGGTACGCCCGATTTGCGAAAGCCTGTCACCTGTGCCCGGATAATGCTAACGATACAGCGGCACTCAATGCGCTAATTCATCATATTGAGCTGCTCAAAAAACAGTGTGCGTTACCCTCTTTTATTGACGCGCTTAAAGACGGAAAGCAAACCTGGTCACAGCGAATACCGTTGATGGTTCAGGCCGCGCTGGCTGATGTCACGCTGCAAACTAATCCTCGCGTAGCCAACGCCAGTGCCATCCAGGAACTGCTTGAGGAATTATTATGAATACAGCCATGACGGCAGAACCCACTCTTTATGATGCGCAAACGATACGCGATCGCGTTCGTGCTGCGGGTGTGGTGGGAGCAGGAGGCGCAGGGTTTCCTGCGCACGTCAAACTCCAGGCTCAGGTTGATACGTTTCTGGTGAATGCAGCAGAGTGCGAGCCAATGCTGAAAGTTGATCAGCAATTAATGGCTCTGCAGGCGGCCCGACTGGTCCGTGGCGTGCAGTATGCAATGAAAGCCACAGGGGCCAGTGCAGGCATAATTGCTCTTAAAGAAAAGTATCAGAAAGCTATCAAAGCCTTAACACCTCTCCTGCCTGCTGATATCCGGTTACACATGTTGCCTGATGTTTATCCAGCTGGTGACGAAGTTCTGACGATATGGATGGCAACCGGACGACGAGTCCCCCCTGCCGCATTGCCGGTCAGCGTCGGTGTAGTCGTCAATAACGTCCAGACCGTACTTAACATCGCCAGAGCCGTCGAGCAACAGTATCCCGTTACGCGTCGTACGCTGACCGTCAACGGCGCTGTAGCCAGGCCCGTAACCATGACGGTCCCTATCGGAATGTCTTTACGTGAAGTACTGGCCCTGGCTGGCGGATCCACCGTCGATGACCCTGGATTCATCAACGGTGGCCCCATGATGGGTAGCCTGATTACCTCCCTGGATACGCCGGTGAGCAAAACGACAGGCGGCCTGTTGGTTCTGCCAAAATCCCATGCGCTTATTCAACGGCGAATGCAGGATGAACGTACCGTACTTTCGGTGGCAAAAACCGTTTGTGAACAGTGCCGTTTGTGTACGGATCTGTGCCCAAGACATTTGATCGGCCATGAACTATCGCCTCATCTACTGGTCCGCGCGGTTAACTATCAGCAGGCCGCTACACCGCAATTGCTGCTCACTGCCCTGACCTGCTCAGAATGCAACGTCTGTGAAAGCGTTGCATGTCCGGTAGGCATCTCACCGATGCGTATTAATCGCATGCTTAAACGTGAGCTGCGTGCGCTAAACCATCGTTATGAAGGGCCACTCAACCCTGCTGATGAAATGGCGAAGTATCGCCTCATCCCGGTTACACGACTCATTACCAAACTGGGTCTAAGTGACTGGTACCACGACGCACCGATAGCACCGACAGATTATTCAACAGATACAACGACGTTGCTGCTACGCCAACATATTGGTGCCAGCGCCATCCCTTGTGTGCAAAAAGGGGAACGAGTTGTTCGTGGCCAGTGTGTTGCCGATGTGCCAGCAGACGCATTAGGCGCCCCTGTTCACGCCAGTATTGACGGTATTGTCAGCGAGATAACTGATCAATCCATCACGGTAATTAGAGGTTAACCATGTCTCAGGCTATAGGTATTTTAGAACTCACCAGCATTGCCAAAGGGATGGAAGCCGGCGATGCCATGCTCAAAAGCGCGAATGTGAATTTACTGGTCAGCAAAACCATCTGTCCGGGCAAATTTTTACTCATGCTCGGCGGCGATGTTGGCGCTGTGCAACAGGCTATCGCCACTGGCACATCGCTTGCAGGTGATATGCTCGTTGACAGTCTGGTATTGCCAAATATTCATGCCAGCGTTCTGCCAGCAATCAGCGGTCTTAACAGCGTTGATAAACGTCAGGCGGTTGGGATTGTAGAAACCTGGAGCGTAGCCGCGTGTATCTGTGCCGCCGATCGCGCAGTTAAAGCCTCAAATGTCACGCTGGTACGGGTACATATGGCATTTGGCATTGGAGGCAAATGCTACATGGTGGTCGCGGGTGATGTTTCCGATGTGAATAACGCCGTGACGGTAGCCAGCGAAAGCGCAGGTGAAAAAGGACTGCTGGTCTATCGCTCTGTCATCCCGCGTCCGCATGAAAGCATGTGGCGACAAATGGTGGAGGGATAATGGAAAGGCAACCGACGACGGATCGCATGATCCAGGAATACGTACCGGGAAAACAGGTCACTCTGGCACATCTCATCGCCAATCCGGGTAAAGATTTATTCAAGAAACTGGGATTACAGGACTCGGTTTCAGCTATTGGGATTTTAACCATTACACCAAGTGAAGCCTCAATTATTGCCTGTGACATCGCCACCAAATCCGGTGCAGTTGAGATAGGTTTTCTTGACCGTTTTACCGGCGCAGTCGTCCTGACAGGTGATGTTTCAGCGGTTGAATATGCGCTAAAACAGGTTACCCGCACGCTGGGCGAAATGATGCGTTTTACCGCGTGTCCCATTACACGGACTTAACACCATGAAACGCATAATGCTAATTGGACCCAGCCAGTGCGGTAAGACATCACTTACTCAATGTATGCGTGGTGAAGCACTTCATTACCAGAAAACTCAGGCCATTGTCTGGTCTCCTGCAGCAATAGACACACCGGGTGAATATATTGAGAACCGGTGCCTGTATAGCGCACTGCTGGCCAGTTCCTGTGAAGCCGACATTATCGCTCTGGTACTCAATGCTGATGCACCCTGGTCACCTTTTTCGCCTGGTTTTACTGGCCCGATGAACAGACCTGTTATCGGTCTGGTGACCAAAGCTGATTTAGCTAATCCGCAGCGTATTTCCCTCGTCGAAAACTGGTTGGTGCAGGCTGGAGCGCAAAAAGTCTTTATCACCAGCGCAGTGAACAATACCGGAGTGGATGAGATGTTCATTTTTCTGAATGCAAAGGAACCTTCATGTCTCACAAGATAATGGCTATTAACGCCGGCAGCTCTTCGCTGAAGTTTCAGTTACTGGCCATGCCGCAGGGTGAAATGCTGTGTCAGGGGTTGATCGAGCGTATCGGCATGACTGACGCACAGGTCACCATCAAAACACCAGTAGAAAAATGGCAGGAGATTTTGCCCGTTGCCGACCATCGGGATGCGGTAACCCTGTTACTGGAAAAACTGCTCAGCCATAAAATTATCAACAGTCTGGATGACATTGACGGTACGGGACATCGCGTTGCGCACGGCGGGGAATCTTTTAAAGATTCTGCCCTGGTGACCGAGGAAACACTGGCAGAAATCGAGCGTCTTGCAGAACTGGCACCGTTACATAACCCGGTTAATGCGCTCGGCATTGCTGTATTTCGCCAATTGCTGCCAAAAACGCCTGCTGTTGCCGTTTTTGACACCGCTTTCCATCAGACACTTGATGAGCCTTCTTTTATTTATCCCCTGCCCTGGCGGTATTACTCTGAGCTGGGAATTCGTCGCTACGGTTTTCATGGCACCAGCCATAAATATGTCAGCGCCGCACTGGCTGAAAAACTGGGTGTTCCTCTCAGCGCCCTGCGCGTTGTGTGCTGTCATCTGGGTAACGGGAGCAGTATCTGCGCCATCAAGGGCGGGCTGTCGGTTAATACATCAATGGGCTTTACCCCACAATCGGGCGTGATGATGGGCACTCGTAGTGGTGATATCGATCCGTCTATTCTGCCGTGGATTGCGATGCGTGAAGGCAAAACACCTCAGCAGCTCAATCAGTTACTCAATAATGAGTCAGGTTTGCTGGGTATTTCTGGCATTTCACCTGATTACCGTGACGTTGAACATGCTGCTGATAATGGAAACCATCAGGCAGCACTTGCGCTAACGCTGTTTGCCGAACGTATTCGGGCCACGATTGGTAGCTACATTATGCAAATGGGCGGTCTGGATGCACTGGTATTTACTGGTGGTATTGGCGAGAACTCTGCACGTGCCAGGGCCGCCATTTGTCGCAATCTGAATTTCTTAGGTCTGGCCGTTGATGAAGAAAAAAATCAGCGTAACGCGACCTTCATTCAGACAGAAAACGCGATGGTCAAAGTGGCCGTGATTAACACTAATGAAGAGCTAATGATAGCGCAGGACGTGATGCGAATAGCGATAGCAGAAACTGTGACATTGGACATCCCGGCCTAGTATTGCCGCACTGCAAATTGCGGCAAATCATGGTAATAGCGCGATCGCCATGACACTATGCGCCGAGGATTGCTGATCACAAAGGTGAAGACGTGGCTGTTGCGCAATGTCCCGCATCATGCGGAGAACTTATCCAGGGCTGGATTTTGGGCAGTGAGAAATTGGTCTCCTGCCCGGTTGAATGGTATAGCACCGTTGAGATCAGTTCAGGTTCACCGTTGACAGATGAGCGTCCCCTCTCTCGGGCGATGGTTGACCGGTTGTTGCAGCACTGGCAATACCCGGCACATGTCAGCCAGGATATCCGGATAGACATCCATTCAACAATCCCCATCGCCAAAGGTATGGCCAGCAGCACGGCGGATATTGCCGCCACGGCAATTGCTACGGCGCATCATCTGGGCCATCCGTTAGATGAATCGACACTGGCACAGCTTTGCGTTTCACTTGAGCCTACTGACAGTACCGTTTTTCGCCAGTTAACCCTTTTCGATCATAACGACGCCTCCACACAAATTGCCTGTGAAGCGCAACCGCAACTCGACCTGTTAGTTCTCGAAAGCCCGGAAACGTTACGTACAGCAGACTATCATCGTATTCCTCGTCAGTCAGGATTACAGGCTGGCGCCCCTGCACTTAAGCGTGCATGGGAAAAAGTTCAGGAAGCCTGTATTAATCAAAACCCCTACAGAATGGGCGAAGCGGCAACACTAAGCGCAATCGCCAGTCAGTTGTTGTTGCCAAAACCCGATTTCGACTCACTATTGGCGCTGGTAGAAGAATGTGATTTATACGGAGTGAATGTCGCGCACAGCGGCAGCGTTGTCGGCCTGATGTTGGACAGAAAACGTCACGATGTTGATTATATCAAATGGATGCTGGGGCAGAAGAAGCTGACAAGGCACTGGCCGGAACAGCATTTGCTAAGGATGGTAACTGGTGGGGTCGAGTTACAATAAGGGCCGCACCGCAGCCCTTATCATTATATACCTGTCATACTTCAATTTTCCCTGAAACCTGAAGGTTCAGGGTATAAAACGTTACTCTGCTTTCGCTTCGCCGTTTTTCACTTCGCCCATGGCTTTCAGCTTTTTAGAAATATCGCGACGCTCTTTTGAGATCTCAGCGTTTTTGATGATGTAATCATCCACGCGATCTTCGTAGTCACTTTTCATGCTGGCAATAATGCCCTGGATCGCTTCGACGCTCATGCCCGGCTTGATGTAGTCACTCAGGTTGTCCAGCAGCAGAACGCGTTTCTGGTTGTCACGGATCTTTTTCTCAACGTCCTGGATTTCACGTTGCAGTTTGTTCTTACGACGGAACAGACGAACAAATTCCAGCACGTCCTGGAAAGAAGGCTTGGTAGTTTCCATTTTTACACCCCTGATAATGTGAGATTCGGATTCGTTTAAACAACGGCTAAAGTGGGTCAACATTACTTTCATGCCCGCCATACTTCAAGTTGCATATGCATTGACAATACATGGTTGAAACCTGAATTATCGAGGGTAAAGCCATTGCAGTTAACAATGGTTTTAGCCTTTTTCAGTATCATACCCTTAATCCTTGCTGAATCGAAGCAGCAGGATAATCAATCCCCTCATCTGCTCTTTATTTGCGCAAAGCGCGACAGATTAAATGTGAGAGCAACTCCAGTTGTCGTGCCATTTCCATGTTCAGCCAGACATAGCCGTGAATGGGAGTCTCAGCGACATTATCGCCTTTATGCTCATCAATGAGCTTACGCAGCTCCGCTACGGTATCGTTGAGTTTTTCCGTATTGGCAAGCACTGGCTGCGGATTACCTTCATACAGAGCATGAGTTATCGTCAGCAATGCCTGTTGAGTTCTGAGCTGTGTTTCACGCAGCGTATGCGCATTCAGCATCACAAAGTGGCTGGTACGCGTTGCCCAAAGCGCATTAATTTGCAACTCGAGCATGCAAACCAGATTACGGTTAACAGTTTGAATAGCCTCAAATATAGACTTTTGGATATGCGTTTCTTTGCTGGCCGGGACGATGAGCCCGCGCATTTTGACAACGTCACTCAACAACTGCTGTAAATGTTTCTCCAGACGGGGTTGTTCGAGCAGGTTAGGCGACAGAGCAGCCTGGTACACGCGATTATACCCTGTAACACAATGCGCAAGTTGAATACGCCAGTGTATAAAAGCGCGTTGTGGCCAGATGCCGGTAAACAGCATCGCCAGTAGCGAACCCAGGATAACGTCACCACCACGCCAGAGTGCCGTATTCATATCGCCAGCAGGAGCTCCCACGACAACGGCAAGCGTAATGCCAATCAGCAGAGCCTGATAGGGCTTTTTGCCTAGAGCCAACCAGCCGCAGAGAAACATCGCCACCGCACACCATATCAACATTAACGGTAGTGAAAAGAGTTCCAGCCGCAGAGCCACCAGCCCCAGCACAGAGCCCAGAATCGTCCCACCAATGCGCTCAAAAGCCCTGGGAACCACATTACCCCAAAATGAAATAGGCCCCATGATCACGACCAGCGTGATTAGAGGCCATGTACCTTCAGGGATGTTCAGCAGCCGGACCAGCAGAAAAGTGAGAAGAAACGCCAGCGCAATGCGAATACCATGCACAACACGATAATGACGATACAAACGAATTTCAAAAGGACTCAGCGACTTATCTGCACGCACTCATGCACTCCGTCAGGGAATAGCAAAGAACGGAATTGTACCTGCTTTTTCAGTGAAAATATCACTGTAATGGTCAGGACTTTCATCCTGATTTACACAAAAAACAGTTACTTCGACTGCACTGGCACATACATTTCAATGTCCCAGTAACCATCTTCCGTACCATTGTTCATATAAATTTCAAAACAAGGTCTGGCCGATATCTGATACGTTGAGTCCTGCAACAGGAGATTAAAAAACTGATACCACGGTGTCGCAAAATCATGATTCTCAACGCGTGCAACGGCAACTGCATATTCACCACCCGCCAGTTCAGTCAGAGTCACTCCTTCACTGTTTTGTGGGATCACGAAACTATCAGGGACGGAAACTACAGTATCACAGCGGAGTTTATCTGCCGGAACAACGTCCGGGTTGTCGTAATAGACGGCAATCCATTCCAGCGGTGCGATATTCTTACTATCGACCCACATCATTAACTGCTCAAAGCCCTGCTTTACCGTTTGTTCCCACGGTCCCACCATGTGAAAGCCGGCAATCCTGCGTTTTTCTACCTGCCTGATCTCATACTTCATATAGCCTCCATAATTACACTGTGTTTATATACAGTATAATTATTGCTTATTACGACAACAAGGAAACAGTGTTCATTATGTGAGCAGATTCGCACTCTTGCCAGTCAGAACCACAAGCAATTAATTACACTTTATGGTGAAAATAATCGCTCAGACGAGAAAACATGCCGCCTTCGCCAACTGACTCCAGCGTCATCAGCGGCCAGTGTGCCACGAGCTGATCTCGGTCATAGAGTTCAATTTCACCCACGCGTTGATGCGCAGCAATAGGGGCAACCAGTTCTTTCTTATCAAGCACATACTTTGCTTTAATGTTTTGAACTTCCGTTTTCGGCAGTGCCATCCAGAAATCCTGCTCAGTACCCAGGCTAATTTTTTCTTTATCGCCATACCAAATCCGCTCAACACCTACCTGCTTACCGCTACGCAAAATCTGCACTGTGTCGAAGTTTTGCTGTCCCCATAGCAACAGTTTGCGCGCCTGATCTTCGCGCCCTTTCGCACTCTCAGCGCCCATGACAACGGCAATCAAACGGCGCTGTCCATCAACAGCAGATGCGATTAGATTAAATCCGGCACCAGACGTGTGCCCCGTTTTCAACCCATCGACATTCATCGTCTTATCCCACAACAATCCGTTACGGTTCTGCTGCGTGATGCCATTCCATGTAAGGCTTTTCTCACTATACATATGGTAAAAATCAGGCTCTCCATGAATGATTGCCCGGGATAGCACGGCCAGATCGTAAGCAGAACTGTGCTGACCTGGCGCATCCAGTCCGTGTACCGTTTCGAAATGCGTGTCCTGAAGCTTTAGCTTTTTCACATAGCTGTTCATCATGTCGACAAACTGTGGCTGTCCACCGGCAATGTAATCAGCCAACGCGACACAGGCATCATTACCAGAATCGACAATTAAGCCGCGGCTTAAATCACGCACTGAAACACGATCGCCTTCTTTCAGGAACATTAATGATGAGCCCACGAATACCGGATTATCTTTTGCCCAGGCATCACGTCCAACGGTAACAATATCGGTCGGGCTGATGCGGTGGCTGTCGATTGCGCGATCAACAACATAACCTGTCATCAGTTTGGTGAGGCTGGCGGGGTTGCGCTGCTGGTGTTCATTACCTGCGGTAAGAATTTGGCCCGTGGTGTAATCCATAAGCACCCACGCCCCGGCATTTATGGCTGGAGGCTGGGGAGCAAAACTGGTGACATCCGCCGCAAAGGCGGACGAAAAACTCATCGCGAACAGAGAAGCGGCAACAAACAAACGGCATTTCAACAGCATGTCCTCAGGAATAGGAGAAATAGCCGTTCTTTTTACGGAAGTTTAGTCGAATAGACAGGGATAAATTGCAAGAAAATGTGACATAAAGCACATTTTCTTGCGGGGTGATATGGGTGTTAAATGTACGCATCGTGCGCGATGCGTACTAGATTAATTACCCTTTACGTGGCTGCGCTGCTGTGTGATGACTACGATGACGATGATAGCCATCAATCATGCTACGAAATATTTGTGTCGGCGTGTCGCCTAATGTGCACAGGTAAATATGTGCACAAATAAACAGAATGCCAACAATCGCTAACGCCATGTGCAGCACTAACATTACCGGACCTGCTCCGATAACCTGCGGGTAAAGACACAGCAAACCGGTGATGATTAATAACGGAACCAGCGCATACATAATGGCCAGATATGCCAGTTGTTGCAGAGGGTTAAATTTATTATCCGCCGTAGCCGCAAAGGGATGCGCTTCGCCTTTCATGATCCCATACAGATAAAAGCGCGTTTGCAGCAAGCAGCGCGAAATCAGCCCGTTAAATTTCACACGGTAGTGACAGCCATTACCGCTGGTTGCGTTTATCAGCACAAAGCCAACCCAGAAGGCGAGCAATGCAAAGCCACACCAGGTATGCACCTGCACCATTAAGGCCACAGGGCCGACAGAAAAGTGACCAAATAAGCCGCTCAGCAGAAGCAGGATGAATAACAGTGCATTCCCCCAGTGCCAACGACGGACTGCTAACGAATAGAGGTAGTCACGATGCTCTTCTCCGCCTGCCGTTTTGGGTGCCAGCATCCGACGCAACAGTGCATGTGCGATCAGGCCAATAATCATCATCAGAATGATAACACCTGCATAAATGAGCCACAGCGGCCAGTAATCCGGCGCATAATTAAGCTCTGCTCCCCAGATAGCATTCATACTTTCCCCTCCTGATGGATCTCTTTACGTCGATAAAGACTCACCTCGCCACTTCGTTTTTCCTGCTGGCGATAAACCGCTTTTTGATTAATCCAGTGCTGAATTTCCGGGTCATCGCGGCGGCCAAATTTCAGCGCATCCGTCGGACAAACAGAAACACATGCTGGTGATTGTCCGGCATCCAGGCGGGTATCCGAGCAGAAGTTACATTTGTCAGCGATTCCTGTTTGCGGGTTAAGGTAGCGCACATGGAACGGACAAGCGGCGACACAATAGTCGCAGCCAATACAACGCGATTTGTCGACTTGTACAATGCCATTCTCATCACGGTAAGACGCGCCGGTCGGGCAGACGCTGACACAAGGCGCATCTTCACAATGCTGGCAGGAGACTCGCACAAACTGAAAATGAGACAGAACCTGAGGCTCATTTTCCGGTGAACGGATCTGCACCTGCAGCCGGCTGTAACCCTCGGGTACATCATTAAGTACTTTGCAGGCAACCGTACACGCCTGACAGCCAATACAGCGTTTCTCGTCATGCAGCATGACATAGGGGTTTGTTGAATGATTCATGATGTTCTCCTTTCTCATGCCCGACTCAGCGTAACGCCAGCAGTGTGAACCACCGTCCCGGAAACCGGACTGGTCACATGCGGAAGTAAATTACCGCAGTGAATACCATGCGTTGTCGCAGCCGTCCTGGCCCCGGCCTTGGCGCCAAATCCCATATAGACGAACAGCGTATCGGGTCGAATACCAGCTGTTACCAGCGCCTTACCTTTCTCTTTACCCGTCGCGTTTTCCAGCCAGATGTCGTCCCCGCTTTTGATCCCTTTTTCTTGTGCTGTTTTCGGGTGTATCCATACTGCGTTATCCCACATCAGCTCACTAAGCAGAGGAACATATTGCGTCGCACCGTTTGTGTGAACCGCCACTTTGCCCTGGATAAAATAGAGTTCGTTATCCCCCTTAAGCGCAAAATTACGGGCTCGCGGGCTACCGTAGCCGGGTAGTAATGTCTCCAGCTCTTCGGAAAAAAGTTCGATTTTTCCTGACGGGGATTTGAATCGGAGTTGCTCGCCGTAAGTGCCGTCGCTGTCAACTGCTACCGCAGCGGGATACTGTGCCGTAAACTGGCGTACCATTTCAGGTTCGCGCAATAACAATGGGATGCCCCATTCGCGGTATCCCTTCTGGCGCAGTTCAGCAGATAAAGCATGGTCGCCATTCAGTTGATATAACTGCCGTGTTTGCATATCTTGCCACGGATAAAATTGTCCCAGCCCTAACTGTTCTCCCAGCTCTTTCCAGATCTGCCAGCTCGGACGCGCATCGCCAACAGGCTCAACAACCTGCTGACGCAGCGCATAGGCCGGATTTAGCCCGGACATATCAGAAACCTCTTCATCGCGCTCGAGGTAGGTACACTCCGGAAGCAGATAATCGGCATACGCCGCACTTTCGCTTAAATAAACATCACAGCTGACCACAAGATCCAGTTGTTCAACGGTTTTGACCAAATCGGGTCGGCAGGTTACGGTTTGAAAAGGATTATGTCGGGACATAATCCATCCCTTCACCGGATACGGTGTCTGATTTAACACGGCATCGATAATACTCTGCACAACCCCACCGCCCGCCGCGATGTACTTAAACTGCGGCGCGACCATATCAATACGTTGTGCTGCAGGTTTCGCCAACTTGGCATCAGGTTTCGCCAGCACCGGGGCGACTTTTTCACCAGCCAGTTTGTTGTAGGTGGCGGCATTTTTTTTCTGGTACATACCACCTTCACGTTCAATATTCCCCATCAACACATTGAGGGTGAAAATCATCCGCCGCATGTCGATCTCTTCCTGAGAAAACGTCGCACGGTGGCCCGGACTAACGATGGCGTGAGGCGCACAAGCTGCCATTTCCCGGGTAACGCGGGTAATGACATCCGCAGGCACATCGGCCAGTTTTTGCGCCCATTCAGGGGTAGTCTCTTGTACTGCCTCGACCAGTTGCGCAAATCCCGTGGTGTAGCGTTCAACAAACTGTGCGTCATAGAGCTTTTCTTTAATCATGACGTGGCACATGGCCATAAGCACCGGTAAATCACCACCAGGTTTGATCGCATGCCATTCATCCGCTTTACTGGAAAACACGGACAAACGAGGATCGAAGCTGACCATCTTCGCTCCCTTCTCCTGCGCGGTCATCAGTTCATGCGTGTCGGCAACCTCAATGCCTTCATACAAGTTATGACCAAAGGAAACCATATAGCGGGTATTGGCAATATCCATTGCTAAATCGCCCCCCATCATCACCTTAGCGGCAATAGATTTTCCTGCGGGACATGTTGAGGCGTGAGTGAAGGTATTAGGCGAACCAAAGGCCGTCGCCAGGTGAAATAAATGGCCGGAAAGCGAACCTGATTTAGAAGAGAACACAATGCCCTGGGGACCATACTGCTCTTTTATGGCACCCATTTTTTCAGCAATTTCTTTATAAGCCTGTTGCCAGCTAATGACCTGCCATTCACCGCTACCGCGGGGGCCGGTACGCTTCATCGGTTTAACGATACGATGTGGGTCGTTGACCAGGCTGACACCACTTCCCCCTCGCGCGCAAACTCGCGTACCTTGTTGAGGCGCATTGGGATTACCCTGGATAAAAACGGTTTTATTATTAATAACTTGTGCTTGAATTGGGCAACGAAATGAACACATTTCGCACAGACTTGGCGTGAGCGCTGTTTTTCCTTTAATGCTCTCAGGCGAATTTCGCGCCAGTGCACCAGGTGGGAAACTTCCTATTGCGCAAGCAGAGCAACCAATCCCCACTCCTCGCAAAAAATTACGCCGACTAATGCTCATATAACCTCCTGTTATTAGATATATCCAATGATTATATGGCGTTTAAATTATTAGTTTTTAACATCACTCACATTTCATTACACTAAACCACCATTAATCATTAGAAATAAAAGCCTTTGTTTATAAAAGACTTTTAAAATTTCCAAAACACAACAATTAACCGTAAAAATAACAATAATTGTTCGCAATCAGATTTTTCTAAACACCAGCCTTCAGGAAAATTTATTCCGGTAATTTCCTTTAAAACTAAAAAAATAATTTATCTCATTTAATCAGCTCTTGTTTATCTCAATTTTAATGCGGCCAGTACCCAGGAATGATAATCACTTTGCTGATTACCGCGCTCATTTTTGGTATTCTTAGAAAAGCGCTAAATTGATCCCGGACATAACTGAACAATGAATGACGGCAAGCAGCACCCAACTTTTCTCTTCCACGATTACGAAACCTTTGGCACCCATCCGGCGCTGGACAGACCCGCACAGTTCGCAGCTATCCGCACAGATAGCGAGTTCAACATTATTGGTGAACCTGAAGTCTTTTATTGCAAGCCTGCAGACGATTATCTGCCACAACCAGAGGCGGTACTGATCACCGGTATTACGCCGCAGGAAGCGCGTGAAAAGGGAGAGAATGAGGCTGCTTTTGCTGCACGTATTCACTCGCTGTTTACCGTGCCGAAAACCTGTATCCTGGGCTATAACAATGTCCGCTTCGATGATGAAGTGACACGCAATATTCTGTATCGCAATTTTTACGATCCTTATGCCTGGAGCTGGCAACACGATAATTCACGCTGGGATTTACTGGATGTGATGCGCGCATGTTATGCACTGCGTCCAGAAGGGATTAACTGGCCAGAAAACGACGACGGTTTGCCCAGCTTCCGGCTTGAACATTTGACCAAAGCCAACGGCATTGAACATGCCAATGCCCACGATGCGATGGCAGACGTCTACGCGACTATTGCAATGGCACAACTGGTTAAGTCACGTCAGCCGCGCCTGTTTGACTATCTTTATAGCCATCGTAATAAGCACAAACTGACCGCCCTGATTGACGTTCCACAAATGAAACCCCTGGTGCATGTCTCCGGCATGTTCGGCGCATGGCGAGGTAACACCAGTTGGGTCGCTCCGCTCGCCTGGCATCCGGACAATCGCAACGCGGTTATCATGGTCGATTTAGCCGGTGATATTTCTCCTCTGCTTGAGCTGGACAGCGACACTCTGCGCGAGCGCCTGTACACGGCTAAAGCCGACTTGGGCGATAACGTGGCGGTACCGGTAAAACTGGTGCACATCAACAAATGTCCGGTGCTGGCGCAAGCCAATACACTCCGCCCGGAAGATGCCGATCGCCTCGGGATTAACCGTCAGCATTGTCTGGATAATCTTAAAGTCCTGCGCGAAAACCCGCAGGTCCGCGATAAAGTAGTGGCCATTTTTGCCGAAGCCGAGCCTTTCGCCCCATCAGATAACGTGGATGCCCAACTGTATAACGGTTTTTTCAGTGATGCCGACCGCGCCGCGATGAAAATCGTTCTGGAGACCGACCCGCGTAATTTACCGGCGCTGGACATCACCTTCGTCGATAAACGCATTGAAAAACTGCTGTTTAATTACCGCGCCCGCAACTTCCCCGGCACGCTGGATGAAACCGAACAACAGCGCTGGCTGGAACATCGCCGCCAGGTGTTCACTCCAGAGTTTTTGCAAAATTACGCCAATGAACTGCAGACACTGAGTCAGCAGTACGCTGATAACAAAGAGAAACTGATGCTGCTGAAATCGCTCTGGCAATACGCTGAAGAGATTGTGTAAAACGCAGACATAAAAAAACCGGAGAAAATCTCCGGTTTTTAATTATGCGCCGGGCAAACCGGCGCAGAAAAGTCAGTTGTTATGCAACATCTTCGTACTGCGGTACCGGGTTGCGGAAACTTTTGGTCACGCAAGCCAGGTAAATCAGACCAATACCAGCCCAGATCAGACCCAGAACCATAGAGCTCTCTTCCAGGTTCACCCACAGCGCACCAACGGTCAGCGCACCGCACATCGGCAGGAACAGGTACTGGAAGTGGTCTTTCAGCGTCTTGTTGCGCTTCTCACGGATCCAGAACTGGGAGATCACCGACAGATTAACGAAGGTAAACGCCACCAGCGCACCAAAGTTAATCAGCGCCGTTGCCATCACCAGGTCAAAGTTGATTGCCAGCAGGGCAATCGCCCCAACCAGAATGATGTTCATGGACGGAGTACGCCATTTCGGGTGCACATAACCGAAGAAACTTTTCGGGAAGACACCGTCACGCCCCATCACATACATCAGACGCGCTACGCCTGCATGCGCCGCCATACCGGATGCCAGTACGGTAATGGTGGAGAAAATCAGTGCGCCAACCTGGAAGAACTTACCAGCTACATACAGCATAATTTCTGGCTGCGAAGCATCCGGGTCCTTGAAGCGCGAGATATCCGGGAAGTACAGCTGCAACAGATAGGTGGAGACAATAAAGATCAGGCCACCAATCAGCGCGGTCAGGAAGATAGCACGTGGAATTACGCGCTCGGCATCTTTGGTTTCTTCCGACAGGTTGCTGATGCCGTCAAATCCTGTAAAGGAGAAGCACAGAATCGTCGCACCGGTGATCATCGGAATAACGTGCGCATCGCCTGACCAGAATGGACGGGAACTCACCAGCGTACCAGCACCTTCGCCCTCAAATACACCGTAAACCACCATGCCCAAAATGACCGCAATCAGCACAACCTGCAACACCACAATCACGGTATTGAAGTTAGCGACGGATTTGAGACTACGCAGGTTGAATGCCGTCATAAACGCCACCAGGGCGATAACAAATACCCACGACGGAATCGAAGGCACGAGGGCTTCAAAGTAAATTTTTGCCAGCAGAATGTTGATCATCGGCGCGAACAGGTAATCGAGCAGAGAAGACCAACCCACCATAAAACCTACAGTAGGACTAATAGATTTCTGGGCATAGGTGTACGCAGAGCCAGCAGAAGGGTAACGACGTACCAGCTTCCCGTAGCTCAGCGCTGTAAACAGAATGGCGACCAGGGCGAAGGCATATGCCGTCGGCACGTGACCGTCTGTGAGGCCCGAAACGATACCAAATGTATCGAACAGCGTCATCGGCTGCATATAGGCAAGGCCCATCATAACAACCGGAACCAACGTAAGCGTTTTACGTAATTCCACGCGAGAGGTGTTTGGAGTAACGTTATGCGACATGGTCATTCCCCTTTACGGTGAACACCGTCGCGTAAGCAAAAAATTGCCCCATTTTTATGGATTCCTCAGCGACAACAACTGTCGGTTTTTAGTAAGTATCTATCCGGTACGAAGCCCGGCCTCTTTTATGAATGATTGGTTTGATGCAAAAAAATAACCGACGCGTATTAAAACGTCGGTTAATGTCATTTTTTGCAAGCGGCGTATTTTGCACTAAAGTGGGGAGAAATAACAAGAGAATGAGGCTACTGTATAATAATATTTTTTCTTAACTGTTTGATTTATCGGCAACCGTTTTTACATAGACACCCGCAATAGCACTATTTGCTAAAATCTCATCCCGCCACCAGACGCTTGCTAATCCAGAGGTCTGTTCATTCCAGCCAATCCACACCGGCTCAAACATAATTTGCGCGACCACTTTCTTCTCAATAAGCGCGCCACTGTCCAAAAATCGCTGTGCCAGATAACGCGGCATATAGCCACACCCCAGGCCACTAATTTGCAATTCCAGCTTGGTCTTAAAATCGAAAACAGTAATAGCTTCCTGATCATCAAATAACTGAGTTCCGGACGAATTCGCAGAATGCGCATTATCATTATCTCCCACAACGATAGCGCGATACCGTTTGATGGTTCGGCGATTCAATGGTTCTTCTTCCTGCGCCAACGGATGATGGGGAGCGACCACAAAAACCTGCTCAAGATCGCCTAAACGCGCAAAACCGAATTCGCTTGCCGAGGGCGGTTCGTGCATCGCACCGACTATAATATCTGCCCGCCCCTGGGTAAGAGCATCCCAGGAGCCTCCCAGCACGCCGTTAATAAATTTAAGGCGAGTCACACTGTGATGTTGGTAAAAAGATTCGATGAGCGGGGCAAGAAGCGAAAAGGGAAACGTATCATCCACACCGATAACCAGTTGGTTTTCCCAACCCTCATGCAGTTTGATCGCCTGTTTTTCAAGTTCGCGGACGGTGTGCAGTACCTCCCTCCCCTTTTCCAGCAGCATCTGACCGGTACGGGTAAATTTCGCCCGATGTCCGCTACGATCCAGCAACTGAATATTGAGGTCGCTCTCCAGCTTATGGACGGTATAGCTCAGCGCCGACGGCGTCTTAAACAATTTTGCCGACGCCGCCGCGAAGCTTCCCTCTTTCTCTAACGCATCAAGGATGATCAGAACGTCCAGCAGTGGTTTCATACTCGCCCCCTGGCGGTATACAGCGGCACTCTGCTGGTCTGTCATTCCATCGGCATCACCAGCGGATCAGGATACTGGTACTCGAACCCAAGCTCATTACAAATGCGGTTGCCATCAATGACTTTACCTTTACCGTTATCCACACTGTCCCGGAAAGTTGGCGGCTCCATACCCAACAAACGAGCCATCTGGGTATAGAACACATTACGTGCAGGATGCATAGGCGCACATATATTATAGATGTGTCCCCCCTTAGGTGCCTGTAACAACAAGGTGATTGCCGAAACAACATCATCCAGATGCACCAGATTAACCCCGTGTTGTCCGTCAGGAGCCGTTTTACCCGCAAAAAAACGGCCAGGGTGTCTTCCCGGTCCAACTAACCCGGCCAGACGCAGAATATCGACCGAGGTCCCCGGCAGGTTGTGCAGCCAGTCTTCCAGTTCTTTCAGAACGCGACCGCTTGCCGTAACCGGATTACGCGGCGAGCCCTCTTTTACCATCCCCTGTACATCGCCATAGACCGACGTAGAGCTGGTAAAAATAATCCGCGGAATACGATACGCCAGCGCACTGTCGACCAGTTCCTGCATCGCCTGCAGATAAAAATCCTCACCAGGACCGCTCCGGCGCGCGGGCAGCGTAATCACCAGCGCATCGGCGTCCATTAACGCATCAAGATCATCTGGCTCACAGACCAGTTCAGGCTCCAGGCGTAACGAGTAGCTCTCAATACCGCTCATTCGGGCCGCTTCTACACCATCCAAAGTGGTTTTGCTGCCGGTGACCTGCCAGCCTCTCGCCGCCAGCGACATGGCTAACGGCATGCCTAACCAACCTAACCCGACAATTGCGACCTTTTTCATGCCTTCTCTCCTGACTTTTGGCCTATAACTCAAGGCTACGCCAGCCCACGGTGGCTGACAATTCATAGTATCAATATGAAATGAATTAATGATCAAAAAAAGCCCTTGCTTTCCGTGGCTGAAGTGGTTTAGGTTAAAAGACATCAAATGAATAAGCATTCATCGAGAAATTTTATGACACGCGCTCAATTTAAACACCATCACCACCATCATCCTGACTAGTCTTTCAGGCGATGTGTGCTGGGAGACATTTAAATCTTCCAGTGGTGCATGAGCGTATGAGAGAGCCCCCGGAAGAATTCTTCCGGGGGCTTTTTTTTTGGCGCGCAACCCAGACCGATTCAGACAGGATAACGAGGAACAGAGAATGTTAGACAACACCCGTTTACGCATAGCTATGCAGAAATCAGGCCGTTTAAGCGATGATTCACGCGAATTACTGGCCCGCTGTGGCATTAAAATTAATCTTCACACCCAGCGCCTGATTGCGATGGCAGAGAATATGCCGATTGATATTCTCCGCGTGCGTGATGACGATATCCCGGGTCTGGTAATGGATGGCGTCGTGGATCTTGGCATCATTGGTGAAAACGTTCTGGAAGAGGAACTGCTCAACCGACGGGCACAGGGCGAAGATCCACGCTACTTTACACTGCGTCGACTGGACTTCGGCGGCTGCCGTCTCTCGCTGGCTACCCCCGTTGACGAAGCATGGGACGGCCCGTCAGCGCTGGATGGCAAACGTATCGCGACCTCTTATCCGCACCTGCTCAAACGCTACCTCGATCAAAAAGGCGTCTCGTTTAAATCCTGTCTGTTAAACGGTTCTGTTGAAGTCGCGCCGCGTGCCGGACTGGCCGATGCTATCTGTGATCTGGTTTCAACTGGCGCCACACTGGAAGCCAACGGCCTGCGTGAAGTGGAGGTCATTTACCGTTCCAAAGCCTGCCTGATTCAACGCGATGGCGAGATGGCTGAAGCCAAGCAACAGCTGATTGATAAATTACTGACCCGCATTCAGGGTGTTATCCAGGCCCGCGAATCCAAGTACATCATGATGCACGCTCCAAGCGAACGTCTGGAAGATGTCATCGCTCTGCTTCCGGGTGCTGAACGCCCAACCATTCTGCCGCTGGCGGGCGATCAGCAGCGCGTGGCAATGCACATGGTCAGCAGCGAAACCCTGTTCTGGGAAACCATGGAAAAACTGAAAGCGCTCGGTGCCAGCTCGATTCTGGTACTGCCGATTGAGAAGATGATGGAGTAATCGCCATGAGCTTTAGCACAATCATTGACTGGAATAGCTGTAGCCCCGAGCAGCAACGCGAATTACTGATGCGCCCGGCAATTTCCGCCTCAGACAGCATCACCCGTACCGTCAGCGACATTCTGGATAACGTCAAATCACGTGGTGATACGGCACTGCGCGTATACAGCGCAAAGTTTGATAAAACCACGGTCAGTGCGCTGAAAGTCAGCGCCGAAGACATTGCCGCCGCCAGCGCACGCCTGAGTGATGACCTCAAGCAGGCCATGGCTGTGGCGGTAAACAACATCGAAACTTTCCATAATGCGCAAAAACTGCCACCAGTAGATATCGAAACGCAGCCCGGCGTGCGCTGCCAGCAGGTGACCCGTCCGGTGAACTCTGTTGGCCTGTATATTCCCGGAGGGTCTGCACCGCTCTTCTCTACGGTATTAATGCTTGCCACTCCGGCTCGTATTGCAGGGTGCAAAAAAGTAGTGCTGTGTTCCCCGCCGCCTATTGCCGATGAAATTTTGTATGCGGCGCAGTTATGCGGGGTACAGGACGTGTTTAACGTCGGAGGCGCGCAGGCCATCGCCGCGCTGGCGTTTGGTAGCGAATCTGTACCGAAAGTGGACAAAATTTTCGGCCCCGGTAATGCCTTTGTGACCGAGGCCAAACGTCAGATCAGCCAGCGTCTGGACGGTGCGGCAATCGATATGCCTGCGGGCCCGTCAGAAGTGCTGGTGATTGCCGACAGCGGCGCAACACCGGATTTCGTAGCCTCTGACTTACTTTCTCAGGCCGAACACGGACCGGACTCTCAGGTGATCCTGCTGACGCCGGATGCTGATATCGCACGCCGTGTCGCTGAAGCGGTAGAACGCCAGCTTGCTGAACTGCCTCGCGCGGAAACCGCTCGTCAGGCGTTAAGCGCCAGTCGCCTGATTGTGACTAAAGATTTGCAGCAATGCATCGCCATCTCTAATCAGTACGGTCCGGAACATTTGATTATTCAGACCCGTAACGCGCGGGAACTGGTTGATGACATCACCAGTGCCGGTTCGGTATTTCTCGGTGACTGGTCGCCGGAATCGGCGGGTGATTACGCTTCAGGTACCAACCACGTCCTGCCAACCTATGGCTATACGGCAACCTGCTCAAGTCTTGGGCTGGCTGATTTCCAGAAACGGATGACCGTACAGGAATTATCACCGCAAGGTTTCTCAGCCCTGGCCTCTACGATTGAAACGCTGGCCGCCGCTGAGCGACTGACCGCCCACAAAAATGCCGTCACCCTGCGTGTTAACGCCCTGAAGGAGCAAGCATGAGTACTGATAACATTCTCAGCGTTACCGATTTAGCCCGTAAAAATGTTCGTGAGCTGACGCCCTATCAGTCCGCCCGCCGTCTGGGCGGTAATGGCGATGTCTGGCTGAATGCTAATGAGTTTCCGACCGCTGTTGATTTCCAGTTAAGCCAGCAGACGCTAAACCGCTATCCGGAATGTCAGCCGAAAGCGGTGATCGAGAACTACGCACAGTACGCAGACGTGAAACCACAGCAGGTACTGGTCAGTCGTGGGGCAGACGAAGGTATTGAGCTGTTGATCCGCGCATTTTGTGAACCCGGCAAAGATGCGATTCTCTACTGCCCGCCAACCTATGGCATGTACAGCGTCAGCGCCGAAACCATCGGCGTTGAATGCCGCACCGTCCCTACTCTTGACGACTGGCAACTGGATTTACAGGGCATAGCTGAGAAGCTTGATGGTGTAAAGGTTGTCTACGTTTGCAGCCCGAATAATCCAACAGGTCAGTTGATCAACCCACAGGACCTGCGCTCACTGCTCGACATGACGCAGGGGAAAGCCATCGTGGTCGCCGATGAAGCCTATATTGAGTTTTGTCCGCAGGCAACGCTGGCAGGCTGGCTTTCTGAATATCCGAACCTGGTGGTCCTGCGCACGCTTTCCAAAGCGTTTGCCCTTGCAGGCTTGCGCTGCGGATTTACGCTGGCTAATGAAGAAATTATCAACCTGCTGCTGAAAGTGATTGCACCCTACCCGCTTTCTACCCCAGTGGCAGACATCGCCGCCCAGGCACTGACGCCACAAGGGATTTCAGCCATGCGTAAACGGGTGACGCAGATCCTGCAAGAGCGCCAGTATCTGGTCGATAACCTGAAAACAATCCCCTGCGTGGAGCAGGTTTTCACCTCTGAAACCAACTATATTCTGGCCCGCTTTACCGCCTCCAGTTCTGTGTTTAAATCTCTGTGGGATCAGGGCATTATCTTACGAGACCAGAACAAACAACCTTCGTTAAGCGGCTGCCTGCGTATTACTGTCGGAACCCGTGAAGAGAGCCAGCGCGTCATTGACGCCTTACGTGCGGAGCAAGTATGAGCCAGAAGTATCTTTTTATTGACCGTGATGGAACCCTGATTTCTGAACCGCCAAGTGACTTTCAGGTTGATCGCTTTGACAAGCTCGCTTTTGAGCCGGAGGTTGTCCCTGCGCTACTGAAACTGCAAAAGGCAGGTTATAAGCTGGTGATGATAACCAACCAGGATGGCCTGGGAACGCAAAGTTTCCCGCAGGTAGATTTTGACGGCCCGCACAACCTGATGATGCAGATATTCACCTCTCAGGGGGTGGTATTTGATGAAGTATTGATCTGTCCGCATCTGCCAGCGGATGAATGCGATTGCCGTAAGCCAAAAGTGAAGCTGGTCGAACAGTACCTGGTTGAGCAAGCGCTGGACGCCGCGAACAGCTACGTCATTGGCGATCGGGCGACCGATATTCAGCTTGCTGAAAACATGGGAATTACCGGATTACGCTATAACCGTGAAACCCTGAACTGGTCGATAATTGCCGAACAGCTAACCCGACGCGATCGTTACGCTCACGTTGAGCGTAATACCAAAGAAACACAGATTGACGTCAAAGTCTGGCTGGACCGCGAGGGTCGCAGCAAAATCAATACCGGCGTTGGTTTCTTTGACCACATGCTGGATCAAATTTCGACCCACGGCGGTTTTTGCATGGAAATTACCGTCAAAGGCGATCTGTATATCGACGATCACCACACGGTGGAAGATACCGGTCTGGCGCTGGGCGAAGCCTTAAAGCTGGCTCTGGGCGATAAACGCGGAATCAACCGTTTTGGTTTTGTACTGCCGATGGACGAGTGTCTGGCACGCTGTGCGCTGGATATTTCCGGGCGCCCTCACCTGGAATACCGGGCTGAATTTACCTATCAGCGCGTCGGCGATCTGAGCACGGAGATGATTGAACACTTTTTCCGTTCACTCTCTTACACCATGGGTGTCACGCTACATCTGAAAACCAAAGGCAAAAATGACCACCACCGCGTGGAAAGCTTGTTCAAAGCATTTGGTCGCACGCTGCGTCAGGCGATTCGCGTGGAAGGCGACACGCTTCCCTCCTCAAAAGGAGTGCTGTGATGAATGTGGTGATCCTCGATACCGGTTGCGCCAACCTGAACTCGGTGAAATCCGCCGTGGCGCGTCATGGATACGATCCTATTGTCAGTCGTGACGCCGATGTTGTACTGCGCGCCGATAAACTCTTTCTGCCCGGTGTTGGCACCGCGCAGTCGGCAATGGATCAGTTACAAGAACGAGAACTGATAGAGCTGATCAAAGCCTGTACACAACCTGTGTTAGGGATTTGCCTGGGCATGCAACTTCTCGGTCGCCGCAGCGAAGAAAGTAACGGTGTCGACCTGTTGGGCATTATTGAGCAGGACGTGCCCAAAATGACCGATTTTGGCCTGCCACTACCGCATATGGGCTGGAACCGCGTGTATCCGCAGGCCGGGAACCGTCTGTTTCAGGGCATTGAGGACGGCGCATATTTTTATTTTGTGCACAGCTACGCCATGCCGGTGAATCCGTGGACCATCGCTCAGTGCAACTATGGCGAACCGTTTACCGCTGCAGTACAAAAAGACAATTTCTTCGGCGTGCAGTTTCACCCTGAACGTTCGGGTTCCGCAGGGGCGCAGTTGCTGAAAAACTTTCTGGAGATGTGATGATTATTCCGGCATTAGATTTAATCGACGGCACGGTTGTACGCCTCCATCAGGGCGATTACGCGCAACAGCGCGATTACGGCAACGATCCCTTACCGCGTCTACAAGACTACGCCGCGCAAGGTGCGCAGGTTTTGCACCTGGTGGATTTGACCGGTGCAAAGGATCCGTTGAAACGACAAATACCGCTGATTAAAACGCTGGTCGCTGGCGTAAACGTTCCGGTACAGGTTGGCGGCGGCGTGCGCACTGAAGAGGACGTTGCAGCCCTGCTGGACGCGGGTGTTGCGCGTGTGGTTATCGGATCCACAGCGGTAAAATCACCAGAGATGGTTAAAGGCTGGTTCACCCGCTTTGGCGCCGATGCGCTGGTACTGGCACTCGATGTGCGTATTGATGCCCAGGGCAACAAACAGGTAGCGGTCAGCGGCTGGCAGGAAGACTCCGGCGTTTCGCTGGAAGAACTGGTTGAGACCTATTTACCCGTTGGCCTGAAGCATGTGCTGTGTACAGATATCTCCCGCGATGGCACGCTGGCAGGCTCAAACGTCTCGCTTTATGAAGAGGTCTGCACCAGATACCCGCAGGTGGCATTTCAGTCCTCTGGCGGTATTGGTGATATTGAAGATGTGGCCGCTCTGCGCGGGACAGGCGTTCGCGGCGTGATCGTCGGCCGTGCTCTGCTGGAAGGTAAATTCACCGTTGAGGAGGCCATCCAATGCTGGCAAAACGCATAATTCCTTGTCTGGACGTTCGCGATGGACAGGTTGTAAAAGGCGTCCAGTTTCGCAATCACGAAATCATTGGCGACATCGTGCCGCTGGCAAAACGTTATGCCGATGAAGGTGCGGATGAACTGGTGTTCTACGATATCACTGCTTCCAGCGATGGCCGTGTGGTTGATAAGAGCTGGGTTTCACGTGTGGCAGAAGTGATAGACATTCCGTTCTGTGTTGCTGGCGGCATTAAGTCGGCGGAAGACGCAGCCAAAATACTCACCTTTGGTGCAGACAAAATCTCAATCAATTCCCCTGCGCTGGCCGACCCGACGCTGATTACCCGCCTGGCTGACCGTTTTGGTGTGCAGTGCATTGTGGTAGGTGTTGATACCTGGCATGACACAGAAACCGGAAAATATCACGTCAATCAATATACCGGTGATGAAAACCGTACCCGCGTCACCCAGTGGGAAACTCTCGACTGGGTAAAAGAAGTGCAAAAACTCGGGGCAGGCGAAATCGTCCTCAATATGATGAACCAGGACGGTGTTCGTAACGGCTACGATCTGGAGCAGCTAAAAAAGGTGCGCGAGGTTTGCCATGTTCCACTGATCGCCTCTGGTGGTGCAGGAACGATGGAACACTTCCTCGAGGCATTCAGAGATGCAGATGTCGACGGCGCACTCGCGGCTTCCGTCTTCCACAAACAGATAATTAATATTGGTGAATTAAAAACGTACCTGGCGACACAGGGCGTGGAGATCAGGATATGCTAACGAAGCAACAAAGCCGGGAACTTGACTGGGAAAAAACCGACGGACTGATGCCGGTCATTGTGCAACATGCGGTATCCGGGGAAGTATTGATGCTCGGCTATATGAACCTGGAGGCGCTGGAGAAAACCCTCGAAAGCGGGAAAGTGACTTTTTTCTCGCGCACCAAACAGCGTTTGTGGACCAAAGGTGAAACCTCTGGCAACTTTCTCAATGTTGTCAGCATTACACCCGATTGCGATAACGACACCCTGTTGGTGCTGGTCAATCCAGTTGGACCAACCTGCCATAAAGGCACCAGCAGTTGTTTTGGTGAAGCAAGCCATCAGTGGCTTTTCCTGTATCAACTTGAACAACTGCTTGCTGAACGTAAAACGGCGGATCCTGCCAGCTCTTACACCGCGAAGCTTTATGCAAGTGGCACTAAACGAATTGCCCAGAAGGTCGGTGAAGAAGGTGTCGAGACCGCATTGGCCGCGACGGTGCATGATCGTTTCGAACTGACCAATGAAGCATCAGACCTGATGTATCACCTGTTGGTTCTGTTGCAGGACCAGGATCTCGATCTGACCACGGTGATTGAGAATTTACGTAAACGTCATCAGTAATCTGCAGACACAAAAAAACCGGGCAACGCCCGGTTTTTCTTTTGCAGTAAATAAATGATGACTTACTGCGCTTTTGCGTTGTAACTACGCAGAGCGTTGCGACCAAGAACCACACCCGCACCAATCATCCCACCCAGCAGTACTGCCAGAACCAGAGTAATTGCTTTTTTCGGACTATCACGACGCACAGGTAAGCTTGGTTTCATCACATAACGGTAGGAGTGCATCTCTGCCCCCTCAAGCTTCAGATTCTCGATATCCAAGAGCTTTTGTTTGGTCTGAAAGTAGCTGTCAGAGAACACCAGGGGACGTGTAGACTCATGCTCAATCATCGATTTCAGGGCTTCACTACCCAGAAGGAACATACTGTCCTGAGTAACATCCTGAGTTTGCTGGAGCTGCGGCTTGGTTACATTCGCCTGTTCGGCATAGCGCAATGCTTCCTGGATTTGCTTAATTCGCAATTCTTTTTGCTCCTGAGCAACCACTTCCTGAGTTTTCAAAGAGTCTTCAAGCGTAGTCGTTTGCAACTTGATGTTATCAGCCAAGTCGAGTTCAAGCTCTTTAGCAACTTTTTCATCAGTTTGTTGAATGTATTCAGACAGCTGACGCTGCGCATTTTCTGCTGAATTACCTACATAAGAAACCGCCAGCGGCAGCTGCTGACCTTTAACCGACGGCTCAATGGTCAATTTTTCTGGTTTTTCCTGGTTATCGAGTGTTTCGGCTAACGCAGAGAAAGACGTACTAAAACGACCAACCACATCCATCTGAAGATCTGTTACTTTTGGCGCACTGTTACCATATATAACGTTGAATGCGTTATTGTAGGTCGCAATCTGACCAACATCCGGCTGAGTAATAATTGCTGTCGAAGTCCATTTTTCTTTAGCAATCATCAGATAGCCAGCCGCCAGCGCAACCGCAACAATCACACAAACAATAATCGTCACTTTGCCACGCCACAACTGCACTACTAAATCAATCAAATCAATCTGTTCCGGATCGTTACTGCGCCCGGATGTGTTGTTATCGCCCACAGACATAAATACCCTAAATGAGGAAAAACCGAAACTGGAAATAGTGTAGTCATATATACGGGTAATGCCATAGGATTATTGATAAAAATCGCAGATTGTTTACAGGATTTTGATTGGTATTTTAATCATCACAGAAAAAGTTACTCAGGAAATCATTAACATCAACGTTCAGATGCCCGTTATTGAGGAATAATCTGATTAATCAACAAATTCACGTCATGAATATGTTTTTCATCACCAAAACAGAGGTTGGCGTAATGACACTTAACGATTATCTTTCTTGCCATCTAACGGTATCATTCTTGTTTTGTGGTGCCTGCTGGCACCTGGCTATAATTTAGCCTGAAAGAGGAACAAAAAATGAAATTTCTGGTTACGGGAGCCGCTGGTTTTATCGGCTTCCACGTTAGCAAGCGCCTCCTGAAGGCAGGCCACCAAGTCGTCGGTACTGATAATCTTAACGACTATTACGACGTGAACCTTAAACAAGCTCGTCTGGATTTACTGGCGCAACCCGGTTTCAATTTTCATAAAATTGATTTAGCCGATCGGGACACGATGGCTGAGCTTTTTTCAAGCGAGCATTTTGACCGTGTAATACATCTTGCCGCACAGGCTGGCGTACGTTATTCGCTCGAAAACCCGCACGCCTATGCTGACTCTAACCTTACTGGCTTTCTGAACGTGCTTGAAGGTTGTCGGCATAATAAAGTACAACATTTGCTCTATGCCTCCTCCAGTTCAGTATACGGCCTGAACCGCAAAATGCCTTTTTCTACGGATGATTCGGTCGACCATCCCGTTTCTCTGTATGCCGCGACCAAAAAAGCTAATGAACTAATGGCACACACGTATTCGCACCTGTACGGACTACCTACAACAGGCCTGCGCTTCTTTACTGTATACGGTCCATGGGGTCGCCCTGATATGGCGCTCTTTAAGTTCACCAAAGCAATGCTCGAAGGTAAAAGTATTGACGTGTATAACTTCGGAAAAATGAAGCGTGATTTTACCTATATTGATGATATCGCAGAGGCAATTATTCGCTTGCAGGACATCATTCCGCAGGTTGACGCACAATGGACCGTTGAGACCGGAACCCCGGCAACAAGCATTGCGCCCTATCGCGTATACAATATTGGAAATAGTTCACCAGTTGAACTGATGGATTACATCAAGGCACTGGAAGATGCCCTTGGTATTGAAGCCGCTAAAAATATGCTGCCACTACAGCCTGGCGACGTACTGGAAACCAGCGCAGATACTAAAGCACTGTATGAGATTATTGGTTTTAAACCCGAAACAACAGTTAAAAATGGCGTGAAAAACTTTGTTGACTGGTATCGTGATTTCTACAAAGTATAATTGCAGTCTGGTTTAATGTAATAAAAGGCCTTTCAAAAGGCCTTTTTTACAGAAACGATATTTAATCATTGCCAAACAGATCTCGCGTGTACACCTTTTCGGCGACATCATCCAGTTCCGGCGTCATACGGTTAGAAATAATAATATCTGCTTCATTCTTAAAGGCATCTAAGTCACGTATCACTCGAGAACGGAAGAACTCATCCTCTTTCATGACGGGTTCATAAATAATAACGGGCACACCCTTAGCTTTAATCCGTTTCATTATTCCCTGAATGGAAGATGCACGGAAGTTATCAGAACCACTCTTCATAATCAGGCGATACACCCCTACCACCTTCGGCTTACGGGCGAGGATAGAGTCAGCAATAAAATCTTTACGCGTACGGTTAGCATCAACAATCGCGCCAATAATATTATTCGGTACTGAAGCATAGTTAGCCAACAACTGCTTAGTATCTTTCGGCAGGCAGTAGCCACCGTAACCGAATGATGGGTTGTTGTAATGGTTGCCGATACGCGGATCCAAGCATACTCCTTCAATAATCTGACGCGAATTCAGCCCCAGACTCTCTGCATAGCTGTCCAGCTCGTTAAAATAGGCTACGCGCAGCGCAAGATAAGTGTTGGCGAAAAGCTTAATAGCTTCGGCTTCGGTAGAGTCGGTAAACAGGGTCGGAATATCTTTCTTCACGGCCCCTTCCTGTAGCAGTGCAGCAAAACGCTCGGCGCGCTCGGAACGCTCACCAATTACGATACGAGACGGATGCAGGTTGTCGTATAGCGCACGGCCTTCACGCAAAAACTCCGGCGAAAAAAAGATATTGTCGATACCCAACTGCTCCTTAATGGAATTCGTAAAGCCCACCGGAATGGTAGATTTTATGACCATCACTGCATTTGGATTAATTTCAACAACATCGCGGATTACTGATTCCACACTGGAGGTGTTGAAGTAGTTGGTTTTCGGGTCGTAATCAGTCGGGGTGGCGATAATAACGTAGTCAGCATCGCGGTAAGCATCATTCTTATCGGTTGTCGCACGGAAATTCAGCGGTTTCGTGGCCAGATACTCTTCGATCTCTTTATCAACAATCGGCGATTTTTTCTGATTCAGCATGTCGACTTTAGACTGAACGATATCCAGGGCAACCACTTCATGGTGCTGGGCGATCAGAATGCCGTTCGACAGGCCTACGTAACCTGTTCCTGAGATAGTTATCTTCATTCGCTCTGCAACTTCTTCCGGTTAAACATTTAAGGGTGAACGTGTCACCATCGTTAGACCCAACGTTGTCGTATCGGATCAGCATGCAATCATTATATCGTGATTTATAACTGTAAGGCCTATCAGACCAAGCCGAATGCCGTTTTTTGCCCATAAAAAAGCCCGGAGGAGCGCTCCGGGCCTGCATTTACGGTTGGGTTAAATCAGATTAATCCAGCCATTCGGTGTGGAACACACCTTCTTTATCAGTGCGTTTATAGGTGTGTGCACCGAAGTAGTCACGCTGAGCCTGAATCAGGTTCGCCGGCAATACCGCAGAACGGTAGCTGTCATAGTATGCTACGGCGGCAGAGAACGTCGGTACCGGGATACCATTCTGCACAGCATAAGCCACTACATCACGCAGCGCCTGCTGATATTCGTCAGCGATGTTTTTGAAGTAAGGAGTCAACAGCAGATTTGCGATGCCTTTGTTTTCAGCATAAGCATCGGTGATCTTCTGCAGGAACTGAGCGCGAATGATACAGCCTGCGCGGAAGATCTTCGCGATTTCACCGTAATTCAGATCCCAGTTGTACTCGTCAGACGCAGCGCGCAGTTGAGAGAAACCCTGCGCATAGGAGACGATTTTGCCCAGGTACAGAGCGCGACGTACTTTCTCAACGAACTCTGCTTTATCACCAGCCAGTTTAGCCTGCGGACCAGACAGCACTTTAGATGCAGCAACACGCTGGTCTTTAAGGGAGGAGATGTAACGAGCGAATACAGACTCAGTGATCAGAGACAGGGGTTCCCCAAGATCCAGAGAACTTTGGCTGGTCCATTTACCGGTACCTTTGTTCGCCGCTTCATCCAGGATCACATCAACCAAATATTTACCGTCTTCATCCTTTTTAGTGAAGATATCTTTGGTGATGTCAATCAGGTAGCTGCTTAATTCACCTTCGTTCCACTCGGTGAAGGTGGTCGCCAGCTCTTCGTTAGACAGGTTCAAACCACCTTTCAGCAGAGAGTAGGCTTCAGCAATCAACTGCATGTCACCGTATTCAATACCGTTGTGGACCATCTTCACATAGTGGCCCGCACCATCGGCGCCAATATAGGTTACACATGGCTCACCATCTTCGGCAACAGCTGCGATTTTGGTCAGAATTGGCGCGACCAGTTCGTAAGCCTCTTTCTGGCCACCAGGCATGATAGAAGGCCCTTTCAGTGCGCCCTCTTCACCACCGGACACGCCGGTACCGATGAAGTTAAAGCCTTCGGCCGACAGTTCACGATTACGACGAATGGTGTCCTGGAAGAAGGTGTTACCGCCATCAATAATGATATCGCCTTTGTCCAGATACGGCTTCAGGGAATCAATGGCAGCGTCTGTACCTGCTCCCGCTTTCACCATTAACAGGATACGACGAGGCGTTTCGAGGGATTCAACAAACTCTTTTACCGTGTAGTAAGGCACCAGTTTCTTGCCTGGGTTCTCGGCAATCACTTCTTCGGTTTTTTCACGGGAGCGGTTGAAAACGGAGACGGTATAACCACGGCTTTCGATGTTGAGCGCCAGGTTGCGCCCCATCACTGCCATACCGACGACGCCGATCTGTTGCTTGGACATTACATACTCCTGTCAGGTGTGGTTACCCACCGGGACAAACTCCGGGGGCTTAAGTGAATAGCATGTTAACTCAGAGGCAAGGCAGGAAGGTAGTAATTGATGTACCAGTGCTTCCTTTTGGGTAGTAATCAGCCATGTCTAACGAGACTCAATACGCGCCGTCTCGATGTAAAACAACCTTCACTGTCTTAAACAAAATGGCAATATCATTCCAGAGTGTCCAGTTCTTGACATACCAGGAGTCAAAATACACACGCGTTTCATAGTCCACATCATTGCGACCACTAACTTGCCACAGACCTGTCATTCCTGGTTTTGCCATCAAATAATAGTCAACATCATCACAATACCGTTCAAGTTCATCCGAAATGATTGGGCGTGGCCCAACCAAACTCATCTCACCTTTTAATACATTGAACAGTTGGGGTAATTCATCAAGACTTGTTTTTCGAATAAAACGCCCAACAGGAGTAATGCGAGGATCATTTTTAAGTTTAAAATCTTTTTCCCACTCAGCTCTCGCATCGGGATCTTTATCCAGAAGATCTTTCAATACTTCTTGCGAATTCATCACCATTGAACGAAATTTATAACACGGAAATAATTTACCATTCCGCCCTACGCGTTGATGGCCGTAAATCGCTGGACCTCCATCTCGGGTAACTTTATACCAAAGATAAATCATAAGGGGTGATGCCACTAATAGAATTAATATTGAACAAACGATGTCAAATGTTCGTTTAAGGAAACGGGAGGTACGCTTTGCAAGATTGTTCTGTATCCTTAACAGCATAACTTCATGGCTAAAAATAAAGGACATATCTGTATTATACAATGGCAATCCGCGAAAAGAAGGAACCACAGTTACTGATCGGCAATGATGCTTTGATAACTCACGAAGCCAAAATTGTGTTTTATCTAACTCAGTATATTCATAGGCAAGAATATAATGAATATCACCTGTACGATTCAAACTCCAGATTTCTTTATCTTCTTTTATTATTGGTAACCCATTAATCTCAGAATGAATTGCATCAGTATCAAAGAAAGCAACAACATCAAATCCCATCATCTCTTCACTCTGAAGAGCACTGTATGCTCCGAGTGCATTTTGGCCACTTCCGAGAATGATGGTTTTCTTCTTCCAGATTCCAAGTTTGTTAAGCAAATGCTTTGTAAGTACACGGAAGAATGGCACCAATACAAGCGCAAATGTCCAGCAAAAAACCCAGACATACCGTGAAAATTGCCACTTAGAAAAGGCGCTTAAAGCCAGGTCAAATACAGCAAAAATAACAATGGTACGAAAAATTTCTTTCAACTCATACCAGAATGGCTTGCGATACGTATAATGCCGTAATCGAATCCAAAACCATCCCACACATACTATAGATAAAATGAAGTGGGAGATAAATCGTGTATCCAGCTGTTCTTGTGGAACAAAACGCTGAACTTCATCAAAAATTAAATATACACAACCTAATGACAGCCATAGCGCCACATTAAAAAAGACCAAATCAGATATGGCTAAAAAAAGCTTACACAACTGTGGATTATACTTATTATCAATATTATCCATTTAACCCTCACCCTCTAAATGGGTATAAAAAACAAGATAAAATCACTGTTCTTTTGAACATGCTTCGAGATAAATTTAGAAAATCTTAGCTTTCATCCCTGATACGAACCAGAACAGTTTCTACAATATCTTGAGCAATTACCAATGAATTCGCCTCGGCATAACAACGCAACTCAGGTGCATTCCCTGAAGGTCGTAAATGCACAATACTCCCACTACCAAGCGTAATTCTTATCCCATCAGTGATATCTACAGAGACAGCTATTTCATCTTGTAAACCAATACTATTGAGCAATGATTGCTGATTTACAGCTCCCATATCAATTAGTTTTCGGCTCTTTTCAAAGCAGATATTCTGTAATCGGTCAGAATGGGTGTACCTGCGGGGAAGTTGTTCAACAAGACTGCTAATATTTTTCTCTCTACTACTGTAAAGAAGCATAATCGCTGGTAATAGTGCATCACGAGTCGGCAATGCTGATAAAACTTCACCATTAATAGTGACATCACTTCCTAATAAGAAACCTCCGTTAGCTTCAAACCCGGCAATACGGTCATAGCTCTGCGATAATTCAGAAAACGCAGCTATAACATAGGGTGAACCAATCTTAGTAAGTTCTACATGTTTAAAGTAATGACCGGAAGATATGACACTATTACAACTCACAGGAATAGCAACAGCATCTACAGATAAGGCAAGCGAACACAACAGTCCTAAAATATCCCCTCTCAACCACTGCCCTTTCTCATCAGAAATTAAAGGTCGATCTCCATCTCCGTCAGTAGAAAAGATGGCATCCAATTCAAAATCCTTTACCCATTTAAGTGCTTTCGCTCTATCCTTTTCGCTTACCGCTTCAGTATCTATAGGTACGAAGCTATCACTCCGATCCAGACTGATAACTTCAGCACCTAAAGCTTTAAATAAAGGTTTATAAAGATCGCGCCCAGCACTTGAGTGCTCATAAATACCAATACGCTTTCTCTTCAAAAACGGTGTAGGGAACAGAGAAAGATAGCGTGAAATGTAATTTTCAGCAGCAACTGGTGAAACAGACAATTCTTCAAGCACTAGTTGATTACATGTAGCTTGAGTATTCAGAATTGCTAGCTCATCAGCTTTTGTAATTTCGCCATCAGGACGGTAGAACTTCAATCCATTACGATCAAAAGGTATGTGGCTACCTGTCACCATAATCGCTGGAATTTTATCTGCCATAGACTGAAGCGCTAAGGCTGGTGTTGGAATAACACCGTAGAAAATCGCATTGATGCCTTTATCGGCCAATGCTGCGGCACAAGCCTGGGCCATAGCATAGCTGCTTGGTCGATTGTCTATTGCCAGCGCTATTGCATCGAAAGAAAAACGTTGCTGCATAACAGCCACAAACGAAACGGTGAAAGCAGCGCATACGGTCGGTGTAAAATCGGTCACCAGACCACGAGCACCACTGGTTCCAAAAGCGATACCTGAGGTGTTAATTACATCGTGGCTATTACAAACTGTGTTCATCAGTCCCTTCCTCCAGAAATCCTGAACGCTGCTCTAAACGAATAATATCATCCTCACCAAGATAGGTACCTGATTGGATTTCAATTAGCTCCAATGGGACAACCCCTGGGTTTTCTAGCGCATGAATAGTGTTAAGTGGTATAAATGTTGACTCGTTCTCCGACACGATAAATGTCTGCTCCCCCTTAGTAACGCGGGCGGTTCCAGATACCACTATCCAGTGTTCTGCTCGATGCTGATGCATCTGCGCGACAAATTTTTCACCGGGCTTAACACTTATTCGTTTGACCAAATAATTGTCACCGCTATCAATTACGTTATATTTTCCCCAAGGGCGGAAAACTTCTAAATGTTGCTTATATTCGGTTCTGTTGTTATTTTTCAGATAATCTACGATTTTTTTGACATCTTGAACCGAATCTTTACTCGAAACCAATAAAGCATCAGCAGTCTGAATAATAACAAGATTACTTACTCCTACAGTACTGATAAATGAGTTTTCAGAGTAGATGTAGTTATCTTTACTGTTATGTGTAAAAACGTCGCCATGTAAGACATTGCGCTGCTGATCTTTTTCTGAAATATCCCAAAGTGAAGACCAGGAACCAACGTCCGACCAGCCAGCACTCATAGGTACAACTACTGCATGATGGGTATGCTCCATAACCGCATAATCGATAGAATCACTCGGGCACAAACTGAATGCCTCTTTATTAATACGGATGAAGTCAAGATCGGGATTGATATGGCCTACAGCTTTCTCACAGGCACTATATATATCAGGTGATAATTTTTTTAATTCGTTCAAATAGGAACTTACTCGGAATAAAAACATTCCACTGTTCCAGTAATACTTCCCGGACGCAAGGTAGTGACAGGCCGTATCAAAATCTGGTTTTTCCACAAACTCTGCTACAGTAAAAGCATCATCCCCAATTGCCTCGCCCCGGAGTATATAACCATAACCAGTTTCAGCCTGCGTAGGAACGATACCGAAAGTTACAAGTTTACCTTGCTCCGCGAGAGGCTCAGCCTGTTTAATGGCCTGAATAAAAGCTTCTTCGTCGCGAATGACATGATCTGCAGCAAGAACTAACAAGAGAGGGTCTTCGCCATCGGAATTCTGGAGTGAACAAAACGCAGCAAGTGCTATGGCCGGAGCTGTATTACGCCCAACAGGCTCCAAAATAATATTATTCGCGAGTTTATCAATGGCACGAAGCTGCTCAGCCACAAGAAAGCGATGTTTATCATTGCAAATGACCACCGGCGCTTCAACTGAAAGTGGAGCCAATCGCATAATGGTATTCTGCAGCATTGATAATTTACCCTCAATGCTAAGGAATTGCTTCGGATGATGTTCGCGGGACAACGGCCACAAGCGACTACCGGTGCCACCAGCCATAATTACGGGAAGAACTGACATTTATCTTATCTCTTTTGATTCAGAGCGTTTAAAATTATTCCAATAACTCTTATACATACTTAAAAACCGGCATAGCGGTAAGGGAAGTGATTGCCAGCGTTTTCCTAACTTATAACCAAGTAACTTAGCGAACGTTGTCAATAATGCTCTTGGGATCCATAAAGGTGCTTTTTTAAGAAGAAAACAAATCTCTGATTTAACAAAACGCGAGCCTTCCCCTCCGGCACCGCCAAAATCCTGTTGAATCCAGGGATTACAAGCATGGAAAACACCCGTATCAAAATATCGTTGGAATTCTTCTCGCGGGCTATAATTATGAGAATGCCTCACAACGGCCGTTCCACAATAAGCCACTTTGTAGCCTGCTTGAATCATCTTAGCAGCCATAAACATATCCTCAGCTAGGATCGTATGCTCAGGAAACCCGCCTAATTTTTCAAAAACAGAACGACGGTAAGCTGCAAAAGAATTCGACATAAATACGGTTTTAATACCAAAGTTTTTTATATCTGACTTACTCTTAATTTGTGATGTTGAACCGTAGTTAAAATTACGGGCATGTACTGCCAAAGGATTAGCGTCAAGATGCGGGATTTGTCTTCCGCAAACAGCGGCGACGTCTGGATCCTGAAATACTTCGATCATGTTAGCTAGTGCATCTTCATTATCAAAAATTGCATCTTGAGTTAAAAAAACTATTAACTCACTGTCACTAGCTTGAGATAACGCTCTATTTCTAGTCCCACCATGATTAAATTCACTGGAAGGAATTTTGATTAATTTGCAGTCAAACTCGAATGCTATCTCTCTAGTATTATCAATTGATGAGGAGTCTATGACAATTAGCTCAGATGGCTGTAGAGTTTGTTTCTGTAGAGCCACAAACCACTCTTTCCACCTTTCACCAGCATTATAGGTTGGTACAATTAATGTAAATGAAAACATATTTCGGCTAATCCAACAATTCTAATATTTTATTTCCAATACTGAATTTATCAACCACATAAAGATTTTCATGCTGCTGAATACCCTCAGCCCCCACGTCTGTAGCAACGACCCTCGCGCCAGCGTCAAGCATTTGAAGAACCTTAATTTTAACGCCAGCACCATATAATAATGGAGCCACGCTTAAATCTGCCTTCTGAAAGGCCAACGTTGGATCAGATACAGCTCCAATCACATGTACATGTGGAACACATTTACCGATAATCTTAAGTATTGGCCGCGGACCTAAACCTAAAATCCAAAGATGGAGATTTGGCTGTTGCTTAATCAGTTTAAAAAAAACAAAAAAGACAAACCATACTATGGACCAATGATTTTCGGAACGTTTCATATTACCAAAAAAGATAATATTTTTATTTTTGCCAAACTCAGAAACTACACGTTCAATCGGGACAGAATTGAAAACCTCCCCCACCTTTTGAATACCAAGGTCGGCAACACTAACCTGTCCTTTATAATTCATAGCCTGAATTAATTCACTATCTTTTTTAGACATTGTTATTATAGACTTTAATCTTTTAAATAGATCAGATTCAATTCTTAAGATTGTTGAGTTGATCGGGCGTTTAGTTAAAGAGCGGCTGGTTCTTTGGGACACAACGTCATGTGCAAAGTAAACGATATTATCATGTGAGATATGTTTTACCAAGCCTAAGACAGAAGGAAAATCAAGCCAAATCATATCATATTTTTTATGTGACATTTTATATTTCACACGATCGACTAGCTCTTCACTAACTCTAGTAAAAAACCACGGCGCTACAAAAGATTTATGTTTAAGATTAAAACGCACTCCATTAAAATATTCTCTTTTCCCCACATTCATTAATTCATATGTATGACATAATGATTTTATCTCGGGGTTTTCATATTGAGATGATGGTGCAATTACAATAACATCGACTTCACTGCCATTCCTAATATGCCTTTTTAAATTATCGCCACAAATTGCCTCTCCTGCACCAATCGTTCCTTTAGCCCCAGGATGAAAGGCACTGATAAAAAGTACTTTATACATTTCAGTTACTAACCATTTTTTTTAGTGGAAGCAGTTTATAAATGAAATAGAAAATCACCATACATATTAATAATAATGAAATATATTTCACACCATAAGTTAGATCTTTCCTCATTGCCACAAAAATCAATGAAACAATTGGGAATTGATAAATTATCAGACCATTTTTTTTTGCTATTCTGTAAAAAATAACCAACATAATTCCGAGTATTAATCCGTGAAGAAACACACCTAAAAAACCCAATGAATGAAATGCTTCAGTAAATATAAACTGACCACCTTTATCTTCATAAAATCGTACTTCACTATTTTCAAACAAAGACTGTTTGTCTAAACCAAATATATTATATATAAATGCTGGTATAATAAAAAGCACAGGTGAAAATAGTTCCAGAACTCCCCCATAGGGCAAATTATTGTGCAAATGAGTTCTAACTTCATTGGCTAACGTAGCTAATGAAAAGTGTGTTTCATACATGATAGCAAATGGTATTGCAGTCAAAACACTTCCACCTGATGTTGAAGAACTCTCACGCAAATATAAACCAAACCCTGCGACAAAAAGCATGATAGAAACAATAGAGAAAATATTAATAACACGCCTTACATTTATTTTATTAATAAATAGATAATGTGATATAAAGCACAATAAAAGCAATATTAGATTTTCTCTCCGTCCTTGTATGAATATGGATACTAATATAATCAAAGATATCAAGATTATTATTTTGTTAGATCTGGTGACCATTTTTAATTTTACACGCACACTTGTCAAAAGAGCGTAAATAGATAATAACCCAGCTGTAGATATCAGCACGTCCCTAGTCTCATTCGCTGCGCTACCCTCATAAATAGGAGTGTATGATGTATGCAGAAAAGAGATATATCCACCATATGATGCAACCCCTAAAGAGAACACAACAGATGCAAAGATAATGAAGCAAAAGGAACAAAAACATATAAAATTTGTGTTATCAAAATCTTTAATTTCGATCAGCCTTATTTTTAAAAAAGTAAGATAACCAATAAAAGCTCCAACAATACCTATTGCTGCCACATATAACACATCATTTACAGTATCGGGGTAAGCCAATGCACCTAAGGGCGATAAAAAGGGAAACTGTAGATAAATTATTCCACAAGTAAAATATAAACCAATGACAAGCACCCAAACGATTAACACCATAATCATTTCTCATCGTTATATAAAAGATTTATGATTAATGTATACAATACTATGCAAATATTTTTTTAACTAATTCTTTTATTAATTTAAATTTCTTAAAAGAAGAAGCAAGGCTTTTGAATTTAAACAAAAAATATGTAGCTATCTTTGGATAACCTAACGTCTTATAGAAAGCAGCTAGTTCAGATCGATCTGAGGCATTACCGTAACACGCCATAGCCAAAGAAGTGTAAAACCATGGGCGCTCTTTCAATAACACAGTTCCAAATGAGGAGAAAATGTCCTTATTAGCGCTATATAAATCTTTTCTCAACTTTAAGTAACCTATAAAATCGATTTTGATTCGACGAGCTCTCCCATTACTCTCGAAAGTATCATTATCACCTCGACAATAAGCTAGTGGTTTCGATATATATTGTAAGGTTGCATGTGGGTTATTGATTATATTTAATAAAATAAATACATGGGAATAAGCTGTTCCTATATAAGAATCATCAAATTTCACATTAGACCATTTCTCTTTTTTAACTATAATTGAACTTAAATAGCTAAATACACCACCAACTGAATTACACTTATTAAAATATTCGATATAATCAGAATCATTTCTAAAATAAAATAATCTGCTTCCTCCTGATATCCATCGCCTATGCGGATTAGATACCTTTGTCATAGAAATATCAAACTCCTTTCTATCACATAAATAAATATCAAAACCATCAGCTAGTTTTTTTTCCATCAATGCAAGTGCATTATTTGCCAGAAGGTCATCACTGCCAAATATCCAGCAGTAATCACCAGTACCCATATTAACAGCGGCTAAATAGTTTCTGTCTGGGCCAATGTTCTCTGTATGCTGTTGAAATATAATTGGGAAATTATATTTACTCCTCCAAATATCTATAGATTCTCTAGTGTTATCTGTTGATGCATTATCTGAAATGCATACTTCAATATTTAATGAATGAGGTAGCTGATTACTAATACTATATAAAAGCTCATCAACGAATTGTGATCTATTATATGTTGGAATACAAAAAGATACTTTCATGTTACGCTAAACCTTTAATTTTATATATATAGTACACAGGCAACCCCCAAAAAACTGTTAATGCAAATGAAATAATCAGCCCCCATAAAATGCCGACAATCCCATAACTTCCAGCCAGAATCCATTGAGCCGCTCCACCGATCAAAGCCTGGCAAGGAACTATGAACCAAAGAATTCTTAATTGGTTCATACTTTGAAGTAACATAGCAAATGTATCACACCAGACGCGAAGACTAAAATATACTGCAAGTAAGACAAACGCCATACCACTAATACGGTAATCAATATTTTTAGCTATGATGCTATAAATATAACTTTTAAAAATAAAAATGAATAAAGTGCTACAACTAATAAAAAGAACCCCACCAAAAACATTAATAAACACTAATTTATTTAGCTTCTCCCATTGCATTTTAACTCGTAGTTCGGCACATAATGGCCATAAAGCCTGTAATACAGCCGTATAAATAAAAAATACCAAACCAAAAATCTTCATCGTTACTGTATATTTAACAATATCTGTAGCAGATAATTTCTGTGAGATAACAATATAATCAGCCTGTAGTACCAATATTGATAAAAACGAAAACATTAGGAAACCAGTAGAGCGTGATAATAAAGACTTATAATTATCAAGACTTACGTCAATCTTTATAATTTTTATATATCGATATAGTGTGTATAGAATTGGTAGCAAGGCAACAGGTGCATATAATGCTATTAAAGAAGTTGTAATGTTTGCATTCAAATTCAAGTAGCGTATGAGAAAAACACCGAGCAACCCCAACATATAAGATGCCGCATTAATTGCGTTTGCTTTCCATCCCAATTGTTCAGCAAATAATATCTTATATACTACATTCCCAATCCCGACAGTTATAAATATTACACTTGCTATAAAAAAAGGGGTAGCCAAACCATTTTTCATCTCATAGCTAAATGAAGATAGATATAGAGATGACACTTTGCCTGACAGTAAAAACAATGTGCCAGAAAATATAATTAAGGATGCGAATAAGATGTGTATTGCAGCTTTAATATATGAATCATACGATTCATTCTTTACTCTCAACTCAGATATATAATTCTGTAAGCTACTGCCAACACCAATATCTGCAATGCTAAACCAAATTAATAAACCAGTTAAAAGTGTAAATATTGCGTATGATTCTTCTCCTAATATTTCCAGTAAAAATTTTATACTTACTAACTGAACACTTGCGATTATTATTTTTGATAACCAAGAAGAAGCAGCAATAATAAGGTGTTTTGGAACATTAGCCAACCTCAATACTCTCATAATGGTTTCAACTTATATATCCCATGAAGATTAATGTATATTAAATCATGCCCGCCTTCACGGGCAATATATCAGATGGTACTTGTCCAATCATACATCTTGTGGACACCATCTGTTGCAGAGACATTTGGGGCCCAACCAATTGCATTGCTAATTTTTGTAATATCGGCAACAAAAACTCGCTGATCACTCTCTCTCACAGGTAAATTTGTATATTTCATTTCTATTTCGCTATACTCTTCAAGTAATTTGAAGAGTTCAAGTAAAGACAGACTGTTAGCAATAGTCCCTCCCACATTAAAGGCATTACCTCTAATTTTTGACACATTAGCTAGAGCCGTAAAATACAATGAAATCATATCTTCAGCATGTAATACATCTCTGACTTGTTTGCCGTTCCCAGAAATAGTAAAGGGTTTAGTAATACCTTTTTTTATTTCAACTGCTTTTTGGCAAAACCAACCAACCCAACCCTGATCATAGCTAGCAAATTGTCTACCACCATACATGGATGAATGTCTGAACACTACCGTGTTTAAGCCAAAAATCCTCGCATAATCAAGCATATATTGGTCTGCAGAACCTTTAGAACATCCATAAGGCGAATGAAAATCTAGCTGGGTTGTCTCATCAAACCCATTGGGTCTATCAGTACAGGTATACCTAGTTTCAGTTTCCCTGTATTCATACTGCTCCAGATCTCCATATACTTTATTCGTAGATGAATAAATTATGTTACATCTTGGCTGATACTGCCTTACTGCCTCTAATAAGTTTAATGTACCACCTGTATTAATTTCAAAATCCATGCAAGGGTTATCAATGGATGTGGTCATTGCCACCTGTCCTGCCAGATGGAAACAGCTATCTGGCATATACTTAGTAATTAATCTTGTAACATCATTTTTATTTCGAATATCACCATGTACAAAATCAAATTTTCCTAATGAAGAAAGCCACTGTAAATTATTTATCGCACCTTTGCGTGATAAATTATCAAATACAATGACCTCAAATCCTTGGTTAATGGCATAAGAGGCCAAATTACTCCCAAGAAAACCACAGCCCCCAGTAATTAAAAGTTTCATTATTTTTCCTTCTCAACTATTTCAGATATTGCGTTAACTAGAGAATACTCTCTTTGCCAGCCTATTTTCTTAAGCTCTGTTACATTAGCACAGCTATACATTAACTCATTCTCTCTTTGTTCCACTGCACCGAACTCAATTTCAGAACAACTTTTAGTAATTCTTTGGACGGTCTCAACATATTCGCGAATAGATACAGCCTCGCCGCTTCCTACTTCTATTGTGTGAAACTTCGGAAACTCATGGATATGATTTAAAATGCAGTCAAATGCGGATAGCAGATCTTTAATGTATATAAAATCTCTCTTTTGTGACCCTGAAGTCAATTTTATAGCTTTGTTATTTAAGCAACTTCTTATAACCATACTTGTAAATTTACCATCTCCATCAAAAGCACCAAAAAAATGCTCTAACTTCAATTCTAAAAACTTATTATCTGTCTTATTTATAATTACCCGTGCAATTTCAGGCAATTTTTGTTTCGTGTACGCATATAGATTTACATCTTGTGGTAATGATGTACCACAATTTATAAAAACAGAATTAAATGATGTAATGGACTCTATTACTTTGATAGGCAAGAGAATATTGCTTTCCAAAAGCACAGATGCTGATTCGTTATTTCTTCCATAGCAAGCAGCAGTATTAACAACAATGTCGGGCTTAAATTTTATAATCTTTTCAACCCACTCACTATCTGTAGTATAAATAATATTTTTTCTGTAATCCCCACTTTTTTTCTTCCTTGCCAAACCAACTACCGAATGTTGGCTTTCAAAGTAAGACATAAGTTGTGAACCAAGATATCCAAATGCTCCCATGACGAGAATTTTCATATAGTTAAAGGGGAATTCATTCCCCTCCCTCAAAAATTAGAAATTCAGACCAAAGAACTCTTCAAATTTGCTAACTACGTAGTCCAAATGCTCAGTAGTTAGTCCTGGGTAAATACCAATCCAGAAGGTTTGATTCATTATGCGATCTGTATTTGTTAACTCACCCACTACTCGGTACTTCACATTCGCAAAATACGGTTGACGAGTCAGATTACCTGCGAATAACAGACGGGTACCGATTTTGGCTTCATCAAGAAACTTAACTAAATCGATACGTTCAACGCCACTCGTTTCTTTAAGAGTGATCGGGAAACCAAACCAGGATGGGTCAGATTTCTCTGTGGCTTCCGGTAACTCAAGAAACTCAGCACAGGATTGCAAACCTTGCTTGAGATATGCAAAGTTCTCTTTGCGTTTTTGTACGAACTCTTCAACACGTTCTAATTGTGCCAGGCCACATGCAGCCTGCATATCCGTAATTTTCAGGTTATAACCCAAATGAGAGTAGGTATATTTATGGTCGTATCCGAACGGCAGAGAACCCAGTTGCTGTCCAAAACGTTTACCACAGGTATTATCGCAACCTGGTGCACAATAACAATCACGTCCCCAGTCACGGAAGGATTCAATCAGTTTCTTTAATTCGCCTGATTTGGTAAAGACAGCCCCGCCTTCTCCCATTGTGATATGGTGTGCAGGATAGAAACTCACAGTACCAATATCACCAAAAGTACCGACCATTTGACCATCATAAGTAGATCCGAGCGCATCGCAGCAGTCTTCGATAAGCCAAAGATTATACTTATCAGCAATACGGCGCACTTCCGTTAAATCAAACGTATTACCCAGTGTATGGGCGATCATAATCGCTTTTGATTTTTCACTCACTGCGGCTTCAATAAGTGAAGCGTCAACATTATAAGTAGGGATATCAACATCCACAAAAACAGGAATCAATCCATTCTGGATTGTTGGGTTAACTGTGGTTGGAAACCCTGCTGCTACGGTAATAACTTCATCACCAGGCTTGAGCGCACGATCACCAAGTTTCGGTGACGTTAATGCTGTTAAAGCCAACAAGTTCGCTGATGAGCCTGAAGTGGTTGTTAATACGTGAGGCACGCCAATAAACTCACCGAGTTTCTTCTCGAAAGCATCATTAAAACGACCCGTTGTAAGCCATCCATCTAAAGATGCTTCAACCATCAATTGCAATTCTTTCGCACCAATAACCTTCCCTGAAGGTGGGACGACACTCACACCTGCATTAAATGGTTTTGGGCTCAGTGCCTCATCGGCATACTCAGCAACGAGTTTGGATATTTGTTCACGCAGGTTTTTTGCTGTCATTGCTATAATTCCTGTACTTATCTATTTTAGCTAAAAGTGGTAGTGGTCATATAATCATGAATTTCACGTTTCGAGCATTCCAACATATCTGCTCCGTTTATCCATGCTTTATGCCATTTAACAATACGACCAAGTGTTTCAACGAGCTCCCATCTAGGGTGCCAATCTAATTGCATATGGGCTTTCGAACAATCCAGTTTAAGATAGTGTGCCTCATGGGGATGATCCTGACCATCCAACTGCCAACTGGCCCCCTCACCCCATAATGTCACCATTTTGTCGACAATGAACCCAACCGTTTTTGCATCCTCCTCACGAGGACCGAAATTCCACCCTTCTGAATATTTGGCCCCCTCAACATAGAGGCTCTGTGCCACCACGATATACCCAGAAAGCGGTTCAAGTACATGTTGCCATGGACGAATGGAATGAGGATTGCGAATAACGACCTGCTTCTTTTTCTCAAAAGAACGCAAAATATCTGGAATCAAGCGATCTTCTGCCCAATCACCGCCACCAATCACATTACCCGCCCTAACCGAGGCCAAGCCAACGCCATGGTTTGCATAATCCTTAGGATTAAAAAACGAATTACGAAATGCGGAAGCAACTAGTTCAGCGCAGCCTTTGCTGTTGGAGTAGGGATCGTATCCGCCCATCGCTTCATTTTCGCGGTAACCCCAAACCCATTCACGGTTTTCATAGCATTTATCGCTGGTGATATTGACTACAGCCTTAATACCCCCAACCTGTTTTACCGCTTCAAGCAAATGTACAGTGCCCATCACGTTTGTTGAATAGGTTTCGATAGGTTCTTTATAAGAAAGCCTTACTAGCGGCTGGGCAGCCATATGAAAAATAATTTCTGGCTTAAAAGACGCTATAGAATTTCGTAATTTATCAAAATCACGAATATCGCCTATTTCCGATTCCATCAAGTTACTTATATTAGCGGTGTCAAATAAGCTTGGATTCGTCGGGGCCTCAAGGGAGTAACCTTTTAGTGTTGCTCCCATTTCACTTAGCCATAGAGAGAGCCAACTACCTTTAAAACCCGTATGGCCGGTAATGAATACGCGTTTACCCTGCCAGAAGCTCTTATCAATCATGCAGTCACTCCCATGTTTTCCAGGGCGCAGAACCTTTTTCCCATAAACCTTCAAGGTACGTTTTATCGCGCAGTGTATCCATCGGCTGCCAGAACCCTGCATGCTCGTAAGCCATGAGTTCTCCCTGTTTAGCCAATGTCATCAACGGTTCCTGTTCCCAGGTAGTCGCATCATTTTCAATAAGATCGATCACTGAAGGATTTAGTACGAAGAAACCACCGTTGATCATCGCGCCATCGCCTTTAGGCTTCTCCTGGAACGATTGAACCTGGCCGCCACGGATATCCAGGGCACCAAAACGTCCAGGAGGGAACGTTGCCGTCAGAGTTGCTTTTTTGCCATGCGCTTTATGAAAATCGATCGTAGCTCTGATATTGAGATCGGCAACACCATCGCCATATGTAAACAGAAACGCTTCATCATCTTTTACGTACTCAGCCACACGTTTCAAACGGCCACCGGTCATAGATGAATCACCAGTATCAACTAGCGTTACATTCCACGGTTCTACGCGCTTGTGGTGAACTTCCATTCTATTTTCTGCCATATGAAATGTTACATCCGACATATGCAGAAAATAGTTCGCAAAGTATTCTTTGATTACATATCCCTTGTATCCACAACAGATAATAAAATCTTTAATGCCGTGGGCGGAATACATTTTCATAATATGCCAAAGAATCGGCTTACCACCAATCTCAACCATTGGTTTTGGTTTTACTATTGTTTCTTCACTCAATCTGGTACCAAGTCCACCAGCCAGAATTACCGCTTTCATACCTAACCCTCTATTATCATTATTTAGATGCGGTAAAAGCATCAGAATAGAAATTATCAACAGACAGATTTTTCGAAATAAAGTCTTTTTTGCTTACATCGATCATGATGGGCGACCCACATGCATAAATATCAAACGATTCAAGCGAGTCAAAATCTTCCATCACAGCCTGGTGAACAAAGCCTTTACGCCCATTCCATGTTTGATCATCCCCGGACACCACGGGAATAAAATGTATCCGATCAAAATCCCTGCTCCATTCGTCAGGAACTTTCGAATAGAAATCTTTCGCAAATGGCATCCCCCAATAAATATAGATATCGCGAGAGATTGTTTTTTTCACTAAATACTCAACCATGGATTTAACAGGGGCAAACCCTGTACCACCGGCGATGAAAATAATTGGGCGATCGTTTTCTCTAATGAAAAAAGTTCCACACGGGCCTTCAATACGCATCAAAGTATTAACTTGTAACTCATTGAAAATCAATGAACTCATTTGGCCATTGATAACATTCCTGATATGTAACTCAATACCATCTGCTTCATTGCTATTCGCAATAGAATAGCTACGCGTTACACCTTTGTATTGCAGATTAATATATTGCCCAGGAAGAAAACTCATTTTAGCAGTTGGGGGGAGACGAAGAGTGATCTTCATAACATCAGCAGAAACAAGATCGATACTATTGACTTTACAAGGTACGATCTTCTTCACCTGCCCTTGTAATTCTGGATAGTAAAGGGCCTGCAACTGTATATTACTTTTAGGCTTACAATTGCAGGTGAGAACTTTATCCCCTTGTGCATATATCCTGCCCATGGGATCTGTCGCTTCTCCGGCAAGTAATGTAGATTCACAAACCCCGCAATCTCCATTTTTACAGCTGTGCTCCAGATGTATACCCGCAGAGAGCGCAGAATCGAGGATTGTCGAGTCTTCTTCACCTGAGAATTCAATATTGGATGGGAAAATCTTAATTAGATGTGACACAGTAATTCTTACTCAGATAATGAAACTTGTTCTAACGACGGAGCAACAGCATCTTTTGCTGAAAGTTCTGGAGGTTGTGTAATCGGCCACTCGATACCAATTATTTCATCACTCCACAATATGCTACCCTCAGCAGATGGGGCATAATAATTTGTTGCTTTATAAAGGAACTCAGCGGTTTCACTCAGTGTGACAAAACCATGTGCAAAACCTTCAGGTATCCAGAGTTGCTTCTTATTTTCTGCTGACAGATGTACGCCAACCCATTTTCCAAATGTCGGTGAATTTTTGCGGATATCAACAGCCACATCAAATACCTCACCAAGCGTGCAACGTACTAACTTGCCCTGGGCATGTGATCCTTTTTGAAAATGCAGCCCTCTAAGCACTCCTTTTCTCGATTTAGAGTGATTATCCTGCACAAAAGTAATTTTACGCCCAACCGATTCTTCGAAAATTTTCTGACTAAAACTTTCGAAAAAGAACCCACGCTCATCTCCAAACACTTTCGGTTCAAAGATCAACACTTCCGGAATTGCTGTTTGAATAACGTTCATCTCTTATAAACCTTTAACCATTTTTATAAGATACTTGCCATAATCGTTCTTTGATAAAGGCTCTGCCAGTTTTTCAACCTGAGAGACATCAATAAACCCCTTACGAAAAGCTATCTCTTCCGGGCAAGACACTTTTAGCCCCTGGCGTTCTTCGATGGTGGCAATAAAATTACTGGCTTCGATCAGACTCTGGTGTGTCCCTGTGTCCAACCACGCATAGCCACGCCCCATCATTGCTACAGATAAACGGCCCTGCTCCATATAAATTCGGTTAATATCTGTGATTTCCAGTTCACCGCGCGCCGAGGGATTCAAGCTTTTTGCCATTTCCACGACATCGTTGTCGTAGAAATATAATCCGGTAACCGCATAATTGCTCTTTGGCTCTAGAGGTTTTTCTTCAAGGCTAATAGCGGTACCATTCTTATCGAATTCCACTACACCGTAGCGCTCTGGATCGTTCACATGATATGCAAATACTGTTGCCCCACTTTCTTGATTGACTGCATCACCCATTAATTTTGGCAGGTCATGTCCATAAAAAATGTTGTCCCCCAATACTAATGCGCAATCATCATTTCCGATGAACTCTTCACCAATGATAAATGCCTGAGCCAGTCCATCCGGAGTAGGTTGTATTTTGTATTGGAGATTTATCCCCCATTGGCTGCCGTCACCCAGAAGTTGTTCGAAACGAGGAGTATCCTGCGGGGTACTAATAATCAGAATATCACGAATACCAGCCAGCATCAGAGTAGAAAGCGGGTAATAAATCATCGGCTTGTCATAAATAGGCAATAGCTGCTTACTCACTGCCATAGTTACTGGATATAAACGGGTGCCCGATCCACCAGCTAAAATAATACCTTTACGCGTTTTCATTTCATTTTCTCTTTATGCGCAAAATGCCCGCTTACGCAGCATTATTATCATGTTCAGATTGCTGTTGTAGTAAATAATTCGTTCAGCATACGCTTTACACCAGACTCCCACTGTGGAAGAACAAGCCCAAAGTGACGCTGGAATTTTTCAGTATTTAGACGAGAATTATTCGGTCGGCGAGCAGGTGTTGGATAAGCATTGGTTGGCACTTCATTCAATTTATTAATTGCTAATTCAACACCAGCTTTTCTGGCCTCATCAAACACCAAAGCAGCATAGTCATGCCATGTGGTAACACCACTCGCAACCAGGTGATAGAGACCAGCAACCTCATGATTTTTAATAGCTATACGAATAGCATGAGCGGTACAATCCGCCAGCAACTCCGCACCTGTCGGAGCACCATACTGATCGTTAATAACTGACAGTTCTGTCCGTTCTTTAGCCAGCCGTAGCATGGTTTTGGCAAAGTTATTACCTTTACCGGCATAAACCCAACTGGTACGGAAAATAAGATGTTTCTGACAGTATTCTTGTAACGCCTTCTCACCAGCCAGTTTAGTTTCGCCATAAACATTCAACGGTGCCGTAATATCATCTTCACGCCACGGTGTTTCACCGGTACCTGGGAAAACGTAATCCGTTGAATAATGTACCACCCACGCTCCAGTTTCAGCGGCGGCTTTAGCGATGGCTTCTACACTTGTAGCATTGAGCAACTGCGCAAATTCAACTTCTGACTCAGCTTTATCTACAGCGGTATGTGCCGCCGCATTAACAACTACATCGGGACGTATCTTACGTACGGTTTCAGCAATACCTTCTGGATTGCTGAAATCACCACAGTAATCTTTAGAGTGAACATCAAGAGCAATAATATTGCCAAGTGGGGCTAATGCTCGTTGAAGTTCCCAACCCACCTGACCATTTTTCCCAAAAAGCAGAATATTCATTACTGACGTTCCCCGTAATTCTGTTCAATCCAGGTTTTATAGGCACCACTTTTAACGTTATCTACCCATTGAGTATTGTGCAGATACCATTCCACCGTTTTACGGATCCCGCTTTCAAAGGTTTCTCGCGGCTTCCAGCCCAGCTCGCGGCTAATTTTATCTGCATCGATAGCGTAGCGGCGATCATGGCCCGGACGATCAGTTACATAGGTGATTTGTTCTCTGTACGAAACCGCTTTTGGTACAATCTCATCCAAAAGATCGCAAATGGTATGAACTACATCGATATTTTTTTTCTCATTATGGCCACCGATATTGTAGGTTTCACCAATTTGACCTTCTGTCACAACGGTGTACAGCGCTCGGGCATGATCTTCTACATACAACCAATCACGGATTTGGTCGCCTTTGCCATAAATGGGCAGTGCCTTTCCTTCAAGAGCGTTAAGGATCACTAACGGAATCAATTTCTCAGGAAAGTGGTACGGTCCATAGTTGTTTGAACAGTTGGTGACAATCGTGGGTAATCCATAGGTTCGCATCCAGGCGCGAACCAGATGATCGCTGGAAGCTTTCGATGCAGAATATGGGCTGCTAGGTGCATAAGGTGTTTTTTCTGTAAACATCGGTAATTCTGCACCGCTCGCCACTTCATCCGGATGCGGCAAATCGCCGTACACTTCATCCGTCGAAATATGATGAAAACGAAACGCCGACTTCATCTCAGCGTCCATTGTTGACCAATAGGCACGCGCGGACTCCAACAGCACATACGTGCCCACAATATTCGTTTCAATGAAGTCAGCAGGTCCGGTAATAGAACGGTCTACATGGCTTTCGGCCGCAAGGTGCATCACTGCATCAGGTTTATGCGTAGCAAAAATACGCTCCATTGCCGTTTTATCGCAAATATCCGCATGCTCAAAATGATACCGACTGCTTTCATTAACTTCAGCAAGCGATTCCAGGTTACCGGCGTAGGTTAGTTTGTCAACATTAACAACCGCATCCTGGGTATTTTTGATTATATGACGAACAACTGCAGATCCAATGAACCCCGCCCCACCAGTAACAAGTATTTTCACTTTTTAATTCCGAATATCATATATATGGCTACTATTAAGATGCTGGTATAAAAACAGCCCCCTGGATATTTATCCACGCTACCGCCCCTGGCTTCACAGCTACCAGAGCACTACATAAATGTCCAAAGATGTAACCAGCCCCGCTAGCTATCGCAAAGCTCTCTTAAGCTCAAACGCTAATTGTCTTACCAAATGCTGTCATAAACAAGGGAAAATCTGACAAAGATAAGATTAAACTTAGTAGTTTAACTCGTTGTTATTGGTTGTTTTTAATAAAAAAACGACAGTAACATTCCATTGCATCAAGCATAGACGCTGGAATGTTAGCTGCCGCTATTTTTTGTGGAGTATTGTCACAAAGAAATCAAAATCTATTCGCTAAGCAACTTCTCAATGCTCTTGCGAAACTTCGGTCCTTCCTTCAGGTTGCGCAGCCCGTACTTCACAAAGGCCTGCATGTAACCCATTTTTTTACCGCAGTCATAGCTATCGCCGGTCATTAGCATTGCATCAACAGATTGTTTTTTCGCCAGTTCAGCAATTGCATCGGTTAACTGAATACGTCCCCATGCGCCAGGTTGCGTATGCTCTAATTCAGCCCAGATATCTGCAGAAAGTACATAACGCCCTACGGCCATCAGATCGGAATCCAGCGTTTGTGGCTGATCGGGTTTTTCAATAAATTCAACGATGCGGCTAACTTTACCTTCATTATCTAAAGGTTCTTTGGTCTGAATAACAGAATACTCTGAAAGGTCGCCTTCCATACGTTTAGCCAGTACCTGACTGCGCCCTGTCTCATTAAAGCGGGCAACCATAGCAGCCAGGTTGTAGCGCAACGGATCTGCACTTGCATTGTCAAGAATAACATCAGGTAACACCACCACGAACGGGTTATCCCCTACAATCGGGCGGGCACATAGAATTGAATGACCAAGGCCAAGCAGTTGAGCCTGACGAACGTTCATAATGGTCACGCCAGGAGGGCAGATAGATTGTACTTCGGCTAGCAGTTGGCGTTTTACGCGTTGCTCAAGAAGCGACTCTAATTCATAAGAGGTGTCGAAGTGGTTCTCTACTGCATTCTTGGATGCATGAGTAACCAGAACGATTTCTTTGATCCCTGCAGCAACAATCTCGTCGACAATGTACTGAATCATCGGCTTATCGACGATCGGCAGCATCTCTTTTGGGATGGCCTTTGTGGCAGGCAACATATGCATCCCCAGGCCCGCTACCGGAATAACTGCTTTCAAATTAACCATTAAGTCATTCACCTATACAATAGTTGCTGAATTATAGCTTTTTAGCTTATTTTAGCCAGTATGAATTACATTGATCAGATGCCTCACATGTTACTCCGCTTATGTGCCAAATGCAGTAGTATTAATCTCAAGCTGGTATCATTTTAGGCAGAAAAGCTCGTAAAATTACCGCTCCGGTAGCGTAAAATTCACTGTATCCACATTCACCACCTGATGATTCACCCTGTCGATATCGGCCGAACTCTGCCCGGTCTCATTTACCGCATTGACATTAGCCAGTGACAGCAATGTATTCTCTTTGGCCATAAACTTCCCGCGAATGTCCTTACGCAAATCGAAGTGCATTTTTAGCGCGGGACCCACTGTGGATTGCTGCATTACCTTGATATTACGTAAAAACAGATGCTGCGGTTTGTTATGTAGCTCAAGCGTTCCACGCTTCATATCGACATTGGTGATGGATACGAAAGAGGTAGCATTACCTGAGGAAATCTGGATGCCGCGTAATTTATAATCAAAACTAGTGTTATCCAGTTGAATATTATTTAATTTAAAGTTTTGAGGTATCGATAAATATCGCCCTTTGACTACGCCGTAACCAATCAGTATTCCCGCGCTATTCCTCATCTTTATATTATCTATCACAAAATTATCACACCCATAAATAGCAATCGTTGCATTATCAATACCCGCTTTCTTACTGAAATCCGGAGTGATATTCCGCGCATTGACATTACGAATGATAAAGTGCTTACCGTTCTCCACATGGATTAACTGGCGGCAGTCGCTACCGGTGATATTCGCAACCACAAAGTTTTTCACTGCCTGGTCGTCCGGGTAGGTATTGTCATAGGTACTTCCCGCCAGCCCTATACCGATGCCCCAGTTAACATTGCCATTGGTACAGTTGATGCGCTCTATAACATGGTCGGAGATAAGAATATCGCGATCGTTTATTGCCACATTCCACTCAATGGCATCGCCCTGCAAATCACTAAAGCGACTATTAGTGATTTGCACACCATCCAGTTGGTTATGAAATCCCTGGCGCAGGATCCCGTAATTAGCATGGGTGATGGTAATATCATCGATGGTAAGGTTGCGCATCACCCGCTTTTTTTTACCGCCGATATATATCTGCGTCACCGGACCAAAACCGCTCATCATGATTCCTTTAATCAGGCAGTCCGATCCACGCACATCGAGGGTAATATTATGCAGGCTCCCGCCTTTCTCCCCTACTACCTTGCAACCATCCTGCAGAACAAATCGACCACGCCCATTACTGCTTATGTGACCTTGCAGAAGTAATGTTTTACCTTGCGGAATGAAAATCCCGGTATTCATGTTTCCACATACCAACCCGACAGGTACAACGACCGTTTGTGCCTCTGAAAATGCCTGTCGGAACGAAGCTACCCAATCCTTTGGATCGTAGTCCTGAATGTTAACGCTGCGCCCGGTTTCAAGCGAGCGTCCAACCGGTGAATAGAGTACGACAAGCGCGGAGCCTGCCGCCAGAAAGGTACGTCGGGAAAGTTTTTTCTCTGGCATACAACCTCGAATCACAGCGTTTGCAACAGGCTGGATAACTGCGTATTGATGACTGACTGATTGAATTCAGATTCAATTTTCTCACGTGCACGCAGCACAATTGGCTTTAGCTCTCCGCTGTCGATATGAGTCAATGCTGCCAGTCGTTCTGCCAGCGCCTGCGCATCGTTTTCGGGAACCAGCCAGCCTGTCTTACCGGACTCAACCAGCTCAGGGATACCACTGTGAACGGTAGAAACGACCGGGATCCCCACAGCCATCGCTTCCATCAGTGCCACCGGGATCCCCTCCATATCACCATCCGTCCCTGTGATTGAGGGCAGCAGAAATACGTCCGCTCGCTCGAGCATCTCTTTCACCTGATGACTGGGCATAAAACCCGACATTTCAATCACATCATCCAGTTGATATTGCTCAATCAGCGTACGCAGACGACGCTCCCAGGGGCCAATGCCCAGGATCCGATAACGAAATGCCATGCCCTGCTCTTTCAACTGACGACAGGCTTCGATGGCGACGTGCAGCCCTTTTTTCTCGGTTAATCGTGCGACAGAGAGAATTTCCAGCGGAGCAGCAGGTGCTTTCACTTCACGAGGAGTAAACCGTGTCATATCTATCCCCATGCGTGATACAGCGATTTTTTCTGGCGGGCATCCCATCTTTTGTAAACGCCCGGCCCAAAGATTACTGATCGGCAACATTAAATCTCCGCGCTGAAACAGCTTTTGATATTCCGGGGTATAACGGGCAAGCACCTCCCGATGTGAAATATCAATGCCGTGAAACACCGTCGCTATTTTGCCGCTAATTACACCAAGCTCACGTAGTTTCGCCGCCGTCACACCTGCCGGTCCAAAGTGAGCAATAAACACATCGGCATGCAATGCCTTTGGCGTTAACCCGCATATGGCGGCCAAAATCAGGTTGCGCGCCTCATCACCGTAGCGCGAAATATTGAGTGCCTTCCAGGAGACCATGCGGGTAATCCCTTGTAACGCAGCAGTAATCCGGTATTGCAACTTCCTCAGTTTGTCGTTCGGTTCATCAAGCAGCCAGCGCGTTTTTTCTGCCAGCTGATAGGCATCGTATGAGGCATGCGTATTTTCAAGGTCGCCCTTATGCAAGGCGACAATTTCCACTTCATAACCCATATCAATAAACGCAGTGATCTGATTAAGCACAAAAGTTTCTGATGAAAGCGGGAATTTGAGCAGGAAAAATCCAACCTTCATTTTTCCTCCCCGATACGAGCTAATACCGACTGCACCATCCGCAACCCCTGTTCACGTTCACGCTTTACAGCGTCTTCCACGCGTACGTTCAGTTCCGGTAGTTGGCCGAGGGTATCGGTAACCTTACCTTCCAGGCTGCCATCCAGCAGATGACTAATATCAACAGCCATCTCCGGTAGCCCCAGTTGTTGCATTATCCCTGCCGATTTATGCTCGTAATTAATAGCGATGGCTGGCGTCATAAAGTTCATCGAGATAATAGCGGAGTGCAGACGAGTACCTACCGTCAGACTGCATGCGCCGAGAATTTTTCCCATCTCGAGGTCGTTCAGTTCGTCCATAACCACGTGGTAACGGTCTGGATCGTTGATGTACTGACGCAGATTCAGCGCCACCATGCGGTCATCTTTGTTGTAACTGTCGATGCCAGTACAGGTTGATAGCGCCATCACCTGATAGCCTTCGTCGAGGATCCGGTTCACCACCCCGGCAAACGCTTGCTCATAGGCCTGCTGCGTGGTCCCTAGCCGCTTATCAAACGGAGCCAGTTCACGCAGCGTGATGGCGACGGTTTTTTGCTGTGCCGCCGTGTGTAGCCAGTGCCGAACGACATAGCTGGGTTCAAAGTCATCCTGATGATTATCAACCAGCCAGGCGGTATCCACGCCGTGCTCCACTTTCTCGGTGGTTATCGCACTGCGCTTCATCAACTCCAGACTGACGGACTCACGCAAAATAAGCGCATTACAGTGACCAAAGACGTAATTCGCCAGTTGATTAAACTGTTCATCCTGGAATGGCCCCACACTGTGACCAATCATGTACAGCGGTTTTTTGGCCATAAATGAACACAAAGCATGCTCAAACTGCGGTACACCGTACAAATCGACAAAAAAAGATCCGCCGACCTGGATAATGGCGTCATAGCGCGAAAGCAGACGGACAAAGTCGGTAAATCCCTGAGCAATCGCGATATTACGCAGATTGCCAGAATCAGTGACGCGAGAAAGCAGTACCTGATGCTGATAGCGACGGCGCAGTATTTTCTTCACCCGCCCCACCACACCCGCAGCATTGTTGTGCTGCTTCATTTGTGAATACAACGGATCGCCCATCACCGGGCGGTTCAGTAACCAGGAGGAACTCACCGGGTAGCGGCTCATCACATCTACTTCAGTCTCTGGCTGTAGCGTATTAATGGCATCCAACAAACCGCGCAGAATAGCGCTATCGCCACGATTTCCGCAGGTGTGGTTGCCCAGAATTAGTAATTTCATAATGACCTCTTAAAACATTTTTTATCCTGCGCGGAGCAAGAATTTCATTTTTTCACTGCGGCAAAACTGGCGCTTGATCTCCACCACCAGCGGGTGGCGCGACAGGACAATCGTTACGACAAACGCCAGCGCGCCCGACGCTATCTGCAGACCCAGCAGCAGGCTTAACTCCAGCTGACCTTGCAGCGCAATGCCCAACAGGTAGCTGACGATCAGCGTCGGCAAGGAAAGATAAAACGGTAACCACAGACTGAGCATGTACTGCCGGTAGCTCGGTCCCAGTACCGGTTTGATCATCACGAAATAGCTAAGGATGGTGTTAATGATCTGTACCAGCAAAAACCCCAGCGTGACGCCAAGCGCACCAGCAATATTCCCGCCAACCAGAATGGCAGGGATAAACAAAAAGGTTTTGAATACATTGAATTTGAAGCTGATATCGACACGGGCTTTTGCCATCAGCAAAGAACCTATCGGATTACCGACTGAACGCAGCAGACCCACAATGCACAGCAGTTGCAGTACCGGAACGATACTGTTCCACTTCTCACCAAACACCAGCGGCACCGCGTTGTTCGACACCACCATTAATCCCAGCAGCGCCGGGAAATTGATAATCCCCACGACCGACAGCAGCTTGTAAAAATTCACCCGTAGCTTTTCCGTGTCGTCCTGAATTTTGGCAAACGCCGGAAACAGCACTCGGGTAATAATTGGATTCAGTTTTATTGGCGGCACAACCGCCACATTCCAGGCAAGGTTGAACCCTCCCGCAACGCCAGCCCCCAGAGTTCTGGCCAGCACCAGGGTGGAAAGATTGGTATTAACGTAATTGATGATGCTGTCTGCAGTCAGCCACGCGCCAAAACGCAGGTTTGCCGACACGTTAGCGAGGGAAAAATGCAGTCCGGGGCGATAAATTTTGCGACCCAAATAGCCGAACAGCAGCGTTCGCAGCACACAGTTCACCAGATAGCCCAGAATAGCCGTCATCGCTAACGGCCAAACGTGGGCGCTGACCACGGTAAAGGTAAAACCGGTCAGCACCGAACTGGTTTCGATGATGCCAATTTTGTTGAATTCCAGCTCTTTTTGCATCAGGGCGCGGAACTGTTGGCCATGCGGTATTACCACAAACGCCAGCGACAGCGCTTTTATCAGCGGCGCCAGATCGGGGGTGTTCAGTACACTGGCAATCGTATCACTGAGCAGAAACATCGCTACGCAAACAACAATACCCAGCCCAACGTTTATCCAGTACAGGGTGGTGAGTTCAACATAACCGATCTCTTTGCGCTGAATAATAGAATTGGCGATACCAAAATCTGACAGCGTATCTGCCAGCGCGATAATCACCAGCGACACGGTTAACAGCCCGAACTGATGGCTATCAATAATGCGCGCCAGTACAGTCATCTGGATCAGGCCAAGGCCAATGATGATCACCGTGGCAATTGCTGACCACTTTGCGCCGTTGAGGGTTTTTTCTCGTAAACTCATATTAATACGCCGCTTTATTCACAAAGCCTTTAAACACCGTCAGAAAAACAATCTTGATATCGAACCACACGCTCCATTCACGAATGTACTCAAGGTCAAACTCAACGCGTTTTTCCATTTTTTCCAGCGTATCGGTTTCACCACGCCAGCCATTGATTTGCGCCCAACCGGTAATGCCGGGTTTCACCTTATGGCGCAGCATGTAACCTTCAATCAACTGACGATACTGTTCGTTATGCGCCACCGCATGCGGACGTGGACCGACAATAGACATCCCCCCCGTCAGCACATTAATAAACTGCGGCAGTTCATCAAGCGAAGTGCGGCGCAGGAAGTTGCCTATGCGGGTCACACGCGGATCGTTCTGGGTCGCCTGAGTCACCACCGCATCGTTTTCCATTACCTTCATGGAGCGAAATTTCCAGACTTTGATCGGTTTGCCGTCTATGCCGTAACGCGTCTGGCGAAAAATGACTGGTCCCTTTGAGGTCAGCTTCACCATCAGCGCAATGGCGCATAACACCGGAGAAATAAGCAACAGAATTAACGACGCCAGCACGATATCTTCCGCGCGTTTCAGCAGACGGTTAATGCCTGACAGCGGCGTGTCATACAAGGGGACAACCGGCACACCGTTCATCTCTTCAATCCGCGAGTGCAGGATATTGAAAGTAAAGACATCGGGAATAAGGATCACCGAACAGGTGGTATCAGCCAGGTCGCGCACCAGTTTTTTTACGCGTGCCCCTTCGTTCATCGACATTGCGATATAGACGTTATGAATGCGTGAAGCTTTGGCGTCATCCACCAGTTGTTGCAGATTTCCGGCCCAGTCACGAGAGTTTCTTCCAGGCTCTGGGTCATGATAGACGCCAGCCACCTCAAAACCGAGCCACGGTTCATGGCGAAAACTATCCAGCAGCATCTGCCCTGCGGGGAGATCGCCTGCAACTGCTACCCGTCGAGTGTTATAACCGCGGTTTCGCAACCATCCCGCACCGAAGCGAATAAAAGCACGACACAGCACCAGGCCGACGCTTGAAAGCAAATACCACGCCAGCCACAGGGCCAGTCGGTTATCAAAATCGTTATTAAAGGCAATCAATCCCGCACTAAAAATCAGACTCAGCGTCCAGTTTTGCAGCAGTAACACCAGCTCAGTGGATATTTTGACGCCGCGCCAGGAGCGGTAAAAATCCGTTATTCCGCCCAGCATCTGAAAAACCACCAGCGTGATTAACGCCACCAGCAGGTGCATGTACAGGAAAGGCAAACCGGCCAATTCGCAGACCATCCACAGTCCGCCAAACATGATGGTGATATCCGAAAAGCGTTGCACCATCGAGATTAACGACGCATTGGTTTTGGTTCGTTCGCGCTTTTTTAGATGTGTCATCGTGGTTCCTGTTAGTCAACCCGTCCGGAAGAACCGGCATTACTGATTCAGCAACGCCAGAAGAGTGCGTGTTCGCGCTTCCATCAACGGAATATCTCCGCGCGATTCCACATTAAGGCGCACCACGGGTTCGGTATTGGAGGAACGTAAATTGAAGCGCCAGTCGGCAAATGACATGCTGATACCATCGGTTCTGTCCACCGTCAGCGCCTCACCTGAAAAATGTTGTTCCACACGATTGATAGCCACTGCCGGCTCCGCCAGCGTGCTGTTAATTTCGCCACTCGCCGGGTACGCCGCCATCCGGTCACGTACCAGTTCGCCCAGCGACTGTCTTTTCAGACACAGCAATTCCGCTACCAGCAACCACGGGATCATCCCACTATCGCAGTAAGCAAAATCGCGGAAATAGTGATGGGCGCTCATCTCACCGCCGTAAACCGCATCTTCATGACGCATACGCTCTTTGATAAAAGCGTGGCCGGTTTTCGACATCACCGGCGTGCCTCCCGCGGTGTTCACCACATCCACCGTGTTCCAGGACAAACGCGGGTCGTGGATAATTTTGGCCCCCGGATGTTTCTCCAGAAATGCCTGTGCCAGCAGGCCAACGATGTAGTAACCCTCGATAAACTGGCCCTTCTCATCGAACAGGAAGCAACGGTCAAAATCCCCGTCAAAAGCAATCCCCATATCCGCACCGTGTTCAATCACCGCATTCCGGGTATCTTCACGACATTCCGGTAACAGTGGGTTGGGAATACCATTAGGGAAGGAGCCATCAGGGGTATTGTGAATTTTGATGAATTCAACCGGCACGCCCAGCGTCTTAAACCGGGCTTCAATGGCATCCACCACCGGACCTGCCGCACCGTTACCAGAATTAAGCACCAGCTTTATCGGTTGCAGATTGTTGACGTTGATATAACTCAGCAGATGGTCAATGTAAGCGTCACGCAGATTAATAGTCTTGTAACTACCGCGTGTTGTCGGGTTGACGGGCGGAAAATCGTTAGACTGTGCCAGGCGCTGCACGTCTCGCAGGCCGGTATCGCCACTGATGGGTCTCGCGCCTTCACGTACCAGCTTCATCCCATTGTAATCCATCGGGTTATGGCTGGCGGTGACTTCGATACCACCGTCAACACCAAGGTGAAACGTCGCGAAGTAAATCTCTTCAGTGCCTGACATACCAAGATCCAGTACGTCCACCCCCGCGTCCTGCAGCCCTTTCGCCAGCGCCAGCTTAAGCGCTTCGCTACTCAGACGCACATCGCCGCCCAGTACCACCGTTTTCGGTTGCAGGAATTCACCACAGGCGCGGCCAATACGCCATGCAATGTCTTCATTCAGCTCGTCGCCTAGCTTGCCGCGAATATCGTAGGCTTTGAAACAGGTTAATTTCGTCATGATTTCCCCCTTTTCAGGCAACAGTTAACCCTGACCGGAATATGGCCAAAACAGGTTGTTGTCATTATTTGCCCGATAACGCTGTGCTTACCGGGCCTACAGATTTGTAGCGTTAAACCCGTCCGTAGCGGTCCTCAAAGCGCACCACATCGTCCTCTTCGAGATAGGATCCCGAGCGCACTTCAATCAGGTCTAGCGGAATTTTTCCGGGGTTCTCCAGGCAATGAGTCGCCCCCAGAGGAATATAGACCGACTCATTTTCGCCAAGCAGTTTGATGTCGTCATTGACTGTCACCTTAGCCGTACCGGCCACCACCACCCAATGTTCGGCGCGGTGATGATGCATCTGCACAGACAACCCCTCACCCGGTTTAACGGTAATACGCTTCACCTGGTAGCGTTCTCCGGCATCAATAGAGTCATACTTGCCCCACGGACGGTACACTTCACGGTGAATATGGTGTTCATGGCGTCCGTCAGCTTTAATCTGTTCAACCACCTTTTTCACATCCTGTACCGCGTTGCGATCGGCAATCAACACCGCATCTTTGGTCTGTACCACCACCAGATCCTTCACGCCAACAGTCGTCACCAGGCCAGACTCCGCGTAGACATAGCTGTTTTCAGTTTTGTGGCTAATCACGTCGCCGTGATGCACATTACCTTCGGCGGTATGAGCGCTGATTTCCCACAGCGATGACCACGAACCCACATCACTCCAGCCCGCGTTCATCGGCATCACTACTGCGTCAGCCGTATGCTCCATCACCGCATAGTCCACCGACTCTTCCGGGCAGGCGAGAAAGGCCTCTTCATCAACGCGAACGAAATCAAGATCGGGATCGGCCATGCTCATGGCATTCTCACAGGCGTCGAAAATATCGGGACGGTACTTTCTCAGTTCTTCGAGGTAGCGACCGGCACGGAACAAAAACATACCGCTGTTCCAGTAGTAATCGCCGCTTGCCACATAACCCCGCGCGGTTTCAATATTGGGTTTCTCAACAAACTGCGCAACGTCAAAAGCGACAGCATCTGTATTGGTGGGGGAAACATCGCCACGCCGAATATAACCGTAGCCAGTTTCAGCCTGATCCGGCACGATGCCAAACGTCACCAGTTTACCCGCATCGGCATAAGGCATGGCATTGCGAACCGCTTCGCGAAAAGCCTCTTCGTTGGTAATCACATGATCAGCTGCCAGCACCAACAGTAGCGGATCCCCCTGCGGGGTGTGACGTTTTGCCGCAAGCGCAGCCAGCGCAATCGCTGGGGCTGTATTGCGCCCTGCGGGTTCAAGGATAATGTTCTCGGTCAGCTTATTAAGTTGTCGTAACTGTTCCGCCACGATGAAACGGTGTTGTTCATTGCAGATAACGACCGGGCTTTCGCACTCTACGCCGTTCAGACGACAAATTGTGGTCTGCAACATGGTGAGATCGCCTTTCAGGCACAAGAACTGTTTTGGATACAGTACACGGGACAACGGCCACAACCGACTACCAGAGCCACCGGCCATAACGACCGGAAAGAGTTTGGATTGACTCATGATTTATCCCCGTATATCTGCAATAAATTGGGTGAGCACATTTTCTTTATCCAGCGTGCATTCGGCATAGTTTCGCGCCACCGTGTTTACTTTTGGCATCATCAACGCCTGTTCAATACCACTGACCAATGCACTCACCGACTCCGGCTCCACGCAAACCGCAATCCCCGGATAGCTTTCACAGAGCTGACCGAGTTCGGTTTCAGGCTCGGCGGTGATCACTGCATTGCCGCCAACAGCGAGTATATTGGTCAGTTTTGAAGGCAAAACGGCATCCGCCGCACCACGTTTTTGCACGACTAAATGGCAATCGCCCATCTTCAGTAACGCAGGTAGCGCGTCATAAGACTGCAAGGGGAAAAATTTCACGTTGTGCAGACCGAGTTCACTGACCATCTTCTCCAGCCGCGCTTTTCCACCACCCTGCCCGACGATCACAAACAACCATGGTTGATTCCTAAGTTGAACTGCCGCATCAATCACGCTTTCCAGTCCCTGTTTTTCTCCAACATTGCCTGAGTAGAGAATGATTTTTTGATCTTCAGGCAAACCGAGGTACTGACGTAGTGCCTGAGCATCGGCTGTGGACACCTCACGAAAACGCGCCACTTCCGACCAGTTAGGAAAGAAAATAACCTTCTGCGGCGCGACGCCTTTTCCCTCAGCTTTGTTCATCATGGAACGAGAGATTGTCGAAACATGGTCCACACTGTGCAGGCCACTGCGCTCAAAAGCGCTGGCCAGTTTCGCCACTGCGCTGCTTTTGCTTTTCCCGACCATCCCGAGCCCTAACATAGCGTCAACTTCATAGTCCTGGATGTGCAGCAGCGTCCGCGCCCCGGAAAGCCAGGCCAGCAACCGCATGCCAGGCGTACAAAACAGCGTTGGCACTACACCAATAATGCGATCCGGTTTCCAGCGACGCTGGGCCATTAGCGGGAAAAAACTACTCAGAGCGAAACTGCCTAAATGCAGCAGTCGCTTAAGAGTTGATGGCTGTTCAGGCACGTACAGCGGACAACGCCAGACAATGGCATCACCCTCCTCACGACGGTAGCGCCAGCAGGAATAGCGACCGTTTACTTTCCACTGTGGATAATAAGGAGGCGCGGTGATCACCCGAACGTCATGCCCTTTGCGCGCCATCCACTCCACCATCTCACCGGTGTACTTGCCGATGCCAGTTAGCTCGGGAGAATAGTTAATGCCATACACCAGGATCTTCATATTCCCGCCACTCCGGGCTGACGCTCCGGCATAAAGTACGCCAGGCTATTATCGTGCACGTTCTCACACTCCAACAGTGCCTCAGGTGTTAGCCAGCGATACGCCTCATGCTGGGCATCAGGCAATTGCAGTTCGTTTTGCTGCACCCGCAGACGAAAACCGAGCACGATGTAGTGGGTCGAGAAATCCTCACCGGAAAAGTTATCGTCATAAAAGTGCTGCCAGACCCCATAAAACTTGCCTGCGGACATCGATAAACGTAGCCCCAGTTCGGCTTCGGTCAGGCGTTCGAAGGCCATATGAAGCGGCTCATCTTTTTGCACCCGCCCCCCCGGTACAAACCAGTATCCCTGAGCCGGGCGATTGATGCGCTGACCAAACAGGTACTCGCCACGCGCGTTTTCCACAATCAAATCAATAGCCACCAACGGGGCAGAGCGCACGACGGTGGCAAAATCTTCATGGCGTAAAAACATAATTACCCCCGATACCGCTGCTGATTCTCAAGGAACCACTGCCAGGTGCTGGCAAGTCCGGCCTCCAGCGACACTTCGTGATACCAGCCAAGCTGGTGTAGTCGCGTGACATCGAGCAACTTCCGTGGTGTACCATCCGGTTTCGAGGCATCAAACACCACGCGCCCTTTGTAGCCCACTACCTTCGCGATAGTCTGCGCCAGTTCGCGAATAGTGCAGTCAACACCTGTACCTACGTTGATATGCGACAACATCGGCTGGGTGTGCTCTCGCCAGACTTCGCGAGCCAGCTCCATCACATGAATACTGGCCGCGGCCATATCATCCACATGCAGGAACTCGCGCATCGGCGTCCCGCTCCCCCACACCACAACGTCCGCCGCATTTTGATTACAGGCATCATGAAAGCGGCGCAGCAACGCCGGGATCACATGCGAATTGCTCGGATGAAAATTGTCGTGCGGCCCGTATAGATTGGTGGGCATTACCGAACGATAGTCGCGGTCATATTGACGGTTGTATGACTCGCACAACTTGATCCCGGCAATTTTTGCAATCGCATACGGTTCATTAGTGGGTTCAAGCGCCCCCTGCAATAGTTCACTTTCGTGCATCGGCTGTCTGGCCATCTTCGGGTAAATGCATGATGAGCCGAGGAAGAGCAGCTTATTCACGTTATGCTGATGAGCCGCATGAATAACATTGCTCTCAATCATCATATTTTCATAAATAAAATCAGCAGGATAAGTATTATTTGCCACAATACCACCCACTTTTGCCGCTGCCAGATACACCTGGTCAATACGTTCGGTCGCGAAGAAGTGACGCACCGCATTCCCGTCCAGCAGATTAAGCTCATCACGGGTACGCAACACCAACTCAACGTTATCGCGCTGCGCCAGTTGCCTCACGATGGCAGACCCCACCATCCCGCGATGGCCCGCCACAAAAATACGTTGTTTCATCATCCTCAGTACTCCAGCGCGATGGCGACCTCATACCCATGGGATTTCAGCAGAGAATGTCGCTTCGCCGCCTCCAGATCGTTGGCAACCATTTCAGAGACCATCTGGCGCAGCGTAATTTCCGGTTTCCAGCCCAGTTTTTCGTGAGCCCTGGCCGGATCGCCCAGTAGAGTTTCTACCTCAGCCGGACGGAAATAACGCGGATCGACAGCAATCATCACATCGCCTGGTTTAACACCTGGGGCATCATGGCCGGTCACGGAAACGACAATCCCTTTTTCGTTCACGCCCTGACCTTCAAAGCGCAATTTAATGCCCAACTGTGCCGCCGCCATTTCCACAAACTGACGTACGGAATACTGCACACCAGTGGCAATAACAAAATCTTCTGGTGTTTCCTGTTGCAGCATCATCCACTGCATCCTGACGTAATCTTTGGCATGTCCCCAGTCGCGCAGGGAATCCATATTGCCGAGATACAGACACGACTCCAGCCCCTGGGCGATATTGGCAATCGCGCGGGTAATTTTCCGCGTGACAAAGGTTTCCCCCCGGCGCGGGGATTCGTGGTTAAACAGAATGCCGTTACAGGCGAACATGCCGTAGGATTCACGGTAGTTGACGGTGATCCAGTAGGCATACAGTTTGGCAACTGCATACGGCGATCGCGGATAAAACGGCGTGGTCTCTTTCTGCGGAATTTCCTGTACCAGGCCATACAATTCAGAGGTGGATGCCTGATAAAAACGGGTTTTCTTTTCGAGACCGAGGAAGCGGATCGCCTCCAGCAGGCGCAGCGTGCCAATCGCATCGACGTCAGCGGTATATTCCGGTGATTCAAATGACACCGCTACGTGGCTCATCGCCCCCAGGTTATAAACTTCATCCGGTTGAACTTCCTGTAAAATCCGGGTCAGGTTGGAGGTATCCGTCAGATCGCCATAGTGCAGATGGAATTTTGGATTACCCGAATGCGGATCCTGGTAAATATGGTCCACGCGTTCGGTGTTAAACGATGATGCGCGGCGTTTAATACCATGCACTTCATAACCTTTTTCCAGCAAAAGCTCTGCCAGATAAGAACCATCCTGCCCGGTTACGCCAGTAATGAGAGCGACTTTTGACATGTTTTCACCTCTTAAATGATCCCCTCAGGGAGTAACTTTTTCGACGCGTTTGCGCGTAACAACTGCGGGATTACCCCGACAAACGGTATTTGCCGGCAGCGATTTAAAAACGCTGCTTCGTGCACCCACTACGGTGCCATCGCCAATCGTCACACCAGGAGCAACAAAAACATCCGTCGCCAGCCAGCATTTCTCACCAACAACAATCGGCGTGGCGGTAATATCAAAATATTGACTGGTGAAATCATGACTCCCGGTGCATAAATAACTTTTCTGTGAAATAACCGCGTGCGCACCAATCGTAATATTACCCAGCGTATATAAAACCGTGTCATCACCTACCCAGGCATAATCTCCCAGGGTTAATTTCCACGGATAAGTAATTTTTACTGAAGGTCTGATTACTACGTTTTTTCCTATTTTCGCGCCAAACATTCGTAATAAAAATGCGCGCCAGCGATACATCACCTGTGGTGACAGCCGAAATAATGTCGCCTGTACTGCCCACCATAATTGCACTTTAATGGCACCGCCACCGCGAAAACCTTTCGGTACTGAGAAGCCATTTAAATTCTGCATAGTGTGCCCCTACGTTTTACCATATAAGGTTTTTGTCTTACCGGTTGTTCGCAGGCGTAAATACCAGGAAAGCTCAGCCCAAAAACCTGGCATCCGTAATATCTGTCGCTGCACTTTTTTTGCATCCCGGCATAATTCCAGATTATTCGTAGTAGACACACCGCCCATAGAGAACTCTGACACCAGCCCGGTGATTTTTTTAAAAGAAAATCCGCACTTATATAATTTGGCAGCCAATGCATAATCTGAGGATATTTTATATTGCAAGTCATAACGCCAGACATTCAATCCGCTAACCGGAAAAAAAATCGCCTGATGGCTGGCCGGTAAGCTGTGATAGATATACCAGCCTGGTTTAGCCCGGCGTTTAATTTTATTACCATCACCGAAATCCAGTAACGCATCACCGATAACCATCGCGTTATCACTTTGCGCTTTCAGCTGACGAACAAACTTTGCGGCATCTGCATGTAGAACATCCCCGGAGTTAAGGAACAAAGCGAACCGCCCGCGCGCCAGCGCAATACCTTTATTCATCGCATCATAAATACCGTTATCCGGCTCGCTGACAAAGCGTAACCTGTGCTCTCCGTTAAGATCCTCAAGATACGCTGACGTACCGTCAGTGGAGCCACCATCAACGACAATCCACTCAAAGCTGATATCTCCCGCCTGCGCCAGGTGAGACAGTGACGCGTGAGTTTTGATAACCCCTTCCAGATTGCGAAAGGCGACGGTGATAATACTGAGCAGCATGTAAATTACCTCGCGATATTCAGCGCCTTGCGCAAAATAAACGGACACACAATTAAAAAAGCGTATTCCGGACTAAATACTGAACCGGTGAAAAACAACGACAATGGCGTAAAAAGATAAAGCTGCACCCGATAATTCTGATTATCGCCAAACGCATTCAGCATCATTTTCATGACTGTCCCCATATACCAGAGGGCTAATATCACGGCAAACCATGAAAAATAGATAATCAACAAATACAAACCATTGTCTATCGTTTTACCTACATCCGCACCGTTAAAAATTCCGAATGACGCAACATACTCATAAAGTGAGCCGAATCTGACTACGCCATCAATATTCAGCAGAGAATAACCAACCATTACCAATGGGCCGACGATACGATAATACGATGACGAACCTTCTGTACCTAAATCTCCCAGACGCGTCGAGATGTATGGAAATGCAAATACCACTCCAATCAGAAACACGCTTAGTGAGATAATCGCCAACGGTAACTTCTTTTTTATCGCATCTTTATTCAAATACTGGAACACCCACTCCAGTAAATAAAACAAGATAAATGTCATCACCCCCGAAAACGATCCTGATAATATTACCCCTAACAGAATCATAGCATCGGACTTAGGCGTTTTGATACCAAACTGTTTGATACTGAGCCAAATTGAGATTAAGGCCAGAGCGAAAAATGCCGGTTCGAAATAGAGTGCGGTAGTACGTTTGCCACCAAACTTAATAAAGTTCAGAACATAACTATTGCTGTAAATAAGATATTTCGAAATAACTTCCATTACGCTACTGCTACCGCTCAGAATAATCTGTGTCATTTCAATCGCAGCAAGCCCCACCACCAGCCCTACTACCAGCCAAAAGGAACGTAAAATTTTCCGATAGTTATGCGGCGAAATCGTTTTGAACCGAATACTCCACACCATACCAATGATGATCACGGTATACACAAAAAGCATCGCGGAGGTGACATATTTGCTGGCATCCAGCGACTGACCGAACAGATAGTTAAATGCTGTCAGTCCTCCACCGACACCGAGCGCAATCAGCAACTTTTTGATATTGATGCGTTCAATAAACAGCAACAACAGAACCGGTAAAAAAGTGACGATCGTGACGGGAAAACTTTCTCCCAGTAGTGCAAGTTTGACATTAACCAGCAGATACAGCAGCGGTAACATCAGGTAGCTACAGATTCTGATAGAACGAGACATATTCCTCCAGCATCTGTTGCCCGCTGTATGCAGCCCGACTACGCTGGCTAAACGTCGCAAGCGAAGTAGCGAATACAGCCTGAGCTATTTCTGACTTATTCAGTTGTACCAGTCGCAGGACATCAGCGTCGCTGAACGTTTTTCCTCCCGATTTAGCCAGCACTTCCTGCGCTGCCTCGCTATGCGTGGCGATCACCGGCACACCGATAGATAGCGCTTCGCATAAAATCAACGGATAGTTATCAACCCGGGAACTGAATACCAGCCCATCCATTTGATTAAGAGCACTCATTAACTTGCCCTTATCGGTTTCAAATCCGTGATTGGTTACGTTCACCCCGGTAAACGGCGAAAACTTACCGAAGGTATGTAGCTCTATCTTGTCGCCCAGCGCGACCATCTGGCGCACCAGTTGCTGGTTCGTTTTACCGTCATAGCGCAAGTCGTGAGCCACTACTGCAATTTTCGGTCTGCCTTGATGTTCCATTGCCTGTGGCAGGTCAGAGAGAATGGCTTCCGTTGCAATATCAATCCCGTTATTAATAATGCGGCAACGTCCTGCGCCGTACAGGTGGTTAAACGCATCGGCTACATGCTGACTGGGAGAGATGAACTGGCAGCCTAACGCCAGCATGGCGCGAAACATCTGTCGTTTGCCGGGCAGTTGTTGGTGCGCCTTATCGACTTTTACTGGGGGATAGTTGGTCAGCGTTGGGCATTTCTGACAGTCAGTTTTCCAGCCCTCACAGCCGTCGGTAAAGGCACAGCGACCGGTGACACTCCAGTGATCATGTAGTGTCCAGACGAAGGTGATATCGGATTTATGCAACTTCACCTTTTGGCAAAACGCCACTACCTCTTCCAGATTCAGCCAGTAGCTGTGCAGCACATGAAAATGCAGCACCAATGGACCAGATGTACGGGTAACTGTGCGGTAAAAATTATCGAGATTGCCAAACAGGTCGCGGTTAGCCAGACGAAACAGCGCAATATTCGCCGCCGACGTCAGACGTGGCGTGTGCTTAATCACGTGTGGATAGTTGTCGTGGCTGATACTTCTCTTGCCGCCTTTGCCATAACCATACACAAAACGCGACGACAACCCTTTATCCAGCGCGCGCAGGTGCAGATCCAAAGCTACCCCTGCTGCCCCTCCTTCTGCGAGTCGGACATTAAACTGTAATATATTCATTTCGTTGCCTTAACCCGTGCTTTTTCACCCACCACCAGCGCGTCGTCAGGAACGTCATCAAGTACAACGCTGCCTGCGCCAATCGTCACGTTATGACCAATGGTGATAGCGCCAAGCAGAATGACATTAGCCCCCAGCTCAACACCGTTACCAATCACCGGGCAGGCCATATCTTTTGCACCAACATTTCCGATGGTAACGCCATGGCGAAGGGTAAAATCGTCACCTGCCACTACATGTTTGTTGATAACTACCCCATAGCCATGATGGATGGTAAAACGACGACCGATAGTTGCTGCTGCCTGAATTTCATAGCCAAATACACATTCAGTGATAAGGCGATACATCACCAATATCGGTGCTGCCCACAAGTTGTTCAGCACGTTTTTTTTACGCCACACGGAGCAAAAATGAGCAATCCGATACGCCCCTACCATGCAGCAGGGACGCAGGCTCCAGCCGTTCGCACGTAAATCTTCCAGCATATTTAACGTCCTCTCAGCCCGGCGGCCAGACGCTTGCTGTTACGCACTGAAAGTAACGTCAACAACGTGCGCCAGTTCATTCGTTTGTTACGGATCTGATAGAGAGTAAACAGCTGATATTTTTTGCTGGCCCGGTCAAATTTGCCTTTGTGCTTGCGGTAGAACTGGAAGTAACCGGAGAATTTTCGTGGTGATGATGTAATACGCATCTCGCCGTGATTAACATGCAGAATTTGCGTTGCCTCTTTTACCTTCCAGGGCTCGCCATACGCCACCACCATACGCAGGAAAATGTCGTAATCCTGTGCGGCTTTCAACGTTGTATCGAACAGGCACGCTTTAAAGCGCCAGGCCCAGGTAAAGACCTGATTACCAATAATGTTGCGCTTATAGAATTTACGTCGCGAGTACACGGACTTTGGGTAGAGCGGCAGACTGGCTGGCTGCGAATAGACCTCGCCTTCACAGATATAATCATCGGCATAGAGAAACGCACGAGTCACCAGTTGATGACGATATTTAAGGAAGACGCTCAAACGGTTTGGCGTCCACTCGTCGTCGTCATCAATCCCCGTAATGTATTGTCCGCTGGCCTGCATAATGGCCTGATTGCGTACCGCGCATGCCCCGGAGTTAATGGCATTATGAATATAGGTAACACGTGGATCGTTCAGCTCATCGACAAACTGCTGCAACTGCTCCCAGGACGAAGAGCAATCATCCACAATGATCATCTCCCAGTGTGGATAGTCCTGGCGCAGCACCGATTTAATTGCCCGGATAGCCAGTTGCTGACGGTTCCAGGTCGGCATATAAATTGAAATTAGCGGGTTGTCTGTTGTCATTCTCATTCCCCAGATCGAGATACGTTTGTCGGCCAGATAAAGCGCGTTTATGCCACCTACCGGCACCGTTCATTACTTACTTCGAATCCGACATGTACTCATATTCGTAGTAGCCGTAATCCTGGTATCCACTGGCGCGACGGAAGATAGAGTTGAGGATCACCCCTTTCACCTGAATGCCGTTTTGTTCAAAGCGGCTCAGGCTGGTTTCGACTTCTTTCAGGGTGTTGACGGCATAACGGGCGACCATCAGCGTAGTGCCGGCATGACGTCCCACAATCGCCGCATCGGTCACTGCCAGTATTGGCGGGGTATCGATGAGCACCAGATCATAGTTCGAGCTTGCCCAGGCCATCAGTTCGCCAAAGCGTTCACTCATCAAAAGTTCTGAAGGATTCGGTGGAACCTGTCCGCGCGGGACCAGATCAAAATTCGCGATTGAGGTTGGTTTTGCACAGGACGAGAGGTCACCCTTACCAATGAGGAGATCGGACAGACCATTGACGTTATTGGTCCCGAGCAGTTCGTGCGTATAGCCTTTGCGCATATCGCAGTCGATCAGCAGAACGCGTTTGTGGGTCTGACTAATGACCGCCGCCAGGTTGGCGCAGACAAACGTTTTCCCAATTGACGGGCTGACCCCGGTAAGCATCAGCACATTGTTGCGCGCCTGCATCATGGCAAAATGCAGGCTGGTACGCAGGCTGCGTACTGCTTCTATCGCCAGGTCGGTCGGATTCCCCACCGCCAACAGCTGACTTTGTTTGTAACGCTTAACACCTTTAATGGTTTTGACGCTATCACGTGCTTTTTGCCACTCAGAAAGAGGAATACTGGCATATACACTGATACCGTTCTCTTCCAACACCTGAGGATTCTCGATCCCACGATTAAACAGAGAACGCAGCAGAACGCCAACAACTGAAAGCATCAGGCCAAGGATAATGCTACCGAGAATTATCAGCGCAGTTTTCGGTTTCAGTACGCCAGGCTGAGCAATGGCGGGGTCAACAATACGAACATCACCTACCGTACTGGCTTCGGTTATCTTCAGCTCCTGCTGTTTGTTCAGTAACTGCATATAAACCTGCTGACCAGACTCAACATCGCGGGTCAGGCGGACAATTTCCTGCTGCGTTTTCGGCATTGCGGTCACGCGCCCGTTCAGTTTGCTTTTCTCATCTTCCAGCGCCTGGCGTTTTTCCAGCAGCGTGCGATACGCCGGGTGCGCTTTGGTGAACAGTTTGGAAATTTCAGCTTCTTTGAACGTCAGTTCATTCAGCTGAGCATCAATATTCACCATCGAATCCAGTACCGCTTTCGCCTCCAGCGGAAGATCTACTGAGTCCTTATCCTGGCGAAACGCATTCAGTTTATTTTCCGCAACATCCAGGTGGTTACGCACCTCGGGCAGTTGCTTTGCCAGAAACGCCAGGCTTTTGGCCGCCTCTTCAGATTTACGCGCCACGTTTTGTTCCAGGTAGTTACGGGTAATACTGTCGAGGATCTGGCGGATCTGCTCCCGGTCTTCACCGGTAAATGTCAGGCTCAATACGCCGGTGTCTTTCCCTGTTTCAGTGACGCTCAGGTTATTTTGCAGGGTATTGATCATCCCAAGCGTGGAAAATTTACTGATGGTGAATTCGCTCTCGGGACTGGCATGAATTGCCTGGACCTGCATCGTAACCCCATCGTGGTTTAACAACTTTCCGACCTGCCCCCGGGCGCTAAAACCCCCGTCGCTCGTCAGTTGGTAACTTTTGGCATTCAGCACGGTCAGCGTAAAGATCTGTTCATTCATCGGCTTTGGAAAAGTGAATGTCGTCACTTTGACCGTTTCGTTCTGGCGGCCCATGAGTCGCTCCCAGCCCGCGCCAAAAATGGGAAACGTATTTTTGGTGACGGCGATATCCAAATCGAGATCGTCCACCGTTTTACCCAATACCAGTCGCGACTGGATAAGCTGGATTTCGGCTTCAGAAGCCGGGGGCTTGTTCGATAACGCTGAACCAATATCCTGAACCAGCGAGTTACCGGTATTTTGCTCAATTTGCACCAGAGCATCAGCACTGTAGATAGGGGTGGCAAACAAGGTGTAGATCGCAGCACACAGCGCAAAAGCAGTGGTTATGCCAAGCACCCACCAACGCGCTTCTATAACCGTCCCCACCAGGCGACCGATATCGATTTCATCGTTGCCTGTTACCGGCGTGGCAGACTGTTTTATTTTTTCCGTCATTGTTTATCCTGCTCCGCGTTCAGCGCCTTAGCCCATTGGCGGGCAGACCGTTCAAGTAATGCGTATACCGAGTCAAATGCTTCGTGGCTTTTGCGATAGGGATCGGGGATTTCACGCTCACCGTCCCAGTGACCAAAAAGCATCACTTTGCCCCGCATCTCCGGCACCATTTCACACAGCGCTGTAATGTGGCGCTTTTCCATGGTCAGGATCAGGTCATACTCCCGACACATTCGCCCCGAAATTTGACGCGCGCTATGATTTGCAAGAGACAGGTCGTGTGTCTGAGCCACGCTAATGGCTTTGGGATCCGCACCTTTGCCGACCAACGCGCCCAGGCCCGCGGAAGAGACCGTCAACGCCGGATGAAATTGCCTTAACAACCGTTCTGCCGTTGGGGAGCGGCAAATGTTCCCCACGCAAACGACTAATATCTTGTTAAACATGGCGATTACCAGTTGTGAAGGTCGCTGGCCGTATCCGTCATGTAACGAACACCGCTGATAGTCGGCAGCAACTGATTGATCAAACGGTTCCAGCGAGAAACCGGCGCGGTCGTGACATACACCACGTCGTATGGCTGAAGTCGGAAAGAGGTCGCCATCACCAGAGAGGTCGCATCTGACATATCCAGTTGGTAGATATTGGCAATTTTGCCGCTGCGTTCGCCCTCGCCTTTTAACGGTCGAATGACGAAGATACCGCTGGCATTGGAGGTGGTCAGGTCGATACCTTCCGCATTTCCCAGCGCTTCGGTAAGCGTCATCCCGCTGAAGTCCATTTTGAGGGTGCTCTGTTTTTTCACTTCCCCCATCACGAAGACTTTCAGATCGTCATTACGTGGGACAAACAGAATGTCGCCAGGATAGAGCAGACGGTTCTGGCTCAGATCGCCATTTTGCATCAGCGCCTGCAGGGAAATACGTTGCTCCTGCCCACTATGGGTGAGCACAACGTTACGCCAGTCTGCCGCCTCGGTCAGTCCACCGGCGGCGTTAATCGCATCAAGGATAGTTAACGGAACGTTGGTGATGGCCTGCTGGCCGGATTTATTAACCTGCCCTGAGACATACGCCTTCTGCGAGCGGAAAGCAGCGATATTAACGTCCACCTGCGGGTCAGCAATGTACTTCGCCAGGCGCCCGGTAATATCACTACGAATTTCTGCCAACGTTTTCCCAACAACGCTCACTTTACCAATGTAGGGATAAAACATGGTGCCATCAGGTTGAACCCAGTTGCCGGTATCACTTGAGCTTCGGTATTGCCCCGCTGGCGTTGTGAGTTCTGGATGATCCCAGACGGTCACATTTAGTACATCACCTGCGCCGACCCGATACTGGTACCCCGAAATCTCCTGGTCCAGCGACATATTGGGTTGTGCAACATTCGGTCGTGGACGTAATTGCTCTACCAGTCGAGGGGTTAGTGGATAAACATTCACCATCCGATTGATATCAAAATCAGCATCCTGCTGTTTGATCACATCTTTACCCATCGTAGACATATTGCTGCCCGGAAGTACGGTACAACCGTTGATCAAGATTACCGATACCAATACTGGTATTAATCTAAGTTTGGATTTCATCATTGATTATTTATCACTTTGGCAGAGTAATTATCACGTGCATTCTAAATAGCGTCTTCACCTGTGCCATTTACATTGCCGTTAATTAAACGAAAATATAATCGGCATCAGTCCTAAAAAAATGAATTCGTCAGCAGTCTGTTGACAGATTAATTCAGGCTTATCATCAGGCGACCAGGCACGCTACCGCCCCTGGCTTCTTTAGCTACCAATGCACTGATTAATTTATATTTTTCTCGCCCCTCTATTTTCATCAATTTCATAGCAACAATGCAGCAGAAATAGCACTGCGGGGTGATATAGTAATATTTCTCTTTTGGTGATTACGGAAAGAATTGTTACAGCTAACGGTGTTACAGGCAAGAAAACAGCTCGTCGCCTCCTTGCTTTTAAGATTAATATTAAGGACGCAAAATTTATATTTTTAGGATTTTATTGATATTGACATTATCACTCTGCAATTACGTAACCTGCGATATTTCTTAAATGTGTTAATATTTATAAAACTATATCCTGTAGTAAATTTAAGGCTATTATCTCGTGTCACTCCAGATATAAACGGCAGAGAAATCCCTTATCGCCATTGCATTTTCCGTCGGCTTTATCCATGATCGAATTGTGACAATTGTCATACAACTATGGGTATAGCTTTTACTATGGAATGGATTGCCGATCCGTCGATCTGGGCCGGACTCGTCACGCTAATCGTGATAGAACTTGTTCTTGGCATTGATAACCTCGTTTTTATTGCCATCCTCGCGGAAAAACTGCCACCTGGCCAGCGGGACAAGGCGCGTATTACCGGACTATTGCTCGCGATGGTCATGCGCCTGCTGCTGCTGGCGTCAATATCCTGGCTGGTGACGCTGACCACGCCACTATTTAGCATCCGGGATCTGAGCTTCAGCGCACGTGACCTGATTATGCTATTCGGGGGATTCTTCCTGCTGTTCAAAGCCACAATGGAGCTTAACGAGCGACTGGAAGGAAAAGACAGCGATAACCCCACCCAGCGTAAAGGCGCTAAGTTCTGGGGAGTCGTGGCACAAATTGTGGTACTGGATGCCATTTTCTCTCTGGACTCAGTGATCACCGCCGTGGGGATGGTCGATCACCTGGCGGTTATGATGGCGGCTGTCATTATTGCTATTAGCCTGATGGTGCTGGCCAGCAAGTCGTTGACCCGTTTTGTAAACAGCCATCCAACCATCGTCATCCTGTGCCTTAGCTTCCTGCTGATGATCGGTTTCAGCCTGGTCGCAGAAGGGTTTGGCTTCCATATTCCGAAAGGCTATCTGTACGCCGCTATCGGGTTCTCGGTCATGATAGAAGCGCTGAACCAGTTGGCTATCTTTAACCGCCGTCGTTTCCTGTCAGCCAACCATACTTTGCGCCAGCGTACTGCCGAGGCGGTTATGCGCCTGCTAAGTGGACAAAAAGAAGACGCCGAACTGGATGCAGAAACCTCTGCTATGCTGGCGGATCATCACGACGGCCAGATTTTTGCCCCGCAGGAGCGCCGGATGATCGAGCGCGTACTGAACCTGAATCAGCGTACCGTCAGCAGCATCATGACTTCACGTCATGATATTGAGCATATCGATCTCAATGCTCCTGAAACAGAAATCCGCGCGTTACTGGAGAAAAACCAGCATACGCGCCTCGTTGTGACCGGAGAAGACGAACAGGAAGATCTGCTTGGCGTGGTGCATGTGATTGACCTTCTGCAACAATCGCTACGTGGCGAGCAACTCGACTTACGCGTCCTGATCCGCCAGCCGTTGGTATTCCCGGAGACACTGCCGTTGCTTCCAGCGCTGGAGCAGTTCCGTAACGCCCGGACGCACTTTGCTTTTGTGGCTGATGAGTTTGGTTCGGTTGAAGGGATCGTGACACTGAGTGACGTAATGGAAACCATCGCCGGTAACTTACCTAATGAGGTGGAAGAGATCGACGCCCGACATGATATTCAGAAGAATGCCGATGGGTCATGGACAGCTAACGGACATATGCCACTGGAGGACCTGGTGCAATACGTTCCTATTCCACTGGACGATAAACGTGAGTATCACACGATTGCCGGGCTGTTAATGGAGTATTTGCAACGCATTCCAAAAACCGGGGAGGAAGTTCAGGTTGGTGATTACCTGCTGAAAACCTTGCAGGTAGAAAATCACCGGGTGCAAAAAGTACAGTTAATACCGTTGCACAATAATGAAGAAGAGATGGATTACGAAGTGTAGGTAACGTGTTGTAAGTCGGACAAGACGTAAGACATCTTGTCCGACAATACAAATCAGAGTTTATCGAGCAGCTTTTTAACGTCCTTGCCGTTGCGGGAGTCTTTATTGCGATCGGCCCAGTCATTCAACCGGCGTTTCGCTTCATCCTGCATGTGCTTACGCAGAAGCTGGTCTACCTGCAGGTTGTAGTTTAAAGCCTGCCACTTACCGTAGACCCTAAGCGGAATGGGAGTGGCTTTCAGGAAATCAATCAGTTTGCTTTCCCCATTCCAGCCGCCCAGCACGCGTACGTTAAACTGTGTATCACAGTTCTGTTCAACCAGATCTAACGTGCCTTTACCTGAAAGTGCCAGCATCGCGGACTGCCCTTCCATGTCGTCCAGCATAACCTTGCCGTTACTCAGCGTCAGATCGGTAACAAAACGATCCAGCCGGGTGACATTGTCCAGATCTTGCTGCGATGTTACATCACCGCCGCTGCGCTCAACCGCCTGCTGCACCAGTTGCTGGAAGTTCATCCCTTCCATACGCGTGTCACTCATCTCGACGCTGGCCTGCCCCTGCCAGTTGTGACGAAATGCCTGAGCGTCAATATCTGAACCTGAAAAATCGCCAGTCAGCGACAGCTTGCCCGTCAGCGCAATCGGATAGTCAAAGGCTTTGAGGATAGTCCCAATTTCTACATTTTCCAGACGTGGATGAAAGACCGCTCGCGGCTGAGTCTTTCTGGCATCCAGCGTACCGGGAAGTGAGATAATCCCACCATTGCTTTTTCCCTGTAACTCATCAATGTTCAGCAATCCGGAGTCGTTAGATATCTTCGCGGAAACATTATCAAAGGCCATTTTCCGCCAGAGAACCTTGTCCGCCTGCAATGTAATATCCGCAGAAAACCCCTTCAGTCCTTGATAAGATACGGCATCAACCTGCGAGGCGATGACCGGTCGAGCCAGCGTCGATTGACTCTGTCCCTGTTGCGCCCCACCGTTTGTTACAGCAGCGGCATCCTGTTGCACAATCAGGTTGTCGAGATTGAGCTGACCAAATCGCAGGTCAACCGACCATTCCGGCTTATCCGCCAGCTCGACCATAGCCTGCCCGGTCAGAGAGCTGTCATTAGCCGTCATCTTAATCTGGCTAAATGCGAGCTGTTTTTTATCTTCCTGCCATTGAGCCTGAAGCTGCCCCTGGCCGCGAATCCCCTGCTGCGGCAGGTCGGCGCCCTGTAACTGCCAGCTAAGCTGCTCAATATTAGCCGCGAGATTGTGCGGATAATCAGAAGCATCTACGGTGCCGCTAAGGGATAACGCAAGATCACGCTGATCGCGGTTCACGCGTCCGGTGAAGTCGAACGTACCGCGATGCTGGGCATCCTGTTCCATATTCAGGTGAATGTCACGAACCGTAATCTGTTCATCGTCTTCATGCTGAAATACCAGAACGCTGTCAGCAACCCGCAGACGAGCGATATCAAACGACCATCCGCGATCGTCTGCCAGATCAGGAAACGTATTATCTTTCGGAGCTACGGGCGCATCTTCTCCGCGCACCGCTTCGGTTTGTGGGGTCAGTTGGATCACAGCACCTTTGAGCATCACCTGCTTAACATCGAGCTGATGGCTCAGTAACGGCCACAACGCCACATCAAGACGCATATTGTCGGCACGTACCAGCGGTTCGCTGGCACCCTCAGCCGTTAACACCATGCGCCCGGAGAGGATGCTTAGCTGAGGCCATACATGCCAGCGCAAAGGACCATCCAACTGCAACTGATATCCGCTACGCGCAGCAACCTGCTTTACCATGTACGCGCGGAAATCATTCGGATTAACCAACAGTACTAACGCGGAAAAACCGGCCACCAGCACGACCAGAAGAATCATCAGCGTCGTCAGAAATCGTCTCATGCTATCCCCAATGGACTGACAAATACTCAGTCTTTATCAATCCGGCTGGCTACAGCGCCCTGCTGGTCGCGATATTTCGCATCCTGACGACGATTGTAAGGTCGCGCAGCCGGACCGGAAAGCGGCTCAAAACTCAGCGCGCCAATCGGCATGCCGGGGCGCAGGGCCAACGGTAATTTCCCGGAGTTGTAAAATTCCAGAACAATGCAACCCGACCAGCCCGGATCGATGCGATGTGCAGTAACGTGTACCATCAGACCCAGACGCGCCAGTGACGAACGTCCGTCTAACCAACCAACGAGATCGGATGGCAGCGTAACGGACTCCAGAGTGACAGCCAGTGCTAATTCACCCGGATGCAGGAAAAACGCCTCACCATCATCGAGAACGATTTCATCACTCATCACGCGATCCAGCGCGGCACTGACTTCATCCTTCGGTCCGCTCAAATCAATATACGGTGCCGTATGACCGCGGAACGTACGAAATTTGTTTCCAAGGCGCACATCTACCGTTGCGCCATTGATTCGCTCGACAGGAGGGCGTGGATTGATCGACAGACGACCTTCATCCAACCAGGCTTCAATATCTCGGTCACATAAACGCATGGCACTTTCTCCTTTCGTGCTTCAACCCCTTAACACCAGACGTGCTAAGGGTGAACCAGGTTATCACTGAACGGTACACAATTCGCTGAACTTATTCAAAGAACTGACTGATTTTCGCCTTCAGAATATCAATTGCGATGCGGTTTTTACCCCCACGCGGCACGATGATATCGGCGTATTGTTTTGAAGGTTCAATAAATTGCAGGAACATCGGACGGACGGTTTTTTGGTATTGCGCCATCACTGAATCCATGGAGCGGCCTCGCTCATTCACGTCCCGTTTGATACGACGCATCAGGCAAATGTCCAGTGGTGTATCAACAAAAATAGAGAAGTTCATCTCGTCACGCAAACGTGCATCCGTCAGCAGCAGAATGCCTTCCAGGATAATCACTTTCTTTGGTTCAATATGAATGGTGTCTTGCGTACGCGTGTGCTCAACATAGCTGTAAACGGGTAATTCAATCGCCGACCCGCGTTTAAGCGTTTGAAGATGCTGAAACAGCAGGCTGTGATCCATCGCGTTCGGATGATCGTAATTCGTTTTTACACGTTCTTCCATCGACAGATGGCTTTGATCTTTGTAATAACTGTCTTCGGGAATAACGCCAATATGTTCGTCACCCACTTGTTCGCGCAATTCGCGATAAAGAGTACTGGCAATAAGACTCTTGCCGGAAGCCGATGCGCCGGCAATGCCGATAATGACGCACTGATGAGACTGATCAGTCATAAATTTAGCGACCTGATTAACCTGGATGTAAGGAAGGGCGGCGTCGAAACGCCAAACGCGGCAATTATAGGGATTTCATTGGCGCGATGCCAGCCCAGGCTGCACCAATGCTGTCCCTGTCGCAAATTAAAATGGTCAGTTTTAAAGCAGGCACGCCATTTATTCTCCCGCCTTATGAATTAATAGCTTGGGAGTGTTAATTTATGAGCAGCTGGCGTATAAATTGTAAATTGTTTGTACTAGCATAATCTCAGATTAAACAGTACGCGCCCGGCATCTCCTCCAGGGCGACATCAGCTATTTGGGTAGAGTGGTAATGAGTAAACAATCCCAACATGTTTTAGTTACCTTACCTCATCCTCTACTGCGCCTGGCCAGTTTAGGTCTGGTGGCTTTTGTCTTTACGCTGTTCTCGCTGGAGCTATCACGCTTCGGAACGCAGCTGGCACCGCTTTGGTTCCCCACCTCTATCATGATGGTGGCATTTTACCGTCATGCGGGACGAATGTGGCCCGGGATTGCACTGGCTTGCTCCTTCGGTAGCATCGGTGCGTCTTTGCTATTTTTCCCTGGCGAGTCACTTAATTTTACCTACACGGCCATCAATATTATTGAGGCAATCACTGGCGCAATGTTATTGCGCAAACTGTTACCCTGGTACAATCCATTACAAAATCTTAATGACTGGTCACGCCTGGCATTCGGTAGCGCCGTCGTCCCGCCGCTGGTTGGCGGCGTTTTAATGTGGCTGCTGCTCCCAGGCGAAACATCGCTAAATACGTTTCTCATTTGGGTTCTGTCAGAATCCATCGGCGCCCTCGCGCTGGTCCCATTAGGTTTGCTGTTTAAGCCTCATTATCTGCTGCGCCATCGCGATCCCCGTTTACTGTTTGAGACTCTCATCACCCTGCTGGTGACCTTAACATTAAGCTGGCTCTCCATGATGTACGTTCCATGGCCGTTTACCTGCGTTATCGTTCTGCTGATGTGGAGCGCCGTTCGTCTGCCACGTATGGAGGCGTTTTTGATTTTCCTGAGCACAGTCATGATGGTTTCGCTGATGCTCGCCGCTAACCCATCGCTGCTCTACACACCAAAAACGCACATTATGACGAGCATACCGTGGCTGCCGTTTTTAATGATTCTGTTGCCTGCCAACATGATGACCATGGTGATGTACGCATTCCGGGCTGAACGAAAACACATCTCTGAAAGCGAATCACGCTTCCGTAATGCTATGGAATACTCGGCGATAGGCATGGCACTGGTCGGTACTGAAGGACAATGGCTTCAGGCAAATAAAGCCCTGTGCCAGTTTCTTGGCTATAGCCAGGATGAGCTGAGAGCGTTGACCTTCCAGCAGTTGACATGGCCGGAAGATTTGAACAATGACCTGGAACAGTTGAATATGCTGTCTCGTGGGGAAATCAATAGTTACTCCATGGAGAAACGCTATTACACTCGCGCAGGCGAAGTTGTCTGGGCGTTGCTGGCCGTTTCGTTGGTTCGCCATAGTGATAACACCCCACTCTACTTTATTGCGCAGGTTGAGGACATCAACGACCTGAAGCACACGGAGTGGATAAATAAACGACTGATGGAACGTATTACGCTGGCAAATGAGGCGGGCGGCATTGGTATCTGGGAATGGGACCTGCAGCCTGACGTGATCAGTTGGGATAAACGCATGTTCGATCTCTACGAAGTTCCTGCGCATATCAAACCAACCTGGCAAGTCTGGTACAACTGCGTCGTTCCTGAAGATCGTGAGTACGCCGAAAATGTGATTCGCGATTCGCTTGCGGCGCGGATCCCTTTCAAGCTCGAATACCGTATCGCGGTAAAAGACGGCGTGCGCCATATTCGCTCGCTGGCTAATCGGGTGCTGAACAAAGACGGTGAAGTTGAACGCTTACTCGGCATTAATCTGGATATGACCGAAGTGAAGCAACTGCATGAAGAGCTTTATCAGGAAAAAGAGCGTTTGCATATTACGCTCGATTCCATCGGCGAAGCAGTGATTTGTATTGACGCTAATATGAACGTCACCTTTATGAATCCAGTTGCCGAGAAAATGAGCGGCTGGCAGCAGGAAAGCGCAATAGGTATTCCATTGCTGACAGTGCTACGCATCACCTTTGGTGAAAACGGTCCGCTCATGGAAAACATCTACAGTGCCGACATGTCACGTTCGGCAATAGAGCAAGAGGTGGTCCTGCATTGTCGTAACGGCAGTAGTTACGATATTCAGTACAGCATCACCCCGCTCAGCACTCTTGACGGCGGTAGTATTGGTTCCGTACTGGTGATTCAGGACGTCACTGAGTCACGTAAAATGTTACGTCAACTCAGCTACAGCGCCTCGCATGATGACCTGACCAATCTTGCCAACAGAGTCAGTTTCGAGAACCATCTGAAACAATTACTGTACACCGTACAGGACTCACACCAGCGTCATGTACTGGTCTTTATCGATCTGGATCGTTTTAAAGCAGTGAACGATAGCGCTGGACACGCCGCAGGCGATGCCCTGCTGCGCGAGTTGTCTTCACTGATGCTCAGTATGCTGCGCTCCAGCGACGTACTGGCACGTCTTGGCGGCGATGAGTTCGGTCTGTTACTACCGGATTGCAATATTGAAAGCGCACGCTTCATCTCGGGCCGTATCATTAGCGCCATCAACGATTATCACTTTATGTGGGAAGGCCGCTTACATCGTATTGGTGCCAGTGCAGGGATCACGCTGATTGATGAAAAAAACCATGTCGCGACCGAGGTCATGTCTCAGGCAGATATTGCCTGCTACGCAGCGAAAAACAGTGGTCGTGGGCGAGTATGCGTGTACGAGCCAGAGCAGAGTCAAACGCATGATACACGAGGGCTGCTCTTGCCAGATGAACAGAAACAGATTATTACCCACAACCCGATACTCATGGTTGCCAGGGGTGTCGCATCCCCGCGCATTCCTGAGACATTTAGCTTCTGGCTTCTCTCACTACGTCTATGGAATAACGACGGCGAAGTCATCGAAGAACAGACCTTCCGCGCCGGTCTGGCAGATCCCATACTCAATCATGCGCTCGATCGGCGGGTATTTAATGAGTTTTTCTCTCATTCCGCCTCAGCTGTCGCCAGCAAAGGACTCAGTATTGCCCTGCCGCTTTCCGCCGCCGGACTGCTAAATTCGGAGATTGTGGATGAACTGTTGGAGCATCTGGAACAGAGTTCGCTGCCGCCACGGTTACTGCATCTGACCATCCCGGTGGGAGTGATGAATACGCATCCTACGCAGGCCGTATCAGCAATCCATCGCCTACGTCATGCAGGCTGTCGTATTATTTTAAGTCAGGCAGGTCGGGACTTAGAGGTCTTTGACAACCTCAAGTATCACGTAGCCGATTACCTTTTGCTCGACAGCGAACTAAGCGCCAGCGCTCACGGTAATCTGATGGATGAAATGTGGGTTTCCATTATACAGAGCCATGCACAGCGTCTTGATATCAAAACCATCGCTGGCCCGGTACAAATGCCACTTATCATGGATGCGCTTTCTGGCATCGGTATCGATATGATTTATGGCGATATCATTGCCGATGCCCAACCGCTGGATCTGTTACTCAACACCAGCAACTTTGCTATCAACTGACGGTTGCCAGCCTTCTGTATACCAGATATGCAACAGCGCATAGGAACGCCATGGCTTCCAGCGCTCTGCATATCGCCGGATTTGCGCAGGTGTCATGCCTGGAAAACGCTGTTTAATCAGGTAGTCATCTGGCAAAAAAATATCCTTCGCCTGCCATCCGCGCAGAGCAAAATAGTTGGCAGTCCAGCGCCCAATTCCTGGAAAAGTTTGTAGATGCTTCACGCCTTGTTCAATATCAGACGGGGCAACAGATGCAAGCGTACCCTCCAGCGCGGACCGGGCCAGGTGGATCAACGCTTCAGCACGTTTCAGCGGCATACCTAACGCTTTCAGATGCAACGGATCGGCCGAGGCCAGCGCTTCAGGGAGGGGGAAACATACATATTCTGGAGCGTCTTCAAGTGTATCACCGTAGGCATGGGCAACTTTCGCCGTCAATTTTGCTGCCATCGTCACACTCACCAGTTGTCCTAAAATTGCCCGAACCCCCTGTTCGAAGGCATCGACCGATCCTGGTAGCCGCAGCCCAGGGCGAGCAGCCCCCAGATTACCCAATGCGCTGACAATATGTTGGGGACGGCAGGTAAGATCGAACAATCGCTCGATTTTCGCCAGACACTCGGAGGCCACGGGTTGTAACCCTGGACTCAACGTAATCTGCAGCAGGTTGGCTTCCGGATCAGGGGTGACGCTCACCAGGCCGCGATGCTCACCGATGGCCAGGCTTCTTTCATAATACAACTCCCCGACGGTTTCTACGCCATCCACCGCACGTGCGGCAAGAAACCCTAACATCCAGGGCCAGTCATAGGGTGGGTGCCAGCTCAGCGTTAACATCTGGTTTTCCTTTTTATTCAAACCTACAGCATAAACGGTATCCGAACGATGTGCCTTGCTTTCATATTCCAGTTGTCTGGACGGCAACATTTCGCTAAAGTCACGCCCCTTCTTCACTGGCATGGGGATTTTTACGGTGTTTATTGGTTTTGACTACGGTACGGCAAACTGTTCAGTGGCTGTAATGCGTGACGGGCAACCACAATTGCTCAAAATGGAAAATAACAGCACGCTACTCCCCTCTATGCTTTGCGCTCCAACGCGCGAAGCAGTAAGTGAATGGCTGTATCGCCATCATGATGTGCCAACAACAGATGACGAAACGCAGGCTCTGCTGCGTCGCGCGATGCGCTATAACCGCGAAGAAGACATTGATGTTAACGCCAACAGCGTGCAGTTTGGTCTGGCGTCGCTGGGTCAGTATATTGAGGATCCGGAAGATGTTTACTTCGTTAAATCGCCTAAATCTTTTCTGGGTGCCAGCGGCCTGAAGCCACAGCAGGTTGCCCTGTTTGAAGATTTAGTCTGCGCAATGATGCTGCACATCCGCAACCAGGCGCAAAACCAGCTACCCGAAACCATCACCCAGGCTGTAATTGGTCGTCCGATAAACTTTCAGGGGTTAGGCGGTGATGACGCCAACACTCAGGCCCAGGGCATTCTTGAGCGCGCGGCAAAACGTGCTGGTTTCAAGGATGTGGTCTTTCAGTACGAACCAGTAGCAGCGGGTCTGGATTACGAAGCTACATTGCAAGAAGAAAAGCGCGTACTGGTTGTGGATATCGGCGGCGGTACCACTGACTGCTCGTTACTGCTGATGGGACCACAATGGCACCACCGAGCCGATCGTGAAAACAGTTTGCTGGGGCACAGCGGATGCCGCGTAGGCGGTAACGACCTGGACATTGCGCTGGCATTTAAACATCTGATGCCGTTGCTCGGCATGGGTGGAGAAACAGAAAAGGGCATCGCTTTACCCATTCTTCCGTGGTGGAACGCAGTCGCGATCAACGATGTTCCCGCACAAAGTGATTTCTATAGTACCGCCAACGGACGGTTGTTAAACGATCTGATCCGCGATGCTCGCGAAGCTGACAAAGTGGCCCTGCTGCTTAAAGTCTGGCGCGAGCGCCTGAGCTATCGCCTGGTGCGCTGCGCAGAAGAGAGCAAGATTGCGCTGTCGGGCCAGACAAACATCACTACAGCACTCCCGTTTATCAGCGATGCACTGGCAACGGCTATCAGCCAGCAGGGGCTGGAAACGGCGCTGAATCAGCCCCTGGCGCGTATTCTGGAACAGGTACAACTGGCCCTGGATAATGCACAGGAAAAACCGGATGTCATTTATCTGACCGGCGGTAGTGCCCGTTCACCGTTGATTAAAAAAGCCCTTGCAGAACAGCTTCCAGGGATCCCGATCGCCGGTGGTGATGATTTTGGCTCTGTCACCGCGGGACTGGCTCGCTGGGCGGAAGTGGTTTTCCGCTAAGTGGCTCGCAGGCTGAAAAGCACGCGTATTGACATCATCACTACTGTGGCTTATTTTCAGGAGTAAGGGTTAGGGAAGGTTTCCCTTCCACCTGGTGTCTTAGTAAGCCGGTAAGCTAATCACTAAGAGTATCACCAGTATGATGACGTGCTTCATCATAACCCTTTCCTTATTTTGGCCCCTTCCTCGGGAGGGGCTTTCCCGTTCCAGCGTCCCGCTGAAATCTTTGGCTTTCCTCCTTTTTGCCGTGCCAGCACTCTAACGCACAATGACGTAATCGCTATTTTCACCGCTGATTGTTGCGTAATGCCTCGCAAGCCGCGTCAGCATTCAGACGAATCCCTACAGTGTTTCATAATTCCTCCATTTTTCTCCCTTGTTCGCTGGCTAAACTAGTATCATTCCGCGAAACGTTTCAGGATGAGAAACTTATAACAATGAAAGGCAGTAACAAAACCCGCTGGGTGATAGCAATCGTGATCGTCGTGGCCGCCATCAGCGCATTCTGGTTCTGGCAAAACCATAGCGATCGCCAGGGAAGCGCGCCTGGTGCTACCGGGCAAGCGCAGCACACCTCTGGCCCTGGTCGTCGGGGAATGCGTTCCGGTTCATTGGCTCCCGTTCAGGCAGCAACCGCCACCGAACAAACCGTCCCGCGTTATCTGACAGGGTTGGGAACAATTACTGCGGCTAACACTGCGACGGTACGTAGCCGCGTGGACGGTCAACTCATCGCGCTACACTTCCAGGAAGGACAACAGGTTAAAGCCGGAGACCTGCTTGCAGAGATCGATCCCAGCCAGTTTAAAGTTGCTTTAGCTCAGGCGCAGGGACAGTTAGCGAAGGATAAAGCCACGCTGGCAAATGCCCGTCGCGACCTTGCCCGTTATCAGCAACTGGTCAAAACCAATCTTGTTTCCCGACAGGAGCTGGATGCTCAGCAGGCTCTGGTCAATGAAACTCAGGGGACGATCAAAGCCGATGAGGCCAGCGTCGCCAGCGCACAATTACAGCTCGACTGGAGCCGGGTCACGGCACCTGTGGATGGCCGCGTGGGACTGAAGCAGGTCGATGTCGGCAACCAGATTTCCAGCAGTGACACCACAGGGATTGTCGTTATTACCCAAACCCATCCGATCGATCTGATCTTCACCTTGCCTGAAAACGATATTGCCACCGTGTTACGGGCGCAAAAAACGGGTGCTCCGCTGAAAGTCGAGGCCTGGGATCGCTCCAATTCGCAGAAACTGAGCGAAGGCGTACTGCTGAGTCTGGATAATCAGATTGACGTCACCACCGGTACCATCAAAGCTAAGGCCCGTTTTAATAATCAGGACGACGCGCTGTTCCCGAATCAGTTTGTAAACGCCCGCATGCTGGTCGACACCGAACAAGATGCTGTCGTGATCCCAACCTCCGCATTACAGATGGGCAACGAGGGTCACTTTGTCTGGGTACTGAACACAGAAAACAAGGTCAGCAAGCATCTTGTCAAACCGGGTATTCAGGATAGCCAAAAAGTCGTGATCACTGCAGGGCTGTCAGTGGGTGATCGCGTCGTCACCGATGGTATCGACCGCCTGACGGAAGGGGCTAAAGTCGAAGTCGTGGAGGCACACACCTCCTCAGCCACAGAAGAGAAAGCCACCGCTAGCGGGTACAGCAAAAAAGGAGCACGCTCCTGATGCAGGTGTTACCCCCAGGCAATACAGGCGGCCCATCGCGCCTGTTTATTTTACGTCCCGTCGCGACCACGCTGTTGATGGTGGCAATTTTACTCGCCGGGATTATTGGCTATCGCTTCCTGCCCATTGCTGCTTTGCCTGAAGTGGATTACCCCACTATTCAGGTCGTGACGCTCTACCCTGGCGCCAGCCCGGATGTTATGACTTCCGCCGTCACCGCCCCGCTGGAGCGCCAGTTTGGACAGATGTCCGGCCTGAAACAAATGTCCTCGCAAAGTTCCGGCGGCGCATCCGTTGTCACATTGCAGTTTCAGCTAACCCTGCCGCTGGACGTAGCCGAACAGGAAGTCCAGGCCGCGATTAACGCCGCCACCAATCTATTGCCGGGCGATCTGCCGAACCCACCGGTCTACAGCAAAGTAAATCCGGCAGACCCGCCGATCATGACGCTGGCCGTCACCTCTACCGCCATGCCAATGACGCAGGTGGAAGATATGGTGGAAACGCGCGTGGCGCAGAAAATTTCCCAGGTCTCCGGTGTTGGTCTGGTGACACTTTCAGGTGGGCAACGTCCGGCAGTACGCGTCAAGCTTAATGCACAAGCCATTGCCGCTCTCGGGCTGACCAGCGAAACCATCCGTACCGCCATCACCAGTGCAAACGTCAATTCAGCAAAAGGGAGTCTTGATGGCCCAACACGCGCCGTTACTCTTTCTGCCAACGACCAGATGCAGTCTGCCGATGAATATCGTCAGTTAATCATTGCGTATAAAAATGGCGCACCAGTGCGCCTCGGCGATGTCGCCACCGTCGAGCAAGGAGCAGAAAACAGCTGGCTTGGCGCCTGGGCCAATAAGCAACAAGCCATTGTGATGAATGTTCAGCGCCAGCCTGGTGCAAACATTATCTCCACAGCAGACAGCATTCGCCAGATGCTTCCACAGTTAACGGAAAGCCTGCCGAAGTCAGTCAATGTCACCGTGCTCTCGGATCGCACGACCAATATTCGCGCGTCGGTTTCCGACACCCAGTTTGAACTGATGCTGGCAATCGCGCTGGTGGTGATGATTATTTATCTGTTCCTGCGTAATATCCCCGCCACCATTATTCCCGCAGTCGCCGTTCCGCTGTCGCTGATTGGCACCTTCGCGGTGATGGTCTTTCTCGATTTCTCCATCAATAACCTGACACTAATGGCGCTGACCATCGCCACAGGCTTTGTGGTAGATGACGCCATTGTGGTTATCGAGAATATTTCACGCTATATCGAGAAGGGAGAAAAACCGTTGAGTGCAGCCCTGAAAGGGGCAGGCGAAATCGGCTTTACTATCATCTCTCTGACCTTCTCACTGATCGCCGTGCTAATCCCGCTGTTATTTATGGGAGATATTGTCGGGCGTTTGTTCCGCGAATTTGCCGTTACGCTGGCAGTAGCCATTCTGATTTCCGCCGTCGTGTCACTGACCCTCACGCCGATGATGTGCGCACGTATGCTCAGTCAGGAGTCATTGCGCAAACAAAACCGCTTCTCTCGCGCTTCTGAAAGAATGTTTGATCGGGTCATTGCCGGGTACGGTCACTGGCTGGCTAAAGTGCTGAACCACCCATGGCTGACACTCAGCGTGGCGCTCGGCACACTCGTCCTTAGCGTCATGCTGTGGGTCTTTATTCCGAAAGGATTCTTCCCGGTGCAGGATAACGGCATTATTCAGGGCACGCTGCAGGCTCCACAGTCCAGTTCATTTGCCAGTATGGCCCAGCGCCAGCGCCTGGTGACTGACGTGATCCTCAAAGACCCGGCGGTTGAAAGCCTGACCGCGTTCGTCGGTGTTGACGGTACTAATCCGGCACTGAACAGCGCGCGCCTGCAAATTAACCTTAAGCCACTGGATGATCGAGATGATCGCGTACAGAAGGTTATCGCCCGCCTGCAGGATGCCGTTGATAAAGTTCCTGGCGTAGATCTCTACCTCCAGCCAACTCAGGATCTGACCATCGACACGCAGGTAAGCCGGACACAATACCAGTTTACATTGCAAGCCACCTCTCTCGACGCGCTCAGCACCTGGGTACCACAGCTGTTGGAAAAACTGCAGCAGTTACCGCAGCTCTCAGATGTCAGCAGCGACTGGCAGGATAAAGGACTGGTAGCATGGGTTAACGTCAATCGCGACAGTGCCAGCCGTTTAGGCATCAGTATGGCGGATGTCGATAACGCTCTGTACAACGCCTTCGGACAACGGTTGATTTCGACTATTTACACCCAGGCAAACCAGTATCGTGTAGTGTTAGAACACGACACCGAAAATACGCCCGGGCTTTCCGCGCTGGACTCCATTCGCCTGACCAGCAGCGATGGCGGAATTGTGCCTCTGAGCACGATCGCCAGCGTTGAACAACGTTTTGCCCCACTGTCGATTAACCACCTCGATCAGTTCCCGGTTACGACCATCTCGTTTAACGTACCGGACAATCATTCGCTGGGTGATGCGGTACAGGCGATTTTGCAGGCTGAAAAAACGCTCAACCTGCCGTCGAATATTACTACTCAATTCCAGGGTAGCACGCTGGCATTCCAGGCCGCGCTCGGCAATACCATCTGGCTGATTGTGGCGGCAGTTGTCGCCATGTATATCGTGCTTGGCATCCTGTATGAGAGCTTTATTCACCCGATTACCATTCTCTCCACGCTGCCTACTGCGGGCGTCGGGGCGCTACTGGCGTTAATGATTGCCGGTAGTGAGCTGGACGTCATCGCGATTATCGGCATCATTTTGCTGATCGGTATCGTTAAGAAAAACGCAATCATGATGATCGACTTTGCCCTCGCCGCCGAACGCGAACAGGGAATGGCGCCGCGCGACGCCATTTTTCAGGCTTGCCTGCTGCGTTTTCGGCCGATCCTGATGACCACACTGGCGGCGCTGTTGGGAGCTTTACCACTCATGTTAAGTACTGGCGTGGGTGCTGAATTGCGCCGTCCATTAGGTATTGGTATGGTCGGCGGTTTGCTGGTCAGTCAGGTGTTAACGCTGTTTACCACCCCGGTGATTTATCTGCTGTTTGACCGTCTGTCGCTGTATGTGAAAAACCGCTTCCCGCGCCAGGAAGAGGAAGCGTAAATGAAATTTTTCGCTCTTTTCATTCATCGTCCTGTCGCGACCATTCTCATCTCCGTCGCTATTACCCTGTGCGGCATACTGGGCTTTCGCCTGTTACCGGTCGCCCCGCTGCCGCAGGTGGATTTTCCGGTCATCATGGTTAGCGCATCGTTGCCCGGCGCGTCGCCAGAAACGATGGCCTCCTCGGTAGCAACGCCGCTGGAGCGCTCACTGGGGCGCATCGCGGGCGTGAACGAAATGACCTCAAGCAGTTCACTTGGTAGCACGCGCATTATTCTTGAATTTAATTTCGACCGTGATATTAACGGTGCGGCGCGGGACGTTCAGGCCGCCATTAACGCTGCGCAGAGCCTGTTACCGAGCGGGATGCCCAACCGCCCGACTTACCGAAAAGCCAACCCATCCGATGCACCAGTCATGATCCTGACACTGACCTCGGATACCTACTCGCAGGGTGAGTTGTATGATTTCGCATCGACTCAACTGGCGCAGACTATTGCGCAAATCGACGGTGTCGGTGACGTTGACGTCGGTGGCAGTTCCCTGCCCGCCGTGCGCGTGGGGCTGAATCCGCAAGCCTTATTTAACCAGGGGGTCTCGCTTGACGATGTGCGCAGTGCCATCAGTAATGCCAACGTGCGCAAACCTCAGGGGGCCATAGAGAGTGAAACACGGCGCTGGCAGGTACAAACCAACGACGAACTAAAAACCGCAGCGGAATATCAACCGCTGATCATCCACTACAACAACGGTGCGGCCGTGCGGCTGGGTGATGTTGCGTCGGTCAGTGACTCGGTACAGGATGTTCGTAATGCCGGTATGACCAACGCCAAACCGGCTATTTTGCTGATCATTCGCAAACTGCCGGAAGCCAATATCATCCAGACGGTCGACAGCATCCGGGCCAAACTGCCGGAGTTGCAAACCCTGATCCCGGCTACCATCGATCTACAAATTGCCCAGGACCGCTCTCCGACCATTCGCGCTTCGCTGGAGGAAGTGGAACAGACGCTGATTATCTCAGTCGCGCTGGTGATCCTGGTCGTATTTGTCTTCCTGCGCTCCGGACGCGCGACGCTCATTCCCGCCGTTGCGGTTCCGGTTTCGCTAATTGGCACCTTTGCCGCCATGTATCTTTGTGGATTCAGCCTCAACAACCTGTCGTTAATGGCACTGACCATCGCCACAGGTTTTGTGGTCGACGATGCCATCGTCGTGCTGGAGAACATTGCCCGTCACCTGGAAGCGGGGATGAAGCCATTACAGGCAGCATTACAGGGCACCCGCGAAGTGGGGTTTACGGTACTGTCTATGAGCCTGTCGCTGGTAGCGGTATTCCTGCCGTTACTGTTAATGGGAGGGCTGCCGGGACGATTATTACGTGAATTTGCCGTCACCCTGTCGGTAGCAATCGGTATCTCACTTCTGGTTTCGTTGACGCTCACACCTATGATGTGCGGCTGGATGCTTAAGTCCACGCCTCCTCGCCAACAGTCCCGTAAACGGGGCTTTGGTCGTCTGCTGGTCGCTTTACAACAGAGTTATGGCACTTCACTGAAATGGGTATTACGCCACACGCGGCTGGTAGGCGTTGTTTTACTCGGCACGATCGCACTGAACGTCTGGCTCTATATTTCCATCCCCAAAACCTTCTTCCCGGAGCAGGATACTGGCGTATTGATGGGTGGGATCCAGGCCGATCAAAGCATTTCGTTTCAGGCCATGCGCGGCAAGCTTCAGGATTTTATGAAGATCATCCGCGACGACCCGGCGGTAGATAACGTGACCGGTTTCACCGGCGGTTCTCGCGTCAACAGTGGCATGATGTTTATTACGCTGAAGCCTCGTGGCGAGCGTCATGAAACCGCTCAGCAGGTAATCGACCGCCTGCGTGTGAAGTTAGCCAAAGAGCCTGGTGCGAACCTGTTTCTGATGGCGGTGCAGGATATTCGCGTCGGTGGAAGACAAGCCAACGCCAGCTATCAGTACACGTTGTTATCCGATGACCTTGCGGCACTACGTGAATGGGAGCCCAAAATCCGTAAAGCGTTAGCTGCCCTGCCCCAGTTGGCTGACGTCAACTCCGATCAGCAGGACAACGGCGCGGAGATGAACCTGACCTACGATCGTGACACCATGTCTCGTCTGGGGATCGACGTTGAAGCTGCCAATAGTCTGCTAAATAACGCCTTTGGCCAGCGACAAATATCGACTATCTATCAACCGATGAACCAGTACAAAGTGGTGATGGAAGTCGATCCACGCTACACCCAGGACATCAGTGCGCTGGATAAAATGTTCGTCATCAATAACGACGGGAAGGCTATACCGTTGTCGTACTTTGCCAAATGGCAACCAGCGAACGCCCCGCTGTCCGTAAATCATCAGGGACTCTCTGCTGCCTCAACAATTTCCTTTAACCTGCCAACTGGGGCTTCACTTTCTGAAGCGACAGAGGCTATCAACAGAACGATGACGCAGCTTGGTGTACCTTCCACGGTGCGCGGTAGTTTTGCTGGCACAGCGCAGGTTTTTCAGGACACGATGAACTCGCAGGTGATCCTGATTATTGCGGCAATAGCGACGGTTTATATCGTACTGGGCATGCTGTATGAGAGCTACGTTCATCCGCTGACGATCCTCTCAACGCTTCCCTCTGCTGGCGTTGGCGCATTGCTGGCGCTGGAGTTGTTCAATGCCCCATTCAGCCTAATCGCGCTAATAGGGATCATGCTATTAATTGGCATTGTGAAGAAAAACGCCATCATGATGGTCGATTTTGCGCTGGAAGCGCAGAGAAACGGTAAGTTGACGCCGGAAGAAGCGATTTTCCAGGCATGTCTGCTGCGCTTTCGCCCAATAATGATGACCACGCTGGCAGCGCTGTTTGGCGCACTACCTTTGGTGTTATCCGCAGGCGACGGCTCGGAACTGCGCCAACCTCTTGGGATAACCATTGTCGGCGGGCTGGTAGTCAGTCAGCTTCTGACGCTGTACACCACTCCAGTGGTATATCTCTTTTTCGACCGTCTGCGTCTGCGTTTTTCGCGTAAAAACAGCAAACCGGTAGCAGATCTATGACAGAACTTCCTGACAGCACCCGCTGGCAACTGTGGATTGTGGCATTTGGCTTTTTTATGCAGTCGCTGGATACCACCATCGTCAACACCGCGCTTCCCTCAATGGCAAAAAGCCTTGGTGAAAGCCCGTTGCATATGCATATGGTCATTGTGTCCTATGTATTAACCGTGGCCGTAATGCTGCCCGCCAGCGGGTGGCTGGCGGATAAGATTGGTGTGCGTAATATTTTCTTCACCGCCATCATCCTGTTTACGCTCGGATCGCTGTTTTGTGCCTGGTCCAATACGCTCAATGAGCTGGTCATTGCCCGCGTTTTACAAGGTGTTGGCGGCGCAATGATGGTGCCGGTCGGCAGGTTAACGGTGATGAAAATTGTCCCCCGCGAGCAATATATGGCGGCAATGACATTCGTCACCTTGCCGGGTCAGGTGGGTCCGCTATTGGGACCGGCGTTAGGAGGCATTCTGGTTGAATACGCCTCCTGGCACTGGATTTTCCTGATTAACATTCCGGTCGGCATTGTCGGGGCAATAGCGACATTGATGTTGATGCCCAACTACACCATGCAAACCCGACGATTCGATCTTTCGGGTTTTATGATGCTGGCAGTTGGCATGGCGGTGCTGACGCTCGCTCTGGATGGCAGCAAGGGAAGCGGAATTTCAGACATTACTCTGGCTGCGCTCGTTATTTGCGGCGTAGTGGCGGTCCTGTTATACCTCAAACACGCCCGGCACAATCCGCGGGCGCTGTTTAGCCTGAAGCTTTTCCGCACACCTTGCTTCTCCTTAGGCCTGTTTGGCAGCTTTGCCGGGCGCATTGGTAGCGGGATGTTGCCATTTATGACGCCGGTATTTTTACAGATTGGCCTGGGCTTTTCACCGTTTCACGCCGGTCTGATGATGATCCCAATGGTACTGGGCAGTATGGGAATGAAACGCATCGTGGTTCAGGTCGTTAATCGATTTGGCTATCGTCGGGTGCTGGTCGCAACGACGCTTGGCCTGTCACTGGTCAGCCTGCTGCTGATGACGACCGCCCTGCTCGGCTGGTATTACGCCCTGCCCTTCGTTTTATTCCTACAAGGAATGGTCAATTCAACCCGTTTTTCGTCAATGAACACCCTGACGTTGAAAGATCTACCTGACGATCTCGCCAGCAGTGGCAACAGTCTGCTTTCGATGATCATGCAACTGTCAATGAGCATTGGGGTTACCATTGCCGGACTGCTATTGGGTATGTTTGGTCAACAGCATATCGCTATCGGCAGCGACACCACGCATACCGTCTTTATGTATACCTGGCTGTGCATTGCTCTCATTATTGCGCTGCCAGCCATCATTTTTGCCCGCGTGCCGAACGACACGCAACCCAACGCGGTGATTTCACGACGCAAAAGGAGCACCTGATGAAGTTCTGGCGGCCCGGTATCACCGGCAAACTGTTTCTGGCAATTTTCGCCACCTGCATTGTGTTGCTGATTAGCATGCACTGGGCCGTACGCATTAGCTTCGAACGCGGTTTTATTGACTACATCAAGCATGGTAATGAACAGCGTCTGCAAATGCTGGGCGACGCATTGGGCGAACAGTATGAACAGCACGGCAACTGGCGTTTCTTACGCAACAACGAGCGCTTTGTTTTTCAGATCCTGCGCTCTTTTGAACACGAAAATGACGATGACAAACCCGGCCCGGGAATGCCCCCACACGGCTGGCGCACACAGTTTTGGGTTGTCGATCAAAAAGCACATGTATTGGTTGGTCCGCGCGGCCCGGTGCCCCGTGACGGTATGCGCCGCCCTATAAAAGTTAACGGTGCTGAAGTTGGGGCTGTCATTGCCTCTCCCGTCGAGCGCTTAACGCGCAATACGGATATCAATTTTGATAAACAACAGCGCCGAACCAGCTGGCTCATTGTCGCGCTCTCTACCCTGCTGGCGGCACTGGCAACGTTTACCCTGGCGCGTAGCCTGCTGGCACCAGTCAAGCGGCTGGTAGACGGCACGCACAAACTGGCGGCAGGTGATTTTACCACTCGAGTTACGCCCACCAGCACGGATGAACTGGGCAAACTGGCGCAAGATTTCAACCAGCTTGCCAGTACGCTGGAAAAGAACCAGCAGATGCGTCGTGATTTTATGGCCGATATTTCTCACGAGCTGCGCACACCACTCGCAGTTTTACGCGGAGAACTGGAAGCTATTCAGGATGGCGTTCGCCAGTTCACTCCTGACTCAGTTGCCTCGCTACAGGCCGAAGTAGGTACGCTCACCAAACTGGTGGACGATCTTCATCAGCTCTCGATGTCTGATGAAGGGGCTCTGGCCTACCAAAAAACCTCGTTAGATCTTATACCGTTGCTGGAAGTCGCAAGCGGAGCTTTCCGCGAACGCTTCGCCAGCCGCGGATTAACGATCCAGCTTTCGCTCCCGGACAGCGTGACGGTATTTGGTGACCGCGATCGTCTGATGCAGTTATTCAACAATCTGCTGGAAAACAGCCTGCGCTACACCGATAGCGGCGGTGGGCTGCATATTTCTGCCGAACAACGTGACCGGCTGGTGCTATTGACCTTCGCCGATTCAGCGCCAGGGGTCAGTGAGGAGCAGTTACAGAAACTGTTTGAACGATTTTATCGTACGGAAGGGTCCCGTAACCGCGCCAGCGGGGGTTCCGGGCTGGGGCTGGCGATTTGCGTCAATATCGTCCAGGCGCATAATGGATATATCCGTGCCGCCCATTCGCCTTTTGGTGGGGTTAGCATTACAGTAGAGTTACCGCTGGAACGCGATTTACAGAGAGATGTATGACTGAGTTACCCATTGATGAAAACACACCACGTATTCTGATTGTGGAAGATGAACCCAAGCTGGGACAGTTGCTTATCGACTATCTGCGCGCTGCAAGCTATGCCCCAACCCTAATCAATCACGGTGATCTGGTGCTGCCTTACGTGCGACAGACGCCACCCGATATGATTTTACTGGATCTGATGCTGCCAGGTACCGACGGTCTGACCCTGTGCCGGGAAATTCGTCGTTTCTCTGAAGTTCCCATCATGATGGTTACCGCCAAAATTGAAGAGATAGACAGGCTACTGGGGCTTGAGATCGGCGCAGATGACTACATTTGTAAGCCCTACAGCCCGCGAGAGGTCGTTGCCAGGGTGAAAACGATCTTGCGTCGTTGCAAGCCACAGCGAGAGCTGCAACAGATGGATGCTGACAGCCCATTGATCGTTGATGAAGGTCGTTTTCAGGCTTCATGGCGTGGAAAAATGCTCGACTTAACGCCAGCCGAGTTCCGCTTGCTCAAAACGCTGTCGCATGAACCGGGGAAAGTATTCTCGCGCGAGCAGTTGCTCAACCATCTTTATGACGACTATCGCGTCGTCACTGACCGCACCATCGACAGCCACATCAAGAACTTGCGCCGCAAACTGGAGTCGCTGGACGCGGAGCAGTCGTTTATCCGCGCCGTTTATGGCGTGGGATATCGCTGGGAAGCCGATGCGTGCAGAATTGCGTAAACATCCCTCTCTAAAATGGCTCTGTCAGCTGGCGGAGCCTTCGTCACTAGCAACTCTGTGAATATCACCCATACTCTTACTGGCAATACGCTGTCGTTAATAACTGTTTGATATAAAATTTTTAATCAAGGAGTTCATATGGCTGGTTGGTTTGAGTTAAGCAAAAGCAGTGATAATCAGTACCGATTTGTTCTTAAGGCAGGAAATGGAGAAACTATCCTGACCAGTGAGCTTTACGCCACAAAAGGTGCTGCGGAAAAGGGGATCGCTTCGGTCCAGGTAAACAGCCCACTGAGCGAACGTTATGAGAAAAAAACGGCGACAAACGGCAAATTGCATTTCAATCTGAAAGCGGCAAACCATCAGGTTATTGGTACCAGTCAGCTGTATGCAAACGAGCAGTCGCGAGATACCGGAATTGCGTCGGTAAAAACCAATGGCATAAGTCAGACGGTGAAAGATAAAACCTGATTATCACTTCATCAGCCGGGTAACGCCAAACTGTCGCCCGGCGTTTTTCTTTACCTGTCTTCCCCGCAGCGCTACAATGCCCGCCCTTAATATGGGGGCACTCCCCTAACCGCCTCATTGAGTGAGGCGAGTCTGACCTGTCATCAGAACGAGAAAATTATGTTTAAACCGGAACTCCTTTCCCCGGCGGGAACGCTGAAAAATATGCGTTACGCTTTTGCCTATGGCGCGGATGCAGTATATGCGGGCCAGCCGCGTTACTCGCTGCGCGTGCGCAACAACGAATTCAATCACGAAAATTTGCAGCTCGGGATTAATGAAGCCCATGAACTGGGTAAAAAATTCTACGTAGTGGTAAACATTGCCCCACACAACGCCAAGCTGAAAACTTTCATTCGTGACCTGAAACCAGTTGTGGAAATGGGACCGGATGCCTTAATCATGTCCGACCCGGGTCTTATCATGCTGGTACGCGAAAACTTCCCGGATATGGACATTCACCTGTCGGTACAGGCTAACGCTGTAAACTGGGCAACGGTAAAATTCTGGAAGCAGATGGGACTGACCCGCGTGATCCTGTCCCGTGAATTGTCGCTGGAAGAAATTGAAGAGATCCGTAATCAGGTACCGGATATGGAGATTGAGATCTTCGTTCACGGTGCGTTGTGCATGGCTTACTCCGGCCGCTGCCTGCTCTCCGGCTACATCAACAAGCGCGATCCGAATCAGGGCACCTGTACCAATGCCTGCCGCTGGGAATATAACGTGCAGGAAGGTAAAGAAGACGTGGTAGGCAACATCGTACACAAGTATGAGCCTATTCCAGTACAAAACGTCGAACCTACGTTGGGTATTGGTGCGCCGACTGACAAAGTGTTTATGATCGAAGAAGCTCAGCGCCCGGGCGAATATATGACCGCGTTCGAAGACGAACACGGTACTTACATCATGAACTCAAAAGATTTACGCGCCATTGCCCATGTCGAGCGTCTGACCCAAATGGGTGTGCATTCACTGAAAATCGAAGGCCGTACCAAATCCTACTACTACTGTGCTCGTACCGCGCAGGTGTACCGTAAAGCGATTGATGACGCCGCTGCCGGTAAACCTTTCGACACCAGTCTGTTAGAGACGCTGGAAGGTCTGGCGCACCGTGGATATACCGAAGGCTTCCTGCGTCGCCACACACATGACGACTATCAGAATTACGAATATGGTTTTTCTGTTTCCGAGCGCCAGCAATTTGTCGGTGAATTCACTGGCGAGCGCAAAGGTGAGTTGGCGGCAGTACTGGTGAAAAACAAATTCACCGTTGGTGATAGCCTGGAACTGATGACCCCGCAGGGTAATATCAATTTCACCCTCGAGCAGATGGAAAACGCCAAAGGCGAGGCAATGCCGGTCGCTCCAGGGGATGGCTACACTGTGTGGATGCCGGTACCGCAAGATATTGATCTGAACTATGCCTTGTTAATGCGTAATTTTGCCGGGGAATCCACGCGAAATCCGCATACTAAGTAGTTAATTATGGATATTTTTCGGCGTTCGGAAGATTCTTAGAAACCGATCACATACCGTTTCGTTCATTAAGGGTATTATCTGTTTCGCTGAAAAACATAACCCATAAATGCTAGCTGTACCAGGAACCACCTCCTTAGCCTGCGTAATCTCCCTTACGCAGGCTTATTTTTTGCCTCTGCTCCATCCGTTACCCAATTTCAGGCGAAAAAAAACCGGGCATTTACGCCCGGTCTGTTATGAGATAAGAATTTAATGTGCTGCTTCCGGTTTATGCTTTTGCGCACTCTGGAAGCCATACGTCAGCTCATTTTTCTCTTTATCCAGCGCGACTGTCACCTGCCCACCATCCACAAGCGAACCGAACAGCAGTTCGTTTGCCAATGGTTTTTTCAGGTTGTCCTGGACTACACGCGTCATCGGGCGTGCGCCCATAGCGCGGTCATAGCCTTTCTCTGCCAGCCAGTCACGTGCTTCCTGACTCACTTCCAGAGATACACCTTTCTGATCCAGCTGAACCTGAAGTTCGACAATAAATTTATCCACAACCTGGTGAATGACCTCAGTAGAGAGATGATCAAACCAGATAATATTGTCGAGACGGTTACGGAACTCCGGCGTAAATACTTTTTTGATCTCGCCCATCGCATCAGTACTGTTGTCCTGATGAATAAGCCCAATCGATTTACGTTCAGTTTCACGCACCCCGGCGTTCGTGGTCATTACCAGCACCACGTTGCGGAAATCCGCTTTGCGCCCGTTGTTGTCAGTCAGCGTACCGTTATCCATCACCTGCAGCAGCAGGTTAAAGACATCCGGGTGCGCTTTTTCGATTTCATCCAGCAGCAGTACCGCATGCGGATGTTTAATCACCGCATCCGTTAACAAACCGCCCTGGTCAAATCCAACGTACCCCGGAGGCGCACCAATCAGGCGGCTGACGGTATGCCGCTCCATATATTCAGACATATCAAAACGCAGCAGTTCAATACCCAGCGCTTTGGACAGTTGCACCGTGACTTCGGTTTTACCGACGCCAGTCGGACCAGCAAACAAGAACGAACCGACAGGTTTATGCTCGTGACCAAGACCTGCACGACTCATCTTGATCGCTTCAGTCAGTGCCTCAATAGCTTTATCCTGCCCGAACACCAGCATTTTCAGGCGGTTGCCCAGATTTTTCAGCGTATCTCGATCGCTCTGCGAAACACTCTTCTCCGGGATCCGCGCAATGCGAGCCACGACGGACTCAATATCCGCTACGTTGACGGTTTTCTTGCGCTTGCTGACCGGCATCAGTCGCGCACGGGCGCCAGCTTCATCGATCACATCAATCGCTTTATCCGGCAGATGACGATCGTTGATATATTTCACCGCCAGCTCAACCGCTGCACGCACTGCTTTTGCGGTATAACGAACATCGTGGTGCGCTTCATATTTGGGTTTCAAACCGTTAATAATCTGCACGGTCTCTTCCACCGACGGTTCAGTAATATCGATTTTCTGGAAGCGACGCGCTAACGCACGGTCTTTCTCGAAAATATTGCTGAACTCCTGATAGGTGGTCGAACCGATCACGCGGATCTTACCGCTGGACAGCAGCGGTTTGATCAGATTTGCGGCGTCAACCTGGCCGCCAGATGCAGCCCCTGCACCTATAATGGTGTGGATCTCATCGATAAACAGAATACTGTTGGTATCCTGTTCCAGCTGTTTCAGCAGAGCTTTAAACCGTTTTTCAAAATCACCACGGTATTTGGTTCCCGCCAGCAGCGACCCAATATCCAGCGAGTAAAGCGTGCAGTCTGCCATGACTTCCGGCACGTCACCCTGGACAATACGCCAGGCGAGGCCTTCAGCAATCGCGGTTTTCCCGACGCCAGACTCACCCACCAGCAGCGGGTTGTTTTTACGGCGGCGGCACAGTACCTGAATGGCTCGCTCCAGCTCTTTTTCCCGGCCAATGAGCGGATCAATACCGCCCACGCGAGCAAGCTGGTTAAGGTTAGTGGTGAAGTTCTCCATACGGTCCTCCCCGCCAGCTTGTTCTTCGCTATTTGGCTGATTACCTGAATCAGAAGACTGACTCGGTTCGTCTTTGCGCGTGCCATGAGAAATAAAATTCACCACGTCCAGGCGACTGACTTCATGCTTACGCAGCAGATACGCCGCCTGAGATTCCTGCTCGCTGAAGATGGCAACCAGCACATTTGCGCCAGTGACTTCATTACGCCCGGAGGACTGAACATGAAAGACAGCACGTTGCAGTACACGCTGAAAACTCAGCGTCGGTTGCGTGTCGCGCTCTTCTTCGCTGGCAGGCAATACGGGTGTGGTTTGTTCAATGAAGGCTTCGAGTTCCTGACGGAGCGCCACCAGATCCACAGAACACGCTTCCAGCGCTTCGCGGGCCGATGGGTTACTGAGCAATGCCAGTAACAAGTGCTCGACGGTCATAAACTCATGTCGGTGCTCGCGCGCTCTGGCGAAAGCCATGTTTAAACTGAGTTCCAGTTCTTGATTGAGCATAGGCACCTCCCCCAATATTTATGCCTGCATTCAGGCTTTTTCCAGCGTACACAGCAACGGATGCTCGTTCTCCCTCGCATATTTGTTCACCATCGCAACTTTGGTCTCAGCCACTTCCGCGGTAAATACGCCGCAGATAGCTTTACCTTGATAGTGAACAGCAAGCATCAGTTGCGTTGCACGTTCTACATCATAAGAAAAGAATTTTTGTAACACGTCAATAACAAACTCCATCGGAGTGTAATCATCATTGACTAATATCACTTTATACATAGATGGCGGTTTTAGCGCGTCGCGCAATTTGTCTTCCGCCAGCAGGTCGAAATCCAACCAATCGTTCGTCTTACCCATTGTCAGTCGTCATCTTCAGTTACGGTTACCGGCAGAATAACTTGCCGCTGACAAGAGCCTATGCGCACAATCAATCTACCTCAAGTATTAGATAATTATCATCTATCAGTGTCATTCGCGACATCTGTCACAGAACCGACAATAGCGTTAACTGCTTCAAATTTTGATGCATTTTTACCCTATTCCACTAGCCTGACGCTTGACGCCCCGCCTGATTTCTCTAAATTGTAGTCTCGAGAGTTGGCGAGGTTTTGAACAGCCCCCACTCCGCCACCGGTTCATTCCATCTTACTTATATAAGATTTACGAAGGATGTCGAAGCATGGAAACGGGTACTGTTAAGTGGTTCAACAATGCCAAAGGGTTTGGTTTCATCTGCCCTGAAGGCGGTGGCGAAGATATCTTCGCCCATTACTCCACCATTCAGATGGATGGTTACAGAACGCTAAAAGCCGGACAGTCTGTCCAGTTTGATGTCCACCAGGGGCCAAAAGGCAATCACGCCAGCGTCATCGTGCCTGTCATTGAAGCAGAAGCTGTCGCATAGCTCTTCTGTCTCATTGTGTACATCCCGCAGACAAAATGCCAGCCCCGGAGGCTGGCATTTTTATTTCTTATGCAATACAACACGTTATTCACGCGCCAAAGCATCGACGGGATCAAGGCGCGCCGCATTACGCGCAGGCAGCCAGCCAAACAAAACGCCGGTCGCCGTTGAGCACAGGAAAGCCGTCAGCAGGGCAAAAGGAGAGAATCCAATTTCCCATCCAGGCAGAAAAAGTTGCAACGTAAAAGCGATTAGCATCGACAGGCTAATACCTAACGCCCCACCGACCAGACACACCAGCACTGCTTCAATTAAGAACTGCTGCAGCACATCACTGGCACGCGCACCAACCGCCATACGAATGCCAATTTCACGCGTTCGTTCAGTCACGGAAACCAGCATAATGTTCATCACACCTATTCCGCCGACCACCAGGGAAATCACCGCAACCAGAGTCAGGAACAACTGTAAAGTACGTGTGGTTTTTTCGGCGGTTTTCAAGACGCCGTCCATGTTCCAGGTGAAGAAATCTTTTTTACCATGGCGCAACGACAACAGTCGGGTCAGTTGCTGCTCCGCCTGCGCGCTGTCGAAACCATCCTTAACACGCACGGTAATAGAGTTCAGCCACGATTGCCCCATGATCCGCCCGGACATGGTGCTGTAAGGCAACCAGACCCGCAGGATCTTGCTGCTGCCAAACATCGACTGCTTCTCTTCGGCGACCCCAATCACGGTGGCAGGCATATTTCCCACCAGGATAACTTCTCCCACCACCTGCGCTTTGTTGGGGAAGAGTTGGCGTCGGGTATTGCTGTCAAGCACCACCACCTGTGCCCGACCATTTAACTGTTCTGCGTTAAAAGTGTTCCCTTCGCTAAACGTCATGCCATAAACGTTAAAGTAATCTCCACTAACGCCGTTCGCGCTGGCCGCCACGTCGATATTTCCATAACGCAGACGCAAATTCTTCGACACCGCAGGCGTAACGGAACTCACCCAGGGCTGCTTCTGAATAGCGACTAAGTCGTCATATTTCAGCGCCTGCTGATACTGTGGGTCATCATCACCGAAATCTTTGCCGGGGTAGATATCAATGGTGTTCGTCCCGATAGCGCGAATATCAGCCAGCACCAGCTGTTTTGCTGCGTCACCAACAACCACAATAGAGACCACAGAAGCAATACCAATGATAATGCCAAGCATGGTCAGCAGTGTACGCATCTTATTGGCGGCCATTGCCAGCCACGCCATGGTAAGCGCCTCACGAAAGCCGCTGGCAAACTGACGCCAACCGGAGGCCGTCGTCACCGTCGGTTCAGCAATACCGCGCCCTGCAGAGGTTTTCTGTGACGGTGGATTACGCACGATTTCGCCATCACGAATTTCAATCACTCGCTCGGCCTGTGCGGCTACCTGCGGGTCGTGAGTTACGATAATCACCGTATGTCCACGATCGCGCAGCTGATGCAGAATAGCCATCACCTCTTCGCCAGAATGGCTGTCCAGCGCCCCGGTCGGTTCATCGGCCAGAATCACCTGTCCGCCATTCATCAGCGCACGCGCAATACTGACGCGCTGCTGCTGCCCACCGGAAAGCTGGGAAGGTTGATAGTCGACCCTGTCACCCAGTCCCAGTCGCTGGAGCAACTCCTGCGCTCGTGCCAACCGCTGCTTACGCTCGGTTCCGGCGTAGACCGCGGGTACCTCAACGTTTTGCGCTGCCGTTAAATGCGAGAGTAAATGATACCGCTGGAAGATGAAGCCGAAATGCTCACGCCGTAGTTGCGCTAACGCGTCGCTGTCCAGGGTGGAAACATCGCGCCCGGCAACCTGATACGTCCCGTTGGTAGGCTTGTCCAGACATCCCAGAATGTTCATCAGCGTCGATTTGCCCGAGCCAGAAGCCCCGACAATCGCCACCATTTCGCCGGCCTGGATGCTCAAGGAGACGTTCTTTAACACCTCGACCTGCCCTTCTCCTGACGGGTAACTGCGGCAGATATTGCTCAGCTCAAGCAATGCCGTCATTGCGCCGCTCCAGGTTTCGCCTCACCGATGATGACTTCATCCCCTTCTTCCAGCCCTTTTACAATCTCTACATCGGTGTCATTACGTGCGCCGATAGAGACCTCACGCTCCCGGGTCTCGCCGTTGCGCAACAGTCTGACGTTATAACGGTTGTTGCCAATAGGATCGCCAAGGGCCGCTAACGGGATTGTCAGCACATTTTTCACATCCGTTAGCTGAATATGAACCTGCGCGGTCATATCCAGACGCAGGATCCCTTTCGGGTTAGGCACTTCGAAGCGGGCGTAATAGAAAATAGCGTCATTCACTTTCTCTGGCGTTGGCAACACATCTTTGAGTGTACCTTCATAGCGCGTCTGCGGATCGCCCAGCACAGTAAACCAGGCCTTTTGCCCCGGATGCAGATGAATAACATCCGCCTCGGACACCTGCGCTTTTACCAGCATGGTGCTCATATCTGCCAGAGTCAGAATGTTTGGTGCCTGCTGTGCAGCAATCACGGTTTGCCCCTGCAGGGTGGTAATTTGGGTTACCTCACCGGCCATAGGAGCCACGATGCGGGTGTAATCGAGGTTAGTCTTTGCCGTATCAAGCGAGGCCTGATTACGCTTAATTTGTGCATCAATGGTGCCAATTTGCGCCTGTTTAACCGCCATTTCGGTAGCAGCAGTGTCGAGATCCTGCTGAGAAACAGCCTGTGTTTTCGCCAACTGTTGCTGACGAGAAAGCGTTACCCGCGCCAGTTTCCATTCGGCTTCTGCCTGCAAACGCTGAGCGCGTAATTCCATGAGCGTCGCCTCAACCTCTTTGATCTGGTTTTGCGCCTGTTCAGGATCAATAACACCAAGCAGTTGATCTTTTTTTACTTTATCGCCAATCGCTACTGACAACGTTTTCAGCTGCCCGCTCACCTGCGCACCTACGTCAACTTTGCGTAACGCATCCAGTTTCCCGGTTGCCAGTACGCTTTGCTGGAGATCGCCAGGTCGAACAATTAACGTCTGATACTGAGGTAATGGAGCATTTAGTGTTCTCCAAAGTGCAATCATCACCACAATAATAATGATGGCGATGAGAAAATACCGTTTTTTAATTTTTCCCTTGAGCTTCATAAAAATCCCAGTTTCCCCCAATACGTCCACCAGAGTGGAGTGATAAACATCAACGATAAATTAACAGGCGTTGAAAAGTTCAAAGAATAACAGAGTTATTGATGAATCGTTAAGATCCACCGTGCTGAAATTAGTACCAGCGTATCAATTGGATTGTTATTATGAGCCAGCTAACTGAAAGCACTTTTCATTCTGCAAAACCAGCAACTGGTTTTGGCCTTTTTTGCAACCTGACTACCGGTCATTGGCGACCCGGTAATTGTTGGGAAAAGCGAAGTTTTCGCCGTAAGTTTATGTGGCGCTCATTGCTGATACCACGACTGACTCGAGAATGGATGACTGAACTGGCACAGTGGCCAGACCTTGATAATTTACTCTCCCGCCAGCCGCGCTTGCCGGTGCGTTTACATCGCCCGTATCTTGCTAAAAATTTCGACCTGAAAATGCGTTTAGACGCGGTGCGCTTTCATTACCATGTTATCCGTAACGCATTTTTGCCCGCGGAGTTTAGCGCATTTTTAAGCAATGATGGATTGCAACTGGCGAAAATTGAAGGCAAAGACGGTGAAATATTCACTGTCGACATGATGATGTTCACTGCACTGGATAAAGAAGGGGAAAGTACAATTCTCATGCGTAATAGCGCCAGGGACATCCTGATTAAAATGACGTTCACACTGTGTAAGTACAATAAGAAAAGTACGCTCTTTATTGGCGGCGTACAGGGTAATGCTCAACTGCCGCACGAAGAAATTCAAAAAGCGACCAAATCATGCCATGGAATTTTTCCTAAGCGTATTGTAATGGAGGCTATTTGCCGCTTTGCGGAACAGCTTAATATCGAACAAGTTCTGGCTGTCAGTAATGAGCAACATATTTTTCGCAGCCCACGTTACCATGATAAAAACAAGGTTATTCTTTCTGACTATAATGCCTTTTGGGAGTCGGTAGGTGGAGAATGCGACAGCCACGGGTATTATCATATTCCACGCACGTTGGCTCGAAAAAACGAGGCAGATATTGCCAGTAAAAAACGCGCGGAATATCGCCGCCGCTATCAGTTACTGGACAATATACACGCTCAGTTATCGCTGATGTTCCGCCACTAATCAGCCCGCCCGCGCGCCAACCACAGCACGCGCGAAAACATTTTCCTGAGCAGGGTTGGTACGGCTTCAACGCCGCGTCGCCCTGCTTCCATCGCCACTTCAATCGCCAGATCCGGTTTTGACGAACGATGGATCGCTTTCGATATAATCTTGCGCATATTCATTGGTACATTTTCCGGAATTTGTGCCACCCGATGAAAGACGTCAGAGAATCCCTGTCGGTACATAAAGTGTTCCATATCCAGCGCAGGCAGTATGGTTAAATGCTCGCGTTCTTCTTCCCGATCGTTATTCAGCAAGCTGCGTACGGTAGCGGCGTACTTTTTGCCCGCTTCATCTCCATCGACCAACACATGCCACTCTATCCCCATACGCCGGGCAAACTTAACCAGCGGTTTAAGGCCTGACTGGGCGAACTCAATGACTTTAATGCCTTCGGCATCAAAGTGATGTCCGCACTGACGAGCCAGTTCGTTAATAACCCAGGTTTCCGTTTCCCCCTCCACCAGCAGCCAGCAGCGGGCAAACAACGACGACGCCCGATTAAAGCGAATATGAAACGCAATACGCCGTCCGTCTTCCGCACTCAAACCACCCGGCCCCAGCCGCCAGGCGGCAACGCGGGAGGATTCACGCACCAGACGGACAACATGCTCAACGGGCGTGAGAGACAACAATTCTCCGGAGTTGGTGGTCGCCACACGCTGCAGAGGAAGTAGATTCAGCAACTGCCAGGCGACAGAGAGCATAATAGGATGCAACCGTGTTTCTGGATCTTCTACCAGCAACAAAGGACGGGCATCTTTATCCAGTCTAAGTGTGCCTTTAGCCTGTAACAGGGTCGAAAAAAGCCCCAAAAGGATCACGCGGTGCGTACGTCCTCCTGGCTTATCAATCATGCGGTTAATAATGTCCAGATAACGCCAGCTACGTTGTTCGTTATTGGATCGCCGACGCATCAGACGATAACGTGACTGACTAGATCCCTGCTCAGAAAAATAGTGCTCCAGCAGTTGAACCATGGCTGAAAGCCCCTGGCGAATCTGTCCATCCGTCAAATTTTGTGGACGGTTAGCGAGTTCGCGCGCCAGAAAATCCAGTTGACGGGCGGTGACTTCAACATCGGCCATATCTGGCACCGTACCGTTGCGGATCCGCCGCATAAAACGCGCATCACGCAGACGTAGAACCGGCATCAGGCGGACGAGATGGCGGGCCTGGTCGTTAATATCGTCGATGGGTAAAGGATGGCCTGCGCCATCAAGGAAGCTGCGCAGCGTCAGGACACTACCATCATCCGCACACTCTCCTTCCAGCCGATAGAAAATACGGTGATAGTTATCCGAACATGGGGACCAGCATGCTTCCAGCGGACGGTACCGACGTACCCGATGGCGGCCCGGTTGAGATTCGCGAAACGTCAGAATAATGTGCAAATGATGTTCCCGCCCCTGGACATCACCCGGTGGGAACCAAAAGTCTTCGCGATCAAAATGGTATAAATCCGACTCAGGTGACAACAACAGGGTTAATGCATCCAGCAGGCTGGATTTACCCCACGCGTTCTCCCCAATCAGCACGTTGTTTTGCTCCAGCACCAACGACAGCCGATTAATACCACGAAACCCAACAATCTCAACGCGTTCGAGAATCATATAGCCTCCGGAAATGCTAACTTTTTCCTTCAAGTTATCAGGAGTATAACGGCAAGCAGGCACTCAGGACACCCGATATCACCCAAACCGAAACCGGGGGAACTAAAAAACATAAGAATATTCTTCTTAAAATTTACAATGAATATTATTTCAGGGCACAACAATCCGCTTAATGTAATTAAACGATACCTTATCTACATCAAATCCAAAAAGGATTGACGTCGCATTGCCTTAAATCAAATTTTTTTATTAATTTAAGTGGCGAAGGGATGATGTTTTTTTCTAAAATATACGCTCTTTAATCATCGCCCCTTTTAGCGATGAATAACCGGGTACGACAACGAACCCGGAACTTTTAATTGAGGTGGTTATGTTCAGGAAATTAGCAGCCGAATTCTTCGGTACATTCTGGCTTGTTTTTGGTGGATGTGGGAGTGCCGTACTGGCCGCAGCATTCCCTGAGTTAGGTATTGGATTTGCCGGTGTTGCGCTGGCCTTCGGTCTCACTGTTTTGACAATGGCATTTGCCGTCGGTCATATTTCAGGTGGACATTTTAACCCAGCAGTGACATTCGGTTTATGGGCTGGTGGTCGCTTTCCGGCAAAAGACGTTATTGGTTATGTTATTGCCCAGGTCGTGGGCGGTATTGTTGCGGCAGCTGTGCTGTATCTTATTGCCAGCGGTAAAGCAGGCTTCGATGCTACAGCCAGTGGGTTTGCGTCAAACGGCTACGGTGAACATTCTCCGGGCGGCTATTCGATGCTTTCCGCTATCGTTATTGAAATCGTTCTGACCGCAGGTTTCTTACTGGTTATCCACGGTGCTACCGATAAACATGCTCCGGCTGGTTTCGCACCCATTGCTATTGGTCTTGCGTTAACGCTGATTCACCTGATCAGCATTCCGGTCACCAACACATCCGTAAACCCGGCACGTAGTACCGCCGTTGCCCTCTTCCAGGGCGGCTGGGCGCTAGAACAACTGTGGCTGTTCTGGGTCATGCCGATTATCGGTGGGGTTCTCGGTGGACTTATTTATCGCACCCTGCTGGAAAAACGCGATTAATCCCACGTAGGCCATAGTGTCAGGTGGCAGTGTCTTACCTGACCTACAGTTCACTGCAATATGTAAGCCGGGTAGGCATCAGCGCCACCCGGCTTTTTTTGTAACTTTACCTGAAAGCTTTTATTGGGTAGTGTCAGTGCGCTGCTTCACATATAAAGGACCCGGTTGTTCATGTTTTCAGGACTGTTAATCATTCTGGTCCCACTTATTGTGGGTTATCTGATTCCGCTTCGGCACAGGGCTGCTTTAAAACTCATTAATCGCCTGCTGAGTTGGATCGTCTACCTTATTCTCTTCTTTATGGGCATCAGCCTGGCGTTTCTGGATAATCTCGCCAGTAATCTGTTATCCATTCTTCATTATTCTGCCGTCAGTATTACGGTCATTCTGCTATGTAATATTGCGGCGCTACTGTGGCTGGAACGTGCACTGCCCTGGCGACACAACCACCAGCAAGAAAAGTTACCTTCGCGAATTGCAATGGCACTTGAGTCGCTACAACTTTGTGGTGTCGTTGTCCTGGGTTTTCTGCTCGGGCTTACCGGGTTTTCAATGCTGCAGCACGCAACCGAAGCCAGCGAATATACGCTGATCTTTTTATTGTTCCTCGTGGGGATTCAATTGCGCAACAGCGGCATGACCTTAAAACAGATTGTGCTGAACCGCAGAGGCATGATTGTTGCCGTCGTCGTGGTTGCCAGTTCGCTGCTGGGTGGAGTCATCAATGCACTAATCCTCGGTCTACCGATGAAAACGTCACTGGCGATGGCATCGGGATTTGGCTGGTATTCCCTTTCCGGTATTTTGTTGACCGAATCGTTCGGGCCGGTTATCGGCAGCGCCGCTTTCTTTAACGATCTGGCGCGCGAACTGATTGCCATTATGTTAATTCCGGGATTAGTTGGCCGCAGTCGATCCACCGCCTTAGGACTCTGCGGTGCGACATCAATGGATTTCACCCTGCCCGTTTTACAACGTAGCGGTGGTCTGGAGATGGTTCCAGCTGCAATCGTTCACGGCTTTATTCTGAGTTTACTGGTGCCTTTGTTGATGGCATTTTTCTCCGCCTGATATACAGACAAATACCTCTCTGGCGGTAGTCAGCTACCGCCAAAATTGCGCTAAATCAATCTCCCTGCAAATTGTATTAGAAATCCCTTTAATCCCTGCGCGCGCAGGCATAACCTTAAACATGTATATTAAATATAACTTTAAAAGGTGTGACCATGTTTTGTGTGCAATGTGAACAAACCATCCGTACTCCGGCAGGGAACGGCTGCTCTTACGCGCAGGGTATGTGCGGTAAGACAGCGGAGACCTCCGATCTGCAGGATCTGCTGATTGCTTCCCTACAAGGTCTGTCTGCATGGGCGGTTAAAGCGCGTGAATACGGCATCATCGACCATGAAGTTGATAATTTTGCTCCGCGCGCGTTCTTCTCTACGCTGACCAACGTAAACTTCGACTCCCCACGTATTGTCGGCTATGCTCGCGAAGCTATCGCCATGCGTGACGCACTGAAAGCACAATGTCTGAATATTGATGCTAACGCGACTGTCGATAACCCGATGGCTGACCTGCAACTGGTCAGCGACGATCTGGGTGACCTGCAACGTCAGGCAGCGGAATTTACCCCGAATAAAGACAAAGCGACCATTGGCGAGAACATTCTCGGCCTGCGTCTGCTTTGCCTGTACGGCCTGAAAGGTGCGGCAGCCTACATGGAACACGCACATGTTCTGGGTCAGTACGACAACGATATCTACGCTCAGTACCACAAAATCATGGCATGGCTGGGTACCTGGCCTTCCGATATGAACGCTCTGCTGGAGTGCTCTATGGAAATAGGCCAGATGAACTTCAAAGTGATGAGCATCCTGGATGCCGGTGAAACTACCAAATACGGTCACCCAACACCGACTCAGGTCAACGTGAAAGCGACCGAAGGGAAATGCATCCTAATCTCTGGTCATGACCTGAAAGATCTGTATAACCTGCTGGAGCAGACCGAAGGCACCGGCGTTAACGTCTACACCCACGGTGAAATGCTGCCAGCGCACGGTTACCCGGAGCTGCGTAAATTCAAACACCTGATCGGTAACTACGGCAGTGGCTGGCAGAACCAGCAGGTGGAATTCGCCCGCTTCCCAGGTCCAATCGTAATGACCTCTAACTGCATCATCGACCCGACCGTTGGCGCATACGACGACCGTATCTGGACTCGTAGCATCGTCGGTTGGCCGGGCGTGAGCCATCTGGAAGGCGACGACTTCGGTCCGGTTATCGCTCAAGCGCAGCAAATGGCGGGCTTCCCGTACAGCGAAATTCCACACCTGATCACCGTCGGTTTCGGTCGTCAGACGTTGCTGGGCGCAGCTGATACCCTGATCGACCTGGTGAGCCGCGAAAAACTGCGTCACATCTTCCTGGTTGGCGGCTGCGACGGCGCCCGTGGTGAACGTAACTACTTCACCGACTTCGCCACCAGCGTACCGGACGACTGCCTGATCCTGACGCTGGCCTGTGGTAAATACCGTTTCAACAAACTGGACTTCGGCGATATTGAAGGTCTGCCACGTCTGGTCGACGCCGGTCAGTGTAACGATGCTTACTCTGCCATCATCCTGGCGGTAACCCTGGCGGAAAAACTGGGCTGTGGCGTCAATGACCTGCCGCTGTCTCTGGTGCTCTCCTGGTTTGAACAGAAAGCGATTGTAATTCTGCTGACCCTGCTGTCCCTGGGTGTGAAAAACATCGTCACTGGCCCAACTGCACCTGGCTTCTTCACGCCGGATCTGCTGGCTGTACTCAACGAGAAATTCGGTCTGCGTTCTGTGACCACTGTTGAAGAAGACATGAAGCAGCTGCTGAGCGCGTAAGGAGTAGAGAATGACAATGCCAACCCATCAGTGCCCGTGGCGGATGCAGGTTCATCACATCCATCAGGAAACGCCGGATGTATGGACAATTTCGTTGCTATGCCACGACTATTACCCATATCGTGCCGGGCAGTATGCACTGGTCAGCGTACGTAACTCAGCGGATACGCTGCGTGCTTACACCCTCTCCTCAACACCGGGCGTTAGCGAATACATCACGCTGACTATTCGGCGGATTGACGACGGTGCAGGTTCTCAGTGGTTAACCCGTGACGTGAAGCGCGGCGACTACATCTGGCTGTCCGATGCCATGGGTGAATTCACCTGTGAAGATAAAGCGGAAGACAAGTTCCTGATGCTGGCTGCTGGCTGTGGTGTTACGCCAATCATGTCAATGCGTCGCTGGTTGGCAAAGTATCGTCCGCAGGCCGATGTACAGGTGATCTTTAACGTCCGTTCGCCGGAAGATGTCATTTTTGCCGACGAATGGCGTGAGTATCCGGTCACGTTAGTCGCCGAAAACAATGCTACCCATGGCTTTGTTTCCGGCCGACTGACAACCGAACTACTGAAGAGCGTACCGGACCTGACCGCACGTACCGTGATGACCTGCGGCCCGGCGCCGTACATGGATCTGGTTGAAAAAGAAGTGAAAGCGCTTGGCGTGACGCGCTTCTTTAAAGAACAGTTCTTCACTCCGGTCGCGGAAGCCGCCACCAGCGGTCTGAAGTTCACCAAGTTACAACCGGCAAAAGAGTTTTATGCACCGGTTGGCACGACCCTTCTGGAAGCGCTGGAAAGCAACAGCGTGCCGATCGTCGCCGCATGCCGTGCGGGCGTATGCGGCTGCTGTAAAACCAAAGTCGTTGATGGTAACTACACGGTCTCCAGCACCATGACGCTGACTGACGCGGAAATTGCTGAAGGTTATGTACTGGCCTGCTCCTGCCATCCACAAGGTAATCTGGTACTTGCATAATCATTAATAGCCGGATGACACTGAGCTTATCCGTCCTACAAGAACAACCGTAGGACGGATAAGCTGTTTATGCTGTCATCCGACTATTTTTTACCGCCAGGCCGAGTTGCCACCCAACGCATATCTCCCCGCACCTAAAAATGCCACTGCCAGCGCACCAATAAAAAAATACACCAGGCTTTCAATCGCCCATGCGCCGGTTTTGTCCAGCGACCAGGTCTCCCCCATCCCGACCATCAGCCATGCTACAACCATCGTAAACGCCAGCCCTAACGCCGCCGGACGCGTCAGAATACCGAGAATAATCAGGCAAGGAGCAACCACCTCCCCCAACAAAACACCGTAAGCGATGAAACCCGGGAATCCCCTAGCGATCAACATGCCGCTGATACCATCAATACCCGCAAAAAGCTTATGCAAGCCGTGAAACAGCATCAGTCCCCCAACGGCAAGGCGTAACAAAAATTTGCCAAAGTCCTCATGAGTCAGCATCCGATTCACTGCATTTAATAGGCTCGTAAACATTTGAATTTATTCCTTGTTTTACCATGTCTGCTCTCAAACTACGCTTTATCTATCTGAAAAGAAAGCTGCCGAAAATCAGGGGGAATGAGAAGCATAACTATTATCTTCATCTAAACTTGTAACCGGTATCACATTAAAGGAGATGGAAAACCATGAAACAAACGGTTGCTGCGTTTATTGCTAAAACCCTTGAACAAGCTGGGGTAAAACGCATTTGGGGCGTAACAGGGGACTCACTGAATGGCCTGAGTGATAGTCTGAATCGCATGGGAACGATTGACTGGATGCCAACCCGGCATGAAGAGGTTGCGGCCTTTGCCGCAGGTGCAGAAGCACAACTGACTGGTGAACTGGCGGTGTGTGCCGGTTCATGTGGGCCGGGAAACCTGCACCTGATTAACGGCCTGTTTGATTGCCACCGTAACCACGTCCCGGTGCTGGCGATTGCCGCGCATATTCCCTCCAGTGAAATCGGCAGTGGTTATTTTCAGGAGACCCACCCGCAAGAGTTGTTCCGTGAATGTAGCCACTATTGCGAGCTGGTTTCCAGCCCTGAACAGATCCCGCAGGTACTGGCAATTGCCATGCGTAAAGCGGTGTTAAACCGCGGCGTTTCCGTGGTCGTTCTACCAGGTGACGTGGCATTAAAACTGGCCCCTGAAAGCGCCAGTACACACTGGTACCACGCGCCGTTACCGGTGGTGACCCCAGCAGAAGAAGAGATTAAAAAGCTGGCGCAACTGCTACGCTATTCCAGCAATATCGCGTTGATGTGCGGCAGTGGTTGCGCTGGTGCGCATAAAGAACTGGTCGAGTTTGCTGCGAAAATCAAAGCACCGATTGTTCATGCCCTGCGCGGGAAAGAGCACATTGAATATGACAATCCGTACGATGTCGGCATGACCGGGCTAATTGGCTTTTCATCAGGTTTTCATACCATGATGAATGCCGACACGCTGATCTTACTCGGCACCCAGTTCCCCTATCGTCCCTTCTACCCAACCGACGCCAAAATTATTCAGATTGATATCAATCCGGCGAGCATTGGCGCGCACAGTAAAGTCGATATGGCGCTGGTGGGTGATATTAAATCCACACTTAGCGCCCTGCTACCGCTGGTGGAAGAAAAAACCGACCGGCAGTTTTTGGATAAAGCACTGGAACACTATCGTGATGCACGCAAAGGCCTGGATGATTTAGCCAAACCCAGCGATAAAGCCATACATCCGCAGTATCTGGCGCAACAGATCAGTCATTTCGCCGCCGACGACGCCATCTTTACCTGCGATGTCGGCACGCCTACCGTATGGGCAGCTCGCTATCTGAAAATGAACGGTAAGCGCCGTCTGCTTGGTTCGTTTAATCACGGATCAATGGCGAATGCTATGCCACAGGCGTTAGGCGCTCAGGCGACAGAACCAGGACGCCAGGTAGTCGCAATGTGCGGCGACGGTGGGTTCAGCATGCTGATGGGAGATTTTCTTTCAGTCGTGCAGATGAAACTGCCAGTGAAGATTATCGTTTTTAACAATAGCGTGCTGGGATTTGTGGCGATGGAGATGAAGGCCGGCGGCTACCTGACTGACGGTACTGAACTGCACGATACCAACTTCGCGCGCATTGCCGAAGCGTGTGGGATCACCGGCATTCGCGTGGAAAAATCATCAGACGTAGATGAGGCACTACAAAGGGCAATGTCGATTGATGGCCCGGTGCTGGTTGACGTGGTTGTAGCGAAAGAAGAACTGGCAATTCCACCACAAATCAAGCTCGAACAGGCTAAAGGTTTTAGCCTGTATATGTTGCGCGCGATCATCAGCGGACGCGGTGATGAAGTGATCGAACTGGCGAAAACCAACTGGCTCAGGTAAAACAGAGGGCATTACCTCACACTACAAGGAATGCCCGTGATCGATTTACGCAGTGATACCGTTACCCGACCGAGCCGTGCCATGCTCGAAGCAATGATGACCGCCCCGGTCGGGGACGACGTGTACGGGGACGACCCTACCGTCAATGCACTTCAACAATATGCCGCTGAGCTTTCAGGCAAAGAAGCGGCGATTTTCTTACCTACCGGCACTCAGGCAAATCTGGTTGCGCTACTCAGTCACTGCCAACGCGGTGAAGAGTACATTGCAGGCCAGGGGGCGCATAACTATTTATACGAAGCCGGTGGTGCCGCAGTGCTGGGCAGTATTCAGCCGCAGCCTATCGACGCAGCACCAGACGGCTCTCTTCCATTGGATAAAGTTGCTGCCAAAATCAAAGCAGACGATATCCATTTTGCCCGCACACGCCTGCTCAGTCTGGAAAATACCCACAACGGTAAAGTGCTGCCGCGCGAGTATTTAAAGGATGCCTGGGACTTCACCCGCGAACGAAATCTTGCGCTACACGTTGACGGCGCACGTATTTTTAACGCTGTCGTTGCCTACGGATGTGAGCTGAAAGAGATCACCCAGTATTGCGACTCGTTCACCATTTGCCTCTCCAAGGGTCTGGGAACGCCGGTCGGCTCACTGTTAGTCGGTAGCCAGGACTACATCAAACGCGCCATTCGCTGGCGTAAAATGACCGGCGGCGGGATGCGTCAGGCTGGTATTCTGGCGGCTGCCGGCCTGTACGCGCTTAAAAATAACGTTGCGCGTTTGCAGGACGATCATGACAACGCGGCCTGGATGGCAGAGCAACTACGAGAAGCTGGCGCTGACGTGATGCGTCACGACACCAATATGCTGTTTGTCCGTGTCGGTGAAGAGCATGCTGCCGCGCTGGGCGAGTATATGAAATCGAAAGACGTTCTGATTAACGCCTCGCCAATTGTACGTCTGGTAATGCATCTGGACGTCTCGCGTGAGCAACTTGCTGAAGTCGCCGCTCACTGGCGCACATTCTTAAACCGCTAAGGAGACAGGCGTGCCGCAACGGATTTTGGTACTTGGCGCCAGTGGTTACATTGGTCAGCATCTGGTTCAGGCGCTCAGCCAGCAAGGGCATCAGGTGCTGGCTGCGGCACGTCGCATTGAGCGACTGGAAAAACAGCAGCTGGCTAACGTCAGTTGCCATAAAGTCGATTTAAACTGGCCGGATAACCTGACGTCTCTTCTGGCTGGGGTCGATACTGTCTATTATCTGGTTCATGGCATGGGCGAAGGTGGCGATTTTATCGCTCATGAACGTCAGGTCGCGCTGAATGTCCGTGATGCGTTGCGTAACACCCCGGTCAAACAACTTATTTTCCTGAGTTCATTACAGGCTCCCAAACATGAACAGTCCGATCACTTGCGCGCACGCCAGATAACGGCGGACACACTGCGAGAATCCGGTGTGCCGGTAACTGAGCTACGGGCCGGCATAATCGTGGGGGCTGGCTCAGCAGCCTTTGAGGTGATGCGCGACATGGTCTACAACCTGCCGGTGCTGACTCCCCCCCGCTGGGTACGCTCACGCACCACACCAATTGCACTGGAAAACCTGCTGCATTACCTGGTGGCATTGCTGGATCACCCAACAAGCGAACATCGTGTGCTCGAAGCCGCAGGGCCACAGGTATTAAGTTACCAGGAGCAATTCGAGCATTTTATGGCCGTCAGCGGCAAGCATCGCCTGCTTATTCCCATCCCCTTTCCTACCCGTTGGATCTCGGTCTGGTTTTTAAATGTGATTACCTCAGTTCCGCCGAACACCGCAAAAGCGCTGATACAAGGGCTGAAACACGATCTTCTGGCTGATGACGCCGCGCTACGGTCGCTTATTCCGCAACAATTGATTGCGTTTGACGATGCGGTACGCAGTACGCTCAAAGAAGAAGAGAAGCTGGTCAACTCCAGCGACTGGGGTTACGACGCCCAGGCATTCGCACGCTGGCGCCCTGAATACGGCTATTTTGCCAAACAGGCCGGTTTTAGCGTCGAAACGTCTGCCAGCCGGAAAGCGCTGTGGCAGGTAGTAAACCGGCTCGGCGGTAAGGAAGGTTATTTCTTTGGCAATATATTGTGGAAAACGCGTGCAGCACTGGACCTGCTGGTAGGCCATAAGCTGGCGAAAGGTCGACCCGAACACCCGATTTTACAGGTCGGCGATACCGTTGATAGCTGGAAAGTCATTATTGTAGAGCCGGAAAAACAGCTCACCCTGCTGTTTGGAATGAAAGCTCCAGGACTTGGCCGCCTGAGCTTTACGCTGGAAGATAAAGGCGATCACCGCCGTATAGACGTTCGCGCCTGGTGGCATCCACATGGTATGCCAGGCCTCTTCTATTGGTTGCTGATGATCCCGGCTCACCTGTTCATTTTCAGGGGGATGGCGAAGCGTATCGCCAAACTTGCAGAACAAATCACAGACTAAAGACAAAAAGAGGCTGTATTCTTTCACGTTTCCCATTGCATACAGTCGTATTTCACGGAAGAATGCGCGTGAAGTTCTATTAAACACAGCGGATTGATATGAAGGTACTGGTTACCGGAGCCACCAGCGGCTTAGGCCGAAACGCGGTTGAGTTTTTACGCAACAAAGGCATCAGCGTCAGAGCCACCGGTCGCAACGAAGCGATGGGTAAGCTGCTGGAGAAAATGGGCGCAGAATTTGTGCATGCAGATTTGACCGAACTGGTCTCTTCGCAGGCAAAAGTGATGCTCGCAGGCATCGACACGCTGTGGCACTGCTCCAGTTTTACCTCGCCGTGGGGAACACAAGAAGCGTTCGATCTGGCCAACGTCCGTGCGACCCGTCGTCTGGGCGAATGGGCCGTCGCCTGGGGCGTGCGTAACTTTATTCATATCTCCTCCCCGTCGCTCTATTTTGATTATCACCACCATCGCGATATTAAAGAGGACTTCCGTCCACACCGTTTCGCCAACGAATTCGCCCGTAGTAAAGCGGCTGGTGAAGACGTTATTGCGCTGTTGGCCCAGGCCAACCCGCAGACCCGCTTTACAGTGCTTCGTCCGCAAAGCCTGTTCGGCCCTCACGATAAAGTTTTTATCCCCCGCCTGGCACACATGATGCATCACTACGGCAGCATCCTTTTGCCACACGGTGGCAGTGCGCTGGTGGATATGACCTATTATGAAAATGCGGTTCACGCAATGTGGCTGGTAAGTCAGGAAACCTGCGATAACCTGCCGTCGGGTCGTGCGTATAACATTACCAATGGTGAGCATCGTACCCTGCGCAGTATCGTGCAAAAACTTATCGACGAGCTCAATATTGATTGCCGTATTCGCTCAGTGCCCTATCCGATGCTGGACATGATTGCCCGCAGCATGGAGCGTCTTGGTAACAAATCGGCTAAAGAACCTAAACTCACTCACTACGGCGTTTCAAAGCTGAATTTTGACTTTACGCTGGATACCACTCGCGCCCAGGAAGAGTTAGGCTATCAGCCCGTTGTGACGCTGGATGAAGGAATTGAGCGTACCGCGGCCTGGCTGCGCGACCACGGTAAGCTACCGCGTTAATCCTGCCCGTATTTCTCCAGTAGCGCTTCGGCAATCGCCTGAGTTTCTGCATCCGCCACGCCGTTCCACAACGCCGGGCGGAAGTGCATCTGAAACGCCATAATCAACCGCTGCTGCTCGCGTGACGTCATTTCCGGTTTTACCTCATAGCCATAACGCGACAGCAGATCGAGTAACGATGCCGTTTCAACTAACTCATGAGGTGCGCGTCCGCCGAGATAAAACATCACGCGCTGCGCATCCGGCCATGCGCCAATCCCCTGTGCCGCCAGTTCACGCCACGGAAACAGGGGACCAGGATCGTCTTTGCGCTGCGGCGCAACATCCGCATGTGCCACCACGTTTTGTGGTTTGATGTCGTAGCGAGCAATGATTTCCTTCGCCAGAGGGATCAATGCCTGAATCTGCGCGGGCTCAAACGGGGCAAAATACTTTATGCCTGCCGATTTCTGCCAGCCACGGTTTTCCAGTTCAATACCAATCGACGTATCGTTAATACGTGTGGCGCCACGCCAGAAACTAATCCCCGCATGCCATGCCAGATCTTTCTCCGGAACCAGTTGCCAGATACGCGGCTTTCCGTGGTACAGCGGCGGTATCGCCGGGATCAGATAGTGCGAACTGACGTTTTTATCCGTCAGCGTCGCCAGAGAAGAGTCAAAATCGTCTGCCGTATAGTGGATAACCAGCACTTTTATCCGCGGATACGCCGCCTGAGCCTGACGGCGGGTATCCAGTTGATACCCGTCTTTATCAACAATACCTTTCTCACCGGCACACCCTGCCAATAGCAGGGTAAACATCAGCAGACATAACAAACGTTTCATCGGAGAGTTTTCACCGCAGTACCGCTGACGCTCACCATCAACATGCTGCCGTCTTTACCTACAGTTTCGTAGTCAATATCGATACCGACGACCGCGTCCGCACCCAGCGCTTTCGCCTGTTCCCCCAGCTCCTGAAAGGCAATTTCACGCGCTTTTCGCAACTCTTTTTCATACGCGCCGGAGCGGCCCCCGACAATATCACGAATGCCCGCAAAGAAATCACGGAAGATATTTGCGCCCAGAATAGCTTCACCAGTTACCACACCGCAGTATTCCACGATGCTCTGCCCTTCAAGCGTAGGGGTAGTCGAAAACTGCATGGTTAATCTCCTTAATGCGCTAAGCGTGCGATCTCAAAAGTATTCTCAAACCTATACACTATCATTGAAAATGATGTGATTGTATATTTTTCAAAACGACAAAAAGCACGTCCAGAAGTCGATTACCTTTCAGCAAATTATATAAATTTCAAATTAATATATTTGATTTTTTTGAGCTCGATGCTGCCTCAATAAAAAATTTTCCTCCCAATAGTTTCCCTGTTTTTTGTATTGATATCTTATGAAGAAAAAGCAAATGAGCTTATCTACCCAAGGGCCTTTCCCTGCTGTTGTAAGTGATACATAATTGACTGTTTTTCAAACACTACACCGTAGTCTTTATGGTAACTCTTCTGAAGCGAGAGGGAATTCTTTATGAGTGTGCCGCAAACCAAATCTGAACTACTTTTCGCTATTGATAAAAATTTCAGTAAATTAATGAGTTACCTTAGCGCAATCCCTCCCGAGTTAACTGCAGATAGCTCGATGGAGGGACATGCCAAAGGGACAGAAATGAGCGTTCATGACCTGGTTTCATACCTGCTCGGATGGAACGCCCTGGTTGTAAAGTGGATCACTTCTGACGCGAAAGGGATGCCCGTCGACTTTCCTGAGACGGGCTATAAATGGAATCAGCTTGGTCTTTTAGCGCAGAAATTCTACTCAGATTACAGTGAGTTGAGCTATAGCTCATTAGTAACCGAGCTTCAGGCCGTAAAAAATGAAATTGTGAAGCTTATTGATGAGCGCTCTAATGACATTTTGTATGGAAAACCATGGTACACAAAATGGACAATGGGAAGGATGATCTCCTTTAATACATCTTCACCTTATGCCAATGCTAATGGAAGATTAAGAAAATGGGCCAAAAATAAGAATATCAGCTTAAAGTAAACATCTGCGCAAAATAGCATGGATGAAAAATTATCCTGCCCCCCTATTTACAAATACCCAACTGGATGCAATATCAGTAACGTACACTTGCCCGGGTACCAAAGGCTGACATAATTTATATGTCGATTTAATTGATATGTAATGTTGTAACAGGTGAAGTAATGAGCAATCTGAACCCATGCATGACATGTGGCGCGTGTTGTGCATTTTTTCGTGTTTCTTTCTACTGGTCTGAAGGTGATGATGCTGATGGTGTAGTGCCAGCCCAATTAACCGAACAGGTATCCCCTTTCCTGCGCTGTATGACAGGCACTAACCAACCCCGCCCCCGCTGCGTTGCCCTTTGCGGAACGCCAGGACAATCTGCCCACTGTACTATTTATGAAAACAGGCCTACTACATGTAGAGAGTTTGCCATGACTGGTGAAAATGGTGGTGTGAATGAAGCGTGTAATCGTGCAAGGACATATTACGGACTCCCCCCACTTTGAACGTGGCTCCCCAGGGAGCGAGCAAAAACAATGCCTTAATCAATTATGCTATCATTGAAAAGATATGATTCATTATCGCTGTTGTAGAACGCTCATACTCTGAACCGTTCGAGCGCCGGTCACGCTGCTACGCAGTGACCGGGATGAGCGAGTATAGCCAACGCATCAGCAACTTGAAATATAACGAGTATATAAGGAAATCATTATGCGCTACTCAAAACTCTCTCTGCTGGTTCCATGTGCACTACTTCTCAGCGCCTGTACGACGGTGACTCCGGCCTATAAAGACAATGGTCCGCGTAGCGGCGCATGTGTGGAAGGTGGGCCGGACAGCGTGGCACAGCAATTCTATGATTACCGCATTCAGCATCGTAACAATGATATGACCGCCCTTCGTCCGTACCTGAGCGACAATCTGGCGAAACTGCTGACCGATGCCAGCCGCGACAACACGCACCGCGAACTGTTTAACAGCGATCTTTTCTCCAGCCGCACCACATTACCGGATAGCGCCAGCGTTGCCAGTGCATCGACCATTCCGAATAGTGATGCACGCAACATTCCACTGCGCGTAGAGCTTAAACAAGGGAATCAGACCTGGCGTGATGAAGTGCTGATGATCCGTGAAGGCCAGTGCTGGGTTGTGGACGATGTACGCTATCTCGGAGGCAGCGTACACGCGCCAGCCGGGACGCTGCGCCAGTCCATCGAAAATCGCTAATTACCACCATTCAACAGCTTAAATCATAACCCCCATAAATTGTCTGGCATTCTGCATAGAATGCCGACAATTATTCTTGCCCACTGGTGACCCCGCTATTTTGTGCTATGTTTAGATAAGAATGCGGTTTACATTTAACTTTTAACGCATAAATATTGCATAACTATTCTGTCAAAGGTAGTATCTGCGGCTTCAATAGCTATCAGACTGCCAGTATACGAGTGTCAATGAGTATTCAATTAAACGGCATTAACTGCTTCTACGGCGCCCATCAGGCGCTGTTCGATATCACGCTGGATTGCCCTCAGGGTGAAACACTGGTGTTACTTGGCCCAAGTGGAGCCGGGAAAAGCTCGCTACTGCGCGTACTCAATCTGCTTGAGATGCCGCGCTCGGGCACGCTCTCTATTGCGGGCAACCGTTTCGACTTCACGAAAACCCCTTCCGATAAAGCCATTCGTGAGCTGCGTCAGAACGTGGGTATGGTTTTCCAGCAATACAATCTTTGGCCGCATCTCACAGTGCAGCAAAACCTGATTGAAGCGCCCTGCCGCGTACTCGGTCTGACGAAAGAAAAAGCGCTGGCACGTGCCGAGAAACTGCTGGAACGTCTGCGCCTCAAGCCTTACAGCGATCGTTACCCACTGCATCTTTCCGGCGGTCAGCAACAGCGTGTGGCCATTGCTCGTGCGTTGATGATGGAGCCGCAGGTACTGCTGTTTGATGAGCCTACCGCGGCGCTTGATCCGGAAATTACGGCACAAATCGTCAGCATCATCCGTGAGCTGGCTGAAACCAACATTACTCAGGTGATCGTCACCCATGAAGTGGAAGTTGCACGTAAAACTGCCAGTCGTGTGGTGTATATGGAAAACGGTCATATCGTAGAGTTTGGGGATGCGAGCTGCTTTGCCAACCCGCAAACCGAAGCGTTTAAAAACTATCTCTCTCACTAAGATTCGGGACAATGACAATGAAAAAAGTTCTGATTGCCGCGCTAATCGCAGGTTTTAGCCTTTCCGCTACCGCAGCCCAAACTATTCGTTTTGCTACAGAAGCGTCTTATCCTCCGTTTGAATCCATCGATGCTAATAATAAGATCGTGGGCTTTGACGTTGATCTGGCGAATGCGCTGTGTAAAGAGATTGACGCTACCTGTACGTTCACTAACCAGGCGTTCGACAGCCTGATCCCAAGCCTGAAATTCCGTCGTTTTGACGCGGTAATGGCCGGCATGGACATCACTCCGGAGCGTGAAAAACAGGTACTGTTCACTACTCCTTATTACGACAACTCTGCGTTGTTTGTTGGTCAGCAAGGTAAATTTACCAGTATTGACCAGCTGAAAGGCAAAAAAGTCGGCGTGCAAAACGGCACCACGCACCAGAAATTCATCATGGATAAACATCCGGAAGTGACCACCGTTCCGTATGACAGCTACCAGAATGCCAAACTTGATCTGCAAAACGGTCGTATTGATGGCGTCTTTGGTGATACTGCAGTCGTGACTGAATGGCTGAAAGACAATCCGAAACTGGCCGCCGTCGGCGATAAAGTCACGGATAAAGATTACTTCGGCACCGGCCTGGGCATTGCTGTGCGCCAGGGTAATACCGAGCTGCAGCAGAAATTTAACGCTGCGCTGGAAAAAGTGAAGAAAGATGGGACTTACGAGACCATCTACAACAAATGGTTCCAGAAGTAATACTTAATGAATGAATTTTTTCCTTTAGCAAGCGCCGCCGGGATGACCGTCGGCCTTGCGGTTTGTGCGCTGATCATCGGCCTTGCGCTCGCCATGCTTTTTGCCGTCTGGGAGTCTGTAAAATGGCGTCCGGTGGCCTGGACGGGCTCAGCTCTGGTCACTATCCTGCGTGGGCTACCAGAAATTCTGGTCGTTCTGTTTATCTATTTTGGTTCCTCTCAACTTCTGCTGACGCTGGCCGATGGCTTTACGATCAATCTTGGGTTCGTACAGATCCCCGTTCAGATGCAGATCGAAAACTTCGACGTCAGCCCGTTCCTGTGCGGCGTCATTGCATTGTCATTGCTGTACGCGGCCTATGCCTCGCAAACGCTGCGCGGTGCGCTGAAGGCCGTTCCGCTCGGACAATGGGAGTCGGGTCAGGCGCTGGGGTTGTCTAAGACCGCCATCTTCTTTCGTCTGGTGATGCCGCAAATGTGGCGCCATGCTCTGCCAGGTCTGGGTAACCAGTGGCTGGTACTCCTGAAAGATACCGCATTAGTTAGCCTGATTAGCGTGAATGATCTGATGCTGCAAACCAAAAGCATTGCTACCCGTACTCAGGAGCCATTTACCTGGTACATCGTTGCAGCCGCTATTTACCTGGTGATTACGCTGGTGAGTCAGTACATTCTCAAACGCATTGACCTGCGCGCAACACGTTTTGAGCGGAGACCGGGCTGATGCTTGAGTATTTACCTGAATTGATGAAAGGGCTGCATACCAGCCTGACACTCACGGTCGCATCCATCGTTGTGGCTCTGGTTCTGGCGCTAATTTTCACCGTCATCCTGACGCTGAAAACCCCCGTGCTGGTCTGGCTGGTTCGCGCCTATATCACGCTGTTTACCGGTACGCCGCTGCTGGTGCAAATCTTCCTCATCTACTACGGGCCAGGACAATTTCCCGCGTTGCAGGAATACCCGGTACTCTGGCATCTGCTGTCAGAACCGTGGTTGTGCGCCCTGATTGCGTTGTCATTAAACAGCGCGGCCTATACCACGCAACTGTTCTACGGCGCTATCCGTGCGATACCGGAGGGCCAGTGGCAATCATGTGGTGCGCTGGGGATGAGCAAAAAGGATACGCTGGCAATACTGCTACCTTACGCCTTTAAACGCGCCCTATCCTCTTATTCAAACGAAGTGGTGTTGGTGTTCAAAAGCACCTCGCTGGCCTACACCATTACGTTGATGGAAGTCATGGGCTACAGCCAGTTGTTGTACGGTCGCACTTATGACGTGATGGTCTTCGGTGCAGCAGGCGTCATTTACCTGATCGTAAACGGGCTGTTGACGTTAATGATGCGCTTAATCGAGCGCAAGGCACTGGCGTTTGAACACAGAAATTAACCATATAATCCAGACCGTATAAACTGCATAAGACAATAACATCAAGACGGACAAGTCTCTCAACTGTCCGTCTTTTTTTATCCTATAAAAAATATTTAATCATTTTTATTGCATACAAATTCATTAAGTGGCATTGTAAATCTATGCCGCAGACACGGTAAATAATCATAAGATTGACAGACGGGAGTTCCACCATGAAAAAGTTAGTACTGGCCGCATTACTTGCTACTTTCGCCACCGGCGCCTCAGCTGCTGATAAAATTAATTTCGGTGTATCAGCGACCTACCCGCCATTTGAATCGCTGGATGCGAGCAATAAAATTGTCGGTTTTGACATCGACCTGGCAACAGCATTGTGCAAACAAATGCAGGCTGACTGTACTTTTACCAATCATGCTTTCGACAGTCTGATCCCCGCGCTAAAATTCAAAAAATATGATGCGGTGATTTCCGGTATGGATATCACCCCAGAGCGTAGTAAGCAGGTCTCCTTTACTCAGCCATACTATGCAAACTCTGCGCTGGTGATTGCGAAAAAAGATACCTATAAAACTTTTGCCGATCTAAAAGGCAAACGTATCGGAATGGAAAACGGCACCACACACCAGAAATACCTGCAGGACAAACATCCTGAAGTAAAAACTGTAGCCTATGACAGCTACCAGAATGCGATCATCGACCTGAAAAATGGACGTATTGATGGCGTATTTGGTGACACCGCGGTGGTTAATGAGTGGCTGAAAACCAACCCTCAGTTAGGTACGGCAACGGCAAAAGTAACTGACCCTGAATATTTCGGAACCGGCCTTGGTATCGCAGTTCGCCCGGATAACAAAGCCCTGCTGGAAAAATTGAATAATGCGCTGGCCGCCATCAAAGCTGACGGTACTTATCAAAAAATCAGCGACCAGTGGTTCCCGCAATAATCTCCCCTTGTCAGAAAAGCCGCAATCGCGGCTTTTTTTCTCTTTACGCTTCCGCTTTCAGTCTGTTCCTGGGTCATATCCCGATTCCTGGCATACACTTGTTAAAACGATAAAAGTGAGGCGAAAGGATGATAGCGTTCCCTGCCAGCTTACTGATCCTGAATGGAAAAAGTGCTGATAATCTCCCTCTACGTGATGCAGTCGCCCTGCTTCGCGATGAAGGCGTGGAAATTCATGTTCGCGTTACCTGGGAAAAAGGTGATGCCCGGCGCTACGTTGATGAAGCCCGTCAACTGGGTGTCGCAACGGTGATTGCCGGCGGGGGTGACGGCACCATCAATGAAGTCTCCACCGCGTTAATTCAGTCGGAGGATAGCCACGCTATCGCACTGGGTATTCTGCCGTTGGGAACAGCGAATGACTTCGCCACCAGCGCAGGCATCCCGGAGGCGCTGGATAAAGCGTTAAAGCTTGCTATCGCCGGGAATACGGTAGAGATCGATATGGTACAGGTGAACGATAAAACCTATTTTATCAATATGGCGACGGGGGGTTTTGGAACCCGGATCACCACCGAGACACCGGAAAAACTCAAAGCCGCACTGGGAGGCGTGTCGTACTTTATCCATGGACTAATGCGAATGGATACCCTCAAACCCGACAGTTGCGAAATTCGCGGTGAGGGCTTTCACTGGCAGGGCGACGCGCTGGTGATTGGCATCGGCAACGGGCGCCAGGCTGGTGGCGGACAGCAGCTTTGCCCAACAGCACTGATTAATGACGGTTTGCTACAGTTGCGGATATTTACCGGAGAAGAACTGCTTCCGGCACTGCTTTCGACGTTAACGCAATCCGATGACAACCCTAACATCATTGATGGAGCATCGGCATGGTTTGACATACGTGCGCCACATGAAATCACCTTTAATCTCGATGGTGAACCGCTCAGCGGACAGGAGTTTCATATTGAAATCCTGCCCGCAGCGTTGCGTTGCCGGTTACCACCAGATTGCCCGCTGTTACGTTAGTACAAAGCAATCCGCAATGATTCAGGCAATTGTGACTTTGCTATCCAGATAAACATCCTGCACGGCGTTAATCAGCTTAACGCCGTCTGCCATAGTTTTCTTGAAGGCTTTACGACCAAGAATTAATCCCATCCCACCGGCACGTTTATTAATCACCGCTGTGCGCACCGCATCGCTGAGATCGGTTTCGCCCCCGGCGGCCCCGCCTGAGTTAATTAATCCAGCCCGGCCCATGTAGCAGTTCGCTAGCTGATAGCGCACCAGATCGATAGGGTTGTCAGTCGTCAATTTGCTATAGACGCGATCGTCGGTGTAGCCGAAATTAACCGCTTTATACCCACCATTGTTTTCTGCCATTTTCTGCTTAACGATATCTGCACCGATAGTGGCAGCCAGGTGGTTAGCCTGCCCTGTCAGATCGGCGGAAACATGGTAATCCACGCCGTCTTTTTTAAATGCCGAATTACGCAGATAGGCCCACAGAACCGTCACCATCCCCAGTTCATGAGCACGCTCAAATGCCGCAGAAATCTCTTCAATCTGGCGACGCGACTCCTCTGAACCAAAATAGATGGTCGCTCCAACCGCTACCGCCCCCATGTTGAACGCCTGCTCCACGCTGGCATACAGCGTCTGATCAAAGGTATTAGGGTAACTGAGCGTTTCATTGTGGTTAATTTTCACAAGGAATGGGATACGGTGCGCGTAGCGGCGAGAAACGGAAGCCAGCACACCATAGGTCGATGCCACGCAGTTACAGCCCGCTTCGATAGCCAGCTCAACGATATTCTTTGGATCAAAGTACAACGGATTAGCAGCAAACGATGCCCCGGCGGAATGCTCCACGCCCTGGTCCACCGGCAAAATAGACAGATATCCCGTCCCGGCGAGTCGGCCTGTGTTGTACAGCGTCTGCATATTACGCAGCACGGCAGGCGGACGGTTATTATCCACCATCACTCGGTCGACGTAGTCATGTCCAGGCAGGTAAAGTTGATCAGAAGGAATGGTCATACAACGATGCTGTAAAAGGTTGTCGGCGTCTTTGCCAAGCAACTGCGCAATATCAGTCATAGCTATGCTCCCGTAAGTTCCGGCCAGATACCGGAATATGGATTGTCCTGACCCGCCTTGTTGCGGGCAGCAATAAGTCTGGTACTGACTGCGCATTTTTTCCATCTTTAGCGCACTTTTCAGCGGTTTCCGCTGGCTCGATTCAGGCAGAAAAAAATGTTACAGCGGTCAAATTTAAGCCACAAAGGTATTTTAAAGGTATTATCAAGTGGTACTATCGAGGCGTACCTTACCTGTCATGAAGGATTTAAAGATGAAAACTACAGTTAAGCTGTCGTTCATGATGTTTGTAGAGTGGTTTATCTGGGGCGCCTGGTTTGTACCTCTCTGGCTATGGCTGAGTAAAAGCGGATTTACCGCCGGTGAAATTGGCTGGTCCTATGCCTGTACAGCGATTGCTGCCATTCTCTCACCAATTTTTGTTGGCTCGTTAACTGACCGCTTTTTCTCCGCGCAAAAAGTTCTGGCCGTGCTGATGTTCGTCGGGGCAATTCTGATGTACTTTGCGGCGCAGCAAACGACATTTAGCGGATTCTTCCCGTTATTACTGGCGTACTCGTTAACCTATATGCCGACCATTGCGCTCACTAATAGCATCGCTTTTGCCAACGTACCGGACGTCGAACGCGATTTCCCACGCATCCGTGTTATGGGGACAATTGGCTGGATTGCTTCCGGTTTAGCATGCGGATTCTTACCGCAAATGCTCGGCTACAACGATATCTCACCAACCAATATTCCTCTGCTCATCACCGCCGGAAGCTCTGCTTTACTCGGTGTTTTTGCCTTCTTCTTACCGGATACTCCACCGAAAAGTACCGGCAAAATGGATTTCAAAGTCATGCTGGGGCTGGACGCATTAATCCTGCTGCGTGATAAAAACTTCCTCGTCTTTTTCTTCTGTTCGTTCCTGTTTGCTATGCCACTCGCGTTTTATTACATCTTCGCCAACGGCTACCTCACGGAAGTCGGGATGAAAAACGCTACCGGCTGGATGACGCTGGGCCAGTTCTCTGAAATCTTCTTTATGCTGGCGCTGCCGTTCTTCACGAAACGCTTTGGCATCAAAAAGGTATTACTGCTTGGTCTTATTACCGCGGCGATCCGTTACGGATTTTTCGTTTACGGCGGCGCGGAAGAATATTTCACTTACGCACTGCTGTTTCTCGGCATTCTGTTGCACGGGGTCAGTTACGACTTCTACTACGTGACGGCCTATATCTATGTCGATAAAAAAGCGCCAGTACACATGCGGACTGCCGCCCAGGGGTTGATCACTCTCTGTTGTCAGGGATTCGGCAGCCTGCTTGGGTACCGTCTGGGCGGGGTGATGATGGAAAAAATGTTTGCCTATAAAGAACCAGTAAATGGTCTCACTTTCAACTGGGCAGGTATGTGGGGATTTGGCGCGATTATGATCGCCGTCATTGCTGTACTGTTTATGATTTTCTTTCGCGAATCAGACAAAGAAATCACCGCAATTAAGGTGGACGATCGCGATACTGCGTTGACACAAGGGGAAGTAAAATGAAAGCAGAACGTATTCTCGGTGCTCTTTATGGGCAGGCGTTAGGGGATGCGATGGGTATGCCGTCGGAACTATGGCCAAGAAGCCGTGTTAAAGCACACTTTGGGTGGATCGACCGCTTTTTGCCTGGCCCTGCGGAAAATAACGCTGCCTGTTATTTTAACCAGGCAGAATTCACTGATGACACATCAATGGCATTGTGCCTGGCTGACGCCCTGCTTGAATGCAACGGGGAAATCGTACCAGACGTGATTGGACGCAATATTCTGGCCTGGGCCGAACGCTTTGATGCCTTCAATAAAAACGTACTCGGCCCCACGTCTAAGATTGCGCTAAACGCTATTCGCGATGGTAAGCCGGTCGCCGATCTTGAAAATAACGGCGTAACCAACGGCGCAGCGATGCGCGTTTCTCCGCTGGGTTGTCTGCTGCCAACACGCGATCTCAATGCTTTTATCGATGATGTGGCGCTGGCATCCAGCCCGACGCATAAATCAGACCTGGCGGTGGCCGGTGCAGTGGTGATCGCATGGGCGGTTTCGCGTGCGATCGACGGAGCGAAATGGGCGGATATTGTCGAGGCTCTCCCAGCCATTGCCCTGCATGCACAACAAAAGCGGATCACTACCTTTAGTGCATCGCTCTGCGCACGTCTGGAGCTGGCGCTTAAAATCGTCCGCAACGCAGACGGTGCAGAATCGGCCAGCGAGCAGTTGTATCAGGTCGTTGGAGCCGGTACCAGTACCATTGAATCCGTCCCCTGCGCAATCGCCATGGTTGAACTGGCGGGGACCGACCCCAACCGCTGCGCCATTCTGTGCGCTAACCTCGGCGGCGATACGGACACTATCGGCGCAATGGCGACAGCTATTTGCGGCGCGTTGCACGGCCCTGACGCTATTGATTCGATGTTGAAACTGGAGCTGGATACCGTTAATCAACTGGACTTTACACGCTACGCCACGGAATTGACGCGCCTGCGCGAACAACGGGAGGCATTATGAGCATCACGCGTCTGCGAGATCTTCTTCCGCAATTACACACTCAGCAGCCGGTAACGGTGGTGGGCGCGGCGGTAATTGATGTGATTGCCGATGCGTATGCCCTTCCCTGGCGCGGTTGTGACATTGAGCTGAAACAACAGGGCGTTAACGTTGGCGGCTGTGCGCTGAATATTGCTGTAGCGCTCAAGCGTTTAGGTATCAACGCCAGTAATGCTCTACCGCTAGGCCAGGGCGTGTGGGCCGATATTATCCGCAACCGGATGGCAAAAGAGGGATTACACAGTCTGATCGATAATGCTGAAGGCGATAATGGCTGGTGTCTGGCACTGGTGGAGCCGGATGGTGAACGCACCTTTATGTCCTTCAGCGGCGTAGAAAATCAGTGGAATGCTGACTGGCTGGCACAATTGAACATTCCGCGCCAGAGCCTGGTTTACCTGTCAGGCTACCAGCTGGCCTCACCGTGCGGCGAGTTGCTTGTGCAATGGCTGGAGGGTCTGGAAGAGGTGACGCCGTTTATCGATTTTGGTCCACGGCTCAGCGATATTTCTGATGCCCTGATGGCACGAATTATGGCCTGTCATCCGCTGGTGTCACTGAATCGCCAGGAGGCAGAAATCGCCGCCGGGCGGTTCAGGTTAAGCCCCGATGTTGAAGGTTTTGGTGCCGAGTGGGTGAAGCGCTTTACCACACCGGTTGTGGTCCGCCACGATAAAGAGGGTGCATGGTATTTCAGCGAGCAAACGTCCGGTTGCGTTGCCGCATTCCCCACGACGGTCGTGGATACTATTGGCGCGGGTGACAGCCACGCAGGAGGAATGCTGGCTGGACTGGCATCGGGCTGGTCGCTGGCCGATGCCGTACTCCTTGGCAACGCAGTGGGATCGTGGGTGGTCGGTCATCGCGGCGGTGATTGTGCCCCCTCACGTGACGCATTACTCCTCGCACACAAAGACGTATAGATCGCTTCGACAGTAGCTAATACTGTACTCAATGGGCCGTTGCTGCTGGTCGAGCGCTACCTGCTTGATCACCAGTACCGGCACTTTGCTATCCATCTGAATATGCGACTGAAATTCCGCATCTGGCATCCGCGCGCTGACGCGTGAGCGCGTACGCTGCGGGAAAATATGCTGGCTGCGGAAATAGTCATAAAGAGAAACACCGATGGAATCCACATCATGAATAAGATGCGCGGGAACCCACGATTCTTCAATTGAAACGGCATCTTCATCCACGTAGCGAATACGTTTGAGCAGGAAAACTTCACTTCCGACGGCAATTGCCAGTTGCTGCGCCACCTCTTCCGGGCATGCCACCACACGTTTGTTAACCCACAGCGTATCCGGCTTTTTACCGCGTAAAACCACCTGCTGCGAAAAACCGCGTGCTTCTTTTAGCGAATACTCGAAGATATTATTAATCTGCGTCCCGTAACCACGGGCGCGGGTTACCACACCTTCTTCTTCCAGCGCCTGCATCGCTTTGCGCACCGTAATTCGTGAAACACCAGTCAACTGGCTGAGATCGCGTTCACCAGGCAGAATATTGCCATGTTCCAGGATCCCGCTGCGCACAGCGTCCTTAACCGTTTGAGCGAATTTCATATACAGCGGCGTGTTATCTGCCGCTGAAATACGTTCATTCAGTTGCGCGATAAGCTGGGTATGCGCTTGTTCCATTTATCTTTTTCCTGGCTGCCAGTACTGCAGTCAGTATATACAAAAAATCATTCAAGATGCATCGTGGTGCCGAATGTGAAATCGACCGGGAGCAATATTGAAAGATAATCTGTGTTACCACCACGCATGGAAATGATGCACCGGACCAATCCCCTCCCCCACCTCAAGCGTATCCGCCTGAGCCAGTGCTGCAGAGAGCCACAACTTAGCCTCCTGTACCGTGTCGGCCCAACTGGAATGACGCGGACGCAGTGCCGCCAGCGCCGCCGATAGCGTACAACCAGTACCGTGGGTATTTTTGGTCATCACCCTTGGGGCGGTAAAACGCTGTTCACCATCGCGGATAAAAAGCCAGTCCGGGCTTTGTTCGTCATCCAGATGACCACCTTTCATTAATACTGCATCACAGCCTAACGCACGAAGTGCACGCCCTTGTTCGAGCATTTCCAGTTCCGTTCGTGCGTGCGATGCCCCTAGTAACGCCGCAGCTTCTGGCAAATTCGGCGTGATAATTGACACCTGCGGCAACAAACGGGTACGTAGTGTTTCAACCGCAGAAGACGAAAGTAATGGATCGCCGCTTTTCGCCAGCATGACCGTGTCCAGCACCACGTTCTGCACCTGATGACGGCGCAGGCGTTCAGCGACCGCCTCAACAATGTCCGTTTCAGCCAGCATGCCAATTTTGGTGGTATCGATACGCACATCATTGAATACGGAGTCCAGCTGCGCGGCGACAAAATCAGGTTCGATCCGATAAACCGACTGCACCCCGCGCGTATTTTGCGCCACTAACGCCGTAATTACAGAGCAACCATATGCCCCGAGCGCTGAGAAGGTCTTCAAGTCAGCCTGAATACCTGCGCCGCCGCTAGGGTCGGTTCCGGCTATCGTTAATGCGTTAATGCGTTTCATGCTTGCTCCTGCATTTCCAGGTTATAGAGGGCATCGAGAAATGCCGGGATAAAACTTCCCGGTCCGATTGCTTGTTCAGAGGCTATTTTTCCAGCCTGCTTCATCCAGCTACAGGCGGAAGCCACGTTATCAAGCCGATCACCATGCAGTGCGCAACTGGCTGCCACCACCGCCGACAGAGCACATCCAGTGCCAACCACACGCGTCATCAGCGGATCACCTCCGCTCACGCTGACGGTGCGCTGGCCATCGGTGACGTAATCCACTTCCCCGGTGACCACAACAATAGTTCCAGCCTGGCGCGCCAGCGCCTGTGCCGCCGGAAGTGCTGCGACTGCCGTATCGGTGGTATCCACCCCTCGCCCACCGCTGTTCATCCCCGCGAGGGCAAGTATTTCCGAGGCATTACCGCGAATTGCGGCAGGCCGAAGCGTCAGTAAATCCAGACAAAAATAACGACGATAGTCCAGAACACCCACGGCAACGGGATCGAGAGTCCAGGGGGTTTTAGCAAGATGCGCCCGCTCGGCTGCAGCACGCATTGCCGTGGCGCGACGTTGAGTGAGAGTACCTACATTAATCAGTAACGCACTGGCGATAGCTGCAAACTGGCTCGCTTCTTCCGGTTCAATCACCATTGCAGGCGACGCACCTAAAGCCAGTAATGTATTGGCAGTAAAACTCTGTACGACCTCATTGGTCATACAATGTGTGAGCGGGGAAAGTGTTCTAAATTGGTGAAGGGTATGGGCCGCGAGCGTGCGGCTGTGCAGGTCAGGCTGCATGGTTCAGCTCCTGCCCGCGCGAAGAAGGGACACGAGCAGTGTCAGACTTCCCTACGCTGGCATTATCCAGATCAGGTGGTACGGGTATTTCTCAGCCTTCACAAGGAAGGGCACCCCGAGTCGTTGTCACATAAAATTTTGTAACACTGGCAGCGTAGAGGAAGTCGTTTGCTGATGCAAGCTCCCACTGCTTGCTCGCCAGTCTTCACACCTTATCTCTTTTCTGCCTCTGCGTATCCACACCCAGTGCGACCTTACCCTCAGCGATGAGAAAGGTAAGGCCGTGTACGGGTTTATCAGGCATGTTGTTTATTTACGTCATATTTACCACGTGTAACTGATACCTGCATTCAGTTGCCACGGAGATTCATTGTTGTCCTGACCCTTCGCGTAGTTTGCGCCAGCCCAGGAGCTAAGGTTTTTGGTGAACTTCACATCTGTTCCCAGTCCGACAATGCCTTCTGCACCATCGGTGCTGTCATCAATGTTCACACCGTTGATGTTCATGGTGTTGTCATTCTCGGTTTCACCCGCAGCCGCAAGATGCAGGTATGGTCTGATTTCTGCGCCGTTATGTAACGCAACCGATGTACCAATATTTGCACCACCTTCAAGGCGTACGGAGGTGTAATCATCATCTTTCGCACGCATGCCGTTTTCCAGGCTGTAGTCAACACCGTTGTAACGGGCATAAGAAACCTGAGTATACGGCTCGATATAGAACGAACGGAGCGCCAGATGATACCCTCCTTTAAGCGCACCGCCGAAGCCGTTGGTCGAGTAATCCCCGCTGGTTTTACCGCCATCAACAGAGACCACGCTCAGGTCATTCTTCAGATGCGTCCCTTTTAGACTGGCATCCAGGAACAGGCCATTATTCATCCGGTATGAGGCATAAATAGATGCACCGTAGCTGTCGATATCCGAGCCAACACTCCCTTCGTCATGCATGTTCACATCAGAGAATCCGCGCATAACAGCCACGCCAAACAACCACTCTCCGGAGGACGCACCGACTCGCTTATCCGCCCCGACCATAAACCCATTGTTGGTCTGGTCATAACTGGAGCTGGCCATATTCATCTGCTGACGATGGTAGCCGCCGTAGTAGCTGCCCCAGGCATTTAGCGTGCCGTCACTGCTGCCGGTTCGACGCTCGTTGTCCATACGCAGATTCAGCGCATCCTGTTCATCATTCCATAGACTGACTGCCGCCGCACGGGTATCAACCACAGCCTGGGCTGCGGTGGAAATTGTAGGCCCAGGGGAAATGTTGTCCAGAATCACACTGGTAGAACCGTCCGCATTCTCGACTGTCGCGGTCTGATAACGGTAAACACCGACATCGCTCTGCATGGCGTTAAAGGTCGCACCGGAGGCGTCATCAACATGAATGATAGTATCGCCGGTCATGTCACCGGCGGCACCACTGGAACTGGAGGTCACACCGGTATTGAAGGTTCCAATCGCGGTATCAGCCGTTAGAACATATGCCGAGCCAGTTGCTGCGTTCCAGGTGGAATAAATAGTGGAGGCTGCCGAATCTGTTGCTGCCAGAGGGGTGGTGGAAGACGATGAGCCATCGCTGAGCGTGGTGGTGTTGATGTTGCCGCCGTCCATGGTGAGAGCGCTCCCTCCAGAGAGAGTGACAGATGACACACTGGTATCGGCAGTATTGACCCACGCGGAAGCATTGCCAATCTTAAGATTTAAAGCGCCTGTACCGCTTTGCGATGCACTGCCACTCCAGGCGGTATGATCCATACTCACGGTTTGCGCGGCATCTGAAGCGGAGGTAATGGCGCCGTGGGCAATGGAATTTGTAAAGCTCACGTTATTAGTCGCATTCTGACCAGTGATAGCGAGCAAACTGGTGGTGCCATTAATCGTGGAATCCGTGATATCAACAGTTGCGGCATCGGCATTTCCGGCCAGGACAATGGCATTGTCACTGTTGATAAGCGCCCCTGCGCTGATATTAAGCTGGTTGTTGTCCGTCAGAAGAATACCGGTCACACCCGCTGTAACCGTTGCCCCTGCAATATTTATTGTTGTATTCGGCGTCATTGAAGCATTGATTCCCGTGACGCCACCCGAAACGCCCGCACCACTGGAAAGATCAATCTCAACAGTCCCTGACCCCGCTTCGCTGGTTACAATACCCGTGTCATCACCGTGAACCAGAGCACCATCTAAAACACGCAGAACCACGTTCGAGCCGGGGCCATCCAGGTCAGTATCGCCGGTTCTGACACCTGTATTTCCCCCGCTGACCTGCGTTCCCGTACCACTGATGGTGATATCTGCTGCCATACTGTGATGGGTATCAATACCATCATCAGAACCGGTGACAATTGCACCATCAGTAACGGTAATCGTATTACCTGATAAATCACCCGCATAAGTGAAAATACCGTCACCCGCCGTTGCCTGTACTGTACTATCGCTAATAAGTAATGTTGTATTATTGCCAACAGAATCTAATCGAATTCCTGAGGAAGATCCCGTTATGGTTGAACCTCCAGTGACAGAAATATTGTCACCAAATCCATAAACATAAATCGCATCATCACCTGTTACTGTTGCACCATCGGAGATGTTTATTGTTGTATCCGTACCATTATAGAGATAGATCCCCTTCTCCTTCCCAGCAACGCTAGCGCCAGCAATATTGACTGTGGCACTGTCCCCGTCATTAATTTTCACACCCGCAGTATTTCCTGATACTTCTGCTCCATCGCTGATATTAATGGTGGTGTTACTGCTTTCAGCATCGGCAATAATGCCACTATTGATACCACTTACAGAGGTACCCTGACCTGAAACATTAATTGTCGAACCCGATGCGTCGGTTCTCACGCCATTATCCGTACCAGACACAGTGGAGCTACTGGATATATTGATCTCGCCAGTCCAGTTTCCGGTAGTCCCGATATTAATACCGTTGCCATTTGTACCTGTAACAGTACCACTATCAATATTGATGGAGCTGCCTGAATCACTGGCATTGAAAGTGATACCGGTGGTACCCGTCACAGTGGCCCCGTCATCAACATTAATGGTGGTGTTGCTGCTTTGAGCATCGGCAATAATACCGGAACCACTGGTACCAATGACGGAGGTTCCCTGACCAGAAACATTAATGGTTGTATTATCGGCGTCGGTTCTCACCCCAACAGCACCAGTAACAGTGGCACCACTGTTCACATCGACAGTAATATCGTTTCCACCATCAATAGCCACACCATCACGGGTAGTGCCTGTGACAATAGTACTCGCACCGCTTACAGACAACGAAGAACCTGTACCAAGGCTAATACCGTTATATCCGCCGGTGATACTGGCCCCATCAGAAACAGTAATTTGAGCTTGAGCATTATTACCCCAAATACCATTAGAAGACCCATTTATGCTCGTGTCTTCACCGCTTACATTAAGAGTAGCGCTCTCGCCATCTGCAATGTTAAAAGTAACAGGATTACTTCCGCCGGTAATTGTACTTCCGCCATCAATATCAACAGTGATATCAGGGGCAGTAAAATGTACACCATCTGTAATTGTTTGATTTGTTATTGGTGTATCTTTATCAACATCCAGCGCGTAAACTGAAGGTGTACTTAAAACTCCCAGCACGACTAAACATACTGGAGACAGACGGCTAACTGTCGAAGTTGCGTGTTTAATTTCAAAAATTTGTCTCGACTTTTTTTGCATGGACTCTCACCTGTTGAATAATATTATTTATACATGGTATTTTGTTAGCGGATATATATTTAAAAAATCATCACAGTCAATAAATAAAACAACCCAGCAATCAGGCATCGATGACAAAGCATGAAAAAAACATAACATTCAAGCTCCTATCAAAAAGAACAGGACGTTTCAAAAAACAACCAAGCGCCCATCAAATTCAAATGATGTAATTTTCAATTGCGCATCGCATGTATTCAATAGAATAAAACCTAACAGTAAAACAATATTAAATTTTATCGATACATTCCACTTAAAAAATTAGCAAATTTAATACTATTATTGAGTGTAAAAATGGATTCAAAATTACATTTTTAATTAACTGCCAGACGTACAGGTAAGTCTGTTCAAAGGTACAAACGCTCAGGGCAGCTGGTTCTAGCATTCAGCTATGATTCATCATGGTCCAGATGTCTCAAATCCATCAGCAGACCTTTGTTAAGTGTAATTTTGCCATCATCCCTGAACTGAGCCAGCATTTTCATGACTGTACTTCGGGACAGACCACTTTTATCAACGATATAATCAGCAGCAGTGCGATGTAAACGGATGATATCTGGCTCTGCCTGCAACTGATAAAGACAGCTAATCACCAGGGTATAACTAGATACCCCGGCCATGTTATGTACGTATCTGAGCATATGAGAAGTAATCAGCATCTGATTGACAGAGACGTCTTTCCACAGTTTTTTCTCATCAATAACCTGTTCCGCTTCCGCCAAAGGTATAAATTCGTAGCTGATATCAGTACAGGCTCTGAAGTACATCAACTCAGTATCAACAAAATAATTGATACCGAAAATCCGGGGCGCAATAAAATTGACCAGCAGACGGTCATCGCTCGGTCTGCTACCTGATATAATGCCCTGATGGAAGATGAGAATATTTTTCTCAGTGAATCCATCCATTGTGACAATCTGATTTTTTCGTTTAGTAAAGATATGTTCACGTCTGGACAGGTTATCAATTAATCGCTGAATGCTTTCCCTGGATCTCACCATAAAATATCGTCCGTTCATTGATGTTACAATTAAAAGAAGTCTGAGTTTGAAGATAAACCTTTTTCATCATCGGTGGTCATAGTGGCGCACTTAACTACAACTGGATATGCGTACCAAGCGATTAGCTACCCCGGGTAAACTTCTCTGTTTTGGGCAGGTAGTAAACCATAGTATTTCAATACCGGAATTCCTTCATCCGGCATAATGATAAACAAACTGCTGCTCCGTTCAATGATTCATACATCCGGCAGTCGTGTTGAGCCATTACCCATCTCGCTATGCTCATCGAAATGAAATCATCCCAGATCTCCGTAGGTTAACCATAGAGAATCTCAAAATCACCACAAAGATGAAATAAAATTGTATCTAATTTTGCGACGAATTTATTTTAAGAAGTAAAAAATATACGTACAGGAGAGTTTTTTCTATGTCAAATCCGAAGAAAGAGAGATGGAGATCCGGGAAATAAAGATAGTAACAAAACGAGATAATTTGCAGTCGATAGAATTGCCTGGCTATCGACTGGCTAATCCTTCTTTTGAACAATCCGATATTGCGATACGAATCGACTCGCTGAAAGTCCGTTTTTTCTTCGCTTCAACACGAAAAATCCTTGCTTGCCGGAGTAATATTGCCAGGTTAGTAGCCCGCACCCTCTACATGATTACTAATAGAGCATTATCCAGAGCAGCTTAAAGGGCATTTCTCAGCTTTCACAAAAGGGTACCCCGAGTCATCATCAGATATACTTTTGTCACACTGGCAGCGCAGAGGAAGCCGTTTGCTGATGCAAGTCCTCGCCAGGTATCCCATCTTTATATCTGATACAAGCCAACAGCAGAAACATCAACATCTAATAATCACTTATTGTTAGCATTCCTGTTTCTGTGAAAATCGAGACGCGCCAGAAAAATTTCTTTTTGTTCATCGGTCATATTCCCGGCGACTTCCTCGGGACTCAATTGAGTCCCGTTTGATTCCATCATAACCAGGCTGCGCGCGATGAAATCCAGCCCGGTAAAAGTTTTGGCACTGTCGAATTTTTCAGCGGTGAGCGTTTTTGACATTTTGGCAGCTTCCTTACATTTTATGATGCGTCTTAATCTGATAGTACATCGTCAGGCTTAGAAAAATGCTCAGTGGCTCTCAGTTCTGTTCTACCGAACTCACTTTGATACTTAGTAAAGAAGCGAAATACCTAAATTTATCGCCCTGAACGTCAAAAATAACATTCGCAACGTCTCACATCTCCATTCATTCGTTTGAGATTAAAAACAACTCGCTTTTAAGTTTCCTACTGGTTCTGTCGTTTTACTTCCAGAGATAAATTGGAAATTTAAATCATGATGACACCACTTCGTCCAGCCAGAGCCATTGCTCAGCGTTTATTTGTTGGCTCACTGCGCTCGGCCTTTTCATCAGAAAATGCAAATGGCAATAAAACCGTACAAACTGACAGTGCCATCGTCACATCAGTTGTTGAGATAGCGGAATCTTCGCTACAACCGCCTCAACCGGAAACGATAAAAAGAGAGGTATTGCTGGCAGCGACAAAATATCTTCTGGATGAGGATATTCAGCCTGAACCTGAACCTGAACCTGAACCTGAACCTGAACCTGAACCTGAACAGCATTATTCAGCATCTCCATCGCTGATAAAATCCACTCGTTTGCAATTAGCACCGCCGCCAACAGCTCCAACATTACCAAACCGGTCCCCTGCTCCTTCAGATAAAATATCGCCACAACCCGCAACGCCAGACCGCACCCAACCCGCTGGCACTGAAAAACCTGGCATAGAGGGGGGCAAGCGGGAACAAACTGCGGCCCCCATTGTGTTAACGGGTAAAATCAGTACGTTGAGGTTACCAGATGAAACTCTTGCCGCTTCTCGCCGCTCGCCCGAACTCGTCACCACACAAGCACCGATGACTCGTATAGCCACCGACAGTTTGTCGGTGACAACAGAAAGTACTCAGAAACTCCCCCCGAATGAGGAAAACCAGCAACCCATTCAATTTCCGGCACTATTTTCCAGAATAAAGGTTCACTCCACTCAGGAGGCACGCCCTTCAGCCAATCCTGAAAAAGCAGGAACGGCGGAATTTCCAGAGATAAAAGAACAAACGGTGCTGGTCAAAGAACGACGCGAAAGTACGCCATCTCAGCGCCCTAAAGAGTGGCTCGATATATTGGATAAGATGCAACAGGAAGAGACAAAAATGTACGAATCTCGCAATAGTGCCAAAAAAACGCGCAAAGAAGAGAACGCTCATAACGGTGAAATGCCCAAAGGCGAGTATTACCCTTATCCACCAGCAACGCAGCAGGAAAACACACTATCCCCTTCCAGTATGTTGCATCTTCCCATTATCGCCGGGTTCACTTTTTTAGTCGTGACGGTACTGTTTCTTATTCTGAATTAACATAAACCCCTGGTTATGCTTTCTCTGAGAATAAAATCGGCGTTACTTTCACTGAGAAATGAGGCCACAATTGTAGCCTCTTAAGTGTATTAGTGGGTTGCCGGGATCGTCACAAACCAGCAAGCATGGCAAACAGTGTGGCACCAGTAAGAATGCAATTCTCATTAACAATAAAGGGATTAGAATGCAGCGGGTTGCTAATTCCTTTGCTGTGATCGCCACTGCCAAGAAAGAAAAAGGCACCTGGCTTTTCTTCCAGGAAAAACGAGAAATCCTCAGATCCCACCATTGGCGGATGCCCGGTCAGGACATTTTCACTCCCAAGGAACTGACGGGCAATATCTATCAATTTCTGGGCCTCTGCTGGATGATTACTGATAGCCGGGTAACCCTTCATTTCAAGTTCTGCGGTATACCCTCTCCGACGAGTCTCCTGAATTTCTTCCATAAAATGCCGAATCATTGTTTTTTGGACATCTTTATCAAATGAACGAATAGAACCCTGCAACTCTGCCGTTCGGGCTAAAATATTGGGCGCTTCACCAGCTTTAAGCATACATGTGGAAATCAGTGCGGCTTTGTTGGGATCAACGTGATCAGTAATAATTGCTCTGAACTCATTCAGCAGACGGACGGCTTCCGACAACGCATCCAATCCCAGATGGGGGGCAGAAGCATGAGCACTCTTGCCTTCAATCATCAACCTGAACTGATCGCCGTTAGAGGACATGATGCCCGGACTAATGGCTATCTGACCGCAATCTATCTGCGGGTCATTATGCAAACCGTAAACCTGATCAACTCCGTCCAGGCAACCTTTCTCGATCATTCCTTTTGCCCCTCCACGGAACATTTCTTCCGAAGGTTGGAACAAAAAGCGTATGTTAGCCTTAAGGTTCATCCGCTGATCGCTCATGATCTTCGCGGCAGTCAGTGCGATAGCCATATGCAGATCATGTCCGCACAGATGCGCAGCCCCAGGATACTGAGAGATAACCACCTCACCGGGTTTTTCTGTTGCCGGTAAAGCATCCATATCAGCGCGGAATGCAATCACTGGAAAAGCCGTATCGACATATAGGTCGGCATAAAAACCCGTATGAAAACAATCAGTAACTGTATACCCCATATCTTTGAGCTGATGAATACAAAAACTCCGGGTTTCACATTCCTCTCGGCCCAGTTCCGGGTACTGATGAAAATGTCGACGCATGCTGATGCCGTAATCAAGGTAGGTTTGATATTCCATAATTTACTCGCTTGTTAATCAGATAATGCCCTGGATGTTCAGGATGAACTGGGCCACAAAAGCAGCACCGAAGAAGGCTGTGGTAAAGACCAGTAATGAAATGATGACAATGCGCCAGCTGAGAGATTTCAGTTTGTCGAGACTGTTTCCAACAGACAGTCCTGCGAACGCCAACAAGGGTGTAGTCGTGGCCAGAAAATCAATCCTGTTGGTGTAACGCATGAATATTTCACTCACTGGTGAGTATGGAATGCTGAGTAAGAGTGCAATCAGTGTGGCCCATGCAAATGCAGGAAGCGGCAGTCTCGGCAGCCAGGCTTTGATTTGCAGTGATACCAGAATAATGGCCAACATCATCAACGCACCGGGGATTGCAGCCAGTGGGGACATCCCTTTTCCAACCCACTGAGCGACCAGAACCAGGGCAATGCACGGAATAATGATGCGGGTACTCGCAAGGTGTTCTTTAAGTGTCATGGTTATTTCTCCGCTGGGATCTGGGTATTTTTATGAGGTAACACGCGATACATCAGGTTACTCAGGGGAAGAGCGAGAAAGATCAGTGCATACATACCCGTGAATGCGGCCAGCATGTTACTTGTTGCAGCGAATGCCAGAATTTGCGAGGACATTGCAGGTACGGCGGCGGCAAGTGAGGCGGAAGCTGCGGCCATCATACTTCCGGAGCCCAGTCCACAAGCGACAGCCAGAGATAAGGGGTTCAGTCCAATTTGCAGCCCTAATGGACTAATGATCCCGAAATAGACTGTTCCGATAACCGAGCCGACGAGGTAAGTACCAAGAACACCAGTGCCTTCCGGACTCTCGATACCATATTTTTCGCCAATAACGCCCAGTGAAGGTTCACGAGAAATACTTGAGCAAGCACCAATAGACTCCCGGCGCATCCCTAGCATCAGGGCAACTGGCATGGCGATTAACACTGAACCAAGGTTGCCAATTTCCTGGAGGATAAGAGCAGGCCCCGCATTAATCACCGCCCTAATGTTTGGTCCCACCAGAGTGCCATATTTAACGCCCAGGGGAAGCAATGCCAGCATCACCACATTGCCGGTGATGCTTATTTCTTTACGAGAAATAAATTTCCCGAGTGGTTTTATATAGTTGCCCAACAAATCAGGGGTTATTATAACGCCAAGGATAACGGCGTAGAGCATCGGTAAAAAATTAATAGTTGTTTTACCGATGTGTATTGAAGTCACTCCAATCCATTCAGATACAACCACGATAATTAACACTGCCATTATTATTTTAACCAATGAACGTTCATTTTCACTTTTATCATATGAACTCATAATCAGACTCCATGATAGAGAACTAAGGGGTACGGGTTTATCATGAAGTCAAATAATTCAGAGCATAAGACTGTGAAAAACTATAGTGATAAAAAAAAGTTATCACTGCTTCCGTTATTTTGATTTAAGTCAAAAATGAAGAAAAAATAGATATTATTTTACGAGTAAAATCAACACTATAAAGCAAATCGTTATCTGTATCACAAAATAAAAAAAGCCATTTTTGCTTAGTCTGCGCATTTGTTTTATGGGAATATAAGTATAATTACTTTGTATGAGATCTTATTTATGCATGCCCTGCCAAAGACACAATATTTTATCGTGTTTCAGGAAGTCGTTCGCTGTGGGAGTATCCGGGCTGCAGCAAGATCGCTGGGACTCACACAGCCCTCGGTCACTAAAACCATTCATGATATTGAAGACTATTTTGGTACAGAGCTAATAATCCGAAATAACACCGGCATTGAATTAAGTGATGCTGGCAAAATATTACTTCCGCATGCCAGAACGGTTCTTAAAGATTTATCGCTGGCCGTCAATGATATGCGCAGGATCCTCGATGAACCGGTTATGGAACTCGCTTTTGGATTTTCATCTCTGATCGGTTTTACCGCAATGCCGGATATTATTACGCAGTTTACCCGGCGCTATCCGATTGCTCAGATATCAATGAAGGAAGCCCAACTCTCATCCCTGCTACCGGATTTGCGGGAAGGCAGACTTGATTTCGCTATTGGAACAGTGACACCAGATATGCCAGTTCAGAATTTGTATGTCTGGCCACTCTTTAGTGCAGAGTTTGCATTCATTTCCCGGCAAGATCACCCCCTTGCAGCATGTGAAACATTGAACGCTCTGCGACAAGCTCGCTGGGTATTGCCCCAGACAGATATGGGATACTACCAGGCGTTGTCCGAGTTGTTAGAGCATAACGTCGTCAACACTGACCGGGTAATACATACTGACTCAGTGATCACTATTTTTAATCTGGTGATGCATGCTGGGTATATCACGGTACTGGCGCGAGCAATGTCATCCCCTTTCGAAGGATTTCAGTTGCGGGAGCTACCTGTCAGGGAAATTCTTCCTCAGGCCCGTTACGCCCTGGTTTGTCCCCGGAATAAAAGAATGAGTCCAGGCGTTGAGGCACTGGTTTCCGTTATCCGAAATTATGACTGGTCGCGGTTTGCTGGACTCAATGTTAAGGAGAATTCTCCCTCATCCTGATTAGCCCGATTCAACGCCTTACCGACCTACATCATGAGTGGCGTATCTCTACGTTTTTATTTACACTTTTTACGAAATTCTGGGAGTCATAACAAAATAGTGCTTGTCAGACGCCCTGTACGATGAGAATGATACACGACTGATTTTGACGACCCGAATAAGTAGAGAGGATGGGTATGAAGAACAAAATGTTGTTGGGTGCATTATTACTCACGACCAGCGTTGTTTGGGCCGCGCCAGCCGCAACAGCTGCCCCCAAGGGGATTGATAAGTATGAGCTAAGTGGTTTTATTGCCGACTTTACCCATTTCAAGCCAGGAGACACAGTCCCTCAGTTGTACCGTACTGATGAGTACGCCATTAAGCAGTGGAATCAGCGCAACCTGCCAGCACCAGCCGCAGGCACACACTGGACCTATATGGGTGGCGCATATGTACTGATTAATGATGCCGACGGGAAGATCATTAAAGCCTATGACGGCGAGATTTTTTATCACCGGTGATAAAATACATACACGTACTTTCGGAATGAAAGTACGTGAGTTCACCAGACTGTCATAATAATATTAATTAATCATAGGATACAGCAAATATCACTTTGCTCTGCATTTCACCTGGTTGCAATGGTTCCTCTGCGACTCGCACGTACTTTGCGATAATCGGAAACGTGTACTGATTACTGATTGCTGCCATTTTAACAATCCTGTTCATTAATATATCTCCGCGTCTTAATGGCGTAGTCGCAGTGCCATTATATATCTGGAAGCCAACGCCTTTTGCACCATTAATGAAGGTATTTTTCAATATTGTACCACTCTCGTCCCAGTCACCACGTGAAACGATAAAACTTACCGGATTAGTAGTAACGTTGTACACACTATCGCAGTTCAATACCAGATTTGCAGTACCTGATTTGGTATTAGTTGTGCCTACTATGTCATTTAATGTGGTCTCTGGCATTTGGATTTTGTATGCAGATTCTGAAAACCGGCAGGTTGTAGGTTTGTGTGTCACAGTAAAATTAATATTCTGAGTAAAGGCTGAAGAGTTTGACAATCGTCCAGTGATCCAACAATAGAGATAACTTAACCAGTTGGATGTACAGGTGTTTTCTGAGGTAATGCTCACAGCGGGATCGCTCAGGTTAAATGCATTGCCAGATACCGTCTGCTTTGCAGTTCCTGAATTTACATAAGATGCCGTCACTGTAAAAACTTTATCATTCAGTATTTCTCCGGCACTAACCGTTCTATTTCCTATGCTTACAGGAAAACCATCTCCGGTTAAGTTAATCTTAATTAAAACTCTATTACCACTACTACCCTGAAAAGCAACAATATAGTCCTGCAATGGCGTGGCGTAATATAAATTATCACTATTGGCATTGCATTTTATATTACCAGTAGCGTTGATATTTAGTTTCAATACCGCAACTCCTGTGGTCATATCCAGATTAACTACTGGCGTTGCCGCGTTTGAATTATCAAAAGTACATTTCGCCTGTAACCCAAAGGATGACAACAGCAAAAATATTAGACATATATACTCTTTCATATTTATCATCCTTACTGGCAAATATAGACTTTGCTCTCATCAATCATCTTCTCAAAGATAATTGTGCAGAATTGTCCCTGTTGTTTATTAACCGCAACACGTACAGAAGCAGGAATGTCGTCGGTGCGAATAAATAATCGACTGCCCTGGCCGACCAAACCAACGTTATTGCCGGTATTATCCTCCACTTCATAGCCAAACGATAATGGAGAACCATCCGTCCGTTGAGCACGGAAGTTCCAGGATTTACGCCGGTCAGTTTCAAACTCCGCCATCACAACCGCGCCACGATAAGGCACTGTGCCTTTGTGATTTCCCAGTAATGTCACATCGCTGTTGCTGTCGGAAAGATCCAGCATCAGCATATTTTCGCGGTATGGAGTCAGACTGTCATAAACAGCATAGCCTTTGCTGTCCGTCGTTAAATAACGCTGTCCCTGCACCGCCGCACCCTGCAGGCCTGGGGCTTTTATAATGGCGAAAGTATCTGAAAGTCGGGGAGTTAGGGCGACACCGTCAGACCACGCCACAATCCCTCCCTGAATATTGCCGCTGACCTGTTGATATTGATTCGATTGACTGTAACTACCGCCGAGCGTCGCCACTGGCATGCGCCATACTAAACTGCCGCTCGCCGCGGTCTCACTTCCCTGCTGCTGATGACTGAAATTAGCACCGTAGCTGAATTGATCACGGTTACCCGCCACCCCACTTAAACTGGTGTTATTCGACTGATAGCCGTCATCATCGAACGTCGTTGAATTGGAAACAAACAGATCGCGCCGCCGAGTGGCAATCCCATCGCCCCAGGAGAATGGAATAGAGATATACAGGTTAAAACGTTTATCCTGACGGTTTTCTTCATCATACGTCTGGCTGGCAGATAAGGTATAACTGATACGTTGCCAAGTGTTCGAGTAGCTCAACTGATAATCTTTACCGGTTCCGCTACGGCCCCAGTAATCGCGCCACAGGCCGCTAACGGCCAGAAATCCCCAGCTATCAGGTAATGCCTGGTTGATGTTGAGGGAAAAGCTATTCTTACGACCAAAGTCATATTGGTAGTAGTCTGCAATGTCATACGCATCATTTTCGTCTCGATCATAACTATTTTTGTTATTCGCCCACACATGATCGTTGAAAGTACGGTAATCCCGCGAAGAGTAGCGATAGGCCGCCAGCGCAAACTGAGTTCCGGTCTGCGCGACATATTTGTTCCACGCGACCTGATAACTCTGCCCGTCAAAAACGCCGTTATCCTGTTCACTGTGTGAGCGAGTTCCATCTACCGAGATCGCACCAATCGGCGTGTTCCATCCAGTACCGAGCACAAATGAATAGTAGTTCTCCGACAACATTGAACCACCATATGCAGTTAGCAGATTATTCAATCCATACTGATAACTACCCTGGATAAAATCAGACTGATTGCTCGCACCTTCAATATTGCTACGTCCGGCAGCGAAATCATATTTCGCTACCCCAGCCTGCAACATATTGGGTACCGATGAATAAGGCACCAGATAATGTCTTATCGAACCATCGGCCTCTTTCACACTAACATCCAGATCCGCTCCACCACCGGCAAGCTGCAAATCATCAATAGCGAAAGGCCCCGGAGAGACCTCTTTCTGATAAATAACAAAACCGTTTTGTTCAATAGACACCAGCGCGTTGCTCTGCGCTATGCCACGTACCACCGGTGTAAAGCGCTGTTTCGAGTTTGGCAACATTTGCATATCACGCCAGATACGTACGCCGCGAAACCGTACAGCGTCAAAAATATCCGAACTGGTATACATGTCTCCAGCGCGCAACGTGCTAAGGATCGACGGAATACCACGTTCCACATATAAGGTATTACTTTTCCACTCACCTCTGCCCTCGTTGCCTTTCGTATAGTTAGCATTCGAATGCAGCTGCCAGTCCAGTACGTTCAATCCGCTGTTCAGACTCACATAACTGCTTTTATCATCGCCACCATGTTTATAATTACTGTAATACTGGCTGGCATAATAAGAAGTGTAAAATGCGTTAATCCCTCGTTCCCAGGTTTCGGGAGGCATATAACCCGACTCATATTCATTCACATATGCCTGAGGCACGTTCAAATTCAGTACAAATTGCCCGATATCATACCCAATGCTACCACCCTGTACTGCCGCACGTAGCGGTACGCAATCTTCATTTTTATCAGCTTTAATACCTTCAGTACGAATACCAATTTGCTGCAACTGCACCCATGATAAGCATGTCATCTCCGGGTCAGCTTTAATATTGATATCGTAATGCCCGCGCCACTGCTTATTTAGATAGACATCCATTTCATACATGCCGGGCATCGGCTTATCGCCATCAATCTGATAGTGAGAAATTTTCTCACCATTTAAACCGCCGATCATAAAATGAGTATCAAACGATTCCTCTTCAGCCCATACGGCTGGATTCGTTAGCACTGACAAAATGGCCAGTGTAATAGAATTTATCTTTGACATAGCCAGTCCTTGAGCTATTTATCGACTTTTATATTTTCACTCAAGTAATTGCCGTGATCATCAATAAGAGTAACTTTGTAATAATTAACAATAGTGGTGGTATTCAGCGTTTTATCCGACCATGGCGCCAGCATCAACGTTTCTGTATTGATTTTTTTATTTCCCATTAACTCAGGAATAGTTATCCAGTTAGCCGAATCATTTTTTATATTTAAACCAACACCGACATACCTGATCTTCAGATGGGCAAAACTATCTTTAGTTACACCAGCAACACTTTGTGGACGGTAAATAAATTTAATACGATTTTGCATAGCAAATTTAATTATATTCTTACTTTCGGAGTCTGATGAATTAGGAGGAATATCTAATACATTAAGGAAAAATAAGCTTTCTCGATCTTTCGGTAGAGTATTTGCCAGTTGTTTAATTTTCAGTTGCTGACCGGAACCGCCACTGACACGAACTACCGGCGGAGTCATCACAAACGGCACCTGAATTTTCTCTGGTGGCAGACTGGTATCACCATCGTCAATCCACGACTGGACAAGTGCGCTGCGATTACCTTCATTCATTAACTGTACAATAATCTCTTTTTTTTGCGCCGGATAAATAACACGGGTGCCGTAAATATAGATGCCCCCCCACGCTGGCAATACTGTGCCAAGCAACAATAAGACTAATATTTTTTTCATTATAATTATCCTTGCTACAGAAATAACCGGCGGCCATAGCCGCCGACAAAAAGGATATTAATCAATTAATCAGTAACAACGGTCATTGTCAGTGAAGAAGCAACATCACCAGCAGTAACAGCATTGCCAGCTTTCGCATAACGAGCTTTAAAGTTCAGAATATATTTGTTATCACTTGTCTTGGTTAAATTAATACCCGTGCCAGGGTTAACCTGTTGAGTAAAATCATTACCATAGTAAACTGCAAAACCAGCACCATTACTCGATGCCGTATTCCGTGTAATGTACTTATTTGCGCTGTCGAATTGAGAACTGGAGAAAGTAATTCTTGGCGCTTCAGTACCCGTACATTCAACTGTCAGAGGTGTTGTTGTCTGATTAGAATATCCATCATAAACTCCCCCCAGAGTCAGAGCATTCAACCGGTCAGCACCAATCTGGTTCATGCCGATTGTCGCAGTAGTATCTCCCACAAATTTACATGTCGTTCCTGTTACCTTACCGGTAATAACCAACTCGCCCTGGTCAGAATCAACAGCAAAAGCCCCAGCGCTCATAAATACAGCAGTCAGCACAGCAGCAGAAATAACTGAACGTTTCATAGTATCTTCCTTAATGAATTAATTTCTATTTGTAAGAGCTGTTAACTCCGGGAATTAAATTCTCATAGGAAGATCGTTAACGCAATGTAAACGCATTGTTTTATTGATTTAAAACAAATGAAATCCAGCAATATAATTGCAACAAATAAATTTCATTTAACAATATATTAAGAATTAATAAATCGATGCAATTAACTGTTCGTAATTATCCATTAAGCAAATAAAAAATACACACATTATTCATTGAAATAATATGTGCTGAATAAAATAGATATTAGTCATAACGATTTAGCACAATCTGTCGCGTTGCATCACCCTGGACGGCAACGACTTCGGTCATCACGCCTCTGGCTGGCGCTGAAACCACATCGGATGTACTGGAAAGGTGGGTGGTATTACCACATCGCTGTTGGAGTTGATTTTCCACAACATCGGTACTGCAGGTGGGAGCGGTGACCGTTCCGCTAATGGTTAATGTCGCAGTATCAGAAGCAAAGGCAGGTGAGCCTATTCCATAACCCAGAACTATTATCCCCATCAGCAAACGGTTTTTCATTTTTAACGTTATTCCTGTAGTTAACGTAAAACGGCATAAACACAGTTTGTTCAGTGTCCTGTGAGCGAAAGTATCCGCCCCGACCAATAGAAATTGTAGATTAAGGGAATAGATTTGATCAATTTAAATGATGGGTTACAGATTTATTTTTGGATAAAATTGAGGTTTATTAACTCAGGGTAAACAATAAATCGCGACTATTTATTTAAAATATTCACCGCATCAATAATTCATTAATGCGGTGAATATGTGCAGCGTAAATTACACGGCGCGGAAAGCAATCTCACCCGGGATCACTTCTCCCTGCCAGTAAAGCTGTGCTGCCACACGTCCCGCCAGGTCGCGGTAAATCGCCGTGAATTCGCTGTCAGGGCGGCTGATAACCGTCGGCGTGCCACGATCGAGATCTTCGCGCAGGGTAATATGCAGCGGCATTTGTCCCAGTAGTTGGGTATGGTACTGTTCTGCCAGTTTCTGCGCACCACCAGTGCCAAAAATCGGCTCGTGGTGGCCACAGTTACTGCAGATATGCATACTCATGTTCTCAACAATGCCTAATACCGGCACTTCCACTTTTTCAAACATGACGATGCCTTTTTTAGCATCGATTAGCGCGATATCCTGCGGCGTAGTCACAACAACTGCCCCTGTCACCGGAATGTTCTGCGCCAGCGTCAACTGAATGTCACCAGTACCCGGCGGCATATCCAGTACCAGATAATCAAGATCCGGCCATAAGGTCTCCTGCAGCATCTGCAGCAACGCCTTGCTGGCCATTGGGCCTCGCCACACCATCGCGTTGTCGTCCGTTACCAGATAACCAATGGAGTTGGTTGCCAGGCCATGAGACATAATCGGCGCCATATGAGTGCCATCTGGCGAGGTCGGACGCTGATTTTCTGCACCGAGCATGGTCGGAATAGAGGGACCATAAATATCGGCATCAAGAATACCGACTTTCGCCCCTTCTGCCGCGAGCGCCAGTGCAAGGTTAACGGCAGTAGATGATTTACCTACCCCACCTTTACCTGAACTAACGGCGATGATGTTCTTCACACCATTAATACCCGGCTGGTTTTTCACGCGCTTCAGCGTCGCAATGTTATGCGACAGCTTCCAGTCAACCGCTTTCGCACCAGTGATACGTAGTAAATCGGCACTGCACTGCTCTTTTAATACCTCAAACGCACTGTGCCAGACGAATGGCATGACCAGCTCTACGTGCAACGTGTCATCCATCCAGGCGACATGATGCAACGCTTTAAGCGTCGTCAGATTATGCTTCAGGGTTGAATGCTGAAAATTCGCCAGCGTCCCGGCGACCATGGCGCGCAGGGTTTCTGGTGATTTGGCCTGGGATTGTGGGTTCATCCCGACTCCTTTTTGTTGTTCTGAAAATACGATTGTCATCGGGTAGTTTACTCCAACCGTCGCAATTATTCATTTGTGGATAAATGTCCTTATCGCTTGGCGCAGTAATTACCATTTTGGTACTATCAAAGCCCTTTTCACTACAAAAGAAGTAATTGCCCACTATGACTCAAGTCGCGAAGAAAATTCTGGTAACGTGCGCGCTGCCGTACGCCAACGGCTCTATCCACCTCGGCCATATGCTGGAGCACATCCAGGCTGATGTCTGGGTCCGTTACCAGCGAATGCGCGGCCACCAGGTTAACTTCATCTGCGCGGACGACGCACACGGTACGCCAATCATGCTGAAAGCACAGCAACTTGGTATCACACCTGAGCAGATGATCGGTGAAATGAGTCAGGAGCATCAGACTGATTTTGCAGGTTTTGACATCAGCTACGACAACTACCACTCAACGCATAGCGAAGAGAACCGCGAGTTGTCCGAGCTGATTTACACACGCCTGAAGGAAAACGGTTTTATTAAGAACCGTACCATCTCCCAGCTTTACGATCCGGAAAAAGGCATGTTCCTGCCGGACCGTTTTGTAAAAGGCACCTGCCCGAAATGTAAGGCTGCGGATCAGTACGGCGATAACTGTGAAGTATGTGGCGCGACCTACAGCCCAACCGAACTTATCGAACCGAAATCCGTCGTTTCCGGCGCGACGCCGGTAATGCGTGACTCCGAACACTTCTTCTTCGACCTGCCGTCGTTCAGCGAAATGCTGCAGGCATGGACGCGCAGCGGCGCGCTGCAGGAACAAGTGGCAAATAAAATGCAGGAATGGTTTGAATCCGGCCTGCAGCAGTGGGATATCTCCCGCGACTCGCCGTACTTTGGTTTTGAAATACCGAACGCTCCAGGCAAATATTTCTACGTCTGGCTGGACGCGCCGATTGGCTACATGGGCTCCTTCAAGAACCTGTGCGACAAGCGCGGCGATACCACCAGCTTTGACGAATACTGGAAGAAAGATTCCGACGCCGAGCTGTATCATTTCATCGGTAAAGATATCGTCTATTTCCACAGCCTGTTCTGGCCTGCCATGCTGGAAGGCAGCAACTTCCGTAAGCCGACCAACCTGTTCGTACACGGTTATGTCACGGTAAACGGTGCGAAGATGTCCAAGTCTCGTGGTACGTTCATTAAAGCCAGCACCTGGCTGAAGCATTTTGATGCCGACAGCCTGCGCTACTACTACACAGCGAAGCTCTCTTCGCGTATTGATGACATCGACCTGAACCTGGAAGACTTTGTTCAGCGTGTTAATGCCGATATCGTCAATAAAGTGGTGAACCTGGCTTCTCGTAACGCAGGTTTTATCAGTAAGCGTTTTGATGGCGTACTGGCGGCAGAACTGGCCGATCCGGCGCTGTACAAAACCTTTACCGACGCCGCAGCAGTTATTGGTGAAGCATGGGACAGCCGTGAATTTGGTAAAGCCATTCGTGAAATCATGGCGCTGGCAGACGTAGCAAACCGCTACGTCGACGAACAGGCTCCGTGGGTTGTCGCGAAACAGGAAGGCCGTGACGCCGACCTGCAGGCGATTTGCTCTATGGGGATCAACCTGTTCCGTGTACTGATGACGTACCTGAAACCGGTTCTGCCAACGCTGAGCGAGCGTGTCGAAGCGTTCCTGAACACAGAACTGAGCTGGGATGCCATTCAGCAGCCTCTGCTCGGCCACAAGGTCAACACCTTTAAGGCGCTCTACAACCGCATCGACATGAAACAAGTTGAAGCGCTGGTTGAGGCGTCCAAAGAAGAGGTGAAAGCCGCAGTTGCACCGGTTACCGGTCCGCTGGCGGATGACCCGATTCAGGAAACCATCACCTTTGACGATTTTGCCAAAGTTGACCTGCGCGTAGCGCTGATTGAAAACGCTGAGTTCGTTGAAGGTTCCGACAAGCTGCTGCGCCTGTCGCTGGACCTGGGCGGTGAAAAACGTAATGTCTTCTCTGGTATTCGTTCTGCTTATCCGGAGCCACAGGTGCTGATTGGTCGTCTGACCGTGATGGTTGCTAACCTGGCGCCGCGTAAAATGCGCTTCGGTATTTCGGAAGGGATGGTAATGGCCGCAGGCCCTGGCGGGAAAGATATCTTCCTGTTAAGTCCTGACGAAGGTGCAAAACCTGGTCAGCAGGTGAAATAATCCGCATAAAAAAACGCTGCTTCGGCAGCGTTTTTTATATCGCGGTTCAGTACAGATAAATACGCGCTACGCTTTCTTTGCGTGTTCGCGAATCACCAAACCACGCAGGAAATAACGCAGGAACTGATCCCCACACTCACGATAGTTTTTGTGGTCCGGCGCGCGCATCATCGCGGTGATCTCCGGCATCGACACGCGAAACTTCTGCTGGGTCATAATGGCCAGAATGTCATCGGTTTTCAGTGAAAAGGCGATACGCAGCTTTTTCAACACCGTGTTGTTATTAACGCGGCGCTCAAGTGCCAGTTCAGGTGCAGAATCATCTTTACCGCGCTTATGGTAGATAAGGCCGTTTAAAAAACCGGAGAGGATGATATCAGGGCAGCGAACAAAACCCTCTTCATCTTCTTTCGTCATCCAGGTGTCGAAACCTGCGGAGGTGGATTCCATGTCGGCGAGCGCAAGAATACGCACCATGTCATTATTATTCGCTTTCAGGGTGTAGCGCAGGCTACGAAGAATGTCGTTACTTAGCATAGAGTCTTCAACTGTCGGTGATGCAATGGCGCGCAGTGTATCAGTTTTACAGTCCAATCGCCTCTTTTAGACTTTTAAGATAACGACGACTTACCGGGACCGTCAGTCCGTTGCGTAAAATCAATTCTGCCTGGCCGTTATCTTCCAGGCGGATCTCCTGTAATTGCGCCATGTTAACCAGGTATTGTCGATGGCAGCGCAACAGCGGAGTACGGCTTTCCAGTGTTCTCAATGTAAGTTCAGTAAAGCCTTCTTTACCATCGCTGCTGGTGACATAGACACCGCTCATACGACTGCTGATAAACGCCACATCATCCATTTGCAGCAGATAGATACGGCTATGGCCAGTACACGGAATAAACTTAAGCATCTGCTGGTTTTCCGGCAGCAGCGACACATCCTGCTTGGTACGTTCCTGACGTAAACGGATCAGCGTTTTCTCCAGCCGCGTTTCCTCTATCGGCTTGAGCAAATAATCAAAGGCGTGTTCTTCAAAAGCTTTAACCGCATATTCATCGAAAGCGGTCAGAAAAACGATATACGGACGATGCTCCGGATCAAGCATACCGACCATTTCCAGGCCACTAATCCGCGGCATCTGAATATCGAGGAACAATACATCCGGGCGCAATTTATGTACTGCACCGATGGCCTCAACCGCGTTCGAACACTCCCCCACAATCTCAATGTCACTTTGCTCCTGCAACAGGATCCGCAGATTCTCCCGCGCTAACGGTTCATCATCCACAATCAACACCTTGATCATGCCAGTTCCTCCAGAGGAAGTCGTAAAGTGATTCGGGTAAAATGGTCGGGTTCGCAGGCTACGCTGATGCCAAAATCATCACCAAACCGCTCCCGCAGTCGTTTATCTACCAGATTCATACCCAGTCCGCTGGCTTCTGTTGTGGGCTGATACAATCCGGCATTATCTTCGATATCCAGCATCAGATACTGCCCTTCTCGTCGGGCAGTAATCGACACCTCACCGGTATCAAGTAGCTGTGAAGTACCGTGCTTAATGGCATTCTCCACTATCGGCTGCAAGGTAAAAGCCGGTAATTGCTGGTGAGAAAGCTCTTCCGGAACCGTTAGGGTCACCTGCAAGCGTGACTGGAATCGCGCCTTTTCAATTTGTAGATAAGCATTAACGTGCTCAATTTCATCGGCCAACGTCACAATCTCTGATGGCCGTTTTAAGTTTTTGCGAAAGAAGGTCGAGAGATACTGCACCAGTTGGCTGGCCTGTTCGCTGTCGCGTCGAATCACGGCTTTAATGGTATTGAGCGCATTAAACAGAAAATGTGGATTTACCTGAGCATGCAAGAGCTTAATTTCTGACTGCGTGAGCATCGCTTTTTGACGCTCGTACTGTCCGGCCAGAATCTGCGCCGACAGCAGTTGGGCGATCCCTTCTCCCAGCGTGCGGTTAATTGAGCTAAAAAGACGATTTTTAGCTTCATACAGTTTAATGGTCCCCATCACACGCTGATTTTCACCACGTAGCGGGATCACCAGCGTAGAGCCTAATTTGCATTGCGGATGCAGCGAGCAGCGGTACGGCACTTCGTTACCATCGGCATAAACCACCTCTCCGGTATCAATCGCCCGTTGCGTATACGAGGATGAAATGGGCCGGCCTGGCAGGTGATGATCGTCGCCAATGCCGGTAAACGCCAGGAGCTTTTCGCGATCGGTAATCGCCACTGCGCCGATATCCAGCTCTTCGTACAACACCTGGGCGACCTTCATGCTGTTAACCTCGTTGAATCCCTGACGCAAAATACCTTCCGTCGAGGCAGCAACTTTTAGCGCAGTAGCAGAAAACGCTGAAGTGTATTTTTCAAACATGGCTCGCTTATCGAGCAAAATACGCATAAACAACGCCGCACCCACAGTATTGGTGACCATCATCGGTGCGGCAATGTTACTGACAAGGTGCAACGCATTTTCAAAAGGACGCGCAATCAATAAAATGATCAGCATCTGTACCAGTTCAGCAACAAAGGTAATCGCACCTGCCGTCAGCGGGCTAAATACTTTATCAGTGCGACCGCGGCGGGTAAGCACACTGTGTACCAGCCCTCCGAGCAGGCCTTCCACGATGGTCGAAATCATACAGCTGAGGGCCGTCATTCCGCCCATCGAGTAACGATGAAGGCCACCGGTCAGCCCAACTAAACCTCCGACAACCGGGCCACCCAATAAGCCGCCCATCACCGCACCGATAGCTCGGGTATTCGCAATCGAGTCTTCAATATGCAGACCAAAGTAGGTGCCCATAATGCAGAAGATGGAGAAGGTAACATAACAGAGGAGTTTGTGAGGCAGCCGGATGGTGACCTGCATCAGCGGGATAAACAGGCGTGTTTTGCTCATCAGCCACGCGATAACGAGAAACACACACATCTGCTGAAGCAGCAGCAACACCAGATTAAACTCGTACATACCCGCCAACCACACTTCACTTAAAAGGGCGTAACATACATGGGCTACGCTTAACTTTCTTTGAACTGTTGCAAAAAAAAAAGAATTTGTGAGAACGATCACTCAAAAGCGCCCGTCCGGACACAATATCACCCACATTGTGATCAAAAAACAATCAAAACTACCTGGTTCGCAAAAGAGCGTCTAAAGTAAAACTGGGACCTCGCGAGCATGAGTGAGACAACGATGGCGCTTTACACAATAGGTGAAGTGGCTTTGCTTTGTGATATCAATCCTGTCACTTTACGCGCATGGCAGAGACGTTATGGATTACTAAAACCGCAACGGACAGACGGCGGTCATCGCCTGTTTAACGATGCTGACATCGACCGGATCCGCGAAATCAAACGCTGGATAAATAATGGGGTACAGGTCAGCAAAGTAAAAATGTTGCTCAGTAATGAAAATATTGATGTGCATAACGGCTGGCGTGAACAACAAGAAACCTTATTGAGCTATTTGCAAAGTAATAATTTGCATAGCCTCAGAGTATGGATAAAGGAGCGTGGCCAGGATTATCCCGCGCAGACGCTTAACACACATTTATTCATTCCTCTGCGGCGGCGTCTGCAATGTCAGCAGCCTGTACTCCAGGCGTTACTGGGTATCCTTGATGGCGTCCTCATCAACTACATTGCTATTTGCCTTGCGTCGGCGCGTAAAAAACAGGGGAAAGATGCACTGGTCGTCGGCTGGAATATTCACGATACCACCCGATTATGGCTGGAGGGTTGGGTTGCCAGTCAGCAGGGATGGCGGGTTGATGTGCTGGCACATTCGCTAAACCAGCTACGACCGGAACTGTTTGAAGGTCGGACTTTACTCATCTGGTGTGGAGAAAGTCAAACCCCCGCTCAGCAACAGCAACTGGATGAATGGCGGGCGCTGGGCCACGATATTTATCCACTTGGCATTTAATATTCTATTAACAAACGTGTACAATCCTTTAATCAACATAAGGAGTGCATAATGAGCGCAGCTAAAATCGGTGTAATAACCCTCTTCCTGCTGATGGCCATCGGCGGTATCGGCGGTGTAATGCTGGCAGGCTATACCTTTATTTTACGTGCCGGGTAAGGTAGTGCGATAAGCGCTCAAACCCGCGATCGACAATGACTGCGGCCAACGCGACCAACAGCGCTCCCTGAATTACATAAGCAGTATTGAATCCGCTTAGTCCGATGATAATCGGCGTTCCCAGCGTGTTTGCCCCAACGGTCGAAGCAATTGTCGCGGTGCCAATGTTAATAATCACCGACGTGCGAATTCCCGCCAGAATGACCGGAGCCGCCAGCGGAAGCTCCACTTTACGCAGTCTCTGCCCATCGCTCATCCCCATTCCGCGGGCGATATCCATCACGCTGCCAGAAATTTCCCCCAACCCCGCCAGCGTTGCCTGTAAAACTGGGAGCACACCATACAAGGTCAGCGCAATAATGGCAGGCTCCGGACCAAAACCCATTACGGGTACGGCGATCGCCAGTACAGCTACCGGTGGAAAAGTTTGCCCCACGGCGGCGATTGTTTCCACCAGGGGGCGAAACTCAGTCCCCCACGAACGGGTTACCGCTATCCCCGCACCTGTACCGATGATCACGGCAACCAGGCTGGAGCTCCCCACCAGCGCAAAATGGGCCAGCGCCAGCGCTATAAAACTTTCCTGCTGATAAACAGGACGAGGTAACTGTGGAAACAGCGCGCCAAACAGTGCCTGGCTGTGCGGTAAGCCTGCCAGCAGGAACAGAAAAAGCGCAATCAGCCAGAGCAGCGGGTCAGACAGACGTTTCACGGTACGGTATCTCCGTAAGCAAATCGTGAAAATGAAGCGTACCGCAGGCAACGCCCTGTGAATTAACCACCGGTAAGACTTCACAACCGCGAGCCACGAAAACGGAGAGCGCATCACGTAACGTCATCTCATCGACCAGTGGTTCCCCGCACAGTTGCGTATCATGTCGCATAAAATCGCCCACAGTTCGCAGCGACAGGAGCCGCACGCCAAGTTCGCTGCGACCAAAAAATGTTTGAACGAAATCATTAGCCGGAGCGGTCAACATCGACAGCGGTGTTCCTTGCTGCACGACCTCACCCGCATCCATCAATACCAGATGTTCCGCCAGCCTCAACGCCTCGTCGATATCGTGAGTCACCAGCACAATAGTGCGACCAAGCAAGCGATGAATACGGGTCATCTCTTGCTGCAAGGCACCGCGCGTCACCGGATCCAGCGCGCCAAAAGGCTCATCCATCAAAAGAACCTGAGGATCCGCCGCCAGAGCACGTGCCACCCCCACCCGCTGCTGCTGCCCACCGGAAAGCTGATGCGGATATCGGTGACGCAACTCTGCTTCCAGTCCCAGTAAAGCCATCAGTTCTTCTGTTCGTTCATCAATACGCGAACGCGACCATTTTTGCAGTTGTGGTACGGTGGCAATATTCTGCGCGACAGTCCAGTGTGGAAACAATCCGATAGATTGAATGGCGTACCCCATACGCCGTCTTAACTCCAGCACCGGCAGACTGCGGATCTCCTCCCCGGCAAAGCGGATCTGACCGCTGTCATGTTCCACCAGTCGATTTATCATTTTCAACGTGGTGGATTTCCCCGAACCTGACGTGCCAATTAATACTGAAAAGCTGCCTTCGCGAAAATGCAGGTTAAGATCGTTGACCGCCGTTTGTTGACCATAGGTTTTACTGACATGGCTAAATTCAATCATCGTTTGTCACCTTCAGCAGAGCTAAGCCTAAATCAAACAGCGCATCAATCAACACCGCCAGCACAACTACCGGAATCACGCCCAACAGCACCAGATCTACAGCGCTACTGAGTAGTCCCTGAAAAACCAGCGCGCCAAATCCCCCCGCGCCAATCAGTGCGGCAATGACGGCCATCCCCACCGTCTGCACCATCACCACGCGCAAACTGCGCAAGAAAACGGGCAGCGCCAGCGGGAGCTGTACCGCGCTAAAACGTTGACGCGAACTCATCCCCATTGCCCTGGCGCTTTCCAGTACATCACGAGGAACCTGGTTCAGTCCTGCCACGACGCCGCGCACCAGCGGTAATAATGCGTACAACACCAGAGCAATGAGCGCCGGTGTCAGACCGGTTCCCGCAATCCCAAGCCTGCCTAGCCAGGGAAAATGATTAACCAGACCGGCGAGCGGTGCGATCAGCAGGCCGAACAACGCCACAGAAGGAATGGTTTGAATGATGTTCAGTACGGCAAATACCGGCCCCTGCCGCGATGCAGATAAAGCGCACCAAATCCCCAGCGGCACGCCAATCAACAGCGCAGGAACAACGGTTCCAACCAGGATAGTCAGATGCTGCGCCAGTGCATCATCGAAGACGTCCTGGCGATTGGTATACTCTTTGAGCAGAGAAAGATCGTTGAATGTGCCGAAGAACAGCAGCGCCAGCGGTACGACAGCAATTTGTGTATGCAGAATCCAACGCCAGAGTGGCTGAGATGTGATACGGCGAATGGCGTCACTGCATGCCAGCAGCATTAAACCCAGTCCAAGCCAGAACCCACTACCGAGGCTGGTTCTGGCCAGCGGGCTTCCCGTCTGAGCAAGCCAGGTTGCTATTTTCCCGGCGGTCATCAGTGCTGCAATCACCAGCAGTTGCATGACGACAAGCGTGAATACGCTGCCGGACTTACCGGGTTGCAAGCACAAAAAAAGCAGCAGTAAAAATAGAACCACCAGCCCCCACGCACTTGCGGGCCAGATATCCCAGAGCTGGCGACCTTCGCCGGAGACCAGGCGATTAGGGGCATAGCTGATGAAAGGAAGCGCCGCGGCAGCCATCATAAGAAGAACCAGCAGCAACAGCACCCGGTTGACTGATATCTTTGACACCACACTCACCTGCTGCAAAATCCGTTACTTCACCCATCCTTTTTGCTTCAGGTAGTCTGCTGCAACTTTTTTCGCATCCAGCCCTTCAACGGCGATACTGGCATTAAGTTGTTGCAGCGTTTTTTCATCCAGGCTGGCGAATACCGGTCGCAGCCATTCCTCCATTTGCGGATAAGTCTTCAATACCGATTCACGCACGACTGGCGCAGGAGCATAAATTGGCTGAACACCTTGCGGATCACTTAAAGTTTGTAATCCCAGCGCGGCAACGGGACCATCGGTTCCATAAGCCATTGCTGCATTAACGCCCGATGTCTGCTGCGCAGCGGCTTTAATTGTCACCGCCGTATCTCCCCCAGCCAGCGATAAAAGCTGGTTCTGATTAAGCTTGAAGTCATACGCTTTTTCAAAGGCGGGAAGTGCGTCAGTCCGTTCAATAAATTCCGCGGAGGCAGCCAGTTTGAATGTTCCGCCCTCTTTCAGATAGCGCCCCAGATCGGCCAGTGAAACGAGTTTGTTCTTTTCAGCAACGTCCTGACGTACCGCGATGGTCCAGGTATTGTTAGCAGGCGCTGGTGTTAACCAGACCAGTTTATTCTGTTCTGCATCCAGCTTTTTGACCTTTTCAAATCCAGCCTGAGCATTTTTCCAGGCCGGATCATTTTCATCTTTAAAGAAGAAGGCACCATTTCCAGTATATTCCGGGTAAATATCCAGCTCACCAGACGTTATTGCCCCACGCACCACTGGTGTGGTACCCAGTTGCACTTTATTGACAGTTTTCACGCCGTGGCTTTCAAGTACCTGCAAAATAATATTGCCGAGCAGCGCCCCTTCGGTATCAATTTTTGAACCGACCGTTACGGGTGACGCGGCCTGCAAGGGTAAGCTCACCGCAGCTAACAACACCAGCGATCCCGCCCATACCTTTGAGATTGTCATGCTGCTCTCCTCATCCTTTTATTGCCCTTTTCAGAGACTTGAGGAAAAAGCATAGACGAAAAATCTGGCATTAACCTGCCAGCTAAGAGGTCACGAAGGAAATTATTCGCACTAACCCGGTGATTAATCCCCCCTGACGCAATATCTGCGCCCATAAAAAAGGCCGGTTTCCCGGCCCTTTATTCATCTCTAATGCTTACAGTAGCTCAAACTCACCCTGTTTCACCCGGGCGGAATCAACGCCGATGAAGACGTTAAATTTGCCCGGTTCAGCATCATATTTCATGCGCTGGTTCCAGTATTTCAGTGCCTCAATATCAATCGGGAAACTGACGGTCTGAGTTTCTCCAGGTTTAAGGTTCACTTTCTCAAACCCTTTCAGTTGTTTTACCGGACGGCTCATTGACGCGGTAACATCCTGTAAATACATCTGGATCACCGTCGCACCTTCGCGCTTACCTGTGTTGGTCACCTGCACGCTGGCCGTTACTGTTCCGTCACGTTTCATCGTCGGCGAAGAGAGCTTCACATCAGAAACCGTAAACGTGGTGTAGCTCAAACCATAGCCAAATGGATACAACGGGCCATTCGCTTCATCAAAATAGCGCGAGGTATATTTATTTGGCTTATCAGCGTTATATGGACGCCCGGTATTCAGGTGGCTGTAATAGACCGGGATCTGCCCGACAGAACGCGGGAAGGACATCGGCAATTTTCCAGACGGGTTGTAATCGCCAAACAGCACGTCAGCGATGGCGTTACCGCCTTCCGTTCCGGCAAACCAGGTTTCCAGAATCGCATCGGCCTGCTGATCTTCCTTCACCAGCGCCAATGGACGACCGTTCATCAGCACCAGTACCAGCGGTTTACCGGTTGCTTTCAGCGCGGTAATCAGATCGCGCTGACTCTGCGGGATAGTGATATCGGTACGACTGGATGCCTCATGCGCCATACCCTGCGCCTCGCCGACCACTGCGACAACCACATCGGACTGCTTCGCCACATTGACTGCTTCATCAATCATCGCCTGCGGCGAGCGCGGGTCAATTTTCACCGCCTCTTCATACAGATTGAGGAAGTCGACAATACCTTTATCGTTGGTGATATTCGCCCCTTTGGCATACACCACTTTGCCCTTCTCACCCAGTGCATTTTTAATACCTGTCAGCACCGTCACGGACTGGTCGGCAACACCGGCAGCGGACCAGCTTCCCATCACGTCACGTTTGCTGTCCGCCAGCGGCCCGATAACAGCAACGGTACCTGATTTTTTCAGCGGCAACGTTTCCAGACGATTTTTCAGCAGCACCAGGCTTTCACGCGCCACGTCACGCGCTTCTTTACGGTGTAAACGACTTTCGGCGTTTGTGTCCTGCGGGTCTGACTCTTTTGCCCCCAGATGGCTGTAAGGATCGTTAAACAACCCCATATCGTATTTCACATTCAGCACGTGACGCGCAGCATCATCCAGTTCTGCCATAGTGACTTTTCCTGATTTAATCAGGCCTGGCAGATACTTACTGTAATACTCATCGCTCATGCTCATGTTAATGCCGGACTTGATCGCCACGCGCACAGCATCTTCAGGATCGGACGCGGTGCCGTGCTTTATCAGCTCTTTAATTGCACCGTGGTCGGAAACGGTGATGCCTTTAAAGCCCCAATCGTCACGCAGTACGTCTTTTAGCAGCCAGGCATCGGAAGTCGCAGGCGTGCCGTTAAGTGAATTAAGTCCCACCATCACTGCACCGCTCCCGGCGTCAAGTCCGGCTTTGTACGGCGGCATATAGTCGTTAAACAAACGCTGCGGACTCATATCCACGGTGTTGTATTCTTTGCCGCCCTCTACTGCACCATAGGCGGCAAAGTGCTTGACGCTGGTCATCACGGAATAGCGATCGGCCGGGCTTTTACCCTGCATCGCTTCCACCATGGTTTTCCCCATCGTGGCGGTTAAATAGGTATCTTCCCCAAAACCTTCAGAAGCGCGTCCCCAACGTGGATCGCGCGAAACATCGACCATCGGCGCCCAGGTCATATTCAGGCCATCGTCTGCGGCTTCATAGGCGGAAATACGCCCCACCGTTCTGACGGCATCCAGATTAAAAGACGATGCCAGGCCGAGGCTTATCGGGAATACGGTACGTTGGCCATGCAATACGTCATAGGCGAAAAAGAGAGGGATTTTCAGGCGACTGAGTTCCATCACCTGATCCTGCATTTTGCGGATATCCTGGCGCGTAACGGTGTTAAAAATCGCCCCTACCTGCCCGTCTTTGATCATCTCGCGGATGGCTTCTTTCGGGTTATCAGGCCCGACGCTTATTAAACGTAATTGCCCGATCTTCTCATCCACGGTCATCTGTTTGAGCAAATCGGTAACAAAGGCATCCCGCGCGTCAGGCGTCAGTGGATGGTTACCAAACAGGGAGCTCGCCAGCGCTGGTTGCAACGCCAGGCTCACCGCGACACCTACAGAACATAGCCATTTCATGTTGATTCTCTCTTTATTTTTTCCCGATGAGGCAGCGAAAATATAACAAAAACCGCAGTTTGCCGTAAGCCTAAACGTGAGAGGCAAAGAAAGCTAAGGTTATTCTCTGAATTTTCAAAACCGTGGTGAATGAACACAGCCAACCAAGAGACAAGCTGAATGAGAAAGCGTATTGTCATACAAAGCGCTATGCTTGTTCCTGATATTGAGTCCCACCACAAGGAGTGGAGAATGTCTTCCATTACAACAACTGAAAATAAAGCTTTTCTGAATGAACTAACCCGCCTGGTGGGTCATTCTCACCTGCTCACCGAACCTGCTAAAACCGCCCGCTATCGCAAGGGCTTTCGCTCCGGTCAGGGCGACGCATTAGCCGTTGTCTTTCCGGGTACGTTATTAGAACTGTGGCGTGTCCTGAACGCCTGCGTCAACGCCGACAAAATTATTCTGATGCAGGCCGCCAATACCGGTCTGACAGAAGGCTCTACGCCGAGTGGTAATGACTACGATCGCGACATTGTCATTATCAGTACCCTGCGCCTCGACAAGCTACACGTCATTGGCAAAGGCGAGCAGGTGCTGGCCTATCCGGGCACCACGCTTTACTCGCTGGAAAAAGCGCTTAAGCCTTTTGGTCGTGAACCGCATTCGGTTATCGGTTCTTCGTGCATTGGCGCATCTGTTATTGGCGGCATCTGCAACAATTCCGGCGGCTCGCTGGTGCAGCGTGGTCCGGCATACACTGAAATGTCGCTGTTTGCACGCATTGATGAGCAGGGAAAATTACAGCTGGTAAACCATCTGGGTATCGAACTGGGCCAGACACCGGAACAAATCCTCAGCAACCTTGATGATGAACGCATCAAAGATAACGATGTACGTCATGATGGCCGTCATGCACACGATCATGATTACGTCACTCGCGTCAGAGATATTGAGGCCGATACCCCGGCACGTTATAACGCAGATCCGGATCGTCTGTTTGAATCATCCGGCTGTGCGGGAAAACTGGCGGTATTCGCCGTGCGTCTGGATACGTTCGAGGCCGAGAAAAATCAGCAGGTCTTTTATATCGGCACCAATCAGCCAGAAGTGCTGACAGAAATCCGCCGCCATATTCTGGCAAAGTTTGAGCATCTGCCGGTCGCGGGTGAATATATGCACCGCGATATTTACGACATCGCAGAGAAGTACGGCAAAGATACGTTCCTGATGATCGACAAGCTCGGCACCGATAAAATGCCGTTCTTCTTTACTCTGAAGGGCCGTACCGATGCGATGCTGGAAAAAGTGAAAATTTTCCGCCCGCACTTCACCGACCGGGCGATGCAGAAGTTTGGCCATTTATTCCCCAGCCATTTACCGGCAAGAATGAAAAGCTGGCGCGATAAGTACGAACACCACCTGTTGCTTAAAATGGCAGGTGGCGGTGTAGCAGAAGCGCAAAACTGGTTGACCGAGTTTTTCAAAACCGCCGAAGGTGACTTCTTTGCCTGTACACCGGAAGAAGGCAGCAAAGCCTTTCTGCATCGCTTCGCGGCGGCTGGCGCGGCAATCCGCTACCAGGCCGTTCATGCGGATGAGGTGGAAGATATTCTGGCGCTGGATATTGCATTGCGCCGTAATGACACCGAATGGTACGAACATCTGCCGGCAGAAATTGACAGTAAGCTGGTACACAAACTCTATTATGGTCACTTTATGTGCTACGTCTTCCACCAGGATTACATTGTGAAGAAAGGCGTGGATGCTCATGCGTTGAAAGAGCAAATGCTTGAATTACTGCATGCGCGCGGGGCGCAGTACCCAGCAGAACATAATGTGGGACATTTGTACAAAGCACCGGAAACACTGGCTCGTTTTTACCGCGAAAACGACCCTACCAACAGCATGAATCCGGGTATCGGTAAGACAAGTAAGCAGAAGTTCTGGAAAGAAAACGTTTCGGACGAAACAAAACTTTCTGATTGATTTTTCTGTAAAAAGGCCTGACAGCGTTATGCTATCAGGCCTCTTTTTATTACCATCCCACGCTATTTAATCGTTCTGCGCAGTTTGCTCGCCCGTTGCCGAACCAGTTGCCGCCATCTGTGCGGCTTTCTGTTTTTTATAGCTCAGCGCCGCCGCCGGAACCGGCATCACTTTACCGGTCTCGATCCAGGTACGTAAGCGGCTGGCATCGGCAAAGTGGGTATATTTACCGAAGGCATCCATCACCACCAGCGCAACCGGTTTGTTATTGATAACCGTACGCATCACCAGACAGTGGCCTGCAGCATTGGTAAAACCTGTTTTGGTTAACTGAATATTCCAGTTATCGCGATAAACCAGATGGTTAGTGTTGCGGAACGGCAACGTATAAGCCGGATTAGCAAAGGTCGCCATGTCTTCACGCGTCGTACTTAGCTGACCAATCAGCGGATATTGTTTGCTGGCAATCAGTAGTTTAGTTAAGTCACGGGCGGTCGAAACGTTGTGAATGGATAACCCTGTAGGCTCCACAAAACGTGTCTGGGTCATACCCAGCGCTTTTGCTTTAGCGTTCATCGCTTTGATAAATGCGTTATACCCGCCAGGGTAATGATGCGCCAGGCTTGCCGCCGCACGGTTTTCTGATGACATCAGCGCCAGCAGCAGCATGTTTTTACGGCTGATTTCACTGTTCAAGCGCACGCGGGAATAGATACCTTTCATTTCCGGCGTCTGGCTGATATCAACTTTTAGCTTTTCATCCAGCGGCAGTCGTGCATCAAGCACCACCATCGCCGTCATTAATTTGGTAATCGACGCAATCGGACGCACAAGATCCGGGTGGTTCGAATAGATCACTTTGTTGGTATTCAGATCGACAATCATCGCACTACCAGACGCAATCTCAGGTTGAGAGGCGCTCGCGGTAGTCGCCGTTTTCGCCACGGCTTGAGGTGCAAAAGGAACGGCCAGCACCAGGGCAAGACTTAATAATGAAACTCGGAATTTCAGCATGATGAGATTTCTGATAATGGTTCACGCACGTCACAACGCACACCGCCAGAAGTAAGGGTTACCTCTGGCTAGCTCAGGCATCATAACGACCCGACAGCGTCACCGCTACTGGATAATCATCTCGAAATGCTGCGTTGCTGGCTTTTACAGCAGCAACGCAGCGTAGACAGGTTTGAACGTCAGAATAACCGATAGCCGTAACCCCACAGGACCACCGTAATCGCCAGCAGAACTTCCAGCACCAGCACACCAATCGCCAGTGTCGAACTGGAAAAACTTAGACCTTCCTCTTTGCTGATATTCAGGAATGTTGGAATGCCGAGATACAGTAAATATCCGGTGTAAAACAGCGCGATAGTCCCAATTAAGGCGCACAACCAGACCAACGGATAAAGCGCTACAAGCCCGCTTAAAAACAGCGGCGTGGCAACATATCCGGCAAAGACCATACAGTGCGCCAGCGATGGACGCTGCGGATAATTGCGCGCCATCCACCAGATCACCCGGCCCATAACGGCCACGCCCGCCAGCATCACACCGTAGAACAGAATTGCCATCGCAAATCCGGTAAACAGGGATAGTTGCAGTATGTTTCCGTCGCCAAAATTCCAGCCGATCTGTGTCGTACCAATAAAGGCACAAATAACCGGGATTGCCGCCATCAGCAGTACATGGTGAGTATAGTGATGCGAAACACTTTCGTTTTCGCTGTTGATCACGTGCATTTCACGATCGGGATGGGAAAACAGCCCCCAGACATGGTTCATACCGCCCCCTTCTTGTCAGCTCCGGACCTCAACACTTCAAGTATAATTCACCTTTTGATTATTTTATGTACACAACAAAAATACCGATGCGCTACGCTGAGGCTTTTCCGGCATCAACAATTTATAGGGTGTATGCTAAGAGTTGTGGAGGTCATACAGACGTATGGATATAAACAGTCTTATTGCGCAGTACGGCTATGCGGCGCTAACTATTGGCAGCCTGGCCGAAGGTGAAACAATTACCCTGTTAGGTGGCGTTGCAGCACATCAGGGATTGCTCAAATTTCCACTGGTTGTCATCTCCGTCGCGCTGGGTGGGATGATAGGCGATCAGTTACTTTATTTACTTGGACGGCGTTATGGCGGCAAAATTTTACGTCGTTTCTCGCGTCATCAGGCAAAAATTCATTACGCACAGAAAATGATCCAACGACGTCCCTACCTCTTTGTGGTCGGGACACGTTTTATGTACGGATTCCGCGTCATTGGTCCCCTGCTGATTGGCGCCAGCCACCTGCCACCAAAAATCTTTTTACCGTTGAATATTCTGGGAGCGCTCGTCTGGGCACTGCTGTTCACTTCGCTCGGTTACGTGGGTGGTGAAGTGATTGCCCCGTGGCTGCACAGCCTCGACCAGCATATTAAACACGGAATATGGCTGGTTCTGGTTGTCGGCCTGGTGGTGGCTGCCCGTTGGTGGATGAAGCAGCGAAATAAACAAAAAACGCAATGAAACTGGCCCGACAACAAATATCTGCCGGGCCGGAAAGTCAGGAGGCGTGGTATCCGCCACCCAGGGCGCTGGTTAACTGAATAGAAGCATCCAGCCACTGACCTTGTAAAATCAGAGCGTTACACTGCTCACGTAATGCCGGAATTTTTGCCTCGCTGACGCGGGACCCCGCAATGATACCGGCATTAAACCGTGCCTGGGCGAGTCCCACTATACGCTGCGCGTCATGTTCAATCTGCTGCTGATGCTGATTCTTCTGCGCCAATGTTTCCACCTGCGTTGCCGCACGTGCCACATCATTCACCGCGTCCACTACGGCTTTGTTGTAACTGGCAACCGTCAGATTGCTTTGCGCGGTGGTCATATCGAGATTTGCATTCAGTCTGCCACTATCAAAGACAGGCAACGTCAGCCCGGCAGACACCCCCATTTGTTGCGCGGAATGACGGAACAGATCGCTCAGATGTAACGCGTCCTGCTGTAAAAATGCCATCAGGTTAACGTCGGGATAAAACGCAGCTTTCGCCGCATCAATACTGCTCATCGACGATTCAATATACCAGTGTGCAGCCTGTAAATCAGGGCGGCGAGCCAGTAGTGAGTAACCTAACCGGGACGGCAACCGACTTTCCACCACCGGCATAGTCGCGGCATTAAGCTTCAGGGAGGTGGATTGTGTATTGGTCAGGGCGAGCAGTCGCGCCTCGATCACCTTCATTTTTCCACTGACATCGTTCAGTTGCTGCTCTGTTTTGCTGGAATCGATATCGGTTTCCACCCCCTCCACCGAAGAGGTAATACCGTTTTGATACAGTTGGCGATCCGCTGTGATGACATTCTGTTGCTCATTTTTAATCTGCGTTAGCACGGTTTTCAGCGCCGCCTGTGTCTGCCACTCCCAGTACAGACGAGACACACTGCTTGCCAGCAGTTGTCGGGTTTGCTCACGCTCGGCCTCACGCGCTTTAACCTCACCAATGCGCGCCGCGACTTCTGCCCGGTTTTTGCCCCATAGATCCAGGTCCCAGCCAGCGGTTAAACCAAATGTTCCATTGGTGTACCACGGCCCCGTAGTACCAGCCGCGGGATCGGTAATGGCAAACGGTCCCATCACACCTTCGGCGGACATTTTCTGACGCTCAACGCCTGCGGAAAAATCAATCTGCGGTCCATCCTGCGCTTCTATGGCCTGAGCCTGCGCTTCCGCCAGCTGAATACGCTGCTCCGCCACTTGCATATCAGGAGAGTTCTGTAACGTACTGTCAATCAACGCATTAAGCTGTGGATCGTGATACGCCTTCCACCACTGGCTATCTGGCCAACCGTTTTTCAATGCCGCTGGTAATGTGGAATCAACGTTTGCAGAGGGGGTCTGCTGTGACAGTAGCTGGCGGTTATCGTGCATAGGGGCGCAGCCCGCCATCAGAATAAAAAGCGGCAAACATGCCGTAGCGACAAGAACAGAATTACGATTCATGGAGGTACGCAGATAAGAAAAGAGGTGCAGAGATTACGACTTGTCGCACTCGCTTTTTTAGTTACGCGTGGCAATACATCTTTGGAAATTAAAATATATAATCAGAAAAATATATACCAGTTAAATATTATGGATAATATTATTCTAATAATTTATGAATGGAGCCGATATGTCACAAAATATCTATGATGATCCTGAGTTCTTTGCCGGATATGCCACACTGGATCGTTCAGTAAAGGGGCTCGACGGTGCACCAGAATGGCCAACAATACAAACGCTGCTTCCTCCGCTACAGGGTAAAAATATTCTTGATTTAGGCTGCGGATATGGCTGGTTTTGCCGCTACGCGAGAAATAATCACGCTGCAAGCGTTGTGGGTCTGGATATTTCAGAGAAGATGTTAGCCAAGGCGCGCAGTATGACCCATGGCGATGGGATCGTGTACCAGCGCGAAGATCTTGAAACACTCACGCTCTCGCCGGGTTCATTTGATCTGGTCTATAGCTCACTCGCCCTGCACTATTTGCAGAATATTGAACGATTACTGACAACGATTTATCAGTCACTAACACCGCGCGGAATGCTGGTATTTTCTGCCGAGCACCCTATTTATACCGCACCACTGACCCAGGGCTGGATCAAAGATAAAACCGGGCAACAATCCTGGCCGGTTAATCACTATCAGCAGGAAGGCGAACGCATCAGTAACTGGTTCGCCGAAGGCGTCAAAAAACAACACCGTAAACTGGCCACGTGGATTAATGCGCTGATTGCCGCCGGTTTTCAGATCATAAGCCTTAATGAATGGGGTCCGTCTGCTGAACAGATTGCCGCTAACCCGGCGCTGGATGAAGAGAAAGAGCGTCCAATGATATTTCTTCTCAGCGCACGTAAGCCGGAGTAATGAAACCGCCAGGCAGAATTGCTGATGCTTTCCTATACTCAACCTGAACTTACCAAAAATAAGGAAAGTTAATGAAAATTCTGCTGTGGGTTATTTTAATTATTTTTCTGATTGGGCTGTTGGTGGTGACGGGTGTGTTTAAGATGATTTTCTGATGTCGATTCCGGATCCAACACGCCTGATAAGCGAATTGCCATCAGGCAATATCTCAACTCTGATGCCGGATGGTGGCATAACCGCCATATCCGGCTTACTAAACAGAGGTATCAGCGCTCAGTTAACACTCAATGGCCTGAATCGCACGCGCGATATCCGGTGAATTATTTAATGCGCGAATTTCCTGAAACAGCGTTGTCGCCTCTGAATACTCTTTACGTAAATATCCCAGCCACTGTTTGATACGCGCCACGTGGTATAGACCGGTATCGCCCTGTTTTTCCAGCCGGGTATATTTTTTCAGCAACGTCACCACATCAGGCCACGGCATACGCGGTTCGTTGTATTTCACCACACGACTAAGATTAGGGATGTTGAGTGCACCACGTCCTATCATCACGGCGTCACATCCGGTAATAGCCATGCAATCCTGGGCACTCTGCCAGTCCCAGATTTCTCCATTAGCGATAACCGGGATAGTGAGACGTTTGCGAATTTCACCAATAGCCTGCCAGTTAATGTGCTCAGCCTTGTAGCCCTGCTCTTTGGTTCGGCCATGAACCGCCAGCTCGCTGGCACCTGCCTGCTGAACGGCATCGGCAATTTCAAACTGTCTGTCGCTGCTGTCCCAGCCGAGGCGTACTTTTACCGTCACCGGCAAATGGTCCGGAACGGCCTCGCGCATCGCTTTTGCCCCCCGGTAGATAAGCTCCGGATCCTTTAATAACGTTGCGCCGCCGCCACTGCCGTTAACCAGTTTCGACGGGCAGCCACAGTTCAGATCGACACCAAACGAGCCCAGTTCAACCGCGCGGGCCGCATTCTCCGCCAGCCACTGCGGATACTGCCCCAGCAGTTGTATGCGCACCCGTGTGCCGGATGTCGTACGGCTGGCGTTGAGCAACTCAGGACAAATGCGATGGAACACTTTTACCGGCAGGAGTTGATCCACCACCCGGACAAATTCGGTGATACAGAGATCATAGTCATTGACTTCAGTCAGCAACTCGCGAACCAGTGAGTCGAGCACACCTTCCATCGGCGCCAGTAAAACACGCATATTGTTACCCGCAAAAAAGAGAGGCGCTATGGTAACTTCTCTGAGATAGGGTTTAAAGCACAGAGAAGCTGTTACTTACCGCTATTCTGTATTCAGCGCAGAGTTTAGCCGATGTTCCCGTTATCTATTTCCACTATGCTTAGAATTCATGATGTGATCGGTAGCACGTTTTAAAGTTTAATTGTATGATGAATCAGTCTCGTCAAGGGTTTCTACTATGAGCAAGTCACTGAATATTATCTGGCAATATATACGCGCTTTCGTACTGATTTATGCCTGCCTCTATGCAGGTATTTTTCTTGCTTCCCTGCTCCCCATAACTATTCCGGGCAGCATTATCGGCATGCTAATCCTGTTTGTCCTGCTGGCGCTGCAAATCTTGCCTGCGAAATGGGTTAATCCGGGTTGCTATGTCCTGATTCGCTATATGGCCCTTCTGTTTGTCCCAATTGGTGTAGGGATCATGCAGTACTTTGACTTGCTCCGTGCGCAATTTGGTCCGGTGGTGGTGTCCTGCACCATTAGTACACTGGTCGTTTTCCTGGTAGTGAGCTGGAGCTCGCATCTTGTGCACGGTGAACGAAAAATCGTTGGGCAGAAAGGATCTAAAGAATGATGTCGTATATCTGGTGGTCGTTACCCCTAACGCTGGCGGTATTTTTTGCCGCTCGTAAGCTGGCTATGCGGATCAAAATGCCGCTGCTGAATCCACTGCTCGTCGCCATGGTGGTCATTATTCCCTTTCTGATCCTGACCGGTATTCCCTACGATCACTATTTTAAAGGCAGCGAGGTTCTCAACGATTTACTGCAGCCTGCGGTGGTCGCGCTGGCCTATCCGCTGTATGAGCAATTGCACCAAATCCGCGCCCGCTGGAAGTCCATTATTGCTATCTGTTTCGCAGGCAGCGTAGTGGCGATGGTTACCGGCACATCTATTGCTTTGCTACTGGGGGCTTCACCGGAAATTGCCGCGTCTATCATGCCTAAATCAGTGACAACACCTATCGCCATGGCGGTAGGAGGAAGTATCGGCGGCATCCCGGCAATCAGCGCTGTCTGCGTTATTTTTGTCGGCATCCTCGGTGCCGTATTTGGCCATACTCTGCTGAATGCAATGCGGATTCGCACCAAGGCTGCACGTGGGCTGGCAATGGGTACTGCCTCGCACGCCCTGGGCACCGCACGCTGTGCTGAGCTTGACTACCAGGAAGGCGCATTTAGTTCTCTGGCGCTGGTCATTTGCGGGATAATCACTTCACTGGTGGCTCCGTTCCTGTTCCCGGTTATTCTGGCACTGTTCGGCTAATCCTGATTTTTAGGTCATTTATTTGCGATGCGTTGCACATTTTTAATTTAAGTTTCATAAGTTGCATACATAATGAGATATGAATCACATATAAAGGCGTAACAGGCCCGTAAACTACGATTCCATTACATTGTTATGAGGCATCGCCATGCATCCACGTTTTCAAACTTCTTTTGCCCAACTCGCGGATAACTTGCAATCAGCCCTGGCTCCCCTTCTGGCGGATGTTCATTTCCCCGCCATGTTAACTGCTGAGCAGGTCTCTGTGCTTAAACGCGAATCGGGACTGGACGAAGACGCGCTGGCATTCGCTCTGCTGCCGCTGGCTGCTGCCTGCGCTCGTACCGATCTCTCCCATTTTAACGTTGGCGCAATTGCGCGTGGTATCAGTGGTACCTGGTATTTCGGTGGGAATATGGAGTTCCTTGGCGCGACGATGCAGCAAACTGTTCATGCCGAGCAAAGCGCCATCAGTCACGCCTGGTTACGCGGTGAAAAGGGACTCGCCGCCATCACCGTAAACTACACCCCTTGCGGTCACTGCCGTCAGTTTATGAATGAACTGAACAGCGGGCTGGATTTACGCATTCACCTGCCAGGACGTGAGCCGCACGCCCTGCGCGACTATTTGCCGGATGCTTTCGGCCCGAAAGATTTAGACATCAAAACTTTGCTGATGGATGAGCAGGATCACGGCTTCGCGCTGGAAGGCGATACGCTGACCCAGGCGGCGATTACCGCCGCTAATCATTGTCATATGCCATACAGTCACTCCCCGAGCGGTGTTGCGCTTGAGTGCAAAGATGGTCAAATCTTCAGTGGCAGCTATGCTGAAAACGCCGCCTTCAACCCAACTCTGCCTCCGCTGCAGGGCGCATTAAACCTGTTGAACCTCAACGGCTATGATTACCCGGACATTCAACGCGCGGTGCTGGCAGAAAAAGCCGATGCGCCATTAATCCAGTGGGATGCCACTTCCGCTACCCTGAAAGCATTGGGATGCAATAACATCAGTCGCGTACTGCTGGGTTAATTTCCTGATGGCTCGACGCTTATCACGGCTGGATTGTTGAAAATCCCCTCAATCAGGTTGCTGTTTCTTGCGCTACGCCGTCGGGTACAGTAGCCTGATTGAAATTCCATCCAATTATCGAGTTTTCCGCATGTTAAAGCGCGTGTTTTACAGCTTGTTAGTCCTGATCGGCTTGCTGCTGTTAACTGTGCTTGGTCTCGACAGATGGATGAGCTGGAAGACAGCACCTTACATCTACGACGAATTGCAGGATTTACCCTATCGCCAGGTCGGCGTGGTATTAGGCACAGCGAAATACTACCGTACCGGCGTCATTAACCAGTATTACCGCTACCGCATTCAGGGCGCATTAAACGCTTATAACAGCGGTAAGGTGAATTACCTGCTACTCAGTGGCGATAACGCACAGCAAAGTTATAACGAACCGATGACGATGCGTAAAGATCTGATTGCCGCAGGCGTCGATCCTGCCGACATCGTGCTCGATTATGCCGGATTCCGCACGCTCGACTCCATTGTGCGGACCCGCAAAGTGTTTGATACCAATGATTTCATCATCATTACCCAGCGATTCCACTGTGAACGCGCCTTGTTTATTGCACTTCATATGGGCATTCAAGCCCAGTGCTACGCGGTGCCTTCACCTAAAGATATGCTGACCGTACGGGTACGTGAATTCGGCGCCCGTTTTGGGGCGCTGGCCGATCTCTATCTCTTTAAGCGCGAGCCTCGTTTTTTAGGCCCGCTGGTGCCGATCCCGACAATGCATCAGGTACCGGATGATGCTCAGGGTTATCCGGCGGTAACGCCAGAACAGTTACTTGAATTACAAAAGAAACAAGGAAAATAAGCATGGATGTGCAAACACTCTTCGTCGTTTTGGCCTTTCTTCTCATCCCTGTGTTTTGCTTTCGTGAAGCATGGAAAGGCTGGCGCTCTGGGGCCGTTGATAAAATAAAGAAGAACGCACGTGAACCGGTATATGCCTACCGCAATGAAGATCCACTGCAATTCTGGTGTTATGTTCTTGTTTATGCCGGGTGCGGATGCTTATCTTTTGGGATGGTTATTTATTTAGTCTTTTATCGATAAGGACATTTATGTAATATTAGTGTTTGAGAATAACTAATATTATGAGAACAATTGTTATTTCAACATAAGGGATAAATGCTGTCCACCAGCATTTCCCTGACACTGTCCTCTATTTGTGAATCCTTTCACAGAATACTCTTCCTGCAGTGCTAGCCTTGAGAATAGCCTTAGAAATTATTTTTTCTAATTTTATATTTTGTTATTAACGGTTCGCCTTAATTTACTCAAGCATTAAGGAAGAAAATATGCCACAACAAAATTATCTGGATGAGCTGACGCCTGCTTTTACGCCATTATTAGCAATAAAAGAGGCCTCCCGCTGTTTATTATGTCACGATGCCCCCTGTAGCCAGGATTGTCCGGCGCAAACCGATCCCGGGAAATTTATTCGCTCTATTTATTTTCGCAATTTTAAAGGCGCAGCCGAAACGATCCGTGAAAATAATGCGCTCGGAGCCGTATGCGCCCGGGTATGTCCAACCGAAAAATTATGTCAACGCGGGTGTACGCGTTCAGGAATTGATAAACCTATCGATATCGCACGTCTGCAACGTTTTATTACCGATTTTGAACAGCAGACGGCAATGAAAATTTATCAACCCGGAACGAAAACGCTGGGCAAGATTGCCATTATCGGCGCAGGCCCGGCAGGGTTGCAGGCCAGTGTAACCTTGAGCAATCTGGGTTACGACGTGACAATTTACGAAAAACAGCCTCAGCCAGGCGGCTGGCTGCGCTATGGCATTCCTGAGTTTCGGCTGCCGCAATCTGTTCTGGATGTCGAGATTGCTCGTATCGTTGAAATGGGCGTCACCATTAAATGCCATTGTGAAGTCGGCAACGCCCTCTCCGTTGAGCAACTTAAAGCGGAAAATCGCGCTGTGCTGCTTACCGTAGGCATGTCCTACGGCTCGACCCTGCCATTGTTTAACAATGCAAATAATGTCGAGATTGCCGTCGATTTCCTGCAACGTGCCCGCCAGTCCGGCGGCGATATTGCCGTACCGCAAAGTGCGTTGATCATCGGTGGCGGCGATGTGGCAATGGATGTCGCCAGTACGTTAAAACTCCTTGGCTGTCCGTCAGTCACCTGTGTCGCACGTGAAGAACTCGCTGAATTCCCCGCCAGCGACAAAGAGTTCACCAGTACGCAAGCGTTAGACGTATCGATCATTGACGGCTTCACACCCGTAGAGGTTACCGGGAATAGAGTCAGCTTTCAGCATGTTCGTCAGCCAGGAGAACTCACGTTTGAAGCCGAAAAGATTATTCTCGCCGTTGGCCAACACGCTCAACTTGATGGTTTCGCGGCGTTAAAGCCAGAGCGTAATCTTATCGATACGCAAAATTATCAAACCGCCGATCCGGTTCTGTTTGCCGCGGGCGATATCGTTAAAGGCGATAAAACCGTCGTCTATGCCGTGAAAACCGGGAAAGAAGCCGCTCAGGCTATTCATCACTATTTAGAGGGAGCTTGCTCATGTTAACAAAAGATCTTTCTATTACTTTTTGCGGCGTAAAATTTCCCAACCCGTTTTGCCTCTCTTCTTCTCCGGTGGGTAACTGTTATGAGATGTGCGCCAAAGCCTACGATACCGGCTGGGGCGGAATTGTTTTTAAAACAATTGGTTTCTTTATCGCCAATGAAGTCTCCCCACGCTTTGACCATCTGACCAAAGAAGATACTGGCTTCATTGGCTTCAAAAATATGGAGCAAATTGCTGAACACCCACTGGAAGAGAATCTGGCCGCCATTCGTAGGCTGAAGCAAAATTACCCGGATAAAGTGCTAATCGCATCGATCATGGGGGAAAATGAGCAGCAATGGCAGGAGCTGGCACACCTGGTCGAAGAAGCGGGTGCGGATATGATCGAGTGCAACTTCTCGTGTCCGCAGATGACATCTCATGCGATGGGCAGCGATGTGGGACAAAGCCCGGAGCTGGTCGAGAAATATTGTCGGGCAGTTAAACGCGGTTCTTCACTGCCAATGTTAGCCAAAATGACACCCAATATTGGCGATATGTGTGAAGTGGCTCTGGCGGCTAAACGCGGAGGTGCCGACGGTATTGCCACCATCAATACCGTAAAATCTATCACCAATATCGACCTGAACCGGAAAATCGGCATGCCAGTAGTCAACGGCAAATCCAGTATTTCCGGCTACTCCGGCAAGGCAGTAAAACCCATCGCCCTACGTTTTATACAACAACTGCGTACCCACCCTGAACTACAAGATTTTCCGATTAGCGGCATTGGTGGCATTGAAACCTGGGAAGATGCTGCTGAATTCTTGCTCCTGGGTGCCGCTACGCTGCAGGTCACTACCGGGATCATGCAGTATGGCTATCGGATTGTGGAGGATATGACCAGCGGGCTGTCGCACTATCTTGCCGATCAGGGCTTTGATTCGCTGGAGGATATGGTTGGCCTTGCCAATACCAATATCATTCCCGCCGAGGATCTTGACCGCAGTTATATTGTCTACCCACATATCAACCTCGATAAATGCGTTGGCTGCGGGCGCTGCTACATCTCCTGCTATGACGGTGGACATCAGGCGATGGAATGGAATGAAGAAACCCGTACACCACACTGCAACACCGAAAAATGCGTGGGTTGTCTGCTGTGCGGTCACGTCTGCCCGGTAGCCTGTATCGATTTAGGGGAGGTAAAATTTAAAGCCGGTGAGAAAGAACATGCGCTAACGCTGTAACACGAAGAACATAAAAGCCCGGGGCAGAGAAATCTGCCCCGGGCTTTTGCATAGTTACGTTACTTCTTACGTGCGTATTTCAGTGAGTCCAGCGCCACCGCGAAGATGATAATGCCGCCCTTAATAATGTACTGCCAGTAAGGGTTCACGCCGATATAGGTCAGACCGTAGTTGATAACGGTGAAGATAATAACACCGGTCACAACACCAAATACGGTACCGACACCACCACTGAACGACACGCCGCCGACCACGCACGCCGCAATCGCATCCAGCTCATACATAAAGCCGAGGTTGTTGGTCGCAGAGCCGATACGTCCGGCTTCCAGTAAGCCACCGAAAGCATAGAACACGCCAGACAGCGCATAGATAATCAGCAGGTTCAGCGCGACGTTAACGCCAGATACTTTCGCCGCTTCGGGGTTACCGCCGATAGCGAAAATGTTTTTACCAAAGCGGGTCTTGTTCCAGAGTACCCAAACAAAGGCCACTGCAATCAATGCGTAGAAAGTGATATAGGAGAGTCGGAAACTACCCAGCGCAATAAAGCCCTGCGCAAAGGTGGAGAATCCGCTGTCAAAGCCAGAAATTGGCGAGGCCCCGACAAAGTCGTAATACAGTGAGTTGATACCGTAAACGATGATCATCGTACCGAGAGTGGTAATAAACGGGGTCACATTCAGGTACGCAATGATGATACCGTTCACCAGACCAATAATGGCACCGATAACACAGACAATCAGCACCACCACAATGATCGGCATGGTGGCCATTTCCGGGAACACCTTATTGGCATTCTCCATCGACTGCAGCAAGGTAGCAGCGACCACCGCAGCCAGACCAACCTGACGACCTGCAGACAGGTCTGTCCCCTGGGTGACAATCAGTCCGGCAACACCCAGTGCGATAATAATACGCACCGAGGATTGCGTCAGAATATTACTCAAGTTCAGCAAACTTAAGAAAGTAGGGTCCTGGAAAATAATAATCGCCAGCAAAACTAAAAGAACAACGTAAATTCCGCCTTCTTTCAGGTAAGTAAGAAAACTTTTCTTATTTAACGCACTCATGAGGAGCCCCTAATCTTAAAGGTGCAAAGACGCAAGACGGAGAATTTCGTTTTGCGTTGTCGTTTTAGTTTCAACAATTCCAGCCACAAGACCATTGCTCATAACCAGAATACGATCGGTAATACCTAACAGCTCCGGCATTTCGGAGGAAATAATGATAATCCCCTTCCCTTTTTTCGCCAGCTCCGCAATTAACTGATAAATTTCAAATTTTGCACCAACATCGATCCCACGTGTTGGCTCATCCAGCATCAGTATTTCTGGCTGTGTTAACAACCAACGGCCAATAACTACCTTTTGCTGGTTGCCACCGGACAGTGAACCAATTTGTGTACGGTGACCTGGTGTTTTCACCCTCATGGAGTCAATTACCCATTGGGTATCGCTTTTCATACGGGTATTATCCAACAGGCCAACTTTATTTTTATAGTTTTGGATATTGGATATTAACGAGTTAAAACCGATATCCAGATAAGCATAAATGCCCGTTGAGCGACGTTCTTCCGTCACCAGCGCAAAACCATGGTTAATGGCTTCATTCGCACTGTGGTTATTAATTTTTTTGCCGTGTAGCGTAATCGTACCTGATGATTTCTCACGAATACCAAAAAGTGTTTCAACAATATCTGTGCGTTTTGCACCAACCAGACCGGCAATGCCAAGGATCTCCCCTTTATGCAGGTCAAAAGAGATATCACGAATCGACGGCTGACGCAGAGATGTCAGGTTACGCACTTCCAGAATCACTTCGCCAGGCTTGTTCTCTTTATCCGGGAAACGTTGGTTCAGCGAACGTCCCACCATCATGGCGATGATCTTATCCATATCCAGCCCTTCCAGTGGCTGGGTCGCAATCCACTGACCATCACGTAGCACGGTAATTTCATCGCACAACTGGAAGATTTCTTCCATTTTGTGAGAAATATAAACGATACCGCATCCACGCTCTTTCAGTTTACGAATAATCGTGAACAGATGATTAACCTCTTTCTCCGTCAAAGACGAGGTAGGTTCATCCATGATGACGATTTTGGCATCGTACGAAAACGCTTTAGCAATTTCTATCATCTGCATTTGCGAAACTGACAATGTACCGACGCGCGCACGCGGATCGATATCAATATCCAGTTCATCAAATATCGCTTTGGTATCCCGGTACATTTTATCCTGGTCAACAAACATGCCTTTGGTGGGATAACGCCCTAGCCACATGTTGTCCATTACGGAACGTTGTAATACCAGGTTCAATTCCTGGTGTACCATCGAGATACCATTTTCAAGCGCTTCTTTAGCAGAATGAAAATCGATTTCTTTACCCTGAAATAAAATACTACCGGAATCTTTTTGATAGATTCCAAAAAGACATTTTAATAATGTTGACTTTCCAGCTCCATTCTCCCCCATTAAGGCGTGAATAGAATGTGGGCGGACTTTTAAATTGACATTATCAAGAGCCTTAACGCCGGGAAAGGACTTGTTGATGCCGCTCATTTCCAACAAGTATTCGCCTGACGACTGAGTATTAGTGCTGACCATAATTATACCTTGTTGGCCTTGCTGAGTGCGTAATTGAGGGCGCAACAGAATTGCGCCCACAGACATATACACTAAAAAATTCGAGTTGCAGGAAGGCGGTGAGTGAGTGAGTCCCCAGCCACATAGATAACTATGTAACTGGGGTGAACGAGCACAACCAACGCACAGGCAACTTGATGTATGGTGTGTATAGACTTATTTATTGGTGAACTCAGCCAGATTGTCTTTATCGACACCTACATACGGAACGCGAACAATTTTGTTCTCAATTTTCCAGGTTGTGCCGTCTGCCGCACCTTTGCCTTCAGCCAGGTTTTTCGCCAGATCGAAGGTTGCTTTCGCCTGGTTATTGGCGTCGTTCAGCACGGTACCGGCCATTGCGCCAGATTTCACCAGAGCCAGAGCTTCAGGCAACGCATCCACGCCAAATACCGGAACGCTGGTTTTGTTGTGTGCTTTCAGCGCTTCAACTGCACCCATTGCCATTGCGTCATTATTCGCAATCACAACTTCAATTTTGTTGGCGTTTGGACCGGACATCCACGCATCCATTTTATCTTTCGCCTGAGCGGTATCCCACATGGCGGTATCTAACTGCAGCTGCTCAGTTTTAATGCCTTTGTCGTTCAGCTCTTTAATCACGTAGGTAGTACGTGCTTCAGCATCCGGATGTCCCGGCTCGCCTTTCAGCAGAACAAACTGAATTTTACCGTCTTTGTTCAGATCCCAGTTCGGGTTTGCTGCCCAGTGTTTAGCAATCAAATCACCCTGGATGATGCCAGATTCTTTAGAGTCGGTACCGACATAGAAGGCCTTGTCATAGCTGTCCAGCGCTTTACGTGAAGGTTCTTTGTTGAAGAACACAATCGGTACGTTCTGACCACGAGCTTTCTCAATTACCGTGCCTGCTGCAGCCGGGTCAACCAGGTTGATAGCCAGTGCTTTAACGCCTTTAGCCAGCAATACATCAATCTGATCGTTTTGCTTGGATTGATCGTTCTGGGAGTCGTTCATCAGCAACTGGACATCTGGCGCCGCTTTGGCATCTTTCTCAATAGCCTTACGCACCACAGACATAAAGTTATCGTCATACTTATAAATCGTCACACCAATGCGGGTATCAGCAGCGTGCGCAGCCGCGCCGAATAACATGCTTGCCATTACAGCAGACAGGGTCAACACCTTCTTATTCATGGTATCTCCGGTTTTATTATGCAGGGTAGTACTTGAGATAAATGCTCGGCAGGGCAGAACGTTACTAAACTGTTACTGAACGCCGAAGCTCACTTTTAAAAATATTTCTTCCGTGTCTGGCAACGCTCCAAAAACAGGCTTTAATTTTTGTTTAAGACGCCTATACCTCGATGAAAGTGATTATTCACCGTTACATAGTAGTTACAGCGCAACAAACAGTGTCATCATAGCTATGGCATTGTTAAGATACTGTGAATTTACTCACATATTGAAAACGGTTACATCGAGTGACATTATCAGTTAGTGATCGGTGCCGCATTCTGCCGCAACGCCACAGAATGACGACGCACCAGCGTTGGCATAAAGCAATGGGTCGCCGCAGGATCCAACGTACCCGCAGCGCCTTGTAGTGCGAGCTCTGTCGCCATTTTTGCCATTGATGCAATAGGATAGCGCACGGTCGTCAGCTGCGGATCGGTGTAACGCGCAATAGGGATATCATCGAAACCAATGATAGACAGATGTAACGGAATGGCGATACCGTTGTCTTTTAGCGCAGTAAGCGCCCCGGCGGCCATATTGTCGTTGTAAGCGAAGACCGCCGTCAGTTGCAAATTACGTCCCAGCAGTTCCACCATCGCTGATTCTCCGCCCTGCATATCGGGCGAACCGGTGCCAACCCAGCTTTCTGCCGGAGTAATTCCGTTTTCTTTCAACGCGCTTAGCCACCCTTCTCTACGCATCGCGTCATCTTCAATACGATGACTTGACGCCAGATACCCTATGCGTTGGTGCCCGTTATTGAGCAGCATACGGGTCGCCATTTTGGCCCCGCTGATATTGTCCAGGCAGACACAACGGTGGGCGTAGCCCGGCACAATACGGTTGATCAATACCATTCCGGGGATCTGATCCATAAACTCCCCCAGTTCCTGGTCACTCAACGCTTTTGAGTGAACAATCAGCGCGTTACAACGCTGACGGATCAGGACTTCGATGGCATGACGTTCTTTTTCTGCTTCATGATAACTGTTACCAATCAGCACATACTTCTGATGCTGCTGGGCAACCATATCTACGGCTTTCACCAGCGCACCAAAGAACGCATCTGAAACATCCATCACCACTACACCAATAGTGTCACTCACCTGCGTGGCCAGCGCTTGCGCATTAGCATTGGGCCGATAGCCTAGCTGAGTCACTGCCTTCATTACCGCTTCGCGAGTATCTGGACTCACCAACGCGCTGTTATTCAGTACGCGGGAAACGGTCGCCACAGAAACGCCAGACTGACGTGCCACATCACGTATGGTGATCATATTCACTACCCTGTTTGAGATTGCGGTTGCCCACAGACACCCTGGATTGTGTATTTTGTCAGCACGATGAATAGCACTGCGTGAGTCATGTCACAGGAATGAAAACGCTTACATCCGTTTTGTTAATGAATGTGATCCAGATCGTTATCTGGATGTTCCCGGCAATGACGACCCTGAGGCACGCAGGGTTAATTGACGCCACAGCCACTCCACCGGACCTTGCCGATAAAAACGTAGCCAAATGACGGAGAAAAGAAGGTTTATAGTCCAAACAGGGATAACGAAATACAGCAGTTCCAGCCGGTCAAACTTCATAAACAGACCAAACTGATAGAACAGTGTGGTGCAGATGAGCGTTTGCAGAAGATAATTGGTCAATGCCATGCGTCCTACGCAGGCAATGGCAATAACAAATTTAAAGCGGTTAAGTTGCGGCCAGAAACCAAACATCAATGCGGCGTAACCGATAGTCTGAAACGGTGCGCTCAGTTCTCGCGGGGCTTGTAACAGAAAAGCACACCAGCGATATGCCCACTCCAGATGCCATTGGGCGACGATAGCCGGCAGGTTAATCGCCATTCCGATGATGACCAACAACGCGCCGGTACGACGATAATGCGACAAACTGTATTGTCCTTTCAGCCAGCCGCTGCGCATCAATGCCGCGCCGAGCAGCATCATTCCCGCAAGCTGCCAGCCGTACTGCGCCCCCAGTGCCAGCAGGCTGTTCGACAGCATATCCACGCGGTTACTGACCGCTTCCATACCGCCGTTAATCTTCCAGAACTTTTCATACAGCAGTGCAGAGGCATCCGGCGTCCAGGCCCGGCTGGTTTCGCCCCCGGAAATAACGCCAAGCAGCAGCAATACGCCGATACCTACGAGGTAGAGCAGCACACCGGTATTAAACAGGCTTTTGACCGAAGGAGCGTCGCGGATCAGCCGCCAGCAGATAAGACCAATTAAGCCGTATGCCAGCAGGATATCGCCATCCCATAATAATAAGCCGTGAATAAAACCCAGCAAAACTAGCAGAGTGAGTCGCGACTGGATCCAGCGTTTGCCGCGCGGCAACAGCATTTGCAGGCCTGCGCCGAACAACAGCGCAAAAAGAGTAAGGAACTTCACCTGCGCGAAGAGATCAAGCACCGCCCAGGTCCAGGCATCCGACAGGGTAATGTTGCCATACCAGGCAGGGTTCAGGTATGCCGCCTTCGGCAAACCAAAGGCGCTAATATTGAGAAGCAGGATACCAAGGATGGCAACGCCACGAATAAAATCCAGCGTGACATTACGCTCCATGGTTCCCTGCCCTAATCAGTTGTGGTGACGCACGGCGCGCAGGAATTCCTGACGCGTATTCTGGCTGGACTTAAACAGCCCGCCAAGCGAGGTGGTAGTGGTCGCACTGGTCGCATCACGGATACCGCGCGCTTTCACGCAGTAATGCACCGCATCAATTGAAACCGCCACATTATTAGTACCGAGCAGCGTTTGCAGCGCGGTCAAAATTTGCTGAGTCAGACGTTCTTGTACCTGTGGACGCTGCGCAAAGAATTGCACAATGCGATTAATCTTCGACAGGCCAATCACAGACTCTTTCGGGATGTACGCCACCGTCGCTTTGCCATCAATTGTGACAAAGTGATGCTCACAGGTGCTGGTCAGCGTGATATCACGAACCGTGACCATCTCATCAACCTTCATTTTATTTTCAATGACGGTAATTTTCGGGAAGTTCGCGTAATCGAGACCGGAGAAAATCTCATCAACATACATTTTAGCGATGCGATGTGGGGTTTCCATCAGACTGTCATCGCTCAAATCAAGATTGAGCAATTGCATAATCTCGGTCATATGGCCGGAGATAAGACGTTTGCGCGTTTCGTTATCCATCTCATGCACGGGCGGGCGCAACGGGGTTTCGAGACCACGTGCGACCAGCGCTTCATGAACCAGGGCCGCTTCTTTACTGAGTGATGACATTTCTTCTTCTCCTGCAGGTGTGGCGCCTCTGCCCTGCGTGGGGCAAAGTTTTTAGGCTGTGTCACAGCCAGAACATTGTGCGTGAGGCGGCGCACATAATCCAGTATTCACCGCGATAATTATTGAAATTGGCGCAGCCTGTTAATGCACAGATCCTACTTGCCGTTCAACCCGGTGAGTATGAGTGTTAATGTAAAGTTATATAGATGATGAAGTATGTTTGCCCAATGCGGAAGTGAAAGTTACTCACAGTGCAATGAATAATCTGTATTATGATGGGTTCGCAAACACATTCAGATTCGACACAACAAGGAGCCACGCATGGAAATGCTTGAAGAGCACCGCTGTTTTGAAGGCTGGCAGCAACGCTGGCGTCACGACTCCGCTACGTTAAATTGCACCATGACTTTCAGCATTTTTCTCCCTCCGCCGCGCGATAACACCCCGCCTCCGGTACTGTATTGGTTGTCGGGTCTGACCTGCAATGATGAGAATTTTACTACCAAAGCAGGCGCGCAGCGTATTGCAGCTGAGTTGGGGATTGTTCTGGTGATGCCAGATACCAGCCCGCGCGGTGAACAGGTGGCCAATGATGACGGGTACGATTTAGGTCAAGGTGCCGGATTTTATCTCAATGCCACACAGCAGCCATGGGCTTCGCATTTCCGCATGTATGACTACTTGCGCGATGAGCTTCCGGCACTGGTTCAGTCACAGTTTAACGTCAGCGATCGCTGCGCCATCAGCGGACACTCCATGGGCGGTCACGGCGCACTGATTATGGCGCTGAAAAACCCCGGTAAATACACCAGTGTTTCCGCGTTTGCGCCAATCGTAAACCCATGCCGTGTTCCGTGGGGAGAAAAGGCATTTAGTGCCTATCTGGGCGATGATAAGACGACCTGGGCCGCATGGGATAGCTGCGCGTTAATGTTAGCCAGTAAGCCAGAAGATGCCATTCCAACACTCATCGATCAGGGTGACAGCGATCAGTTCCTTGCCGATCAACTTCAACCTGCGGTGCTGGCAGAAACGGCTCGTCAGACGGCGTGGCCGATGACGTTACGCATTCAGCCCGGATACGATCATAGCTATTATTTTATTGCGTCGTTCATTGAAGATCATCTGCGCTTCCACGCACAATATCTGTTGAAGTAACGCACTGAGGGCGTCCGCCCTCTTTGTTTCTCCATCATTTCCTCATTTTTTCTCCATTTTTATTTTGCCGCTATCTCATTGACTGAAAAAGCTTTTCCTTGTCAATCATATCAAACACAAATGATTCCAATTATCATTTGTGTTTACAAACATTCACACTTTTGTACAATCTCCTAGCTTCTTTACTTAAAAGAGTCCTTAAAAGACAAATACATATAATTGTCATGGCCTTTGTCATGACGAGTTGATCGTTACCCTAAGAATTCGAGTTGTAGGACAAAATGCAATTGCATTTTGAACAGTGCTGGCCCCGAAGGGGTGAGGCCCTCTTGCCGGATCATGCGGCAGGGGAGTAAATCCCAGGAACGCACATAATTACGTTCCTGGGGTGAACGAGCTTAGTCAGCACACCTGCAACTTGAAGTATTACGGGTAAATTCATTTAAATGGAATGATACAAATGACTATACCTCACGTTAAGGCTGTTGCTGCCGCAGTATGCGTCGCCAGTCTCCCATCACTCGTCTATGCTGCTGACCAGGATACCGTCGTTGTTACAGCCACCGGGTTTGAGCAAAAAATTCAGGACGCCCCCGCCTCTATTTCTGTGATCACCAAGCAGCAGATAGAGGATAAAGCTTACCGTGATGTCACCGATGCGCTAAAAGATGTACCTGGCGTCGTCGTAACAGGTGGTGGTAGCAGTAGCGATATCAGCATTCGCGGGATGGCTTCGCAATACACGCTTTTCCTGGTAAACGGTAAACGTATCAGCACGCGTGGTACACGTCCCAACAGCGATAACTCTGGCATTGAGCAAGGCTGGCTCCCCCCGCTGGAATCCATTGAACGTATCGAAGTGATCCGTGGCCCTATGTCTTCGCTCTACGGCTCTGATGCAATGGGCGGCGTCATCAACGTAATTACCAAAAAAGTCTCGAATACCAAAGCCTGGACCGGCTCCTTGCATGGCGATGCAACTTTCCAGGAAGACCGGGATTCTGGCGATATTTACCAGACTAACGCCTATGCTTCCGGGCCGCTGATTGACGGGTTACTCGGCGCAAAAGTCACCGGTTTATTCTCTCACCGTGCGGAAGATGAAATCGTCAATGGTTACAATGAGCAGCGTATGCGTAGCGGGGGATTAACCCTGAACTTTACGCCGGATGATAAAAACGATATTGACTTCGATTACGCACGTGAACTGCAGGATCGCGACAGCACGCCAGGCAAGTCAATGGCCGCAGAGAGCTGCCGCAACGGCACCTGTAAGCCAAACAGCAAAAGCGAAAGCAAGTATGTGCACACCACCTATTCATTAACCCACAGCGGTTACTATGACGACTTCAATACCACCAGCTATGTTCAGCAGGAAGAGAGCGAGAATCCCGGTCGCCAGATGAAGTCCTACAACACCATCTTCAATAACCAGAACCAGATCTTCCTCGGGGCACATACCCTGACGGCGGGTGGACAGTACCGTTATGAAAAACTGCGCGATAACGGTAACCAGTTGCAAGCGGCAGATGGTCTGAACAAGCTAACTCGCTGGAGCTGGGCGCTGTTTGCCGAAGATGAATGGGCCGTTACCGATACCTTTACGCTGACCGGTGGTCTGCGTATGGACAAAGATGAAAACTACGGTGATAACTGGACGCCGCGTGGCTATGGCGTATGGCATCTTAGCGATCAATGGACCTTAAAAGGCGGTGTTTCAGCAGGCTATCGTGCACCAGACCTGCGTCAGTCATCTGCCAGTTGGGGACAGGTCACCGGCGGTGGTCGCCTGAACGGTATCATTGTAGGTAACCCGGATCTGAAACCGGAGAAAAGCCTGAGTGAAGAAATCGGGTTGCTGTGGGACAACGGTAACGACCTCAACGCAGGCGTCACTCTGTTCAACACTGACTTCAAAAACAAAATTACCGAAGTTCGCCGCTGTAACAGCAGTTCCGATCCTGCCTGCACCATCGGCACAACCAGTTACGATTTTGTCAGCGATCGGGTTAACGTTGATAAAGCCAACATGCGCGGCGTAGAGTCCACCTTCGGCTGGAAGATTACCTCTGACCTCAACTGGACAGCTAACTACACCTACACCGAGTCTGAGCAGAAAAGCGGTCAGTTCTCTGGTCAGCCGCTGAATAAAATGCCAAAACATATGTTTAACACTACGCTGGACTGGCAGGCTACGCAGGATATCGGCTTCTGGAGCCGTCTGAACTTGCGCGGTAAAACATCCGAGTACCTGAGCCGTACCTCAATGGCACAAGGAACCCCTTCCTATACTCAGGTTGACGTCGGCTTGCGTTACTACGCCAACAAAGATCTGTTGCTGACTGCTGGCGTGTATAACGTTCTGGATAAGCAAATCAATTACGATACCTACGACACCGTTCTCGATGGTCGTCGCTATACCGTTGGCCTGACTTACAACTTCTAAGTACAGTGCAATAAAAAACCCCGGCACGAATAATGCCGGGGTTTTTGTTATTTTGTCTGCCGGATGACGGCATAAATGCTGGATCCGGACAGGTCTGTCTAACAGGTTATTTCTTCACTCGCCCCGGGAAGTGCATTTCGCTGTAGCGAACAAAATGGGTTCCTTTTGTCAGCTTGTAGCCAAACCAGATAATCAGGAACAGCGGGATACCGATATAGGTTGCCATCACACCGCCCCAGTCAATGGTATCTTTCAGGAATGCTTCGTAGTTTTGTCCCAGCGTAATAATCAGGCACAACACGAAAGCAAAGATCGGACCCAGCGGGAAGAAACCTGAACGATACGGCAGATCCTTCACATCATGCCCCTGCAGCACATAGCCACGACGGAAACGATAGTGGCTAATGGCAATCCCCAGCCAGGCGATAAAGCCCGTCATCCCGGAGGTATTCAGCAGCCACAGGTACACAGTCTGGTTGCCAAACATTGAAGTCAGGAAGCACAACCCTGCCACCACCGTGGTCGCATATAACGCATTACGCGGTACACCGCCACGAGACAGCTTAGCGAAAATACGCGGCGCTTTACCATCACATGCCAGGGTATAAAGCATACGCGTTGACGCATACATCCCGGAGTTACCCGCCGACAATACCGCTGTCAGGATAACGGCGTTCATCACCGCCGCCGCAGAAAGCAGGCCGGCGTGCTGGAATACCAGCGTGAACGGACTGACGCTGATGTCTTTAACATCATTGCGCAGCAGGCTTGGGTCAGTGTATGGAATAATCAGGCTGATGATCAAAATAGCGAACACATAGAACAACAGGATTCGCCAGAACACCTGACGCACAGCGCGAGGAATGTTCTTCTCAGGATCTTCAGATTCGCCTGCAGCGATACCAATCAACTCGGTGCCCTGGAAAGAGAAACCGACGATCATCGCCACGCCAATCATCGCCGCAAAACCACCGGCAAAAGGAGCCTCACCTGTCGTCCAGTTGCTCCAGCCCACCGGTTGAGCGCCTTTAAAGATACCGACGATCATCATCACGCCAACCACAATGAAGATAATAACGGTGGTAACTTTGATCAGCGAGAACCAGTACTCCGCTTCACCAAAACCCCTGACCGAGATGTAGTTCAGCAGGAAGATGACGCACAGGAACAACGCACTCCAGATCCAGCCGGGCGTATCCGGGAACCACCAGCTCATCACCAGTTGTGCAGCCACAAGGTCAACGGCAATGGTTACCGCCCAGTTGTACCAGTAGTTCCAGCCCAGCGCGAAGCCAAAGCCTTCTTCTACATAGTTCTGACCGTAGGTGGAGAACGAACCGGAAACCGGCATATACGCGGCTAATTCACCAAGACTGGTCATCAGGAAGTACACCATCAGACCAATCAGAATATAGGAAAACAGCGCGCCGCCAGGACCCGCCGCAGAAATGGTTGCACCAGATGCAACGAAAAGACCCGTACCGATGGAGCCACCAATGGCAATCATCGTCAGGTGACGCGCTTTCAGTTCACGACGTAGCGTGGGCGCTTCTGTGGTTTTAGTTTCGGAAACCATGTGAAAATGCTATCCATCCAAAAAATGAGGCGCGATTGTAGCAGACGAAACGGCATTCTTCCGGCACAAATGCGCTGTTATAAGAGACCTTCATGACTGGCCGCGGATTATAAGTAAAGCAGAGATTTGAAAGCGTGCAGACCAGATAAACATAGCCCCATCAGGTAAGAGCGTGTCGGCACTACCTGCTTCCGCCACACCTGCGCCTTACCCGGCCTGTTCCACCTGATCGCTATAACGTAAAAAACGCAGCAGCGCATTGGAGAGGTGTTTTTGACGATGATGGACACGCCAGAGAGTGCGAACTAACCGCGGTAGTGGCACGGGAACTTCGCTCAGCGTTCCGGCCCGCAACTGTTCCTCAATGACACGACGCGACAGACAGCTAATACCTAATCCATGACGCACAGCATGTTTAATCGCTTCTGAATTACCCAGCTCCATGGCCATTTGAAACCTCGGCAAATGCGACAACAGCAGGTAATCAACAAGCTCACGCGTACCGGAACCACGCTCGCGGAGGATCCAGGGCGACGCTGCCAGTTGTTCCAGCGTAACGGGCCCCTTCGTTAATGGCGAAGACGGCGCAGCAAAGACCACCAGCTCATCTTCCAGCCACGGTTCAGAGATAATTTCCGTGCTGTGGCAAGGGCCTTCGATAAGCCCAATGTCTACCCGAAAATCCAGTACCGCGTTGATAACATCCTGACTGTTGCCCACGCTCAGCTCCAGTGGCAAATCAGGAAAATCCTGCCGGTAGCGGGCGATCATGGCAGGAAGAATGTAATTACCAATGGTGCTGCTGGCGTATACGCGAATAGCGCCATTATCTTCACGAAAAAGCTGCTCAATTTCAGTTGTTTGCTCAAGCAGCGCCAGCGCGCGAGGATAGAGTAATCGCCCGTGCTCATTAACGACCAGGCGCTTACCCACGCGGTCAAATAGCTGGACACCAAGTTGCCCCTCTAAATCGGTAAGCGCGGCGCTAACCGCCGACTGCGACAATGACAACATCACAGATGCCTGAGTCGTCGAGCCGCTTTTCAGTACCTCAGCAAACACTTCAAGTTGTCGTAGGGTGATATGCATAGTCATTTTCCACCAGGTAGCCGTGCTTACCACTTATAAAGATTAATTATAAATATATAATCAATTTTATTTTTAAGCCACTTCACCTTACTATTTTGTCAAAGATTTCATTCCAATTCACAGGAGGGGTCATGACAGAACTCGCCCTACAGAATCATCGACGTACAGTGTGGCATTTTATTCCGGGGCTTGCCCTGAGTGCAGTTATCACCGGGGCCGCTTTGTGGGGTGGTTCCATTCCCGCCGTAGCGGGTGCCGGGTTCAGCGCCCTCACCTTAGCCATTTTATTGGGGATGGTTCTCGGTAATACCGTCTATCCACACATCTGGAAAAGCTGTGACGGTGGCGTACTGTTTGCCAAACAACATTTATTACGCCTGGGGATAATCCTCTACGGCTTTCGCCTCACATTCGCGCAGATTGCTGACGTTGGCGTCAGCGGTATCGTGATCGATGTGTTGACGCTGACCAGTACCTTTATGCTTGCCTGTTTCCTTGGGCAGAAAGTGTTTGGCCTGGATCGGCACACCAGCTGGCTCATTGGTGCCGGGAGCAGCATTTGCGGTGCAGCCGCGGTGCTGGCAACAGAACCGGTAGTCAAAGCAGAAGCCAGTAAAGTGACGGTCGCTGTCGCAACTGTGGTTATCTTCGGTACGATTGCAATCTTCCTGTACCCGGCAATGTATCCACTGCTGGCGCACTGGTTTAGCCCGGAAACCTATGGGATTTACATTGGCTCTACCATGCATGAAGTAGCACAGGTTGTCGCCGCCGGACATGCAATTACCCCGGACGCAGAAAACGCGGCAGTGATTGCAAAAATGTTGCGCGTTATGATGCTGGCTCCATTCCTCATCATCCTGGCTGCCCGTGTGAAACAGCTGTCTCCGGCGACCGGAGGGGAAAAAAGTAAAATCACTATTCCGTGGTTTGCCATCCTGTTTATTGTGGTTGCGATTTTCAACTCGTTCCACCTGCTACCGAAGTCCGTAGTGGACATGCTGGTTACGCTGGATACAGTTCTGCTGGCGATGGCGATGGCCGCACTTGGGCTTACCACTCACGTCAGTGCACTGAAGAAAGCAGGTGCTAAACCCTTACTGATGGCGCTTGTTCTGTTTGTCTGGCTGATTGTGGGCGGCGGTGCGATTAACGTTGCCATCCACGCGCTGATGGCATGATCGATCACGACTAACCCTTGTTAACCCGCTATACTCTCCCCTTTTGAGTATGGCGGGTTTAACTTATGAAATATATTGGAGCGCACGTAAGCGCCGCTGGCGGTCTGGCTAACGCCGCTATTCGAGCCGCGGAAATCGAAGCGACCGCATTCGCCCTGTTCACCAAAAATCAGCGCCAGTGGCGCGCCTCGCCGTTGACGACCGAAGTCATAGATGACTTTAAGTCAGCCTGCGAGAAGTACCATTTTTCTCCGGCACAAATCCTGCCTCACGACAGCTACCTGATTAACCTCGGACACCCGGTGAGCGACGCGCTGGAAAAATCACGCGATGCCTTTATTGATGAAATGCAGCGCTGTGAGCAGCTTGGCTTATCTCTGCTTAACTTTCACCCTGGTAGCCATTTGATGCAGATCCCGGAAGATGAGTGCCTGGCGCGGATCGCGGAGTCGATCAATATTGCCCTCGCTCAGACTCAGGGCGTGACGGCAGTCATTGAGAATACCGCCGGGCAGGGCAGTAATCTTGGGTTTAAGTTTGAGCATCTGGCGGCCATTATTGATGGCGTAGAAGATAAAACCCGTGTCGGTGTCTGCATCGATACCTGCCACGCCTTCGCTGCCGGATACGATCTACGCACTACTGCCGAGTGCGAAAAGACCTTTGCGGAATTTGAACGCATCGTCGGCTTTAATTATTTACGCGGGATGCATCTCAACGATGCCAAGAGCACATTTGGCAGCCGTGTTGACCGCCACCACAGCTTAGGCGAAGGCAACATCGGTCACGATGCCTTCCGCTGGATCATGCAGGACAAGCGTTTTGACGGTATTCCACTGGTACTTGAGACCATCAACCCTGATATCTGGGCAGAAGAGATAGCCTGGCTGAAAGCCCAGCAAACAGAAAAAGCAGTCGCGTAACATCGTTCCCGCGCGCCAGACTAACTGGCGCGCCTCAGAAGCGAAAATCAAAGCTCTGGCATATGGTTACGCAAGATGCCCCAGAAATTTTCAGCTGTTTTATTCAACCGGGTATCCATCCTGTAAATATAGGCCTGAATTGGCACCATTAGCTCCGGTACCGCCAGTGAAACCAACCGTTTTGTGCGCAGTTCGTTAACAATCGACCATGCGGGTAACCAGGCGATACCATGTCCATCAAGCGCCATATTTTTCAGCAACTCACTCATCGAAGACATAAATAACGTGCGTCCCGTAATTCTGCCCACTTCCGCCAGATGGCGGTTAACCAACCGCCCCATATAAGATGTACTGGTGTAGTTCAATATCGGCACCTGCGGCTGCCAGATATCAAACAACGGTTTACCCTGCTCATCAGCAGCACAAACAGGGTACAGCTCTGATTCAAAAACTTTCAGGCCACAAAAAGGTGACTGCATCAGGTCTTCATCGCGAAATGAGATAATAAAATCACTTTTCCCTTCTCGCAGGGTGTTAACCGCCTGCACAACATCAATGGCCTCAACGTGATAAACAAATTCTTCGCCGTAGGCTGCCATCGAGTGAACTAATCTGGGTAGCATGGTAAGCGACAGCGAATGTGCCGCCGCAACTTTAATATTCGGCACGCCTAGCAAGTTATGACCGCTTAGCTCATCCAGATTACATTCCAGCTGTTGCAATAAGCTTCGTGTCTGCGAGTGAAACAACTTCCCCTCTTCCGTGAGTTGCAACGGCGAAGTGGTGCGATCAAATAACATGACTCCTACTGCCGACTCGAGCGCTTTGATCCGTCGGCTAAATGCTGGTTGAGATATATTACGTTGCTCAGCAGCCTGGGAAAAATGACGACAGGCTTCCAGTGTCAAAAAATCATATAACCATTTTGTCTCGATGTTTTTCATATCGGTCACACAGGTATTTAAATATGTCCATGAGCATATAACATCATGCCTGAGAATTTCAGGACATATCATTGACTCTCAGCAATTAGTGATTCGTTTTTTGCATGACACCTTCGTTTTTGACATTAACCTCCTGATGGTTTCTCCCATATGTTCGCGCTCGATTCTGACCAGAACCCATACTCTTTGCCGGGCGCTGGCATTCTGCCCCTGACTCAACACTCACAATCATGCGGTTTTTGCATTACAGCAAACATTATTGCATTTCTCATCGCCGTCATCAGCTGTTAAACATTAGCGAAAGAAAAAATACAGATTATTTATTAACGGTTAAATGAGGTATAAATCGTGAAAGGTTTAATTGGCGTACTTGGCGGAATGGGTCCTGCTGCAACCGTCGATCTTTTTAATAAATTTGTCACTTATACGGCAGCACAGTGCGATCAGGAACATATTCCATTAATTATTTCATCTATTCCTGATATTCCCGACCGGACCGATGCTCTGATGCATCATGGTCGCTCCCCTCTTCCCGCTATGCGTGATTATCTGCATAAACTGGAAGATGCCGGGGCGGAGTGTATTGTGATTCCCTGTAATACCGCCCATTTTTGGTTCAACGAATTAAAAGATTCCTGCCATATAGACCTGCTAAGCATTGTTGATACAACGATGAATGAGGTTGAAAAATGCAGAAAAACCCGTATTGGGCTGCTGGCAACCAACGCCACACTCTACATGGGACTTTATCAAAAAGGTATAGAATCTCTTGGCTTAAGCTGCATCAGTCCTGATACGTCCAGTCAGGAAAAAGTGATGGAAAGTATTTATTGCTTAAAAGCAGGTGATCTTAAGCACGCGCAAAAAATGATGCTTGAACAAGCCGAAATACTTTTCTCACGCGGTGCTGAAGTTATCGTTCTGGGCTGTACGGAAGTTCCTGTGATCCTTGCCGAAGCGGTTAAACAGTCACCGGATAAATATATTGATTCAACCGGATCATTAGTTCGTGCAGGTATTAAGTGGTACGAAAAAAGAGTAGGAAAGCACCATCTCCTGGCGCAATAAAAAACAAACCTAACTAAATAAACATATTAACTAAACACTCACCTTTAACGACAAATTATTGTCTGGCGGAGATCATTATGATTTGGCTAGAAATTATCGTGGTATTAGGATCAATATTTTTTGGTATTCGTCTCGGCGGGATTGGCATTGGTTTATGCGGTGGACTGGGACTGGCAATTCTGACGCTGGGATTTGGTCTTTCCATCGGTTCCCCGCCCGTAGATGTTATTCTTATTATTATGACGGTTGTTGTAGCAGCATCTGCACTACAGGCCGCAGGAGGCATGGATTATCTGGTACGCATCGCCGGCAATTTTATGCGACGAAATCCAAAATATATTAATATTATTGCGCCAATTATTACCTGGTCGATGACCATTATGGCGGGAACCGGGTTTATCGTCTTTTCTACCTTGCCGGTAATTGCAGAAGTGGCAAAAGAATCCGGCATACGTCCCTCTCGCACGCTAGCTGGCTCCGTAGTCGCCTCCCAAATTGCGATATCTGGCTCGCCGATTAGCGCCGCCATGGCCGCGATGCTGACGATCATGGAAGGGAATGGCGTCAGCTTTATTCAGGTAATGGCGGTTTGTCTTCCGGCCTCATTCGTTGCCGCGATGGTTGCCGCATTAATCGCTTCACGCCAGGGATGCGAGCTGGAAGATGACGAAGTATATCTGGAGCGTCTGCAAAAAGGTCTGGTCCGTAAATATGAAGGGCAGCACAGCACTACGCCGGGAGCCAGGCTTTCTGTCGGCCTGTTTATGCTGGCAACAGTCGTCATCGTTATTCTTGCCGCATGTCCTCAGCTACGCCCCGGCTTCGACATCGGTAGCCCAATGAATACGCGGGATATCATTATTATCTGCATGCTGTCCGCCGCTTGCCTGATGGTGGTGTTGTGTAAAACATCCACAGATTCCATTGTGCTGACATCCACTTTTCGCGCGGGCATGAGCTCACTGGCAGTAATTCTCGGGATCGTAACGCTGGGCACAACATTTATTGATGCGCATCTGGCGGAGATTAAAAGTATCGCGGGCGATATTCTGCAGGCCTATCCGATGCTGTTGGCACTGGTACTCTTTGGTACCTGCGCGCTCCTCTATTCACAAGGAGCAACCACGCCACTGATTATCCCTCTTGCCGTCGCCCTCGGTGTACCAACCTGGGCCATACTAGCTTCGTACGTCGCGGTAACCGGGGTGTTTGTTCTGCCAACTTACCCCACGTCGCTGGCAGCAATGGAATTCGACACCACAGGGACAACGCGGGTTGGCAAGTATGTCTTAAACCATCCGTTTATGTTGCCAGGGTTAGGCGGCATTATTGCTGGTGTTGCCTTTGGCTTTATCATTGCACCCATGATTGCCTGAACCGCATAGCAAAAGGATTCGTTATGCCTCGCCCCATAGAATTTCAATGGATAACGCTTTAAGCATAAAAAAAGGGCAGAGAAATCTCTGCCCTTTGATGAGAGGAGGGTTATGCCGCTTTAGCGACAGCGTCCTCTTCCGGACGTTTCAGGAACGCATAGGCCAGACCCGCAACCAGCGTACCTGCGATAATTGCCAGCAGATATCCAAGAACCGGTGTAATTGCGCCAGGAATCAGCAGTACGAACAGACCACCGTGCGGAGCCATCAGCTTAGCACCTACCGCCATGGAGATTGCTCCGGTCAACGCACCACCGACGATACAGCACGGCAGAACACGCATCGGGTCACGGGCTGCGAACGGAATCGCCCCTTCGGTAATGAAGCACAGACCCAGAACCAGAGCGGCTTTCCCCCCTTCCTGTTGTGCTTTGTCGAATTTACGACGCGCAACAAGGGTAGACAGACCCAGTGCCAGCGGTGGCACCATACCCGCAGCCATGATTGCAGCCATTGGCGCATACGTTTGTGTACTCAGCAGACCCACACCGAAAGCATATGCGGCTTTGTTTACCGGTCCCCCCATGTCAGTACACATCATACCGCCAAGAATTGCACCGAGTAGTACCGCATTCGCCGTCCCCATGGTTTGCAGCCAGTGAGTCAGACCTTCCAGGATGCCAGCAACCGGTTTGCCAATGAGGTAAATCATCGCCAGACCCACCACCAGGCTCGAGAGCAGTGGAATGATCAGGATCGGTTTCAGCGCTTCCATACTTTGCGGCAGTTTCAGCTTAGTGCTGATTAACTTCGCCAGGTAACCCGCAAGGAAACCGGCAATGATCCCGCCGATAAAACCGGAACCGGTGCTTACCGCCAACATACCGCCGATAAGACCCGGCGTCAGGCCAGGACGGTCGGCAATAGAGAACGCAATGTAACCCGCCAGAACCGGAACCATCAGCGCAAAGGCTGAGCCACCGCCAATCTGCATCAACGCCGCTGCCAGCGTGTTAGGCTCTTTAAATGCTTCAATACCAAACGCGAAAGACAGCGCAATACACAGGCCACCGGCAACCACCATTGGCAGCATGTAAGAAACGCCCGTCAGCAGGTGACGGTATGCGCCAGCACTCTCTTTCTTACCCTGTGTCGCTGTAGACTGTCCTTTCCCCGCAGGCTGGTAGAGGGTCGCTTCGTCGACGGCTTTATCCAGCTCTTGCTTCGTTTTCTTCAGTGCCAGACCGGTCGAGGTACGGTACATCGGTTTTCCGGCAAATTTCGCCAGATCCACTTCAATATCAGCAGCCACGATCACCAGATCAGCTTCGGCAACTTCTTCCGGGGTTATGGCATTACCCGCCCCAACAGAGCCACGGGTTTCAACCTTCACCCACCAGCCGCGTTTTTTGGCCTCGGTTTCAATGGCTTCAGCAGCCATAAAAGTATGCGCTACGCCCGTTGGGCAGGCCGTTACCGCAACCACACGTTTCGGACCACTGCTTGCCACAGGTGCGGCAGCAGCTGGCGCGCTGTAGGGTTTTGCATGACTTTTCGCTTCGCTAAGGAATAACTCAGGATGAGCAACCGCACGACCAATATCACCCAACCAGACATTTTTTCCGTTCAGCGAAGTGTCATTCGGGAGTTTGTCGCCCAGAACAATCGCCAGCTCAGCATCATTAGGATTATCAATAATATCCAGATGCGCCTTATGCGCCGCCGCTCCAAGCAGGGTTTTCGCCATGTAAGCACGAGCCTGGCCGAGATTAGCGTCAATAATCAGCAGCGTTTTCATTATGCCTCTCCTGCTGTCAGTTAAACGGTTTTAAGTCGACACGCGCCATCATTGCGGCCAACTGAGGACGATCGGTAATACCCACATTACTTTGACTTACGGCCAGTGCAGCCACAGCGGTCGCCAGACGTAAGGTGTGTTCACTGGACTCACGCATCAGCAGGCCGTAAATCAGGCCGCCGACCATTGAGTCTCCCGCACCTACGGTGCTGACCACCTCAACGGATGGCGGTTTCGCAATCCATTCGCCTGAAGCGTTAACCCACAGCGCACCTTCCGCACCGAGTGAAATCACCACATGAGCGATACCCTGCTCGCGCAGTGCATGTGCAGCATCAATAACATCTTTCATTTCCGGCAGTTTACGGCCAGCCCAGATCTCCAGCTCGCGGCGGTTAGGTTTTACCAGCCACGGCGCCGCTTTCAGACCCGCGACCAGTGCTTCACGGCTACTATCAAAGATAATGCATGGACACTGGCTGCGCAGGCGCGTCATCCAGTCGGTGAATGCTTCCGGACTAACACCGGTTGGCAAGCTGCCGCTGACACACACCATGTCGAACTGCCCCAACCAGCTCAAGGAGTCATTCACAAAGCGTTCCCAGTCGGCTGGGGTGACTTCAAAACCAGAGAAATTGAAGTCTGAAACTTCGCCGTCTTTTTCAGTCAGTTTGACGTTAATACGGGTACGCCCCTGCACCACCTGAAAACGGTTAGCAATACCCAATTCGCTGAACAGTTGCTGAAAGCCATCCTGGTTGTCTTTACCCAGGAAACCGCCAACCGTAACGTCGATACCCAGATCTTTCAGAACTTTCGCGACGTTGATGCCTTTTCCAGCCGCGTGCAGACCGGTCGTTTTAACCAGGTTAACTTCACCGCGTTCAATTTCCGGGCAAAAACCGACAAGGTCGTAAGCCGGGTTCAGGGTGATAGTTGCAACACGTCTGCTCATTACGCGCCCTCCCCAAGACCTGCCGCGATAGCATCGCCAATCGCTTTCAGCGCCTGTTCAGCATCATCACCCTGTGCGGTAAAGCGCAGGTGATGTCCTTTCTTCACGCCTAAGGCAACGACTTTCATCAGACTACGTCCATTTGCCGGTTTTCCGGTTCCATCAAGATTTGTCACGGTAATTTCACTGTTAAATTGTTTAATCGTATTCACCAGCATGGTGCCCGGACGGGCGTGTAAACCATGCTCATTGCGCACCACAAACTCAGCGCTCAATACATCGTCAGTTAATGCGTCATCGCTGGTCAGCAGCGCCAGCACGGTAGCTGCGTCAGCTTTCAGTAAACGTTCAGCTTTATTGTTCAACAACAGATCGCCAAGGCGCTTCAGCACCGCAACGGGCTGCTCATCATTCATAGCAACGGTAATCAACGCCGCAGCCGTTTCACCTTGAACCTCAAATGCGTTGGCCGCACGACTGACCGCGATCGCGCTGCGCACATTGCCTTCAGCACAGTCATTCAGCCAAATCCCTTGACCGAGATTCATCGGTTGTTCGTTAATCGCTCTGGTGACGAATGTCGCATCGACCGCTCCAGCTTCTTTCAGCCGTGCAGCATTCAGCGCCTGCAGCGTCATCAGAGAGTTGGCGGCAACGTCCAGCGTCAGCATGTCATTATCAAGCTTCAGCTGTTCACTTTGCTTTTCGCCCATCAGTAAGGCGCGCAGTTCTTCTGCTGTAGTGGCTGATTTCAGTTGCTCAGCCACCGAATCATCACTCAGCACGTGCGTCAGTTGGCGCAGTAAACCGAGGTGTTCATCCGAGCTGGCTGCAATACCGATAGCCACATACGCGACCTGGTCTTCACCCCAGGTCACGCCTTGCGGGAACTGAAATACCTGCACACCGGTTTTCAGCACGCGGTCGCGCGTATCCGTTGTACCGTGAGGTATAGCAATACCGTTGCCAAGGAAAGTGGATGTCTGTTGTTCGCGTGCCAGCATGCCATCGACGTAGCCCTCCGCGACGTTGCCCGCTTGAACTAACGCGGCTGCAACCTGACGAATGGCCTCTTCTTTGTTTCCGGCCTGCTCGCCCGGGTGTATATCCTGAACAGATAACTGGAACATGGTTCTCCTCTCCTGCTGAATTGAAACGATTCAGCTAACATGAGAAAAAAGGCGCCACCCGACTCCATCATTTAAAATCTGATAGCGCTGAAACGTTTCAAGAAGTTTTGCTCTTTCTGCTTCAGCACGCAAGTAAAGTTGTAGATTTGCTTGCTGAATTTAGATGTAACGCACATTTTTTCTTCTATGTGTGAAAATTGCTGACGCAAAAAACAGGGTTACCCTATCAGGTTCAGCATCGTCAGCATGCTGTTTTCTCAGACTGAAATGCGATTTTGATTTTTCATGCTGATTTTGATTTAGCTCCTTGTTTGTTTTCTGACAAGCAGCGTAAACTCCGCCTCTCTTCACACCACTGATATCGAAACATGCATAACACCCCCGTAGCCGCCACACCAAAGGCGTTTGATTTAACGTCTTCGGCGTTTTTGCTTGTCGCTTTTCTGACGGGTATTGCTGGCGCATTGCAGACTCCTACACTCAGCCTTTTTCTGACCGATGAAGTCCATGCCCGCCCAGGGATGGTGGGTTTCTTTTTTACCGGCAGTGCCGTCATCGGCATCCTGGTAAGTCAGTTTCTGGCCGGGCGCTCTGATAAAAAAGGCGATCGCAAGAACCTGATTGTTTTTTGCTGTGTGCTGGGGATGCTGGCCTGCGTGTTGTTTGCCTGGAACCGTAACTATTTTATTTTGCTGTTTGTCGGTGTTTTTCTCAGTAGCTTTGGCTCTACCGCTAACCCACAAATGTTTGCCCTCGCCCGCGAACATGCCGACCGCACAGGCCGGGAAGCCGTGATGTTCAGCTCAATTTTACGCGCACAGGTTTCACTGGCATGGGTGATCGGTCCCCCTCTGGCCTACGCACTGGCGATGGGGTTCAGCTTTACGGTGATGTATCTCAGCGCTGCGGTCGCATTTATTATCTGCGGCGTCATGGTCTGGCTGTTCTTACCGTCCATGAACAAAAACGTCCCACTGGCAACCGGCGTAGTCGAGGCTCCAAGGCGTAATCGTCGTGATACGCTTCTGCTTTTTGCAATCTGCACATTAATGTGGGGCACCAACAGCCTCTATATTATTAATATGCCGCTGTTCATCATCAACGAACTGCACCTGCCGGAAAAACTCGCAGGCATCATGATGGGTACCGCCGCCGGGCTGGAAATACCGACAATGCTGATCGCCGGATACTTTGCTAAACGGCTGGGCAAACGCCTGTTAATGCGGTTCGCTGTAGTCGCCGGTTTTTTATTTTATGCCGGTATGTTGCTGGCGCACTCACCGGTTATTTTGCTCGGTTTGCAACTATTGAACGCGATTTACATCGGCATTCTCGGCGGAATTGGGATGCTCTATTTTCAGGATTTAATGCCGGGACAGGCTGGTTCAGCCACCACCCTGTATACGAACACCATCCGCGTGGGGTGGATTATTGCAGGTTCGCTGGCGGGCATTGCCGCTGAAATCTGGAATTATCATGCCGTGTTCTGGTTCGCGCTGGTGATGATTATCGCCACCGTATTTTGCCTCGCGCGCATCAAAGACGTTTAAGAGCCTGATGGGACTGGCTCTAGGGTGCGGTCAGCGCTTCGAGTTCAATAAGATACAGCATTGCCTGGTGCGTTGTTTGCCCGCACATTTCCGCGCTGGGCTGCAAACCTGCACACACTTTTGGGCGCAACTCAGAACCAAAGAGTTTACAGCGCAGTGATTCATCAAGCTGAACGCACGGTGTATTGGCAGGCTTGCCATCAGGCATGCCAGGGATAGGGCTGGAGATAGAAGGCGCAGTGCAACATGCACCACAATCCGGACGGCATTCCATACAGTATTCTCTTTAACGTAAACCATCGGATGGTGCAGGTAGCGAACAGTATACACACAATCACTCAATAAGCATCGGGGCAGCAAGTGAATGAGTCCCGGAAGCGTACACGTAAGACGCCCCTGGAGTTATAAGCGCAGCCAACAAAGAGGCAACGTCAAGGATGATGTGTGTATCCCCTTTTTTGCACCAGCAAAAGTGACAATTCCGCTTGCCTGAATGGCCCGGCGCGAGTAGTTTGACGCGATATTTTAGACACTCCCCACTACAGGATTTTTTCGATGCCAAGAGCGAACGAAATTAAAAAAGGTATGGTACTGAACTACAACGGCAAACTGCTGATTGTAAAAGATATTGATATTCAATCACCAACCGCACGCGGTGCAGCTACGCTGTACAAAATGCGTTTTTCTGATGTCCGTACCGGTCTGAAAGTTGAAGAGCGCTTCAAAGGCGACGATATCGTAGATACCGTTACGCTGAGCCGCCGTGGCGTTGATTTTTCCTACGTTGATGGCAACGAATATGTCTTTATGGATAAAGAAGACTATACCCCGTATACCTTCACCAAAGACCAGATTGAAGAAGAGCTGCTGTTCATTCCGGAAGGCGGGATGCCGGACATGCAGGTTCTGACCTGGGACGGCCAACTGCTGGCGCTTGAACTGCCACAGACCGTAGATCTGGAGATCGTTGAAACGGCACCGGGCATCAAAGGCGCTTCAGCAAGTGCGCGTAACAAACCCGCCACTCTGAGCACTGGTCTGGTGATCCTGGTTCCTGAATATCTGAGTGCGGGTGAAAAAATCCGTATTCACATTGAAGAACGCCGCTATATGGGCCGTGCAGACTAACTTTTCGCAGCGACACAAGCTAAAAGGGACAGCATCTGCTGTCCCTTTGTTATTTTCAGCTCTGGCTGCTGAGGTAAAAATCGTCCATCAAAAGAGATTCCAGATACAACTCATCTTCACGCATAAAATGCGTTATGACATTAACCGCCTGAGGATAAAATCCCTCTTCGTCCCGGTGCAAGCAGCTTTCCCGTAACAGCGGTGCCCAGCACATGATGTGATGATGCAAAAAGTAATATTGCGCGGACAGCTTCTCTTTATTGGCAACCATTCTCGCCATCAATGACAACTGTACAGCAATATGGTCGGCAGGCTCATTTTCATGCGGTGTCAGCCCATACTCAACTAACAGCACATTCATTTCCCTGCGTTCTTCGGCCGCCGTCGTATGTGGATAATGTCCCGCATAGGGAGAAACACCGCCGGGAGGCGCCAGCAAAAACAACGAGGCAAAATCCGCCGCCAGCTCCAGTTGTCGGTCTTCACGGCGCAGCACCCGGGCAAGGCTGCGTTCCAGATTTTTGATATCAAAAGACAACCCAGGGATCGCCGTTAGCGACGCCAGCCACTTTCGGTTTTCCCCACTTTCCAGGCTGGTGAGTTGCTCCTCGTTCAGCTCACGGAACAGCAGTTGCGAAAACCACTGGTATACCGCTGCACGCTGCTGAAAAATGTGATTATGCTGCACTAACCTTCTCCTCTTTCACGACCTCCGGACCACCGAAACCCGTGACCTGTGGGGCACTCCCCTGGTATCGTTCCACCTCGACCAGTACCGTATGCGCTGAAGGTCCCTGCGCCAGTTGCGATGTACCGACATCCGCACTCAACACATTCGGATCGCCATAGGTGCATAACGTGCCCGATTTCCCACCTTCTTGCGGCGAATACCACGCTCCCTCATGAATTCGGATAACGCCAGGCGCGTAGTCAGGGCTGATTACCACGCCCGCCAGCACCTGACCACGGGCATTAAATACGCGCGCAATATCCCCGGCTTTTAAGCCACGCGCACGGGCATCCGCCTCGCTCATGTACAACGGCTCTCTTCCAGCAACCGCATAGGTATTACGAAACGCATCGCTGGAACAGAGCTGGGAATGAAGGCGTTTATCCGGGTGGCAGGATTGCAAATGCAGCGGATATTTATCTTTCTTACCAGAATGGCTGCGCTCAAATGGCTCCATCCACACCGGATGTCCAGGACAATCCTGATACTGGAAACCAGCGATGGTTTTACTGTAGATTTCAATCAGACCGGAAGGCGTTCCTAACGGATTGATATCCGGCTGTTCGCGAAATTCTCCATGTCGCACCCACGGCTTCCCGACAGGATATTCAATGTATCCTTCGCCCTGCCAGAAGGTTTCAAAGTCCGGCATACTGACGCCAAGTGATGACCCGGTTTTCACGCCCTCTTCATAAATGGATTTTATCCACTGCATTTCATCGCGCTTTTCGCGATATGTCTCTTCCTGACCAAAGCGTTTGCACAGACCGGCAAAGACATCAAAGTCGTGTCGCGCTTCAAACTGGGGTTTGACAACCTGGCGGACGGCCATCAGCCCTTTATTCGAATGTGTACCAAACTGCTCAATGTCGTTACGCTCAAAGCGCGTTGTCACGGGCAGGACGATATCTGCAAAACGACAAGATGCCGTCCACTGATGATCGAGAACTACCACGGTTTCCAGCTTCTTCCAGGCATCGATCATCCGGTTGCGATCCTGCTGGGCATGGAACGGATTGGCCGCGCTGAAAATCGCCATTTTGATGTCAGGAAAAGTTAATGTTTCACCATTGAAAGCGATCTTCTTGCCCGGCTCCAGCAGACAATCGATCATTCGTGAGGTAGGAATATGCTCCGAAGCGCCGCGAAAGTCCGCTTTGTATTTCGCAGCAGGCGGGTTGTTGATACTGCCGAGGCCACTCAGTACGGGGCCCGCAGAGGTGACTGTACCGCCACCGTTGTAATGCCAGCCAAAGCCCACACCGCCACCAGGCAGCCCAATTTGTCCGGCCATGCTGGCCAGTACCACCAGCATCCAGGGATATTGTTCGCCATGGTGCATACGCTGCACGCACCATCCACCCATAAATTGTGTGCGCCCCTTCACCAGCAAACGGGCAAAATCGCGAATTTGCTCCGCAGTCAGGCCGCAAATTTCCGCCGCCCACTCAGCGTTTTTCGGCTGTTTGTCGCTCTCTCCCGTCAGGTACGGCAAAAACTGCTCGAACCCAACGGTGTAATCGCTGATAAACGCGGCGTCGTATAGTTTTTCTTCGTACAAGGTATGTGCGAGCGCCAGTAGCAAAGCAACATCAGTTTGCGGTCTTATCGCCAGTTGTTCACAGCCAAGATAGTTTTGCGATTTGCTGCGTACGGGATCGACGCTGATAACCCGCATTTTACCCTGCGCGACGGCCTCTTTAATCTGCTGCCAGTATCCAAATGCGTCGTGATCGGGAACGAGGAATTCGATCTGTAAGTTCTTGATAGGATCGCAACCCCATAGCACGATTGTATTGGTATTTTCGATAACCAACGGGAGCGAAGTTTGCTGTTCATAGACTTCAAGCGAGCCAATCACGTGAGGCAAAATCACCTGCGCCGCTGCAGCTGAATAGTCGCCAACGGTAGTGACATAGCTTCCATGCAAGCCAAGTCCCCGGTCCATCGCGCCGCCGGCCTTATGGTATTTTCCAACCATTTGCCAGTCCGCCAGTCCGGTAAATACGCCAGAAGAACCAGAGATCTTTTGTACCCGCTCCAGCTCCTCATAGAACAGATCCAACGCCTGATCCCAGCTCACACGGACAAAACGGTTATCGCCACGTTGGTTGCGATCTGACTTTTCACGCTTGCGTAACCAGTCCAACCGCACCATCGGATAGCGCACGCGCGATGGGTTATAGACCACTTCCCGAACGGCATTGAGCATATCGCAGGGATATTTATCATGTTTGAATGGACGGGTATCTATCCATTCACCGTTCACGACTTTGGCTTCAAAAGCGCCAAAGTGCGAACCAGACTGGATCCATTGCTCAGGATTTTCACCTGCAGCCCAGACCTTTGAGATCAGGGGATTCGGCCCTAATGCGCTGGCGGCGCCAACGGCTAACATTCCGGTCAAAAACCGTCGACGTGACGGGTTAAAATCATGAATATCCATAAATTATCCTTTTGTATTGTTAGATTCAGGTACATCGCTGGCGTGAGTCTGGAGATATTTCAACAGCGTGCGATCTTCCACCGGATTAAGCCGGTAGTAGGTGGACATGGATTTCAAGCCGGCGATCCAGCCATTAGCGGTATAACGACTCGTTGGCGGTGTGCTATGACAGGCGCTACAGGTGGACTGCAACATCTGATCGGCGTATTGCCAGATGGAGTCAACATTGTCGGTAAAACCATCCGCAGAACTCCAGGCAATCACGCTCACCAGTTGCCATTCCTGATGTGACTCAGGATCAACCTGAGTTTGCTGAATCTTCACATTATTCATCAGCGAAGCATCTAATACGGCAGCGAAAACGCGTTTGCCCATATACTGAGTTATCACCCGACCACGTCCTTTGCTTTCCCGCCAGCCGGTCAGTTCTATCTGAACGTTTTTCCCCTCTCTTTTCAGCACACGCACTTCCGTTGCCGGGTACAGCATGGCTTTACCTGCAGCACTCTCTGCTGTGGCAGCCAGTGATTTTTCACCTAACGAATACAGCGTCGTCGCCGTGGGTAATTGTTCACCCTGACTCTGCAATTGCTTGTAACGATCGCGAAAACCGCTGCTCATATCGGGTTTGTGATGTGCAATGCCTTTGTGGCAGTCAATGCAGTTACTGTTCTTTGCTGCAGCCGCCGTCATTTGTGCCACCGCATTAGCAGACTGTTTAGCGTGATCCATCGCTTCATAGCTATGACACGATTTACAGGCCGCGGAATTGTTAGCGCTCATGCGCGCCCATTCCCGTTGCGCCAGTTCCGCACGCTTTAGATTGAATTTCTCAGGCGTATCGATCGAAGGAGAGATAATGGTGTGGTATAGATCGTTTAACGCTTCCGTCTTACGTATCAGAGTTGGAACAATACCCGGTGGAATGTGGCAATCCTTACATTCCGCGCGAACGCCAGAGGCATTTCGAAAATGCACGCTGGTTTTATATTCCTCCCCTGCAGTACCCATCGCGTGGCACGATAAACAAAACTCAGTGGTGCTGGTGTAATGTACGCCCTGCCACGTTCCCCAAATGACGAAGGACATTACTACTGCTCCGCCGAATACGCACCAAAGCGCGTTTTTTCTTATCCACGACATACTTGCCTCCATTATTTTAATAGCGACACGCTAAGGGATATTAAAAATCAAAAATAGAGACACTGAAGGTGGGGCGTAGGAACAGCACCGACTCTATGAGGCGCGTCAAAATAGTGGAAAGCCGAAAGTCGTAATATGCCAATAATGTTTTAATAAGGAATTTCTCATGCTGACACTGTCTCTCAACAGAGAAAGCCGTACTCCACTGCAATTGCAGATCTTTCAATTTTATTTCCAGGCTATTCAGCAGGGAGATTTGCTTTGCGGTGACAAACTGCCCTCTATCCGTGAGCAAGCCCAGACGTTAAATGTTGCCAAGATTACGATAGTTATGGCGTATGAAAAGCTCATGACGGCGGGCTTTATTAAGAGCCGGCAGGGTATTGGTTATGAAGTGATCTTTACGGCTCCGGTGCGTAGCCCCCCAACACACGTGACCTCTGCAGAAGGCTCTCCGCCAGTAAAGCCCAAGCCTGCGGGGGCTTCCACCGATGTCTACGGTGAGATGGGTAGAGAGTTCTATTGCCGGATGGGCGTTCCCGATCCCAATGCCTTTCCCTGGGCAAGTTGGCGAAAATGGAATAATGCTCCCAGTGTACTTAAGGAACAATTGCTTACTCGTTATCATTCACCAAATGGATTATTTCCATTACGTGATCAAATGGTCAGATACCTTAATTTATCCCGAGGTATTAATACTCGTGCAGAGAACATCATTATTACCAATGGGATTCAGGAAGGATTATCTCTGCTTAGCCAAATATTTATTATTCATCATGCTGTATCACAGAAAAAAAAGTGTCATGTTGTGACCGAATCCCCTTGTTATTCTGGCGCATGGCACCTGTTTAATTATTACGGCGCGGATATTACCCCTGTTGCAGTCGATAGCCATGGCCTACGCACTGATAATTTACCCGAAGTTGAAACCCAGCTTTGTTATGTGACACCAGCTCATCAATACCCGATGGGAAATGTTCTGTCGTTAGAACGACGAAAGTCATTACTGACCTGGGCACAGCGCGTTGGAGCCTACATCATTGAAGATGACTATGATGCCGTTTTTACCTACGGAGAGAATCCTCTTCCGGCACTGAAAGCCATGGACTATCACGATCGGGTTATCTATATGGGGACATTCTCAAAAACGCTGGGGCCGGGGGTGCGTCTCGGCTATCTCGTTTGTCCTGATGAGCTTCTACCGGCTGTACAGAATATGAAAGCGCTAAATAACAACGGCAGCCAGTGGTTATTGCAGCAGTTTTTAGCTGAGCTCATGCAAAATCAGGTGTTTTATACCCATCTTGGCAAACTTGCCTGCAGCTATGCAGCACGTCTTACCCTATTGCGTGACGGCCTTTCAGTTTTGTTTCCTGAAGGGAAAATCGATGGTGCGACGGCAGGCCTGCACCTCTCTTTGCGCATAGCCAGATCACCCGAGGTTATCGCAAAACTGCAAGCGCGCTGTCTGCAGGCAGGTATCCGTTTTGATACGCTGGAGAACATTGAAAATGGTTCGGAAGATGCCTGGCGTAAAGAGAACAGCGACGCTGTCATGTTTTTCGGTTTTGGTGGGTTGCAAATACAGCAGATAAACAAGGTACTGACGGTGCTGGAGCAGGCATTATTGCAGCCCTGATGATGAACAGGGATCGAGCCTGACGCCCAATCCCTGTTAGCGACATTACAACAGATCGCGGAACTGTGTTTGTTTCAGTGCCAGTTCAACACCACGAACTTCAGCCAGCCCTTTCAGACGACCAATAGCAGAGTAGCCTGGGTTGGTTTTTTTGTGCAGATCGTCAAGCATCTGGTGTCCATGATCCGGACGCATCGGGATTGGACGCAGATCGCCCGCCTTCTTACGACGCTGTTCTTCGGTCAGAATGGCAGCCACTACCGATACCATATCCACATCACCTTGTAAGTGTGCGCCTTCATGGAAAGTTTTCGGGTTTTCTTCACGGCAGGTTGAGCGCAAATGCGTAAAGTGGATACGATCGCCAAAGGTTTCAATCATTTTCACCAGATCGTTATCCGCACGCACACCGTATGATCCGGTACACATGGTGAAACCGTTATAGATGCTGTCTACCGTTTCTTTCAGCCACTGCATATCTTCAATCGTAGAAACGATACGTGGCAGGCCGAGGATCGGGCGTGGCGGATCGTCAGGATGTACGGCCAGGCGCACGCCAACTTCTTCTGCTACCGGTACGATCGCACGCAGAAAAACAGCCATATTATTACGCAGATCATCTTTGCTGATGCCGTCGTATTCCGCCAGACGCGCGCGGAATTGATCCAGGGTATAACCTTCTTCAGCACCTGGCAGACCAGCGATAATATTGCGGGTCAGCTTTTCAATATCAGCGGCGCTCATGGAATTGAAATAGTCCCGGGCCTGGCGCTGCTCTTCCACGGTGTAATCCGCCTCAGCACCTGGACGTTGCAGGATGTGCAACTCAAAGGCTGCAAACGCTATCTGATCAAAACGCAACGCTTTAGAGCCGTCCGGCAACTGATATTCAAGGTCAGTACGCGTCCAGTCGAGAATCGGCATGAAGTTATAACACACGGTATCAATGCCGCAGGTCGCCAGATTACGGATACTTTGCTGATAATTCGCAATCCACGTTTGATATTGCCCGGAGAGCGTTTTGATATCTTCGTGAACCGGAATACTTTCCACCACCGACCAGGTCAGCCCCTTTTCAGCCAGAATGGCCTGGCGTTTTTGAATCTCTTCGACGGGCCACACTTCACCGTTGGGAATATGGTGCAAGGCGGTCACAACACCAGTTGCGCCAGCCTGACGCACATCATCAAGCGATACCGGATCGTTAGGTCCGTACCAACGCCAGGTTTGTTCCATTGGTTCACCTCATAAGTTGTTATACCAAATTAAGTTGCGCGAATGACGACTACCATACAGGCATCCGTTGAATGATCAACAGAACGCCGATGATTGATTGATCAAGCTCACATTCCCCGGATAAATAAGGCACACCAATTTAATTTGCTGTCATATAACTTTATACTGGCATTGTTAATTAATGGTTAATCAGGTGTATTTAATGAAAACTATTGCCTCCGCCCAACTCCCGGAAAATGTACTGATGCCTCAGTACGATCGACAACAATTAAAAACGCGGATCGTACATTTTGGTTTCGGGGCATTTCACCGTGCTCATCAGGCCTTATTGACCGATCGGGTACTGAATGCACAGGGTGGCGATTGGGGAATTTGTGAGATCAGTCTGTTCAGTGGCGATCGACTGATGAGTCAACTTCGTGAGCAGGATCATTTATATACCGTGTTAGAAAAAGGCGCGCATGGCAATCAGTCAATTGTTATTGGCGCCGTCAAAGAGTGTCTGAACGCTAAGCTGGATTCACTGGCAGCCATTATTGAAAAATTCTGCGAGCCACAGGTGGCTATTGTTTCCTTAACCATCACCGAAAAAGGTTACTGTATTGATCCGGCGACAGGGACGCTTGATATCTCCAACCCGCGCATTGTTCACGATTTACAGACGCCGGATGAACCGCACTCAGCACCAGGTATCATTGTTGAAGCCCTGCACCGCCGACGCGAGCGAGGAGTGCCACCTTTTACCGTACTCTCCTGCGATAACATCCCGGACAATGGCCATGTGGTAAAAAATGCCGTACTGGGAATGGCAGAAAAGCGATCGCCTGAACTGGCGCTGTGGATACAAGAGCATGTCAGTTTTCCTGGCACCATGGTAGACCGCATTGTCCCGGCCGCGACCGAAGAGTCACTGGATGAAATTGCCCATGAATTGGGCGTTGCCGACCCTTGTGCAATCAGCTGCGAGCCTTTTATCCAGTGGGTCGTCGAAGATAACTTTGTCTCTGGTCGCCCCCAGTGGGAGCGCGCGGGCGTACAGATGGTCGATAACGTTCTGCCGTGGGAACAAATGAAACTGCGAATGCTCAACGGCAGCCATTCGTTTCTGGCCTATCTCGGTTATCTGGCCGGATTTCAACACATCAGCGACTGTATGCAAGACAGTGCGTTTCGTAAAGCCGCTTACTGCCTGATGCTCAATGAACAGGCCCCCACGCTGCAAATCACCGACGTTGATTTAGACCTGTACGCCACCAGCCTGCTGGAACGCTTTGCCAACCCGGCGCTAAAGCACAAAACCTGGCAAATCGCGATGGACGGGAGCCAGAAATTACCGCAGCGCATGCTGGAAAGCATCCGCGTACATTTAGCGCGCCAAAGCGAATGGCCCTTGCTGGCACTCGGTATTGCGGGCTGGATGCGTTACGTTAGCGGGGTGGACGATGCAGGCTCAGCCATAGATATACGCGACCCGATGAGTGAAAAAATCCGCACAATTGTCGAGCGCAGTACGGAATCAGAACGTGTCACCGCATTACTTTCCTTGCACGAAATTTTTGCCACCGATCTGGTGCAAAATTCGCAATTTGTCAGCGCCATTGAGCAGGCATGGCAACGTATTGCCCAGCACGGTGCGCACCAGGCCGTAATTGATACGTTAAAAAATTAACGATCTCTGCCATTAAGAGCCTATCCCATTAGGCGTAGATTGTTGCAGTCAGTTTGGATACGAACAGCGCGGAACAACCGAAGCGTGCATGCAGTACGTGAGGATTATGGGCACTGCCAGGATACAAAATGACAAATAAAATAGCCTAATGGGATAGGCTCTAAACAGGACGAAGCATTCCTTCGTCCTCTCTCCCCTTCTCTTTTTCATTTTTTTTCGCCAGGATTATTGAACGCTATCACGGCATTTTATAATTCTGGAGCAAACGTGACTAAAACCAACCTCATTACCGGTTTTCTCGGCAGTGGCAAAACCACCTCGATTCTTCATTTACTGGCGAACAAAGCTCCCGCAGAGAAGTGGGCCGTGCTGGTCAATGAATTTGGTGAAGTCGGCATTGACGGTGCATTGTTGGCTGACAGCGGAGCGCTGCTAAAGGAGATCCCCGGTGGCTGCATGTGCTGCGTTAACGGTTTACCGATGCAGGTTGGTCTCAATACGCTGTTGCGCCAGGGAAAACCTGACCGGCTGCTGATCGAACCTACCGGTCTTGGGCACCCAAAACAGATTCTGGACTTACTCACCGCTCCGGTTTACGAACCATGGATCGATCTGCGCGCCACGCTTTGCATCCTTGACCCACGCCTGTTACTGGACGAAAAAAGCGTCGCTAATGATAACTTCCGCGATCAGCTAGCTGCCGCAGATGTCATTGTCGCCAACAAATCAGATCGCGCCACAATGGAAAGCAAGAATGCCCTGCAAACCTGGTGGCAGCATTACGGCGGAAATCGCCAGTTGATTCATGCCGAGCACGGAAAAATTGACGGGCAGTTACTGGATTTACCGCGACTGAATCTGGCTGAACTTCCCTCCAGCGCAGCGCACACCCACCAACATGCTGACAAAAAGGGGTTGGCGGCGCTGAGTCTGCCTGCACAACAACGCTGGCGTCGTAGCCTGAACAGTGGGCAGGGTCATCAGGCCTGCGGCTGGATTTTTGATGCTGATACCGTGTTCGATACCATCGGCCTGCTGGAATGGTCACGTCTTGCCCCGGTCGGGCGCGTAAAGGGCGTTATGCGTATTAAAGAAGGACTGGTGCGGATTAATCGTCAGGGCGACGACTGGCATATTGAGACACAAAATGTCGCACCGCCGGACAGCCGTATTGAACTCATCTCAGACACTGAGACCGACTGGAATGCGTTACAGAGCGCATTGTTGAGGCTTCGTTTAGACGGTTGCGCGTAAGGTTGCCTGCGTTTTTAGCAATGGAAAACGACGATGAAAACTCGATACCCTCTTATCCTTATGCTCAACATCGCTGGCCTGGCGCTGTTTCTGTCATGGTACATTCCGACCGGGCATGGTTTCTGGTTTTCTATTGATTATGGCGTCTTCCACTTCTTTAATCAGAAACTGGTTGAAAGCCCGCTCTTCCTGTGGATTGTTGCAATCACCAACAATCGGGCATTTGACGGCTGCTCATTGTTGGCGATGGGCGCACTAATGCTGAGTTTCTGGTTAAAAGAAACACCAACCGGGCGCCGGCGTATTGTCGCTATTGGCCTGGTGATGCTGCTCACTGCGGTGGTATTAAACCAGTTGGGCCAGGCGCTTATTCCGGTTAAACGCGCCAGCCCCACCCTGATGCTGGATAATATTAATCGCGTCAGTGAACTGCTGCATATTCCAACCAAAGATGCGTCAAGAGACAGTTTCCCTGGCGATCACGGTATGATGCTGCTTATTTTTTCCGCATTTATGCTGCGTTATTTCGGAAAAGTCGCAGGATTAATCGGCCTTATTATCGCTGTGGTTTTTGCATTTCCGCGTGTAATGATCGGCGCTCACTGGCTCACTGATATCGTGGTCGGTTCAATGACGGTAGTATTGATTGGACTGCCCTGGTGGCTAATGACGCCATTAAGCGACCGGATGGTGACTCTTTTTGCTAATTATCTTCCGGGTAAAAACAAACATTTTTTAAACAAATAACGCAAAGTAATTAACATCATCAGGGATACTTCTGATTCCCTGATGATGTTGAACAATAATTCATCATTTTAACTGTCATTCTCCTGTCATCTTATTCCTGTTGAAAATGAATGGATTGCATGTTTCCCACCCTGATTGTTCTTATTTTGACCAATGCCGTTTATTCACTTTCTGTATCACTTTTTCTTATAAAAAATCACATAAAATGACTCGCAATGACCGTAGCGATCGGGTAATCTCGAACTCGTTTTGCCTCGCGGGATAATTATTCTCTTTATGAATAAATTTGTGCGTTCTGCCACAGATTTGACCTTAAAGAATTGTCTCATCGTGCGTGGGTAATTAGTCTCGTCACGTTTGGCATTTTTTATAACGATATTTATCGTTAAGGACTTCAAGGGAAAACAAACAAAATGGTCAAATCTCAACCGATTTTGAGATATATCTTGCGGGGTATACCCGCGATAGCAGTTGCGGTTCTGCTTTCTGCATGTAGCACAACGAACACCGCCAAGAATATGCATTCTGAGACGCATGCTGTGGGCAATGGAGATAACTCTTCACTGCAAGCCTCTCAGGATGAATTTGAAAATATGGTTCGTAATATCGATGTTAAATCACGAATCATGGATCAATATGCTGACTGGAAAGGTGTGCGTTACCGCCTTGGCGGCAGCACCAAAAAAGGCATCGATTGTTCGAGTTTTGTACAGCGTACATTCCGTGAACAATTTGGTTTAGAGCTTCCTCGCTCAACCTACGAACAACAGGAAACGGGTAAATCCGTTTCGCGCACCAATCTGCGCACAGGCGATCTGGTTCTGTTCCGTGCTGGCTCCACTGGACGTCACGTCGGTATTTATATCGGTAACAATCAGTTTGTCCACGCCTCGACCAGTAGTGGCGTTGTTATCTCCAGTATGAATGAGCCTTACTGGAAAAAACGCTACAACGAAGCTCGCCGGGTCCTGAGCCGCAGTTAATTTTCGTTTGGCAGCTATCCCTTGGCTATCCTGATGAGACTTTTAAAAAGCACTGCTTAGGCAGTGCTTTTTGCTTTACGCCTTCACTTAAGAAAAATCTCACTATGTGAGTCATTCCAGGTTATAGTCATACAGATTAAGCGGTTTAATAATAAGCGGTTACTTCGGGTAAACATCAGGAACTATGTTCAAACGCGCCTCTTCTTCCGGTCGGAAAATCCTGCTCACCTGTGTTTTAACGGGGTTAATCGTTGCATTATTCGTCAGCATTCTGCAATTTTTCATGTCATGGCATAATCGAGAAGTTAAGTACGATACGCTGGCGTCCGATATACAGCATCATGTGGAAAAATACTTCGCAGAACTCAGCTATACAGCCCAGGCACTACAGCCTCTGATCCCCAAAAGCTGTCAGCAAGTTTCATCTAAGCTCACTTCCAGCGCGGCTTTTAGCCTGAATGTTCGCGCTTTTTTGCTGGTAAAAGACGGCATCGCGTTCTGCTCGTCAGCGACCGGCGCGATGGACTCCCCTATTCAGTCCTTGATACCCGGCCTGGATATCAGTAAAAAAATCGATATGGAGATCCAGTCTGGTACACCGATGATGCCGACCAAACCAGCCATAATGATTTGGTACCCTCATCCATCACTGGATAATAGTGGCGTATTTGCCTCTCTGAATATCAATCTGGCCCCTTACCTTCTCTATACTGCCCGGCAGGATGATTTTAAAGGTTTTGCCCTGCTCATCGGCAACACCGCAATCTCGACATTTTCTGCGCGATTAATGACGCTTGCCGATCTCCCCGATACCCCCTCACGTGAGGTGGCAATAGGTGACCTGCCGCTAAAGATACGGTTGTATACCGATGAATGGACATACAACGACGTATGGTATGCCGTCATGTTGGGCTGCATGGGCGGGGTCATTGCCGCTTTACTCTGCTATTACATTTACTCAGTCCGTTTACGACCGGGTAAAGAGATCCTGGCAGCGATCAAGCACAATCAGTTTTATGTGGTCTACCAGCCCGTTATGGATATGCAGACGCTGGAAGTTAAAGGTGTCGAAATATTATTGCGCTGGCGCGATCCTACCGCAGGCGAAATTCCCCCCGATGCGTTTATTCACTATGCCGAATCACAGCAGATGATTGTGCCGTTGACCCAGCACCTGTTCGAACTGGTGTCCCGGGATGCGCCTGTGCTGCAAAAAGTGTTACCTGTTGGGGCCAAATTAGGGATCAATATTGCACCGACTCATCTGCACGACGAAAGTTTTAAAGACGATATTCAGCAACTGAAATCCTCGATGCCTGCGCAGCATTTTCAAATAGTCCTGGAAATTACCGAACGCGATATGCTTGATCAGCATGGAGCGACTCAAATATTTGAGTGGTTGCATTCCGCCGGGTTCGAAATTGCCATTGATGATTTTGGCACCGGCCATAGCGCACTCATCTATCTGGAACGTTTCACCGTCGATTACCTGAAAATCGATCGCGGTTTCGTCAAAGCTATTGGTACAGAAACCGTGACATCCCCGGTACTGGACGCCGTATTGACTCTCTCCAGACGCCTCAATATGCTGACGGTTGCTGAAGGGGTGGAAACCCTGGAGCAAGCCCGTTGGTTACGCGCCCATGGGGTTAATTTTTTTCAGGGATATTGGGTCAGCCGTCCGCTGACTCTTGATAATTTCGTACGCTGGATGGCTAAACCCGATATGCCAAAATGGTGATGGCGTCATGTAATGTGTACAAACACGATACAATAGCCGACGAATCCCTTATTGTTCAGGCATGATATCTGTTGGATAGCGACAGGTGACTGGAAAAGGAAACCATCTTCATATGCTCCGACGCGTATTATTACTTTTCATCGCCCTGATTGGTTTTAGCGTACAGGCCCAAACCATCAAAGAAAGCTATGCGTTTGCTGTGCTGGGCGAACCAAAATACGCGTTCAATTTTAATCACTTCGATTATGTTAATCCTGCAGCCCCCAAAGGGGGACAGATCACCCTCTCAGCCATTGGTACATTCGACAACTTTAACCGCTATTCAGTGCGTGGCAATCCCGGTGCGCGCACCGAAACGCTCTATGACACCTTATTTACCACGTCTGACGATGAACCAGGCAGCTACTACCCGCTCATCGCCGATAGCGCACGCTATGCTGACAACTACTCATGGGTAGAAATCACTATTAATCCACGCGCGCGATTTCACGATGGTTCACCCATCACCGCCGCAGACGTCGCATTCACCTTCCAGAAATTTATGACAGAAGGCGTGCCGCAGTTTCGTCTGGTCTACAAAGGCACGACCGTCAAAGCAATCGCCCCGTTAACCGTACGGATTGAATTAGCCAAGCCAGGCAAAGAAGACATGCTCAGCCTGTTTTCATTACCCGTTATGCCAGAGAAGTACTGGAAAGATCACAAGCTCAGCGACCCGTTGCCCTCCCCTCCACTCGCCAGCGGCCCTTACCGCATCACCCAGTGGAAAATGGGACAGTATATAGTCTATTCGCGCGTCAAAGATTATTGGGCCGCTGACCTGCCGGTCAATCGCGGGCGCTGGAACTTTAATACCATTCGATACGATTACTATCTTGATGACAACGTCGCCTTTGAGGCGTTTAAAGCCGGGGCTTTTGACCTGCGCCTTGAGAGCGATGCTAAAAACTGGGCAACACGCTATACCGGTAAAAACTTTGCTAATCACCACATCGTCAAAGATGAACAAAAAAACGAATCCGCACAGGATACTCGCTGGTTAGCCTTTAATATCCAACGTCCGGTATTCAATGACCGGCGTGTACGTGAAGCCATTACGCTGGCTTTTGATTTTGAATGGATGAATAAAGCTCTGTTTTATAATGCCTGGAGCCGAACAAACAGCTATTTTGAGAATACGGAGTATGCCGCGAGAAATTACCCTGACGCGGATGAACTGGTCATACTCGCACCAATGAAGAAAGATCTGCCAACCGAGGTTTTCAATCAAATCTATCAGCCCCCGGTATCTCAAGGCGATGGTTACGATCGTGAGAATTTGTTGAAAGCTAGTGCGTTACTGGATCAGGCTGGATGGGTGTTGAAGGGCCAGCGGAGGATTAACAGCACCAACGGCAAACCACTGGCATTCGAACTGTTACTCCCGGCAGGCAGTAACAGTCAGTGGGTATTACCGTTTCAACACAACCTGCAACGGCTAGGCATTACCATGAATATCCGCCAGGTCGATAACTCGCAAATCACTAACCGCTTGCGCAGTCGCGACTATGACATGATGCCGAGGTTATATCGCGCGACGCCATGGCCAAGTTCGGATCTGCAAATCCTTTGGGCCTCAGAATATATCGATTCCAGCTATAACGCCCCTGGCGTGCAAAGCCCGGTCATTGATAAGTTGATTAACCAAATCATTGCGGCACAGGGTGATAAAGCAAAGCTGATCCCTTTGGGACGCGCGCTGGACAGGGTATTAACCTGGAACTATTACATGCTGCCGATGTGGTTTATGGCAGAGGATCGCCTGGCCTGGTGGGACAAATTTTCACATCCGGCCATCCGCCCCATTTATACCATTGGTCTGGATACCTGGTGGTATGACGTTAACAAAGCGGCAAAACTTCCCGCAGCCAGACGACAGGGAGAATAAATGGGCGCTTATCTGATACGACGTCTGCTGCTGGTGATCCCGACACTTTGGGCCATCATTACTATCAACTTTTTTATCGTGCAGATTGCACCTGGCGGCCCAGTCGAGCAGGCAGTTGCCGCCATTGAATTCGGTCAGTCCGGGGCATTGCCAGGCGCGGGTAGTGAAGGAGTTCGCGCCAGTCATGCGCAAACTGGCGTCGGGAATATCAGTGACAGTAATTATCGAGGCGGACGCGGCCTTGATCCGGAAGTGATCGCCGAAATTACCCGCCGTTACGGATTCGATAAGCCCATTCACGAGCGTTATTTCAAAATGCTCTGGGACTATGTTCGTTTCGACTTTGGCGATAGCCTGTTTCGTAGTGCCTCGGTAATCACGTTGATTAAAGACAGCCTGCCTGTTTCAGTTACTCTGGGGTTATGGAGTACGCTCATCATCTACCTGGTGTCGATTCCACTCGGGATCCGTAAAGCGGTGTATAACGGTAGCCGCTTTGACGTGTGGAGCAGCGCATTCATTATTATCGGCTATGCGATCCCCGCCTTCCTGTTTGCTATTGTATTGATCGTTTTCTTTGCTGGCGGCAGTTACTACGACCTCTTTCCCTTACGGGGCCTGGTTTCCGCTAATTTTGACACACTGCCCTGGTATCAGAAGGTAACCGACTATCTCTGGCACATCACCTTACCGGTGCTGGCAACGGTGGTTGGCGGATTTGCCGCGCTGACCATGCTGACCAAAAACTCATTTCTGGATGAGGTTCGTAAGCAGTATGTTGTCACCGCACGAGCCAAAGGCGTTAGCGAAAAGAATATTCTGTGGAAACACGTTTTCCGTAACGCCATGCTGTTAGTGATAGCAGGCTTCCCAGCTACCTTTATCAGCATGTTTTTCACCGGTTCGCTGCTTATTGAAGTGATGTTTTCGCTTAATGGCCTGGGATTACTAGGTTATGAATCTACCGTGTCACGCGACTACCCGGTGATGTTTGGCACACTCTACATCTTCACCCTGATCGGCCTGCTGCTCAATATCCTGAGTGATATCAGCTATACACTGGTCGATCCTCGTATAGATTTTGAGGGACGCTAATGCCGCGATTAAGCCCCGTCAATCAGGCCCGCTGGGCACGTTTTCGCCATAATCGTCGCGGTTACTGGTCGCTATGGATTTTTCTGGTGCTGTTCGGGCTCAGCTTGTGCTCCGAACTGATTGCGAACGATAAGCCATTGCTGGTGCGCTATGAAGGCGGCTGGTATTTCCCTCTCGTCAAAAACTACAGCGAAAGCGACTTCGGCGGACCGTTGGCAACCAAAGCCGATTATCAGGATCCGTGGCTACAGCAGCGTCTGGAAAGTCAGGGATGGATCCTGTGGGCTCCCGTACGCTTTGGAGCCACCAGCATTAACTTTGCCACCGACAAGCCCTTCCCTTCTCCACCGTCGGTACAAAACTGGCTGGGTACGGATGCAAATGGTGGCGATGTGCTGGCACGGATCCTCTATGGCACACGTATTTCGATTCTTTTTGGTTTGATGTTAACCCTGTGCTCCAGCGTCATGGGCGTTATGGCGGGTGCGCTACAGGGCTACTACGGCGGAAAAGTGGATCTGTGGGGGCAACGATTCATTGAAGTGTGGTCAGGTATGCCGACGCTGTTTCTGATTATTTTGCTATCAAGCGTCGTACAACCGAACTTCTGGTGGCTGCTGGCCATCACGGTACTGTTTGGCTGGATGAGTCTGGTTGGTGTGGTACGCGCCGAATTTTTACGCACGCGAAACTTTGATTACATTCGCGCCGCTCAGGCTCTAGGCGTGAGCGATCGCAACATTATCCTGCGCCATATGTTGCCGAATGCAATGGTCGCCGCCCTGACCTTTTTACCGTTTATATTATGCGCCTCAATCACTACGCTCACATCACTGGATTTTCTGGGATTCGGCTTACCGCTCGGCTCACCATCGCTGGGAGAACTCCTTTTACAGGGTAAAAACAATTTGCAGGCGCCGTGGCTTGGGATCACAGCCTTTGTGTCCGTAGCCCTCTTACTCTCGCTACTGATTTTTATTGGTGAAGCGGTGCGTGACGCGTTTGACCCCAACAAGGCGATATAAGATGACACAACCTCTGTTAGCCATTGAGAATTTGTCGGTTGGTTTTCGCCAGCAGGAAACCGTGCGTACCGTGGTCAATAATGTCTCGTTGCGTGTTGAAGCAGGTCAAACCCTGGCACTGGTGGGTGAATCTGGCTCGGGTAAGAGCGTCACCGCGCTGTCGATTTTACGTTTATTGCCCTCCCCTCCGGCGGTATACCTCTCCGGCGATATCCGTTTTCACGGTGAACCATTACTCCACGCTAACGAGCAGACGCTACGCGGCGTACGGGGAAATAAAATCGCAATGATTTTTCAGGAGCCGATGGTGTCGCTGAACCCGCTCCATAGTCTGGAGAAACAACTCTATGAGGTGCTGTCACTTCACCGGGGAATGCGTCGGGAGGCTGCACGGGCAGAAATCCTGAATTGTCTGGATCGCGTAGGGATACGTCAGGCGGCAAAACGTCTGGCGGACTATCCGCACCAGCTTTCCGGCGGCGAACGCCAGCGCGTCATGATCGCGATGGCGCTACTAACACGTCCGGAGCTGTTAATTGCCGATGAGCCCACTACCGCGCTGGATGTGTCCGTGCAGGCACAGATCCTGCAACTGCTACGGGAATTGCAGCGCGAATTGAACATGGGTCTGCTGTTTATCACCCATAATCTCAGCATTGTGAAAAAACTGGCAGATTCCGTTGCAGTTATGCAAAACGGTCAGTGTGTTGAACAAAATCAGGCCGGGATACTGCTTTCATCCCCTTCCCATCCCTACACGCAAAAATTATTAAACAGCGAACCTTCCGGCGAGCCGGTACCGTTACCGGCCGGACAATCTCCCTTGCTGGAAGTTGAGCGTCTCTGTGTCGGTTTTCCCGTTCGTAAAGGCATCCTCAAACGCGTCGTGGACCATAATGTGGTGGTTAATAACGTCAGCTTTTCTTTGAAAGCTGGGGAAACGTTAGGGCTGGTAGGTGAATCAGGCTCAGGCAAAAGCACCACTGGCCTGGCTCTACTGAGGCTAATCGCATCACAAGGGAGTATTGTATTTGATGGTCACGCGCTGCATACGTTAAATCGTCGTCAGCTGTTGCCGGTGCGCCATCGCATTCAGGTTGTCTTTCAGGACCCAAATTCTTCACTGAATCCGCGTTTGAGTGTTTTACAGATCATTGAAGAAGGATTGCGGGTTCACCAGCCAACCCTTTCGGCAGAACAACGCGAAGCACAAGTGAAAGCGGTCATGGCAGAAGTGGGGCTGGATTCTGAAACGCGACATCGCTATCCTGCGGAATTTTCCGGTGGTCAACGCCAACGCATCGCAATTGCCAGAGCCTTAATTTTAAAACCATCACTTATCATTCTGGATGAGCCAACATCCTCACTCGACAGAACCGTACAGGCGCAAATCCTGACGCTGCTGAAGTTATTACAGGAAAAGCATCGCCTGGCTTATATCTTCATCAGCCACGATTTACATGTTGTACGTGCGTTGTGCCATCAGGTGATTGTGCTAAGGCAGGGAGAGGTCGTGGAACAGGGGCAATGCGAGCACGTATTTAACGCACCACAACAGGAATATACGCGTCAGCTGCTCGCGCTAAGCTGACGCTCAAAATGGATTGTTGTTTGAAAAAGGTTCCGCGATCGCCACACCGAAATTTTTCAGCCTGCAGGTTGCGGCAAATTCATCCTGGCGATTTACAAACAGGCACGGTTCCCCTTCACATTCCAGAACGGAACAAGGAACCTCAATGTCGCTGAGCGCCTGACTGAGTTTATGCATTACCGACCACGCGCTGTCACCGTCGGGACTGAGCAATTTGAGCGCCACCAGGCTGTTCTCCGTGCTCTGACCGTTTTGCGGAATCGGTTCAACCTTTGAACCTGCGAAACCCACCGACCAACGATAGCACTGCGGCAGACGATGAACGATTGAGAGTTGTAATGTAGTCACTTTTATTCCCCGGAAGCACAATTACTTCACAATTATTTTACACCAATATTAACACATCATTGACATCACGTCTTTAGAGAGTTAGTAAACGTTTACATCCAGTCCGTATGCGGCTTACTTAGCCAGGTATTTAAATTTATTTATCAATTCGGACATCTTTGCGGGCTATATGTACTCGTTTCTGCGATCTAACTCAACCTTTTTAACTACAATGGTGTGACTTTTTACATAAATTGATTTTACATAAAATAAACATAAGCTGGGGAAATGATAGATTTGCTGTTGATGTACATCAACTCTGAAGGCCTTGTGGCCTCCAGGTTGTGTATTAGATCACCGTTTTTTTTGCACGGCTGGCATAGAGATAGAAAAGAATTGAACTGGTAGCACAAAATGCTATCGACCAGATCATCGGCCAGGCTGAATTAAAGGTCGCCAGTGACAACAGCGCACCAACAATAGCGCCAATGCCAAAGCGGAAAGTCCCGGCCAGCGATGACGCCGTACCTGCCATATGCGGGAACTCATCCAGAATGACTGCCATCGCGTTTGATGACACCATCGACACGCAACCGACAAACGCAGCAACACCAACCACCAGCGCCCAGAACCCTAGCCCGAACAACGCGCTGAATACCATCCAGCCTGCCATAACGAACTGGATCCATAGCCCGGTGCGGAACATATTTAATGCCCCAACCCGACGGACAAATCGGCTGTTGATAATTGTCATCACAAACAGGAAGACGATGTTCAGCGCAAAGTAATAGCCGAAATTCTGTGGCGAAACATGGTTGATCTCAATGTAGACAAAGGGTCCGGCGCTAAGGAATGAGAACATCCCAGCAAAACTAAACCCACTGGCCAGCATGTAGCTCAAGACCCGCTTGTGTCGAAACAACGAGGCGAAGTTCCCCATTGTCGTGCGCAGGCGAAAAGGCTGACGGCGCTCGACGGGCAGAGTCTCTTTGATAAGGGTAAAAATCATCACCGAGGCCAGAATTGCTGCTACGGCCAGGATCCAAAAGATGTAGTGCCAGCTTAACCATACTAACACCCAGCCCCCCACAATCGGGGCCATCAACGGAGCAATTGTCGTGACCAGCATGACGAATGACATCATGCGCGAAAATTCTTCTTTCGGATAAATATCGCGCATCAGAGCATTGATAACCACGCTCGCTGCCGCTGCCGCCAGGCCGTGGAAGAAACGCATAATGATCAATTGATCGATAGTTTGCGCCAACGCACAAGCAACGGCCGCCGCGGCGAAAACCAGCGTTCCCCCCAAAATCACCGGCTTGCGCCCAATGCTGTCTGCCATTGGGCCATAGAGCAGCTGCCCTACCGCGAATCCCAGAATATAGGTACTGAGAGTCATTTGCGCACTGCCCGCAGGCACGCCAAACTGAGCTGAAATCACCGGCAGAGCCGGAAGATACATATCGATCGACAACGGCATCAACATGGCCAACAAGCCAAGGATAAAAACAATGGCAATTGAAGAGTTCTGCCGGGTGGTCACATTTAGCTCCTGAAATTAACGAGGGGTTAAGTTAACGCTGGCAATTTCTTCTTCGGTCAATGGACGGTACTCACCAGGCGCAAGATCGTCATCAAGCTTGATGGCACCGATTCGCTCACGATGCAGCGCCACAACGTGGTTCCCCACGGCAGCAAACATACGTTTAACCTGATGATAGCGCCCTTCACTGATGGTCAAACGGACCTGCGTAGGCGTAATGACTTCCAGCACCGCCGGTTTAGTGAGATCTTTCTCATTATGCAGTTGAACACCCCGGGTAAACTGTTCGGCGGTATCTTCTGCCACCGGCGACTCCAGCGTCACCAGATAGGTTTTCTCACAATGGTGACGCGGAGAAGTGATGCGATGTGACCACTGTCCATCATCGGTCATCAGTACCAGCCCGGTCGTATCAATGTCCAGACGCCCAGCCGCATGCAGTTTGTAGGCAACAGGCTCATCAAGGAAATAGAGCACCGTCGGATGATCCGGGTCATCCGTTGAGCAAACATAGCCCTGAGGTTTATTAAGCATAAAATAGCGCGGGCCATTTTGTTGAACCAGGGAATTGCCGTCATATTCAACGTCATGTTCTGGCAGCAGTTTAAACGCGCTATTTCTGACGATTTCACCATCAACGGTAACACGGTTACCACGGATTTCACGCCCGGCAATAGCGCGGCTGACGCCGAGTTGCTGAGCGATAAATTTATCAAGTCGCATGAGTGTGATTTTGCCTGTAACAATACGGAAATCGAGCGTTATGCCCGAAAAGTGGAGCCGTTTTCCGCCCAGTATAACGAGCTAACAACTTCCCTCAAGGGAAAAAGATTCGTGGCATACTATTCATCGTTACCATTTATCACAGTGAGACCATGACTTTTACACTTCGTCCCTACCAAAAAGAAGCCGTGGATGCCACGCTCAACCACTTTCGCCACCACCGCACACCTGCGGTAATCGTCCTGCCAACCGGAGCCGGTAAAAGTCTGGTGATTGCCGAACTGGCTCGCGTGGCGCGTGGGCGCGTGTTAGTGCTGGCACATGTAAAAGAACTGGTCGCGCAAAACCACGCAAAGTACTGCGCACTAGGGCTGGAAGCTGATATTTTTGCCGCGGGTCTGAAGCGTAAAGAGAGTCATGGAAAAGTGGTTTTCGGTAGCGTGCAATCAGTCGCACGCAATCTTGAGGCGTTTCAGGCTGAGTTTTCCCTGTTAATCGTCGATGAGTGCCATCGCATCGGTGATGATGAAGAAAGTCAGTATCAGCAAATCCTTACTCACCTGACCAAAGTAAACCCTCACTTGCGCCTGCTCGGTCTTACCGCCACACCTTTTCGTCTCGGTAAAGGCTGGATTTACCATTTTCATTATCATGGCATGGTGCGCGGAGATGAAAAGGCGCTGTTTCGTGACTGCATTTACGAATTACCGCTGCGCTACATGATTAAACATGGCTATCTGACGCCACCAGAACGCCTTGATATGCCAGTAGTCCAGTATGACTTTAGTCGCCTGCAGGCGCAGAGTAATGGCTTGTTTAGCGAAGCTGACCTTAACCGGGAGCTGAAAAAGCAGCAGCGAATAACGCCGCATATCATCAGCCAGATTATTGAGTTTGCCCAGACGCGCAAAGGGGTAATGATTTTCGCCGCCACCGTTGAGCACGCTAAAGAGATTCTCGGGCTGTTACCTGCTGACGATGCTGCTCTCATTACTGGCGATACACCAGGAAGCGAGCGCGACGTACTTATTGAAAACTTTAAAGCACAACGCTTTCGCTACCTGGTCAACGTGGCGGTATTAACCACCGGATTTGATGCCCCGCACGTCGACCTCATTGCGATCCTGCGCCCTACCGAGTCAGTTAGTCTTTACCAACAGATTGTCGGGCGCGGGTTACGACTGGCACCAGGCAAGACCGATTGTCTGATCCTCGACTACGCAGGTAATCCACACGATTTGTACGCCCCGGAAGTCGGCGCGCCGAAAGGGAAAAGCGACAATGTCCCGGTACAGGTTTTCTGTCCAGCCTGCGGGTTTGCAAACACCTTCTGGGGAAAGATGACCGCCGATGGCACGCTGATTGAACATTTTGGCCGACGCTGTCAGGGCTGGTTTGAAGATGATGATGGCCATCGTGAACAGTGCGATTTTCGTTTCCGCTTTAAAAATTGTCCGCAGTGCAATGCTGAAAATGACATCGCCGCCCGGCGCTGTCGTGAGTGCGATACCGTCCTGGTCGACCCGGATGATATGCTAAAGGCGGCGTTGAGGCTCAAAGATGCGCTGGTCCTGCGTTGTAGCGGAATGGTGCTACAGAATGGTCAGGATGACAAAGGCGAATGGCTGAAAATCACCTATTACGATGAAGATGGCGCAGATGTCAGCGAGCGCTTTCGCTTGCACACTCCCGCTCAACGCACTGCGTTTGAGCAGCTATTTATTCGCCCTCACACCCGAACACCGGGTATTCCATTACGCTGGATAACCGCCGCAGATATTCTTGCGCAACAGGCCCTGTTACGGTATCCCGATTTTGTGGTCGCACGCATGAAAGGTCAGTACTGGCAAGTCCGAGAAAAGGTCTTCGATTATGAAGGCCGCTTCCGGCGAGCACATGAATTACGTGGTTAATTGTACTTTTGATTGATGTACCAGCCGTTTGAGTATAGAATCTCGCCCGCTTTTGCATACGCAAAGCAGATCACTTACCTGTTGCTGGGTCGCCTGTAACAGGACTTAATTAAGAGAGATTTAAATGTTTACTATCAATGCAGAAGTACGTAAAGAGCAGGGTAAGGGTGCGAGCCGCCGCCTGCGTACCGCTAACAAGTTCCCGGCAATCATCTACGGTGGCGCAGAAGCCCCGATTGCTATCGAACTGGATCACGATTCAATCATGAACATGCAAGCTAAAGCTGAATTTTACAGCGAAGTTCTGACCATCGTTGTTGACGGTAAAGAAGTTAAAGTTAAAGCTCAGGCAGTACAGCGTCATCCGTTCAAGCCAAAACTGGCTCACATCGACTTCGTTCGCGCGTAATCGCCAACAAGTTGAAGAAAAACCCCGCCTCGGCGGGGTTTTTTTATGGCATCTTGTGAACGATGATGACACAGGCCGGGGAGATGTTTACATCACAGCCCGGCATCCACTTATTTTCCGCCCGAAGTCCGACGCTGTAGCTGATCGCGCAGATTCGGTGGAGTACCTTTGATGGTTAAGGTATCCGTTGCCGGATCCCAGAAGATACGCTCACCCAACAGCATGGCATCAAAGTTAATCGTCAACCCACCGCCGCTCCCGGCAAACTTGGTTAACTGGCGCAGTGTACTGCGATCCGCCGGGAAGCTCTCTTCCAGCTCATACCCTTTGTCAGCAGTAAACTCACTGAAACTGACTTCACTGACGCCGGAAAGCTCTTTCGACAGTGACTCCAGCTCAATCTCTTCACCCGCCTGGAGCTGCTCGTTACAGTAGCTGTAAACCTGCTGACGCACATTCTGGCGCTCGGCTTTGTCCAGTTGAGCTTCGGCGGTAAAGTCATCCACAGCTTGCAGTAAGCCTCGGTTTTGCGCTTTGGCGTTCAGCCCTTCGCTGGCACCAAGAAAATCCATAAAGAAATCAGCAACTTTACGCCCTACCCGACCTTTCAGGAAAGTCAGGTAGCGTGTGGACTCGGGATTAGTCTCCCACTCGGTTAAATCAATGCGTGCCACGATGTCTGCATGATTGATATCCAGATAGTGCGTCGGGTTGATATCCAGGTTTTCATTGACGCGCATGCTGCTCAAATTGTTCAGCACTGCGACCAGCAGGTACTCTACCGCCAGATAGCGATAATGGCAGAACAGTACGATCCCACCGTCGGCAAACGGATATTTCGCCAGTTCGTCACGCAAACGCCCCGTCGCAGCACGACTAAACGCCAGAAAATCCTCTTCTCCCTGGCGCTGCAAACGCAAGGTTTGCGCCAGTTCGCTCTCTTCGCTAAAGAGGCCATACGCTTTGTTCTTAGCGCTGTACACCCGATGCAGTTCAGCCATCATCTCGACAACGGTCGCTGTCGGTTCCAGTAATGAATCGCGCAAGACCAGCTCAAGGTTCTGCTCATCACGCTTGATAAGCTGGTGCAGGGCAATCTGGTTGATATCCAGACTCATGATAAACTCTCCTTTAAGACCGGGCGGTATTCAACCACCTGCCGGGCAGTGACGCAATAGAAGATAAAAAAGCAGAAAAAAAACTGTCGCTACGGTAATATGTTGCCCTTTCATGAACAGACTGATTTCGATTTATGCCACAAATTTCCCGCTATAGTGATGAACACGTTGAACAATTGTTGAATGAGATGCTCAACGTACTGGAAAAACATAAGGCGCCGACCGATCTTTCCCTGATGGTGCTGGGAAACATGGTCACTAACCTTATCAATACAAGCATCGCTCCGGCCCAGCGCCAGGCGATTGCAAACTCTTTTGCCCGCGCATTACAGTCTTCGGTAAACGACGACCAAGCGCATTGAGAGCCTGCTCCGGGGAAACGAACAACAGTTTATGCTAACTCATCGTCAGCGCTACCGTGAGAAAGTCTCCCAGATGGTTAGCTGGGGACACTGGTTTGCCCTGTTCAACATTCTGTTGGCCATGGTGCTCGGTAGTCGGTACCTGTTTGTCGCCGACTGGCCGACTACGCTTGCAGGTCGTGTCTATTCTTACCTGAGCATTGTCGGGCATTTTAGCTTCCTGGTGTTTGCCACCTACCTGCTGATACTGTTTCCCCTGACGTTTATCGTCATGTCCCAGAGGCTGATGCGATTCTTATCAGCCATCCTGGCAACGGTAGGTATGACGTTGCTGTTAATTGACAGCGAAGTTTTCACTCGTTTCCACCTGCACCTCAATCCCATTGTCTGGGAACTGGTCATTAACCCTGACCAGAACGAAGCTGCACGCGACTGGCAGCTGATGTTTATCAGCGTGCCGATAATTCTGCTAATAGAAATGCTGTTTGCGACCTGGAGCTGGCAGAAGCTGCGCAGTCTGACGCGTCGCCGTCATTTCGCTAAGCCGTTAGCAGCATTCTTTTTCGTTTCATTTATCGCCTCCCATGTGGTGTATATCTGGGCAGATGCTAACTTCTATCGCCCAATTACCATGCAGCGCGCTAACCTGCCACTTTCCTATCCGATGACAGCGCGTAAGTTTCTGGAAAAACATGGTCTGCTGGACGCGCAAGAGTATCAGCGCCGTCTGATCGAGCAAGGAAACCCGGAAGCTGTTTCTGTGCAGTATCCACTTAGCGAACTACGTTATCGTGATATGGGAACCGGCCAGAATGTCCTGCTGATCACTGTCGACGGCCTGAACTACTCACGCTTTGAAAAGCAGATGCCAGCACTGGCTGAATTCGCCGGACAGAATATCTCTTTCACGCGCCACATGAGTTCAGGGAACACCTCGGATAACGGTATCTTTGGCCTGTTTTATGGCGTTTCGCCAAGCTATATGGATGGCATTTTGGCGACCAGAACGCCTGCTGCGCTGATCTCCGCGCTGAATCAACAAGGTTATCAGTTGGGGTTATTCTCTTCTGATGGCTTCACCAGCCCGCTTTATCGTCAGGCGCTACTGTCGGATTTCTCCATGCCGAGCGTGCAAACACAATCTGACGAACAAACGGCAAACCAATGGATCAACTGGCTGGGCCGCTACGCGCAGGAAGATAACCGCTGGTTCTCATGGGTCTCCTTTAACGGTACCAACATTGACGACAGCAACCAGAAGAATTTTGTTAAACGGTACGCCAACGCGGCTCAGGACGTAGACGCGAACATTAACCGAATCCTTAGCGCCCTGCGTGAATCAGGTAAGCTGGACAATACGGTTGTCATCATTACCGCGGGTCGCGGTGTACCGCTGTCTCAGGAAGAGAACAACTTCGACTGGTCTCGTGGTCATCTACAGGTTCCGCTGGTGATTCACTGGCCTGGTACACCCGCACAGCGTATTAATAGCCTGACCGATCATACCGACCTGATGACCACGCTCATGCAACGCCTGCTGCACGTCAGTACGCCTGCGAACGAATATTCTCAGGGGCAGGATCTGTTCAATGCCACGCGCCGCCATTATTGGGTAACAGCAGCCGACGGCAATACGCTGGCGATTACCACACCGGAGATGACGCTGGTGCTCAACAGCAACGGTAATTACCAGACGTATAATTTGCACGGCGAGAAAATCAAAGATCAGAAACCACAGCTAAGCCTGCTGCTGCAGGTATTGACGGATGAGAAACGATTTATTGCTAACTGATTAATTATAAATCAGTTAGCAAGGTCTCCCCTTGCATTCGTGGTGGAAAGCAGTAGTATTAGCAGCCATAGCGTCGGCACGTAGCGCAGCCTGGTAGCGCACCGTCATGGGGTGTCGGGGGTCGGAGGTTCAAATCCTCTCGTGCCGACCAAAATCATAAAAAGTGTCAGTTATGAATTATCATAAAGTGGCATTTCCCCAATAAGAACAGCAGGTTATTATGACCTGCTGTTTTTTTATTGCTCATATCCAGCCATGTGAGTACATTGAAATTCACCGTTTTAGGCATATAGCAAGGCATAGATTAATCCTTATGGTTTTCTCTATGCCTACGCATCATAGCTTGCGGAGGAATGACAATGGCCAGACAAACCAGACCGCTTACCGCAACTGAAGTCAAAAATGCCAGGGCCGCTGATAAGGCCACCGTGCTTTATGACGGCAGTGGGCTTGAGTTACAAATCACCTCTTCCGGTTCAAAACTATGGCGTTTTCGCTACTACAAGCCGCACAGTCAGAAACGAGCCATGATGAGTTTTGGCTCTTATCCTGCCGTGACGCTGGATGACGCTCGCGTCCTGCGAGAAAATGCCAGAAGTCTGCTGGCAAAATATATTGATCCACTCGAAGAACAGCGCGCCAGCCAGGAGAAAACCCGCCGCACCAGAGAGAATACCTTTAAAAATGTCGCCACAAACTGGTATGAACTGAAGAAAGCCGCGGGCCTGAAACCCCATACCCTGCAGGATATCTGGAACTCGTTAAACCGTTATGTGTTTCCCCACATTGGGGAGATTGGCATTGATGAACTCACGGCACAGCAGGTTATTGCCGCATTGGAACCTTGTCGTGCAGGCGGTAAGCTGGAAACCGTAAAGCGTATGACGCAGCGGATTAACGAAGTGATGGACTATGCCATGAATGCGGGCCTGATTGTGGCTAATCCGGTTGCCCGCGTTGGCCGGGCTTTCCCCCGCCCGGTGGTACACCACAGACCTTCACTCCCCCCTGAGCAGTTACCGGAACTGATGCGCGCACTGTCTGTCGCCAGTATCCGGTTACAGACGCGCTGTCTGATTGAATGGCAACTTCTTACTATGTGCCACCCTGCCGAGGCATCCGGTGCCCGTTGGAACGAAGTGGATATGAAGTCACGAGAGTGGCGTATTCCGGAAGGTCGCATGAAGATGCAGCGTCAACACATCATTCCGCTCAGCGAACAGGCCATGAGACTGCTTGAAGTCATGAAACCCATCAGCCAGCACGGCGAGTTTATTTTCCCTGCTCTCGGACACCCGAAAAAGCCGATGAACAGCCAGACGGCGAATATGGCGTTAAAACGGATGGGGTTTAAAGGATTGCTGGTGGCGCATGGGATGCGGGCGATTGCCTCCACTACGCTGAACGAAGCGGGTTTCCCGCCGGATGTCATTGAGTCGGCGCTGGCGCACATGGATACCAACGAAGTTCGACGAGCTTACAACCGGGCAAATTACCTTGAGCAGCGACGTGAAATGATGGTCTGGTGGGGAAACTATGTGGATCGGGCGGCAACGGGACGATTCGGGCTTTCATGTCTTGATGAAAAATAAAAATGCTAAACACCTGTTTTAGCTGCACCAGCTGTACCACCTGAACTTAATTAGCTGTATTTATTGTTGTTATTGGTGGTACAGGTCGGTTAAAGACCTGTCTCATTATGCCGCCAGCCTGTGCCACAATGCAGGTCTTATTAATCCATCTGGCCGTACACCTGCTCGATATACCTCCCCCGCCCATCACCGTGGCCCAGATCCGTTGATGTCACCGCCAGCGCCTCTTTATGGCTCAGTCCCTGCTCCTCGTAATAGCGGATCGCGTCCTGCGCCCATGCATAGCGAAGAGAGTGAGGGGCGTATTCGCCTGTCAGCCCGGCATCGCGGAGATGGTTGTGCCAGTAGTCCATCGCGGATTTCAGATCCGGCTTGTCAATCAGATGTCCGTTACGCTCCCCAGCAATATTCAGTGCCTCTTTCACCGCCTGACGAACCGCTTCCCGGTCCGTCACCTGCGTCATGCGTGGTCGTCCGCCCTTGGTGCCGAAAATTACGGGCAGACGTTCAGCCCCTTTTTCCAGCTGTTTATCCCAGGTTTTCAGTGACTGGCAGCACTGTACCGCCTCCTGACCACGCAGGCCCATCACCCTTGCCAGTTGCAGGCTGGCCGCGAGACCAGCGTCGGTTTGCTGTATCCGCTCCAGCACCTGCTGGTAAAACGCATCCGGAATAGCCCGGTGTGTTCCGTCGCGGCAGGCACCGCTGATACCGAGCGACTGGTTGCTGATTAATTCTGACTGGCTGAGCTGTGTACGCCCGGCTTCAGTCAGAATAGAGCGCAACATCGCCATCTCATTCTGTAAGGTACGCGGGGAAATGCCCTGCGCCAGTCGTTCATTGATATAGCCTGTGATGTGCCTGGCCTTAATATGGTCGGTTCGGGTTATCTGGATATTCTGCGCCAGCAAATGATGTGCAAAACGCTGCGCCATCTGTTCGCGGTCATGGACCGTTTTATGGCTACCACCCGCACGGTGCGCCAGTTTTTTCATATCCTGCGCCAGACGTGACATGCAGACCTCCCCCCGCAGTGACAGGCTTACTCCATTTTTCCGGCGCGTGGTGAATGTACGGCGCAGAAAACTGCGCCATGCTGAACAATACCGGTGCGCCGGAAGGCGAAAGTTGAGGTATGGCGGGGTACGGTGCTGCACGATGTGCAGGCCGCCTGCGTCAGCAGGGATGCCCCCGGATCGTCGTGATCCGCCTCCGGTACTGTTCATTCCTCCTTTTTGTAACGATTGACGCACGTACTGGCCGTCTTCAGCAGGTAAAAATAGAGCGGCGTGCCTGAAATTTCGGGGCTGGCGCAGCGGAGTGAGCCGGCGTCACTTTGTGCATCAGGCGCATCCAAAGTGACGCCCCGGCCAGATACACTGGCGTTTGTCGGGCGAATTCCAGCGTTTTGGGCGCAGGACTAGCAGATTATTGTTGCTGGGATCTGTCACCGTTTTGGCGCAGACATACTTGAAAAACTTCAGGTGCGTGCGATCGTTGCTTTCGGCAACTGCCCTTTTTGCATGTATCGCCTTAGGGCTCTTTTTGCAGTCCCAGGACTGCGTCAGTTGCTGTAAACATAGCATTCTGAGTGCAATGATCAAGCAATAATATTATTTAATTACTTGATAATTAATGGTTTTATCTTTCATGCGATAACATGATGCATTATGCCCTTTGGGGACTGATACTGTTTTCGCCAGAAGTTCTTGCTAACTATCACCAGGCTGCTGGCGCAGGCGGCCTTTTGGCCTTTTCGGGCAGGGCCGTTCCCCCTTAATGCCATTCCCTTTGCCTTCAATACAGCTAAGGTGAACTTACCGCTTTGTTCACCTTAACTGGCAGTACTTACTCTTTCTGTCATTATTCCGGCAGCTTTTCACGCCGCATTTCCAGTTCCTCGGCTTCTTTAAACGCTTCGTAGAGCAAATGAAGCTGATCGGCGAGGATCAGGAGCAGGACATAGTTGGGGCCATGCTCATCGATCTCAAGCATGGAATGCGTCAGGATACGGCAGCGGTCCAGGAGATCTCTGGCTGTAGGTTTATCCGGTGTAAGATTCATGATGTTCTCCTTATTGCTGCCAGCAACCACTGCGCATTCTGGCGATATCCAGCAGCAGCGATTTCATGGCATTACTGACGGCACAGAGTTCGTTTATCACCGACTCATCCCGCAGAAGTTTATCCGGCTGCCGAAGCCATTCATCCAGGCGGATCTGTATTACGGTGAGTGACATCGCCACACTGTCCAGCCGACAGCGTTCCACGGGGCGGAGATGTCGATGGTCGGCAAGGATGCTGTCCGCAAGCTGGCGCAACGATTCAGTCAGCATAAAAAGACTACCCCCCGTTTCCTGGTACGCGCTGGCGATACGGATTTCGGCTAGCCGGAAAGCAAATCCGTACACCACAGAAGCTAGGAGCTGACGGATATGACGTAACCCGCCGGGAGAATAAAAATCCCCTTCGGTCAGTGTGCTGAGGACTTCTGACTGATTGAGGGCATGGCTGCTAAGGATTTCGAGGGCAAGACGGAGAGAGGCGTTATCGTGGGGAGAAAGTGGCTTTTCGGGGAAGCGTTCTCGCCAGCTTTCTGCATGGTTTAACCAGCGTTCGAGACATTCCTGATGCAGAGTACCGCAGTGCTGGCGGTTGATATTGAATATCTGAATCAACTCGTCGTTGTCGTCGGAGGGGATGGGAGTATAACAGTAATGCGCAAGGCGAGATGTCAATGAAGCGAGTGAAGAAAACATAATCATGTTCTCCTGGTAGCGAAATTAACCACCACCAGAGTTTCCACGCTCATTGGTGGCAGCCCAGACAAGGGTGGAAATACCGGCCTACCAGATCCGGCCAGCCCGAAGGCTGCCTCACCTGAGCTGCCATTGAATCACATGCACCAAAAGATCCATGCATGAGGTACGGCAGATCAGGGCGATAACAAGAGTTATCACCAGGTAGGTGTTTTCGGGTTTCCACGCCCGGCAATCCCTTCGGGACTGCCGGATAACTGTAACGAATTGCTCTAAGTGATGCAAGGTGGATTGATAAGGAGCCATATTATGCTTGTAATGGCATCTACTTATTCCCAATTTAAGAAATTTCTACTATAAACTTGCAGCAGTTGATGAAAAATATCGGAGAAATTTTTATGGCGCGAGGTATATAGAATTTCAATGATATTTGAAACGCTATAATAAGCCCTTAGCTTGGATAATTTTTCGATTCATTAATTAAAGTCATGAATGCTCTCATTTTTATTTCATGGTTCATCATAAAATAAACCGGACGCAGTATCACTGCGTCCAGAGGAAATCGAAGCATGTTTAATCTACATATCAAACGAGTGTACATTTGTCTCTTGATCAAACGCAATTTCAATTTCTTCATCAATGAAAGTTCTATCAATGGAAATAACACATTCAAATGTTAGGTCTTCATTTACTTTCAACTTTTCCAACTTTAATATTTGCTGATAAAGGTTATAATCTATCTTCGCACTTCTCTTTAGATCATCTTCATTTTTTATTTCTGACTTAGCAATCCCTGTCTGGACTCTGTGTATCCACTCAAAAATTTCAAATCTGATATGTTTTCGTATCTCTAAATCTACGATTGGAACAGCTTGATTGATTATTTCCAATAGGTCATTATACTCATCCTTAATATTCTCAATACCCTGACAACCAAGAAGATATTCTCGCTCAGCATGAAACCAAGTATCTTTGTTGTTGATATTTAAGTAATCAACATCTGATTGCGTATAATAATGTTCAATCTCCCCTCTGGGAAACACAAATGTATTCGCCGATTTGAACGCGCATAATAATTTGTCCAGACGTCCCATTATAAAATTAACGTTAAAGTTAACATTATCTTTGTTACTGAAAGATTCTATTAGTTCATCCTTGATGTTTATTATCCCCAGAAGCATTGCAACTCTCTTTTTATGTACTTCATCACCATTAAAACTTTCCAACCTCTGTTTCAATAAATTCACTTTTTGGTTATCAAAGTCATTATTAATTATAAGTTCATAAAGTGAGGATAACTTATTTTCTAGTTCACCAATTTCCGTTGAAAGATTTTCACCAATCCCATTCTCCTGAATATATGAATTAGATCTAGAATCTTCGCAAATGACACTTCTCAATCTTCCTCTAAAAAGTGCATCTAAGTCAGCGATAATTCTACAATTAACCTTGAGCACTTTGCATAATCGATAGAAGACACCAAGTTCATCTTTACCTCCTACATCAATTATACATGATCCTGATGCACCGACATTTACTCCAAGTTTTTCAAAAAGAATAGATATGATCTGCTGGTCTGTATAACCCTCTACAAAAACAGGATTAGGCGAAAAGAAGAATTGCTTATGGTGAGTGTTAAACCGCGGTAAAAAACGATTTAGAATATATTTATCATTTTGATCAAGATCAGAAATATATGTCGGAACTTTCCCTGGACCACACACAAGTATGCTCTTTAAATCATCTAATGATTTTATATCTATGAAGTAAGGGGAATGAGTTATTAGAAAAATAATTTTCTTATTAGAATCTTCCAATGGGTTACCCGCAATTTTACGGATTTCCTCTAGAAAAAATGATTGATACTGTGGGTGTAAATGCAGTTCAGGTTCATCAAAAATAATGCAGTTTTTTGTCGGATCATATAAAAATGTAAGTAATGTAATTAATTCTTTTAGACCGTGACATTCGCCATCGCTTAAACCATACTCATTTCCTGATGCTTTGTTTTGCATCATCGGTTTAAGGAACCCCCCTTGCTCTGCTAATCTTATAGTTTTTCCAAATATATCTGAAAGCAAGGCTTCTATTTTTATTCTAATGTCAAGTCTTTCTTTTAAAATAATAATTCCAGAAGATGAGAGACCATGGCTTTCAGCCCGATGCTTATAGTCTTCAAAATACGATATATCAAATCCTTTGGATAAACTGGCCCCGCCATATCTACCTTCATGTTTTTTTTCCAATCCAACAAGTCTTTCTGCACTTAAATACCTCGCCTTAAAACCGCCATTATTGAATTGGTTTTTCAGTTGTTCAGCAAGAAGGGTTTTCCCGGTTCCATTAGGACCAACAATATAGTTTATATAACTCCATTCTTTTTTAGTAAAGTGTTGTTCTCCCCATAATAAAGGGATGGATATATCGACATCTTTCTCAAACATATTTACGTTCCATTTTTTTGTTAAAAATTTGATGCATGTAACATGCCTTGACTGTATCATAATACAGTAATTTTCAGGATGAACTATCATGCCCAATCTAACTGTAGCTGTTAGGAATATATCTCGAAAAAACAATAGATAACAGTGAATCTTAGCACAATACCATTGATTTTTTAATATACTAATTGGGCTTATTGCACAAACTCTATCGGATATTTGTCTATTAATAGATGCCCGCTTCATGTCATGAGCCACAAAAGTATCAGCTTCAACGCTTAGTTTAAATGTCAACCAAACATTGCGTCTGCCGTTTCCCCTAACATTGCAGCAAACCGCTGACGCAACACGTCCCCTTCCGGCAGTTCATAATATTTCCCAATCCCCCTGCCTGATCGCCCTTGTACCGGGACGCCTAATCGTTGCATCAGCTTACCGCTCATTGCCCTGGCGGCAGCGGGAGACAGAGAAAGATGATGCGTTGTACACCAGAGCAAAAACCTTTCCACCAGTTCGGTAGCCGTCAGGCGTGCCATGCCGCTGAATGGCCGTGATGTTTCAAGCTCAGCCAGCATAAACTGATGTACTAGCGGCAGGCTGGCGATCTTCTCTTCTCTCAGAGCTTGAGTCACAGGAGCGCGACGAGGATCGAAGCCTGTCAGGTCCAGATGTTGTAGCCAGTGAAGCAAGTAAGAAGCACCATCTTCCGCCAACCAGCGATATAGCCGATCAAAATAATCTTTATCCCTGATGCGGCGAGCGTCGGGTTCCAGCACCAGAAAACGGCGTTCATACAGCCCTGCCCGGATGACCTGCTCGTGATTACTGGCGAAGATCATCCGCGCGCAGCTGGGGACAGGCTCCGGCTCCATCCCTTTACGTTCCAGGTGAAAGACCGGCTCACTGATGATGGCTTTCAGCCTGTCCGCACATCCGGCTTCCGTCATTTCGGCTTCGTCGACAAATACCAGCAGCTTGTTTGCCAGCGTACTGTTAAAACGCCCGGTCAGGTGCCGGATACCGTTAATCTGCGCGGCATACGGGCCGAGTATTTGCAGCAGAGGACGCACCAGGGTGTTTTTTCCGGTGCCTTCCACCGATTTCATCACGATAGCTACGGAGGGTTTTTCCTCTGGGCGCTGGATAAGGTGTGCCATCCATTGCAGAAGATAATCAGACACCACCTTATCTCCGGCGCAGATCACCTGTTCTACATGATAAAGGAAGGGCGATATATCACCCGGCAACGGCTCTGTAATGAACCCCGTAAACAGGTTACAGATATCCGGTGGACAAAGCGCAGGCTGTGGGTAAAAGCCAATGCCACCTGCTTTACTGGTATGTCCCGGCCATTGCAGCCACGCATTGCCTGGTGGTTTTCCGGCAATTGGTTTGTCGGCCAGAAAGTTATTGCGAAATGCACGCAGTGTCTGGAAGGTGTGCGTTCGCCCGGTGACGGCATGAGGCTTCACACTGACCACGTAATGCTCGCCGGAAAGCAGTACATGGGTATATTCGTTATTAAGCGCTTCAAGGCGCTGGAGATCGGCTTCCGCTAACGGCGTACCATCGCTTAACGCTTGCTGAGAGGCCAACAGTTCGGCGGCGTCGCTTTTCAGGCGGGCAAGCTGAGATGTCCAGTCTTCCAGCAAATTGCCCTTCAAATCATACAGCACGGCGTATTGCACATTTGCCAGCGCCAGCTTGTGGGCGATCTGTGTCAGGGCCAGTTGTGCAATGCGCCCGGCCTGGTGAATCCGTACCCGGTGACGGTTTTCGTCGATGATGTCCAGTTCGCTGAGATGTTCTAACTGGTCCAGGTCGAGCACTATTGGCGGGACAGGATCGTCCGCTTCCGGGTCCTGCATGTAGCGCTTCGCCGCATTCCAGGCTTCATCTCCGGCGAAGATGATGGCCTCCGTATATTTATCTTCCGGGAGCTTTTTTACATTCGGTGCGCGTTTCATGATGCTTTTCTACTCACGATAGCGCTCATCCCTGAGCGGCGGTTAACCTGTTTTTGACCGTTCCTGCCAGCGGCGAACTTCGGCGGCATCAAATACCACCAGGCGTGATGAAAGGCGGACTGGTTGCGGGAAACCGGGATCTTTCACCCGGCGGTGAACCGTAGATTCGCTCATTGCCAGGAACAGCGCTACCTGACGGATGCGCACGTTGCCGGAGAGCGGAAAATCCAGGGAAGTGGGTGGTTGTGATGTGATCATGATCGCTCCTGTACTGGGGTGAGGTGGCAAGGTTGATACTATTCAGCAGGTTACAGGGCGTCTACAGGTCAGAAAAAATACAGTGAAAGGTGTGGCCGTCCAGTGAAAGAATCCCCTGTCCGGTGAGTAGTGCTCTTCTTGCTCGCGAGAATTGAGAGCATCCAAATTTGCTTTATCTGACTGTTTTAGAATAATAAACTAGCAGGTTCACTGAATTGAATGGTTGAGTAAAGAACGAGGCCGAATACGTCCTGAGACGTTCCCGGACTACTATGGAAGGCCAGACGGAGAGGAATTAATCGCGGGAGCGCCGGGGGATAGTCAGAGCTGACTTTAACTTACTATAAATAGTCGATCGTGATAGTCCCTCAGCCGGAAGTCCTTCGCGCTCTGCCAGTGTCTGGATATCTCGCCAGATGTCAGCCAGATGGGGGGATTCCGGTGTGCCATACACCCCCTGCGAGTTTTTGACCAACAGCATGATCAACAGAAAGAGCAGCCTGTCAGTATTTTCTCTTTCCGTTGTTTTACGGTATTGCCCACGCTGATTGCGGCGCAGCGTCAGGCCCAGTTCCAGCAGCGGTGGACCGCCCAGGCGCATTAACCAGCTCCTGGCCAGATTCTGGTTGGCAATGGTGCTGACAGCCTGGAGGCAACGCGTCCGGATCGGCTCTGGGGTGATAGTTTCATCAGTCATCAGGTGCGCCAGCGCAAACATTTCGTCTGCCGGGTAGAGCTGTTTGTTTTTGCCCTGAGGTTGTAATCCAGCGGCTTTTATCTGCCGGGATATCTGGTAAAGCCAGATATCATAGTATTCCCGCTTATTCTCCGGTATTGCTGCGGTTTGCAGGCGTAGATCGAGGCCGCACAGCAACAGGGCCAGTTCGCGCATACTGAGCGCGGGGGTACTGGCTGCCCGTTCGAATATGTTCTGGCGTACGGGGCTGATCATCTTTTTTATCCTGGTGATGCTGGTGAATGATGATTGATTTTAAAATGTACGATTATGACATTACCATACCGTTAGAATGGGTTTATCTCAGAAGGTGAAAAGTGTGCAGCGGATAACATGGAGGGGTACAGAGGGTGAAGGTATGGAACAGCTATAAAATCGACCTGTACCACGAATTATTTCTTAGTTATTAACTAATTACCTACTTATGGTACAGGTGATATAGGTTATAAAAGAAAAGCGAAAAAATAAGACATGATCTGTTTAGATCGAAAAATATTCGAAATTGTGATGTTGCTCCAACAGAAATGGCGTCTGATTTTAGGCATAGATATAGGCATACAATCAAATATATATTTATAAAATTACATTTAAATCAATAACATATGCACATTCCTTAATCCTCTCGTGCCGACCAATCAAATTTTATGAACAAGTCATCAAAACTCGTTCATAGCCCCCCTAAAGCAGCGAGTTGCAAAACTCGCTGCTTTTTGTTGCCTATAGCCATATCAAACGCTCATTATTTCCAGTTGATGTAAGAACATCCCTCAACTGTTGGGGTGTACCTGAGAAAAATTTTGGAAGAGCCTTTCTTAAGAGAGTTCTTTGATGTCTGCATCATCGTCCTCCCTCGTGCATACGAGAAAAATGAAGGGTGATACTGCGTTACATACCTGACAAATAAATTAGTGTCTGCACTCCCTTAAATTCGCTAAACAAGAGTCAACATAAAGCAATCGTCCACGTTTTATCATAACGCGTCCCTCTTTAGCTAGTCTTGCTAATATACTCATCACCAACGAACGAGATAATGTTGTTCGCGTAATAATATATTTGCTGAGCACGACTCTTTTTTTTATTTCTGAAGGTAATTTTTCATACTCTAAAATTGATAAGCAAACACGCTGATAGGTGGTCTTATTGAGCGTCTTGCTATCACGATGAATCGCTAAAGCGAGCATGTGGACAAGATTAATGGCTACTGCTTTCCACAACTTTTTCTCCTCCACTTTTTCACGCACAACATCAACATCAACTAAAACTATTTCTGCATCCGTCTCAGCCTTCAGATAGATACTGTCAACATCCGTAACTAACCCCAACAAACCGAAAATGGACTGCGGGGACTGATAAGCTATAAACAGATTGTCCTGCATATGATAGATTGAAAAAAATCCAGATATTAATAATACAACGGAACGTCCCGGCTGAGAAAACCTGATAATCTCTTCTCGTTTAATCTTTTTTGTTACCCCAAACAAAGATAACTCACCTATAAGAGAACTGACTTGAGATGCATACAGCAAATGAAATTCATCAGTGAAATGTGGCATAACCACCTCCAGATAATGGAAATAATAACGCTAGTACATTAGTCATTTAGATAAAGAGTCGATATAACAGTGGCTATAAATGATATTCTGTAGAGAGCAAAGCCTGATTCCAGCAATCCGTCAGGGTTATTATATTGCTGGTTGGGTCATAAGCCCGAATAGCATTCATAGCGCAATGACGAAAAAAATCGGCTCGATGAAAAAAAAGCCACCCGTCATCCCCTGCAACTAATCCAGACAATGATATCTCTGCAGGAAAGAAACCCGGAAGGCGTTCACTCGTTGTTATCAGCACAGGCACATGGTCTGGAATATCGGCTGCAGCATACAGCGCCTGACATAGCGGTGTCATATTATTTGATGGTAGATAACATATGTTATCTATATTCTTATGGTGTACTCCAGTTTGAAACACGCAGTTAATAATCGAAGAAAATATATCTTCGCTATTCATAGCGACGGTGTTGATACATAATAAAATAGGCTTCATTATCTTATAGACTCACATTGATTAATAAAGTTACGTACCAGATCTCGAGTAACATCTTTTGGTTCTTTAACGCTTAAAACGTGCGCCCCCGAAGCTTTCGCAGCCATAATACCGTGTGGATTATCCTCGACAATGACACACTCCGCGGGTGTAATCCCTAAAATCTGAAAGGCTTTGTTGTAAATTTCCGGATCAGGCTTTCCGCAGGTAACATCTTCATTTGACAGAAAAAAATTCAGATAGGGTAAAAGCTGGGCTCTCCTCATCATTGTTTCAATACTGTCGCGAATAGAATTAGACGCAACAGCCACCTGATAACCCTGACGCCTAAGCCAGGCTAACGTGAGTTGGTGTTCAAATACTGGCCAGCAATGTTGATGAATCAATTGCATGGTATAACGCTGTTTCATCTCATTAATAAAAGGATGCAATGACTCAGGTAACCCATAACGTTTTGTCAGCAAAGTCAGTTTATCTTTAGTCGGTAAACCATCAAATTCAAGCAGATGATCCTGATGGTTAATCGCCACCCCAAACATCGCTAAAATCTGGTTCAATGCCTGGTAATGCCAATCCCTGGCATCAATTAGCACCCCATCCATGTCAAACACTACGGCGCGAATCTGTGTCATTTTAATAATGCCTCTGCTTGCTCAGGGAAATCGGTACACAACATCATGTTAGGGTGACTGAGCAATTCTTCAGGCAATGATCTCAGACTTTGCCAAAAATATTCATGATCACGTTGATGTAGTTCTGGTGAAACAAAACTCACGCTCTTTCCTGACGCCAGCCATCTTTTAATAAGAACAATTTCGACTTTATTAGAGCTAAAACCATCCACCCATAAAACCGACGCACGCTGGCTCAGTTCTCCTTCAGGTTCATATTCACTAAGACGCGCAGCGGTGATCATATTTGCTGAAAAATAGTCCATAGAGTCCGGCACAGACATATCAAAACAGAAATAACGTGTGATCTGATACCGGGCCAGCAAAACTTTCAATTCATTCGCCAGGCCATCAGCCTTCATATTTAAAGCCAGTGTGCCTGAACAGCTATTATTCACATAATCTTTAAATAACGTTTCCAGAGGCAATACCCCTCGTCGGGGCATATCATGGCTGATCACCAGCTCTCCGTCTAAGTCACGAATATCTGTCTCAATTCCCCATCCTGACTTAAGCGCATACACTAACGCTCCGCGGGAGTTTTTTTCTGTGGATGTGAGCCAGGCCCCTCGATGAGCCAAAATTTGCATGTGAATATCCTTAATCTCTTTATAACGTTGAGTAATATTTCAAAGCGTCAGATAAGGAGCCATCATGTAGCAGATATCCCTTCTCAAGGACCAGACCCCGCTGACATACTGCACGTAATTGCTCAGCATCATGACTGACTAACACTAAGGTTCCCCCTTCCTGCTGGAAGCTTTTTACCTTCTCAAGACAACGTTTTTGGAACTGCATATCCCCTACGGCCAGCGCTTCATCAATAACCAGAATATCGCAGTCCAAATGGATACCAACCGAAAATGCTAGACGTAAAAACATCCCTGAAGAATATGTTCTCACTGGTTGGTAAAGTGCATCATTAATGTCTGCGAATTCGACAATCTCTTTGATTTTTTTTTGCGTTTCCGATTTACGCATACCTAAAATTGCCCCTGCCAAGAAAATGTTCTCCTGGCCACTCAGGTCATGATGAAATCCAGCACCAACCTCCAAAAGAGAGGCCAGACGTCCGCGAACAAAAATGCGTCCTGACGAAGGGCGAGTCACACGCGTCAGGAGTTTTAACAAGGTTGATTTACCTGAACCATTTCGTCCCAGGACACCTAAAGACTCACCCTGCACCAGATTAAAGCTGACGCGGGTTAACGCATTACAATACTCATGCTCGTTATTGCGCTGGAACGCCAGTGCCGTACGCAGCGAGTTTCCTTGTAACTGATGTCGGAGATAACATTTACTGACATTTTCGAATCTGATCATTCTCTGTCCACAATTAATGCTTCATAGTGATTAAAACAAAAATAACCCGCCAGAATGATTAATCCGCACCCCGAAAAACTGATAATCAACAAGATAAAGGAAGGACAAGCCCCGCCAAGTAAGACATAACGAAAAAGAGAAATAATACCGCTCAATGGGTTCAATACTGTCAGAAAGTAAAAACGTTCAGGCAGTAAACCAGGCGTCCAGACAACAGGTGTTGCGTAAAACAAACACTGAGTTAACAGGGGGATAATATGGCGAAAATCGCGAAAACGAGTTCTCAGTATCGCCATCAAACACCCTACTCCCCACCCGGTTAGCACCATCACCCCACTACAAATAAACAATAATGGCAATTGATAGACAGACCAGTCAGTCCCTAAAAAAGGGAGCAAACAAATTAACCAGAACATAGTAATGAGAAAATCAATACTGTTAACACCTATGCAAGAAAATGTCAGTGCAACCCGCGGGAAATACACTTTCTTAACCAATTGTATATTATTAATAAGAGATTCGGATACGGCATTAAGCGTGGAGGCAAACAGCATCCATAAAATCAACCCACATAACAGCACCCAGCTATAAGATACTTGATATTCTGGTGGTGAAAACCGTACCATCACCCCAAAAATAGCGTAATACATTGCCATATTCATGGCTGGATTTAAAAAAGCCCATAGCCATCCCAACAGAGTCTGGCTATAACGAACGGATAAATCACGTATTATTAGTTGTACAATCAGGTGCCTCGACTGCCAGACCTCATATATCGTCGCTCTCCTTTTTACATCAGAAATAAAGCCATTAACGATACTCATCTATTCGCTCCGATGAATAAAGACAGATAAGACTACGCGACGTATTGCTTCGCAGCAAAGCAACCTTGCACGTATAATATATCCCCAACGCCATACCCGTGTTATAAGATAACTGACAAGCGCTCGAGGAGTAAATGCCTTCACTCCATTATAGCGTTTATATAAACGTAACCATCGTGAATAAGAATAAACACTGAAGGCACCTCGCCATTTATATTTTCTCTGAAACTTAGGCCAACGCAACCCAAGGTGTTCAGGATTAAAAGCGATAAAATTTGCCAGAAAATATTGTTCCGAAAGAGATATTAATTGTTCCGAGCGCTGGGAATTGCCATCAAAAACAGATTTACCCGTAACTTTTTTAATGGCATGAACCCACAGCCATTGCTCAGGTACATAACGCCATGCGCACCACAGGCCCCCAGGAAATATAGTGGGCATGAAGAGATCTTGAGTGGCTAGTGGTGAATTAAAAAATACTTTAATATCTTCCGTGCGTCCTGCAAGAAAAATATCACCCGGATGAAACAGAAAAGGTAGGCTCCCTCTGGCATCACGAGCGATCCAACTGGCAGTAATAACGCGCTGAGAAAATACACTAAACGTATTATCACGAATGAAGCCATCATCCGCAGCAACATGCTGTTCCAGTAACCTCACAATAGATCGATCGGTGAGATAACAGTCAGTACGTAGCTTAATTACCAGTTCCCGGGTTGCAGCATTCAACCCCGCGCGAGTAGAAACTAGCTGGCGATTAACATTTGTCAAATGCTTACCTGCTGACTCCCAGCCGATAATGGGACCAGGATCGTCACTGAGAACCAACGTAATATCCATATGTGATAACAAGTCGGCGAGAAACTCGTTCCCGGCATCAGCCATATCCCAGGATGAAACAATAATTTCAGCTAAAGGAAATGTATCCCGCACTCGTTGCAGCTGCCATAAAAACTGCTCAAGAGTTTGTTCTTTAGTTTGCACAGGCCCCTGAATAACGAGGCTTAGTTGTTTCATTACATTTTCCTGAATAAGCGGGATACAAATTGTACGGCTCTATTTTGAATAAAAAACCCATTGCCATAGGCTATTATTTTCAAAACACTTAAGAGGAGCAGCCGACGCAATGGTAATGGTGTATCAGAAACAAAATTCAACCAGTTTACCCACGCAGCATACCGATGAGAGATCATTTCGCCTGTGAGAATGAGATCCACTTGCTGTGTATTGCGCGCGACCGCATTGATATAATGGAGACACATTGGCCAAATCTTTTCTGGTGCTTCCTGCATCCCATTCTGATAAATAATGAAAACCAGCGGATATGTAGGCCCGGCTTCCGTCATTTCTCTGGTTTCAACTATCCGGTCATCACACAGTGTAATCCAGACAGTACAAGTATCATTAATGCCAGATAATGATGACAGCGCTTCGCTATTTCCTTCTGCCCATGAATGTACGGTGGTAAGCGGTGCATTCAGTACATTAATTTGTGTCATACAACACCTCTGCGATTGCGTAAGATACGCCAGAGCTGCAGTAACGATATAGGGAAAGCCGTATGTCGACTAAAGAACTTCAACCAGACTGCGGCAATGAATGTTCCTATAAATTTATTGATCCCTGTTTTTTCTTGAGTTTTATCGGGCATAATGAAAGGTGAAGAGAAAAAATTATTAAATAACTGGCGCGTCAGGCTAATATGCTTAAGGAAAAAAAGCTTTTTATCCGCGACACTTGCTGCACTATTCAGTACAAACTGAAATGATTCTCTCGAGACCGGATCATAAGATTCACATAAAACCTCCTTGAACCAATCTTCTACCAGATGTTTGGTATTACCTTGCGTTTGCCACAATAATTTTGCTATCAGACAAAAGCGACGCACTCCAGTTAAGGGACGATGTTCTATCTGACGAACCAGAATATCGCTTCCCGTATAGCGTTGAGCAAAAGCCGCGAGACGCTTTATCCCTTCCTGATGAGTAATATCCAGTGCAGGTTTGCGTGTAAACCCCCACCATTCCATTGGAGATCGTTCTTGTCTGATACAACCATTTTTCACCACTCCAGATAGCACGCCATATCCATGCATTATGCTGCGATAGCGCTGCGATTCTGTCAGTGAATAAGGATTTACACGAGAAGGTATACCAGCTACTGCCGCTTGAATTCCCTGCTCTACGTCTTCAAACTCCCCCCAGAACAGGTTCTCATTCTGTGGCAGGCAATGCCAAACGCTTCGCTTACACAAATAGAGGCTGCCGGTCAGATAATCATGACCAAAATGAGAGCGAACGGGATGTTGCGCCGCCATTTTCATCGGGTTAAATTCTTTAATTTCTGTGCGACGTAAACGCTCAGCTTTTATTAAAGCCTCAGGTACTGACGATATCGTACCAAAGTCGGAATAACGACGCGGTGTAGCCTGCCACTGATCAGCAAACCAGAATGACTGAAAACCAACGAAGGGATAATTATCACCAAAACGCTTGATTGCGTCTTTGAAGTTAACGGGCAACAGAACACGATCGTGAAGAATACATAAATTAGGTAAAGTAGCCGCTTTTACCAGCATATTTTTCTTTTTGGTAATATGTATTGGATATTCGGGTAATGCTTCACCAATAATTTTCACTTTACTAAAATAGCTAAAGTCTTCAGGTACCTGACCACAAAGAATGATCTCTTGTTGCTCCACCCCCAAAGAGAGAATCCGTTCCACACAAGCATTTAACATGTCTGCATCGGTGCCACCAACCGGAATACAGAAACTCCAGGCATCCAGACCACGATCATTTTCGGCTGGTAATAGACTCTTTTTTTGGAAACAACGAATACCCGGGATTGCTGATGTGATCTCAACGAATCTATTTTTATAATAGGACCTGGAGAGTAATTCCCCTACGCCTTCCGATTCAAGTAAATAGAGACAACCACCCACAGGAATAAGATGTGCAGTATCCCATAGTAACTGAGCCGCCAATGGGGAAAAATCCCAGTGTGAACAAACAACATTAGCGGTAGTAATGTCTAAAAAGCGCTCTACTGCTGTCAGTTTATGTACTGGAGCACTCTTAACCCGCGCAAATGTAATGACGGTTGTATTCTCAGGAAGTCGGGAAAAAAAGCGTTCAGGATCCTGCAATACCCGGCATACAGGCCAACGTAATCCTCTCCGGTGTACGCAGGCAATAAGTCTCATACCGTTGCCTCACATTTCTCCAGGGCATTTTTCAGGGCCTTACTCTTCATAAATTGCGCAAGATCTTCAGGTGTACCCAGACCATGCATCCCTTTCCCATTGCAGCCAATATTATAAGTACCGATACGAAATAACCCTTCACGATACATATGGGTATACACAGGGGCGACATAAAATTCCCCCTGGCTGCGTTCATTGCGTGCAACCATCGATCGCGCCAGACGGCAGAAATCACGACCAGAGCGAAAATTATAGATACCAACAGTCGCCTCACTGGAAACAACTTCTTTTTCGACGACCTGAGATACCCACCCTTCTTCATCATAATTAACATACGACCAACGAGAATCAGTTGCCGACATTGTCATAATAAAGCCATCGAGGTCGCGGCGTTCGATTTCTGCTAAATAGTCGTCAATATTGATATTTACCCACTGATCGGAATTGGCAATCATCAAAGGGGAACTGTTATCAATTAACGCTGCGGCACTCAAAACAGAGCAAAGTGCGCCATCAGTAATATCAGCGACGCTGATAACCAGAGAGTCTGGAGCCAGACTTTCCAGACGCGCAGCAAAATCATAGCGTTCCAGATGTGCTTGCTGACAAATGAAAATAAACCGGTGCGGGCAGCTCGGGCGTAAATTATTAATAACCAGTTCAATCATCGGCACACCGGCAATGGAGATGAAGGGTTTTGGATCGGTAAAACCCACCTGCGCAAACCGGCTACCACGACCAGCCATTGGAATCACAATATTCAGCATCACATTAACTCTTAAAATATTTGTCATTAAGCGCACCGGGATGTTTTATTACCACGGTAATACACGCTTCCAGAGCCTCGAATGCACTGGCGGTTCCAGGTGCCAGAGTGATAATATCGCCTGCCTTCAGTTCCCTGTCAGCCATCCGTGCTCGTCCCTGTAGCAGCAATGTTATTTCTGTAGCAATCCGGTGGACATGCGCCTTTTCAACCACTCCAGCAGGAAAATGTTTTACAGCAACTTCAACATCATTCGTCGAATAAGCAGCAGGTGTAAATGCACCAATAAACCAGCCGCCAACCATTTCATCCAGATGAGTAATTTGCACCGCTGATACGGGTTGTAGCGCTTTGGACTCATTCATTATTGTGGTTTCCCTTGCATTACAGCTGTTGTACATGAAAAGCGAGTATCCTGTGGAAAACTCAAACAACCACGATAATTCCAGTATTGCGCTTGTGGTGAATTATTAAAATACAAGGCAATTTTTCTCATTGAGTCCATCATGTTTGAATCGTTATGCCACTTCAGCCACTCTCCGGCCTGAGACTGAAACTGTATAAGTAACGAGACATCAGAATTAATATTGAAAAGCGCCAGGTCGCTAGCTGCCCGATCAAACAACAAATGGTCTGCCTGTGCATAATCATTACCAGAAACGGCCAATAATGAAGGATCGCTTAACCAAAAATCCTCTGCCTGACGCAGTTGTTTAGCAGACTGCAGTGCGGTCACCATAAATAGGGTGCCTGACAGACAGAGAACATAACTTGCTGCCTGTATTCCCAGGCGTAATGGAAATGAAGGTTGCCAGCGTTTCTCACTGTTTTTGATCGTCACTGGAAGTGCCAGCCACAGCAATATAACCAATAACACGCAATGTACAGCAGATAAATACAAGGGATACTCCGTCATAATATGTAGCAACAGAGGTAATAGTAATGCCCCACGCGAGCAGACATTACGTGCTTTAATTGCCCGAAACGGCGCAATCACAAGAGACAACCAAAGTAAGATCCCTGTTAATGCCAGTATTCCGCCTTCGCACCAGACATAAATTAATTCGTTATGTGGGTAACGAACCGTCACAGTGAAAGGATTGGTTATTCCCTCACTGGCCAAAGCCTTGGGGAAAGCAGTTTCAAAAGAAGAAAGTCCGCTCCCCTTAAAAATATGCGAATAAATCAGCGCCATCCCGCCTTTGAGTAAAGTGAAACGTTCAGCATCAGAATGCTGGCGATTCCAGGCTGTTCTCAAGTCGATATCACGAGGACGCTCGTCGTAGTTTGTCCCCGTTAAATTCCCCATAGCGGTATCTAGTGTTTGCGGTAACAGCTTGACGCGTTGATTGAGAGTTGCCTCACCCACGAATGACCCCAGCAAAATCACCACCAAAACCGCAAGGATAAAAGGCTTCTTGCGATTAAAAATGCACATCAAAACACCACCTGCTATGGCACTGAGCAGCGCTGAACGGGACTGCGTAATAATGACACCGGCACACAACAGCACAGAACACAGCATGGATGCTTTGCGCAAACCTGGCGTCAGTCCTGAAGACATTAGCCACAGTGCACACAGGAAAGCGGTTGCTAAAAAAGAACCTAACAGATTGATTTGCAGAAACGTGCCTGCAGGACGGCCATTTTGGCCGGCAAAGGAATACTCCGTCCAGGCAGCAGCATTTTCCGGTACCAGAATTTGCCAACAGGAAATCCCTGTTTGAATAATCCCTGCTGCAATAATAATCATATAAATACACTGCCGTTCGCGTCCCCGCAGGGGAAACTGTAAAAGTAGCCCCATTAGCAGGGCCATTGCCCAGATCCCCCCCAAACGGGTAAGTGATTCTCCCCATGAACTCATTGGTGTCCATGCCAGTGGTACACTCATCAGGATCGCGCCCGCGAGCAGAAGTACCAAAGGCAGACTCCCCTTAATATTCTTACGCCATAGCAGAATTGAAAGAGCCGCTCCCCACAGAGCTACCCAGATCCAGACCAGAATATTGAGCGTGATATCCATTCCGTATCCAGAGAGCGTTTTCCATGGCCATGATAAAATTCCGACAAAAAGAATAAATAGCATCAGTAGGGAAAATTTTACAATCGTGCGAGAGTTCATACTGGCTCACAGTAATAAAAAACAATATTAATAAATAATAAAGATGCGATAGCCCTATATGCTACAGGATATCCGCACCCGCAAACAGAATCTATATAATCATCAGGCCATGATATAAAAAGATAATTATTAACACTTCAGAAACAAATAGAGTTAATATGGCTCCATTATCAACACACTGCTTCCATAATAAACGCCAGTGGCGTTAATATCAGATAACCTACTACTCACTGGCAGGTCATTATTTCCAGCTTTTAGAGAAATAGGAATATTACGAGTACTATTAAGCGCCTTATTATCAACAGAAATAAATGCTCTGCCAGATGGAGTTAAATTAATCGACTCAGATTCAAAGCCACCTGTATCCGTATTCATCAGGTTAAATGTCACCTGCATATCGGCAGTACAACTCACTCGAAGATTTGCCGTTTTATCAGCTATGTCGTCATATTTAGCATCTTCCAACGTAGCTACCCCGTGATCGAATACCAGTTCTGGCGTTACTATCTTGCACCACTCTTGTGCAGGGGGTACTCCTACACACCCTGCAGGCGCTTTAATCGAAGCCGAGCTCATATTCGGGTCTAAAGACGGAGTAAAGAAATAGCCTATACAATCCTGGCCCGGTTTTAACGGTTCGGATACCGACGGTGAAATAAACGTAGTGATACCTTGTTGACTATTGTATGCTTCCAGCGCTGATTCGCTGTAACTTTTGCTACTCGATGTTCTTACATAACCCGGCATCACTAATGTCTGAGGGTTACTATCATAGACATATTTTGGATGCTTCATTGCCAAAGTTGCATACATATAGCCCGCAGGCGGTATCGCATCAATCGCAGGGTCCGGGTAATTAATTAAATGCTGAGTAATATGGTAAACCAGATGCTCAGCGTCCTGTGTATCAGTAGTGATAGAACTTATCACCGGGTATTGGCTTGCCGTCGCTGAAGAGATAATTAACAACAGGCTGGATAGTAAATAGCGCATTTAAACCTCGACGATAATATTTATTGGTAACCCAGAACAAAGGTGGCTGTCGCCGAAAATTCACCGACAACAAGGGCTTTATTAGCCATCGCTGTCGGCGTAGCCTGGACAAACGCCTGAAAATTTAAATCGTTATTTCCCGGTATCAGGTTAGCGTAGGGACTCGCCGTACTCAAAGGCAGTAATGTCCCATCATCGCCTTCAATACCAATCGCAATACCCTTTGCCGTACTGGCAGGATCTATCGCCAGCAAACCCGGTAACTCTGTTTCTTCTGTTCCCTGAAACGTAACGCTGACCGTCGACAATACAGAAGGATCGCAATCTGCCAAATGAATCGTAAACGCACTGCTATCAGTACGCTCGTGCGCGTAGAGATCTTTATCCACCACGGTCCCGAAATTAAGCGGAATATTGTCACTACCGTCAGGCAGCGTACATGGTTCCGAAACCAGCGCCCCTGAAAGATGGACATTGCCATCAGCATAGAGCGGATTGTATTTCAACAGTAAAAGCACACTGAACAGAAGAATATTGAGCTTCATGGCTTACCTATATGTAATCCGTGCGTAGAGTCATGAAAGCTTCGAAGGCGCCCTCCTCCAGCGTAATAGCGGGATCTTTAACCGGAGCGACACTGATAACCGGCGGGGATGTGGGATCGTCGACAGCAATTGGTTGGGCAAAAGTAACTGGTTGCGTGCCGATCATCACCTTGATGCCAAGCCCGTTTTTGTCAGTTGCAACTGCCGACGGATCAAAAATGGTTGGACTCGTCGTCTCGATAACGATCGCCAACTGGTTAGCCACATAATCCTCGTCACAGTCCACCGTATAATCAACAGTCTTGGTATAATTCACGCCGTCAATTTTATTGACCCCCAGATCCTCACCAAAATCAACTTCTACCTTTGCGCCCTTACTGATGGTACAAGGGGGCATCACCAGGGTCCCGCTGAAAAACATATTAGGGCCAGCGGCCTGAGCCATTCCCCAGGGCTGGAGAACAAAGAATAATAAGAGTAACAGAGAAAATTTCATGGGTAGTCTACCGTCATTGTTGCTGATGCGCTGAATTGGCCTGTAGGCAGGTGTGAACCAGGTTCCTGAATCAACAATGCTGACAGAACAGGCTGGCTACCTGCAGTAAAAGGCAGACTCTTGTTAAGCGGAAAATCTGCACCATCATGTTTTAGCTTAATCGCCAGCTCTGGAATTGATGTTTCGAGGCTTCCGCCATACTGATCGAAATCAACAATTGTCCCTGATATTTCCATGCTTAAATTGCTCGTGGAGCCAGCATTACTGCAGTCCAAGGTGTAAGTAATATCTTTCGTTACCAGACCAGCAGAGACATCTGTTGTAATAACATTATCACCGAAATCAACATTAATCTGCTGGTTGCCATTAATTTCACAAGGTTCTGATATTAATGCACCAGTAAAGTGTACATTATTATCAGCATTCACCACACCGCCCCTTGCACAAAGCGCTATACCGAACAGCCAAATATTTATTTTCACTTATCGCCTACATTTATTGGTGACACAAATAAAGGATTCTGATCCTCAGTTAAATATCAGAAACTGGTACCTGCTTTTACTTACCAACATGGTGAATCGTATTATGGATAATAGACTACCATTGTTGCCTCAGCGGTGAATTCACCCGTCTGCAACTCATGATTCGGTGCCTTAATTAAGGTAGCCGTCAACTTAGGATAAGGACCACCGGAATTAATAGTCAAATCTGTATTTAATGGAAAATCCACACCATCCGCCTTTATCTTTATTGCGAGATAATTTAGTGATGTCTGCACGCTACCCTTATCAAATCCTTGCGCGTAACCATTAATATACATATTAACAGGCACCGACGACGGATTTGCATCATAACACTGCAGCGTGTACTCAATGTCTTTTACGGCCAAACCTGCCGCGACATCTGTCACAGCAACATGATCGCTAAAATCCACGTTGATCGGTTTGTTTTCATTCACCACACATGCCGGTTCTACAACTTTAACCGAAACCGTTATCATTGTGGTATATCGATCCGCATACGCCGAGTTCATTATTAAAAAGACAATAAAAATTACAACGAGTCGAATTTTCTCCATAACTCCCTTCTGTGGCATTTATTTCAATAATTTTGCCGGGCATGTATTTCCACTGCAGGTATACTGAATTTGCGGACGTCCACCGTAATCATTAATATAGGTCAATACCGGATGGTTTCCCAACTCACTGGCCGATGCTTCCAGCGTTGCCTGTCCATGTGGATCAATCATTGTTGGTTTAAATTTAACCGTTTTCCCTTTTACACCAGGTTGAGCAATAACCACTGTCAAAAAATAAGGACTGGGGTTATTCAAAATAAATTTGTCCCCCTGACGCTGCAGAGTTGTGCTCTCTACCCAATCACCATCCGCTGCCTGGGTTTTATCCATGGCGATCGCTTTTGGTCGGTAAAAAAGCTTAATTCTGGTTTGCAACGCAATTTGCAATGTATTCGGTGTTTTACTGCGCGGCGGTATTTCACGCAGATTAAAATAGAACAGCGACTCCCGATCCTGGGGTAATTGTGCCAATGCAGGAGAGGCTTGAATTTTTACCTGACTTTTCGCACCAGGTTCCACACGCTGAACAGGAGGTAACACAATTAAAGGAGAAGAAATCTTTTTCCCTTGCCGATCTTCAATCCATGCCTGAGCCAGGTAAGGTTGGTTTTTATTTTCATTGCTAATACTCAGGCTGATGGATTTATCATCACCATTAATAATCGCCCGGGTTCGATCCAGTGAAATAGCCGCATTGACATATGATGACAGCATTGAACAGGCGATACCCGTTAACGTAACGGCAAAATACATTCTACATCTTGATCTCTTCATCTTCTCAACCCAATTTAAATTAACGAAATTTATTTATCTCTAATGGATACACGGTAGAAGCAATGTATCGGTAAGATCCAATTGCCCCAGTTTTTCCGGAATCACTACTTTACAACTGTCGTCCTCACTCCATACTACCTGCAGGCTGGCTCCTGGGTTTAAACCACTCAGATAAACCTGACCATCTCCGCCAACAATACCAACTTCCTGATTCCCGTCATTGTGTACACTGGCACCAAAGGGTGGAAAACTACCATCGACAAGGCGTATAACAGCCAATGCTTTCATACCCGATATCACGTTAAATTTGCGATACCCAATTGCCCCTTCAGTCAATGTTGCCGATGCAACAGAATACGTCGCTTCCGCATCATCCGGCATATTGTCGATATCGATACTTAAATTATTTTTGATATATTGTGTAACATCTGTAATAACCGCTTTCCCAAAATGGTTCGTTAATACCGTATCGCCATAACCATGGACGGGGACATTTGCAGCATCGACGGTATCGACCAGTACACGGGTAGCACCAAGTGAATTCACTCTGTGCAACGCAGCGCCTTTGGCTGTGGCAGTAATGCCTCCCCGCAACGTTAAGCCAGCCGAACGATACTGATTTTGCTCATAATCCAGGTTTGCAGTGACATCTGATAAATCTCCAGAATGATCATAATAGCCACTCACATTCATCCCTTCGTTACCACTCCCGGTAGCAATCTGGTAATTATCGCCATTTTCCAGACGGTCATAATAGCCAATGCGATGCGAGTTACTCGAATCACTAAACGTTGAGTTATAACTTACGGTTGCGGTGTCGCCCCACGGTATTGACGCCGATATATAAGCGCCATCGTCATTATTGCCTTCAAATTTATTCCGATATGCCGTCAATGAAATATTAATATTCTTCCACTTATCCATATCAAAAAAACGCGACAACGAGAGATTATAGCGATCTTCTTCCGGGCTATTCCAGTAAGTCTGGTGTGAATAGTTCACATACAGACTCGTTCCTGAATCAACAAACTGCTGGCTAAACGTCACCGTATACATTTCTTTATCTTCCTGAAATGCATCCGTTGTTGATACATAATTAAGAAAATCGCTAAAACTCATGAAATCTTTTTCTGCAAAACGATATCCCGCAAAGGTGATCTCGCTCCCTGTGTCGTCAAATCGTTTCGAATAACTCAGGCGATAGGAACGCCCTATTTTATCTTCGCTTTGATAGTTATTTAGCCTGGCATCTGCACGTGTAACATCAAATGAGAGCGCCCCCAACATCATAAGATCTCGCCCGACGCCAACAGCCAGTGAACGATAGCTATCACTAACTGTGGATCCTCCATAAAGCGACCATCCGTTATTAATCCCCCATGACATTTCACCAGAACTGAAAGTTTCACCTGCTGCCTGGTGACTTTCATTGGTCGGTCGACCTGAAAAAACCTTGAAACGGATACTTCCAGGGCGTGTCAAATAGGGTATTGATGCGGTACTGACTTTATATTGCTGCACCGATCCATCCTGTTCCTGAACGCGCACATCCAGCGTTCCTGATACAGCGCTGTTTAAATCTTGTATTGAAAAAGGGCCGGCAGCGACCTGCGTTTCATAAATAATTCGCCCCTGTTGTGAAATAGTCACCTTGGCGTTCGTTTTTGCCACACCAGAGACTTCTGGCGCATAGCCACGTAAATTGGGTGGCAGCATATTGTCATCAGATATCATACTGGCGCCAACAAAGCGAAAACTGTCAAACAGATCAGAATTCATATAGTCCTCACCTAATGTCAGCTTAGCGCCTAATTTAGGCATAGCACGATAGACATAGCTGCGATCCCATGCCCATTTTTTTCTTCCGCTATTTCCGCTTGAACCGCTAGCGTAATTCGTCTGCCAGTCTGCGCGTGCTCGCCATGCCCCAATATTTAATCCACTCGTTCCGTTACCCGACAACGTACGATCGGTGCTACCTTCACTCTCCTGTGTATTGCTCTGAAAGTTGAGGTTGTAATCTGTTAGCAACCCAGGAATTCCTTCATCCCACATACTGATTGGTACCCAGTCGTTGGAAACATACTCCAGATAGACCTGGGGAATACTGATATTCAACACCCCAGCCCCCATATCAGGGATGACAATTACGCCTTCCAGCGAAGTAATATCAGCACATTGCCCCTGGTGCCACATGTTAATTTTTTGTAAGAACTCTTCTTTTAGTCCGAATTGTTTCACCAGTTCACTACTGAAACAAGCTTCTGTCTCTTTTTTATCATCATCTTTGGTATAAACAGATATAGGCTGTTCATCTATTTCATTCTGATTGATTTTTAACTTAAAGCTGTAATCTCCCGGCATAATATACCCGCTGCTTTCAAAACGACTGAAGTCGATGTTTTTTTTATCATTAACGTCCAGAATATCAGTATTGAAATCAACATAATCAGCCGCGTATACACCGCACTGTAAAAAAACAAAAGACAAGCACACACCAAAAAATATGCGCCTGGTTAACGGCAACATTATAGAGCTATACATTCCAGTTCCATCGTTGTCAGTTATTCTTGCGAATGATTTATAAAAAACTAAAAGTAACTCACCTTATATTCAACGATAAATGAAGAAGGTATCAATGGCAGGTTATCCGCAGGGCCAAAGACATTTCTCTCTTTAAACGATAAGGCATAGTCAAGACGCATATCTGTATTGCTTACTTTTGTGTAATTACCAACCTTTTCACCCTTATTACTTGCTCGCATACCTTTATTTAATAATTGCAAGATAATGTTTCCCGCGTTGGCATCCGGTTCAGCAAAATTGTCTGCATCAACGCTATCTACCGTAACGCGGAAATACTGCCATGGCGTATCATTTTTTGAGTTAACATCAAATACGCAATGATCGAGATGAATAGAGAATCGCTCTGAAAGAGTTTTTTTATTATATTCCAGCTGTTTTTCAATTAACTCCCCCATATCAATCTGCTGTTCCCCTCCTGCCATGAAAATATTACATGCCCGTGCTTTAATAACCCCATGAAAATGCATTCTGTTATACCGGACGCTGCCCGCAGTAACGATAGAGCAATATGCTAAGAGAAAAATAAAAATACAGGTATAACGTATTATTCCAATCATGAACTCACTTCAGCAAATTGACCACCATACGCCCGCACAGGCGGGCGTACAGTAACAGGCACTATACCAGGGAATGATTAATTATAAGCCAGGGTGAAGTCTGCAATCGCAGTGAATTCCCCAGGGACTATGGTGGCAGAGGCACCATCACCCTGCAGGTACGCAGAGAACAACAGGCTATTGTTACCATCCTGAATGCCCTGAGGATCTGTCGCAGTACCTAAGGCAATAGGTTTGCCCGCACCATCAGTTAATACAATACCCGCACCGGAAGCCGTACCTGTGATACCCAGGCGTGCGCCATCGGGATCGTTTGCATCAGTTGCGCCAGTAAACGTTGTAGATACAGTACTATTACCGGGACCGGTATCGCAATTTTGCAGATTAATGGTGAAATTCACCGGTGTTGATCTTCCCGAGTTATCATCCGCCTCCAACGCCGCATTGGAGATTTCCCCCAGATAAACATCCTGCTTATCATTCGCAATAGAACACGCTGCAGAAATAATTGACCCCGTAAAGGTGACAGAACCATGGCCCGAATCAGTTGGTGCTGGCGTGGCCGCCTGTGCGAATGAAGACAGAGTGCCAGCCAGAATAACCACCGCTGCAATTTTTGTTAATTTCATTTATTCCGTTCCTAAAATAAAATGACTTAATATTGAATATATAAGCGCAACGGCAGGTGTCTTGAGAAACATCGACATATATAGAGTATCTACTCATGACATTTTTTATAGCACCAGCGCGTTACCGTAAGATTATCAGCTCAACGAACTTTAGAGCGCAATTCAAATAAACAATCATGAGAATAAATAAACAAAAACAACAAAAACATAACAAATAAAATTTAATTAAATTATTTATTTGTATAAAGCAATCAATAATCATTCATCAGCGTTATCATGGTGCCAGTAAACTCACGGCGAGTATAATACCAGACGTTATTATTTGCACAGCGTTTTCCAGTAATTTTACGCTCAGCAACGCCATCTGCGTTAATTAATTGTAACGAGTTATCTTTATTACTCTTTTTTTGGATTATTACCACCAAATAATATCACTCTGTGATTATGCTATTGATTATCTGAATGTAATATTCTAAAACAGGATCTTATACTTGATTCGCTATAACCAGATGTAAGTGAGGACCTTTGAGCGATGAATTTATAACGCAACTGCTCAGGCTTATCGATGAAGGCCAGGATGAGAATATCAGCATCCCCTCCATTATATCTCGCTCAGGCTACAGCAGTGCTCAACTCCACAGGATATTTAGATCCAGGATGGGGTGTTCTATCAAAAACTATATTATGGGGATCAAGATGTACCGGTGTTCACTCGCCCTAAAATTCTCCGGTCTCTCCGTGAAAAAAATATCAGAGCTTTGCTTTTACTCAAGCCAACAAGCTTTCACTCGATACTTCAAAGAGTGCTTTGGTACAACGCCTGTTGAATTCAGAAGCAACAGTGAAGTTATATTTGGAAAAATTCCGGCCTGGGGTCATAAAGTAAACGGCGCACTCATGGATTTGGACGTGAGTTATATTTACATTCCGCACCTTGAACTCTATGGCGTCTCTGGAAAGTATGAATGTGATTTTTATCACATCGGTAAAGCCCATACCATGCAGAGAGCAGAACTTGAAAAAACATTCTCCAGTTTGCTCCTCACTATTCCCGACAAGGTTTATACATTGTGCAAACCCGTAAATTTGAAATGTGATAAAATTAGTTTCGACTACCACATTGGTGTCACTGCGGAGTTTAGCAAGGAGAAAGAACTACCCGCTTTACCGGTTATCTCCGGGGATTATCTGCGTTTTACATTTACTAAAAAAGTGGGTTCGACATCAGACAGAATACTCTACGTCTACAAGCAATACATGGCCCAACACTGCATCACCCGACGCGACGGCCATGATATTGAGCTTTTTGAATACACACATCCTCCTGATGCTTTAGAATATACTCACACTGTCTATGTCCCTGTTCTGTTCGATGAAAAGTTGATTGATATGCTGTTAACTCGTACGTCGGAACCCTCCTAGCTCGATGAGGGGTGTCCAGCAAGGGAGCTGCTTACATAGCCACTGGCCAGTGGTATGTTCATTTTGCCATGCAGTTGGTCTTTATAGCAGCGCCCTGGCAGTAGACCTCATCTCTCTCCCACCCCTGCCCGTTTTAAACTTTGACGGTTTTGCTACTTACCCATGCACAAATTAGGGTAAAATTTATTCTCTCATCAGCTCGATGAATCTGGACGATTTACGTGCTGAAAACAATAATGATACTAATAAATACTCAGGAGAATAGTATGCCTGAAGCAATGCCTTTTCAGGTGCTTATTGTCGATGACCACCCACTGATGCGACGAGGAATTAGTCAGTTGCTACAGTTGGATAGCGCATTTGAAGTCGTCGCCGAAGCGGGTGATGGTGCAAGTGCAATCGATCTGGCAAACCGTCTTGACCTTGATGTGATCCTGCTGGATCTCAATATGAAGGGAATGAGCGGACTTGATACCCTGAATGCGCTGCGCCGGGATGGCATCACTGCGCAAATCATCATTCTTACCGTGTCAGATTCCGCAAGCGATGTATACGCATTGATTGATGCCGGCGCTGATGGCTATTTGTTGAAAGACAGCGACCCAGAAGTTCTGCTTGAAGCCATTCGCAGTGGTGCTAAAGGCGGTAAAGCCTTCAGCGCACGCGTCAGCGAATACCTGCGAGAGCGTGAACTGTTTGGTGCGGAAGAAGATCCGTTCAGTATACTTACCGAACGCGAGCTGGATGTTTTACATGAACTGGCTCAGGGCTTGTCAAACAAGCAGATTGCGTCCGTACTGAATATTTCGGAACAAACGGTGAAGGTGCATATTCGCAACCTGCTGCGCAAGCTCAACGTGCGCTCTCGTGTTGCCGCCACCATCCTGTTTCTGCAAACGCGTGGAATACAGTAATACGCAGAATGCCCGGTAGCGCTATGCTATCGGGCTTATGTGCAGGCCGGATAAGACTCTTAGGGTCGCTATCCGGCATCTTCCGCTCTTATTTCTCCTGCGGCGACAACTGCTCCATCGCCTGTTTAATGCTGCGTTCAATCACCGCCCGGCGAGTGTCGTTGGCGGGTAATAACTTCAGCATCATCTCCCAGGCCGCAACCGCCTCGCCGAAGCGCTGCTGCTCAAAGGCGTTAAAAGCATACATGCTCAGTACACGCACGTTAGCATGATCGCCCCTGACCAACTGACTCAATAACTCCCCTCCCCGACGGTTATCATTTGGATCGGAGGAACGGGTCAACGCTTCCGCATAACCCAGCGCCGCATCGCTATTTTTAGGATCCAGTCGGTAGGCGTTGGCATAGGCTTCTGTCGCCGTGCTGGCATTACCTAATACCATTCCAATGCGTCCGAGCATAATCCAGCCTTCAACGTTTCCAGGATCGGCCTGCAGTCGCGTACGCAGTCCCAGCGCAAGGCGTGTCATATCCTCTTCATTCAGAGGTTCAGCCTTCGGATCCAGTGCCCGTTCCAGCAACGCCGGAGCTTGTGCTGTAGCTTGTTGCCAGATTTTAACCTGCTTGTAATTACCCGTTTGATAATAGCTCACCGCGCCAACCACCAATGCGACTACAACGCCTGGCACATACAGCCACCATCCACCACGTTTTCCATCCGGAGTGATATCGTCTGGAAATTCTTCCTGTTTCAATCGTATACGACGGCGTGAGCGGGCAAAAATAATCCAGCCTCCCAAGCCGATCGCCACGACGGGCATCACCCATAACAGAACCGTCAGCGGCGTCAGCGGCGGATCGTAAGTGACGAAGTTGCCGTAGCGCGCCACCATATAATCGACGATCTCTTTCTGGCTTTTCCCTTCCTGCATCAGCTCATAGACTTTCTGACGCAGGTCGGTAGCAATCATCGAGTTAGAGTCGGCAATGCTGTTGTTCTGACACTTAGGGCAGCGCAATTGCTCGGTAAGCTGGCGGAACTGTTGCTCCTGCGCTTCGTCTTTGAACTGCATTACGTCGATGGTGGCAAGCGCCGAACCAGAGATCACCAGCATCAATACGCCCAGTAAAAATCTCATTGCGCAGCCTCCTTACTGTACTTATCCCACAACGGTTTGATCTCGCTTGCCCACACTCTGGCATTCAAATCGCCAGCGTGGCGGTAGCGAATAATTCCCTTACCGTCGATCAGGAAAGTTTCCGGCGCGCCATATACGCCCAGATCCAATCCAAGCATGCCATCGCCATCAAACAGGCTAAGCGCATATGGATTACCCAGTTCTTTCAGCCAGACAATCGCTTTCTGACGATCGTCTTTATAGTTCAGACCGACCACCCGCACGCCCTCTGCAGACAGCTGATTCAGATACTGGTGTTCAGCACGGCAGGTCGGACACCATGTCGCCCATACGTTGAGCAACACCGGTTTACCCTGCGTCAGTACATCGGCCTGATAATGCTGCCCCGGATTCTCCAGCGACTCAAGGCGGAACGTCGGTACCGGTTTACCGATCAATGCCGATTCAAGATTGGTGGGATCATCTCCCTGGGCGTTACGCGCCAGTTGCCACAGCAGCGCTGCCGCAATAACGAGAAAAATAATAAAAGGGATTAAGAGTGCGTTGCGCTTCATACAGCCTCCGGCGCGTTTTTTTGCTCAGCTGTGCGTGGACGCACGCGCTGGCGATAGCGTGGATCAAACAGGCAGAACAATCCGCCCAGCGCCATCAGCAACCCTCCGGCCCAAATCCAGCGAATAAACGGTTTGTAATACAGACGCACGGCCCATGCGCCATTGTCCAGCTCTTCGCCTAACGCAGCATACAGGTCACGCGTAAAACCACCGTCAATTGCCGCTTCGGTCATCATGGAACTGGTGCTGTTATAAAAACGTTTCTCCGCATGCAGCGTCGCTTCCGGTTTACCGTCACGTGTTACACCAATAATCGCCACACCACCACGGTAGTTAGGCCCGGTGATATCTTTAACTTCACGGAATGTAAACTGATAATTATGAATGCTCACGCTATCGCCAGCCTTCATACGCACATCACGCTCAACGCTGTAGTTCTGACTAAAGGCAATCCCCACGATAGTAATCGCCAGCCCCACATGGCCTGACACCATACCCCAGTAACTTGGCGTCAACTTCGTTCCGCGTGAAATACGCAGGAATGCTTCAGACATCGCCAGCACGAATATCCAGCATGCCATTGCCAAACCTACTACCGTCATCGCGGCAATGCGGTCTTCAAGCAGCCACGGCAGCAGCAGTGACAGTACAAATGTGGTGACAAACGCGATAATCAGCAATGTTTTTAGTTTACGCGGTCTGTCACGACCCCAGCGAACCAACGGTCCAATCCCCAACAGCAGTGCGAACGGTGCCATCAGCCACGTGAACATGGTATTGAAGAACGGTTCACCAATCGAAATACTGCCCAGCCCCAGCTGTTTATGCACCAGCGGCAACAATGTGCCCAGCAGCACCACCAGCATGGCGGCAATCAACAGAACGTTGTTCCCCAATAGCAGCGATTCACGTGACCAGAGGGCGTTATTCACCCTGGAGCGAACTTTATGACCACGCACGGCAAAGAGCAGCAGAGATCCACCGATCACCATGACCATAAAGGCAAGAATGAACATCCCGCGCGACGGATCGGAGGCGAATGCATGTACCGACACCAGTACGCCTGAACGCACGAGGAAAGTGCCCAACAGACATAGCGAGAAAGCGCAGATCGAGAGCAGCAGCGTCCAGGCTTTGAAACTGGCACGTTGTTCGGTAACCGACAGGGAGTGCATCAGCGCTGTGCCTACCAGCCACGGCATAAACGAAGCATTCTCGACCGGATCCCAGAACCACCAGCCGCCCCAGCCAAGCTCGTAGTACGCCCAGGCGGAGCCGAGCACAATCCCCAACGTCAAAAACACCCACGCCGCCAGCGTCCAGGGGCGCGAAAAACGGGCAAACGTGCTGTCCAGACGCCCGCTCATCAACGCGGCAATCGCGAATGCAAAAGCGACTGAGAAACCGACATAGCCCATATACAACAACGGTGGATGGAAAATAAGCCCCGGATCCTGCAACAGCGGGTTCAGGTCGCGCCCTTCGACAGGGAAATCAGGCAAGGTGCGAGAAAACGGGTTAGAGGTAAACAAGATAAACAACAGGAAGCCAACACTGACCATGCCCATCACAGCCAGTACACGAGCGACGATATCCAGCGGCATCCGCTGACTGAACAGCGCCACGGCAAACGTCCAGCCGCTCATCAGCAGCACCCACAGCAACAGTGAGCCTTCATGCGCGCCCCACGTTGCCGCTACCCGATACCAAACCGGGAGCTGAGTATTAGAGTTACTGGCCACATAGGTCACGGTAAAGTCATTGACCACGAATGCGTTTACCAACACCAGAAACGCACCCATCACGCAGATAAACAACACCCAGGCAAATGGCCGTGCAGAGGCCATCATCCGTACATCACCGCGCGCTACGCCCCACAGAGGATAGACCGAGAGCAGCAATGCAACGCCAAGTGCAAGACACAGAAGCCCATTGCCAATTTCAGGCATCATGACGTTTTATCCTTATAAACACTTTCCGGGCGACGGTGATTTTCCTGCATCGCTTTTTCGACTTCCGGCGGGGTGTAATTCTCATCATGTTTGGCGAGGACCTCTTTTGCCTGCACATGATTCCCCTCTTCCAGTTCACCCTGCACAACGACCCCCTGCCCTTCACGGAACAGATCCGGCAGGATACCTTCATACGTCACATCGACTACGCCCTCGGCGTCATAGATGCTGAAATTCACCTTCAGGGATTGCGGGTCGCGTTTAACGCTGCCAGGCATAACCATGCCCCCCACACGCAGACGTTGACCGACTTCAGGCATCTTCTGGGTTTCACGCTTACCGTAGAGTATTTCGCCCGGCGTATAGAACAGGTCGATATTGGAACGCAGCGCGTAGAGCACCAGCGTGATGGTTAATGCCAGACCCGCAAGCACCGCACAGGCAATCCAGAGTCGATTTTTACGTCGAATATTCACGCCGCCTCCCGTTGCGTTTGTGCCGCGCGCATACGGGCTTCTCTTGCCCGTTGCTGTGCTACACCGCGTAATATCGTCCGATGCTGTAACGCAGAGTGCAGCACCAGTACAATCATAGGGACAACGCTCATAGCCACAGCCAACCAGACATACAAGGCGTAACCGCCCATCGCGAAAAAATCACTCCATGATGCAAATGCAGGGGTCATTGGCGGCCTCTTTTTAAGATCAGTTCGCTCACCCACGGGCGGCGTTTTTCCATCAACAAAATCAGATTACGCATGCGCATCAGCGTCAGCGTGATAAACAGCAACAGATAGCCGACGATTGCCAGACGCAACGGCGTGCGCATCGCGGGATCAATACTTTGCTGCATACGGGTCGATCCCTGATGCAACGTATTCCACCACTCTACCGAGTAATGAATAATCGGTAAGTTAACAACGCCAATCAGCACCAGAATACCGGCAGCACGCCCCGCCACACGGCGGTCATCAAATGCGTGCCACAGTGCGATAGCGCCTACGTAGAGAAACAGCAACACCAGTTCAGAAGTGAGTCGGGCATCCCATACCCACCAGGTTCCCCACATTGGTTTACCCCATGCCGACCCGGTCACCAGTGCGATAAAGGTAAACACTGCGCCAACAGGGGCCATCGCGGCTAAAGCCAGATTGGCCATTTTCATCTGCCAGACCAGGCCGATAAACGCCGCAACCGCCATCGAGGCATAAATCCCCATCGACCAGATTGCCGCCGGGACGTGCAGATAAATAATGCGATAGCTCTGCCCCTGCTGATAATCCGAAGGTGCAAAACCAAATCCCCAGATCCAACCCGTTGCCAGTATCACTACACTGGCAATCGCCAGCCACGGGATAAACCAGCCACAGATCTGATAGAGCCGTGGGGGCATCGCCAGTTGATGAAGTATTTTCCACATAGTTCAGTCACCAGACTCAAGCAAAACAAATGAAACTGCCGTTGTCCCTGATGGCGGAAAATCGCCTGATCAGGCACGCTAAAATAAAAACCGTGCTACTGCACACTGATGCGTAACGCAGCCGCCGTCGCAAAAGGACTTAACGTCGCGCTCCCCACCAACAGTGCGCCCAGAATCGCCATGTACCCTTCAACGGGTAAGTGCATAGAGGCCGCATCCATCGCAGCGGTCGCAAAAATCAGCAGCGGGATGGTTAGCGGCAGTACCAACACGCTTAACAACACACCGCCACGCTTCAGACCAACCGTTAATCCAACGCCTGGCGCCCCGAGAAAACCCAGCGTCGGCGTACCGAGCAATAGCGTCAGTGCCATAATCTGCCAACCGTACATATCCATTCCCAACAGCAACGCCACCAGCGGCGAGAGGATAAGCAACGGCAGGCCGGTCACGACCCAGTGTGCCATTACCTTCGCCAGCACCACCGCCGGTAGCGGCAATGGCAGTAACATCAGCTGTTCGAGGCTGCCGTCCTGAAGGTCATCGCGAAACAGGCGCTCCAGCGCCAGTAATGATGCCAGCAGTGCTGCAACCCAGATAATACCCGGCGCAATTCGCGCCAGCAGTTGTGGTTCCGGGCCAATGCTTAGCGGGAATAACGTAATCACAATCAGGAAGAACCATAACGGATTGGCAATCTCCGCACTATGACGGAACGCAACCCGCAGTTCTAAACGGAAAATTCGCCACATCATCGCGCAGCCCTCTCGCTGGTCAGCGCAATACGCCGCACTTTATTGGTCTCTACATTCAGAGGCTGATGAGTCGTGAGAATAACAATACCGCCCTGCTCCGTATGTTGTGCCATACGCTGAGTCAGGCGTTCAACGCCATTGACATCAATCGCAGTGAACGGTTCGTCCAGGATCCAGAGCCGGGCGCGGGTCAGCCACAGACGAGCCAATGCCACACGGCGTTGTTGTCCGGCAGAGAGTTGATTAACTGGAATGTCTTCATATCCGGCGAGCCCGGCCTGTGCCAGAGCGGCCAGGCACTGAGCAATATCGCCATCATGGTGGAAGAAACGCAGATTCTCCAACGCCGAAAGCCGGGTTTTAATTCCCGGCTGATGTCCGATCCAAAGCAGTTCCTGATGGTAACTGTCCCGCACTTGATGCAGTGGTTGCCCTTGCCAGCAAACCTCTCCGGCATCAGGGCGAGCCAGACCAGTAAGTAAGCGCAGCAAAGTGGTTTTCCCTGCGCCGTTACTCCCGGTAATTTGCACCCATTCACCCGCAGTTACGCGAAATGACAGCTCACTAAACAGTATTCTGTCATCCCGCTCACAGAGCAGTTCCCTGGCTTCAAGCATTTGCACGCATCAACATCCTGTTAGAATCCCGGTTTAACTTCACGCATATCGGGGAGTTTGTGCGCTATCCCTTTATGGCAGTCGATACAGGTTTGTCCCTCTTTCACGGCCTGGTCATGCATTTTAGCCGCAACACCTTTCTGGGCGGTTAAATCCATAAACTCGAAGTTATGACAGTTACGACACTCCTGCGAGTTATTGTCTTTCATACGCCGCCACTCATTTTGCGCCATTATCAGACGGTGGTCTTCAAATTTTTGCGGTGTGTCTATCAACCCCAACGCTTTCGCATACAGCTCTTTGCTGGCTTTAATCTTACGAATCATTTTCGGGCCCCACTCATGCGGGACGTGGCAATCAGGGCAGGTCGCACGTACACCACTACGATTGTTGTAGTGTACGGTTTCCATGTATTCCTGATAGACAGTGTTGCGCATTTCGTGACAGCTGATACAGAATTCTTCAGTGTTGGCCTTTTCCATACCGGTGTTAAAACCGCCCCAGAAAATAATGCCGCCCACAAAGCCGATTAACAACAGCGTGCCGAGCGCCAGACGGCTGGGGCGACGCCACCATTGCCAGACGCGCTTAATCCAGCCTGGTTTACGGTTAGAATTTTCCATAATGACCTCTTATTTCCCGTAACCTTTCGAGGGGGTGAAGGTATTTTCGACAATCGGAGCAGCATCAGCCTGCGGGACATGACACTGCAGGCAGAAATAGCGACGCGGCGCCACTTCCGCCAGCACTTTGCCATTGCTGTCCATAAAGTGCGTCGGGCTGATGCGCGGCGCGCCGGTTGTCCGATAGCTTTCCACGCCGTGGCACTGCAGGCAGCGGTTGGTGTTAGTTGTAACCTGGTAACCATCAACGCTGTGCGGAACCATCGGTGGTTGGTTAACGTAGTTCAGCGGCATACGCTCCTGCTCTTTCGGCATGCGAATCGCCCCTTCCTGCGTCCCCGAAACTTCCGGTGACTGGCTCAGATCCACTCCGTTTGCAGCCCAAACTGCCCCACTGACTACCAGGGCCAGCGCTGCCGTCATTTGACTCAGCGCTTTAATCAGGTCATGGCTTTTCATGATTTCGCTCCCGAACTCCATCGTGTTGTTATTGTAAAAACATCCTCAGAACAGACATCCACACAGCGACCGCAGGCCATGCAATCGCGACTGGTCACCTGCACCGGGCTTTGCTCATCCAGCACCGGGGCACGTAGCACATGCGGTTCCGGGCAAACATGAAAACAATCCATACAGCGGTTACATCTCTCGCGTTCTTTCGCCGAAACGGTTAACGCCCCTTTACTTCCCAGCACGCTATACAGTGCGCCAAGTGGGCAAAGGTGCCCGCACCAGCCATGTTCAACGACCAGTAAATCAAATAAAAACAGTGCAATAATCAGCAGTATGCCGCTACCGAACCCCATCACCAGGCTACGTCCCAGCAGAGAAACCGGGTTTATCCATTCCCACAGCAACGTGCCTGTTACAGCAGAGCCCAGCAAAATGACAACCAGCAGGACGTAGCGTATATAGCGCGGAATTGTCGCTGACTGATTCAACTCAAACCTTCTGCGTAACCAGCTCGCAAAGTCGGTTACAGGATTCATCGGACAGACCCAACTACAAAACAATCGCTTGCCCGCAAGGGCATACAGCACCGTAATGATGGCCGCGCCCGTTAACGCCACCGTCGCAGGCAAATGCCCACTGGCCAGACTTTGCAGCGTAATGAGTGGATCGGTTAACGGAATGGTATCCAGCAACAGGCTGCTGCTGTAATTACCATGCAGGATCCACACACCGAGCCACGGGCCGCTGAGAAACATCGCCAACACCAGAAACTGGCTTAAACGACGCAACACCAGCCAACGATGACTCTGCCACCAGCCTTTTTTCGCCCGCGCTTCACGGCCTGCATCACGTTTACGATTTGCCATTTTGCCCCTCCAGCCAACCGAAGCGGTAATGGTGTCCCAACTCCCCTTTTGCCAGCGACAAAGGCAGCACTTTTATGGCCGGTTGCTCCAGCACACAGACCTTTTCGCATTTACCGCATCCGGTACAGGCATCGCTATGAACGGTAGGAATAAACCGCGCATGTTTACCGGTACGCATATTGCGATCGAGCTCCAGGGTGATGGCCTCGTCAATTTTCGGGCACTCGCGATAGCAGACGTCGCAGCGCAATCCCTGATAATTGAGGCAGTTCTCGTGATCCAGCAGCACCGCCAACCCCATGCGTGAATCGTCGATCGATTCAATTTCCCGATCCAACGCTCCGCTTGGGCAAACTTTGGCGCACGGGATGTCCTCACACATTTCGCAGGGAATATCGCGGGCAATAAAATACGGCGTCCCCGCCGCCAGCCCGGAGGCCAGAGTCGCCAGTTTCAGCGTGTCATAAGGGCAAGCCTGAACGCACTGCCCGCAGCGTACGCAAGCGCTGGCAAATGCGTCCTCACTCAATGCCCCAGGCGGGCGTAACCGCACGCCGGTTGCACGTGCGGTTTGTTGTTGCAACCCCAGCGCCACGCCAACAACTGCCAGTCCGCCAGCTGCGCGAACCATATCGCGCAGAAAGCGGCGACGGCCATTTTGGGGTTTTGCTGACCGGGACATAGCGACTTACACCTTCGCCAGTTTCACAGCGCACTTCTTGAAATCCGTTTCTTTAGAAAGCGGATCCGTCGCATCCAGCGTCAGGTTGTTCACCAGCTGTGCGGCGTCGAAGAACGGCATATACACCAGCCCCTGCGGTGGACGGTTACGCCCACGTGTTTCCACAATCGAAATGACTTCACCACGGCGGGAGACCACTTTGACTTTATCGCCACGACGCAAATCGCGTGCTTTCGCGTCCAGCGGATGGATAAACAGCACGGCTTCCGGGAAGGCACGGTGCAGTTCAGGCACGCGACGCGTCATACTGCCGGTGTGCCAGTGCTCCAGTACACGTCCGGTGGAGAGCCACAGGTCATACTCTTTATCCGGCGCTTCTGCCGCCGGTTCAAATGGCAGTGCGAAAATCACCGCTTTACCGTCCGGCTTGCCGTAGAACTTGTAACTTTCTCCAGCCTTCACGTACGGATCGTTACCTTCGCTGTAGCGCCACTGGGTCTCTTTACCTTCAACTACCGGCCAGCGTAACCCGCGCGCTTTGTGGTAATCATCGAACGGTGCAAGATCGTGTCCATGACCGCGACCAAACCATGCATACTCTTCGAACAGCCCTTTTTGCAGGTAGAAACCCAGCTCGCGGGACTCATCGTTAAGCTGATCATCAGCCAGTTCGCTAACCGGGTATTTCGTCACCGCAGGCGTTGCAAACAGCACGTCATACAGAGTTTTGCCACGCAGTTCTGGTTTCTGCGCCAACAGTTCTTCCGGCCAGACCTCTTCTGTTTTGAAACGACGGGCAAACTGCACCAGTTGCCACAAATCCGATTTTGCTTCGCCCGGCGCTTTAATCTGCTGACGCCAGAATTGAGTACGACGCTCAGCGTTACCGTAGGCCCCTTCTTTTTCCACCCACATCGCTGTCGGCAGGATCAGGTCGGCCGCCAGGGCGCTGACCGTCGGGTACGGATCGGAAACGATGATAAAGTTGCGCGGATCGCGCCAGCCAGGCATACGCTCTTCGTTAATATTCGGTCCGGCCTGCATGTTGTTGTTACACATCACCCAGTAAACATTGAGCTTGCCATCCTTCAGCGCACGATCCTGCGCTACCGCATGTAAACCCACTTTCGCCGGAATAGTACCGGTTGGGATCTGCCAGTGTTTTTCGCAGATATCACGGTGTTTTTCGTTAGTCACCACCATGTCCGCAGGCAGGCGATGGGAGAACGTCCCTACTTCACGCGCGGTACCACAAGCGGAAGGCTGGCCAGTCAGAGAGAACGGACCACAGCCAGGCTGGGAGATCTTGCCGGTCAACAGGTGCAGGTTGTAGACCAGGTTGTTGGCCCACACGCCGCGCGTGTGTTGGTTAAAGCCCATCGTCCAGTAGGAGATGACTTTCTTATTCGGATCGGCATACAGCTGCGCCAGTTGTTCCAGTTGATCTTTCGGAACGCCGGTCATTTCTGCGGTTTTATCCAGCGTATATTCCGCAACAAACGCTTTGTATTCTTCAAAGCTGATCGGTTCGGATGCATCAGAACCTGGGTTTTTCGCCGCTTTCTCCAACGGATGCGTCGGACGTAAACCGTAGCCGATATCCGTCGCACCTTTGCGCAGGTTAACGTGCTTGCTGAAGAAATCCTGGTTTATCGCATTGTTTTGAATGATGTAATTTGCGATGTAGTTGAGGATCACCAGGTCGCTTTGCGGCGTAAAGACGATGCCGTTATCGGCCAGTTCAAAGCTACGATGCTGGAAGGTAGAGAGAACCGCCACATTGACATTAGGATCGGACAGGCGACGGTTGGTGATGCGTGACCACAGAATTGGGTGCATCTCCGCCATATTGGCGCCCCACAGAACAAAAGCATCCGCATGCTCAATATCGTCATAGCAACCCATCGGTTCATCCATACCAAAGGTACGCATAAAACCGACTACCGCTGATGCCATGCAGTGACGTGCGTTCGGGTCAATGTTGTTTGAACGGAAACCCGCTTTGAACAGCTTCGCCGCCGCATAACCTTCCCAGATGGTCCACTGACCGGAGCCAAACATGCCGATGGCATCTGGCCCTTTTTCTTTCAGGGACGTTTTGAATTTCTCTTCCATCACATCGAAGGCCTGGTCCCAGCTAATTGGGGTGAATTCGCCTTCTTTGTGATATTTGCCATCCTTCATGCGTAGCATCGGCTGCGTTAAACGGTCTTTGCCGTACATGATTTTAGGCAGGAAGTAACCTTTAATGCAGTTAAGTCCACGGTTAACCGGCGCATCCGGATCGCCCTGACATGCCACAACACGCCCTTGCTGGGTCCCTACCAATACGCCACAACCTGTACCGCAAAATCGGCACGGGGCTTTGTCCCATTTGATAGCTTCTTGCTGACCGACTACCGCGCGGGCTACGCCCGGCACGCTTAACCCGGCAGCCGCCGCAGCGGCCGCAACGGCGTTAGCTTTCATAAAGCTACGACGACTGAGTTTCATGGTGTTTCCTCACCTTGCTCATCCTGCTGGTGATAAACCAGCGACACCGCCAGTACGCCTGCAACGTTGCGTACCGACTCAATTGTTTTCATTAGCGTTTCACTTTGTTCAGCTTCTACCACCGCGATCAGTTGGCCGCTTTCCACATCACTGAGTGCAACTTCACAACCTGGAAATGTACTCAACTGCGTGGCGATATCGCTGATATGCTGACTTTTGGCCTGAACGACCAGGCTGCAGACCTGCCAGTTAGTGTCCATGGTTGTACTCCGCGTTAATGGCTGAAACCGGACAGGTAGCGACGCACGCTCCACATCCGTTACAGCCCTGATTGTCGAGCTGTGGCTGGTAAATACCAGACAGCGTGGGGCGAAAGGTAATGGCCATGGGTTCACAACTATCCTGACAGCGATGGCACTCAACAGACTGATTTGCGAGGCAGTTTTCACCGATCGTAAAGTTCAGTTCCCATGCCCTGGTGTGGCGCGGAAGAAAAAGTGATTCGGGACAGGCTTGTGCGCAGGCGTAACAAAAGCTGCATTCGCCGTGTTTGAAATTTACGCTCGGATACCCACCCTGGCCTCGCTGCAGGATGTCGGTTTCACACGCCTGGATGCAGGCGTCACAACGGAGGCAATGGGCCAGAAAGTGAGATTCTTCCTTGCTCCACGGCGGACGGATCCCAATGCCAGCGTTACGCCAGTTGCCTGTCAACATGCCTCGACGGGATAAATCAACCATGACATTGTCCTTCCATAATGACGCTCTCCCTGAGCGGGTTGAACGACAATAAAAACCGCACTATTTATGAGTAGTTATTTTTAACAGTAAGATATTTCAGGATGTGTTAGAGGTGCATACCCCAATCGGGGTAAATGCTGTTGCCGGATCAAAAGAGTGTGGGGTTGGTGGAAAAAAACGCGCTTTTGCTCACATTTCAATTAGTTATATACTAAATTATATAACGGATACCACAAAAAGAGAATTATCTTATTTATGAGATAATTCTTAGGATATATCACCATATTAATAACAAACACTCAGCCAATACACTTAAAATATAAGTAAATTTAGATTAATAGATGATGTGAATATGCTAACCTGCCACAGATACGTTCAGAAGACAGAAGAAAGGAAAAACTGTGAACAATAAGATGAAGACTATTGTCCCTGCCGTCCTGTTAGCTGCCGTTGCCAGCACCTCTGTGTGGGCTGCAAACAACGATGCCAACACTCAACCACTGGAAAAAACAGCGCCTTATCCTAAAGCCGACAAAGGTATGAAGCGCCAGGTTATCCAGCTCGCTCCTGAGAAAGATGAATCTACTCTAAAAGTGGAACTGCTGATCGGACAAACGCTGGAAGTTGACTGCAACAGGCATCGCCTTGGTGGAGAGCTGGAAAGCAAAACTCTGGAAGGTTGGGGATACGACTACTATGTTTTTGACAAAGTCAGCTCCCCGGTCTCGACCATGATGGCCTGCCCGGACGGCAAAAAAGAGAAAAAATTCATCACAGCTTATCTGGGTGATGACGGTATGGTGCGTTACAACAGCAAATTGCCGATTGTGGTCTACACTCCGGAAAACGTAGAAGTGAAATACCGAATCTGGAAAGCGGAAGAGAAGATTCAGGACGCAGTCGCGCGATAAGTGAGAATGTGCCGGATAGCGGCGTACCGCCTTATCCGGCCTACAAACGCACGAAGTAGGCCGGATAAGCGCAGTGCCATCCGGCATTTTCTTTACAGTGCGATATCTGCGACAGCTTTCTGCTCAGGTTGCGATTGTGCCTGAGGTTTAAGCTGCGGTTTCGGTGCTTCATCAGCGACCTGCGGTTTATCGTACTTCAGACCCAAAACTTCACTGGTATATTGCAGCTCTTGTTCTGTGGCCTCAACGTTACCGTTCAGCTTCGTGCCATAGGACGGGATAATTGTTTTCAGTTTCGCCTGCCATTCCGGGCTGGCAACTTTATCTTTAAACACTTTTTCCATCAGATGCAGCATGATCGGTGCAGCGGTTGACGCCCCTGGCGATGCGCCCAGCAGTGCAGCAATTGTTCCTTCTTTGTCACTGACCACTTCAGTTCCCAGACGCAGAACGCCGCCCTTTTCTTCATCACTTTTGATGATCTGCACACGCTGACCTGCCTGCCACAAACGCCAGTCTTCTTTTTTCGCCTGCGGATAGTACTCCTGCAGTGCAGCAAAACGGTCGTCGTCGCTGAGCATGACCTGGCTTACCAGATATTTCACCAGATCGAAGTTATCCAGCCCTACATTCACCATCGGCATAAAGTTTGATGTGGTGGTAGAGCTGAGCAGATCCCATAAGGAACCATTTTTCAGGAACTTGGTAGAGAACGTCGCAAATGGTCCAAACAGTACCACGCGCTTGCCATCCAGAATGCGGGTATCAATATGCGGTACGGACATCGGCGGTGCACCAACGGACGCCTGACCGTAGACTTTCGCCAGGTGACGATTGACCACGTCCGGGTTTTCCGCCACCAGGAACTGACCACCAACCGGGAATCCGGCATAGCCTTTCGCTTCCGGGATATCGGTTTCCTGTAGCAGTTTCAACGCAGCGCCACCAGCACCAATAAAGACAAACTTCGCCTTGATGTCGTGTTCCGCTTCGCTGTTTTTCAGATCGGCAACCGTGACGGTCCAGCTATTATCCGCGTTACGCTTAAACCCACGCACTTCGGTGCTCAGCTGCAAAGCAAAATTAGGTTTTTTCTGCAACGATGCAATCAGCTGGCGCGTAATTTCGCCGTAGTTTACGTCAGTACCAATCTCAGTACGCGTTGCCGCAACTTTCTGTTTTGGATCGCGACCTTCCATGACCAGCGGCGCCCACTCTTTAATTTGCGCGTGATCTTCGGAGTAACGCATGCCACGGAACAACGTACTCTGCTGCAGTGCGGTATAACGGGCACGCAGGAAATTCACGTTCTCGTCGCCCCAGACAAAGCTCATATGTGGCACGGTGGTGATAAACGAGCGGGGTTCATGCATCACGCCATTGTTGACCTGATACGCCCAGAACTGGCGGGAAATCTGGAAGGCTTCGTTAATTTCGACTGCCTTTTCAATGCTGACACTACCGTCGGCTTTTTTAGGCGTGTAATTCAGTTCCATGAGTGCAGAGTGTCCCGTTCCGGCATTGTTCCAGCCGTTCGAACTCTCCTGAGCAACGCCATCCAGTCGCTCAACCATGGTCATTGACCATTGTGGCTCCAGTTCCTGTAAATAGGTTCCCAGTGTGGCGCTCATAATGCCGCCGCCAATCAACAGCACATCCGTTTCCTGCTCTTCAGTCGCTTTCGCTTTTGCCGCCATAGAGACAACGTTCAGTCCTACGGCCAGGGTGAAGAGCATGGCAGTCACTTTTTTCATAATGTTAATGCCTTACTTTTAGTATCGCTTTTTAGCTTTTATTGCAGGTGAAAATCGAGCGGTACCAACGGTAACACTTAAGTAAAAATAATTAAATATTGTTTATAAATTATATTTAAATTTTAAAAATGTTATTAATAAGTTGATTCTTTATAGGGTTATTGACAATCATTTCTGGAAACCTGCCCACCAGACGGGTACTATGCTGCGCTTTGCTATTCACCGCACGGATGCTTGTCGGTCTGCTGTATCAGGCCATTTCCGACCTGAGAGTAAATATGTCTGCGCTCCATCCCTCCCCTGCCGCGACGGCAGATCATTCCGTTGGAACCGTATTGCGTAAGCCCCATTTACTGGTGCGCGAAATGTTGGCGGGCGTGGTTACCGCCCTTGCACTGATCCCGGAAGTAATCTCCTTTTCCGTTATCGCTGGCGTTGATCCGAAAGTCAGTCTGATTGCCTCCGTTGTACTGTGCCTGGCAATGTCCTTTCTGGGGGGGCGCCCGGCAATGGTTACCGCCGCAGCGGGGTCTGTAGCTCTGGTTATTGGCCCAATGGTGCACCTACACGGCGTGCAGTACATTCTGCCAGCGGTCGTGCTGGCCGGACTTATCCAGATCCTGTTTGGCGTATTAGGCATGGCACGCCTGATGCGTTTTATCCCCGCGGCCGTCATGACGGGCTTTGTCAACGCGCTGGGCATTTTGATTTTCTTTGCTCAGGTCCCGCACTTCTGGGGAAAAAGCCCGTTAATCTGGGGATTGTTTATCCTGACGCTGCTGATCGTACTGTGGCTACCGCGATTCATTAAAAATATTCCCGCACCATTGGTTGCCATTGTCTTGTTGACGGTATTCACCGTGACCAGTGGACAACTGTTGCCTACCGTCGGTGACGAAGGTTCAATGCGCGGTGGACTACCTGGTTTAACCCAATTGCTGGTACCACTTAACGGGCAAACTTTTGCCATTATCTGGCCCTGCGCGCTAAGCATCGCCTTTGTCGGTTTGATGGAGTCGTTGTTAACCGCAAGACTGGTTGACGATCTGACGGTCACGCCATCGAATAAAAACCGTGAAAGTGCGGGACTGGGGATCGCTAATATTCTGGCCGGGTTTTATGGCGGCATTGCCGGATGCGCGATGATTGGCCAAACGATCGTCAACGTTGAGATGGGCAAAGGACGCAGTCGACTCTCAACGTTGGCCGCCGGATTAGTATTACTGCTGCTGGTCACCGCATTAAGTGAAGTAATGGCGAAAATACCCATGTCGGTACTGGCCGGCATTATGGTGATTGTGGCGGTGAAAACGTTCAGTTGGCACAGTATCACTCCCGCCGCGCTGGTGAAAATGCCAGTCACCGAAACGCTGGTAATGTTGATTACCGTTGCCGCGACGGTTTCTACCGGCAACCTGGCGATTGGCGTGGTTGCCGGAGTGATGATGATGCTGGTTCTGCCGCGTATCGTCAGATGCAAACAAGTGGTTACATCAGAAACAGCGTCGCCAAACCAAGAAAAATAAAGAATCCGCCGGTGTCGGTAATAGCGGTGATCATAACGCTTGAGCCGACAGCCGGGTCGCGCCCGAGTTTCACCATCGTCATCGGAATGATTACCCCCATCAATGCCGCCATCAGCAGGTTAAGCATCATCGCCAGGGTCATAACGCCACCAAGCGCCATATCATCATACAGCCACCAGGTAATCCCCCCCATAATCCCGCCCCAGACGAGGCCGTTGATCAACGCCACGCCCATCTCACGCAGGATCAGGAACGTCAGGTTACCGGGCTGAATATTTTGCAGCGCCAGCGCGCGGACGATCATGGTGATGGTTTGATTGCCGGTATTACCGCCGATTCCCGCCACGATAGGCATCAACGAAGCCAGCGCCACCAGTTGTGAAATCGTGTGTTCAAAACCGTCGATGACTCGTGAGGCGATAAATGCCGTGCAGAGGTTAATCGCCAGCCATGCCCAACGGGTTTTTACTGCTTTAGTGACCGGGGCGAACACATCCTCTTCGGCGCTTAACCCCCCCATCCGGCGCAGATCGGTGTCGGTTTCTTCATATACCACATCGACGATCTCATCGATGGTCAAACGGCCCATCAGCTTACCTGATGGATCCACCACCGCCGCACTGACCAGGTTGTCACGTTCAAACGTTCGTGCCGCGTTTTCTGCGATATCCTCCGGAGCGAAGGTGAGCGGATCGTCTTCCATCACCTCGCTGACTTTGCGCTGCACATCATTAAGCAAAATACAGGTCAACGTCAGTTCGCCTACGAGGACTTTATTGCGATCGGTCACGAAGAGTTTATCGGTGTTTTCCGGCATTTTCCCCAACCGTCGCAGATAGCGCTGTACCACTTCCAGCGTCACGTCCGGGCGCACGGTGATGACTTCGAACTCCATAATCGCGCCGACGCGATTCTTCTCGTAGTGCATCACCTGGCGCACACGCGCCCGCTCCTCTGCCGGCAACGATGCCAGCAGTCGGCCTGTCAGGTTGCGTGGCAAATGCTGCACCAGATAAATCTGTTCATCGATATCGAGATATTGCAACGCGTCCAGCAACTCGCGGTCGGTCATCTCATCGATCAGATCGTCCCAGACGTTTTCTGACGCCTCAAGCAGCACATTTCCGCGTTTTTCACTTTCGACCAGTCGCCACAGGGCATGACGTTCTTCAGAGGGTAACGCTTCGAGGGTATCGGCCAAATCGGGCGGTGGCAGGTGGGCCACCAGCGCCCCTACCTCAGCAATATCGTCGGCTAATGTACCGACGTCATATTGCTCAGCCAGGGTAAGCTTGCCCAACAGTGTAGAAATAATGGCTTTATCAGTGGTCAGCAGCCAGATCAGACGCGCACGTTCTTCATCACGCAGCCTGGCGCTGTTTTTATTTATTACAGACATTAATCATAAATCCATGATTTGAAATATCGTTAATCATGATGCTGAATTATGTAAATAACAATAAACTGAGCCGCCGGTTGGATAAAAAAACGGCGGATGAGAGTGTTAACCGTAGGCCGGTAGCTCCTTATCCGGCCTATGGGATCAGGCTGTACGGGCTACTGCATCACGCGATGCGGCGTCGCGTTCATCACCCATTAACTCGGTAAGCTGCCCGTTGCGCATCTCCAGCAGACGATCGGCATGAATAAAGTAATGATCGTCATGGCTGATGGCGAAAATGGTTTTGCCCATTTCCTGCATTAATGGCAACAGCACCTGATAAAATTCACGGCGGAAGTGCGGGTCCTGATCGGCAGCCCATTCATCCAGCAGAATAATGTCGCGCTCCTCCGCTAATGCCAGTAGCAGCGCCACACGTTTTTTCTGCCCTTTAGACAGCTTCAGATTGAGGATGCGACCATCATTCAATTCCAGCTTGTGCGCCATCTTCAGATGATCCAACCACTTCGCCACCAGTTGCGGATTTGCGTCTCTCCCTTCAGGGCCCAACAGTTTGTCGAACAACCAGACGTCGGTGAACACCGCCGAGAATAGCTTGCGATAATCTTCTGGTTTTTCAATCGCTACCGCCTTGCCATCCAGTAAAATCTCACCAGACTGCGGCTGGTACAATCCGGTAAGCAGCATCGCCAGCGTAGATTTTCCGCTGCCGTTGCCGCCAATCAGGAAGAGCAGTTCGCCACGATGGATGGTCAGATTAATCGGCCCAACGGAGAACGCATTATCCTGATAGTGAAATACCACATTGCGCATTTCCAGCGTTTGCCAGTTCGGAAACGCGGTTGGTCGCGGAAACTCTGCCTTGAATGGTGCCAGTGAGAACTTATTCAGTTTGTTGAAAGCCACCTGCGCGGTGAGCAATGTGGGCAGCGCGCCGACGGCAGAGAGTAACGGCGTACGCAGGAACAGCAGCGTCAGCGAATAGGTCGCCGCCACTGCGGTATCTGCCCAGCCCAGACTATTAGCCATCCAGAACACCAGGCCAATAGCGCCCAGCATCATAATGTTGGACCAGTTGACTGCGCTCAGGTGGAAGGTATCGGCACGGATAATATGATGGCGATACTCTTTGGCATCCGGGACGTACAATTGGTTAAAGATATGCTCGGCACGTTCACGGTTGAGCGTCAGTTCTTTGCGCCCTTCCAGCACCGTCTGATAATCGTTATACAACTTGTCTTCTGTTTCACGCAGGGTAGCCATATGTTTGTACACCCGCGCCACCAGTACAAACCCGCCCCAGATAGTGATCGCCATCCAGATTGCCGTTACCAGCAGCATTTTGGTCGACAGCATCGCCAGATACGCCGCCGATCCTACGGTCAAAACAATTCCCTGTACCAGCTCAGGCAGACGGACGAAAGCGATGGTAATGTTGCGGATATCACTGGTTAAACCGGCCAGTAATGAGGCGCTACCAAGCTGCTCGATGCGCTCAACGTGGGTATCCAGTATACGTTTGATAAATTCGCTACGCAGGCGGTAGACAAAGTGGTGGCCCAGCGTGGTCAGCGCCAGCTGTGAGCCAAGCGTGACGACCATAAGTAACAGCAGCAGGCCGAGAAACTCCGGCAGCACCATCAGCGTGGTGTCGACCGTCTCAATCAGGCGCTGATTTATAAACGCAATCAGCCCAATTCCCAGCGCAGCGCTGGCAAGGCTGAGCGCCATTACGCTGATAAATGGCCAGCGATACTGCCGCCAGACAAGAAGTAAAAGTTCCATGTGTACAACCCGGACAAGTATTAACAGCCCGCAGTTTAAACATCTCAACGCTTACAGCAATAATAATTCTTATTTTTATTCCGCTTTACCCGCCTGTCGAAATGTCAGATTGTAACGACAGTCGGCCGTCAACGGATGATACCCCGTCTTAAGCGGCTGGATACCATGGTAAAACAGACGCGATTTCCCTCCCCATACCACCACATCACCATGTTCCAGCAGCAAACGTTTTAACGGATCATTACGCTGCAAACCACCAAACTGAAAGATCGCCGGTAAACCCAGCGACACAGATACAATAGGCGCTCGCAGATCGGGTTCGTCTTTATCCTGATGTAACGACAGTTTTGCGCCGGGGTTATAGCGGTTAATCAAGCACGCATCCGGGTGAAAGTCAGGATAACCTGCGGCAATTGCTGCCTGTTGACACAGGTCGACAAAAACGTCCGGTAATGGCGGCCAGCCTGCGCCAGTCAGCGGATCAACCGGAGAATAAAGGTAACCGTGCTGATCCGTCGTCCAGCCCAGATGACCACAGTTGGTCATCGCCACCGACATCGTATAACCGCCGGGCGTAACCATCTGGCGAAAAGGCGACAAGGTGGCGACGGATGAGATCGCCTGTAGTAAGGAAGGTGCGGCGTCAAACGCAAAACGTCGCAAAATTACCGCACCGGATGCCAGTGGCTCTTGCCAGGGTTTCGCATCTGCAAAGAGATCGAGCATTATGTTTCCTCGCCGGTAGTTTCACGTTGCAGGAGTTGTGCCTTACGCGCAACGCCCCAACGATATCCCGAAAGCGCACCATCACCGCGGATCACCCGATGACACGGGATCACAATCGCCAGCTTATTCGCCCCGCAGGCGCTGGCCACCGCGCGAACAGCCTTCGGTTTGCCGATTGCGCTGGCCAGCTGCTGATAGCTAACCGTCTCACCACAGGGAATAGCGCGTAGCGCCTGCCACACCTGCTGCTGGAATGCGGTTCCCCGGATATCCAGTGGTAAGGACAGTGGTCTGTTGCGCGTGTTAATCACGGCAATCACCTCACGCACATGTAGTTGGAATTGCGCATCTGCAGGTTCGTCAAGCGCGGTGGGAAACAGTTCGCGGAACTCCGCTATCAACGTTGCATCGTCATCGCCAAGTAAAATCGCACAGATACCGCGTTCACTTTCCGCCACCAGGCAGCGACCCAGAGCACTGTCCGTAAGCGCGTAGCGCACAGATACTCTGTCGCCGCCTTTACGAAATTGTTTCGCCGTCATGCCCAGCGCCGCATCCGCTTTACGATAGTAGCTGCTGCTGTCGGGGAACCCGGCGTTAAGGATCGCCTGCGTTATCGGCTCCCCTTTCGCCAGCGCATCGCGCAGACGACGAGCGCGCCAGGACTGCTGCCACGCTTTCGGGGTCATTCCTGTTGTCGCTTTGAACAGACGATGTAAATGGAACGGGCTCATCGCCACCTGTTGCGCTAATTCATCCAGCGTGAGGGGGGACTCTTGCTCTAAAAGCTGACAGGCGCGGGTAATCTTATCCAACCGATGTTGTTGCGCATTGTCTTTGTCCGGCTGACAGCGTTTACACGGTCGATACCCGGCAGCCAGTGCCTGCTGTGCATCCGCAAAGAAGCTGACGTTTTTGCGCAGCGCATGTTTCGCCCGGCAGGAGGGACGACAAAAAATACCGGTAGTTTGAACAGCAAAGACAAACTGACCGTCGGCGTCTGTGTCGCGATCCAACACAGACTGCCAGCGGTCATCATCAGTCAGGCGTAAAATATTTTTCATTTTGGACTCCTTGGTTAAGCATAGCGCTTAGGCTCAGTGTGTCCGCATTGCATGATGCAAAAACCCGTATTCTTGCTTTTTAATTTTTGTCGCTGACCAGAAAGCTTTTAAACTGCGGCGACATCCAGGTTTTAAACTCATCGCCCTCTTTCACGATCATATAAACTGCCAGCCCTTCACGACGCACGACCTCTTTGGCTTTATCCGTTCCGAGAACCATCAGTCCGGTATCCCAGCCGTCGGCTTCAAGCGCCGTCGGAGCAATTACCGTCACGGACACCAGATTGTGTTCGATCGGTCGACCGGATTGCGGATCGATAACATGTGACAGACGCTTGCCATCCAGTTCGTAATAATTACGGTAACTACCGGAAGTACTGATCCCGTGCCCGTTAATATCCACAATCGCCTGCACCGCGTTTTCGCGATCGGTTGGTTTCTGAATCGCCACACGCCACGGATGCCCCTCGGCGTTCATTCCCCGGCTGTTCAGCGCACCGCCCACGGAGACCAGATAACGAGCGATCCCCTCTTGTTCCATCAGGCGGGCCAGATGATCAGCGGCATAACCTTCTCCCACGGTGGAGAGATCAACGTACAATTCCGGCAAATCTTTTTGCAGGTAGTTCTGATGGGCCTCATTAACGACCTTCAGATGCGAAAGGCCAGTCTTCGCTTTTGCTGCATCAATTTGCGCCTGAGCAGGAATATGTACAGGTTGCTGATCCGGACCAAACCCCCACAGATTGACCAGCGGCCCAACGGTGATGTCCATAGCCCCATCCGTTTTTGCGCCGATACGTAACGCAGACGTTACAATATCCGCCAACGCGTCATTTACCGGCCATGGTGAAAGGCTTTTCGACAGGTTAAAGCGCATCAATGCAGAATCGTTTTTATAGGTAGAGAGAAGCTGATCGTCAGCATCAAGCTGAGTCTGGATCTTCGCCTGCAATTCCCCGGCGCGTTTGGCATCTATTCCCACCACACTGACCCGCCAGAAGGTTCCCATTGTTTTACCTTCCAGTACCGTGGCGGTCGGTGACGGGAGCTGAGCCGATTTCGGGGCCTCATCGCACCCGACAAAAAAGATCGTTGCAGCCAACAGGGCTAAACGACAAAAATTCATATCCATACGTGATTATCCTCATGCAAACGGGCGCAAGAGTACACCAAAAATAGTTGTTTGTACGTCAGAAAAACGGCATTAAAAAAGGGCCCGCAGGCCCTTTGACAGAGATAAATGCAGATTAGAACTGGTAAACCAGACCCAGTGCTACGATATCATCGGTAGCAATGCCTGCAGCCTGGGTGAACGCATTGTCATCCAGCAGGTTGATTTTGTAATCAACATAGGTAGACATGTTTTTGTTGAAGTAGTAAGTCGCGCCAACATCAACATATTTCACGATGTCCTGGTCACCGAAGTTAGTGAAGCCATTGCTGATGTCTTTACCTTTTGACTGCAGGTAAGCAACGGACGGACGCAGACCGAAATCAAACTGGTACTGAGCCACAACTTCAAAGTTTTGTGCTTTGTCTGCGAAGCCATAAGCAGCAGTCTGGTTGCTGCCATTAGAGGTACCGAAACGGGTAGCGTTGTAAGACTGGGAGTACTGTGCTGCCAGGTATACGTTGTTCGCATCGTATTTCAGGCCACCGGTATAAACCGTTGCACGATCGCCGTTGCCGTATACGCCAACAGCATTTTGGTCAGCAGTACGTTTAGAGGTAGTAATCGCACCACCGATACCGAAGCCAGCACCCAGATCATAAGTCAGTGATCCGCCGTAACCGTCACCATTCTGAGTCAGCAGGCTACGACCACTTACGTTTTCACCGCTTACGCTACCATTTTTACCCTGGTACTGCAGAGCAAAGTTCAGACCATCAACCAGGCCGAAGAAATCAGTGTTACGGTAAGTCGCATAACCGTTACCACGCTGCTGCATGAAGTTATCAGCACCGTAGGTGTCGCCGCCAAATTCTGGCAGGACGTCAGTCCAGGACGTAACATCATAAGTCACGCCATAGTTACGACCATAATCGAAAGAACCTGCATCAGCGAATTTCAGACCTGCGAATGCCACACGCGTCCAGGCGTCGTTGCTGGCTTCACTCTGGTTACCCTGAATCTGGTATTCCCACTGGCCGTAACCGGTCAGTTGATCGTTAACCTGGGTTTCGCCTTTGAAGCCGATACGCATGTAAGTTTTATCACCATCATCACCTTTGTTATCGGAGAAATAGTGCAGACCATCGACTTTGCCGTACAGGTCTAATTTGTTGCCGTCTTTGTTGTAAATTTCAGCCGCATTTGCTGCGCCTGCCACCAGCAGAGCTGGTACCAGGAGGGACAGTACTTTAACTTTCATGTTATTAACCCTCTGTTATATGCCTTTATTGCTTTTTTATGCCACTGCATACTGATTAACGTTCATTAACCAGTCGGCAACTTCATTCTCCGCAAAAACACAGAATAATCCAACACGAATATGATACTAAAACTTTTAAGGTGTTTCATTTATCACCATAGATGTTTCAAAATATTAATATAAGGGAACTTTTTTAAATGTAAAAAACAGCCAAAATAAGCACGAATAATCAAGATTCATTGCAAAATTCTTAAAAATCAAATAATTGAGTTAGATTTATTCATAGCACTGAATGACAAAACAAAATCTTCACTCGCAACTAAAATAGTTCCGCTATCATCATTAACTTTATTTATTACCGTCATTCATTCATGAATGTCTGTTTACCCCTATTTCAACCGAATGCTCTGCGTTCGGTTTTTTTTTACCCTTCTTTACACAAAACTTACCAACCTGTGCTAACTCTCCTAAACTATAACGATTATTAACCCTCTCATCTCGCATTCATCACGTATAAATCCATTAAATAATTTCTTGTTATTTAATGCTAAATTCTTAGGTCTTGCATTTATATTTGTACCTCACTCTGTACGCTGTACACCTTTACAGCGCTATGGCAGCAGCGAAATGCGCGGTAAAAAATGCTGTACTACGGGCGTTGCGTTAGTATGGCAATTCATACATTACCCTTTATACTGCCCCATCATCTTTAGCGTCGTTTTAACAGGTCATAAACACGAATGAGTCAGTCAGACACAACGGTTTCTACCCGATTCTCCCTGTTGCCGGGAAGTATTACCCGTTTCTTCTTATTACTGATCGTTGTGCTGTTGGTGATGATGGGCGTGATGGTCCAGAGTGCGGTCAACACCTGGTTAAAAGATAAAAGCTATCAGATAGTTGATATCACTCATGCTATCCATAAAAGGGTCGATACCTGGCGGTACGTAACCTGGCAGATCTATGACAACATTGCCGCCACAACCACCTCCTCTACCGCCGACGGGCTACAAGAGACTCGCCTTAAACAAGATGTTTACTATCTTGAAAAACCCCGCAGAAAGACCGAAGCGCTTATTTTCGGTTCACACGACAGCTCGACGCTGGAGATGACCCAGCGCATTTCGACCTATCTGGATACGCTGTGGGGAGCGGAGAATATTCCGTGGTCAATGTATTATCTGAATGGTCAGGACAATAGCCTGATCCTTATTTCAACGCTGCCGCTAAAAGATCTCTCTTCCGGCTTTAAAGAGTCAACGATAGGTAATATCGTCGATTCACGCCGTGCTGAAATGCTGCAGCAGGCCAACGCGCTGGACGAACGTGAAAGCTTCTCCTCCCTGCGCCGCCTGGCCTGGCAAAACGGACATTACTTCACGCTACGTACTACATTTAATCAGCCGGGGCATCTGGCAACCGTCGTCGCTTTTGATTTGCCAATTAATGATCTTATCCCACCAGGAATGCCGCTGGACAGCTTCCATCTGGAACCGGATGCCACCTCAACGGCCGAACATCTTAATGAAAAAGAATCACCTGACAGCGTCAGTATCAGCTTTAACAACAGTAAAATTGAGATCTCCTCTGCGCTGAACTCAACGGATATGCGACTTGTCTGGCAGGTACCGTTTGGTTCATTGCTCCTTGAATCTTTGCAAAGCATCCTGCTACCGCTATTACTGAATATCGCCCTGCTTGCCCTGGCGCTGTTTGGCTATACCACCTTTCGCCACCTCCCTGCCCGCTCGACCGACGTGGCGCCAAACCTTGCCGCCAATAATGAATTACGCGTTCTGCGGGCCATTAATGAAGAGATTGTTTCCCTGCTGCCTCTGGGTTTACTGGTACATGACCAGGAGGCGAACCGTACGGTCATCAGTAATAAAATTGCCGACCACCTGCTGCCGCATTTAAATCTGCAAAACATTACCAGCATGGCGGAACAGCATCAGGGCATGATTCAAGCCACTATTAATAATGAACTGTATGAAATCAGGCTGTTCCGCAGTCAGATTTCACCGCGTACACAGATCTTTATCATTCGTGACCAGGACAGAGAAATTCTGGTTAATAAAAAGCTGAAACAAGCACAGCGTCTGTATGAGAAAAACCAACAGGCCCGCGCTGCCTTTATGCAGAATATAGGCAGTGCTCTGAAAGAACCCGCCAGAATACTTGCCGTCAACGCTGCCGCGCTAAATACGCCTGACAGTCAGAAGCTGGCAAATCAGGCTGATATTCTGGTTCGTATGGTGGATGAAATCCAGTTGGCTAATATTCTGGAGAGCGACACCTGGAAAAGCGACCCAACGCTGTTTTCCATTCAGACGTTAATTGATGAAGTGGTCCCTGAAGTTCTGCCGGTGATTAAACGTAAAGGGCTACAGTTGCTAATCAAAAATCACCTCAGCGCCAGTGACGAGCGCCGTGGCGACCGCGATGCTTTGCGCCGCATTCTGATGCTGCTGATTCAGTATGCGGTAACCACTACCCAAATTGGTAAAATTACCCTCGAGGTTGACCAGGACGAGTCGGAAGCAGAACGTCTGACCTTCCGTATTCTGGATACTGGTGAAGGGATCACGTTAAATGAAATTGATAATCTGCATTTCCCGTTCATTAATGAAACGCAGAGCGATCGCTACGGTAAAGCAAATCCACTAACATTTTGGCTGTGCGATCAATTAGCCCGTAAACTGGGCGGACACCTGAATATTAAAGCACGGGAAGAACTTGGAACACGCTATATAGTCCATGTTAAAATGCCACTGCATGACCAGCATGCTGACATTGAAGAACGCCTGTTGGATGACGTCTGCGTGATGGTTGATGTCACCTCTAATGACGTACGTAGCATTGTGTTACGTCAGTTAGAAAACTGGGGAGCAACCTGCATCACGCCCGATGAACGGTTAAATAGTCAAGAATATGATCTCTTTTTAACTGATAATCCGTCTAATCTTACTGCCTCGGGCTTGCTTTTAAGCGATGATGAGTCTGGCGTGAGGAAAATTGGCCCTGGTCAGTTGCGCGTCAACTTTAATATGAGCAATGCGATGCAGGAAGCTGTCCTGGCGCTAATTGAAGAACAACTGGCGCAGGAAGAGATCCAACAACTCCCTCTCGGCGGAGATGAAAACGCCGAACTTCATGCCAGCGGTTACTATGCGCTCTTTGTGGACACAGTACCGGATGATGTTAAGAGGTTGTATACTGAGGCAGCAACCAGTGATTTCGCTGCGTTAGCTCAAACCGCCCATCGCCTGAAAGGCGTGTTTGCCATGCTTAATTTGGTACCCGGCAAGCAGTTATGTGAAGCGCTGGAACATCTTATTCAAGAGAAGGATGCTCCAGGTATAGAAAAGTATATCAGCGACATTGACAATTACGTCAAGAGCTTGCTGTAGCAAGGTAGCCCAATACATGAACACTATGAACGTAATTATTGCCGATGACCATCCGATTGTGCTGTTCGGCATTCGTAAATCACTTGAGCAAATCGAGTGGGTGAATGTTGTCGGCGAATTTGAAGACTCCACTGCACTAATCAACAATTTGCCAAAATTAGATGCCCATGTGTTGATTACCGACCTCTCCATGCCTGGAGATAAATACGGTGACGGGATCACGTTAATTAAATACATCAAGCGTCATTTCCCGAGCCTGTCGATTATCGTTCTTACCATGAACAACAACCCGGCTATCCTGAGCGCAGTACTGGATCTCGATATTGAAGGGATCGTCCTTAAACAAGGTGCGCCAACTGACCTGCCGAAAGCGCTGGCTGCGCTGCAAAAGGGCAAGAAATTTACCCCGGAAAGCGTCTCTCGCCTGCTGGAGAAAATCAGTGCCAGCGGTTATGGTGACAAACGTTTGTCACCAAAAGAGAGCGAAGTCCTGCGCCTGTTTGCCGAAGGTTTCCTGGTCACTGAAATCGCTAAAAAACTCAACCGCAGCATTAAAACCATCAGTAGCCAGAAAAAGTCTGCGATGATGAAGCTCGGTGTGGAAAACGATATTGCATTGCTGAATTACCTGTCGTCCGTGACGTTGAGTCCGTCAGACAAAGACTAATTCACTTAGAGCCTGGCTCTAAGCTCAGAAATGCCTGATAGCGCGTTACGCTTATCAGGCATTTTTTATACCCGCGTTTTTCTGACCCGCTCTGCGTAGACCGCCAGCGTTTGCTTCAGCACATCTAACGTCACAGGCTTGGACAAACAGCTATCCATACCTGACTCCAGGCATCGCTGCTTCTCTTCTGCTAACGCATTAGCCGTCACACCGACAACCGGCAACGTTAAGCCCAACTGGCGAATGCGCTGCGTCAGACGATAACCGTCCATATTCGGCATATTGACGTCACTCAGCACAATGTCGATATGGTTTTTGCTCAATACATTTAGCGCATCCACACCGTCATTAGCAGTTTTACACTGATATCCCAGCGATCCCAGTTGATCGGCCAACAAACGGCGGTTTATCGGATGATCGTCGACCACCAGAATCATCATGTCATCGTTCGTGCTACCGATCTTATCCGGGGCTGGTAGCGCGCTGGAAAGTTCTTCATTGCCCAGTTCAACGCTGTAAATATGCGCCAATAGCACAGGCAACTCGTGCGGTGATGCCACACTGTGCACCCACTCACCCGGCGCTCTTTCCAGCGGAATACCAATATGGAGACGGCAGAAAATAACCGCTGCTCGCCCCTTCCAGGCCTGTTCCTGCGCATCATCAGCAATCAGTACATCATCCGCCTCAGGCTGCTGACCTTCATAGCGCAGTACTGTCATCCCCGCACTCGCCAGGCTGGTTTCGATAAAGTGATACAGCGAGGCGTTACGCACCGCCAGCCAGCAACGCGTACCCGCAAGGCCTTCAGCCCCTTTTTTCAGCGGGTATTGCGCACCATAAAGTGGAATACGCAACGTAAACTGGCTGCCCATTCCCGGTTCAGAATCAACGGAGATATCTCCGTCCATCATGCTGATCAGTTTTTCACAAATTGCCAGCCCCAGCCCGGTTCCCTGGAAATTGCGCTGCACCCCTGTCCCCACCTGGAAGAAAGGATCAAACAGGCGCACGACCTCTTTGGCCGGAATGCCCACACCGGTATCACGCACGCGAATACTGAGGTAGTCCCCGCTGCACTGCACATGCAGCACAATACAGCCGGTATCGGTGAATTTAATCGCATTGCTCAACAGGTTAGAAATCACCTGCTGCAGGCGCATCGGATCACCATTTAACGCCACCGGCACATCCGGTTCGATAAAACAGTACAACCCAAGTTGCTTGCGAACCACCAGCGGCAGGTAGTTGGCAGTAATATGGTTCATCACTTCTCGCGGTGAAAACTCACGCGGCTCAATCTTCAGCTGTTCAGATTCGATTTTCGAGAAGTCGAGAATATCGCTAATAATTTTCAGCAACAGACTGGAGGAGTTATTCATCGCCGTCACCAGGCGATCCACCCCATCAGGAAGTTCCTTCGTTTGCAGCAGGTCGAGATTACCGATAATGCCATACAGCGGGGTACGCAGCTCATGGCTCACCGTCGCCAGGAACATCGATTTAGACTGGCTTGCCTGTTCCGCCGCCTGAGCCATCTCCTGCAACGACTCTTCCATTTTGACGCGAGCGCTGACATCCACCAGTACACAAATCGCTACGTTTTCATTGCGATAACGTGAGTGCACAAAGCTGATTTGCAGATTGGTATTATTGCTGGTTAGCACATCAACAAAATTAACCTGCTGGCCGCAGATAATTTGCGTTAGCCGTTGCCGGTCCTCATGCGTCAGCATGTTCAGGTAGGTATGAGCCAGCTCATTGCTCAGGATGTTAATGCCGTCTATGGTGCGCAGAATACAAATGCCGACCGGCGCGGAAGCAACAATTTTACGGTTAAACTGCTCATGTTCTTCCAGTCGCTGCGCGTCACTTTCCGCAGGAATGAAGATACGTCGCTCATACATACGCATGAGCATAAATAGTGCCGCACCCACCAGCACATTCAGCAGAATCGCGTTCAGGATCAGCATGCGGATCCGCTCCAGTACCATATCAACCGGAACGGAATAGACAATGCTGAGTGATGATGGCGGCAGATTTTTCTTCAACACCAGCTCACGAAAACCCGGCGTATAACCAAACCAGGAGCGTTCCTGCATCCAGCGTGGTTCGGCTTTGACATTGCCTTCTGGACCGGTCAGCGAAATCAGCGCATGACCATTTTCATCGAGAATTGTCACACCCATCGGCAAGTTGCCTGGTGTGAAGAAATTCTCCATACGAATCGGCTGCTCCACACCCAACATCGCCTGCAGGCGATTCGCCAGATAAACTGGTGTAAGCGCATAAAAATACCCTACACCGGGACGCGGTCCCTGGCTTATCCAGAACAGGTTATTGCCGTTTTCTTCCTGTGGCGCGTTACGGTATTTGATGATGCGCTCATGTAGCGCTTTCAGAGCGACGTCACGTTCGACAGGCATATCACGCAGGCCGAAATTGGCCATGCAGAGGTTATCACTGCCGATCAGGAACACACGATTCAAATCGTAAGCGGCAGAAAAATTGTCTCGCCAGTAGCGCATAAACCACGCCAGCGATTCCAGCGATCCCCGCCAGGTATTCCCCATTACCGTACAGTCGGAATCGGCAAACAACGGCTCAAAATTAGGCACGACGGTTTTATCGTCCCGTGCCCGTTGGGACATCACACCGTTTTCCGCCGTTAAGCGATTTTCAGCAATATATTTCAGCTCTTTTATCACGTCAGAAGTGCGCTGAATGTAGCGTTGGGCCTGATCGGAGCTGAGGTTAAACTCCTGACGAATCTCAGACTCTCTCTGATGCAACGCATTCACAATGTAGAACACTGAAGCAAAAGCAATCAGAAGCCAAACCAGTAGCGCCAGCGCCCTGAACAGATAGCGTGAAACTTTTAGGGTTGCATGAACGGAAGCAAGGTATTTCAAAAGGGCGAAGCTCCGCCTCAGGGAATCAATAAAGTGTGGTTAAGGTAGCGGGAAATGCCCCGCATCGCAATGCCATCTCTTTGCGGGAGTATGATAGACCGCTGAGAAACCGTTGCCTCAACCCGTGATAATCGTGTTTGACCAAACACACTACATGGATGTCATGATGCGCAATCTGAAAGGGCTCATATGCCGCTTATATCCGCGACGTTTACGCAATCAGATGATCATGATGGCCATTCTGATGGTTATTGTACCAACAATATCTATTGGTTATATCGTAGAAACCGAAGGCCGTTCAGCAGTCTTATCTGAAAAAGAGAAAAAATTATCATCGGTAGTAACCCTGCTGAACGATGAGTTGGGCGATCGCTTTAGCCACTTCGATAATCTGCCGCGTGAAGCGCGTATTCGTGCGCTTAATGAAGAGCTGAGCTCCATTACAGAACGGATCACACAGGCGTTTCCCGGCGTGGGTGCAGGGTATTACCACAAAGCGCTGGATGCGATTATCACCTATGCACCCTCTGCGCTTTATCAAAGCAATGTTGGTATCACCATCGCGCCAGACCATCCAGGACATGAGGTGATGGACAACAACACCCCTGTAGTCTATTCAGGACGACAAGTTCGCGGTGACATTCTCAACTCAATGATCCCAATAGAACGGCATGGCGAAGTCATTGGTTATATCTGGGCTAACGAACTGACGGAAGATATCCGCCAGCAGGCCTGGCGAATGGACGTCAGGATCATTGCCGTTCTGGCAGGCGGATTAGTCAGCAGCCTGCTACTTATCGTTCTCTTTTCACGCCGATTCGGCGCCAATATCGACATCATCACTGACGGGCTCTCGACGCTGGCGCAAAAAACACCAGCTCGTCTTCCCAACCTGCCCGGCGAGTTGGGACAAATTAGCCGCAGCGTCAATGCGCTGGCACAAACATTACGCGAAACCAAAACGCTTAACGATCTGATTATTGAGAACGCCGCAGATGGCGTCATTGCAATCGACAGACAGGGTGACGTCACCACCATGAACCCGGCGGCGGAGCAGATAACAGGCTATAAGCTACATGAGCTGGTTGGGCAATCCTATGCAAAGCTGTTTGCTAACACAGGGTTCTACAGCCCGGTGCTGGATACCCTGGAGTACGGTACCGAGCATGTCGCGCTGGAGGTCAGCTTTCCTGGGCGTGAACGAACTATTGAGATAAGCGTCACCACCAGCCGAATCCATAACGCTCATGGCGAGTTGATCGGCGCACTGGTGATCTTCTCAGATTTAACAGCCCGCAAAGAGACACAACGCCGGCTGGCACAAACAGAAAGGCTCGCCACACTCGGTGAACTAATGGCCGGGGTGGCCCATGAGGTACGTAATCCTCTGACGGCAATACGCGGGTATGTCCAGATCATCCGCCAGCAAACTTCTCAGCCGGAGCATCAGGAGTATTTATCCGTTGTGCTAAATGAAATTGATTCAATTAATAAAGTTATCCAGCAACTGTTGGACTTCTCACGCCCGCGGCAAAGCCAGTGGCAACAGGTTCGACTCAATGCGCTGATTGAAGAGACGCTGATCCTCGTGCAAACCTCCGGTATTCAGGCCCGTATCAGCTTTACAACAGAATTAGATGCCAGCCTGACAGCGATCGTCGCCGATCGAGAACTGCTCAAACAGGTGATCCTGAATATTTTAATCAATGCAGTACAGGCGATAGGCGCACGAGGTGAAATTCGGATCCGTACCTGGCAATACACCGCTTCGCAGCAGGCAGTAATGATTGAGGATAATGGCAGTGGGATTGATATCGCCTTACAGAAGAAAATATTCGATCCATTCTTTACCACAAAAGCGTCAGGCACAGGTCTGGGACTGGCACTGAGCCAGCGCATAATCAATGCTCATCAAGGGGACATCCATGTAGTCAGCATGCCTGGCTGCGGCGCAACTTTCACTCTTATTTTACCGATCAATCCTCAGGGAACCTCGTCAGAATGAAAACCACATACCGTATTCTCATCGTTGATGACGAAGAAAATGTCCGCCGTATGCTTACCACGGCCTTTTCGCTGCAAGGACATGAGACACACTGTGCCAGCGACGGCAAAGCAGCGCTTAGCCTGTTTGCTGACACACAGCCCGATGTGGTGCTGATGGACATTCGTATGCCAGAAATGGATGGAATCGACGCACTGAAAATCATGCGAACCCAGCAGCCACGGATCCCCGTCATTCTGATGACGGCCTACGCCGAAGTAGAAACGGCAGTAGAGGCATTACGTAGTGGCGCATTTGACTACGTGATTAAGCCGTTTGACCTGGACGAACTTAACCTGGTGATTCAACGCGCATTGCAGTTACAGGCGATGAAGCAGGAGATCCGCAGTCTTCATCAGGCCCTCAGCACCAGCTGGCAGTGGGGGCATATCCTGACGACCAGCCCGCTGATGATGGATATTTGCAAAGATACGGCAAAAATCGCGCTCTCACAGGCAAATGTACTGGTTAGCGGCGAAAGCGGCACGGGGAAAGAACTGATAGCCCGCGCAATCCATTACAACAGCCGACGTTCCAGCGGTCCGTTTATAAAAATAAACTGTGCCGCATTACCAGAATCATTGCTGGAGAGCGAGCTGTTTGGTCATGAAAAAGGCGCATTTACCGGCGCGCAGACATTACGGCAAGGATTGTTCGAACGCGCTCATCAGGGGACGCTGTTGCTTGATGAAATTGGTGAGATGCCGCTGGTTCTACAGGCGAAACTACTACGAATTTTGCAGGAACGAGAATTCGAACGCATCGGTGGGCATCAAACCATTCGCGTTGATATTCGTATTATTGCCGCCACCAATCGCTGCCTGTACACAATGGTAAAAGAAGGAACCTTCCGCGAAGACTTGTTTTATCGGCTAAACGTGATTCATCTGGCCCTGCCCCCATTACGTGAACGCCGTGAAGACATCGCTCTGTTAGCTAACCATTTTTTACAAAAATTCAGTTCGGAAAATCAGCGAGATATCATTGAAATTGATCCGACAGCCATGTCAATCCTCACGGCCTGGCCATGGCCGGGAAATATTCGCGAACTGTCCAACGTGATCGAACGCGCGGTGGTCATGAATACCGGTGCGGTAATTTTTGCTGAAGACCTGCCCGCCCAGTTCCGCTCTCCCGTAAGCGCAATAACGGAAGTAAAACCCGCCCAGACCGGAGAGCGGAACCTGAAAGAAGAGATTAAACGCGAAGAAAAACGGATCATTGTTGAAGTCCTCGAACAGCAGGACGGAAACCGAACCCGCACCGCGCTAATGTTGGGGATCAGCCGACGCGCCCTGATGTATAAATTACAAGAATATGGTATCGACCCGTCAGGTTCCTGAGACAAAATTTGCTATGCAGAATTTTGCACACTGCGCAAAACTCTGCATAGTTCATTGACTTCCCGCTCACATCCCGCTTAAAAATAATCAATATAACTCAATGAGTTAGAAATTTTCACATCTGTATTATCATTCTGGCACCCTGCTTGCAATTCCCTGAGCGTACCCAAAATGGAGTATGTCAAAGGGAAACATAATGAAAACAAAACTGATTACCTTACAAGACGCCGCAGGCTTCTTTCGTGACGGCATGACCATCATGGTCGGTGGCTTTATGGGTGTTGGCACACCGCCTCGCCTTGTCGAAGCCTTACTTGAATCTGGCGTCAGGGATCTGACGCTAATTGCCAACGATACCGCATTTGTCGATACCGGGATCGGACCATTGATCGTCAATGGTCGGGTAAGCAAAGTGATTGCTTCACACATTGGCACCAATCCTGAAACCGGACGCCGCATGATTGCAGGCGAGATGGACGTCCAACTGGTTCCGCAGGGCACTCTCATTGAGCAAATCCGTTGCGGCGGCGCGGGTCTCGGCGGTTTTCTGACGCCAACCGGCGTTGGTACCGTAATTGAAGACGGCAAGCAAACCATGACGCTTGATGGCAGAACCTGGCTGCTCGAACGCCCGTTACGTGCAGACCTGGCGCTTATTCGCGCTCACCGCTCAGACATGCTGGGCAATCTTACCTACCAACTCAGCGCCCGCAATTTCAACCCACTGATTGCCCTCGCCGCCGACATCACGCTGGTTGAGCCAGATGAAATGGTCGAAACAGGTGAGCTTCTTCCTGACCAGATAGTCACCCCTGGCGCCGTTATCGACCATATCGTTATTCCACAGGAGAGCTAATCATGGATGCTAAACAACGTATTGCGCGCCGCGTGGCGCAAGAGCTTCGCGATGGCGATGTTGTAAATTTAGGCATTGGCCTGCCGACGATGGTCGCCAACTACCTGCCAGATGATATTCATATAACGCTACAGTCTGAAAACGGTTTTCTGGGACTTGGTCCGGTAACGACCGCGCATCCTGATCTGGTTAACGCGGGTGGGCAACCGTGTGGAATTTTGCCGGGTGCTGCCATGTTTGACAGCGCCATGTCATTTGCGCTTATTCGCGGTGGCCACGTCGATGCCTGTGTACTCGGTGGGTTACAGGTCGATGAACAGGCTAACCTCGCCAACTGGGTCGTCCCCGGCAAAATGGTACCAGGCATGGGCGGCGCGATGGATCTGGTGACGGGTGCTCGTAAAGTGATTATCGCCATGGAACATTGTGCGAAAGATGGCTCGGCGAAAATCCTCCGTCACTGCACGATGCCGCTCACGGCTCAGCATGCAGTGCACATGCTGGTGACCGAGCTTGCTGTCTTCCGTTTCCTTGATGGCAAAATGTGGCTCACGGAAATTGTCGAAGGCTGCGATATCGCTACTCTGCGTGAGAAAACTGAAGCGCAGTTCGACGTCGTCAGCGATCTGGTCATCCAGCGAGGTGACGAATGATTGGCCGTATATCTCGCTTTATGACGCGCGTGGTCAGCCGCTGGCTTCCTGACCCACTGATTTTTGCAATGTTGCTCACGCTGCTGACCTTTGGGATCGCGCTATGGCTGACGCCGCAAACGCCAGTCAGCATGGTGAAATTCTGGGGGGATGGGTTCTGGAACCTGCTGGCGTTTGGTATGCAGATGGCGCTGATCATCGTAACCGGTCATGCGTTAGCGAGTTCAGGGCCGGTTAAAAGCCTGCTGCGCACGGCGGCCTCAGCAGCAAAAACCCCCGCTCAGGGTGTGATGCTGGTGACTTTTTTTGGTTCGGTTGCCTGTGTGATCAACTGGGGTTTCGGTCTGGTCGTTGGGGCGATGTTTGCCCGTGAAGTCGCCCGACGGGTCCCTGGTTCCGATTATCCGCTGCTGATTGCCTGCGCCTACATCGGTTTTCTCACCTGGGGCGGCGGTTTCTCCGGCTCAATGCCGTTGCTGGCAGCAACGCCGGGAAACCCGGTTGAGCATGTCGCGGGGTTGATCCCCGTCGGCGATACCCTGTTTACCGGTTTTAATATCTTCATCACGCTGGCGCTGATTGTAGTGATGCCGTTCATCACGCGCATGATGACGCCGAAGCCGTCTGATGTCGTCAGTATCGACCCTAAGTTACTGCTTGAAGAGGCGGATTTTCAGAAGAAATTACCCGCGGATGCCCCGCCGTCAGAAAAACTGGAAGAGAGCCGTATTCTGGCCCTGATCATCGGTGCATTAGGAATTGCTTATCTGGCCATCTATTTCGCCGAGAAAGGCTTCAACATCACCATTAACACCGTCAATCTGATGTTTATGATTGCTGGTCTGCTGCTGCACAAAACGCCAATGGCCTATATGCGCGCCGTCAGCGCCGCAGCACGCAGTACCGCCGGGATCCTGGTGCAATTCCCCTTCTACGCCGGTATTCAGTTGATGATGGAGCACTCAGGTCTCGGCGGACTGATTACCGAGTTCTTCATCAACGTCGCCAATAAAGACACTTTCCCGCTGATGACCTTTTTTAGCTCTGCGCTAATTAACTTTGCCGTGCCATCAGGCGGCGGACACTGGGTTATTCAGGGGCCATTCGTTATGCCAGCTGCGCAGGCACTTGGCGCTGACCTCGGCAAGTCAGTCATGGCTATCGCCTATGGCGAGCAGTGGATGAACATGGCGCAACCGTTCTGGGCGCTGCCTGCACTGGCTATCGCCGGGCTGGGTGTGCGCGACATCATGGGGTACTGCATCACCGCCCTGCTCTTTTCCGGGGTCATTTTTGTTATCGGTCTGACCTTGTTCTGACGGCAACCACTCACTTTAAAGGAACAGAAGATGAAAAATTGTGTCATCGTCAGCGCGGCACGTACCGCTATTGGCAGCTTCAACGGCGCCCTGGCGACCACCAGCGCCATCGAACTTGGGGCTACCGTAATTAAATCCGCACTTGAGCGCGCCCACCTTGACCCGCAGCAGGTTGATGAGGTCATCATGGGTAACGTGTTGCAGGCAGGTCTCGGACAAAACCCGGCACGCCAGGCATTGTTAAGAAGTGGTCTCTCCGACACCATTTGCGGTTTTACCGTCAACAAAGTGTGCGGCTCAGGTCTCAAAAGCGTCGCACTTGCCGCGCAGGCAATTCAGGCCGGGCAGGCACAGGCAATTGTCGCCGGAGGTATGGAAAACATGAGCCAGGCCCCCTACCTGTTAGACGCCAAAGCCCGCTGGGGATATCGCCTCGGAGATGGACAGCTATCCGATGTCATCCTGCGTGACGGTCTGATTTGCGCCACCCACGGTTACCATATGGGGATCACGGCTGAAAATGTTGCCCGTGAATACGATATCAGCCGGGAGATGCAGGATGAACTGGCGCTGATTTCGCAGCATAAAGCAGTGGCTGCGATAAATTCCGGCGCGTTTCAGGCGGAAATAGTGCCCGTCAGCGTGACATCCCGAAAAAAAACCATTGTCTTTGAGCGTGATGAATTTCCAAAAGCTGACTCTACGGCTGAAGGTCTTGCCGCGCTGCGTCCGGCCTTCGACAAAGCAGGCACCGTCACTGCAGGTAATGCTTCGGGGATCAACGATGGTGCTGCAGCCCTGGTAATAATGGAGGAATCTGCGGCGGTGGCTGCGGGACTGAAACCTTTGGCACGTATTAAAGCGTACGCCAGCGGCGGCGTCGCACCAGCGATGATGGGAATGGGGCCGGTACCGGCGACGCAAAAAGCGCTGCAACTGAGCGGGCTGCAACTGTCCGATATCGATCTTATCGAAGCCAACGAGGCGTTTGCCGCGCAGTTCCTGGCAGTGGGTAAAACGCTGGGCTTTGATACGCAAAAAGTTAACGTCAACGGCGGGGCTATCGCGCTTGGTCATCCTATCGGTGCCAGCGGAGCACGTATTCTGGTCACGCTGCTTCATGCCCTACAGGCGCGGGATAAAACGCTCGGACTGGCAACGCTGTGTATCGGCGGCGGTCAGGGAATTGCCATGATCGTGGAAAGGATGAACTAAAAAAAAGGGCCGGATTTCTCCGGCCCTTCTCATAACAGCTTAATTACTCTTCTGCGTCATCCGCAGCATCGTCATCGCTTTCCGCTTCAGGCGCGATATCATCGTCCCCTTCTGCGGCGCTACCGTCGATAGAATCAAGCTCTTCATCATCAACCGGTTCAGCAACACGTTGCAGACCCACGACATTTTCATCTTCCGCAGTACGGATGAGGATAACGCCCTGGGTGTTACGCCCTACCACGCTGATTTCCGACACGCGAGTACGCACCAGCGTACCGGCATCGGTAATCATCATGATCTGGTCGCTATCTTCAACCTGCACCGCGCCAACAACAGAACCGTTTCGCTCGGTGACTTTAATTGAGATAACGCCCTGCGTCGCACGAGACTTGGTCGGATACTCTTCTGCTGCGGTACGTTTACCGTAGCCGTTCTGCGTTACAGTCAGGATGGCACCTTCACCGCGCGGAACAATCAGAGAAACGACTTTGTCTTCTCCTGCCAGTTTGATACCGCGTACGCCGGTCGCAGTACGACCCATCGCACGGACGGCGTCTTCTTTAAAGCGCACCACTTTACCGGCGGCAGAGAACAGCATAACTTCATCGTTACCTGCTGTCAGATCCACGCCAATCAGCTCGTCGCCTTCGTTAAGGTTAACCGCAATGATACCGGCAGAACGCGGACGGCTGAACTCGGTCAGCGCCGTTTTCTTCACGGTGCCGCTGGCGGTTGCCATAAAGACGTTCACGCCCTCTTCGTACTCGCGTACTGGCAGAATAGCGGTAATACGTTCGTTAGCTTCCAGCGGCAGCAGGTTGACGATTGGACGTCCACGCGCGCCACGGCTCGCTTCCGGCAGCTGGTACACCTTCATCCAGTACAGACGGCCACGGCTGGAGAAGCAGAGGATCGTGTCATGGGTGTTGGCCACCAGCAGGCGGTCGATAAAGTCTTCTTCTTTAATACGTGCTGCTGACTTACCTTTCCCGCCACGACGCTGTGCTTCGTAGTCAGTTAACGGCTGATATTTAACGTAGCCCTGATGAGACAAGGTCACGACAACATCTTCCTGGCTAATCAGATCTTCGATATTGATGTCAGCGCTGTTGGCAGTGATTTCAGTACGACGCTCGTCGCCGAACTGTTCACGGATCAGCTCCATCTCTTCACGGATAACTTCCATCAGACGATCGGCGCTGCCCAGAATGTGCAGCAGTTCAGCGATCTGCTCCAGCAGCTCTTTGTATTCGTCGAGCAGTTTCTCATGCTCAAGGCCAGTCAGTTTCTGCAAACGCAGATCCAGAATCGCCTGGGCCTGCTGTTCTGTCAGATAGTACTGACCGTCACGCACGCCGAACTCAGGTTCCAGCCATTCAGGACGCGCGGCGTCGTCACCAGCACGTTCCAGCATGGCGGATACGTTACCCAGTTCCCAGGAACGGGCAACCAGCGCAGCTTTCGCTTCAGCCGGGGTTGGCGCACGGCGGATCAGTTCGATGATCGGGTCGATGTTTGCCAGCGCAATCGCCAGCGCTTCAAGGATGTGTGCACGATCGCGAGCTTTACGCAGTTCAAAAATAGTACGGCGTGTAACCACTTCACGACGGTGACGCACGAAGGCTGCGATAATGTCTTTCAGGTTCATGATCTTCGGCTGGCCATGGTGCAGTGCAACCATGTTGATACCGAAGGAAACCTGCAGTTGGGTCTGAGAGTAGAGGTTGTTCAGAACCACTTCCCCGACCGCGTCGCGTTTTACTTCAATCACGATGCGCATACCGTCTTTGTCAGACTCGTCACGCAGCGCGCTGATGCCTTCAACGCGTTTGTCTTTCACCAGCTCAGCGATTTTCTCGATCAGGCGTGCTTTGTTCACCTGATACGGAATTTCATGCACGATGATGGTTTCACGACCGGTTTTCGCGTCAGCTTCGACTTCCGCACGCGCACGAATGTACACTTTGCCGCGACCGGTACGGTAGGCTTCTTCGATACCACGACGACCGTTGATGATCGCGGCGGTCGGGAAGTCCGGGCCAGGAATGTGTTCCATCAGCCCTTCAATGCTGATGTCTTCATCGTCAATGTATGCCAGACAGCCGTTGATCACTTCCGTCAGGTTGTGCGGCGGAATGTTGGTCGCCATACCTACCGCGATACCGGACGAGCCGTTCACCAGCAGGTTAGGAATTTTGGTCGGCATCACGTCAGGAATACGTTCGGTACCGTCGTAGTTATCGACGAAATCAACCGTTTCTTTTTCCAGGTCAGCCATCAGCTCGTGGGCGATTTTCGACATACGGATTTCCGTATAACGCATCGCTGCTGCGGAGTCGCCATCGACAGAACCAAAGTTACCCTGACCATCCACCAGCATATAACGCAAGGAGAATGGCTGCGCCATACGAACAATGGTGTCGTAAACGGCGGTATCACCATGAGGGTGGTATTTACCGATTACGTCACCAACGACACGGGCAGATTTTTTATAGGCTTTATTCCAGTCGTTGCCCAATACGTTCATGGCGTAAAGTACGCGACGGTGTACCGGCTTCAGGCCATCTCGGACGTCCGGCAGCGCACGGCCAACAATGACCGACATCGCATAATCCAGATACGAGCTCTTCAGCTCTTCCTCAATGTTGACCGGTGTAATTTCTCTCGCAAGGTCGCTCATCTAACCGCTATCCCTCTACTGTATCCCGGATTCAAAGGTCGCAAATTATAACACACCCGTGCAGATTCAGGTAAATGGATTCCCCCAGAGAGAGGCTTTATTCATCCCGTCAGGCTGATATACTCGTTTGTATTGCTAATTCAGGAGTAGAAGCCCCAATGAATGCCGAAAAACCCCCGGTAACTCACAACGTTGACCATGAAGAAATTGCCAAATTTGAAGCAGTCGCGTCGCGCTGGTGGGATCTTGAGGGCGAATTTAAGCCTCTGCATCGCATTAACCCACTGCGCCTGGGCTACATTACCGAGCGCTCAGGTGGACTGTTTGGTAAAAAAGTTCTCGACGTCGGTTGCGGCGGCGGCATTCTGGCGGAGAGTATGGCGCGCGAAGGTGCTACGGTCACCGGTCTGGATATGGGCTTTGAACCGTTACAGGTAGCCAGACTTCACGCGCTGGAAAGCGGTATTCAGGTTGAATATATGCAAGAAACCGTAGAAGAGCACGCCGCAAAACATGCGCATCAATATGACGTTGTAACCTGCATGGAAATGCTGGAACACGTTCCGGATCCACAGTCAGTGGTCAGATCCTGCGCCAGGCTGGTAAAACCGGGTGGCGAAGTCTTTTTCTCCACGCTTAACCGCAATGGCAAATCCTGGCTGATGGCGGTGGTCGGGGCGGAATATATTCTGCGTATGGTGCCAAAAGGCACACATGACGTGAAAAAATTTATTAAGCCTGCTGAGTTGTTAGATTGGGTTGACCAGACTGTACTGAAGGAACGTCATATGACGGGTCTGCATTACAACCCGATCACTAACACCTTCAAACTGGGCCCAGGCGTCGACGTTAACTATATGGTACATACCACCGCACAAGCCGAGTAACACGCTCCATTACAAAGGCCGGATAAAGGGTTCTCCCCGCCATCCGGCATTTAGTTTGTTTGACCACGCTTTACTGCCATACCTACCAATCATTAGTAGCATCGCTAACGCAATTTTTGCGCCAAATCATAAGAACCTTCTGCACCTTCGACGAAGAAATCAGCACTCGATCAAATTTTCTATTTTTTTTCTCAATTATTGACATCCTCGCCAGGCCTTATAAGACGCGCACTTAGCGATTCTCACCCTTTTGCAACCTCAATTTAACCTCAAAATCAACTCTTGTGCTGAAAAGAATCCCTACTAGAATACTCACCATATAGCGTCTATTTTATCAAACAACCCCTATATATAGTATTTATCCACAGACTTAGTCACAACATGGCTCTGTGGATAATATGGGGGATATTTTTTCTTTCACGGACAGGTAAAAAACCACATGAATCAGAGTCTGCTGGTGACAAAGCGTGATGGTAGTACAGAGCGCATCAATCTCGACAAAATCCACCGAGTTCTGGATTGGGCGGCAGAAGGACTGAATAACGTATCGATTTCTCAGGTCGAGCTGCGCTCCCACATTCAGTTTTATGACGGTATCAAAACCTCCGATATCCATGAAACTATCATCAAAGCTGCCGCAGACCTGATCTCCCGCGATGCGCCGGATTATCAGTATCTGGCTGCCCGCCTGGCAATTTTCCACCTGCGTAAAAAAGCCTATGGTGAATTTGAACCGCCAAAACTGTTCGACCATGTAGTGAAAATGGTTGAAATGGGCAAATACGACAATCATCTGCTGGAAGACTACACGGAAGAAGAGTTCAAGCAGATGGACTCGTTCATCGTACACGACCGCGATATGACCTTCTCCTATGCTGCTGTTAAGCAGTTAGAAGGCAAATACCTGGTGCAAAACCGTGTTACCGGTGAGATTTATGAAAGTGCGCAGTTCCTCTACATTCTGGTAGCAGCCTGCCTGTTCTCTAACTATCCACGTGAAACCCGCCTGGAATACGTTAAACGTTTCTACGATGCCGTTTCTACGTTCAAAATTTCGCTGCCGACGCCAATCATGTCTGGTGTGCGTACTCCGACCCGTCAGTTCAGCTCCTGCGTACTGATCGAGTGTGGTGACAGCCTGGACTCTATCAACGCCACTTCCAGCGCGATTGTGAAATACGTTTCCCAGCGTGCAGGGATCGGTATCAACGCCGGCCGCATTCGTGCGCTGGGTAGCCCGATCCGCGGCGGTGAAGCGTTCCACACCGGCTGTATCCCGTTCTACAAGCACTTCCAGACCGCAGTCAAATCCTGCTCTCAGGGTGGCGTACGCGGCGGTGCTGCTACGCTGTTCTATCCAATGTGGCATCTGGAAGTTGAAAGTCTGCTGGTGCTGAAAAATAACCGTGGCGTTGAAGGTAACCGCGTTCGTCACATGGACTACGGTGTGCAAATCAACAAGCTGATGTACACCCGTCTGCTGAAAGGCAGCGACATCACCCTGTTTAGCCCATCCGATGTCCCGGGTCTGTACGATGCGTTCTTCGCCGATCAGGATGAGTTCGAGCGTCTGTACACCCAATATGAAAACGATGACAGCATCCGTAAACAACGCGTAAAAGCGGTCGAACTGTTCTCACTGATGATGCAGGAACGCGCTTCTACTGGCCGTATCTACATTCAGAACGTTGACCATTGCAACACCCACAGCCCGTTTGACCCGGCCATCGCACCGGTGCGCCAGTCCAACCTGTGCCTGGAAATCGCCCTGCCAACCAAACCGCTGACCGACGTTAACGACGAAAACGGTGAGATTGCGCTGTGTACGCTGTCAGCATTTAACCTCGGCGCAATTGAGAGTCTGGACGAACTGGAAGAGCTGGCTGTACTGGCTGTTCGCGCACTGGATGCACTGCTGGATTACCAGGATTATCCAATTCCGGCGGCAAAACGTGGCGCAATGGGCCGTCGTACGCTGGGTATTGGTGTGATCAACTATGCCTACTGGCTGGCAAAAAATGGCAAGCGTTACTCTGACGGCAGCGCAAATAACCTGACTCACAAAACCTTTGAAGCCATTCAGTATTATCTGCTGAAAGCCTCTAACGAACTGGCAAAAGAGCAAGGCGCGTGCCCGTGGTTTAATGAAACCACCTATGCCAAAGGTATTCTGCCGATCGATACCTACAAAAAAGATCTGGATGCGATCGTCAGCGAAGCACTGCATTACGACTGGGAACAACTTCGTGAATCGATCAAGACTCACGGCCTGCGTAACTCCACGTTGTCTGCCCTGATGCCGTCCGAAACCTCTTCGCAGATCTCCAACGCCACCAACGGCATTGAACCCCCACGCGGCCACGTGAGTATTAAAGCCTCTAAGGATGGGATCCTGCGCCAGGTTGTGCCGGACTATGAGCACCTGAAAAATGCCTATGAATTGCTGTGGGAAATGCCGAACAACGACGGCTACCTGCAACTGGTCGGCATTATGCAGAAGTTTATTGACCAGTCTATTTCAGCGAATACTAACTACGATCCGTCACGCTTCCCGTCCGGAAAAGTGCCGATGCAGCAGTTACTGAAAGATCTGCTCACCGCCTACAAATTTGGTGTGAAAACGCTGTACTATCAGAACACCCGTGACGGTGCAGAAGATGCGCAGGATGATCTGGTGCCGTCCATTCAGGACGATGGCTGCGAAAGCGGCGCATGTAAGATCTGATGAATGATGCCGGGTGGCGCTACGCTTACCCGGCCTACGATTGCACGGTTTGTAGGCCGGACGCGGTGCCTGCACCGCCATCCGGCGCTCATACCACAAAGGATTCACATCAATGGCATACACCACATTTTCACAGACGAAAAATGACCAGCTACTGGAACCGATGTTCTTCGGCCAGCCGGTGAACGTTGCACGCTACGATCAGCAAAAATATGACATCTTCGAAAAATTGATCGAAAAGCAACTCTCTTTCTTCTGGCGCCCGGAAGAGGTCGATGTCTCTCGCGATCGCATCGACTACCAGGCACTGCCAGAACATGAAAAACACATTTTTATCAGCAACCTGAAGTATCAGACGCTGCTGGACTCCATTCAGGGACGTAGCCCAAACGTGGCGCTGTTGCCGCTGATCTCTATCCCTGAGCTGGAAACCTGGGTTGAAACGTGGGCGTTTTCTGAAACAATCCACTCACGCTCCTACACCCATATCATCCGTAACATCGTTAACGATCCGGCGATAGTGTTTGACGATATTGTCACCAACGAACAGATCCAGAAACGTGCGGAAGGGATTTCCAGCTACTACGACGAATTAATCGAGATGACCAGCTACTGGCATCTGCTGGGCGAAGGTACGCACACGGTAAATGGCAAAACGATTGTCGTGAACCTGCGTGAGCTGAAGAAAAAACTGTACCTGTGCCTGATGAGTGTTAACGCACTGGAAGCGATCCGTTTCTACGTCAGCTTCGCCTGCTCTTTCGCCTTTGCCGAACGTGAATTGATGGAAGGCAATGCCAAAATCATTCGCCTGATCGCCCGCGATGAAGCGCTGCACCTGACAGGTACGCAGCATATGCTGAATCTGTTACGCAGCGGCGTGGACGACCCGGAAATGGCAGAGATTGCCGAAGAGTGCAAACAGGAGTGCTACGACCTGTTTGTACATGCTGCACTGCAGGAAAAAGAGTGGGCAGACTATCTGTTCCGCGACGGTTCGATGATCGGTCTGAACAAAGATATTCTGTGTCAGTACGTCGAGTACATCACCAATATTCGTATGCAAGCGGTGGGACTTGATCTGCCGTTCCAGACACGCTCTAACCCGATCCCGTGGATCAACACCTGGCTGGTGTCTGATAACGTTCAGGTTGCGCCACAGGAAGTGGAAGTGAGCTCATATCTGGTCGGCCAAATCGACTCCGAAGTGAACACCGACGATCTGAGTGATTTCCAGCTCTGATGGGCCGCATTACCCTGCGCATTTCTGGCACACAGTTGTTGTGCCAGGATGAACATCCTTCCCTGCTCGCTGTGCTCGAATCGCACAATGTTGAGGTCGAATATCAGTGTCGTGAGGGCTATTGTGGTTCCTGCCGTACGCGTCTGGTAGCAGGACAGGTGGACTGGATTGCAGAGCCTTTAGCCTTTATTCAGCCAGGTGAGATCTTGCCCTGCTGTTGTCGGGCAAAAGGGGATATTGAGATAGAAATGTAGTTTTGTCGGGTGACGGCGAAGCCGCCACCCGGCACATTTAGCGCTTCTCCTTCAAAAAGCTCACCGCTTTATCCGGGAAATCAGTAAACAGCCCGTCAACACCCGCCTTGTTATACAGAATGTCATACAGCTGATTCACGTCAGTCGCGTAATCCGGCAGTTGATCGGCACGAACGGTATAAGGATGCACAACCATCTTGTTCTGATGAGCGTCCTGAACCATTGCGGTTAATGAGATATTGCCTTTCTTAGATTTCTCATCAACCAGCATGTGGTAATCCGGCCCAATGCCGTCCGCATACTCTGCCACCTGCTTCATCGCACCCGGTTTAAACATCCAGTCGTAGTTGTAATTAACCCAACTACCGTCTGGTTTTTTCTCCTGGGTTTCATTCCAGTCAGTGTACGCAATCAACTGCACCAGATTGAGATCCATCCCCATCTTCGGTTCCAGTTCATTTTTAATGCGTTTTAGCTCTGCGACGTCAAAACACTGCAGATAGACATTGTCTTCCTTGCCGGTATACCCATACTTTTTCAGTACCTCCAGCGTCTTAGCCGCAATATCCTTCCCTTCCTGGTGATGGAACCACGGTGCTTTCATTTCCGGGTAAATACCGATGTTCTTACCGGTGGAATGATTTAATCCCTGAACGAACTCAATCTCTTCTTCGAAAGTGTGCACGCGGAAATCAGATTTACCCATCGGGAAACGCCCTGGATATGTCTGCACCTTTTTGCCGTTTTCGATATCGAAGCCTTCAGTAAATTTCAGCGATTTGATCTCATCCAACGTAAAGTCGATAGCGTAGTAACGTCCATCTTTACGGGCACGATCCGGAAAGCGTTCGGCAACATCGGTTACACGGTCAAGATAGTGGTCATGCAGGACGACCAGATGGTCGTCCTTAGTCATCACCAAATCCTGCTCCAGATAATCCGCACCCTGCGCATAGGCCATCGCTTTTGCGGGCAGCGTATGCTCCGGTAAATAGCCGCTTGCTCCACGGTGTGCAATCACAATCTTGTCTGCAGCGATGGCCGCACTGCTGACCACCATACCGGTCAACATCAGCGCTACGCTGAGACTTTTCAATGTCGTTTTCATCTATTAGCCCCCGTTACGCTTCAGTTCCATCTCTTTGTGATGACGTTTTTCACCAATCATGACGACCACCAGCAGAATAACCGCCAGCACGCTGCCGCCAATCATCACCATAAAGCCGCCATCCCAGCCGAAGAAGTCAACGGTGTAACCGACAATGGCGCTTGCCGCCACAGAACCGCCCAGGTAACCAAACAGTCCGGTAAAGCCTGCCGCCGTACCCGCCGCTTTTTTCGGTGCCAGTTCCAGCGCATGCAGACCGATCAACATTACCGGGCCGTAGATCAGGAAGCCGATGATAATCATACAAGCCATATCAACGTTCGGGTTTCCTGCCGGGTTCATCCAGTAGACGATCGTCGCAATAGTCACCAGCGTCATAAAGAACACGCCAGTTGCGCCACGGTTACCACGGAAGACTTTATCCGACATCCAGCCGCATAACAGGGTGCCCGGGATACCTGCGTATTCATATAAGAAGTAAGCCCAGGAAGATTTATCCAGCGCGAAATGCTTCACTTCTTTCAGATAGGTCGGCGACCAGTCAAGGATGCCGTAACGCAGTAAATAGACGAACACGTTGGCGATGGCGATGTACCACAACAGTTTGTTCGGCAGAACGTACTGCATGAAGATCTGCTTCGCAGTCAGCTCTTCTTCTGCTTTTTCGTTGTAATCATCCGGATAGTCGTTCTTGTACTCTTCAATCGGCGGCAGACCGCAGGACTGCGGGGTATCGCGCATCAGAGCAAAGGCAAACAGGGCAACAACAATCGCGCCAAATGCCGGCATGTACAGCGCCGCTTTCCAGTCGTTAAACCAGGCCATCCCCAGCAGGAACAGCAGCGGTGGCAGACCACCACCAACGTTATGCGCGCAGTTCCAGACGGAAACGATGCCACCACGCTCTTTCTGTGACCACCAGTGCACCATGGTACGGCCACACGGCGGCCAGCCCATCCCCTGGAACCAACCGCAGAGGAACAACAGCACAAACATCACGGCAATGCTCGATGTCGCCCACGGTACAAAGCCCATAAACAACATCACTGCCGCAGCCAGAATCAAACCAGCAGGCAGGAAAACGCGCGGATTCGAGCGGTCCGAAACGGACCCCATGATGAATTTCGAAAAACCATAAGCGATGGAGATACCAGACAACGCAAAGCCCAGATCGCCACGAGAGAAACCCTGCTCAACCAGATAAGGCATCGCCAGGGCAAAGTTCTTACGTACCAGGTAGTACGCGGCGTAACCAAAAAAGATCCCCAAGAAAATCTGCCAGCGCAATCGACGATAGGTCGGATCGATCTCCGCTGCAGGCAAACGCGCTTTGTGTGGCGCCGGTTTAAAAATGCTCAACATATTGTAGCCTCCGTGGCCGTCTTTCGTTCGAAGGAAACACTGCAGTTTGTCGTAACAACCCTACCGCTCCCAGTGTGGCCGCGATGTTAAGGAATCATTCGGTGCAATAATGTGAATTACAGCACATATTGTTACAGTTTTATGACAAATGTTCATAAAGACGCACGGAATCACGTTTCATTTTCGAATTATGAGCGATTATGCGCGAAATCAAACAATCCATGTTTTTTATGTGGCTAAATGATAAAAAACGAACTGTGAGGAAAAACAATGAAAACTCGCGACTCGCAAACAAGTGACGTGATTATCATTGGTGGAGGAGCAACAGGTGCAGGGATCGCACGCGACTGTGCCCTGCGCGGCTTGCGCGTCATCTTAGTAGAGCGCCACGATATCGCTACGGGCGCAACGGGGCGTAACCATGGTCTGCTGCACAGCGGTGCGCGCTACGCCGTCACCGACGCTGAATCTGCTCGCGAATGCATCAGCGAAAACAAAATTCTGAAACGTATCGCCCGCCATTGCGTCGAGCCGACGGACGGTCTGTTTATTACGCTGCCGGAGGATGAACTCTCCTTCCAGGCCACCTTTATTCGCGCCTGTGAAGAAGCGGGCATCCGCGCAGAAGCGATAGACCCGCAGCAGGCGCGCATTATCGAACCGGCGGTAAACCCGCAACTGATTGGCGCAGTAAAAGTCCCGGACGGTACCGTGGATCCCTTCCGTTTAACCGCAGCCAATATGCTGGACGCACGCGAGCACGGAGCCGTGATCTTAACGGCCCATGAAGTGACCGGACTGATTCGTGAAGGAGCGACCGTCTGCGGCGTGAACGTACGTAACCATCTTACGGGTGAGATGCAATCCCTGCATGCACCGGTAGTGGTGAATGCCGCCGGGATCTGGGGTCAGCGTATTGCGGAATATGCCGATCTGAGCATTCGCATGTTCCCGGCGAAAGGTTCGCTGCTGATCATGGATCATCGCATTAACCAGCATGTCATCAACCGCTGTCGTAAGCCGTCCGACGCCGATATTCTGGTGCCTGGCGATACCATCTCGCTGATCGGTACGACCTCACAACACATTGATTACGACGATATCGACAGCAACCGTGTCACCGCAGAAGAGGTGGATATTCTGTTGCGTGAAGGCGAGAAGCTGGCACCGATTATGGCGAAAACGCGCATTTTACGCGCTTACTCCGGCGTGCGTCCTCTGGTTGCCAGTGATGATGACCCTAGCGGCCGCAACGTTAGCCGCGGCATTGTGCTGTTCGATCACGCCGAACGCGACGGGCTGGATGGGTTTATCACTATCACAGGCGGGAAGCTTATGACCTACCGCCTGATGGCGGAATGGGCGACCGACGCAGTATGTCGCAAACTGGGTAATTCCCGCCCTTGTACCACGGCGGATACCGCACTGCCTGGGTCGCAGGAATCTACCGAGCACACGCTAAAACGCGTCATCTCTTTGCCAGCACCACTTCGTGGCTCAGCGGTATACCGTCACGGCGATCGCACCCCAGCCTGGCTTAGCGAAGGTCGTCAGCACCGCAGTCTGGTCTGTGAATGCGAAGCGGTCACGGCGGGAGAAGTGCAATATGCCGTCGAGAATTTAACCGTTAACAGCCTGCTGGATTTACGTCGCCGCACCCGCGTCGGCATGGGGACATGCCAGGGTGAACTGTGTGCCTGCCGTGCCGCAGGTTTGCTGCAACGTTTTAATGTCACCACCGCGGCGCAATCCATCACTCAGCTATCCGAGTTCCTCAATGAGCGCTGGAAAGGCGTGCAACCTATCGCCTGGGGGGATGCGTTGCGCGAAAGCGAATTCACGCGCTGGGTTTATCAGGGATTGTGCGGTCTGGAAAAGGAGCACCAGGATGAAATTTGATACCGTCATTATCGGCGGCGGCCTCGCCGGACTGCTGTGCGGCCTGCAACTGCAAAAAAACGGTTTACGCTGCACGATTGTCACTCGCGGCCAAAGCGCGCTGCATTTTTCCTCCGGTTCACTGGATTTGCTCAGCACTCTGCCGGATGGTCAACCGGTCACTAACATTGAGACAGGGCTGGACGCGTTGTGCGCTCAGGCTCCTGCGCATCCTTATAGCGTTATCGGAACACAAAATGTGCTGGAACTGGCACAACAGGCACAGACTTTGCTGGAAGGATCCGGAGCACGTTTGCAGGGGGACGTTCACCAGGCGCATCAGCGTGTAACACCGCTGGGGACCCTACGTTCAACCTGGTTAAGCTCGCCGGAAGTCCCGGTCTGGCCACTGTCAGCTCAGCGCATCTGCGTGGTGGGCATTAGCGGCCTGCTGGATTTTCAGGCACATCTCGCTGCCGCCTCATTACAGCAGCGCAACCTCAGCGTCGAAACGGCTGAAATCGATCTGCCGGAACTGGATGTTCTGCGCGACAACCCAACCGAGTTTCGCGCCGTTAACATCGCACGCCTGCTGGATAACGAAGACAAATGGCCGCTGCTTTACGACGCGCTGCTGCCGCTAGCAAAAACCTGCGACATGATCATTATGCCAGCCTGCTTCGGACTGGCTGACTCCCGGCTCTGGCAATGGCTCAACGATCGTCTCCCCTGTTCGCTTAATTTACTGCCAACCCTGCCGCCTTCAGTCCTGGGCATGCGTCTGCATAATCAGTTGCAGCGCCAGTTTGTACGCCAGGGTGGGATCTGGATGCCTGGCGATGAAGTGAAAAAAATCACCTGTCAGGACGGGTTGGTGAGCGAAATATGGACCCGCAACCATGCTGATATTCCATTGCGTCCACGCTTCGCTGTACTCGCCAGCGGCAGTTTCTTTAGCAGCGGGCTGGTCGCCACTCGAGAGGCCATTCACGAACCGATTATGGGGCTGGATGTCCAGCAAACCGCGACCCGAGCAGAATGGTATCAGCGTGATGTATTCGATCCGCAACCGTGGCAACAGTTCGGCGTGACAACGGATGACGCACTGCGCCCTGCTCTTGCGGGAAAAACAGTAGAGAACATGTTTGCCATCGGTTCTGTACTTGGCGGATTTGACCCTATCGCACAGGGTTGTGGAGGCGGCGTATGCGCAGTTAGCGCCTTGCATGCCGCACATCATATTGCGAAACGTGCAGGAGGCCTGCAATGAGCGACACACGTTTTGAAAGCTGTATCAAATGCACAGTGTGCACCACCGCCTGCCCGGTCAGTCGTGTAAACCCGAGCTATCCTGGCCCCAAACAGGCTGGTCCGGACGGTGAACGTCTGCGTCTGAAAGATGGTGCGTTATATGACGATGCTCTGAAATATTGCATCAACTGCAAACGCTGCGAAGTCGCCTGCCCCTCAGATGTGAAAATTGGCGATATTATCCAGCGCGCGCGCGCCAAATACGACACGACGCGCCCGTCACTCCGTAACTTTGTCTTAAGCCATACCGATTTGATGGGCAGTGTTTCCACGCCGTTTGCGCCGATAGTTAACACCGCCACGTCGTTGAAACCGGTACGCCAGCTTCTTGATTACGCACTAAAAATCGATCACCGTCGTACGCTGCCGAAGTACTCCTTTGGTACATTCCGCCGCTGGTATCGCAGCGTTGCTGCCCAGCAGACACAGTATCAGGATCAGGTCGCCTTTTTCCACGGCTGCTTTGTGAACTACAACCATCCCCAGCTCGGCAAAGATCTGATTAAAGTGCTGAACGCGATGGGTACCGGCGTACAACTGCTGAGTAAAGAGAAGTGCTGCGGTGTTCCGCTGATCGCCAATGGTTTTACCGATAAAGCACGTAAACAAGCGGTAAGTAATGTGGCCTCACTCAGAGAAGCCATTGACGGGAAAGGCATTCCGGTGATCGCCACCTCTTCAACCTGTACCTTTGCGCTGCGCGATGAATACCCGGAAGTGCTGGATGTCGACAACTCAGGCCTGCGCGAACATATTGAGCTGGCCACCCGTTGGCTGTGGCGCAAACTGGATGAAGGCAAAACGCTGCCGTTGAAAACGCTGCCGCTGAAAGTGGTCTATCACACTCCCTGCCATATGGAGAAAATGGGCTGGACGCTCTACACGCTGGAGCTGCTACGACAAATTCCGGGGCTTGAATTGACAGTGCTGGATTCTCAGTGCTGCGGGATCGCCGGAACTTATGGCTTCAAAAAAGAAAACTATCCGACATCACAGTCTATTGGCGCCCCCCTGTTCCGCCAGATCGAAGAAAGCGGTGCGGATATCGTCGTTACCGACTGCGAAACCTGTAAATGGCAGATTGAGATGTCTACAAGCAAGCGCTGTGAACATCCGATCACTCTGCTTGCCAAAGCATTGGGTTAACGCTGCTCGCTACTGCCCGATGGTATTCCACCATCGGGCAAGCAAGTATCAATAACTGCTTTTGAGCTTTTGCACAGCCTTGTCAGATTTAAACATCGCCAACCTGCGATCCAGCGCTTCACTATAGAGCATCGTGTCCACGCCTACGGCAACAAAGTTCGCCCCCCACTGCAGACATTTTTGCGCCATCGCCGGATCGACAGCGAGAAATCCCGCTGCTTTTCCGGCTGCACGAATGCGACGGATGCTCTCTTCAATAATTCGCTGTACCTCAGGGTGCCCGGCGTTATCCGGATAACCTAAAGACGCAGAGAGATCTGCCGGACCGATGAAAACACCATCGATACCTTCCACATCCAGGATCGCGTCCAGATTATCCAGCGCCGTTTTACTTTCGACCTGCACCAACAGACAGAGCGACTCATTAGCCAGCGCCATGTAATTATCAATACGTCCCCAACGCGCTGCACGGGCCACGCTGGCCCCAACTCCACGCTCTCCCACCGGAGGATAACGCGTCGCGGAAACCACCTGACGTGCCTGTTCTGCGCTGTCCACCATCGGGATCAGCAGCGTCTGTGCACCGATATCCAGCACCTGCTTAATCAACGCCTTGCTGCCTTCAATCGGACGAATCACTGGCTGACTGGCATAGGGTGCAATAGCCTGAAGCTGGTGATAGAGGTCCTGTACCGTGTTCGGCGCATGCTCACCATCAATGAGCAACCAGTCATAACCCGATGTTGCTGCAATTTCCGCCATATAGGAGGTGGTCGAACTGAGCCACAAACCAATCTGGACTTCCCCTTTGCGCAGCGCTTCTTTAAAAGGGTTTGATAACAATGCGTTCATAACGATCCTTACAACGTAGATAAGATTAATGATGCACCGCGCCCATTTGCGAAGCAGGACGGCTGACTTTCAGGGTGAAGATAATGACTGAACCAATAACTGCGACACATGCCAGGGTCAGAAGCCCTGCTGCATCACTGGCAAAAACGGTTTCAGCTTTAACCCGCAAGATGGGAGCCAGAAATCCCCCCACCGCGCCAAACAGGTTTACAAAGCCAATACCCGCAGCCAGCGCGGTACCAGAGAGCAATTGAGTCGGCATTGTCCAGAACACCGGCTGGACGGCAATAAAGCCCGCGGCCGCCACACATAAAGCCAGAATAGCCAGCACCGGAGACACCAGACCGGAAACGCCAATCCCGATCCCTGCGGCTAACAACGTCAGGGCCGCCACATTGCGCCGGTCACCGGTACGATCGGAGTAGCGCGGGATGAGCCAGGTACCGAACAGGGCAACCACCCACGGAATAGCCGTCACCACGGACGCAGTAAAGCCAACTTTGGTTCCCAATAGTGCCGCAACCTGGGTGGGCAGGAAGAAGATCAATCCATAGACCGCTACCTGAATCGTCAGATAAATAATTGCCAGTTGCCAGACACGCCCATTGCGCAAAGCATCTGACAGTTTTGAGGTGACCTTTTTCTCTTCTTCGCTCGCCAGTTGACTGATGAGAACGGCTTTCTCTTCCGAATTAAGAAAGCGCGCCTGCTGTGGTGTGTCGTCCAGCCAGAAGAAGGTGAAAACGCCTGCACCAACCGCCAGCAAACCTTCGATAACGAACATCCAGAACCACCCCGGATGCCCCATAAAACCGTGCATTTCTAACAGCGCGCCGGAAAGCGGTGATCCCAGAGTTAACGCCAGCGGTGCCCCCATGTAAAACAGCCCCATAATGCTGGCGCGGTTACGCTGCGGAAACCATTGCGACGTCAGGTAGATCATGCCGGGGAAGAAACCGGCTTCCGCCGCCCCCAACAGAGTACGGATAATCAGGAACTTTGCTTCGGTATCCGCCCACGCCATAGCCGCAGAGAGAAATCCCCACAGCAGCGTGGTGGTGCCAATCCAGCTTCTGGCGCCAAATTTACGCATCAGCAGGTTGGCTGGTACGCCCAGGAACGCGTATACCACAAAGAAAATTCCCGCCCCTAGTGCATAGGCTTCATTACTCAGCCCGGTATCAATCTGATACGTCTCTTTGGCAAAACCAATGTTCGAGCGATCCAGAAATGCCAGCACATACAGCGCCAACATAAAGGGAATCAAACGCGCACGGTTTTTCTTCACTACACCGTCAAGTAAAGTGGTTGTCATCACAAGATCCTCAAAGAAATGAGGGCGTTGCCGTGGATAAGGCAACGCACTGGTCATTAGTGGCTGTAGGGGCGCTTCAGATTGCAGTCACGGTTAAGCTCGACGCCAAAGCCAGGCTTATCAAGTACCGACTTATGGATCCGTCCGTTCACCGGCACTGGCTCATCCAGCAGGATAGGGTCGAACTGCGGACGCATCGTTGAACAATCCGGGCTGGTCATCAGGAACTCACTAAACGGGGTATTCGTGAAAGTGATAACCGCATGGTGCGAATAGACCGATGAGCCGTGCGGCACCACCAGTTGTCCACGCGATTTGGCAATTGCGGCAATTTCCACCAGCGTGGTTAATCCACCACACCAGCCGACATCAGGCTGCATGATATCAATGCCGGTTTCAGACAGCGTACGGAAGGACTGCAGCGTGCCGTGGTGTTCACCGCTGGTCACCATCATGCCTGCCGGTGCATTGCGCTTCAGCTCACGATAACCTTCATATTGCTGTGGCGGCAGACACTCTTCGATCCATTTCAGGTTATGCGGCGCACAGGCATGCGCCAGTTTGGTGGCATAGTTCACGTCCTGGCTCATCCAGCAGTCGAGCATCAGCCAGAAATCCGGGCCACATTTCTCACGCATATCGGCCACCATCGCGGCATCTTTGCGAACACCCGCGTCCCCATCGTGCGGCCCCCAATGGGTCGGCATTTTTCCACCGATAAAGCCCAACTCTTTTGCCAGATCTGGACGTGCCCCGGTGGCATAGAACTGAATTTCATCACGAACCGCGCCACCCAGCAGTTTGTAGACCGGTAATCCCACAACCTTGCCAAACAGATCCCAAAGCGCGAGATCCACGCAAGAGATGGTGTTCATCACCAGACCGCCAGAGCCAGAATAATACATTGTGGCACCAAGCATCTGATCGTGAATGAGTTTAATATCACTGACGCATTTGCCTTCGATAAAGCGATTAAGATGCTTTTCGACAATAAAGCAGCCCATCTCTCCAGCCGTCGAGACTGCAAACCCCGTCTGACCGTTTTCTGCCTCCACTTCGACAATCAACGTCCCCAGCACGTTTATGCCGAAAGACTGGCGCGACTGTTCATACTCACGGTATTTGCTCATTGGCGTAGCAATGTGATCGTCAATCCAGTGATGAGCGCCCTGGTCATGATAATCACCACCGCCCGCCCCTTTCTCCGCCGTAGCACCGCCGGTAAACCAGGCACGAACATGTTTAATTTTTGGTAGGGTCATGATGTTCTCCATTATTATGATGCGAGTGAATCGAAGGGACTTTTCCAGCCCAACAGACGTGAAATATCTTTGGCGCAGGCAATTGCCTTCCCGGCCAGGTAATCACGATTCTCTTCGTTGATTTGTAAACGAGTGCCAACCACTGAAATCGCGGCAGTCAGCGTATTGCTGGCATTAAAAACGGGAGCGGCAACACAGCGAACATCCGGGTAATCCTCGCCATTATCAAAACTCCATCCACGCTGGCGAATGCGCTCCAGTTCATCATTCAGTTGCTGAGGATCAGCAATTGTGGTCGGCGTCGCCTTCTCCCATACCAACTGGTCAATAATGGTTTTGCGTACTGCAGCAGGCTGCCAGGCCAGCAAACATTTGCCGATGCCAGAGCGATACAGAGAAAGACTTTTTCCCTCATGAGAACGCACGCTGATGGTGGACGAGGATTCCACTTTCAGAATGTAATACGCGCTTTCGTGGTCGATGAGCCCCAGATGACAAAGCAGATCGGTTTCATCCATAAGCTGTGTCAAGCGCGGACGCGCCAGCTCACGCAGATCCATTTTGCTCAACGCATGCCCCGAGAGTTCAACCAGTTTGGTCCACAGGCAGTAGTTCTCCTGATGATCAATACTGAGAAAGCGCTGACGCTTCAGTTCGTTTAACAACAAATAAGCGGTGCTTTTCGGAATACCCAACGTATCCACAATCGTTGCGGCGCTGCACGGGCCGATACGCGCAATAAGATTGAGAATTTCTATCGCTCTGGTAAGCGCGGGGACTTTGCTTGATTCCAACATACTGGACTCCGGTCTGAGATACTGGAATCAGTGTGTTCGGTCAACAGGGTTAAAATTGTGAAGCACATCAAATCCCGCCTTTCTTCCAGCAGGCTGGAAAGATTACGTATAAAAATGTGAACCACAGCACGGATTTTTCCACAGGGAGTACAACAGGTTGGACAATAATGCAGGAGAAATTGCCGAATGGCGGGGGAACGTCTACTCACACACATAAGCAGACGTTCACTTAAAGCCCGATAAGCGCAGCGCTATCGGGCAATTTACAGGCTAGATCGTCAGCGACTCAACCACTTCAATCCAGCCGTGTTCGCTGGCAAGATCCTGCCCGTTTAGCCAGCGACGCAGCATATTTAGCGCCATCATCGCGCAGACTTCCTGACGAACCGGCAAGCTATAGCGATTCGCATTCAGTCGCACGCGCAAGGCATATGTACCATCGGGCGTTGCCAGGGCAAAGTTAATATGTTCGTTTTCGAAACCCGATACCGCCAACGCCAGCTCAGCATAATGGTTGCCGCGTCGTTCAGTTATCCAGTGCGCCGTTTGCGCCAGCGTTTCTTCCTGAGAAGGGACCACCTCGCTGGCCAGCAGTGGGGCGTTAGCACGGGAAAGTTGCAGAGCAACCAGACCACCGGTGAACTGTTCGCTCAACGTCAGGCTGTACTGGCGTTCCTGTAACTTACGGGCGATTTGCGCGGGTAATCCTTCCGTCCCCTCAAAAATCATGTTCTGTCCGGCGACCCGTTTAACTTCCGGCCACAGCGCCATCATCGCTTCACGTTGGGAATCCGGCCCGGTGAGTTTCAACTCGATAATCGGCATGGATGAGCGATACCCCATTGTCACCCCCGCTGGTAGTGACAGAGAATCCAGGCTCTGTGCCAGGTCGCTTTCAGAGCGGCCAAAGGTGGTTAATCGCAGACATAGAGGGGGCTGAGAGAGCGAGAAACGCTCACGCAAGCGCGGCAGGATCTCATGCTCGATCATGACTTTAAATTCTGACGGCACGCCCGGCGTAAAGAACATCAGGCAGCGGTTTAGCTTAACGGCAAAGCCACATGCAGTGCCCACCGGATTATTAATAAACTCCGCGCTGGCAGGAAGCTCGGCCTGTTTGCGATTGCTCGGCGCCATCACGCGGCCGCGCTCGCGGAAAAAGCTCTCCATCTGGGCCAGCCATGGCTCATGCAGCACCAGTCCCTCACCTTTTGCCGTTGCCGCTGCCAGTGCACTCAAATCATCGCTGGTTGGCCCTAAGCCGCCATTGACGATCAACACATCGGCGTGTTCACTACGCTCACGCAAGATAGCGACCAAATCGTCAAGATTGTCGCCTACCGTGTTACGGCGCGTTAACGGTAATCCCTGATTAAAGAAAAAATCGGCCAGCCAGGCAGCGTTGGTGTCGACGATCTGCCCGTGCAACACTTCATCCCCGGTGGATAGCATCTCCACATTTAACATTGTGTTCTCCTGCTTTTGTAATAGAAACACTATAACGCAATGCAGGGGGAACATGGAGAAGGAAGAGGAGTAAAACAGGCGCAGCAGAACGCCGCGCCAGGAAGATTAGAAGCTGGCGCTAACCCCAACGTACGGGCCGTCAGCAATCGCGTTATCACGGTTGCCATCTTTACCGGCCAGATTCAGGTAGCGATAACCCGCTTCAATGCTCAGTGGACGCATAATCGTCAGGCGCGCACCGGCATTCGCTTCTTCAAAGCTGTCGATACCGCTGGAGAGCGAGTCCGGAGAGTAATAGTATTCGCCAAACAGACGGAGGCTGTCGCCAATCGGCCACTGCAGACCACCACCAACAGCCGCCGCATAACCTTCATCACCATCCTTCGGATTGGTGTAAATACCTTTGCCGCCAACAGTAGCCAACAGCGGTCCAAGCGGGATATTCAGACCAAGACCCAGACCAGCCGCGTCGCCATCGTCATCGTTGTGCATCCAGTTGCCGCTTACCGCTAATCCGGTTGACTCGGTGCCAAAGCCGACGCCAATGTTGGTGTAATCTTCACCAGCCTGACCATTGATGCTGATGGCATTAGCCGATGCGGAAACAAACAGCATTCCGGCAAGTCCTAACAGTACGCTTTTTTTCATTTTTACCCTTTCCAGCAAGCAAGTAATTAATGTGCCCCAAAACCGCAGGATTGTACTGCCAACAGCAAAGGAATCAATGAGCTAAAAAAGCGATCTAATAACATATTGTAACGAAATACTACCCGAAACCGTTTCAATAAGTGACGATGGAATTGACAATAATCACTTTAACCAACGCGTCAGCTCCCGTATTCTTTTGCCTCATCTCTGTACATAAGGAACATAACCGTGCGTCAAAGGACAATTGTTTGCCCATTAATTCAAAATGAAGGCTGTTATTTGCTGTGTAAAATGGCCAACGATCGCGGTGTTTTTCCCGGTCAGTGGGCGTTATCGGGCGGTGGCGTGGAACCTGGCGAACGTATCGAAGAAGCCCTGCGACGGGAAGTAAGGGAAGAGTTAGGCGAGCAGCTTGTGTTGACCGATATCACCCCCTGGACCTTCAGCGATGATATCCGCTCCAAAACGTATGCTGACGGCAGGCAGGAAGAAATTTACATGATTTATCTGATCTTCGACTGCATTTCTGCCAATCGCGAAGTGAACATTAATGAAGAGTTTCAGGATTTCGCCTGGGTAAAACCAGAAGATCTTGGACATTACGACTTAAACATCGCCACCCGAAAGACATTAACATTAAAAGGATTACTGTAAGTACAAAGCTGCTTCTTAGAATCACCTCGCTGACTTAATATCTTTATGCACCAGCCCTTCGGGGCTGAGCAAACAAAATGTTTAATATCAATTAAATAACAATTAATCTCTTCTGCATCGCTCTCTTTTCTCCACCTTAAATCCTTAAGGATAAATTAACCTTCGATCATTAACCTTTGTAGCCTGATGAAATAATTAACGCGCGCTTGTTTGTCATAAAAATAAACCTACGACTGCGTTTAATGGCTTGAAGGAATAATGATGTCTGACTTTTTGCCCTTCTCTCGCCCGGCAATGGGTACTGAAGAACTTACCGCAGTTAAGGCGGTTCTGGATTCAGGATGGATAACCACCGGCCCTAAAAACCATGAGCTGGAGGAGGCGTTCTGTCGGCTTACGGGAAACCAACATGCCGTTGCCGTCTGCTCTGCCACCGCAGGTATGCACGTCACGCTGATGGCGTTGGGTGTGGGTGAAGGCGATGAAGTCATCACGCCTTCAATGACGTGGGTTTCTACGCTCAACATGATTGTCCTGCTGGGAGCCACGCCGGTCATGATCGATGTCGACCGCGATACGCTGATGGTAACACCGGAGCAAATTGAAGCCGCTATTACGCCACGAACCAAAGCTATTATACCGGTGCATTACGCAGGTGCTCCCGCCGATCTTGACGCGATTTACGCTATCGGCGAGCGCTATGGGATCACGGTGATAGAAGACGCAGCCCATGCCGTGGGAACGTTATATAAAGGTCGTCATGTTGGTGCTCGCGGCACGGCAATCTTCTCCTTTCACGCCATCAAAAATATTACCTGTGCGGAAGGTGGGCTGGTTGTTACTGACGACAAACAGCTGGCTCAACGGTTACGCAGCCTGAAATTTCACGGCCTGGGAGTGGATGCGTATGACCGACAAACCTACGGCCGAGCCCCGCAGGCAGAAGTTCTCACGCCGGGATACAAATACAACCTCACCGACATCAATGCGGCTATCGCCCTGGCGCAACTGGGCAAACTGGCGCAACTGAACGCGCGCCGCGCGGAAATTGCCCAACAGTACCAGCAAGCGCTGGCTGATTCGCCTTTTCAGCCGCTGAACCTGCCGCAGTGGTCGCATGTACACGCCTGGCACCTGTTTATTATTCGTGTCGATGAAGCACGCTGCGGTATAAGCAGAGATGCGTTAATGGAAGCGCTTAAAGCCAGAGGTATTGGTACCGGCCTGCATTTTCGCGCCGCACACACGCAAAAATATTATCGCGAACGTTTCACTACCCTTTCGCTTCCTGATACGGAATGGAATAGCGCGCGCATCTGTTCGCTGCCGTTATTCCCTGACATGACCGCCGATGATACCCGGCGCGTGATTACAGCACTTCGCCAGATAGCAGGACAATAATCATGTTTGAAGCCACGCCGATTAAGAAAGTCTCGGTGGTTATTCCCGTGTTTAACGAACAGGAAAGCCTGCCAGAGTTAATTAAACGTACCTGCGCCGCCTGCGAAAAGCTGGGAAAAGAATACGAAATACTGCTGATCGATGACGGCAGCAGCGATAATTCCGCTCAACTGATGATGGAGGCTTCTCAGGCGCAGAACAGTCATATTGTCTCTATTCTGCTCAACCGAAACTACGGGCAGCACTCGGCAATTATGGCCGGTTTTAGCCACGTTACCGGCGACTTGATTATCACGCTGGATGCCGATTTACAAAACCCTCCGGAGGAGATCCCCCGGCTGGTTGCCACAGCTGATGAAGGTTTCGATGTCGTCGGAACGGTGCGCCAGAACAGGCAAGACAGTGTGTTTCGTAAGACCGCCTCACGGATGATCAACCATCTGATTCAGCGAACCACCGGAAAAGCGATGGGAGATTACGGCTGCATGCTGCGTGCTTATCGCCGTCACATCGTTGATGCCATGCTGCATTGCCAGGAACGCAGCACCTTCATTCCGATTCTGGCCAACATTTTTGCCCGGCGTGCGACGGAAATTCCGGTGCACCACGCGGAACGTGAATTTGGCGATTCTAAGTACAGCTTCATGCGCCTGATTAACCTGATGTATGACCTGGTGACCTGCCTGACAACCACACCACTGCGTATGTTGAGTCTGCTGGGCAGCGTGATTGCCGCCACGGGTTTCACTCTGTCCGTCCTGCTGGTCATTCTTCGCCTGACGCTAGGCCCACAGTGGGCTGCGGAAGGGGTATTCATGCTGTTTGCCGTACTGTTCACGTTTATCGGCGCACAGTTTATAGGCATGGGATTACTCGGCGAATATATCGGTCGCATCTATAACGATGTCCGTGCCCGCCCCCGTTATTTTGTTCAACACGTTATTCGTCCACAAACCACGCACTCAACCGAGGAACACCACGCATGAAAGCCGTCGTATTTGCTTATCACGATATGGGATGTCAGGGAATTCAAGCCTTGTTGGATGCAGGTTATGAAATCGCAGCTATTTTTACCCACGCCGATAACCCTGCTGAGAAAGCATTTTTCGGTTCGGTTTCCCGGCTGGCGGCCAGCGCAGGCATACCGGTTTACGCCCCTGACGAGGTCAATCATCCGCTATGGATTGAACGAATTAGCCAGCTCGCGCCAGATGTTATCTTCTCGTTCTACTATCGTCATTTACTGAGCGATGACATTCTGAATCTTGCGCCTGTGGGTGCCTTTAACCTGCACGGCTCGCTGCTGCCCAAGTATCGTGGCCGCGCACCGCTGAACTGGGTTTTGGTCAACGGAGAAACAGAAACGGGCGTGACGCTTCATCGCATGGTAAAACGCGCGGATGCGGGCGCTATTATTGCTCAACAACGTGTTGCCATTTCCCCCGACGACGTAGCCTTAACGCTGCATCATAAACTGTGCCAGACTGCCCGGCAGGTTCTCGAACAGGCGCTGCCGGCTATCAAAACGGGTGACTTTCAGGAACGCCCTCAGCAGGAAACAGAAGCCACCTGCTTTGGTCGACGGACGCCGAACGACAGCTTCCTCGACTGGCGTAAACCTGCAGCGCAGTTACATAACATGGTACGTGCCGTATCCGATCCCTGGCCGGGCGCATTCAGCTACGTGGGAACACAAAAATTCACTGTCTGGTCATCACGACTGTCTGCTCATCGCGCTGCAGCCCAGCCAGGGACCGTGCTTTCAGTGTCACCATTACTGATTGCCTGTGCTGATGGGGCGCTCGAAATCATCACCGGGCAAGCTGGCGATGGTATCACTATGCAGGGATCGCAGTTGGCGCAAGTGCTGGGTCTGGTTGCGGGGTCTCATCTGAACAGCCAGCCGCTTTCCACCCGCAAACGTCGTACTCGTGTTTTGATCCTCGGAGTTAATGGTTTCATTGGTAATCATCTGACAGAACGCCTGCTGCGCGAAGATAACTATGAAGTCTATGGGCTCGATATTGGCAGCGATGCGATTGGGCGTTTTCTGCAACACCCGCGGTTCCATTTTGTGGAAGGCGATATCAGTATTCATTCCGAATGGATTGAATATCATGTGAAAAAATGCGACGTCGTGCTGCCGCTGGTGGCGATTGCCACGCCGATTGAATACACCCGTAATCCGCTGCGCGTCTTCGAACTTGATTTTGAAGAGAACCTGAGGATTATTCGCTACTGCGTGAAATATCAAAAGCGCATCATTTTCCCCTCCACCTCAGAAGTTTACGGGATGTGTAGCGATAAGGTCTTTGATGAAGACAGCTCAAACCTTACCGTTGGCCCGGTCAATAAACCACGCTGGATCTACTCAGTGTCCAAACAGCTTCTGGATCGCGTCATTTGGGCGTATGGCGAAAAAGAGGGATTACGCTTCACGCTGTTCCGTCCGTTTAACTGGATGGGACCACGTCTGGACAGCCTCAACGCTGCACGTATCGGTAGCTCACGCGCCATTACTCAGCTGATCCTGAATCTTGTGGAAGGGTCACCGATTAAGCTGATTGAAGGCGGTAAACAGAAGCGCTGCTTTACTGATATTCGCGATGGTATCGAAGCTCTGTTCCGTATCATTGAAAACGACGGCGGACGCTGCGACAGCGAGATTATCAATATTGGTAATCCGGATAATGAAGCCAGTATTCAGGAACTGGCGGAAATGCTGCTGGCCTGCTTCGAAAGACATCCGTTGCGCCAACACTTTCCACCATTTGCCGGTTTTCGTGACGTCGAAAGCAGCAGCTACTATGGTAAAGGTTATCAGGACGTTGAACACCGGAAACCCAATATTCGCAATGCCAAGCGCTGCCTGAACTGGGAGCCCTCCATCGAAATGCTGGAGACTGTGGAAGAAACCCTGGATTTCTTCTTGCGCAGTGTGGATATCACGGAACAGAGATCATGAAACAGGTAGGCTTGCGTATTGATGTCGATACCTTCAGGGGGACGCGCGAAGGCGTACCCCGCCTGCTGGAGACATTGAACCGACATAACGTTCGGGCAAGTTTTTTCTTCAGCGTTGGGCCTGACAACATGGGACGCCATCTCTGGCGTATGGTAAAGCCGCAGTTTCTATGGAAGATGCTGCGCTCAAACGCTGCCTCCCTCTACGGATGGGATATTTTGCTGGCAGGTACCGCGTGGCCTGGAAAAGAGATCGGCCAGGCCAATGCGGCAATTATTCAGCAAACGGCTCTGGTTCACGAAACCGGGTTACATGCCTGGGATCACCACGCCTGGCAGGCTCGCAGCGGGAACTGGAATGACAAACAGCTGATCGATGATATTTCCCAGGGTATCACCGCTCTGGAAGCCATTACCGGACAGCCTGTCACCTGTTCTGCCGTTGCCGGCTGGCGTGCCGATGCACGCGTTGTCCACGCAAAAGAAGCGTTCAAGCTGCGTTATAACAGCGACTGTCGGGGAACATCGTTATTCCGCCCGGTGCTTGAGACAGGCAAAACAGGCACGCCGCAAATTCCCGTTACCTTACCGACATGGGATGAAGTGGTTGGCGGGGAAGTGCAAGCTGTCGATTTCAATTCCTGGATCCTCTCCCACATGCTGATGAACAGAGGAACATCTGTGTACACAATTCATGCGGAAGTCGAAGGTATCGCATTTCATCAGGATTTTAACACTCTACTGATTCGCGCAATTGATGCGGGGATTACGTTTTGTCCACTTGGCGATCTGCTGCCGGACGACATTAACACGTTGCCATCAGGACAAATCATACGTGGCAAAATACCCGGCAGAGAGGGATGGCTCGGCTGCCAGCAACCAGTGAGCGCGACATGATGAGATCCGTACGCAACATAATGGCATTTATCGCCTTTATTGCGCTGTATTACGTTTTACCCATCAATAACCGCATGCTCTGGCAGCCTGACGAGACGCGCTATGCTGAAATCAGTCGGGAAATGCTGAACGCGGGCGGCTGGATAGTCCCGCACTTTTTAGGGCTACGCTATTTTGAAAAACCCATTGCCGGATACTGGCTAAACAGCATCGGGCAATGGCTCTTTGGTGCCACCAACTTTGGCGTCAGGGCAGGTGCAATTTTTGCTACACTGCTGACCGCACTGCTGGTAGCCGGATTTGCAATGCGGTTATGGCAGGATAAACGCACAGCCTTACTCTCTTCAGTCATTTTCTTAACGTTTTTCTCCGTTTACAGCATCGGAACCTACGCGGTTCTTGATCCTATCATCGCACTCTGGCTGATGGCGGGCATGTTCTGTTTTTGGGAAGGCATGCAGGCCACCAGTAAAAAACGCAAAATCATCGCTTTTTTACTGCTAGGGTTAACCTGCGGTATGGGAGTAATGACCAAAGGTTTTCTCGCGCTCGCCGTCCCGGTACTCAGCGTACTGCCATGGGTCTGGGTGCAAAAACGCTGGAAAACATTTTTTATCTACGGCTGGCTGGCAATTTTAGGCTGTATAGCGATTGTTCTGCCGTGGGCGATGGCCATTGCACAACGCGAACCTGACTTCTGGCATTACTTTTTCTGGGTCGAACATATTCAGCGGTTTGCGCAGGTGGATGCCCAGCATAAAGCGCCGTTCTGGTATTACCTGCCTGTGTTTATCGCAGGCTGCCTGCCCTGGCTTGGCCTGCTGCCTGGCGCACTGCGTACGGGCTGGCGTGAACGTGATTTTCCGCGCAGTGCCTTGTACCTGCTGAGCTGGATAATCATGCCGATACTGTTTTTCAGTATCGCCAAAGGAAAATTGCCGACCTATATTCTTTCCTGCTTCGCACCGCTTGCGATCCTCACTGCGCGTTTCGGCCTGCAGGCAGCACAAAAGGATTCCATTGCCTTACGCGTTAATGGCTGGATTAACATCCTGTTTGGCGTGCTCGGCATTGTCGCAACTTTTATCGCGTCCACGTTGGGGCCGTTAAAGTCGCCTGTCTGGACGCATATTGAAACCTATAAGGTTTTTTGTGTGTGGGGCATTTTTATTAGCTGGACTTTTTTTGGCTGGTATACGCTGAACAGTACCGAGAAAAACTGGAAATTCGCAGCGCTTTGTCCACTGGGACTGGCGCTGTTGTTTGGCTTTTCAATACCCGATCGGGTCATGGAATCTAAGCAGCCTCAGTTTTTTGTTGAGATGACCAAAGAGTCGCTGGAGTCGAGTCGTTATATTCTCTCCGACAACGTAGGCGTCGCTGCGGGCCTGGCCTGGAGTCTGAAACGCGACGACATCATCATGTACGGACAAACGGGCGAGTTAAAATACGGACTCAACTACCCGGATGCCAGAGGCCGCTTTGTCAGCCGGGATGACTTTGCAAACTGGTTAGCACAACATCGTCAGGAAGGAAACATTACCCTCGTGTTGTCAATTTCGAAAGGTGAAGATATTAATCAACTTGCCATTCCGCCTGCTGACTATATCGATAATCAGGGACGCCTGGTTTTGATTCAGTATCGACCAAAATGATCTGGATAATCCTGGTTCTTGCCAGCCTGCTCAGCGTCTGCGGACAACTATGCCAGAAGCAGGCCACTCGCCCGGTACCCGTCCACGCGCGAAAACGTCATATTATGCGGTGGGTTGTCCTGGCTCTGGCCTGTCTGGGTCTGGCTATGCTGCTCTGGATGGCAGTATTGCAGAACATTCCCGTCGGCATCGCCTATCCGATGCTGAGTCTCAACTTTGTATGGGTCACACTGGCTGCATGGAAAATCTGGCGCGAACCTGTCACAAGGCGTCACTGGCTGGGGGTTGGGCTGCTCATCACCGGCATCTTTATTCTTGGGAGCGCGGTGTAATGGGCATATTTTGGGGTTTGTGCAGCGTTTTCATTACTTCTGCCGCTCAACTAAGTCTGGGTTATGCGATGGATAGTCTGCCGCCGATACAATATCCGCAGGCGTTTATATCCGCTTTATTGTCCACCAGCATCGGGGCGCTAGCCCTGTATGCCGGTCTGTTGGGGTATTTACTGTCAGTTATCTGCTGGCATAAAGCCCTGCACCAGCTGGCTCTGAGCAAAGCATATGCCCTGCTCAGCCTCAGCTATGTGCTGGTATGGGTAGCATCGATGATTTTACCCGGCTGGCAGGGGACTTTCTCATTGAAGGCGTTTGCTGGAGTGTTGTGCATCATGGCAGGGCTGATGATGATTTTTCTGCCTTCTCCCGGACAGGCTTCCTGAGGTTATTTGCCCTCAGACAGATGCAACAGACGCTGCCAGTCGTCACAGTGGTATTGTCTGGCATCTATTATTTTAATCACCCGTGATGTATCAAGATTAATACAATACAAAGCATCTTTCAGCGGTGAAAGAAGATCGCCGACATTAACCCGCTCAGAGGTTTGCGCCTCAGCCAGCATCTTCAGTGAGCCGCCGCTATCGCAAATTACGATATAAATTTTCCCTGTCTTTTTGAGACAGCAAGACTTCTTCACATGCCATTCCATAGCGCACCTGTTTGTTAATAAATATCATAACAAGTTACGCTTTAGCAGATAAACAAAACAACAATGGGTATGGAATGGCAAAATGAGATGTAAAATGAATGCGGCCTTAATCTTTATCGTTGGCACGAACCCAGTCAAGCAACGCACGGCGAGAAACTTTAATACCACCGGTTTTCAGCTCTGCCGGTAATGTCAGCCAACGCACCGGCTGCTGAAAACGCGCCAACTTATCGTTAATCCATTCGGCAAGGTCAATTTTTCCAGCGTCAGCGTCATATTCAACGACTGCTACCGGGCGATGCCCAAACTCTCTGTCTTCTACCGGAACAATAAAGGCTTGCAGAACCTGCGGATGCGACGTAATCACGCGCTCCACCTCTTCTGGCTGGATACCTTCCCCACCGCTAAAGAACAGATTATCCAGGCGGCCGACAATGGTTAACTTACCGTCATTTAATACCCCACGGTCGCGGGTGGCAAACCAGCCTTCAGCATTAACCAGTGGGTTAAGTTTCCCGTTACGCCAGTACCCTTGTGCCATACTGGCGGCTCGCAGCCAGACTTCATCATTAACAATTCTGACTTCTCTGCCCGGCAAAGGGGAGCCTACATCGCCCAGACCATCCGCTTCTTTTGCGCAAACCGTAGAGGCAAATTCCGTCAGCCCGTAACCGCACCAACAACGAATCCCGTGCTCGCGCGCCTGTTCAGTCAGTTCAACGGGGATTGCCGCACCTCCCAGCAATACAGCTTTCAGCGTTACCGGTGTTTTATTCACCAGCAAACGCCAGAGTTGTGTGGGCACGAGCGAGGCATGGGTACAGCCAATCAACATCTGTTCCAGCGGCTGCTTGTCACGTACGGTTATTCGCGCGCCCGCAAACAGCCAGCGCCACAGAATACCTTGACCAGATACATGAAATAACGGCAGTGAGAGCAGCCAGTCATCTTCTGTACCAAACGGGATAAGCGACAGCACGCCCTGTGCGCTAGCCAGATGAGCCTCGCAGGTATGGACGGCCGCCTTAGGTAACCCGGTTGAACCGGAGGTTAACGTCATCGAGCTCAAACGCTGGAGCAGCCAGGCGACAGCATACTCGCCAGACTGTTCGCGCATTCGCAGTGGCGTCAGCGCTGAAAATGTATCGTCGCCTTCCAGATTCAGCGCAAAATGCAGCGTTAAATCAGGTACCAATGTCTCCAGCAATGACCGAGGCAGTTGTGGATTCACAGGTAAAACCCGGGCTCCGCACTGCAACAATGCCAGCCAGGCCATCAGAGACCGGGGATGATTCCAGGCTCGCAACAGTACGCCATCGCCCTCTTCCACGCCCTGAGCGGCAAACCCTGTAGCCAGAGCGTCTACCCGGGTGCAAAGATCTCGCCAGCTTAGCACCTCATCATTGAGGCGTAAGGCTGGCGCATCTCCCCGAACCTGCCGCCAGTGACGCCACGGCCAGTCAGGGAAGATCATAACAACCGTTCCAAAGAATCAACGTCGACACACGGCAACATGCTGCCCGGCCAGCTGCGTACCTGCTGGCATTGCATCAGACTAAGCGTATCCAGACCAGGAATGGTCTGTGGCGTCAGCCAGGCGGCAATCCGCGCCAGCTGGGTTAACCCCAGGCTTGACTCAATAGACGAACTGATTACCGCAGTAAGACCGAGCGCGTGCGCCGCCTCAACCTGTTCGCGAACCTTATCCAGACTGCCGGTGAGCGTTGGTTTGATGACGACCGCACTCACACCCTCTTCAGCTATAAAGGTAAAGTCTGCTTCACGCAGGCTTTCATCCCAGGCGATGCTAATCCCGGTTTCGCGAGCAAACGCGCGCGAATCGTCGCGGGTTTTACACGGCTCTTCGAGAAAAGCAATGCGCGCGCGATACTCCGGATTAACGTATTTCGCGAACTGCTGCGCTTTAAGCGGCGTCCAGGCACGGTTAGCATCAAGACGCAGATGTAACGTGGGGATCGCCTCAAGCAACAGGTTGACGACCATGCCGTCGCGTACCGCTTCATACAGACCGACTTTCACCTTCGCGACCTTCTCGCCCGGCATGTCTGCCAGTTGCAAAACCAGATCGTCAGGATCGCCCGTACACAACGGCGCAGCGCGATAGTCCGCCGCATCAGGCAATGCCCCCTCAAGTTCAGCCAGCGCACAGCTTGCACCAAAGGCCACCGAAGGCATCGACGGTAAGGTTGAATCCCCCTGTAACCAGCCGTTTACCCAGCTCAGCAGCGCAGTTTGCGCCTCTTCCCAGGTTTCCTGGCTGAAGCCCGGCAGTGGGGAGATCTCTCCCCACCCTTTGTGCTCGCCGTCACGAAGACAAACGTACAGCCCGTCACGCGTTTTTAACCGCCTGTCGCGCAGAATCACCCCCGCGTCCATGGGGATCTTCCAGCGGTATACCTGCGCGCTACGCATTACGGATTCCGTTTGAATTTGCTGAAGTCAGGCTGACGTTTCTGGTTAAAGGCGTTACGGCCTTCCTGTCCTTCTTCCGTCATGTAGAACAGCATGGTGGCGTTACCAGCCAGTTCTTGCAGACCCGCCTGACCATCACAATCAGCGTTCAGCGCAGCTTTCAGGCAACGCAGCGCCATCGGGCTGTTTTGCAGCATTTCGCGACACCAGCGTACGGTCTCTTTTTCCAGATCCGCCAGCGGAACCACGGTATTGACCAGGCCCATATCCAGCGCCTGTTTTGCATCGTACTGACGGCACAGGAACCAGATTTCACGCGCTTTTTTCTGGCCGACAATGCGCGCCATGTAAGAGGCACCCCAACCACCGTCGAATGAACCGACTTTTGGTCCAGTCTGACCGAAGATGGCGTTTTCTGCTGCAATAGTCAGGTCACACATCATGTGCAGCACGTGGCCACCGCCAATGGAATAACCCGCAACCATCGCCACAACAGGCTTCGGACAGGTACGAATCTGACGCTGGAAGTCCAGCACGTTCAGGTGATGCACACCGGAGTCATCCTGGTATCCGCCGTAGTCACCGCGCACTTTCTGATCGCCGCCCGCGCAGAACGCTTTGTCGCCAGCACCCGTCAGGATAATCACGCCAATGTTATCGTCATAACGTGCATCCGCCAGCGCCTGAATCATCTCTTTAACGGTAACAGGGCGAAATGCGTTGCGTACCTGCGGACGATTAATGGTGATTTTTGCGATACCGTCGGTGGATTTTTCGTAGCGAATGTCGGTGTAGCCTTCAGAGCAATCGAGCCATTCTACCGGTGCGTAAAGCATTGTTTCATCAGGATAGATCATAAAATGTCCTTTAGTCAGCGACGCAGAATCTGAGCCAGACAGTCCACCACGCCTGCGGGATTATCCCGATGCGCGTTGTGTCCGGCGTTACGAATCACATGGTTCGGTACAGACATTTCCGTCGCCAAAGCGCGGAATTTATCGTCACGTTCACCACATAAATAATAAAACGGAAATGTGCACGTAGTGAGTTGCGCACGTAAATCAGGTTGGACGGCAAGCGAGGTAGCCTCCAGCATTGCAGCCAACGTAACACCATTATTATGGCTGCGCAGCGCCACGAGCGCCTGTCGTTGTACAGGGCTTAACGAGGCGAAAACTGGCTGTTGATACCAGTCATTAAACACATCACGCAACGGTTCCCGGCGAAAACGTGCGGCCCAGCGGCCATCTGAGAGACGACGCTGAATCCGCTCATCTTCGCGTTGTAGCCCAGGATGTCCACCTTCAACAACCAATCCGCAAAGCCCCGGCATCCCCTGGCAGGCCGCCATCATCGCGACTCTGCCGCCAAGAGAATATCCCACCAACCAGTAGTTAAGTATGTTGTAACTAAATAAAGTATTACGCAGCAGTTCACTGACGTCATCAAAGCCCCTCACGCGAATGTCAGCAGAACCACCGTGTCCTGGCAGATCGATGTACAATCGCGAGTAGTTTTGAAACGTCTCGCCGACCGTTTGCCATTCCTGACAATCACCTGAGAATCCGTGCAGGAAAACCAGCCAGGGATAACCCGCCTGGCCCTCATTCGCCTGCGCGTGCAGGATCATAGATGGCTCACCTGTGCCAGCAGTTGCTGCAGAGTTTGCGCCCCGTCAGTTTCATTCACTACCAGCTCAATCACCGTTGCTGCAGGGGTTCGCCAGGCATTCGCCAGCGCGCTTTCCAGCTGCTCCCAGCTTTCCGGTCGGTGATATTTCAGGTTGAACATGGCTGCCGCGTGATCAAAGTGGACGTTCTGCGGCATCAGATAGAAGCGTTCGCGTTCGCTTTGTGGCGTTGGCAGTAGTGAGAAAATCTGACCGCCGTTATTATTCACCACAATCAATACGAACGGAGCAGAGACCTTGCGTAATAACGCCAGTGCATTCAGGTCATACAGCGCGGATAAATCGCCGACAATAGCCAGCGTCGATTTCGCGCTGGCGCGTTGTACGCCCGCGGCTGTAGACAACAAACCGTCGATACCGCTCGCCCCACGATTGCTGTAAACCGGATAACCGACAGGAAGCTGCGACAGTGCGTCTATCAGACGCACCACCAGACTATTACCCACAAACAGCTGTCCCTGTTCAGGCAGATAATCCCGAATGCGGTGCGCCAGTTGTGCTTCTCCGAAGGTATCACGACGTGCCACCACCGCTTGCCAGGATTGTTCTGCGAGACGTGGAATCTCTACGCACCAGGGCTGACGCTTCTCAGCCGGATGCAGTTCCAGCCAGTCACTTATCTTCGCGACTAACCGGCGTCCACGATGATGAGCCGGATCCAGACGTCCTTCGATATTATCGACAATCCAGTATTCCTGCGGATCGCAACTGGCCTGCCACTGCAGCAGACGTTTCCCGGTCAGGCTACTGCCGAGCTGCACCACAATCTGCGCCTGCTGTAACTCAGCCACCGCTTTTGCATTACCCAGCCACAGATCGGCACATGGCAACGGTTGCCCGGTTTGCGACAATACATCGCCAATCAGCGGCCAGCCTAACGTCTGCGCCCAGAGTGCAACTTTCTTGCCCTCTTCCGCACTCATGCGACCGGCAATCACCACGCCACGTTTTTGTCGCCAGAAAAACCAGTCACGCTGCTTATCACTTTCCAGCCGACGTGATTCGCTCAGCCACGGTTTGTCATCCTGCCACCAGTCACCAAGGTGCTGTTGCCACTCAACGCCAGTTTCGTCCATATCGCCATACAGCGGTTCTGCAAACGGGCAATTTATGTGTACTGCGCCGCTATGCAGTGAGGCTAATGCGTTATCAATGGTGGAAACCAGCCAGCTTGCCGGAATATCCTGCGTTGGACGTGGTAAAGAGAGCGTATGCGATGGATGTGAGGCAAACATACCCGCCTGGCGAATCGCCTGATTCGCCCCGCAATCAATCAGTTCTGGCGGCCTGTCCGCCGTAAGTAAAATCAGTTTTTCACCGGTCAGACCCGCTTCGATCAGCGCCGGATACAAATTCGCCACTGCCGTGCCGGAGGTCACAATCACTGCAACAGGTTGTCTGCTGACCTTTGCCAGCCCTAAAGCCAGATGCCCAAGCCCACGCTCGTCAAAATGCGTATGGTGTATAAAAGCAGAGTTTTCCGCTGCAGCCAGAGTCAACGGCGTCGAACGTGAGCCAGGCGCAATGCAAACATGCCTGACGCCGTGGCGAGTGAGTGCTTCCAGAATGACCGCCGCCCAGCGTCGGTTAAATGCGCTTACTGACATGAGATTGTCCGGTATCAATATTGCGACACAGTATAAAGAATCGAATAAATGGATTTTTGATATGAGTCGGGAATATACACGAAATCATTATCCTTCCATCTGTAATAAAGTACGTAACCCTGCCGCTTTATTGTCTATTTCCTGCCATTCCTGCTCTGGATCTGAGCCACGCACGATCCCCGCCCCGGCATACAGGCGTACCACGTTTGCATTAATTTTCGCAGAACGTAACGATACGCAGAACTCGCTTTGGCGCAGAGAGAGGTATCCCGCAGATCCGGCATACCATTCGCGTTCAAAAGGTTCATGATGCTGGATAAACTCGCGCGCCAGCTCGCGCGGAATACCTGCCACGGCGGCCGTCGGCTGTAGCTGCATCAGGCAAAGCGCGTCATCTGGCTGATTCAATGCCGTCCAGATACAACGCCGCAAATGCTGCACTTTGCGTAATCTAAGCACCTGCGGGGGAAGCACGTCGAGCGTTTGCGTGCAGTTCTGTAACCGCTGGCAGATATCTTCCACCACCAGCATATTCTCACGCTGGTTTTTATCATCTTTCATTAGCCATTCACCAAGCTGCCAGGCCCGGTGATCGTCAGGATGATTAGCGACAGTTCCGGCCAGCGCTTCGGTACGCAAAGCGGTGTCACGCCGCCGCCACAGGCGTTCGGGAGACGAACCAAGAAAAGCGCATTCGGCGGAGAATGCCATAAAGAAATGGTAGCAGTTGAGGTTTAAACGACGGCTTGAAGCCATTACCGCTGCGGCATGCACCGGATGAGAGAACTGTAAATCGGTGGCCCTCGCCAGCACCACTTTATCGAGATCTTCTCTGGCGATGGTTTGCGTGGCAAGTTCAATCAGGCGTGTCCAGCCAGCTTTATCAGGCCAGTGCTGTTCACCGATCAAATTCAGGCGCAATGTGGGAAGTGGCTTAACACAGGCAAGTGCTGAGAGAAATGCGCCAGCACGTGCAGCATCTTCGCGCAGAGAAACATCACTATAAAGATGTAACCGTAAAGTCGCCATTCCTGCGCAGCGTCGCCACTCCAGACGGGGTAACAGTAAATTACCGCGTTGAGGCTCGAACGCATTCAATCCCCAGATCCGTAGTTCTGGATTATCTTCATGCTGGCGTAAAAACTGCTGGGCAGATTCGAGAGAAGAGAATGTGGCGGTAGCTCCCAGCACAGCAGCTTCTTCATCGCCGTTACGCTGCTGCCAGTAAAACTGCGGCCAGACGGGTTGGCTGGCCAGCCATCCTAAAGCGTCAAATGCATCGTTCAGCGGGAAAGGTATATCGTAAATACGAATTCCAGGTGCTGCTGGTATCTCTTGCGACAAATGGCGCATCAGACTTTCCAGCGCAGTAGTGATTGAATGCACGCGGACCTCTCCCTGTTAAAAACCTCTCATTATACGGGGTACTGAACAGAAAAAGCAGTACCCCCGTTTAGGGAGTACTTACTATTGCGAAGAGGGTGCTGAATTTATCGCCGTGCCAACAATAAACCCATCACTAAACCGACCGTTGCGCCGACGCCAATCCCACGCCAGGGCTTTTCATGTACATAGTCATCAGCCCGGCAAACTGCCTGCTTCGCGCGATAATAATAGCTGTCAGAGGCATGGCTTACGCGATTTCTCACATCCTCCAGCGCCTGCTCAGCGCGCGCTTTTAACTCAAGATACTTCTGGTCAGCAGGATCACCCGATGAACGCAGCACTTCTTCCAGCGTTTCACTGAGTAGTTCCAGGTCGTCGTCAATACGTGATTCATCAGAACGAAAAGACATTATATTCTCCCTTTCTATTTACGTATCCACTAACTATAGACAACAGTGGCTATTTACGCCTCACGCGCCATGCCTATGTGTGGGATACCATCTTCGTCATAGACATCCGTTACCGGCATAAAACCAAAGCGTGCGTAAAAGGATTGCAGATGTGCCTGTGCGCCGAGATATAATGCCTTGTGCGGCCAGTGCTGCGAGCACGATGCCAGCGTCTGCGCCATCAGCTGTTGACCCAGTTTTTCACCACGTAACGCTTCGCTTACGATCACTCGACCAATCACTACCGGCTCCAGATCCTCGTCACTTTTCAGAATCCTCGCATACGCTACCAGTTGACCGTTATACCACCCCAGAATGTGACGGTTTTCACCCACCAGATCATCGCCGTCCACATCCTGATACGGACACTGTTGCTCAACGACAAACACCGCGCAGCGAAGCTGAAGAATGGCATACAGTTGCTGGACGTTCAGTTCTGTATGGTGGAGATCTTGCCAGTGAATCATTGTCTGCCCCTTTGTTGTGATAACCTGAACACCCTGCCTCAATGATGGCGAAAAGTGTAACGCAAAAGATGGAATTACTATTTTTAGGCACGTCTGCGGGTGTTCCCACTCGCTCACGCAATGTAACGGCAATACTACTGAATCTGCAACATCCCACGCAGGCGGGGCTATGGCTTTTCGATTGCGGCGAAGGGACGCAGCACCAGATGCTTAGTACACCGTTTAATCCGGGAAAGCTCGAGCGAATTTTTATCAGCCATCTGCATGGCGATCACCTCTTTGGCTTACCCGGGCTATTGTGTAGCCGTTCGATGGCCGGAAACGTTCAGCCACTGACACTCTACGGTCCGAAAGGATTACGGGAGTTTACCGAGACCGCATTACGCCTTAGCGGCTCCTGGACCGATTATCCGCTGGAGATTGTGGAAGTTACCGCGGGTGAAATTCTGGATGATGGCTTGCGGAAAGTTACCGCGTTCGCACTGGAACACCCTGTGGAGTGTTACGGCTATCGGGTCGAAGAACATGATAAACCCGGCGCGCTTGACGCTAAAGCACTAAAGGCTGCGGGCGTGAAACCGGGTCCCTGGTTTCAGGAACTGAAAGCCGGAAAGAGCATCGTGCTGGAAGATGGCCGCTCGATTAACGGTGCAGATTTTCTCGCGCCGGCAATACCGGGCAAGTCTGTTGCTATTTTCGGCGATACCGCACCGTGTGCTACCGCCATCGAGCTGGCAAAAGGTGTGGATGTCATGATTCATGAAACCACGCTGGATTCGTCGATGGAGGAAAAAGCCAACAGCCGTGGACACAGCTCTACCCGACAAGCCGCTCAGTTGGCTCTGGAGGCCGGAGTGAGCCGTTTGATAATAACCCACGTCAGCTCACGCTACGATGAAAAAGGCTGCCAGCGTTTGCTCGAAGAGTGCAGGACCCTGTTTCCGGCGACCGAACTGGCTCACGATTTCGCCATTTTCACGGTTTAGTGCTCTATTTTTTCGCCTCAGTGCCGATAACAGAGAAAAGCTGGCTTTCACACTGAGGACAGGATGAACAATTTTCAAAAAGACATCGACGACAGGACAAACCTAACCCTGTCTAACCGCTTTGAACTGTTGCTGTTTCGTCTGGGCACATCACTGGATGAGCAGAAATCGGAGCTGTTTGGCATCAACGTATTCAAGCTGCGTGAAATCGTCCCGATGCCCACGTTTACGCGTCCGGCTGGCATGAAAGCCCCGCTGTTAGGTATGGTGAATATCCGTGATCAGGTGATCCCGGTAATTGACCTGCCAGCCGTTGCCGGATGTAAACCAGAAACCGGTCTTAATATCCTGTTGATTACTGAATACGCCCGCAGCGTGCAGGCATTTGCGGTGGAATCCGTGGAAAACATTATGCGCCTGGACTGGCAGCAGGTACATACTGCGGAGAAAGCTGTTAACGGTCGCTATATCACCAGTATCGCCTGTCTGGACGACAATAAAGAGACCAACAACCTGGCGCTGGTACTCGACGTTGAACAAATCCTGTATGACATCGTGCCGTCAAATCACGATCTGCGTGCCACCAATCTTAAAACCAGTAAGTTCAATATCACACCGGGTGCGGTAGCGATTGTTGCAGAAGACTCAAAAGTCGCCCGCGCGATGCTTGAGAAAGGGCTTAATGCCATGGAAATCCCCCATCTGATGCATGTGACGGGCAAAGACGCGTGGGAAAAAATACAGCAACTGTCTCAGGAGGCCCTGGCGGAAGGTAAACCCATCAGCGAGAAAATCGCCCTGGTGCTCACCGATCTGGAAATGCCGGAGATGGACGGTTTTACACTCACCCGCAAGATTAAAACCGATGAGCGTCTGAAAAAGATCCCGGTAGTGATCCACTCTTCACTCTCCGGTAGTGCAAATGAAGATCACGTTCGCAGAGTAAAGGCAGATGGCTACGTGGCAAAATTTGAGATTAACGAGCTGTCTTCTGTGATTCAGGAAGTGATGGAGCGCGCGGCGAAAGACGTCAGCGGACCGCTGGTAAGTCGTCAGCTTTCAGCCTGATATTTGCTGCATAAAAAAACCCGCCGAGGCGGGTTTTTTCGTTTCAACTTTTCGCTTACATCAGCGGTGCTGCCAACTGCACGATGCTGATCAACGGTTGCGGGTAGACACCGAGGATCAGAACCAGCAGAGCAGAGATCAGTACCACGATACCACCAGCACTGTACTGCCAGTTAGACGGTGCATCACGGTTAAGCTGCTGCGGTGCGCTCAGGTACAGGCTCACGGCAACGCGCAAGTAGTAGTACAAACCAATCGCGGACCCGACGACTACTGCGGCAACCAACCACCACAGGTTGGCCTGCACACCAACTGCCAGTACGTAGAATTTACCGATAAAGCCCAGCGTCATCGGGATCCCCGCCAGAGACAACATCATCACCGTCATCACTGCCGCAAGGATCGGACGATGCCAGAACAACCCACGGTAGGAGAACAGAGAATCGGCATCCGGGCCGCGGTACGGGCTGGACATCAGGCTGACCACACCAAACGCACCCAGGCTGCTGAACAGATAACCAGCCAGGTAAACGCCGACCGCTTCCATCGACATCTCACCGCTTTGCAGAGCAATCAGCGCCACCAGCAGATAACCGAGGTGAGAGATAGAAGAATAACCCAGCAGACGTTTGATGTTGGTCTGGCTCAGCGCCATCAGGTTACCGAAGATAATGGAAGCAAAGGCGATGACACCCAGCACGATACGTACCGCTTCGCTGTCACCCACCGGCGCGTACAGGAACAAACGCATTACCACGCCGAAGATAGCGATTTTGCTCGCCGTCGCCAGGAAGGTGGATACCGGAGCAGGAGCGCCCTGGTATACGTCTGGCGTCCACAGATGGAACGGCACCAGCGAGAGTTTAAAGCCCAGACCAACGATCATCAGACCAAAACCGGCCAGCAGCAGCGGTTCGTTCAGCATACCATCGCCGAGACTCTTACCGAGCGCAACAAACGACAGGTTGCCTGACTGCGCGTACACCAACGCCATACCAAACAGCAGGAATGAAGAGGCTGCGGCAGACAGGATGGTGTATTTGATACTGGCTTCCAGCGAACGCTTCTGACGGAACGCATAGCCAACCAGACCAAACAGCGGCAGAGAGATCAGTTCGATACCGAGGAACAGCGCCGCCAGATGGTTGGCGTTCGCCAGCAGAATGCCACCCAGCGCGGCGATCAACACCAGCAGGTAGAACTCTTCCCGGTTATCGTCATAGCCTTCCAGCCACGGGTAGGCAAAGGTACAGGTGGCAAGGCTCGCCAGCAGCACCAGCCCGGTGTAGAGCATAGCGAAACCGTCAACCCGCATCAGCGGGGTGACATCCATTGCGCCCGCCTGGCCAACAAACCAGAGCGAAACCAGCGCGGCGTTAAGCCCAATGACCGACAGCGTGGCATTGAGGAAGTGATTGCGTCGCCACGCAATGGAGAGCATCACAACCACCACCGTCAAGCCGACGATCAGCAGCGGTAGCAGCGCAATCAGGTGTTGTGGAGTTATTGTCATGGCGATTTACGGCCTTGTAGTAGTAACGGAATTAACAAACCACTGCTGGATGTTGCTCATCGCAGAATGCGAGGTATCCAGAATCGGCTGCGGATAGAAGCCAAGCAGTACCAGAAGCACGACCAGCAACAGGATGATAAACAGCTCACGCAGCGACATCCCAGGCAGTTCAACACTGGCAATCTGGCTTTTCGCCTTACCGAAGTAAGCGCGATGCAGCATCGCCAGCGAGTAAACAGAGGCAAATACCAGACCAAAGGTCGAGATCACCGTAATGACCGGAACCACCTGGTAGCTGCCGAACAGAATCATGAATTCGCCAACGAAGTTACCGGTGCCTGGCATACCCAGCGTACATACCGCGAAGAACATCGACAGCGCTGGCAGCCATTTCATTTTGCCCCACAGACCGCCCATCATACGCATATCACGCGTATGCAGACGTTCGTACAACTGACCACACAGAATGAACAGACCGGCTGCGGACAGGCCGTGAGCGATCATCTGGATCACCGCGCCCTGGTAAGCCAGTTGGCTGCCGGTGTAGATAGCAATCAGCACGAAGCCCATGTGCGATACAGAGGTGTAGGCAATCAGACGTTTGATGTCGTACTGGTTAAAGGCCATCCACGCGCCGTAGAAAATACCGATAACGCCCAGCCACATGGCGATAGGTGCGAACTCCGCCGACGCGTTCGGGAACAGCGGCAGGGAGAAACGCAGCAGACCGTATGCCGCTGTTTTCAGCAAAATCCCCGCCAGGTCAACGGAACCTGCGGTCGGTGCCTGGGAGTGCGCGTCCGGCAACCAGCCGTGCAGCGGAACCACCGGCATTTTCACCGCGAAGGCGATGAAGAAGCCCAGCATCAGCAGATATTCCACGCCGTGGGACATCGGGGTATTCAGCAACTCTTCATAGTTGAAGGTCCAGACACCGGTTGCTTTGTAGTGCACAAATACCAGAGCCAGGATGGCGATCAACATGACCAGGCCACTCGCCTGGGTATAGATGAAGAACTTAGTGGCCGCCGTGATACGCGTTTTACCGTCAGAAGCTTTATGCCCCCACAGCGCGATCAGGAAGTACATCGGCACCAGCATCATTTCCCAGAAGAAGAAGAACAGGAACATGTCGATGGCAAGGAACACGCCAATTACGCCGCCGAGGATCCACATCAGGTTCAGGTGGAAGAAGCCCTGGTATTTTTCGATTTCATTCCAGGAACACAGTACCGCCAGAACGCCGAGCAGACCGGTCAGCACTACCATCAGCAGCGACAGACCGTCGATAGCCAGATGAATAGAGATGCCAAAGCGCGGGATCCACGGCACGACGAACTCAGACTGCCACTGCGGAATGCCAGCAGATTGCGTCAGTGAATAGCCGCCCTGCAACCACAGTTGCAGGCCAAGCGCCAGCGTCAATCCCATGGTAACCAGCGCGATCCAGCGCGGCACCTTCACGCCAAAGCGTTCGGTCTGCCAGCACAGGAAGCCACCGATAAAGGGAATTAATATTAGCCAGGGTAGTAACATGGCGATCTTTATTCCTTGTTAAAGTCCCAACAGGACCTGATTTTCAACGAATTCTCACGACAGAAAATTCACTTCGGATTGCGGTTTTAACGCCACCGGGCAAAACAACCGCAATCCTCAAACTCAACGCAGTACCATCAACAGTGCCAGCACGACAACCGCGCCAATGCTCATGGATGCAACATACCAGCGCAAATAGCCATTTTCGCTCAACAGCAGGCCTTTACCTGCGAAGCGAGACAGGATCGCCGGAATGTTCATCATCGAGTTCATTGGATCGCGTTTCAGCAACCAGGCTATGCCCAGGAACGGCTTGACGAATACTTTGTCATACAGCCAGTCAAAGCCCCAGGCGTTATACCACCAGGTTCCCAGCAGGCGACCCGGCGCACTGTTGGCAATTGAGGTCACCAGAGTACGTTTACCCAACCACAGCCAGGCTGCAATCAGGATGCCCGCAATCGCTACGATGCCGGAGGTAATTTCCAGCGTCATCACGCGACCATGCTCAAGCTCAGTTGTTGCCGGGAGCACGCCATGCAGCGGAGGCACAATCAACGCGCCAACGAAGGTGGACAGGATCATAAGTACAATCAGCGGCAGGTGGTGGGTAATCCCCTTCCCTGCGTGAGCGTGAATTTGTTCTTTCCCGTGGAACACGATGAAAATCATACGGAAGGTGTACAGAGAGGTCATAAACGCGCCGACCAGACCTGCAACCATCAGATTGATATGACCGTTCGCCATCGCACCGGCAAGAATCTCATCCTTACTGAAGAAGCCCGCAGTAATCAGCGGCAGAGCCGACAGCGCTGCGCCACCGACCAGGAAGCAGAGATACACCAGCGGAATAGACTTACGCAGGCCGCCCATCTTGAAGATGTTCTGTTCGTGGTGGCAGGCAAGGATAACCGAGCCGGATGCCAGGAACAGCAGTGCTTTAAAGAAGGCGTGCGTCATCAGATGGAAAATCGCCGCATCCCACGCCTGAACACCAAGCGCCAGGAACATGTAGCCAATCTGGCTCATGGTGGAATAGGCGAGAACGCGTTTGATGTCGGTCTGCACCAGCGCCGCGAAACCTGCCAGCACCAGCGTGATAGCTCCGATAATCCCAACCAGGTGCAGGATTTCCGGCGTCATCAGGAACAGGCCGTGGGTACGCGCAATCAGGTAAACACCCGCGGTAACCATCGTTGCGGCGTGGATCAACGCGGAAACAGGCGTCGGGCCAGCCATCGCGTCAGCAAGCCAGGTCTGCAACGGCAACTGCGCCGATTTACCTACCGCACCGCCCAGCAGCATCAGCGTTGCCCACATCAGCATGTTATTGCCATCTGCAAAGTGCGCAGGCGCCAGTTCAACCATTTCGCGGAAGTTCAGCGTGCCCAGCTCGTTGTAGAGGATGAACAGCGCGAACGCCAGGAACACGTCACCGACACGGGTCACCACGAAGGCTTTCATTGCCGCAGCGCCATTCTTCGGATCGGTGTAGTAGAAACCGATCAGCAGATAGGAGCACAGGCCCACGCCTTCCCAACCGAGGTACATCAACAACAGGTTATCAGCCAGTACCAGAACAACCATACTGGCGATAAACAGGTTGGTGTAGGCGAAGAAACGAGAGTATCCCTCTTCACCGCGCATATACCAGGAAGCAAACATGTGGATCAGGAACCCCACGCCGGTCACAACAGAAAGCATGGTCAGTGACAGGCCGTCCAGCACCAGGTTGAAACCGATGTTAAAGTTGCCAACAGACATCCACGTCCACAGCGGAACGCTAAATGCCTGTTTACCGTTGGCGAAGAAATCCACGCCAACAAACGCAGTCACCAGCGCTGCCAGGCCAATCGACCCAACCCCTACGGTAGCGGACAGATTTTCTGACCAACGACCACGAGAAAACGCCAGTAATACAAAGCCAATAAATGGCAGAAGAATGGTTAAGGCAAGCATGTTCATCCACGCATCTCACTTACTGAATCGATGTTCAGGTTCTGGCGACGGCGATGAAGTTGCAGTAACAGCGCAAGTCCGATGCTCGCTTCAGCAGCCGCGAGACTGATGGCGAGGATATACATCACCTGACCATCGGTCTGGCCCCAGTAGCTACCCGCGACCACAAAGGCCAGCGCAGAAGCGTTAATCATGATTTCCAACCCGATCAGCATAAACAGCAGATTGCGGCGGATAACCAGACCGGTTAAGCCCAGCACGAATAAAATCGCAGCGAGGATCAATCCATGTTGTAAGGGGATCATGCGTGCTCCTCCGTTTTTCTTTTCGCGCGATCGTCGGTGCGGTTGCTCAGCACTTCACCCATACGCTCTTCGCGACCGACGTGGAAGGCCACAACCAGACCAGCCAACAGCAGCATCGAAGCCAACTCAACCGCCAGAACATAAGGTCCGAACAGGGAAATACCGACTGCTTTCGCGCTGATTGGCGTACCGTCGATGCCCTGATCATTAACACCCAGAATGGCGTAAACGATGACCACCAGCATGATGGCCGACAGAATTGCCGGACCAATCCATACTTGTGGTTTCAGCCACTGACGTTCCTGTTCAATTTCAGAACCGCCGAGGTTCAGCATCATTACCACGAACACGAACAGCACCATGATGGCGCCCGCATAAACGATAATTTCCAGCGCACCCGCAAAGTAAGCACCTAACGAGAAGAACACCCCAGAAATCGCCAGCAGCGAAATAATCAGATACAGCAGTGCGTGTACCGGATTGGTATGGGTGATCACCCGCAAGGTTGCGAGAATGGCTATCAGGCCACAGATATAAAAAGCGAACTCCATTGCCCCTCTCCTTACGGTAACAGGCTCTTGACGTCGATAGGCTTGGCTTCGTTCTCAGCTTCGCCTTTATCTTTGCCGTCGATTGCCATACCTGCCATCCGGTAGAAGTTATATTCCGGGTATTTGCCCGGACCGGAGATCAGCAGATCCTCTTTCTCGTAAACCAGGTCCTGGCGCTTGTACTCACCCAGTTCAAAGTCTGGGGTAAGCTGAATTGCCGTTGTCGGACAGGCTTCTTCGCACAGGCCACAGAAAATGCAGCGTGAGAAGTTAATGCGGAAAAACTCCGGATACCAGCGGCCATCTTTGGTCTCCGCTTTTTGCAGAGAGATACAACCTACCGGACAGGCTACCGCACACAGGTTACAGGCAACGCAACGTTCTTCACCGTCAGGATCGCGCGTCAGCACGATACGTCCGCGAAAACGGGGTGGTAGATAGACCGGCTCTTCCGGGTACATCTGCGTTTCGCGTTTCGCGAACGCATGCAGGCCGATCATCCAGATACTGCGTACCTGGGTGCCGAAGCCTACTAACAATTCTTTTAAGGTCATGGTCTTTGTGTCCCTTATTGCGCCTGCCAGAGAATGACAGCCGCCGTTACCAGCAAGTTGACGAGCGTCAGCGGCAGGCAGACTTTCCAGCCGAAGGACATTACCTGGTCATAACGAGGACGCGGTAACGACGCACGAATCAAAATGAACATCATCATGAAGAACGCGGTTTTCAGCGCGAACCAGACGAATGGCGGTAAGAACGGGCCATGCCAGCCACCGAAGAACAAGGTAACCATCAGCGCAGAAATGGTGACGATACCAATGTACTCACCCACAAAGAACAGACCGAATTTCATACCGGAGTATTCAATGTGGTAACCATCGGCCAGTTCCTGCTCGGCTTCCGGCTGGTCAAACGGATGACGGTGACACACCGCCACACCCGCGATGGCAAAGGTGACAAAACCAAAGAACTGCGGAATAACGTTCCAGATATCAGCCTGGTTATTGACGATGTCGGTCATATTGAATGAACCGGCTTGCGCCACCACGCCCATCAGGGAAAGTCCGAGAAACACTTCGTAACTGAGCGTCTGCGCAGAAGCACGCATCGCACCCAGCAGCGAGTATTTGTTGTTGCTTGACCAACCGGCGAACAGTACCGCGTAAACGGCCAGACCCGCCATCATCAGGAAGAACAGGATCCCGATGTTCAGATCAGCAACCACCCAGTTCGGGCTGACTGGCACAATTGCAAAAGCCAGCAACAGAGAGGTGAAGGCGATCATCGGTGCCAGAGTAAAGATGACGCGATCCGAGAATTTCGGGATCCAGTCTTCTTTAAAGAACATTTTGATCATGTCCGCGACCAGCTGGAGCGAACCGCCCCAGCCAACACGGTTCGGTCCGTAACGATTCTGGAACAGACCCAGCAGACGACGTTCACCAAAGCTCATGAATGCCCCGCAGGTGACCACCACCAGCAGGATCACTACCGCTTTGAGAATGCTCAGCAGGATCTCAATCAGATCGGGTGTAATCCAACTCATTGTTGTGCCTCCTGCAGATCCTCAAGACGCGCGCCTGCCAGTACCGGTGCGATGCCAGGCATACCCATCGGCAAACCAACCTGCCCTGCCGATAATCCTTCAGAGATTTCAACCGGCAGTGTCACCGTATTGCCATCGTAGCTAAAGGAAACTCGCGTACCGACATTTACGCCCAACTTCGCGGCATCCGCCGGGTTGAGTTTGATGTACGGCTGCGGCATGCGCGTCTGGAAGACCGGTGCGCGCTGGGACATTTCGTCGCTGCCAAACAGATGATAGTAAGGTGCAATACGCCACTGACCATCCTGCGCCTGGAAGCTCGCAGGAACGGTAGTGAAGTAGTCCAGACCGCCTTCTGACGCTTCAATCAGACGCACACCCGGATCGCCATGACGCAGTTTACCGCCCACTTCATCCTGGAACTTGTTCCACGCTTGCGGGGAGTTCCAGCCTGGAGCCCAGGCAAACGGAATCTGTGAACGCGGCGCATCCGGCTGGTTGTTCCCTTCCATTGAGAAAGCGAACATGGTGTCTTTATCCTGCGGCTGACGCGGTTCGTGTACGCTGATGTTGGCGCGCATTGCGGTACGACCGCTGTAACGGTGCGGCTCACGTGCCAGTTTCTGTCCACGGATGCGGAAGCTCGCGTCCGGCGCAGCATCTTTAATGCCTGCCAGCTGCGGCAATGCGGCAACGGCAGCGTCAATAACGTGATCGAGTTGCGTCCAGTCCACTTCGCGGTTTTGCACAGTGCTGTGCAACGAATGCAGCCAACGCCAGCTCTCCAGCATAATCGTTTTGCTGTCGTAGTAGGACGGGTCATACACCTGGAAGAAGCGCTGTGCGCGACCTTCGTTGTTGATGACCGTACCATCGCTCTCAGCAAAGCTTGCGGCAGAAAGCACCAGGTGAGCATTTTCCATGATCGCCGTACGTTGATGGTCAACAACCATCACCAGAGGCGCTTTCGCCAGTGCGGCATTAACGCGAGTCGCACTGGCATGACGATGCAGGTCGTTTTCCAGCACCACCACCGCGTCAGCACGACCGGTTTCCAGCTCAGTCAGCGCATCCTCAAGAGATCCGCCGCCAATCATGCCCAGACCCATACTGTTCACTGAGCGAGCAATCATGGTAATGCCTACGTCAGCGCCGCGACCTTTCAGCGCTTTCGCCACGTTAGCCGCCGCCTGAATCACTTCTGCGCTACCGGCGTTAGTACCGGAGATAATCAGCGGTTTCTTAGCACCAGCCAGAGCCTGAACGATGACGTCGATTTTGTTCTGCAGGTCACGGTCGATGCCCTCAACCGCTGGCGCGTTGTTGTCCAACGCATGAGCGATAGCAAAACCTAACCGCGCCTGATCTTCAACCGGCGCACGGTAAGTCCATGCTGCGATATCATCCAGACGAGTGCTGTCAACGTTGGTCACGAACAGCGGATGCTTGGCTCGCTGACCGATATTAAGGATTGCCGCAATCTGCCAGTCAGCGACTTTTTGCGCCGCAGCCATCTCACGGGCTTTGCCTTTCACAGCCTGACGAACCGCCAGCGCAACACGCGCGCCGGTCTGGGTAACATCTTCGCCCAGTACCAGTACCGCATCATACGATTCGATATCGCGCAGTGCAGGCGTATGAATACCACCGTCACGCAGCACGCTCAGTGCCAGTTGCAGACGTTCCAGTTCGCCCTGAGCAATACCGGTATAAAAGTTTTCCGCACCCACCAGTTCACGCAGCGCGAAGTTGCTCTCGACGCTGGCTCGTGGGGAACCGATGCCGATGACTTTCTTCGACTGACGCAGAATATCTGCCGCGCCCTGCATCGCCTGCTCGGCATTAAGGGTAATCAGATCATCGCCGCGACGCTGTACCGGCTGACGCGGACGGTCTTTCAGGTTCACGTAACCATAGCCAAAACGACCACGGTCGCAGAGGAAGTAGTGGTTAACGGTACCGTTGTAGCGGTTTTCGATTCTACGCAGTTCCCCGTAGCGCTCACCCGGGCTGGTGTTACAGCCAATGGAGCATTGCTGGCAGATGCTTGGCGCAAACTGCATGTCCCATTTACGGTTATAACGCTCGGAGTGCGTTTTATCAGTGAATACGCCGGTCGGGCAGATCTCTACCAGGTTGCCGGAGAATTCGCTTTCAAGCGTACCGTCTTCCGGGCGACCGAAGTAGACGTTGTCATGTGCGCCATATACGCCCAGATCCGCGCCATCTGCATAATCTTTGTAGTAGCGTACGCAGCGGTAGCAGGCAATGCAGCGGTTCATTTCGTGAGAGATGAATGGCCCCAGATCCTGGTTGCGGTGAGTACGCTTAGTGAAGCGGTAGCGACGGAAGCTATGACCTGTCATTACGGTCATATCCTGAAGGTGGCAGTTCCCCCCCTCTTCGCAGACCGGACAGTCATGTGGGTGGTTAGTCATCAACCATTCCACCACGCTCTCACGGAACTGTTTCGCTTCTTCGTCGTCAATAGAAATAAAGGTGCCTTCGGTGGCCGGTGTCATACAAGACATCACCAGGCGACCACGCGTGTCTTCCGCGTTTTGGTATTGCTTCACCGCACACTGGCGGCAAGCACCGACGCTTCCCAGCGCCGGGTGCCAGCAAAAGTACGGAATATCAAGGCCGAGAGACAGACAAGCTTCCAGCAGGTTGTCCGCTCCGTTGACCTCATATTCTTTGCCGTCTACATGAATCGTAGCCATAGTCAGCATGCTTCCAGTTGGCCTAAATAACCTTCATCCTTCACACTCTGGCTGTATTGGCTGCCATCGCTCCCCCAGTCATTTAGTTCACTAAACTCCTGGGACTCGCTCTGTTGCTGCCTTGCCACAGCGCGAAGGTCTCGGTTATTTTTTAGGCATTAATCGAAATTTTTTCTCAGGTATCGCAAAACGCCAATACCGCTATTACCAGCGCTCTTTAAGCAGGTTCGGCTGAATACCACCAATTGCATGGGTATTGCTGAAGGTCTGCTTGATGCCAGCTTCGAATTCTTCGCGGAAATATTTAATGGCGCTCTGCAGCGGTTCGACCGCACCCGGTGCGTGTGCACAGAAGGTTTTACCCGGACCGAGGAAACGACACAGTTGCTCAAGTGTCTCGATATCCCCAGGCTGGCCTTCACCACGCTCCAGCGCACGCAGAATTTTCACACTCCACGGCAGACCGTCACGACACGGCGTACACCAGCCGCAGGATTCACGGGCAAAGAACTCTTCCAGGTTACGCACCAGCGGTACCATGCCAATCTCGTGATCGACAGCCATTGCCAGCGCGGTACCCAGACGACTCCCCGCTTTACCGATACTTTCGAATTCCATCGGCAGGTCAAGGTGTGCTTCGGTCAGGAAGTCGGTTCCCGCGCCGCCCGGCTGCCAGGCTTTAAACTTCAGGCCATCACGCATGCCGCCAGCGTAGTCTTCAAGGATTTCTCGCGCGGTGGTGCCGAAGGGCAGTTCCCACAATCCCGGGTTTTTCACGCGACCGGAGAACCCCATCAGCTTGGTGCCAGCGTCTTTGCTCTTCGAAATGTTCTGGTACCACTCCACGCCGTTGGCGAGAATTGCCGGCACGTTACATAAGGTTTCGACGTTGTTAACGCAGGTCGGCTTACCCCATGCGCCAGAGCTTGCCGGGAACGGCGGCTTCGAGCGCGGATTAGCACGGCGACCTTCGAGGGAGTTAATCAGTGCGGTTTCTTCACCACAGATGTAACGCCCTGCCCCGGTGTGCACGAACAGTTCGAAGTCGAAACCGGTGCCCATGATGTTCTTGCCAAGCAGACCCGCTTCGGTTGCTTCGGCAATCGCACGGCGCAGATGCACAGCCGCTTCAATATATTCACCGCGCAGGAAGATGTAACCACGGTACGCTTTCAGCGCAAACGCAGAGATCAACATACCTTCCACCAACAGGTGCGGCAGTTGTTCCATCAACAAACGGTCTTTATAGGTACCCGGCTCCATTTCATCCGCGTTACACAGCAGGTAACGGATGTTCATGGATTCGTCTTTCGGCATCAGGCTCCACTTCAGCCCAGTGGAAAAGCCCGCGCCGCCGCGCCCTTTCAGGCCAGCGTCTTTTACCTGGTTGACGATTTCATCCGGTGACAGCCCGGTCAGGGCTTTACGCGCACCTTCGTAGCCGTTTTTGCTACGGTATTCGTCCAGCCATACTGGCTGTTTGTCATCACGCAGACGCCAGGTCAGCGGATGTGTTTCGGGAGTACGGATAATGTCTTTCATTTATACCGCTCCAGCAGTTCGGGGATGCCTTCCGGGGTCAAGTGAGCGTGAGTGTCCTCATCGATCATCATGTTTGGCCCTTTATCGCAGTTCCCCAGGCAACAGGTTGGCAGCAGCGTAAAGCGACCGTCAAAGGTCGTCTGCCCCGGCTTGATGTTGAGTTTTTTCTCAAGCGCGGCCTGGATCCCCTGATAGCCGTTGATATGGCACACCACGCTGTCGCAATAGCGGATCACATGGCGGCCAACTGGCTGGCGGAAGATCTGGCTGTAGAATGTCGCAACACCTTCAACGTCGCTTGCCGGGATACCCAGCACGTCAGCGATCGCATAGATCGCCCCATCCGGCACCCAGCCACGCTGCTTCTGAACAATTTTCAGCGCTTCAATGGACGCCGCACGCGGGTCTTCGTAGTGGTGCTTCTCGTGCTCAATCGCTTCACGCTCAGCCGCACTCAGCTCAAAAGCCTCGGTTTGTGGTTGTTGATTCTCGTGCATAATTAGCGGTCCACATCTGACATAACAAAATCGATACTACCCAGATGGACGATCAGGTCGGACACCAGGCTGCCACGTACCGCTACCGGAATCTGCTGCAGATGCGCAAAGCTCGGCGTACGGATACGAGTACGGTAACTCATGGTGCTGCCATCGCTGGTCAGGTAGTAACTGTTGATACCCTTGGTCGCTTCAACCATCTGGAAGGACTCGTTCGCCGGCATGACCGGACCCCACGATACTTGCAGGAAGTGGGTGATCAGGGTTTCGATATGTTGAAGCGTGCGCTCTTTCGGTGGCGGCGTGGTCAGCGGGTGATCCGCTTTGAACGGGCCTTCCGGCATGTTGTTGAGGCACTGCTCAAGGATGCGCAGACTCTGACGCAGTTCTTCAACTTTCAGCATTACGCGGGTATAGCAGTCGGATACACCACCACCAACCGGCACTTCAAAGTCAAAGTTTTCGTAGCCAGAGTACGGACGTGATTTACGCACGTCGAAATCAACACCTGTCGCACGCAACGCGGCACCGGTACAACCCCAGTCCAGCGCTTCTTTCTTGCCGTAAGCGGCAACGCCCTGCGAACGACCTTTCAGGATGGTGTTACGCAGCGCCGCTTTCTCGTAAGAATCCAGACGCTTCGGCATCCAGTCCAGGAAATCACGCAGCAGTTTGTCCCAACCGCGCGGCAGATCGTGCGCAACACCGCCAATACGGAACCAGGCCGGGTGCATACGGAAACCCGTGATCGCTTCCACCACGTCATAGATTTTTTGACGGTCGGTAAAGGCGAAGAATACCGGAGTCATTGCGCCGACGTCCTGAATAAACGTCGAGATATACAACAGGTGGCTATTGATACGGAACAGTTCGGAAAGCATTACGCGAATCACGTTGACACGATCCGGTACGGTAATGCCCGCCAGTTTTTCTACCGCCAGCACATAAGGCATTTCGTTGACACAGCCGCCGAGATATTCGATACGGTCAGTGTACGGAATGTAGCTGTGCCAGGACTGACGTTCACCCATCTTTTCAGCACCACGATGGTGGTAACCGATGTCAGGCACACAGTCGACAATTTCTTCGCCATCAAGCTGCAGAACAATACGGAATGCACCGTGAGAAGACGGGTGGTTAGGACCGAGGTTGAGGAACATAAAGTCCTCATTTTCGGTACTACGCTTCATGCCCCACTCTTCAGGTTTGAAGGTCAGTGATTCCATTTCCAGATCCTGCTTGGCTTTGGTCAGCTCAAACGGATCGAATTCAGTGGCACGCGCCGGGTAATCTTTACGCAGCGGATGTCCCTGCCAGGTATGAGGCATCAGCAGGCGCGTCAGGTGCGGGTGGCCTTCGATATCGATGCCAAACATTTCCCAGGTTTCGCGCTCATACCAGTTAGCGTTCGGGAACAGTTTGGTGAAAGTCGGTACGCGTAGATCGTTTTCAGACAATGCCACCTTGAGCATGATATCGCGATTGCGTTCAATGGAGATCAGGTGATAGAAAACGGAAAAATCCGCGGCAGGTAACCCTTCGCGGTGCGTACGCAGACGTTCGTCCATGCCGTGTAAGTCAAACAGCATGACGTAAGGTTTCGGCAGTCTCTTTAAGAAATCGCCAACTTCCAGTAATTGTTCACGCTTGACCCAAACAACGGGTACCCCGGTGCGAGTCGCCTGAACGGTAAAGGCATCCGGCCCAAAACGGTTGCGCAGTTCGCCAATGACCGGGTCATCGAGATGATCCCGTGTCTGCCATGCAGGTTCTTGCGCGGTTAAGTCGGTCATATTGTTCACCATTGCAAATGGTCCGTGGTGGTCGGCAGTGCTTCGCGCTATTTATGTAGTAATAAGCGAAGGAAGTGCTGCTGCCGACAGGCGCATATTAAATCTCGTCTGGTGTACGAAGATTCGTTACAGCAATACGTTCGCCGCGCTTACGCTCGCGCTCTGACTGCATATTGGCGCGATAAACGCCCTGATCGCCAACCACCCAAGAGAGCGGACGGCGTTCTTTGCCAATGGAGTCTTGCAGCAGCATTAGCGCCTGCATATACGCTTCCGGGCGCGGCGGACATCCCGGGATGTACACATCTACCGGAATAAATTTATCAACGCCCTGCACGACAGAGTAGATATCGTACATACCGCCGGAGTTAGCGCATGCGCCCATGGAAATAACCCATTTTGGTTCCAGCATCTGATCGTAGAGGCGCTGAATAACCGGGGCCATTTTGGTAAAGCAAGTTCCGGCCACAACCATCAGGTCAGCCTGACGCGGAGAAGCACGCAGTACTTCCGCACCAAAGCGGGCCACATCATGCACGGCGGTAAACGAGGTCACCATCTCAACGTAGCAGCAGGAAAGGCCAAAGTTGTATGGCCAAATTGAGTTTTTACGGCCCCAGTTAACCATGTCATGCAGTTTGCCCATGAACACGTTTTTGTTAACTTCTTGCTCCAGGGGGTCGGTTACGATCTCCTGTTTTTGCAGGGGGTAACGGTCGTTCTCACCGTTAGGATCTATGCGGGTGAGCGTATAATCCATCTTAATGCCTCGCGGTTAGCGTTGACGATTAGCGATACTGTTCGTTTCCGGGTTCATACGCTCGCGGCGTGAACGCGCGGGCGTCCAGTCCAGCGCGCCAATACGCACCAGATAAACCAGACCTGCCAGTAACACAAAAATAAAAATTGCAGCTTCCACAAAGCCAATCCAGCCGCTTTCACGGATAGAAGTTGACCATGCGAACAGATACAGCGCTTCAACGTCGAAGATAACGAAGAACATGGCTACCAGATAAAACTTGGCAGACAGGCGCAGGCGGGCGGTGCCGACCGAGTCGATACCTGATTCAAACGGCACGTTTTTAGATCTCGCGCGCGCGCGACCACCTAAAAACCAGCCGCCAACAAGCATCAGGCAGCACAGGCCAATGGCAACAATAAGAAAGATAGCGAATGCCCAGTGATGAGCGATGATTTCAGTGGATGTTGACATACTCATTGCTTACTCATCAAAAGTAGCGCCAAATTCTCTGCTCTTTTCGGCAGATGAACGCCACATCGATTCATGGGGAGGAATAAAAAAAACCTTACAATCACTGTAGAAAATCATTTAAACAGCCAATTGATGGGGTTTTTTACTCCTTTCTATAACCTTTTGTCAACTTTAACAAAAGTTCCCTCACATTATTTTACACCAATCCAATTTCATTAACATAAAGTGCTATTTAGACTAATTTCGATCGTTTCATTAGTCATTTTCAATGTTGTTGAATCGTGTCCGTAGTGAAGTAAAAAAGATAATACTGCTCTATTTTGACAGGATTTCACTCAGATGCCTCCCCCTAAATGGGAGTATTTTCTTGATCTGTGACACGCTTTTGTTAATTCACCATAAAAAACAGCAACAATTTCTCTAGTTTTTTAACATAGAAACAGATGACACTCCTGTTGTTTGTTTTTCATTCAATTTTAAGGCAAGTTTTTTACCGGCTGATTTTGTTAAGTTTTAGTATACAAAATGGTATCAAGCGCCATTATTTGTATAAAAAAAGAGCCGCTGGATGTTTTTTCACCATTAGCGGCTCTTTTTTACACTTACATTTTATAACGATTATTTGTGACACATTACTCAAAGTCACCTTCAACGATCAGCGAATCATCTCCCCCTTCGGGAGTAAACTGGTTGTATTGCCAGGGGTTTTGATATGTCTGCATCGACTTAAAGATAACCTGAGCCAATTCATTTTTCGTGGTGGGATCGCAGCACAACAGGTATTCCGTTTCAGGTAACGGCGGTAGCCCGTCCACAGCCCCGAGAACGCGCAGGTCCGGACTCATCATTTCTACCGGACGAGCAGTGACGCCCAGTCCCGCTTTCACCGCAGCACGAACCGCTGGTAATGTTGATGCTACATAGGCCAGACGCCACGGGATCTGTGCGGCATTCAGTGTCTCCAGTACGATATCCCGAAACGGACTAGGATCGTCGAGCAGAACCAGAGGAACTGGTTCGCCTTTTTGCAGGATATACTCAGCCGCGCAATACCAGTGTGTCGGTGAGGTGCGCAGATTCAGGCACTCAAAATCACCTGGACGGTTGGTGGTGACCACCAGATCCACTTCCTGCGACTTCAACATATCCACCATGTAAGCGTTACGCTTCACTCTCACATCAAGAGCAAGCTTCGGATATACCGAGCTTATTCGATTGAGCAGGAAAGGCAGTATTGTATCGGCCGATTCATCGGAAGCGCCGATAGTTAACACTCCCTGAAGATTGTTAAACATTAATGATGAGCAGGCCTCATCATTAAAACGCAGTATTTTTCTGGCGTAACCCAAAAGCTGAATACCATGTTCAGTCAGCAGTTTGTTGCGACCATGGCGCGCGAACAACTCTTTCCCCACTAGTTGTTCAAGGCGTTGCATTTGCTGACTCACCGCAGACTGTGTGCGACATACCGCAGCAGCCGCAGCCGCGAAGGTATTCAGGTCGGCAACAGCAACGAAGGTTCTCAGCAGATCGAGGTCGAGGTTAATTATCGGACGATTTGCATTTATCATAATTTTTCACTTACTCGCGGGTCATACCGGGTTAATGCTGTGCATTCAGAAACAAACAATTCCATTTGTAATGTGCTTCCCTCGCAGTTTCACTTAGTGTAACCAAGTGAAAATAAGGATGTATTTGGTGTACAAACGAAACAATTCTCTTTCTGCGCTTTATAATATCCGGGACTCTAATCGGAATATAGTAACGAGAAACAGTCAATTTTTTAGCTTTTGAATGATTCTGACTAATGGGGAAACATGTAAATTTTGTAAATATTGAAAATAGTTAGCAAACATTAATTTACACATTAAAAGCCAAATTTTCAGTATGTTAGAAACAATCAACCAACATGAGAATTATCGCAAAACACGTACCGCACACCATTTCATGAGACTTATCTTAACCTAAAACCACTATATTTATAAGTGTTATCGTGAATAATTCGAAGCAAAATGGTGTTATCTTGAACTTGCGCTTTTACTATTATTAACGCATTCAATAAATGCTGTTTAAATATTAAATAATAATTAATTAAGACTGACACTATTCATTAATTATACTTAACAATAGATTCACACCCTGCCGTTGGCGGATCATACCGATAACAGTCGGACAGCATCAGGACTCAGTATTTTCGAATTACGCCATTTGAGTGATGAGACGATTGCAGACCGCCTGGCCCATCTAACTATTTTTAACCAGACAAATCACCACCACCAAAGGATAACTACAAAATAAAAACCCATTAAATACATTATTAATAGAATTAAGCACTATAATTAATATATTAATTAGTCGTTAACAGTGAATTATAACTTCATGCCGGATCGAAATCTTCTACTAAAGACCCTTCAAAACTCACCGTCGTGGGAGTACATTGTTCTGTGCTGACTTCCACGGCAGGGAGTGGCATTCACAGCTAAAAAGGTCAAGATTCATGTCCCCCATTGAAAAATCCAGCAAATTAGAAAATGTCTGTTATGACATTCGTGGCCCGGTTCTGAAGGAAGCAAAGCGCCTGGAAGAAGAAGGCAATAAAGTTCTAAAACTGAATATCGGCAACCCCGCGCCATTCGGATTTGAAGCGCCAGATGAGATTCTGGTTGATGTGATCCGCAATTTACCAACAGCGCAGGGATATTGCGACTCCAAAGGCCTTTATTCCGCCCGTAAAGCGATCATGCAACATTACCAGGCTCGTGGAATGCGCGATGTTACCGTCGAAGACATCTATATTGGTAACGGCGTTTCCGAGTTGATAGTCCAGGCGATGCAGGCGTTGTTGAACAGTGGGGACGAAATGCTGGTACCTGCGCCCGATTATCCGCTGTGGACAGCTGCGGTATCGCTCTCCGGCGGTAACGCCGTGCATTACCTGTGCGATGAGTCTTCAGACTGGTTCCCGGATCTGGATGATATTCGCGCCAAAATCACCCCACGCACGCGTGGGATCGTCATCATCAACCCGAACAACCCCACCGGTGCCGTTTATTCCAAAGAACTGCTGATGGAGATTGTTGAGATTGCGCGCCAGAACAATCTTATTATCTTTGCCGACGAAATTTACGACAAGATCCTCTATGATGACGCCGAGCACCATTCGATCGCCGCAATGGCTCCGGACCTGCTGACCATCACCTTTAACGGCCTGTCAAAAACCTACCGTGTTGCTGGTTTCCGCCAGGGCTGGATGGTGCTGAATGGACCGAAGAAACATGCCAAAGGGTATATCGAAGGTCTTGAAATGCTGGCATCTATGCGTTTGTGCGCCAACGTTCCTGCACAGCATGCCATCCAGACCGCACTGGGAGGCTACCAAAGCATTAGCGAATTCATCATGCCGGGCGGACGCCTGTATGAACAGCGCAATCGTGCCTGGGAATTGCTGAACGATATTCCCGGCGTCTCCTGCGTCAAACCGCGCGGCGCACTGTATATGTTCCCAAAAATTGATGCGAAGCGGTTCAATATTCATGACGACCAGAAGATGGTGCTCGATTTCCTGCTCCAGGAAAAAGTCCTGCTGGTACAGGGAACCGCATTCAACTGGCCGTGGCCGGACCACTTCCGTATCGTAACGCTGCCGCGTATTGACGATATCGAAATGTCGCTGAGTAAATTCGAACGTTTCCTGTCAGGCTATCGTCAATTGTAATAACGTTGAGCGCCGCCGGGATTTGCATCCGGCGGCACTCTCTGCGCACAATACCTTTACTGAAGTCACTGAGTAAGGGTCGTTATGAAGCAGAGCCATTTTTTTGCCCACCTCTCCCGTCTGAAGCTCATTAATCGCTGGCCATTGATGCGCAACGTGCGCACCGAAAATGTGTCTGAGCATAGCCTGCAGGTTGCGATGGTTGCTCATGCGCTGGCCGCTATCAAGAATCGTAAATTTGGTGGTCAGGTTAATGCCGAACGCATTGCCCTGCTGGCGATGTACCACGATGCTTCCGAAGTGCTGACCGGTGATCTCCCTACCCCGGTTAAATATTTCAACTCGCAAATCGCTCAGGAATATAAAGCCATTGAGAAAATTGCCCAGCAGAAGCTGGTCGATATGGTCCCAGATGAGCTGCGTGATATTTTTGCGCCATTAATTGATGAACACGCTTACAGCGATGAAGAGAAATCTATTGTTAAACAGGCCGATGCCCTTTGCGCTTATCTGAAGTGTCTGGAGGAACTCTCGGCCGGTAACAACGAATTTTTGCTGGCGAAAACACGACTGGAAAAAACACTGGAGTCACGTCGTAGCGAAGAGATGGATTATTTTATGGATATGTTCGTGCCAAGTTTCCACTTATCTCTTGACGAGATTAGTCAGGATTCTCCGCTATAAGACGCGTTGCCAGATAGCGTAAAGGCGTTGTTGGCCCGGTAGCGCAACGCCACCGGGCCATACCATCCGTCAAAACGGGAACAGCATCGGGATCATTACTACGCACACCGCCATGACAATAACCGTAAATGGCACACCAATCTTCACGAAGTCGCTGAAAGTGTAGTTTCCCGGTCCCAGCACCAGCGTGTTGACCGGTGAGGAGACCGGCGTCATAAAGGCCGCGGATGCCGCCATCGCAACCCCCATCGCAAAAGGATACGGCGAAACCCCCATAGACTTCGCTGCCGCCAGCGCAATTGGTGCCATCAGAACTGCCGTCGCGGTATTTGAGATAAATAATCCAATGGTTGCACACAGTACGAACAGGCAACCCAGCATCATGTACGGGCCATACCCTCCACCGACATCCATCAACCCTTTCACCACCAGATCGACACCGCCTGTTTTTTGCAGGGCCAGCGCAAAAGGCATCATCCCGACAATCAAGATAATACTCGGCCAGTGAATCGCTTTATACGCGCTCTCAGCATCAATACAACGGAATTTGCCCATCAGCAGGCACGCGATGAGAGCGGCAACCGTGTTTGGTATTTCATCGGTCAGCATCAGAGCGACCATAAGAACCAGGCAGAAAATCGCATGCGGTGCCTGACTGTGTGCCGGGGAAGCTTCACTCACTTCCACTGGCATATTCAGCACCACAAAGTCACGCCCCTTTTTCCCCATCAAGGCAATGACCTTCCAGTTTCCCACTACCAGAATAATATCCCCCATCAGCAGCGGCTCATCCACAACCGCCCCGGCAAGCGCAGTACCATCACGCTTTAATCCAACAACATTCAGCCCATAACGGGTACGAAATCCTATTTCCCGTACCGTTTTACCAATTAACTCCGATTCCGGGATCAGTGAAATCTCAGCCATGCCAACATCAAGCGCCTGTTCGGAGAAATATTCACCACGCAGCACCATTGGCTCCAGCAGTTGTTCGCTACAAAATTCACGCAAATCCACATCGGCAGCGGACATGTCTATCAACAAAACATCACGCGCCCGAAACTCAGAAACCCCGTTAACGTCCACGATAACGCGACGAAAGCGACGCCAGCGTTCAACGCCAATCACATTCGCCCCGTAACGTTCACGTAATTTAAGGTCATCCAGGCGCTGGCCAATCATCGGCGATCCAGGACGAATAGCCAGCCGACGGGCACGCCCGGTGAGGCGATATTCTTTAATGAGATCGCGAAAGGTCCGGCGTTTCCATCCGTCACCCTGCTGCCCGGCAACGTCCCCTTTGAGCATAAAACGCATCAACAGCATATAAATAATGCCGAGTACGAGAACAACCAGCCCCAGAGGCGTAACGCTGAAGAAACTGAAGCCGTTAAGCCCTTCACGCAGCAACTCACTGTTAACGACTAGGTTAGGTGGTGTTGCCACCAACGTCATCATCCCGCTGATCAATCCGGCAAAGCTCAGCGGCATCATCAGGCGTGAGGGGGATATTTGCATGCGCATGGATACGCTTAAGACAACCGGAATAAAAATGGCGACCACGCCGGTAGAGCTCATAAATGCCCCGAGACCGGCAACGGTTATCATCAACAGCACCAGCATTTTGACTTCGCTACTGCCGGCGACCTTAACCAACCAGGCCCCCATCACCGTCGCCACCCCGGTACGCACCAGGCCGTCGCCAATAATAAATAAGGCCGCTATCAAAATAACGTTAGGATCGCTAAAACCGGAAAAAGCTTCTGTGATGCTCAGTGTTCCACTCAGAACAAAGGCAATAATAACCAGCAAAGCGACCGCGTCCATACGCACTCTGCCAGTTGCAAACAAAACGACGGCGATAGCCAACAATGAGAGAACCCATACCAATTCACCGTTCACAACATATCCTTGTTAAATGAGAGGGATAGACCGATTCTGCCATAAAAAAGCCCCAACAATCTGGGGCTAAATCACGATCAGGTATTTCTTACAACGCTCACATTTCCGTTAGGTTGTTTGGTCACGGAAATATGTTCCAGACTGGTCAGCGAAAAGTCGACCTCATCCAGACGCGGTGTGTCTGCGGGGGCATTCACGGCAATAACATGACACCCTGCCGCCAGACCAGAGAGCACACCAGCTGGCGCATCCTCTACAACAGCACACTCTCGCGGTGCAAGGCCGAGCAGTTGCGCTCCCAAAAGATATGCATCTGGCTCCGGCTTACCTCTTTTTACCCGTTCGGCAGTGACAAACACTTCAGGGGCCGGCAGACCCGCGACACGATGACGTGCCCGCGCCACCGGCATTGATCCGGAGGTCACTATCGCCCACGGGATCCCCGCTTTATTGAGGTGATTCAGTAAATCAACCGCCCCGGGTAGTGCGATGATCCCGTCAGTCTCAGTCGCCTCTATTTGCTCCAGGCGCGTAAACTCCGCTGCGATCTCCGCTTCGGATTTCCCGACCATAAAGTGCCGCAGAGAGGTTATCGCCTGCTTGCCATGAATAAAGCCCAGCACTTCGTCGTGATCAAGGCCAAAACGATCGGCCCAGTTACACCATGCACGTTCTACTGCTGGTAAGGAATCGACAAGCGTTCCATCCAGATCAAACAGAAAGCCTTTGCACTGCACGCTCGCCCCCTCAGGCATTAATGATTTGGTTAATTTCGTTCGCGCTCAGGTGATACTGACGTGGGCAAGAGTGCCAGACATTCAGCATGCGCTGATATTTTTCCCACATTGGCGTCTGGGCGTTGAAGCCATGCGTACCCGCATCAAAATGGGTATAACGCCCTTCTACATTGACCATAAAACGAACGTATCCCAGGAAGCGCGCTTCCGTTGCGGCATCAAAGCCGAGGAACGTGACGCGACGTTCGTCAATAGTCTGCGCGTCTTTAAGGTTAGTCCAGGAGACGTGCAATGCATGATACATCTCCATAATATCGATAATTGTGCGACAGGTTTCTTCCGTCAGCTCGCCAAACTCACGATCAAGCTCGCGCATCTGTAAACCGTAACCGCGTTCAATAATCGTCTGCAAACGACGATAGCGTTCGGCATTACCAGGATCGAGCATAGTCATCATTTTGTACTGGTTGGACAAAATAAGACGTTGAGCGTTGGTCATTTCCATTTGGGACTCCTGTATCACTACTGCTGCAATGAAAAAAAGAAGGCATCTTGTGCCTTCTTTTATATGCGTAATCCGGGGTCAATTACAAATCATCAAGAAAAGTTTTATCCAGTTGTTTGAAGGCGCGCTTAAGCGTGTCAGCTAGCGCCTGATAATCCGGCTTTCCTTCCACCGGTGCCAGCGCTTGTCCGGCCTCTTGTAATTTTCCCCGAACCTCATAGAACCAGTTGAGTATGGATGGTGGCAACGGCGTGACAGAACGTTTACCTAACCACCACATACCCTGCATCGGCAGGCTAAGCGCAAACAATGCGGTCGCCACAGCCGGTCCCAACTGCCCCCCCAGCGCAATTTGCCAGCATAAGGTAAATACGGCGATAGGCGGCATAAAACGGGTAGCATAACGCGTCATGCGAATCACGCGGTTCTCAACAAATACTGGCGCAAGGCGCTTTTCCATCGGCCACGTCTTTGCGTAGTGCTGCCCCCGGCGAAACAAACTGAAAAAATTTACGGAGCGATTATCCGGTGTCGACATGGCGGTTACCTCAACTTCACATATAAAATTTAAAAAATTTGTGCAAAACAACAACTACAGAGGACATCGTTCAAAACATTTTGTCTTCGATACCCACAATCAGGTATCCTGTGTCGGCCTGTAAGGCCTTTAGTCCAAAATCATTGAGTCGTCAAACTGGCATACAGTATGCCATTGGCTGAAAATTACGCAAAATGACATAGACTCAAAGGTATTTATTCCATCGTGCCCAAAAAGACAATGGCGCATGATGTTAATCATAAACGTCGGTGTCATCATGCGCTACGCTCTATGACTCCCTGACGTTTTTTTAGCCACGTATCATAAATAGGTACTTCCATGTCGAGTAAGTTAGTACTGGTTCTGAACTGCGGTAGCTCCTCACTGAAATTTGCCATCATCGATGCAGTAAACGGTGAAGAATACCTTTCTGGTTTAGCCGAATGTTTCCATCTCCCAGAAGCACGTATCAAGTGGAAAATGGACGGCGGTAAACAAGAAGCGGCTTTAGGTGCAGGCGCCGCTCACAGTGAAGCGCTGAACTTCATCGTTAACACTATTCTGGCACAAAAACCGGAATTGTCTGCGCAACTGACCGCAATTGGTCACCGTATCGTACACGGCGGCGAGAAGTATACCAGCTCCGTGGTTATCGACGATTCCGTTATCCAGGGCATCAAAGATTCTGCCTCTTTCGCACCGCTGCATAACCCGGCTCACCTGATCGGTATTGCTGAAGCGCTGAAATCCTTCCCGAATCTGAAAGATAAAAACGTGGCTGTGTTTGACACTGCGTTCCATCAGACTATGCCGGAAGAATCTTACCTCTACGCCCTGCCGTACAGCCTGTACAAAGAACACGGCGTTCGTCGTTACGGCGCGCACGGTACCAGCCACTTCTTCGTAACTCAGGAAGCGGCAAAAATGCTGAACAAACCGGTTGATGAACTGAACATCATCACTTGCCACCTGGGCAACGGCGGTTCTGTATCTGCTATCCGTAACGGTAAATGTGTTGATACCTCCATGGGTCTGACCCCGCTGGAAGGTCTGGTGATGGGTACACGTTCCGGTGACATCGACCCGGCGATCATCTTCCACCTGCACGACACGCTGGGCATGAGCGTTGACGCTATCAACAAAATGCTGACTAAAGAGTCCGGCCTGCTCGGCCTGACCGAAGTCACCAGCGACTGCCGTTATGTTGAAGACAACTACACCACCAAAGAAGACGCTAAACGTGCAATGGACGTTTACTGCCACCGTCTGGCGAAATACATCGGTTCTTACACTGCGCTGATGGATGGTCGTCTGGATGCGGTTGTCTTCACCGGTGGTATTGGTGAGAACGCAGCGATGGTTCGTGAACTGTCTCTGGGCAAACTGGGCGTTCTGGGCTTTGAAGTTGACCACGAACGTAACCTGGCCGCACGTTTCGGCAAATCTGGTTTCATCAACAAAGAAGGTACCCGTCCTGCGGTGGTTATCCCAACCAACGAAGAACTGGTTATCGCGCAAGACGCGAGCCGTCTGACTGCCTGATTTCACACCGCCAGCCTAGCTGGCGGTGCTGTTTTGTAACCCGCCACATGTCGGCGGTAACGAAAGAGGATAAACCGTGTCCCGTATTATTATGCTGATCCCTACCGGAACCAGCGTCGGCCTGACCAGCGTCAGCCTTGGCGTTATCCGCGCAATGGAACGCAAAGGCGTTCGTCTGAGCGTCTTTAAGCCGATTGCTCAACCGCGTGCCGGTGGCGATGCGCCAGACCAGACCACCGCTATCGTACGTGCTAACTCTTCTTTACCAGCTGCTGAGCCGCTGAAGATGAGCCACGTTGAATCTCTGCTCTCCAGCAATCAGAAAGATGTGCTGATGGAAGAGATCATCGCGAATTACCACGCGAACACCAAAGATGCAGAAGTCGTACTGGTTGAAGGCCTGGTCCCAACCCGTAAACATCAGTTCGCACAATCTCTGAACTACGAAATCGCGAAAACGCTGAATGCGGAAATCGTATTCGTTATGTCTCAGGGTACTGACACCCCGGAACAGCTGAACGAGCGTATTGAACTGACTCGCAGCAGCTTCGGCGGCGCAAAAAATACCAACATCACCGGCGTTATCGTTAACAAACTGAACGCACCGGTTGATGAGCAAGGCCGTACTCGCCCGGATCTGTCCGAGATTTTCGACGACTCTTCCAGAGCGAAAGTGATCAAAGTTGATCCGGCTAAACTGCAAGAGTCCAGCCCGCTGCCGGTTCTGGGCGCGGTGCCATGGAGCTTTGACCTGATCGCTACTCGTGCAATCGATATGGCGCGTCACCTGAACGCTACCATCGTTAACGAAGGCGATATCAACACCCGTCGCGTGAAGTCTGTGACTTTCTGCGCACGCAGCATTCCACACATGCTTGAGCACTTCCGTGCTGGTTCTCTGCTGGTGACTTCTGCCGATCGCCCTGATGTGCTGGTTGCAGCATGCCTGGCGGCAATGAACGGCGTTGAAATCGGTGCTCTGCTGCTGACTGGCGGTTACGAGATGGACGCGCGCATCACCAAACTTTGCGAACGTGCATTCGAAACCGGCTTGCCGGTATTTATGGTGAACACCAACACCTGGCAGACCTCTCTGAGCCTGCAGAGCTTCAACCTGGAAGTTCCGGTTGACGATCACGAGCGCATTGAGAAAGTTCAGGAATACGTTGCTAACTATATCAACGCTGACTGGGTTGAATCCCTGACTGCGACCTCTGAGCGCAGCCGTCGTCTGTCTCCGCCAGCGTTCCGCTATCAGTTAACCGAACTGGCTCGTAAAGCCGGTAAACGCGTTGTTCTGCCGGAAGGCGACGAACCGCGTACCGTTAAAGCGGCAGCCATCTGTGCTGAACGTGGTATCGCAACTTGCGTACTGTTGGGTAACCCGGATGAAATCACCCGTGTTGCAGCCTCTCAGGGCGTTGAGCTGGGTGCTGGCGTAGAAATCGTTGACCCGGATGTGGTTCGCGAAAGCTACGTTGCTCGTCTGGTCGAACTGCGTAAAAACAAAGGGATGACCGAAACCGTTGCCCGCGAACAGCTGGAAGACAACGTGGTTCTCGGTACCCTGATGCTGGAACAGGACGATGTTGACGGTCTGGTTTCTGGTGCTGTTCACACCACAGCGAACACCATTCGCCCACCGCTGCAGCTGATCAAAACTGCACCGGGTAGCTCTCTGGTATCTTCTGTGTTCTTCATGCTGCTGCCGGATCAGGTATACGTTTACGGCGACTGCGCGATCAACCCGGATCCGACTGCAGAGCAGCTGGCAGAAATCGCAATTCAGTCTGCAGATTCCGCAGCTGCTTTCGGTATCGAACCGCGCGTAGCGATGCTTTCCTACTCCACCGGTACTTCTGGTGCAGGTAGCGATGTTGAGAAGGTACGTGAAGCAACTCGTCTGGCGCAGGAAAAACGTCCAGACCTGATGATCGATGGCCCGCTGCAGTACGATGCCGCTGTTATGGCTGACGTTGCGAAATCCAAAGCGCCGAACTCTCCGGTTGCGGGTCGCGCTACCGTGTTCATCTTCCCGGATCTGAACACCGGTAACACCACCTACAAAGCGGTACAGCGTTCTGCCGACCTGATCTCCATCGGGCCGATGCTGCAGGGTATGCGCAAGCCGGTGAACGACCTGTCTCGTGGCGCGCTGGTAGACGATATCGTCTACACCATCGCACTGACCGCGATCCAGTCGTCTCAGCAGCAGCAGTAATCTGCTTTGTACGCCAGATGGTGACGTGAACGCGTCCAGTCTGGCCTACAGATAGTGGTTCTTTAAACCGGAAATAGCTGATATTTCCGGTTTTTTTATGCCTGTTATTCCAATTAGTAATTTCTGAAATATTTGCTTAACTGCGCTGCATCAATGAATAACTATTCTCCTGTTTGCATACTTAGCCTCTTTGCTTTGCAACAGGGATAGCTCTTCATGTCTGCAGTAACAGAATCACAACCCGCTAAGAAATGGGCAATGCCCGATACGCTGGTGATCATATTTTTCGTTGCCATTTTAACCAGCCTGGCGACCTGGGTTGTACCCGTCGGCATGTTCGACAGCCAGGAGGTGCAGTACCTGGTTGATGGGCAGACCAAAACCCGGAAAGTGGTCGATCCCCACTCGTTTCGTATACTGACCAACGATGCGGGTGAAGAGCAGTACCATCGGGTTAAGTTTTTCACCACCGGCGATGAAAGTCCCGGACTGATGAACTTTCCGTTTGAAGGTTTAACCTCCGGCTCAAAATTTGGCACTGCCGTTGGCATCATTATGTTTATGCTGGTAATTGGCGGCGCATTTGGCATTGTTATGCGTACAGGAACCATTGATAACGGCATCCTGGCGCTTATCCGTCATACGCGGGGTAACGAGGTCTTGTTTATCCCGGTGCTGTTTATTCTCTTCTCATTAGGTGGTGCTGTATTTGGCATGGGAGAAGAGGCTGTCGCTTTTGCCATTATCATTGCACCGCTCATGGTACGCCTGGGTTACGACAGTATCACCACTGTGCTCGTTACCTACATCGCCACCCAAATTGGCTTTGCCAGCTCGTGGATGAATCCGTTCTGTGTGGTTGTCGCGCAAGGCATTGCGGGTGTACCGGTGCTCTCCGGCTCTGGCCTGCGTATCGTGGTATGGGTCGTTGCGACCCTGATTGGTCTCACTTTCACCCTCGCCTACGCATCACGCATCAAAAAGAATCCTCTACTTTCACGCGTTCATGAATCCGATCGTTTCTTCCGCGAGCAGCAGGATGACGTCGTGGAGCGGCGTTTCACTCTGGGCGACTGGCTGGTATTGTTAGTACTCACCGGCGTGATGATTTGGGTTGTCTGGGGCGTGATTGTCAACGCATGGTTCATTCCTGAAATCGCCAGCCAGTTCTTCACCATGGGTCTGGTGATAGGCATTATTGGCGTTATCTTCCGGCTCAATGGTATGACGGTCAACATTATGGCCTCGTCGTTTACCGAAGGTGCGCGGATGATGATTGCCCCTGCCCTGCTGGTTGGTTTTGCCAAGGGTATTTTACTGCTTGTGGGCAATGGAGAGGCGGGGGATGCCAGTGTGTTAAATACTCTCCTGCACAGTATTGCCAACGGTATCAGCGGTCTCGACAATGCTATCGCTGCATGGTTTATGCTGCTATTTCAGGCAGTATTTAACTTCTTTGTCACCTCCGGCTCAGGCCAGGCGGCGCTGACTATGCCGTTATTGGCGCCTCTCGGTGATTTAGTCGGTGTAAACCGCCAGGTTACCGTTCTCGCTTTCCAGTTTGGTGATGGTTTCAGCCATATTATCTATCCAACATCCGCGTCACTTATGGCGACATTGGGCGTTTGCCGGGTGGACTTCCGCAACTGGTTGAAAGTGGGAGCAACGCTGCTGGGGCTGCTGTTTATTATGTCCAGCGTGGTGGTGATAGGCGCACAGATAATGGGATATCATTAAAAATAAGCCCCTTGTCACCTATGACAAGGGGCGTTCCTTCACATTAATGATTTCGCTGCCTCAACAATCGCCGCGGCGGTGAGTCCATATTCTTCCTGTAAAAAATCCTGTGTCCCAACCTGACCATAACGTTCTTTGACACCAACCCGACGCATCGGTACCGGGCACGTTTCCACCAGCACTTCAGCCACTGCTGACCCCAGTCCATTATGAATACTGTGGTTTTCACAGGTCACAATTCGTCCCGTTTTCTCGGCATAGTTCTTCACCAACATCCTATCGATAGGCTTCAGAGTAAACATATCGATGACTGCCGCATTTACCCCTATGTGCTCCAGTTGTCGTGCGGCTTCCAGCGCTTCTGCAACCATAATCCCGTTGGCTATTAGCGTGACATCTTCGCCTTCGCGTAGAACATTCCCTTTGCCGATCGTAAATGTCGATCCTGGCGCGTAGATACTCGACGCCTGCTTACGGATTGTGCGTACCCAGTAGAAGCCCTCAAGCTCCAGAAGCTGGCGTAAGATATCGTCGAACATCACCGCATCCGTCACTTCCAGTACCACCGAATGCGCCAGGCCGCGCACAATCCCCATATCTTCAAAGGACATGTGCGTACCTCCGTTGTGACAAGCGGTAACCCCGGCATCTGAAGCGATCACCTTCACGTTATTACGCTGATAGTCCAGTGACATAAACAGCTGATCGAAACAACGACGGCTGGCAAATGCAGTGAAAGTGTGCACAAACGGTTTACGCCCCGTTAATGCCAGTCCAGCGGCAGTACCAATCACATTGGCTTCCATGATGCCGCAGTTAATAACGTGCTGCGGGTAATCCCGCGCCACACTGTCCATTGCCATCGAACTCATCAGATCGGCTTCAAGAGCAATAATCGGGCTTCCTGCTGCCACTTCTTTCGCCACGAATCCGGCATATACCTTACGCATCTCTACGTTATCTTTTTGCCCTGCGGGCGCGAGCTTAATCATGCGTGGCCTCCAGATGATGAACGGTTTCATTCAACGCCTGTCTCATTTCTTCCGTCAGACGCAGGTGATGGGAATTGCTGAGATGTTCCAGATATGGCACACCCTGTCCTTTGATACTGTCGAGAATAACAATCCGAGGTCGAGTCTCTTCATTCAGACGCGACTGCACTGCAGTCAGCAGGCCTGCAATATCATCCCCTTTCACCGTGATCGCCTCAAAACCAAAGGCCGTGAATTTGTCCTCCAGGCTAAACGGGCGAATGATGTCATCCAGTTCGCCATCTAACTGTTGTTTATTCCAGTCAACAAACACCGTCAGGTTATTCAGCTTATGGTGCGCAATAAACTGAAACGCCTCCCAGCACTGACCTTCGTTCAGTTCGCCATCGCCAACAATGCAAAATACCCGATTCGGACGCTTTGCCAGCTTATGGGATAACGCCATCCCAGCGGCGATAGATATGCCCTGTCCTAACGAGCCAGTGGTAGCGTCTACACCACGCGTTTTAAGCCTGTCCGGATGGCTGGGCAAACGAGTACCGTTTTGGTTCAGCGTGCTCAATTCTTCAATCGGGAAATACCCCTTGATCGCAAGAGTACTGTACAGTGCCGGCCCCGCATGACCTTTGGATAAGACGAAATAGTCACGTTCCGGCCAGTCCGGATCGGCGGGGTCGATTTTCATCACTGCACCATACAGGACGGCCAACGTTTCCACGACCGACATACTGCCGCCGAAATGGCCAAACCCCAGATGCGTCAGCGATTTCAGCGTGGCGATGCGGATCTCTTTCGCCAGTTGTGTAACTTCATTCACATTCATGATTTGGCTCCATTATTTTCCGGCGCATTACCCGCTGCCGTTCTGTTTTTAGCGAACACGTTCCAGGCAACCAGTAACGCAAAGAGCGCGACAACCAGACCAGTGATAGCGAGAGGGGACAAATAGCGAGCAAGGTTGCCAAGGACAATGCCTACCACACCAAAGTCAGCATCTGAAAAGGTCGTGTTGGCAAAGCCGATTGCACCCAGTACAGGTAGAAGAAGTACGGGCAGGAAAGTGATTAGCAGGCCATTAGCAAAAGCACCAATCATTGCCCCACGACGCCCACCGGTGGCGTTACCAAATACCCCCGCAGTTGCCCCAGTGAAAAAGTGTGGCACCACGCCCGGCAAAATTAACACCAGCTTCATCTGCCCAAGCAAGAACAGCCCCACCAGACCACCGAGAAAGCTGAACAGAAAACCAATTAATACAGCGTTAGGGGCGTAGGGATAGACTACCGGACAGTCAAGTGCAGGGCGGGCATTAGGCACCAGTTTTTCAGAAAAACCGGTAAAGGCCGGCACGATCTCCGCCAGAATCAGGCGCACCCCTTGCAGAATGATAAACACCCCTGCAGCAAAGGTAATTGCCATGATGATGGCGTAAACCAAATAGTTCTGCCCACCACTGAAGGTACTTTCAACGTATTCCCGCCCGGCGCTAATTGCCATAATCAGGTAGATGATCATCATGGTCAGGGAAATAGAGATAGAACTGTCACGCAGAAAGCTTAAATTCTTCGGCAGATTCATCTCTTCTGTTGAGCGAGAGCCTTTACCGCACACGCTTCCAATCCAGCCTGAGAGCACATATCCCAACGTGCCGAAGTGACCGAAAGCAATCTCATCGTTGCCTGTGATACGGCGCATATAACGCTGCGCCAGTGCAGGGAAAAAGGCCATGACCAGCCCGAGAATCAGTGACCCCGTAAAGACCAACCCCGCCCCGTCAAATCCTGCCACAGTCAGGATTACGCCGATCATACAGGCCATATAAAAGGTGTGATGCCCAGTCAAAAAGATATATTTCAATCGAGTAAAACGGGCGACAATAATATTGGCCACCATCCCAAATGCCATAATAAGCGCCGTCGAGGCACCGTATTTTTCTAGCGCAATAGAGACAATCGCTTCGTTATTGGGAATAATACCCTGGATATTAAAAGCGTGCTCAAACATCCCGCCCAATGGATTTAATGAACCAACCAACACGGTAGCCCCACCACCAAGCACAATAAATCCAAGAATAGTTTTAATGGTACCTTTAACAACATCAGAAAAAGCCTTTTTCTGCGCAACCAGGCCAATTAAGGCAATTAATCCTACCAGCACAGAGGGTACTTTCAGTATATCAACAACAAAATTTAGCGTTTCAAGGATAAACATATCCACCTCGCTTTATGCACATGGGCAGTCAAACTGCCGAAATGCAGTCTGAGTGATTACGCACATATACAGTTATTGTTTATCGAACCATGCGCATAGCTGCGCTTCGAGTTCATTGATATCGATAATATTATTAATCACTACCAGTTGTGCTTCTGGTACGCTGGCGCTGGCAGCAATATCTTTAGCCATGACGAACAGGTCGGCGGCCCCTGGCGTGGCGGAGGAGAGATCGGAGTGTTCGACTTCCGCCTCAATATTGAGTTTTTTGAGGACTTTTTTAATATTCATTTCAACCATAAAACTGCTGCCCAGGCCAGAGCCACAAATAGCCATGATTTTCATTGTTATCACCTTTTTAGTAGAGTACACCCGCATCACGCTCACGCGTAATGTTTCATAACATTCAATCTGGACTTAAATCAGAAGCGTGAAATAATTTTTTTAATTTCCTCCCGTGTTGTAGCACTATGTAATTGCGCAAGTTCTTTATCACTTGAAAATAACTCAGCAAGGGCAGAAATCATGGCAATATGGCTGTGTTTATCTGGAGCGGCCAGCATAATAATAATATCAACTGGATCAAACTCTCCTGCACCAAATGAAACACCTTGCTTTAATTTCAGCAGCGACAAACCTAAGTCTTTCGCTCCTTCTTCTGGCCTGGCATGGGGCATCGCAAGACCCGGAGCCAGCACATAATAAGGGCCTAACTTATGGTGCTGCGCGACAATGGCAGTGAGGTAATCAGACGTAATGACTCCCGCATTCAGCAAGGGTCTGGCACAAAGCTCCAGAGCCTGCGGCCAATCCTCTACGCTTTCGCACAGCATAATGGTTCTATCCGTTAACCAGGTACTCAGCACTTTTCCTCCTTAGCATTCGCTTAATATGGACAAACTTTATTCAACCACTGAAACCATATCTGCGATCGTAGTCACAAAGATAGCGCTATCAAAAGATATCGTTCGGTTATGTGATAGCGCTATCAAAATACGATTACTGAGTGAAATCACAGCAAAAAAAATGATTTAAGGCGTATACTGCCCTTTACGCGAAGCAAAGAATGACAATAAAAAAACAGCTCAACTGGTTGTAATTAAGCAGGAATTTGTATGTCTCTAACTCGAAAACGGCGTAGTACAGGAAAAGTGACCATCGCCGATGTTGCTCAGCTTGCTGGTGTTGGCACTATGACCGTCTCCCGTGCATTACGCACCCCTGAACAGGTATCCGATAAACTCAGAGAAAAAATTGAAGCGGCGGTGCATGAGCTCGGGTATATGCCTAATCTTGCGGCAAGTGCGCTGGCATCAGCTTCATCACGCACAATTGCCATGGTGGTGCCTAATCTGGCTGAGGCAGGTTGTTCAGAAATGTTCGCGGGGTTGCAGGAAATTTTACAGCCAGCCGGATACCAGATAATGCTGGCAGAGTCCCGCAATCGTCTTGAGCAGGAAGAAAAACTACTGGAAACACTGCTTGCCTCAAATATTGCAGCCGCAATATTGCTTAGCGTCGAACACAACGACACCGTGCGGCACTGGCTGAAAAATGCGTCTATTCCGGTTATGGAAATCGGTGCCATTCGTAGCGACCCCATCGATATGAATATCGGCATTGATAACGTCGCGGCTATGTTTGAACTGACTGAGATGCTGATTCAGCGTGGCTACCAGAACATTGGCCTGTTATGTGCCAATCAGGAGCAGTGGATTTTTCAGCAACATTTACAAGGCTGGTATAAAGCGATGTTGCGTCATCATATGTCACCAAATCGGGTGATTAATGCCGCATTACCCCCGGTTTTTTCTACCGGAACGTCACAACTTCCCGAATTTATTCTCGCCTGGCCGGAGCTGGACGCGCTGGTCTGTGTGTCAGATGAACTGGCCTGCGGCGTATTGTACGAATGTCAGCGGCGACGTATTAAAGTTCCTGATGATCTTGCTGTCGTGGGGTTCGGCAATAGCGATGTGAGCAAAGTCTGCCAACCGCCACTGACAACAATGGCTGTACCACATCGTAAGATTGGTCTTGAGGCCGGACGCGCATTGCTGGCGAGAATTCAGGATGGAAACTGGAGCGATCAAAAACAGATCGCCTCCAGTTTATGCATGCGAGATAGCTGTTGAGGTTCTACTCCGCCTCTTCCTGCTTTTCTTGTTGGGTCTCTGACGACTTAGTCGCGGACTCATTCTTGGCGTTGCGGGTCATCCACAACGCCAGCGCCTTCAGTGAATCCGGCGTGAATTCGTCGCAGCGCGCCGTAATTTCTTCCGGTGTCAGCCAGCAAACCTCGCTAACCTCTTCTTCCTGCAACGCGAACGGCCCATGAGATACACAACTAAACAACGCCCCCCAAACCCGACAATTTTTATCTTCAAAATAAAACTGCCCGTGGTCGGCAAACGGTACGCCCGCGATGCCTAACTCTTCTTCTGCCTCGCGACGGGCCGATTCGAGAAGTTGCTCATCTGCCTGAACGACGCCACCTGCTGTGGCATCCAACATGCCAGGCAAAAAGTCTTTTGTCTCGGTGCGGCGCTGAACCAAAATTTTACCCATACCATCATGCACAACGATATACGTTGCACGATGACGTAAGCGTTCCGCCCGCATCTGTTCCCGGCTGGATTGTGCGATGACTTCGTTGTCTTCATTCACAATATCCACCCATTCCGTACTTGCCAAACGACGCTGTTCCACCATCAGGAAACCTTCTTTTTTCTAGCGCTCTTACGGCGCGTTTACGTTTGTGGGGTAAATTACGGATTAATCTCGACCTGCGCAATGATACTTTGATCATTGAGTGCCATTACTCTGAGAACATTATCATCCAGAATCCCGTAGCTTGCCGTAAAACCCCCTTTCGGGATGCTGACCGAACCAGGGTTAAAGTGATAAATCTCCCCACGCTGTTCTGCAACCGGCAAATGAGTATGCCCATAAACCAGCACATCTCCGGCACTCAGGGGCGGAAGATTTTCCGGGCCAAAAAGATGTCCGTGCGTCAAAAAGAGGCGCTGATTATCTGTCAGAATTTGCTGCCACGGTGCAGTTATCGGAAATTGCAGGAGCATCTGATCCACTTCGCTGTCACAGTTGCCACGCACCGCAATAATACGCGATGCCTGCTCATTCAAACGCTCGGCAACCTGCGCCGGCGCATAGCCTTCCGGCAACGCATTACGCGGCCCGTGGTTTAAAACATCACCCAATATCACCAGCCATTGCGCACCGCTTTGGGTAAACCTCTCGAGTACGCGCTCCGTGGCTGGCAACGAACCATGAATGTCCGATGCGAACATCAGTTTCATCACTCACTCCTCGTTGAAAATTACCTTTCAATGATACTGGATTACGCCCCGATGATCAGCAGGAACGCTTCGCGGAAAGCGCGATAAAACGTTGTACCGATGCACGCTGCCACTGGAACGCTGCATATTCCGCTAACTGCTCAGGAACATCATCTCCGTTAAGGACCAGACGATTAAGCATGAGCGCTAAATCGCAATCTGCAATACACCATTCACCAAATAAATTCTGTTTCCCATGGGCCAGTAAGTTGCCCGCTGTGGCAAACAATTTTTCCGCACTCGCCTTCCCCGCTTCACTCAACGGCGGTTTTTTTACACCGGCAAAGACCACGTCCGTTGAACGCTCTTCACGAATCGGCATGAGATCGCTACGGATCCAGGCCTGAACCTGGCGGGCGCGAGCGCGTTTCTGGATATCGTGAGGGTAAATCCGCTCCCATTGCGGCGGCGCGAAGCTCTCTTCAAGAAACTCGGCAATTGCCGATGATTCACTCAGTTCAAAACCGTCGATCTCGAGAACCGGTACACGGCGCGTGAGCGCATACCCTTGCCATGAAGGCTGTAAGTGTTCGCCATGGTTGAGATCTACTGTTTTCAGCGTAAAAGGCAGCCCTTTCTCTTGTAGAGCAACATATACGGACAACACGTACGGGGAGAAAAAGTTTGCATCTGACCACAGCGTAATTGCAGGTTTGCTCATAATATCCTCAGAGATGTATTGGCTTACTTTCAAAATATAGAGTCTTTCTCACTCTGTCACTTGATGAAAACTCACGCTCGTCAGCAGGTTCTATACTTGTAGTGACCAGGTGACAAAACGGACGCTGAAAATGATCGACCTCTACTACACACCAACGCCCAACGGACATAAAATCACGCTGTTTCTGGAAGAGGCGCAGTTGAAGTACCGTTTAATTCATGTGGATATCAGCAAAGGTAATCAGTTTCATCCCGATTTTCTGGCTATTTCGCCAAATAATAAAATTCCTGCAATTGTCGATCATGCCCCGGAAGATGGCGGAAGACCGATCAGTCTGTTTGAATCTGGTGAAATTTTGCTCTACCTGGCGGAGAAGAGCGGAAAGCTGCTAAGTGGTGAATTGCGAGAACGCCATACCACGCTACAGTGGCTCTTCTGGCAGGTCAGCGGATTAGGTCCTATGCTTGGCCAAAATCACCACTTTAATCACTTCGCACCGCAGACGATCCCTTATGCCATTGAACGATATCAGGTTGAGACCCACCGATTGTATAACGTGATGAATAAGCGTCTGGAAACTTCACCCTGGCTGGGTGGCGATCATTATAGTATTGCGGATATTGCTTGCTGGCCCTGGATTAACGCCCACCAGCGGCAACGTATCGATCTCGATACTTATCCGGCAGTCAATAACTGGTACGAGCGTATCCGTACGCGTCCCGCCACGGAACGCGCGATGCAGCAAACAGCTCAGTGAGAAGAAGTAACGCGATTAGGTTCTCGTGTATCATGCAGAGGTTCATACATGGAGGAAACCTGCAATGTCACAACCTGACGCTATTATTCGTATAAAAAACCTTCGTCTGCGCACCTTTATTGGCATCAAAGAAGAGGAGATCCTCAACCGGCAGGATATCGTCATCAACATAGCCATCCACTATCCGGCAGACATAGCCCGTACCAGTGAAGATATCAACGATGCGTTGAATTACCGCACGATCACCAAGAGCATAATTCAACATGTGGAAAGTAACCGCTTCTCATTATTAGAAAAATTAACTCAAGATGTGCTCGATATCGCACGCGAACATCACTGGGTCACTTATGCTGAAGTAGAGATCGATAAACTTCACGCATTGCGTTATGCCGACTCCGTTTCCATGACGCTGAGCTGGCAGCGCTAATCGTTACCCGGGAGGCGACATGCAGATTCTGATTACTGGCGGTACTGGCCTGATTGGACGCCATCTGATCCCCCGTCTGCTGGAATTGGGGCATCAGATAACCGTAGTGACACGTACCCCCGATAAGGCCCGCCAGATCCTGGATTCACGGGTCACGATTTGGAAAGGGCTTGAGGACCAACACAACCTCAATGGAATTGAAGCTGTCATTAACCTTGCCGGTGAACCTATCGCGGATAAGCGCTGGACTGCTGAGCAAAAAGAGCGACTGTGCCAGAGCCGCTGGGTTATTACACAGAAACTGGTCGATCTAATCAGGGCCAGCGACACACCACCAGCGGTATTGATATCGGGTTCCGCGGCAGGATATTACGGTGACCTTGGCGAGGTAGTCGTCACAGAAGAAGAGCCACCGCATAACGAGTTTACCCATAAGTTGTGCGCTCAATGGGAAAACATTGCCAGCAGTGCGCAAAGCGACAGAACACGCGTGTGTTTGCTACGTACAGGGGTTGTGCTGGCTCCTGCTGGCGGGATCCTGGCAAAAATGGTTCCACCATTTCGTCTTGGCCTGGGCGGTCCTATCGGTAACGGACGCCAATATCTTGCCTGGATCCATATTGACGATATGGTGAACGGTATTATCTGGCTGCTGGATAACGATCTGCACGGCCCCTTCAATATGGTTTCACCATACCCGGTACGTAACGAGCAGTTCGCCCACGCGCTGGGTCATGCCCTGAACCGACCTGCTATCGTGCGCGTCCCTGCGACGGCCATGCGGTTACTGATGGGGGAATCATCGGTGCTGGTCCTCGGCGGGCAGCGAGCGTTACCCAAACGCCTGGAAGCCGCTGGTTTTGCATTTCGCTGGTATGATTTGGAAGAAGCGCTGGCGGATGTCCTTCGATAATCTCTGCTGACTGTTCACTGTCGCTATTGTGGTGGTAAGGTTATAAAACTGACTACCTCAATGGCGACATTAATAGCGACTTTATGGCGATAATAACGACTCCCCGACTTATCCTCTCTGCATATCAACTCTCTGACTGGTCATTTTTCCTCAGGCTGCGTGAAAGCCCGGAAATAATGCGTTATATGGCTGACATCTCCACGGCAAAAGAAACGCGCTTACTGTTTGCCAGACGCCTTTCCGCTAAGCATTCCTTCGTTATCCGTGAACATAATAACAATACGCCGTTGGGCGATATTGGCTTACAAATTAGTCATCTTTATCCTCAGGAAGCAGATATCGGCTACGCCGTCGTCCCACAGGCACAGGGAAAAGGTATCGCCAGCGAGGCAGTCCGTGCTGTGTGCGATTACGCCTTTCAGCAGGCAGGAGTCACCGCGATAAACGCATATGTGTTAGCCGAGAATACGGGGTCAGTACGCATTTTGGAAAAGACAGGTTTTGTACTCACCCAGGTACTCGAGCAAGCATACGAAGTGAATGGCATACGGTATGACGACTGTGTCTATCGTCTGGAGTGTCCAGCACGGGGTTTATAAGCCCGGAAGTGAGGTGCCCCCGGGCATTTTGGACGGTACAGCAGTACTACTTCAATGACCCTTTCAGGAACTGCTGCAAACGTGGACTCTGCGGGTTGCCGAATACCTGCTCCGGATCGCCTTCTTCTTCGATTTTCCCCTGATGCAGGAAAATAACGTGCGTGGAGACATGCCGGGCAAATCCCATTTCATGGGTGACGACCACCATGGTTTTTCCCTCTTCGGCCAGTTGCTGCATAATGCGCAGCACTTCACCGACCAACTCCGGATCAAGGGCTGAAGTCGGCTCATCAAATAGCAGCACTTCCGGCTCCATTGCCAGCGCGCGAGCAATAGATACACGCTGCTGTTGCCCACCGGACAGATGTACCGGATATTTACCCTGGGCGCGTTCATCAATACCGACTTTGGCCAGATACTTCACCGCGCGATCGCGAGCTTCCTGTTTGCTTAAACCTAACACCTGAATCGGCGCTTCCATGACGTTTTCCAGCACCGTCATATGGCTCCACAGGTTGAAGTGCTGGAAGACCATAGTCAGTCGCGTACGTAACAGACGAAGTTGGTTTTTATCCGCCACCTTGAGTTGACCGTCTTTGTCGCGTACCAGGCCAATATTCTGACCACTGACCACAATTGACCCAGCGCTCGGTTTTTCGAGAAAGTTAATGCAGCGCAGGAACGTACTTTTACCGGAACCTGACGAGCCAATAATACTGATAACATCACCCGCGTTGGCCTGCAGCGATACCCCTTTCAGCACTTCATGTTCGCCGTAGTGCTTATGTAAATCGATAACGTTTAATTTATTTTCAGACATCGTGTTACTCGAATCATTTAGAGGAGACATGCTGCAACCAGCGTTTTTCCGCTTTACGGAACAGACTGATCAGGACATACGAAATCATCAAATACAGTACGGCGGCAATACCGAATGCGGTAAACGGCTGGTAAGTTGCCGAGTTGATATCGCGGGCGATTTTCAACAAATCCGGCACCGTCGCCGTAAATGCCAGCGCCGTTGAGTGCAACATTAAAATGACTTCATTGCTGTATGCTGGCAGCGCAATACGCAATGCTGAAGGCAAAATAATACAGCGATACATTTTAAATGAAGAGAAGCCATAGGCACGCGCGGCTTCAATCTCGCCATGAGGTACCGAACGGATTGCCCCGGCAAAAATCTCTGTGGTATAGGCACAGGTGTTTAGCGTTAGCGCCAGCACGGTACAATTAAGGCCACTGCGGAAAAACGCGTTGAGGAAGTCTGTCCCTTTAACGATTTCCAGCGTGTACATTCCGGAATAAAACACCAGCAACTGAACGTAAAGCGGTGTTCCACGAAAAATATAGGTAAATAGCCAGATGGGAAACTGGATAAACTTATTGCTGGAAACACGACCAATCGCCAAAAACAGCGCCAGGATGCCACCCATTACCACAGATGAGATCAGCAACCACAGCGTTATCGCCACGCCGGTGAAGCGATAGCCGTCGGTCCATAGCAGGGATTTCCAGTACTCCTGAATAATCTCAATCACAGGTCAGCCCTCTTCACACCCACGGAGTAGCGGCGCTCAAGGTACAGCAGCACACCGTTAGAAACAGTGGTAAACACCAGATAGATAGCGCCGCACACCACGGCAAAGTAGAACGGCTCCCAGGTGCTCTTACCCGCAAGCTGAGTGGCTTTCACCACGTCTTCAAGTCCGAGCAGAGAAACCAGCGCCGTGGCTTTAAGAATAACCTGCCAGTTATTACCAATTCCCGGCAATGCATAGCGCATCATCGCCGGAAACATAATGCGGCGGAATATCTGTGAACTGGTAAAACCGAATGCAGTTGCCGCTTCAATATGGCCTCTGGGCACAGCCATAAACGCACCGCGAAAGGTTTCGGTAAAATAGGCCCCGTAGATAAAACCGAGCGTGATAATACCCGCCACCATCGGATCGATATCAATCTGGCTGATACCAATTGCGTCGGTTATGGTGTTAAGCGCAATCTGCAACCCGTAGAATATGAGCAGCATTAAGACAAGATCGGGTACTCCACGTATTAACGTCGTGTACCCTTCGAAAATTAGCCCCATTGCCCGACTTTGCGAAAGCTTAGCTCCCGCGCCGACAAGACCTATCAGGACCGCCAGCACTACTGAGCTGAGAGCCAGCTCGAGCGTAACAATCGCGCCCTGTAAAATAACACCTGAAAAGCCATACAACATGCTGCCTGTCCTGTTGTGTGTGGTGAAGTAATGAGCCTCTTTTGATATGTTGTCTCGACACGTTTTATGCCTGATGTCGCTTCGCTTATCAGGCCTACATGCTTTCGTCGTAGGTCTGATAAGGCGCAGTCGCCATCAGGCAATAAGTCGATCAACAATCTACGGGCTTTATCAGCACCTGCGGTGATTAACCGCCGTAAACATCAAAATCAAAGTACTTTTTCGCCAGTTTCTCGTAAGTACCGTCAGCACGCATTTCTGCAAATGCTTTATTCAGTGCTTCGCGCAGTTCGTTATCGTCTTTGCGCAGCCCCATTCCGGTACCCACGCCGAACAGTTTCTCATCTTTCACAGACGGGCCACCGAATTTGTAATCTTTACCTACAGGTTGCTTCAGGAAGCCTTCACTGGCAGCGACTTCATCCTGGAACGCGGCGTCGATTCGTCCGGCAGTCAGGTCAGAATAGATATTGTCCTGCCCCTGATAGGAGACAATTTCAATGCCTTTTGGCGCCCAGTGCTCGTTACCGAATGTTTCCTGGGTAGTGCCCTGCAGAACACCGACACGCTTGCCTTTCAGCGACTCGATTGTCGGCTGGATATCAGAATCTTTAGCAACTACCAGACGAGAATCCGCTGCATAAAGTTTGTCGGTAAAAGCAATTTCCTGCTGACGTTTTTCAGTAATGGAAAGCGAAGACATGATAGCGTCGATTTTCTTCGCTTTTAACGAAGGGATCAGCGCATCCAACGGGTTTTCCACGAAGGTACATTGTGTATTAATGCGTTTGCAGAGTTCTTTTGCCAAATCAATATCAAAACCAACCAGTTCACCCTGCGCATTTTTCGATTCAAACGGGGCATAAGTAGGATCGGTACCGATACGGACTTTTTGCGGAATGGCTGCAAATGCTGCGGTGGCGCTGGAGAAAGCCAGGACCAGAGAAAGAGACAACACCAGTTTTTTCATAACTATCCTCAACAGACTGTCTTTTATAGGGGATCTTTACAGGACCAGGTGCAGTTATCGTGCCATTAATCAGGCCGACAAGGCAAAGCATTCTACCTTGCCGGCAATATTTTTTTGCATGAAAAGCGCTTAAGTATGCAATCATGCTCATTAAGACAGCGATAAAAGCACCAAAACAGTGCACTGGATTTATTATGCACCGTAATGGTTAGCCTCTATGGTGCAATCAATTCCCGTTTCAGCGTATCAGTCGCCGTAGACATTAAAGTTAAAATACTTTTTCGCCATTTTGTCGTAGGTGCCATCCTGACGCAGCTCACCCAACGCTTTATCAAAAGCAGCTTTCAGTTCCACATCATCTTTGCGTAAACCAATTCCGGTTCCGTCACCGAAATACTTTTTATCTTTTACCGAAGGACCAGCAAACACATAGTCTTTACCTGCTGGCTGTTTCAGGAAGCCTTCGCTGGCAGCAACTTCATCCTGCAATGCCGCATCGAGGCGCCCTGCTGTCAGGTCAGAATAGATAAGGTCCTGGTTCGCGTAGGCGACTACATCCACGCCTTTGCTGCGCCAGGTGTCATTGGCATAGGCTTCCTGTGTGGAGCCTTGCAGTACCCCAACGTGTTTACCTTTCAGAGAATCCAGAGTCGGCTGGATTGGGGAACCTTTCGCCGCGATCAGACGTGAGTCTGCTGCGTAGAGTTTGTCTGAGAAAGCAATCTCTTGCTGGCGTTTCTCGGTGATAGAAAGCGAGGAGATGATGGCATCAATTTTTTTCGCTTTCAGCGATGGGATCAGCGCATCAAAGTCACTGGCAACCCAGGTACATTTGATTTGCATACGCTTACACATCTCATTTCCGAGATCGATATCAAACCCGACAAAATCCCCTTTCGCATCTTTAGAGGAAAAAGGGGCGTAGGTTGTATCTGTACCAATACGAACTGTCTGCGGAAGTGCTGCGTAGCTGGCCGCGGTTGCGGAAAGTCCTACCAGCAAAGACAAAGCAAGAACCGTCTTCTTCATACATAACCCTCAAGTGGCGTAATTTTATTATGTTTTACGTTGTGTTGTGTGTTTGCAGACTTTTTCATGCAGGTCTTATGCCATTTTCGCGTCGATGAGGATATTCGACGTTAAATATGTTAATAAAACGTTGCAATATTGTCCTGATTTTGAAGATAGCAGGTATGACGGTTGAACCGCAGCGTTTCGTTGAGTTTTAACGAATTAAATGTTGAGGATATGATCGCGGTTACAAAATTGCCCTGAAACAGGGCAACGAATACAGAGTTGCACGCTGACAGAGCAGCTTATGCCCCCTGCCAGCGGGTAAACAGGTCCTGAGGGAGAGAGATATCAAACTGGTCTAACACACGGTTAACCGTTTGATTAATCACGTCATCAAGCGTCTGAGGGCGATGGTAAAACGCCGGTACGGGCGGCATAATCACAGCACCAATTTCCGCCGCCTGCGTCATGAGACGCAGATGTCCCAGATGCAGAGGTGTTTCACGCACGCACAGCACCAGATGGCGGCGCTCTTTTAGCACAACATCAGCTGCACGGGTGAGCAGCCCATCGGTGTAGCTGTGGACAATGCCAGATAGCGTTTTAATTGAACATGGCAGGATAACCATTCCAGCCGTCTGGTACGAGCCGGATGAAATACTGGCGGCGATATCACGCGCATCATGATTTACATTCGCTAATGCCTGCACGTCGCGTACAGAGAGGTCCGTTTCAAGTGCCAGCGTCTGTCGCGCCGCCTGGCTCATCACCAGATGGGTTTCCACATCAGCAACGTCACGCAACACCTGCAACAAGCGCACGCCATAAATTGCGCCGCTTGCGCCGCTGATCCCTATGATGAGTCGTTTCATGTTTAACCGCCCTTTCTTGTTTCAGGGCTGACTTTGCAGGATTTTACGGGGAGTTGCAAGCAAGGGAACTTCTCCCCCTTGCTTGCTGTAGAGCATTAGCCTTCGTTGTGCATCTCGAGGTTTTCAGCTTCGTTCTGACGCAGTACTGCTTTGGCGTCATCATTACGCAGGGAATCAAGAAAATCGAGGTACTTCTGGTCGACGTCTTTAGTGACATACACACCGTTAAACACCGAGCATTCAAACTGCTGAATATCCGGGTTCTCAGCGCGCACGGCTTCAATCAGATCGTTCAGATCCTGGAAGATAAGACCGTCAGCACCAATTATCTGGCGGATCTCGTCCACTTCGCGCCCGTGAGCAATTAGCTCCGTCGCCGTTGGCATGTCAATACCGTAGACGTTCGGAAAGCGGATTTCCGGTGCGGCAGAGGCCAGGTACACCTTCTTCGCCCCGGCTTCACGCGCCATCTCGATAATCTGTTCTGAGGTGGTGCCGCGCACGATAGAATCATCCACCAGCAACACGTTCTTATCACGGAATTCAGCACGGTTAGCATTCAGCTTACGGCGTACAGATTTACGGCGCAACTGCTGACCCGGCATGATAAAAGTGCGCCCCACATAGCGGTTTTTCACAAAACCCTGGCGATACGGTTTGCCAAGAATACGGGCTATTTCCAGCGCGATGTCACAAGAGGTTTCCGGAATCGGGATGACGACGTCAATATCCAGATCTTCCCACTCGCGGGCAATTTTTTCGCCAAGCTTAGTCCCCATATTCACACGGGCGCTGTAGACGGAAATTTTGTCGATGAAAGAATCGGGACGCGCAAAGTAGACGTATTCGAACAGACACGGATTACTGACCGGATTATCCGCACACTGACGGGTAAACAACTGGCCTTTTTCAGTGATATACACCGCTTCGCCAGGTGCAACGTCACGCAGGAATTCAAAACCAAGCGTATCCAGCGCCACGCTTTCGGAGGCAACCATGTATTCGGTACGACCATCGCCAATATCGCGTTTGCCAAGCACCAGTGGGCGAATACCGTTAGGATCGCGGAAAGCGACCATCCCGTGACCGATAATCATCGCCACGCAGGCATATGCGCCGCGGATCTGGCGGTTAGTTGCGGCGATAGCCGCAAAAATATTATCGGCTTCCAGCGGATAGTGACGGAAGTTATCCAGCTCGCTGGCGAAAATATTCAGCAGAATTTCAGAATCTGAAGTGGTGTTGATGTGGCGACGCTTTTCTTCAAACAGCTTTTTACGCAGCTCATGCGCATTGGTCAGGTTGCCATTGTGGGCAAGCGTAATGCCATATGGTGAGTTGACGTAAAAAGGTTGAGCTTCGGAGGCGCTGGAGCTGCCAGCCGTTGGGTAACGCACATGGCCAATGCCCATATTGCCCTGCAAACGCTGCATATGGCGAGCTTCAAAAATGTCGCTCACCATTCCGTTTGCCTTTCGCAAACGGAAGCAGTTGTTGGCATCAATGGTGATGATGCCAGCGGCATCCTGACCACGATGCTGGAGCACCGTTAACGCGTCATAAATCGACTGGTTTACCGGCATAACACCGGCGATACCGACAATACCGCACATACGTCTTTTCCTCGTTAAGCCACATCTCAGAACCGTTAGGGTCTGGGCAAGAAACTTGACGAGCTTTGCAGATAGTCAAAGAACCATCTGATGATGAAACTGAACTGCGGGATCAACTGTGACTTGCTCCAGTCTTCACTTTTCGACACACCGGTAAACGTATCGAGAAAAAACAGAATGGCGGCGACGATCAACGCTCCTCGCAGAGCACCAAAGCAGATCCCCAACACCCTGTCGGTACCCGACAGGCCTGTTTTCTCCACCAGTTGGCCTATCACAAAATTAACGATAGCGCCGACGATAAGTGTCGCGATAAACAGTATCGCGATAGCAATCCCATTTCGAACCAGTTCGTCTTCAAAGCCCGTAAACCAGACAGACAGGTAAGTGTAGTAATGGCTGGCGACAAAGAAAGCACAACCCCAAGTCACCAACGATAATGCTTCACGAACAAAGCCACGGATCAGGCTAACCAGACAGGAAAAACCAATCACCGCGATAATGGCGTAATCAATCCAGACCATAAGTGTCCCACGATTTTACGCCCTGTCGTCCTGTTCGGGGCGCATTCTAACAGAAAAAGAAAACGTTTGCGTAGGGATTTCCTTTCCACGCGTAAATAAAAATGGCGCTGAAAAAATCTTCAACGCCATCGAACTTTTTGCCTCTTCGGGCACTGCCGGATGGCGGTGCAAGCACCTTATCCGGCTCACAACACAGCAACACTGTAAGCCTGCCAGCACACCGCCATCAGGCACAATCCCGTGCAGGATAGCGATGCTGGCACCACGGTTTAGTTCGGGGTGTAACCCATCACGACCCCACTCAAACCGGAGATCTTTTGCAGTTCGCCGAGCGAGTTTTTCAGCTTATCTCTGGAGGCGTCAGGCCCGACAAGAATGCGGGTTATTTTACCCTGTACTGGCGTTGACGGGGAAGTATATACCCGGAAGCCAGCTCCCCGAAGTTTACCAACGATCTCATTGACCTTATCGGCGTTTTTCAGCGCACCGAGTTGCACGACGTACGCTTTCCCGGTTGGGGCCGGAGCCTCCGCAACTGCTGGTTTAGGCGTTGGCGCAGGTGCAGGTGCGGGTGCAACAGGCTGTGGTTGCGGCTTCGGTTTTGGTTTCGGCTGTTCGACAGGCGCAGGTATGGGATCAAACTCCGCACTGTTTGCCGCAGTCAGGCGTGACGGATCCAGTGACGGCGCAGCAGCATCACCTGCACGCACCTCTTCTGCCGCGCCTTCTGGCGGTTGCGTCGGCAGCGCCTGCGTTGCCGCAGGCATCATGTCTGGCTCATCGCGATCGCCAGGTTTAGGCACCAGAGGGATCGCCGCAAACTCATCCTGATAATGTTTTTTTTGCCCGTCAAGCAACCCGGGAAGCACAATCACCCCAAGCGCCACCAGCACAATTGTGCCAACTAATCGATTCTGAAACTTACTCGCCACCGCTTCTCCCCACGTCTATCACTTCCATGACATGTGCGACAGTGTGAAACGATCCACACACCAACACGGTATCTTCTGGTTTTGCATCTGCCAGCGCAGCATGCCATGCCTGAGCAACGCTGCCATAGGCTTCGCCTTTGCCCAAATGCTCCAGCAGTTGTTCTGCTGTCGCGCCCCGCGGACCTTCCAGGGGAGCACAATACCAGGCGTCAACCACGCTTTTCAACCAGGCCAGCGTACCTGCAATATCTTTATCATGTAGCATACCGATAACCGCCAGTACGCGCCCGTTTTTCACTAACTTTTTCAGACACCCGGTCAGATATTCCGCCGCATGAGGATTATGGGCGACATCAAAAATAACACGTGGCGACTCGCTCACAATCTGGAAGCGTCCCGGCAAAATAGCCAACTCGATACCTTCACGAATCGCCTGCTCGCTCACATTAAGTCCACTTGCCCGCAGGGCAGCCAGTGCAGTTGCGGCATTTGGTTGTGGAACCTGTGGTAACGGCAGGTGCGCCAGCGTACCGTGACAGTCCGTAAAGGACCAGTCATTGTCCGTTACAGCATAGCGCCAGTCCACGCCATATCGTTGCAAATTCGCTCCGGTCTCTTGCGCGACATCTGCAATGGTGTAAGGCATTTCAGGTTCGCCAACAATAGCCGGTTTTTCGGCACGGAAAATGCCGGCCTTCTCACGACCAATACTTTCACGATCAGGTCCCAGCCAGTCAGTATGGTCGAGCGCAATACTGGTAACCACCGCGACATCAGCATCGACAATATTCGTGGCATCCAGACGCCCACCCAGGCCAACCTCCAGAATCACCACATCAAGCTGTGCCTGTTTGAACAGCCACAGCGCCGACAGCGTGCCATATTCAAAATAGGTCAGGGAAATGTCACCGCGTGCGGCTTCAATCTCAGCAAATGAGGCTGTGTGGGCCGCTTCCGGTAACTCATTTCCCTGCACACGAACACGTTCTGTGTAGCGCACCAGATGGGGAGAGCTGTACACACCGACTTTATATCCGGCTGCCGTCAGTACGGACTCCAGCGTGCGGCAGGTTGTACCCTTACCGTTGGTTCCCGCCACCGTGAAGATGAATGGAGCCGGTTTAAGAATACCCAGCCGCGCCGCAACCTGGCTGACACGCTCAAGGCCCAAATCGATGGTTTTACTGTGCAGGTTTTCCAGATAAGAAAGCCACGACGCCAGGGGCGACGTGGCTTGAGGGATACGTTTATTGTCCATGATTTATGTAATTCGCTACGGTGAGAAAAGAAAAAGGCAGCGCCGACCGGCCCTGCCCTTTTATACTCGTCGCCTTTCAAGTTGCAGGGATATTGGCTGCACTCGCTCACCCGAATCACTTACTAGTGTAAGTTCATCGGAATTCACTCTCTTGCCGCCTTCCTGCAACTCGAAATCCATAGAGTAAACTATCAGGCCTCTGATTCCTGATCGGGTACCGGAGGTACCACCACGCCTTCACGTGGCTCATCCGGATTCGGCGCAGGAAGATTCATTAGCTTCGCCAGGATGCTCGCCAGTTTCAGGCGCATTTCCGGGCGGCGAACGATCATATCGATAGCGCCTTTTTCAATCAGGAACTCACTGCGCTGGAATCCCGGCGGCAATTTCTCACGTACGGTTTGCTCGATAACACGCGGACCAGCAAAGCCGATCAGTGCTTTCGGTTCAGCAACGTTGAGATCGCCCAACATCGCGAAGCTTGCTGAAACCCCACCCATGGTTGGGTCGGTCAGTACAGAGATGTACGGTAAACCACGTTCCTGCATTTTCGCCAGTGCAGCAGAGGTTTTTGCCATCTGCATCAGTGACATCAGCGCTTCCTGCATACGCGCACCGCCGGAAGCGGAGAAGCAGATCAGCGGGCAGTTGTCTTCCAGCGCCTGTTCAACGGCACGGACAAAACGGGCACCAACCACAGACCCCATGGAACCGCCCATAAAAGCGAATTCGAATGCTGCAGCAACGACCGGCATACCGTGAAGTGTACCTTTCATTACCACCAGCGCATCTTTCTCGCCGGTTTCTTTCTGCGCAGAAGCCAGTCTGTCTTTGTATTTCTTGGAATCACGAAACTTCAGCACGTCTTTCGGCTCAAGCTCGCTACCCAGTTCCACAAGAGAACCTTCATCTAACAGGCTATGCAGGCGATTGCGCGCCGACATGCGCATATGATGGTCACACTTCGGACAGACCTCAAGATTACGTTCCAGCTCAGCACGGTATAAAACCTGACCGCAGCTATCACACTTGGTCCACACCCCTTCAGGAATGCTTGCCTTGCGGGTGGGAGTAATGTTGCTTTTAATTCGTTCAATCCAGCTCATTGGTGACCTTTCTGCCTGAACCTTAGTCAGCTTTGTTATAAGGGGCGCATAATGCCATTTTTGCCCCCAACAGACCATGAATGTTGCACATTAAAACATAACAGCCCGAAACTTTGGATAAAAAAGTGGTCGAACCGCTGAGTTACTTTCTATTTTGCAGCACGTGACGCAGCACGCTTGTGACGAATCACTTCAATAACGCCGGGCAATACGGAGAGGACGATAATCGCCACAATCAATAATTTCAGGTTCTCCTGTACCACCGGCAGATCGCCAAACAGATAGCCTGCATAGGTAAACAGCAATACCCACAGCAGCGCGCCTGCGACGTTATACATTGCAAAATGGCGGTAGGACATATGCCCCATACCTGCCACAAACGGCGCAAATGTACGCACGATAGGGACAAAACGCGCCAAAATAATTGTTTTGCCACCATGACGTGCATAAAACGCATGGGTTTTATCCAGGTAGCTGCGGCGAAAAATTTTGGAATTCGGATTGCTAAAAAGTTTTTCGCCGAACAGTCGACCGATAGTGTAGTTCACCGCATCGCCAACAATCGCCGCCACAATCATTAACGCCACCATCAGATGAACATTCAAATCATTGGTTGGCAACGCAGAGAGCGCTCCGGCGACAAACAGCAGAGAATCGCCCGGCAGGAACGGCGTCACTACTAGTCCTGTTTCACAAAACAGAATCAGAAACAGAATGGCGTAAACCCAAACACCGTATTCCGCTACCAGTTCAGCCAAATGCACATCTATGTGCAGGATAAAATCGATCAGAAAGTAAATCAGGTCCATATTTATGCCTTTTACGACTCGAATTAGTCCGCCAGGAACAGCGGGCCCATTGGCGGTTTAGGCAGGTCAAACCGATCTGGATAATCTACCGCAACCAGATACAGTCCTTCCGCCTTCGCCGTTGCCGCTGCCAGCGTTCTGTCCTTCGCCGCTAACAACTCTGCTATCCAGCTCTCCGGCTGGTTGTGGGCACCTACTTCCATCAGGCTACCGACAATATTCCTGACCATATGATGTACAAAGGCATTTGCTTTGATATCGACCACCACATATGGGCCGTGACGCGTGACGTTGATGTGCATCACGTTGCGCCACGGTGTGCGCGACTGGCACTGCACTGCCCGAAACGAAGTGAAATCATTCTCACCAATCAGACACTGAGCCGCACGATGCATACGTTCAGCATCCAGCGGTTCATAGTAATGCGTCACACCGTTCCCCAGAACCGCCGGGCGTAACCGATGATTGTAGATGATGTAGCGATAACGGCGAGCCGTGGCGCTAAATCGTGCATGAAAATCATCCGGCACAGCCTTCACCCAGCGCACGGCAATGTCACCAGGTAAATTCGCATTTACACCCAGTGTCCATGCCGCATCTTTACGTTGCGCGGTGGTTTCAAAATGCACCACCTGCCCCGTTCCATGAACGCCTGCATCCGTTCGCCCCGCACAAAATACATTAATGCGTTCATTGGCGACTTGTGAGAGCGCTTTTTCCAGTTTTTCCTGAACGCTACGCACTTCGTTCTGGCGCTGCCAGCCATAATATTTGCTGCCATCATACTCTATACCCAGCGCAATTTTATGTGTTGGCAGTTGTTGCAGGTCAGACATTAGTACAGATACTCCTGCACCAGTTTTTCAGCAATTTTTACCGACATTAACGCGCCACCAAAGCGCACATTATCGGCTACAGACCAGAACTGAATCTGCTCCGGCATACCATAATCGTTATGTACGCAGCCGACCGAAAGATGGGGAGTACCAGAAGCATCGCCAACCTGAGTAGGATAATCCGTCTCTTCCGACAGAACGATGTCTTCGCCGCGGGTAAACGCATCACGAGCCTCTTCTGCCGCCAGCGGCCGCAGGGCTTCAAAGTTCACCATTTGTGCATGGCCGTAAAACACTGGCGACTGCACTATGCTTGCGGAGACCAGCAGACCATCGTCCTGCATAATTTTCCGCACTTCATCGACGATCCGACGTTCTTCACGCACGCTGCCTTCACGATCCGGCAGTAATGGCAACATATTGAACGCCAGTTGACGCCCGAAGAAATCATCGTCATCGACAGGGATCCCGTTGAGCAGCTTCGCACTCTGCCCTGCCAGCGCATCCACCGCCTTTTTACCGCGTGCAGAAGCTGAAATAATATTGGTGACCGTTATACGAGAAAGCCCACCGTCATCAATCAGTGGTTTCAGCGCAGTCAGCAACTGGCTGGTCAGACTATCCGGGACGGCAATCACATTGCGGTTGCGATAATCCGCCAGTACGAACGGGTTAACATCCGGTACGACCAGCGGGACATCCGGCTCAAGAGCAAACAGCCCGCTACTGTCAATAACCAGGCAACCTGAGTTGGTTGCTTCTTCCACCCACGCGGCTGTTGCCTCCACTCCAGCAACAAAAAATGCCAGTTGCGCTTGTGTCCAGTCAAAATCAGCAACATCCTGAACAACGATCGATTTACCATTAAAACGCAGGTGCTCACCGGCGCTTTCGTTACGTGCCAGCGCATAAATCTCACCGACCGGGAACTGGCGTTCAGCCAGTGTATCGAGCAGGGCTTCGCCGACGGCGCCCGTTGCGCCCAGAATGGCAATATTCCAGCCTTCAGACATGGTGATTTACTCCAGAAATACATAAGCGTCCCTGTCGTATTATTCGACAGGGAGCATTAAGAAGACATTAATGTGCCGGGTGATGAACAGCGTTAAAACCCAGCTTACACAACAAGGTAGCTGCAGCAGCGTCATCACACATTACGTATAAAGACGACCATTCACGGCGCTCAAGGTAATTCTTACGCAGTTTATCAAACTCACCCGGAATTCCAGCGACTTTACGCAGCGGCGCATCATCGCGGCGCACATCATACACTAAATGCACCAGCCTTTTCAGCGTTGGCTGATCTAACGGACCATGCAATGTGATACGACCGAATTCCGGCGCGGGTAACAGGGTGTTCAGCGCTACGTGCTGTTCGCGACCAATAAACTTGCTGTAGGCCTCAAAGACCTGCGTGGTCCCGCGCGCTTTTCCTTCAAGGGTATAACCGGCAATGTGCGCCGTGCCGATGTCGGCTTTCTCCAGCAACGCCACATTCAGATCCGGCTCACCTTCCCAGACGTCCAGCACAACGCTCAACGACTGCCCGGCATTCAGACGATTCAGTAATGCGCCATTATCAATGACCGGCCCACGGCAGGCATTAATCAGGATGGTTCCCGGCTTGAGTCGGCTTATGAGCGCCTCATCAGCCAGATGCAGCGTCTTGTACGGACCGTCTTTAAACAGCGGCGTATGGAAAGTCAGTACATCAGCTTGCTCAACCAGTTCCTCCAGCGAACGAAAGTCGCCCTCATCCCCCCGGTCAGCACGCGGTGGATCGCAAAGCAAAGTACGAATTCCCAATGCTTCCAGTCGCGCTTGCAAACGCGCCCCCACATTACCGACACCCACGATACCTACGGTCCTATCGCGTAATGCAAAACTGTCGCGTTCCGCCAGCATCAACAGCGCAGAAAAGACATATTCAACCACTGCAATGGCATTGCACCCAGGCGCTGCGGAAAAGCCGATCCCCGACTGCGCAAGCCAGGCTTCATCCACATGATCAGTACCTGCAGTTGCCGTCCCGACAAATTTTACGGGTTTTCCGCTGAGCAGTGATTCGTTTACTTTCGTCACCGAGCGCACCATTAAGGCATCCGCATCTTCGAGTTCTGAGACGGGAATCGGGCGACCGGGAACCGCTTTGACCTCCCCCAAACGACTGAACAGTTCGCGGGCATAGGGCATATTTTCATCAACGAGGATTTTCACGTCTTTCGCACCTGTTTGAGAACGAGAGTTAACCGGGCAAGTGTGCCATAATCTCGCCGCCAGGCATACTGCGAGACCTGGTTAGCTCAGATTTAAGGAATAGAGATGATGCAGCCCATTTCTGGTACTCCCGCGCGCCCTCCCGGTGAAGGCCCAAATGCCCCTGCCGTTGCGGGTGAGCAACCGTTATCCACGCAGCAACGTACTGTGCTGGAACGACTTATCACGCGTTTAATTTCACTCACTCAGCAGCAAAGTGCCGAGGTATGGGCTGGAATGAAGCACGATCTGGGGGTCAAAAGTGATACACCGTTGCAGTCGCGTCACTTTCCTGCCGCTGAGCAAAACCTGAACCAACGGCTTGGCATTGCTCAGCAGAATCATGCTAACCGTCAGGTACTGTCACAACTCACAGAATTGCTGAGTCAGGGGAATAATCGCCAGGCTGTGAGTGATTTTATTCGCCAGCAGTACGGACAAACAGCGCTCAGTCAACTCACACCAGAACAGTTAAAAAATGTGCTGACACTGTTACAGCAGGGGCAACTTTCGATCCCGCAGCCACAACAGCGCCCGGCAACCGATCGCCCTTTGCTCCCGGCAGAGCACAACACGTTGAATCAACTGGTGACAAAACTGGCTGCGGCCACCGGAGAATCCGGCAAGCTAATCTGGCAATCCATGCTGGAACTGTCCGGCGTAAAAAGCGGAGAACTGATCCCCGCGAAGCAGTTCACCCATCTGGTGACCTGGCTGCAAGCGCGTCAGACGCTAAGCCTGCAAAATGCACCAACGTTGCAAACGCTTCAGGCAGCGTTGAAACAACCGCTGGAACCGAATGAGTTCGCGGCGATAAAAGACTACGCGCAGCAGACCTGGCAGATCCAACCGCAAACAATTTTGACCACTGTGCAGGTACAGGATTTGCTCAATCAGATCTTCTTGCGGCGCGTAGAGCGGGACAAAGAATTAAACGATCCTCGACATCTTCAGCCGATTTACAGCCCGTTCGCACCGGTGATTGAAAACATTAAATCACTGTCGGCGCGACCGGGACTGATGTTTGTGGCGTTGATGATTGCATTAGCCATTTTCTGGCTCGTCACTTAACCTTTTCGCAAGGTAAGCAGCGTAACGACAATTCCGACCACCGCGGAAATCGCCCCGGCAAGAAATACCGAGGGATAGCCATAAGCGGTGGCCAGAACCCCAGCTAAAGGACCGCTTACGCCGTAGGAGATATCCTGGAATGCGGCGTAACCACCCAGCGCCGTACCACGAACCTGTGCAGGAACACGCTTCACGACCTCCACACCCAGTGCCGGGAAAATGAGCGAACACCCTGCCCCGGTTAATGCCGCCCCCAACAAAGCAAACCAGGCCGTTGGTGCCAGCCACAGCAGTACCAGACCCGCTGTTTCAACTAGCAAAGAGACAACCGCGACCTTAACCCCGCCAAACCTGTCCGGCATCCAGCCAAACAGAATACGCATCAGCACAAAAGCACCACCAAACGCGGTCAGGGTGAATCCTGCCATGGTCCAGCCGTTGCTGACAAAATAGAGGGAGATAAAGGTGCCAATCACCGCAAAACCAACGCCTTGTAGCGCCAGACCCACACCAGGTTTCCAGATAAGCCCCACAACGCTCCACAAAGAAGGCCGTTCTCCAGCGTGAGCAGGCACTTTACGGACGGTACCGTTGAATGCCCATGCCAGCAGCGGTAATGCCATCGTGGTTCCCGCCAGCGCGGCGAAACCAAAGTGGCTGTGGATCAGCAGCCCCAACGGTGCACCGGCGGCCAGTGCGCCGTAAATCGCCATCCCGTTCCACGACATCACCTTACCAGAACGCGTTGGCCCAACCAGCCCCAGCCCCCAGGTCAGGGTTCCGGTAAGTAACTGGCTTTCACCAAAACCGAGGATCAGACGTCCCACAATTAACAACGCGAACTTAACGGGAACAGAGACTGGTAATAGCGCAGCCAATAGCCACGCCGCGCCCGCCAGCGCACAGGCAAACATCCCCTGTAGCGCAGAACGTTTGGCACCATACTGATCGGCTAACCGTCCCGCGTAACCACGCGTTAATACCGTCGCCAGAAACTGAACGCCCACAGCAATGCCAACCATGGTGTTGCCATAGCCCAACTCATGGTGGACAAACAGCGGGATGACAGGCAAAGGCAGGCCGACCGTCATATAGGTCAGGAAAACTGCAAAAGCGATACGAAATAGCGAAACATTCGCCGAAGATGTTTTTTCTTGTTGGGTTACTGCTGTCATGCGTTACTCCAGAATGCAGAGTAAGGCGAGGAAATGCCACGCCCCCTCTACCTGACTATCAGGATTAAGGTGCGTTGGATAACGTTAAACGCTTACGCATTATCATGAGGATAATGTTGAGCGGGGAGTCTGCCTGTAAATTGCCCCCATTGTCAATGCCATAAAAAAGGGAGCCTGTTGGCTCCCTTTTAACCCGATCAGCGAAACGCCATCAGGCAATGACTGGTGTTAGTACCAGACTTACGCTTTCAGCTTACGCATCACCAGCGTGGCGTTAGTCCCGCCAAAGCCGAAGCTGTTGGACATAACGGTAGTCAGTTCTTGCTCAGTCGGCTTGGTTACGATGTTCAGACCAGCAGCTTGTTCGTCCAGCTCTTCAATGTTGATGCTTGGCGCGATAAAGCCATGTTCCAGCATCAGCAGAGAGTAAATAGCTTCCTGCACACCCGCAGCACCCAGGGAGTGACCGGTCATTGCTTTGGTTGCAGAGATTGCCGGGCTGTGATCGCCGAACACTTCACGGATTGCACCCAGCTCTTTCACGTCGCCTACCGGAGTAGAAGTACCGTGTGAGTTCAGGTAGTCGATTGGTGTATCAACGCCGTGCATCGCCATCTGCATGCAGCGCACTGCGCCTTCACCTGACGGAGCAACCATGTCTGCGCCATCAGAAGTTGCGCCGTAACCGACGATTTCCGCGTAGATGTGTGCGCCACGAGCCAGAGCGTGTTCCAGCTCTTCGACAACAACCATACCGCCGCCGCCTGCGATAACGAAACCATCGCGGCTTGCATCATAAGTACGGGACGCTTTGTCCGGAGAGTCGTTGTATTTGGTAGACAGCGCGCCCATTGCGTCGAATTCGCACGCCATTTCCCAGCACAGCTCTTCGCCGCCGCCAGCAAAAACGATGTCCTGCTTGCCCAATTGAATTTGTTCAACAGCGTTGCCGATACAATGTGCAGACGTCGCACAGGCAGAGCTGATGGAGTAGTTTACGCCGTGGATTTTGAACGGTGTTGCGAGGCAGGCAGAAACGCCGGATGCCATCGCTTTAGTCACCACATACGGACCAACGGCTTTCAGACCACGCGGGCTACGCATTGCGTCAGCGCCGAAGACCTGAAAACGCGGGGAGCCGCCGCCAGAACCTGCAATCAGGCCAACGCGCGGGTTGTTCTGGTAAACTTCTGCAGAGAGGCCAGCATCAGCAACTGCCTGCTCCATAGAAAGGAATGCATAGATGGATGCGTCGCTCATAAAGCGCACAACTTTGCGGTCAATGAGGCCAGTGGTATCCAGTTTTACGTTGCCCCAAACGTGGCTACGCATGCCGGAGTCCTTCAGCTCCTGAGAGAAAGTGATCCCTGAACGTCCTTCACGCAGAGATGCCAGGACTTCCTGCTGGTTATTACCGATGCTGGAAACGATGCCCAAGCCAGTAATCACTGCACGTTTCATTCAATACCTCTGTAGTTCGCACTATTTTAAAGTTTCGAGTGGCACAATAGCGTACACTTGTACGCCGAACAAGTCCGATCAGCCATTTAATGTGGAAATTTGCGCAGTCAGGCACTCATCGTTAAGATCGGGACACAGCCTGCCAGACGAGTAACTTACGTGAAACAATACGCTATACAACCTGCCGACCTCGAATTCAACGCTGAGGGTACACCTGTTTCCCGAGATTTTGACGATGTCTATTTTTCTAACGATAACGGGCTGGAAGAAACTCGTTATGTTTTTCTCGGCGGTAATCATCTCGCAGAACGATTTCCCACTCATTCACGGCAATTATTTGTAGTAGCAGAAAGTGGTTTTGGTACCGGACTTAACTTCCTGACGCTATGGCAGGCATTCGCCACTTTTCGCGACGCACATCCTGACGCTATCCTGGAAAGGTTACATTTCATCAGTTTTGAAAAATTTCCTCTGACGCGTGAAGATCTGGCCTTAGCCCATCAACACTGGCCTGAACTCGCACCATGGGCAACAGCGTTACAGGAGCAGTGGCCACTACCACTGGCGGGTTGCCATCGGCTGCTTCTTGATGAGGGGCGAATTACGTTGGATCTCTGGTTTGGCGATATTAACCAACTCATCAATACACTGGATGAATCTTTGAATCAGCAGGTCGATGCCTGGTTTCTGGATGGGTTCGCGCCGGCAAAAAACCCTGATATGTGGACGCCAACGCTGTTTAACGCAATGGCCAGACTGGCTCGCCCTGGCGGCACGCTGGCGACCTTTACCTCCGCTGGTTTTGTACGTCGTGGGTTGCAGGAAGCAGGTTTCAGCATGCGTAAATGCAAAGGTTTCGGTCGCAAACGCGAAATGTTATGTGGGGTTATGGAGCAAAATATTGCCCCCCCTTCCCCGGCGCCGTGGTTTGCACGCACAGGTACTAAAAAACGTGAAACGGCTATTATTGGCGGAGGTATTGCCAGCGCCTTGCTGTCGCTGGCTCTGTTGCGTCGCGGCTGGCAAGTGACGCTCTATTGTGCTGACGACAAACCAGCACAAGGCGCTTCTGGCAATCGTCAGGGGGCGCTCTATCCTTTGCTCAATAAACATGATGCGGCTATTAATCTTTTTTTCCCTGCTGCCTTTACCTTCGCACGACGTTTGTATGACGCGCTACCCGTAGATTTCGCACACGACTGGTGCGGGGTGACTCAGTTAGCCTGGGATGAGAAAAGCCAACAGAAAATCACCCAAATACTGTCACTTGACTTACCCGACGCACTCGCGGTCGCGGTTGATGCAAAACAGATCCTGCAAACGGTGGGCGTGGATACCGAATGTGATGGCATTCAGTATCCTGCCGGAGGATGGCTGTGTCCTGCGCAGTTAACTGCTGCTGTGCTGGACTATGCCACAACGCTGGGATTACGCACGCACTACCAGCACGATCTGGTTTCACTGTCGCATCAGGCGGATAGCTGGCAGTTGCAGTTCGCTACTGGCGAAACCGCTACGCACGAAGCGGTGGTGCTGGCAAATGGCCACCGCATTAACCGCTTTAATCAGACGCAGCCGTTACCGGTTTATTCCGTTGGCGGTCAGGTGAGCCATATTCCTACCTCGCCTTCACTCTCTGCTCTGCGTCAGGTGCTGTGCTACGACGGCTATCTCACACCGCAAAATCCGGTGAATCAGCATCATTGTATCGGGGCGAGCTATCATCGCGGTTGTGAAGAGACGGTTTATCGCGAGGACGATCAGCAACAAAATCGCCAGCGTTTAATCAACTGTTTGCCAAATGCCGGATGGGTGAAAGAGGTGGATATCAGTGACAATGCCGCCCGCTGTGGCGTTCGCTGCGCCACACGCGATCACTTACCGATGGTCGGCAATGTACCGGACTATCACGCCACGCTCAGTCAGTACGCACATCTTGCAGAAGACAAAGAGACTGCTGCGAGTGCGCCAGTTTACCCTGACTTATTTATGCTGGGCGCACTGGGTTCGCGAGGACTGTGTACCGCCCCGCTGTGCGCAGAAATCCTTGCGGCGCAAATGAGTCATGAACCTATCCCGATGGATGCAGGAACTCTGGCTGCGTTAAATCCGAATCGTTTATGGGTGAGAAAATTATTGAAGGGAAAAGCAATAAAGTCATGAGGTAATGATTGTGCCGGATAAGACACTCCTGCGTCAGCATCCGGCACAATCCACCGTAAATTATTTTACTGTGGCCTTCTGGAACAGAGCATCCCACATCTCTTTCACTAGCGCCTGGTCACGAGGCGAGAGTTCGCCAGCACCGATAGCTTTTTCCAGGCTGCTGGTGACATTGGCGTACAATGCCTCAGCGGAATGGTCCTCGCCACCGTCCAGTTCAGCAACGGCCAGCGTCAGGTGCCCACGCAAATACCCACTGGCAAAAAGCTCATCATCGCTGGCGTGCTCTACCATATCGTCGATTAATGCCAGAATGCGTGATTCAAACTCCGCGATCATCTTCTTTCCTCATTGTAAACGTGGCATCGGCTTCAGTTGAGCGCTTCGGGCCACGGGAATTGTTCCGCCTTAAGCTCAGGCGTGTGATAATAATTTTGTAACGCTTTAATGAAGCGCGCCGGACGTTCGGGGATCCCCTTTTCCAGATACTCCATCACCTGGGCATGAACACGACGCTGGAATACCACGCGATCCGGCTCAAAGTCCCCTTCCAGGTTGTCGCAACTGACGTTAAACGGATACCCCGCCGCCATGCAAAACAACCAGTCAAATGCCTGTGGCTTCACTTCTACATCTTCAAACTGACACTGTGTTTTCGCATCCCGCCCGTCCGGGCAGTACCAGTAACCAAAATCAACCAGCTCACGACGCGCTTTTCCAGCAATACACCAGTGTGAAATTTCGTGTAACGCGCTGGCGTAAAAACCATGGGCGAAAACAATACGGTGATACGGTAATTCCGCATCAGCTGGAAGATAGATGGGTTCATCGTCGCCTTTAATCAGACGGGTATTAAATTCATCGGCAAAGCAGCCGTTAAAAATATCAATTAACTGTTGGTAGTGATGGGTATTGTTCATTAGTTCATCCCCAGCCAGTGGAGAATCTCCTGTCCATGATTATCGTAAATTAGCTTGGCACTCATCACTGCAGAGACAATGACGATCATTGGTCGAATGAGCTTCTGTCCCTTACTAAGCACCAGTCGAGATCCCATCCGCGCACCAAGAAACTGGCCGATAAGCATCACAAAACCGGTCGCCCAAATCACTTTGCCGCCAAGGGCGAACAGTAACAGCCCACCGAGATTAGAGGTGGCATTGAGTACTTTGGCATGCGCCGTTGACTTCGCCAGGTTGTAGCCACACAGCATGACGAAGGACAGTGCGTAAAACGACCCGGCTGCCGGCCCAAAGAAGCCATCATAAAAACCGACACAGCCCCCGGCAACCAGTGCAAACGGCAAGCCATAAAGCCGACGCTGCCGGTCTTCTTCGCCCAGTTTAGGCATCATGAGAAAGTAGAGGCCAATACAGAGCACCAGAACCGGCAGGATTTGGCGCAAGATGTCCGACTGCATATGCTGAACCAGCAACGCGCCGCTCATTGAACCGATAAAGGTCATGGCGATATTGAGCTTCTGCTCCGCCAGATTGACCACGCCACGACGAATAAAATAGAGAGATGCGGAGATCGATCCCCCACAGGCCTGAAGCTTATTAGTTGCCAGCGCTTGTGCTGGCGGCATGCCTGCCGCCATTAACGCAGGGATAGTGAGTAAGCCACCGCCCCCCGCCAGCGAGTCAATAAATCCAGCCAGAATTGCCACAAAAAAAAGTACGCCCAACAGCAGCGGAGACACCATAAACAGATCGGCGAAAATATCCATTAGAGTACATGCTCGTCCAATAGCGCCTGGCAGGAAGGCGGCAACGGAGGCGGTGTCTTCTTCTCAGGCTTTGTTGTTCCAGGTTTAGGAGGTTCGAACCAGCTTTGCAGCTCCGCGCCACAGCCATCACCTGGTGGAGGTAAAGGTTGGTCTTCGCACTCAAGACTGTCGGCAGGGCAACGTAACCGCACATGCATATGAGCACGATGCTGGAACCACGGTCGCACTTTACGCAACCAGTCCCGGTCAGTTCCCGCATCCAGACAAAGTTGCTGTTTAATCGCCGGATTCACGAAAATACGCGTTACATCATTATCTTTTGCAGCCAGCCTGATCAGGCTGAAAATCTCCGGCTTCCACAGTGACGATACAACACGTTTACCATCCTGAGAGACCAGATCCAGCGCCTGTGGTCGCAGCAGTTGCGACTGCGTCCAGCGCGTTTTTGGCAGTTGCAGGAAAATATCGACATCCAGTCCTGTCTGGTGACTGGCGTGCCCACCATTGAAACGTCCGCCAGCAGGCATTCCCATATCACCAATTAACACCGTGCCCAGCTCCAGATTATTGGCCTGGGTACTCAGACGCTGAATAAACCTCACCAGATCAGGATGACCGAAATAGCGCCGTTGATCGGTGCGCATCACCTGATAATGTTCTGATTGCACGGGCAGTGTATCTGCCCCGACAATGCAACCATTCGAGAAAGCACCGATCGACTGTGCGCTACCCGCAACCGGGTGGGTAATTTTCTGCCAGGGCGTCGCCGCCAGACAGGCGGAGCTGGCGAACAGAGCCAGTGCCGCAAGTGCCGTTTTTTTCATGTCTTACCAGCGTGGAATGTCAGTCTTCACATCCGCATTTTGCGCCCGCTGACGCAGCAGGTGATCCATCAGTACAATCGCCAACATCGCTTCTGCGATCGGCACTGCGCGGATCCCAACGCACGGATCGTGACGTCCTTTGGTTACCATTTCGACTTCTTCGCCAAATCGGTTAATAGTGCGCCCAGGAACGGTAATACTGGAAGTCGGTTTCAGCGCCATATGTGCAACAATTTGTTGCCCGCTGCTGATCCCCCCCAGGATGCCACCAGCATGGTTGCTCTGGAAACCTTCTTTGGTGATTTCATCACGGTTCTGACTACCACGCAGTGCGACAACGTCAAAACCATCGCCAATCTCCACGCCTTTTACCGCGTTAATGCTCATCAGCGCATGAGCGATGTCTGCATCCAGGCGGTCAAAAACAGGTTCACCGAGGCCCGCTGGCACACCACTGGCGACAACGGTCACTTTTGCCCCGATGGAATCACCCTCTTTTTTAAGCGCGCGCATCAGTTCATCCAGCGCTTCAATTTTATCCGGATCGGGGCAAAAGAACGGGTTAAGTTCCACCTGAGACCAGTCTTTAATCTCCAGGGGAATATCGCCCATCTGGGTCAGACAGCCGCGAATTTCGACACCAAATTTTTCCGCCAGGTATTTTTTGGCTATAGCCCCGGCCGCCACGCGCATCGCCGTTTCGCGAGCGGATGAACGCCCGCCGCCACGGTAATCACGCAAACCGTATTTCTGCTCGTAGGTATAGTCAGCATGACCCGGACGGAAAACATCTTTAATCGCGCCGTAGTCCTGCGAACGCTGATCGGTATTTTCAATCAACAAACCGATGCTGGTCCCGGTGGTTACGCCTTCGAACACGCCAGAGAGGATTTTCACCTGATCCGGCTCACGGCGCTGGGTCGTGTAACGCGAAGTTCCTGGACGGCGTCTGTCGAGATCGTGCTGCAGATCGGCTTCGGTCAGAGAAATACCAGGCGGAACACCATCAACAATACAACCGAGCGCCAGCCCGTGTGATTCGCCGAAGGTCGTTACGCGAAAGAGTTGTCCAATTGTGTTTCCTGCCATCACGGCTCCGTTATGAATGTTGTGTTTGTGCGCGTGTATTAATCTTTATAGATGCTGAAGTGTTCGCGAGCGGCAATCAGCTGCTCTTTAGTCAGCATAAATACGCCGTCACCACCGTTGTCGAATTCCAGCCAGGTAAACGGTACATCCGGGTATTGTTCCATCAGATGTACCATGCTGTTTCCGACTTCACAAATCAGAATACCGTTATCCGACAGGTAGTCTGGGGCGTTACCCAGAATGCGACGGGTAAGTTTCAGCCCATCACTACCGGATGCCAGACCCAGCTCCGGCTCGTGACGATATTCGTTAGGCAGATCGGACATATCTTCTGCGTCGACATACGGTGGGTTGGTCACAATCAGGTCATACTGGACTTTCAACAGGTCGCGGAACAGATCGGAACGGATCGGCGTGACGTGATGGATCAAGCCATGCTCTTCAATATTGTGTTCAGTGACTGCCAGCGCATCAGTGGAAATGTCCACAGCATCCACTTCAGCTTCCGGGAAGGCATACGCACAGGCGATAGCAATACAACCACTGCCGGTACACATATCCAGAATATGCTGCGGCTGTTCGTTGATAAGACCAGCAAAGCGATTGTTGATAAGCTCGCCAATCGGTGAGCGAGGAACCAACACGCGTTCATCGACATAGAATTCATGTCCACAGAACCAGGCTTTGTTGGTCAGGTAAGCAACCGGGATACGTTCGTTGACGCGACGAATAACACGCTCAACAATACGGTGGCGCTCGCTGGAAGTCAGACGCGCAGTACGCATATCTTCAGGAATATCCAGCGGCAGGTAAAGAGACGGCAGCACCAGCTGTACCGCCTCATCCCATGGATTATCCGTGCCATGGCCATACCAGATATTCGCCGCGCTAAAACGGCTGACCGCCCAGCGCAACATGTCCTGAATGGTATGCAGTTCACTCACTGCTTCATCAACGAAAATTTTATCCACGTATTCCTCCAGGGCATGCTCGCATTAAATTCGGCGGCTAGTTTGCCACGAAGACGGCGATAAATCAGCATTCACACAGAGCCTGAGCGTTAAAATTGCGTTTTAAGCGATCGGATGCCTGCCGAGTCGGGTTAAACTAACGAAAAATAAAAGATGAGACTCTCGAATGAAAAAGAAAACATCGCTTAGCGAGGAGGATCAGGCGCTGTTTCGCCAGCTGATGACCGGCACTCGCCAAATAAAGCAGGACACTATAATCCATCGGCCACAACGTAAAAAAATTACCGAAGTTCCGGTCAAGAGACTGCTGCAGGAACAGGCTGATGCCAGCCACTATTTCTCTGATGAGTTTCAACCGCTGCTGAATACGGACGGTCCGGTGAGGTACCTGCGTGCCGATGTCAGCCATTTTGAGCTGAAGAAAATGCGCCGTGGCGATTACTCCCCGGAGCTGTTTTTAGATTTACACGGACTGACGCAGCAGCAGGCTAAGCAGGAGTTAGGCGCGCTTATTGCCGCCTGTCGTCGTGAACATGTGTTTTGCGCCTGCGTAATGCACGGTCACGGCAAGCACATTCTTAAGCAGCAAACGCCACTATGGCTGGCGCAACACCCGCATGTAATGGCCTTCCATCAGGCGCCAAAAGAGTATGGCGGTGATGCCGCACTACTGGTACTGATTGAAGTGGAAGAGTGGTTGCCGCCAGAACTTCCCTGACCAACAGAAACAGAAAGAGCCGCATCTGCGGCTCTTTTTATTTTTCCAGATGGCGACTTCGCCTTATGCGGCTTACGACACCTGACACGACTTCGATTAAATCGCTTTTGCCATTTTCAAATTACACGGGCTCATTTGCCAGTTGAAAATGCCTTTACCGCTCTCATCAAGCGTTACGCTGGCAATCGCAGATGTGGTAAACATCGGCGGTGTTTCACCAGGGCAAAGCTCAGACACGAGGTATCCCACTAAAGGCAAGTGAGAGATCACCAGCGCCGTTGCGATACCTTCGTTGGCCAGTGCCTGCAAATAGGCGCTGACCAGACCGACATCGCCACAGGGAGTCAGCTCCGGCAAAACATCCACACTAGCTGGCAGGTTCATACACTCCCCTACCACATCCAGCGTCTGTTCGGCTCGTAGAAACGGGCTCACCAGAACACGTTCGATATCCACTTTTTGACCTTTCAGCCAGTTCGCCATCAGGCGAGATTCGTCACAACCACAGGAGGTTAAGGGACGAACCGAATCACTGGCGGCATCGAGGGCCGCGTCGCCGTGACGCATGATAAAAACTTGCATATTGCACCGCTTTTGTTAACCAGAATCACCAACACGTTGACGCAAAGCCCCTATTGGCCGTCGCAACTATGTGGTGGCCGGCATTGTGCCTTATCCATTCACTGAATGAAACGCTGTTTTTTACCTCAACGGCGTAAGTATAGTCAATCTTTGTTTACATTTTGAGCACGACCCATACATTCAGTGCGGATTCATCCTACCTTTGACCTCAAGTATTCAGGTCAGTTTCCCCATACTTCCAGAAACCTTCACCACGTTCCGCCATCTGCAATAACTGCTCACACGGTGTAAACCGGGAGCCATATTGCGTAGCCAACCGTTGCAGAGTTGCAACCACTTCACCCGCCCCGAGAGAGTCCATATACCGGAACGGGCCGCCGAGGAATGGCGGGAATCCAATACCAAATACAGCGCCGATGTCACCATCACGCGCACTGCGGATAATCCCCTCACCGAAACAGCGCGCTGCCTCGTTGAGCATTAACATGACGCATCGCTCTGCAATTTGCGAGGCGGTATGTCGACTCTGCCCCTGCGCACCAATAAGCTCATAAATGGCAGGGTCAACCTGTTTTTTGCTTTTACGCCCTTTCGCACCATAAAGATAGAAACCTCTACCATTTTTTCTACCTTTGCGATCGTCATTCAAAATTGAAGCGACAACATTTGCAGGTGCGCTAAAACGTTCACCGTAAGCGGCTTCCAGCACTGGTATAATTTTAGTGCCTGTATCTATTCCGACCTCATCCAAAAGTTGGATTGGTCCTACCGGGAAACCAAATTTCACCAGCGCGGCGTCAATATTATCGACACGCTCACCTTCGGTCAGCATACGAATCGCTTCGTTGATATAAGGCGCTAAAATACGGTTAACGTAAAACCCGGCCTTGTCCTGAACCACAATCGGCGTTTTGCCCTGTTTTTTCGCTAATTTAACGGTCGTGGCAATCGTCTGCTCAGAGGTCGTGGCATGCGGAATGACCTCCACCAGCGGCATTTTTTCCACCGGGCTGAAGAAGTGCAAGCCAATAACCTGCTCCGGCCTGGCGGCATTTGCAGCAATGTCGCCAATCGGTAAAGATGAAGTGTTAGAGGCAAAAATAGTATGAGGGGCACAATTCTTCTCAACTTCTTCCACCATCTGTTGTTTTAACAACAGATCTTCAAACACGGCCTCAATAACAACATCGCGATGAGCAAAACCGTGAAAATCGGTTGAACCCGAAATCAGCGCCAACTGTTTGTCACGTTCACCCGCTTTGATATGCCGGCGGCGAACTTTTGTATCAAGTTGATCCCAGCTGTACTTCAGGGCGTGATTGATTCCTTTAGTATTGATATCTTTAATGCGCACTGGCAAACCGCCCTTACAGGCTGTCACGTACGCAATACCACCGCCCATCAGACCGCCTCCCAGGATCCCAACACTGTTCAACGAGCCGGGCCGGGCATCGCTACCAGGATCTTTTTTCACTTCAGTGTTAGCAAAAAAGATATTACGCAATGCCTGTGACTGCGACGTCATCGCCAGCTCACCAAACGCACGGGCTTCAGCGTCGTACCCGCTACTGCTCCCCTGAGCCAGGCCAATTTCTATTACCTCGAGGATTCGATCCGTCGCGGGGTAGTTGCCTGACGTTTTTTGCGCCGTTTTTTTACTTACCATACGAAACAGCAGCGTCCGACCCAACGGCCCAGCTAAAATTCGTTCGCGCACAGGCAAGTTTCGGTGCGCCAGACTGTCCTTTTTAGCCCGTTCAACGGCCGCTTCAAGCAGAATAGTCTGCGGCACGACTTCATCCACTAATCCAACTTTCAGCGCCTGTTTTGCACGTAACTGTTTACCCGTCAGGATCATGTCCAGCGCGGTGCTTACGCCAATCAGACGTGGTAATCGCTGCGTACCGCCAGAACCCGGCAGCAAACCCAGTTGAACTTCTGGCAGCCCCAGTACAGTTTTTGCGTCATCAGTACAGATGCGACTGTGGCACGCCAGAGCCATCTCGAGTCCGCCCCCAAGACACGCACCGTGAATGGCGGCGATAACCGGGATCGGCAACGCATTAATTTCCGCCATAATCTGCTGCCCCTGACGGGCCAGTGTTTCAGCTTCCTGCGCGCTGCGGCAGTTACCAATCATGTTGATATCCGCCCCGGCGATAAAATTATCGGGTTTCGCTGAAATGAACACGACACCGCGCAGATCTTTGTTTTCGCGAATTTGTTTCAGGATGGCCCTAACCTGAGTAGCAAACTCAGCTTTCAGGGTATTCATTTTTTCTCCGGGCACATCAATGGAGACAACCGCCACGTTATCCAGACGTACATGTAGCGTAAAAGCCGATGTCATTTCCATTATTCTGCCTCCAGAACCATTGCTGCACCCAGACCACCTGCCGCACACGCGGTCACTAAACCAAATCCACCGCCACGACGTCGTAACTCATGGAGGGTTTGGGTGATCATCCGTGCACCGGTGGCGGCAAAGGGGTGCCCGTAAGCAATAGAGCCGCCCAGTACATTAAATTTGCTGTCATCCACTTCACCTGTCGCATGCGATCGACCCAGTACTTCCCGGGCAAAACGTTCACTACCCAGAAGCTGGATATTCGCCAGTGTTTGAGCGGCAAAAGCTTCGTGCATGTCGATAAGCGTCAGGTCGGCCATTGTCAGACCCGCCCGCTCCAGAGCCAGTGGCGTTGACCATGCCGGACCAAGCAGCATGTCCTGCCAGACATCGATGGCAGTGAAGGCAAAACTGCGCAAATAGCCCAGTGGCACCAGACCCAGCTCTTTTGCCCTCGATTCCGTCATCAAAATCACGGCGGCCGCACCGTCAGTCAGCGGCGTACTGTTTGCTGCCGTTACGCTGCCATGTTTTCTGTCAAACGCGGGGCGCAATTTCGCGTAATCCGCCAGTGTAGAGTTACCACGAACGTTGTTATCTTCTGAAATGGGATCTTTAAACGGTGGGACATAGGCGGTCATCACTTCCTCCGCCAGCTTACCTTCCGCCCAGGCCTGAGCAGCTCGCTGATGGGAACGATGCGCCAATGCATCCTGTTGCTCACGCGTAATGCCATAGGTTTTTGCCATTTGTTCAGCCGTGTCCCCCATGCGTAAGCCAGTGGAATACTCAGCGACAGCTGGTGGAACCGGCATCAGATCACGCAAACGCAGTCGGGAAAAGAGTTTAAGGCGCTGACCGGTGGTTCGGGCTTTATTGACATCCACCAGCACCCGCGCCAGCTTTTTACTCACGCCAATAGGCAGGACTGACGAGGAGTCCGCGCCGCCGGCAATTCCCGCACGAATCGTGCCCGCCATCAGACTTTCCGCGACATTCGCCACCGCCTGGAAACTGGTAGCACAGGCTCTGCTTACGCTATAAGCATCCGTATGAACATTCATTCCGGTGCCCAGCACGATTTCCCTGGCAATATTGGGCGCTTCAGGCATTTGTACTACCTGACCAAAAACCAGTTGCTCAATGACATCTGCAGGTATTTCGCTACGTGCCAGCAGCTCACCTACGACCATTTTCCCCAAATCAACGGCGGGAATGCCATGAAACGCAGTCGCCTGACGGGCAAATGGCGTGCGCAGCCCGCTTACAATGGCGATGCGATCGCCCTGACGGGTAACCAGCGGTAAAGCCTGACTCATAACACTCCCCTGTAAAAAATAAAAATAAGTGGTCTGACCTGATCACAGTCTTAACCAATTTTTTACATTTAGCCAAGCGGAGAGAAAAGAAAGTGGGAGCTATGACACAGTGAATAATCACTGGTTGTTACGAAAATGCCCTTGTCTGGAGGTGACAAGGGCATTTGAAGAAGGGATTAACGCAGACCCAGCTGGAAGATCAGGGTTTCGGCCTCACAGGCGAAGACAAAATCGATATCCAGACGTACACCTTCAGCCTCTTCAGTAAAAGTAGAGGTGATTTGGCAAGGTTCAGATTCTACACCACGGGCCTTCTCGGTCAGAGCGGCCAGCGTTTCTTCTGCCTGAGCGCGATTCGCGAAAACACGGCTGTATGACGCGGTGCAATCGGAGTTGTCCATGATGGTGCCAACATCCATACAGCAGCAAACCGGGGTTTCATCAGCACTGCATTTACTCATTGTAGATTTCCTCTGTATTCGCACCTGAGGTGCCAGATAAACGATGGGGATATTTTACGCTCCCATTATTCACCTCTCCAGTCGTTAATTGTGCGAAATGAGATAAGTGACCGAAATCACACTTAAAAATGATCTAAAACAAAAATCGCCCAAACAGGTGAGTGCGCATCTCCGCATTTTTGCCAGCTGGATCGCGTTTTTAAGATCATAATTGAAAAATTTTATAAACATACTTGCAACATTCTATCTGGTCAGACCTATACTCACGCCACTGGTCTGATTTCTAAGTAGTACCTCAGACCCTACACTTCGCGCTCCTGTTACGGCATGTAACATTGTTTGTATAAAAATAAATCGATGAGGTTATGGTCATGAGCCAGAAAACCCTGTTTACAAAGTCTGCTCTCGCAGTCGCAGTGGCAATTATCTCCACACAGGCCTGGTCTGCAGGCTTTCAGTTAAACGAATTTTCTTCCTCTGGCCTTGGCCGGGCATATTCGGGTGAAGGCGCTATCGCAGATGATGCAGGCAACGCCAGTCGTAACCCGGCACTGATTATGATGTTCGATCGCCCCACTTTCTCAGCGGGTGCGGTGTATATCGATCCTGACGTTAATATTTCAGGTAAATCACCGTACACCGGTCGTAGTACCGACGCGGATAATATCGCCCCTACGGCTTGGGTCCCCAATGCTCACTTTGTGATGCCTATTAACGAACAGTTTGGTTGGGGGGCTTCTGTTACATCAAACTACGGCCTGGCAACTGAATTTAACGACAGCTATATCGTTGGTGAATACGGTGGGAAGACCGACCTGAAAACGGTCAACCTTAACCTGAGTGGTGCCTACCGTCTGAATGATAGCTGGAGTTTCGGTGTCGGCTTTAATGCCGTGTATGCCGACGCAAAAATTGAACGTTATTCCGGTGAGCAGACCGCCGCATTGCCGAAGGTCAGCAACAAAATTGCCAGCCTGAAAGGGGACGAATGGGGTTATGGCTGGAACGCCGGCATCTTGTATGAGCTGGATAAAAATAACCGCTACGGTTTAACGTATCGCTCTGAAGTCAAAATTGATTTCGATGGCGATTACAAAAGCGGCATCCGCACCCAGGCAAATGCTTTACCTGGTGCAGGCACCGCGTTCCCATGGGGAACAACCAATGCTACCGTCCCAGGCTCTCTGACACTTAACCTGCCGGAAATGTGGGAACTGTCTGGCTACAACCGTGTCGCACCACAGTGGGCTATCCACTACAGCATGGCTTATACCAGCTGGAGTCAGTTCCAGGAACTGAAAGCGACAGGTTCAAATGGACAGACCCTGTTCTATAAAGAAGAAGGCTTTAAAGATTCTTACCGCATCGCGCTGGGTACCACATACTATATGGATAAAAGCTGGACCTTCCGTACCGGTATTGCCTATGACGATAGCCCGGTTCCTGCGAGCAAGCGTTCCATCTCCATTCCAGACCAGGATCGCCTGTGGCTGAGTGCGGGAACGACTTATGCATTCAATGACGATGCCTCTATCGACGTCGGCGTTTCTTATATGCACGGACAGAAAGTGACCGTCAAAGAAGGCCCGTATACTTTCGACTCTGAAGGTAAAGCCTGGCTGTTTGGTACCAACTTCAACTACGCATTCTGATTCTCTTCAGACGTAAAAAAGGTGAGCTTTTTAGCTCACCTTTTTATTTGTCTCATTCCTACTCGGAATCAATGTCTTTTAAGTCATCCTGAATGTCTTTCGCGTTCGGGTTTTCTTCTGGTTTGAGTTTCCCACCGTTAGCGATAAAGTCATGACGCTGGAAGTAAGCTTCACGCACCATGATGTAAGGATCAGAAGACTGGCGCAGCAGGCCGTCGGAATCGAGCAGTTGCGCGCGGGTTTCAATCCCTTCGATTGTCCATTTACCCACCGACAGCGGCCAGGTCAGCCAGGACAGTACCGGATACAGGGTATCGACCATATCACCACCATCATCACGAACGGTGAAACTTCCGTAGAACGGAAGCTGCATATACGGTCCGTAACCGACGTCATAGTGGCCTAATGTACTACCGAAACGATGTGGTTCAACGCGCTGCAGTTTTGGATTCGCCATACCCGCAACATCAATAAACCCACCCATACCTAACAAGGTATTCAGGAAGAAACGGGTAAAATGCACCATTCCCTGATAGGGGTCGCCTTGCAGGAAATAGTTGACCATTACGGCTGGTTCTTCAAGGTTGCCAGTAAAGTTGCTTAAACCATTTCGTGCCGGCTGAGGAACATAATCACGCCAGGCGACTGCCACCGGTCTAACAACATACGGATCCAACACATTAAAGTTGAAGTTGTACATGGTGCGGTTGAACCCTTCAAACGGATCCGAGCGCCCTTGCTGTTCTGTACCGGAGCTCGCACACCCCACCAAAAGTGTGGTTCCCAGCGCAAGCGCCGACAGGCGAAGCTTCATAAGTGTCTCCCTGTATATTATGGCTATCGCTGATTGCCATCCGTGACGGAACGATAACGTATCCGCCTGTATAGATGTGAGCGATTGTAACAGCACGTCAAACGATGTCTATATACCCTGTCTTACTGATTTGATCATAGCCTGGTAACACAGACACCGGGCCTTCTATTCTATCGAACCCGATAAAAACAAACGTTACCATTTTTGCGATTTCAGATTTTCTCCCGCGAATAACAGGATAAAACCGCTACGCTTTAGCTATACGTGCTTTTTCAGGATCCTGGTATGAATGACATCGAAAAAGAAAAAATCGATCGACACAGTGACGAACTCGAAGTTGAAAGCGAAGAAAAAATGAGTGGTAAGAAAATCGAACTCGATGAGGATCGACTTCCCTCCCGCGCAATGGCAATTCACGAGCATATCCGCCAGGACGGAGAAAAAGAGATGGAACGTGACGCGATGGCGCTGCTGTGGTCAGCTATTGCGGCCGGGTTGTCGATGGGCGCCTCATTACTGGCAAAGGGTATTTTTCACGTACAGCTTGAGGGCGTTCCCGGTGGATTTTTACTGGAGAACCTGGGCTATACCTTCGGGTTTATCATCGTAATTATGGCTCGCCAGCAGCTCTTTACCGAGAATACCGTTACTGCCGTATTACCGGTAATGCAAAATCCCACCATCGGTAATTTTGGCCTGTTGATGCGCCTGTGGAGCGTAGTGCTACTAGGTAATATTCTCGGCACAGGGATTGCGGCGTGGGCGTTTGAATATATGCCAATTTTTGATGAAACCACCCGCGATGCTTTCGTCAAAATTGGTATGGATGTGATGAAAAACAGCCCCGGAGAGATGTTTGCTAACGCAATTATTTCCGGCTGGCTAATTGCAACGATGGTCTGGATGTTCCCCGCAGCAGGAGCGGCAAAGATTGTGGTCATTATCCTGATGACCTGGCTTATTGCACTGGGTGATACCACGCACATCGTCGTTGGCTCAGTTGAAATCCTTTATCTGGTCTTTAACGGTACGCTGCACTGGGGAGACTTCGTCTGGCCCTTCGCCTTACCGACGCTTGCCGGAAATATCTGTGGCGGGACATTTATCTTCGCACTAATGAGCCACGCACAGATTCGCAATGACATGAGCAATAAGCGAAAGGAAGAGGCCCGAATGCAGGCCAAACAGCGAGAGCAACAGCAGAAAAACCAGAAAAAACAGTCTTAATGGCGACTGTTTGAGCAGTCGGGCGGCCTGAGACTTACCGTTGGAAGTAAAAAACGCTATACTCGTGCCGCTTCGTCCCCTTAGTTAAATGGATATAACGAGCCCCTCCTAAGGGCTAGTTGCAGGTTCGATTCCTGCAGGGGACACCAGAGACTCCTCTTCACTATCTCCCCCAGTCCCATTACCCAGCGTAATAAACTCTTGCAGTAGCGCGGTAAGTTGTCGCATTTTTTCGACAGTAAATTCAGCTTCGATCAGGCGATAGGCCTCTTCCACCTCGGACCTCGCCCTTTCATACAGCGTCGAACCCGCAGGCGTGAGCGAAATGTACAGCTTACGCTGATCGTTCACCGGCTTTAAGCGCAACACCAGACCATCGCGTTCCATGCGGGTCAGAATACCGGTCAGGCTCGGGCGTAAAATACAAGCGCGAAAGGCCAGATCGTGAAAATCCATCGACGGGTTTTCGGCAAGGATACGCACGATACGCCACTGCTGCTCGGTAAGATTATGGCGTTTAACGATGGGGCGAAAGTGTGTCATCGCCGCTTCCCGCGCCTGCAGCAGCGCGATAGTTAATGAATCATGCATGACTTACCTCTGAACCTCATACCTGTTTGTTAATAAGTTAATAAATAGCGTTAATTGCACCAGATCGCAACCAGCTTCTGTCCCTGAAAAGTACAACACAACACACAAAATAATTTATCCATTGATTTATATGGAATAAATTTTATTTGTGTAAATTTATTGTTAATCCGCTCACAAAACATTCACTTCTGTTTGCCAAACCTTTCCACAAAGCATAAAAGATAATCGTTAACATATTAATGAATTTTCTTTGATTCCTTAATCCATACCAGAGGAGTGGTAAATGAAAGGTACCATCTTCGCCGTAGCCCTTAACCATCGCAGCCAGCTTGATGCCTGGCGCAATGCGTTTCAGCAGGCTCCCTACAAAACGCTGCCGAAGACCCCGGTCTGGTTTATCAAACCGCGCAACACCGTTATCGGTAACGGCGAGACCATCCCCTACCCGAAGGATGAAACAGTACAGAGCGGGGCGACCGTGGCGCTGATTGTCGGCAAAACCGCCCACAAAGTAGCCGCAGAAGAAGCTGCTGCTTATATTGCAGGATACGCGCTGGCTAATGACGTCAGCCTGCCGGAAGAGAGCTTCTATCGCCCGGCAATTAAAGCCAAATGCCGCGATGGTTTCTGTCCGATTGGCGCTCTCGCTACGCCGAGTAACGTCGATGAACTGACCATCATCACTGAAATCAACGGTCGCGAAGCAGATAGCTGGAACACCGCAGACCTCCAGCGCTCCTCTGCCGAGCTACTGAGCGCCCTGAGCGAATTCGCCACCCTTAAACCCGGCGACGCTATTCTGATCGGGACCCCGCACAACCGCGTAACGCTGAGACCCGGCGATCGCGTACGCATTCTCGCCGAAGGCTTCCCGACGCTGGAAAACCCGGTGGTTGCTGAAGGAGAGCTGGCATGAAACAAGCACGTATTGAGTGGCAGGGACAACATCACGATGTTCAGGTTGATGAACGCGGCCAGGTACAGTTAGAGAACGGCAAGCTGCTAAATGAGGGCGAATTCCGCTGGCTCCCCCCCGCCGACGGCACGCTGTTCGCGCTGGGTCTGAACTACGCCGATCACGCCAGCGAGCTGGAGTTTAAGCCACCAACCGAACCATTGGTGTTTATCAAAGCGCCAAACACCTTTATCGGCCACCAGCAGGAGTCGGTGCGCCCGGACAACGTCGAGTACATGCACTACGAGGCTGAACTGGTCGTGGTGATCAGCAAAACCGCGCGTAAAGTCAGTGAAGCCGACGCCATGGAGTACGTCGCCGGATACACCGTATGCAATGACTACGCCATCCGCGACTATCTGGAAAACTACTATCGCCCCAATTTACGGGTAAAAAGCCGCGATACCCTGACGCCGATAGGTCCCTGGATCGTCGATAAAGCGGATATTCCAGACCCACATAATCTGGCACTGCGCACCTGGGTCAACGGTGAACTGCGCCAGCAAGGCACCACCGCCGATCTGATCTTCAGCATTCCATTTCTGATCGCTTACCTGAGCGAGTTTATGACCCTGCAACCTGGCGACATGATCGCTACCGGCACCCCGAAAGGGCTGTCGGACGTGGTACCAGGTGATGAAGTGATCGTCGAAGTGGAGGGCGTCGGCCACCTGGTCAACCACATCATCAGCCAGCAGACATATGAGGAGAAGCTGTCATGAAAAAGATTAACCACTGGATCAACGGCAAAAATGTCGTGGCCACCGAGTATTTCCACACCACTAACCCGGCGACCGGCGAGGTGCTGGCGGAAGTGGCCTCCGGCGGTGCAGACGAGGTGAATCAGGCAGTTGCGGCGGCAAAAGAGGCATTTCCGAAATGGGCCAACCTGCCGATGAAAGAGCGTGCGCGTCTGATGCGTCGTCTGGGCGATCTGATCGACCAGAACGTGCCGGAGATCGCTGCCATGGAAACCGCCGATACCGGTTTGCCTATCCACCAGACCAAAAACGTACTGATCCCGCGGGCGTCGCATAACTTCGAGTTCTTCGCCGAAGTATGCCAGCAGATGAACGGCAAGACCTATCCGGTCGACGACAAGATGCTGAACTACACGCTCGTGCAACCGGTCGGCGTCTGCGCGCTGGTGTCACCCTGGAACGTGCCGTTTATGACCGCCACCTGGAAGGTCGCGCCGTGCCTGGCGCTAGGCAATACCGCAGTGCTGAAGATGTCTGAGTTATCACCGCTGACCGCTGACCGCCTGGGCGAGTTGGCGCTGGAAGCCGGTATTCCGGCGGGCGTACTGAACGTGGTTCAGGGCTATGGTGCGACGGCGGGCGATGCGCTGGTTCGCCACCACGACGTACGCGCGGTGTCGTTTACCGGCGGAACCGCCACCGGTCGCAATATCATGAAAAATGCCGGGCTGAAAAAATATTCCATGGAATTAGGTGGGAAATCGCCGGTGCTGATTTTTGAAGATGCTGATATTGAGCGTGCACTCGACGCCGCACTGTTCACTATCTTCTCGATCAACGGTGAACGCTGCACCGCTGGCTCGCGTATCTTCATTCAGCAGAGCATCTACTCCGAGTTCGTTAAACGCTTTGCCGAACGCGCAAAACGTCTGCGCGTCGGCGACCCGAACGATCCGAACACCCAGGTGGGCGCACTGATTAGCCAGCAGCACTGGGAGAAAGTCTCCGGCTATATCCGCCTTGGTATTGAAGAAGGGGCGACCCTGCTGGCAGGAGGCCCGGATAAACCCACTGACCTGCCTGCACATCTGAAAAACGGCAACTTCCTGCGACCAACTGTGCTGGCGGACGTCGACAACCGCATGCGCGTGGCACAGGAAGAGATTTTTGGCCCGGTAGCCTGTCTGCTGCCGTTTAAAGACGAGGCGGACGGTCTGCGCCTGGCCAACGATGTGGAGTACGGCCTCGCCTCTTATATCTGGACCCAGGACGTCAGCAAAGTGCTGCGTCTGGCACGCGGCATCGAAGCCGGAATGGTGTTCGTCAACACCCAGAACGTCCGCGACCTGCGTCAGCCGTTTGGCGGCGTGAAGGCTTCCGGCACCGGCCGCGAAGGCGGCGAATATAGCTTTGAAGTGTTCGCTGAAATGAAAAACGTCTGCATCTCGATGGGCGACCATCCGATCCCAAAATGGGGAGTCTGATATGGGAAAGTTAGCATTAGCAGCAAAAATCACTCACGTGCCGTCAATGTATCTCTCTGAACTGCCGGGTAAAAACCACGGCTGCCGTCAGGGAGCTATCGATGGGCACAAGGAAATCGGCAAGCGGTGTCGTGAGCTGGGCGTCGATACAATCATCGTTTTTGATACCCACTGGCTGGTCAACAGCGCCTACCACATTAACTGTGCTGACCATTTTCAGGGCGTCTACACCAGTAACGAACTGCCGCATTTTATCCGCGACATGACTTACGATTACGACGGCAACCCGGCGTTGGGCCACCTTATCGCCGACGAAGCGGTCAAGCTCGGCGTGCGTGCCAAAGCGCACAACATCCCAAGCCTTAAGCTGGAGTACGGCACGCTGGTTCCGATGCGCTACATGAACAGTGATAAACATTTCAAAGTAGTGTCGATCTCCGCGTTCTGCACCGTCCACGATTTCGCCGACAGCCGCAAACTGGGCGAAGCCATTCTGAAAGCGATTGAGAAATATGACGGCACCGTGGCAGTTCTGGCCAGCGGCTCACTGTCACACCGCTTTATCGATGACCAGCGCGCCGAAGAAGGGATGAACAGCTATACCCGTGAGTTCGACCACCAGATGGACGAGCGCGTAATCAAGCTGTGGCGCGAGGGCAAATTCAAAGAGTTCTGCGACATGCTGCCGGAGTACGCCGACTACTGCTACGGCGAAGGCAATATGCACGACACGGTGATGCTGCTCGGTCTGCTGGGCTGGGACAGCTATGACGGCAAAGTAGAGTTTATTACCGAGTTATTCGCCAGCTCCGGTACCGGCCAGGTCAACGCCGTATTCCCACTGCCCGAACAGGCATAAGGAGGATTCAGAATGCCGCATTTTATCGCCGAATGTACCGATAACATCCGCGAACAGGCCAACTTACCGGGACTGTTCGGCAAAGTGAACGAAGCGCTGGCGGCGACCGGCATCTTTCCCATCGGCGGCATTCGCAGCCGCGCCATCTGGCTGGATACCTGGCAAATGGCAGACGGTCTGCATGATTACGCCTTTGTACACATGACGCTAAAAATCGGCTCCGGACGCAGCCTGGAAAGCCGTCAGGACGTGGGCGATATGTTGTTTACGCTGATTAAGGCCCATTTCGCCACGCTGATGGAGAGCCGCTACCTGGCGCTGTCGTTTGAAATCAGCGAGCTGCACCCGACGCTGAATTACAAACAAAATAACGTACACGCATTGTTTAAATAGTACGCCTTTTCGCCCGGTGGGGCTGCGCTTACCGGGCCTGCAAAAGGCAAAAAAATACGAAGCAATATCAAACCGTAAGCCGGATAAGACACACCTGCGTCTTATCCGGCGCAGCAGCACCGAATGACGTAACAGGAAGCAATTATGCTTGATAAACATACCCATACTCTAATCGCCCAACGGCTGAACCAGGCGGAAAAACAGCGCGAACAGATCCGTGCTATCTCGCTGGATCACCCGACGATCACCATTGAAGACGCCTACGCTGTGCAGCGCGAATGGGTAAACATGAAAATCGCCGAAGGTCGCGTGCTGAAAGGACATAAAATCGGCCTGACTTCAAAAGCGATGCAGGCCAGCTCACAGATTAGCGAACCGGACTACGGCGCACTGCTGGATGATATGTTTTTCCACGACGGCAGCGATATTCCTACTGACCGCTTTATCGTCCCACGCATCGAAGTCGAACTGGCCTTCGTGCTGGCAAAACCATTGCGCGGGCCAAACTGCACCCTGTTTGACGTCTACAACGCTACCGACTATGTGATCCCTGCGCTGGAGCTGATCGACGCCCGCTGCCACAACATCGACCCGGAAACCCAGCGTCCACGCAAAGTCTTTGACACGATTTCCGATAACGCTGCCAACGCCGGGGTGATCCTCGGTGGTCGCCCCATTAAACCCGACGAGTTGGATCTGCGTTGGATCTCCGCCCTGCTCTATCGCAACGGCGTGATCGAAGAGACCGGCGTCGCTGCTGGAGTGTTGAATCACCCGGCCAACGGCGTGGCCTGGCTGGCGAATAAGCTGGCACCGTACGACGTCCAGTTGGAAGCCGGGCAGGTTATTCTCGGCGGCTCCTTCACTCGTCCGGTACCCGCGCGCAAGGGCGATACCTTCCACGTCGACTACGGCAACATGGGCGCGATTAGCTGCCGCTTTGTTTAAGGGGAACATAATGAATAACGCTTTTAAAGAAGCCTTAAAAGCGGGCCGTCCGCAGATTGGCCTGTGGCTGGGGCTAACCAGCAGCTACAGCGCTGAACTACTGGCCGGGGCCGGATTCGATTGGCTGTTGATCGATGGCGAACATGCACCGAATAACGTGCAAACGGTATTGAGCCAGCTTCAGGCGATCGCTCCCTACCCCAGCCAACCGGTGGTGCGACCATCGTGGAACGACCCGGTACAGATTAAACAACTCTTGGATATCGGTGCGCAAACCCTGCTGATACCGATGGTACAGAACGCCGACGAAGCCCGGCTGGCGGTGAAAGCCACCCGCTATCCGCCCGCTGGCATTCGCGGCGTCGGCAGCGCGCTCGCCCGCGCTTCGCGCTGGAACCGCATCCCGGATTACATCCATCAGGCCAACGACGCGATGTGCGTACTGGTGCAAATCGAAACCCGTGAAGCGCTGAAAAACCTGCCGCAGATTCTCGACGTTGACGATGTCGATGGCGTGTTTATCGGCCCGGCAGATCTTAGCGCCGATATGGGTTTCAGCGGCAATCCGCAGCATCCGGAAGTACAGGCAGCCATTGAACACGCTATCGCACAAATTCGCGCTGCGGGTAAAGCACCAGGGATCCTGATGGCCAATGAACAGCTGGCAAAGCGCTATCTGGAGCTTGGCGCACTGTTTGTAGCCATCGGTGTCGATACCACCCTGCTGGCACGTGGCGCAGAAGCCCTCGCCATGCGATTCGGATTGGAAATAAACGCGCCAGGTTCATCAGGCGTCTACTAATGCCAGGTGGCACAGCGCCCCCCGGCAACCCGCAGTACCCTACATAATTCCCATTAGAGGAAAATGATAATGAGCGACACATCATCTGCCATCCCGGAAAAGTTTGATCCGGCAAATCAGCACAAGCAGCTGACTGCGCAACAGCAGTCGGTTATTAACAAATTGTTTCGCCGCCTGATCGTATTTTTGTTCGTGCTGTTTATCTTTTCATTTTTAGATCGCATCAATATTGGATTTGCCGGATTAACCATGGGGCAGGATTTGGGCCTTAACGCCACCATGTTTGGCCTTGCTACCACCCTGTTTTATGTCACCTACGTGATTTTCGGCATCCCCAGCAACGTGATGCTTAGCATCGTCGGCGCTCGCCGCTGGATTGCCACTATTATGGTGCTGTGGGGCATCGCCTCCACCGCCACCATGTTTGCCACCGGCCCGAACAGTCTCTATCTCCTGCGTATGCTGGTGGGGATAACCGAGGCCGGTTTCCTTCCCGGTATTCTGCTGTACCTGACTTTCTGGTTCCCGGCCTTCTTCCGCGCTCGCGCCAACGCGCTGTTTATGATTGCCATGCCGGTCACCACCGCACTGGGGTCAATCGTCTCCGGTTATATTCTGTCGATGGACGGTATGCTTGATCTGCGCGGCTGGCAGTGGCTGTTCCTGTTGGAAGGCTTCCCGTCAGTGCTGCTCGGTATTATGGTCTGGTTCTGGCTTGATGATTCACCGTCGAAGGCAAAATGGCTGACGTCAGAGGACAAAAAGTGCCTGCAGGAGATGATGGATAACGATCGACTCACGTTGGTACAACCGGAAGGGGCGATCAGTCATCACGCCATGCAGCAGCGCAGCCTGTGGCGGGAGGTGTTTACGCCAATCGTGTTGATGTATACGTTAGCCTACTTCTGTCTGACCAATACGCTCAGCGCCATCAGTATCTGGACACCTCAGATCCTGAAAAGCTTTAACGAAAGCAGCAGCAATATCACCATCGGCCTGCTGGCGGCGATCCCGCAGATTTGTACTATCCTCGGGATGATCTACTGGAGCCGCCACTCCGATAAACATCGAGAACGTAAGCATCATACAGCCCTGCCGTTTCTGTTTGCCGCTGCGGGCTGGCTGTTAGCTTCTGCCACCGATCACAACCTGATCCAATTGCTGGGGATCGTGATGGCTTCTACCGGATCGTTTAGCGCAATGGCCATTTTTTGGACCACTCCGGATCAGTCGATCAGCCTGCGCGCCAGAGCTATCGGTATCGCGGTAATCAACGCTACCGGCAATATCGGATCGGCAATCAGCCCGTTGATGATCGGCTGGCTGAAGGATGTTACCGGCAGCTTCAGCAGCGGCTTGTGGTTCGTTGCCGCCCTGCTGGTCATTGGTTCGGTGATTATCTGGCTTATTCCGATGAAAGAATCGCGTCCTCGCGCGACGCCGTAAGGAGCCACTATGTGCCAGAGCCCTGTCGCCAATATCGATATCAACAAAGAGTACGATGAGAGTCTGGGGACGGAAGATGTGCATTATCAGTCGTTTGCCCGCATGGCCGAGTTCTTCGGCCGCGATATGCAAGCGCACCGTCATGACCAGTATTTTCAGATGCACTTCCTCGATACCGGGCAGATTGAACTGCAGCTCGACGATCATCGTTACTCGGTTCAGGCACCGCTGTTTGTCCTGACGCCACCCTCGGTGCCGCACGCCTTTATCACCGAGCCTGATAGCGACGGTCACGTGCTGACAATGCGGGAGGATCTGGTCTGGCCGCTTCTGGAAGTACTTTACCCCGGCACGCGGGAAGCTTTCGGCCTGCCGGGTATCTGCCTGTCGCTGGCCGATAAGCCCGACGAGCTGGCGGCACTGGCGCACTACTGGCGGTTGATTGAACGCGAATCAACCTCGCAACTGCCGGGACGTGAACACACTCTGACGCTGCTGGCGCAGGCGGTGTTCACCCTGCTATTACGTAATGCGAAACTTGACGATCATGCCGCCAGCGGGATGCGCGGCGAGCTAAAACTATTCCAGCGTTTTAACCAGCTTATCGATACCCATTATCACCAGCACTGGACGGTGCCAGCCTACGCCTGTGAGCTGCATCTTACCGAATCAAGGCTGACCGATATCTGCCGACGCTTCGCTAATCGCCCGCCCAAGCGACTGATTTTCGACAGGCAGCTGCGCGAGGCCAAGCGGCTGCTGCTGTTTTCCGATAGCGCGGTAAACGAGATAGCCTGGCAGTTGGGTTTTAAAGACCCGGCTTATTTCGCCCGTTTTTTCAACCGTCTTGTCGGCTGTTCACCAAGCGCGTTCAGAACAAAAAAAATACCGGTGTCGTGATTCCCCTCGCCCTAACAAACTAAACGACACCCGGATCACAGAACGCTATCTCACCTGAAAAGTACCCACTGTTGACTTAAAAGTCTCTTCACGAAAACCTCGTTAACCGCCTTAATTGAGCAACAAAAACAAAACATAAATTTAACACTCTGATTAATACTGAAGAGGTCCCCTATGAAACCTGAAAATTTCCGTGCAGACGTTAAACGCCCGTTAACCGGTGAAGAGTATTTGAAGAGCTTGCAGGACGGTCGCGAAATCTATATCTACGGCGAACGCGTTAAAGATGTGACCACACATCCAGCTTTCCGCAACGCCGCCGCTTCCGTTGCCCAGATGTACGATGCGCTGCATAAACCCGAGTTACAGGACACCCTGTGCTGGGGTACCGATACAGGCAGCGGCGGCTACACCCACAAGTTCTTCCGCGTCGCGAAAAGCGCCGACGATCTGCGCCAGCAGCGCGACGCCATCGCCGAATGGTCACGTCTGAGCTACGGCTGGATGGGCCGCACCCCGGACTACAAAGCCGCATTTGGCTGTGCGCTAGGCGCGAACCCAGGATTTTATGGTCAGTTTGAACAGAACGCCCGCAACTGGTACACCCGTATTCAGGAAACCGGCCTGTACTTTAACCATGCCATCGTCAACCCGCCTATCGACCGCCATAAGCCAGCCGACGAAGTGAAAGACGTCTACATCAAGCTGGAGAAAGAGACCGACGCCGGAATCATCGTCAGCGGCGCGAAAGTCGTGGCCACCAACTCAGCGCTGACTCACTACAACATGATTGGCTTCGGATCTGCACAGGTGATGGGCGAAAACCCGGACTTCGCGCTGATGTTCGTCGCGCCAATGGATGCTGAAGGGGTCAAGCTTATCTCCCGCGCCTCCTATGAGCTGGTGGCCGGAGCAACCGGATCGCCATACGATTATCCCCTCTCCAGCCGCTTCGACGAAAACGATGCGATCCTGGTGATGGATAACGTGCTTATCCCATGGGAAAACGTACTTATTTATCGCGATTTTGACCGCTGCCGTCGCTGGACGATGGAAGGTGGCTTCGCGCGTATGTATCCGTTACAGGCCTGCGTACGCCTGGCGGTGAAACTTGATTTTATCACCGCCCTGCTGAAGCGCTCGCTGGAGTGCACCGGTACCCTGGAGTTCCGTGGCGTACAAGCCGAGCTTGGCGAAGTGGTAGCCTGGCGCAATATGTTCTGGGCGCTGAGTGATTCGATGTGCGCCGAAGCAACGCCGTGGGTCAATGGCGCGTATCTGCCGGATCATGCTGCGCTGCAAACCTATCGGGTGATGGCGCCGATGGCCTACGCCAAAATCAAAAACATTATTGAACGCAGCGTAACCAGCGGTCTGATCTACCTGCCGTCCAGCGTACGTGATCTCAACAACCCACAGATAAACGAATACCTGGCAAAATACGTGCGCGGTTCGAACGGCATGGATCACGTCGAGCGCATTAAGATCCTCAAACTGATGTGGGACGCTATTGGCAGCGAATTTGGCGGTCGGCATGAGCTGTATGAAATCAACTACTCCGGCAGCCAGGATGAAATTCGTCTGCAGTGCCTGCGTCAGGCCCAAAGCTCCGGCAACATGGACAAAATGATGGCGATGGTGGACCGCTGCCTGTCTGAATACGACCAGAACGGCTGGACAGTACCACACCTGCACAACAATACCGATATCAACATGCTGGATAAACTGCTGAAGTAACCAGCAGCGGGAGGTCACAATGCAATTAGATGAACAACGTCTGCGTTTTCGCGATGCCATGGCCAGTCTGTCGGCCGCCGTTAACGTCATCACCACCGAAGGCGAGGCGGGCCGTTGCGGTATCACCGCCACAGCGGTCTGTTCGGTGACCGATACGCCACCATCACTAATGGTCTGTATCAACGGCAATAGCGCGATGAACCCGGTGTTTCAGGGCAACGGTAAGCTGTGTATCAACGTGCTGAACCACGAACAGGAAGTGATGGCCCGCCACTTCGCCGGGATGACCGGTATGGCGATGGAAGACCGTTTCAACCTTTCATGCTGGCAGAAAGGCACACTGGGCCAGCCGGTTCTGAAAGGCTCGCTGGCGAGCCTCGAGGGTGAGATTAGCCAGGTGCAGACCATCGGCAGCCATCTGGTCTATCTGGTGGAAATCAGGAACATTACCCTGGGCCAGCAAGGACACGGTCTGATTTACTTTAAACGCCGTTTCCATCCGGTGAAGATGGAAATGGAAATGGTGGTGTAGTTTCCGCCGCCTTAGCCCTCTCCCACCGGGAGAGGGTACTGTATGGCATCCTTCACAAACCCCACGCCTTATTTATCACTCAGTTTCCAGTCATCTCAATCACATAATTACGCCTACTCGCCCTCATACCTGACAGCGTACTCCGGCAAATGGGATTGAGGTGAGAAGATCTGCAGGTTACCTGGCTCTGGCCTCCGCTTCAGAAGCGGACTGGCGAAGCTACCGCATCTGGCATCCCGTCGAACGTTGAGGTTATAATCCTGACAACGATTTTATTGGATTCAGAAACGAACATGACAAAACTCACCCTACAAGAGCAGATGCTGAAAGCTGGCTTAGTCACCAGCAAAAAAATGGCGAAAGTGCAAAGAACGGCTAAAAAATCGCGTGTTCAGGCTCGCGAAGCCAGAGAAGCGGTAGAAGAAAATAAAAAAGCGCAAATTGAGCGTGATAAACAGCTTAGTGAACAGCAAAAACAAGCTGCCTTATCTAAAGAATATAAAGCGCAGATTAAGCAGCTAATTGAGATGAACAGAATTACCATTTCTCATGGCGATATTGGCTATAACTTTACCGATAATAATCTTATTAAAAAAATATATGTTGACAAGGTTACCCAAACCCAGTTGATCAAAGGACGTCTTGCCATTGCACGTCTGGTTGCTGAAAGTGACCGCGATAGCGAATACGCGATTATACCAGCAGTTGTGGCTGATAAGATTGCGCAGCGCGATGCAAGCTACATTGTATTAAATTGCGAATTGAGCCAGGAAGCGAAAGACGAGGACGATCCGTACGCTGATTTTGTCGTGCCTGATGATTTGATGTGGTAAACCCAATACTCAGATATTAATTCGCAAATCTGGCATATTTTGGTGATCATTAAAACGATCACCAAAATATGCCAGAAGATAGAACCAGAGACCGGCAGGTCAAACCAACAATACGTTAAAACTTATAGTGTTCTTTGCTAAGTCCATATTTCCTCATCCGCAAATACAGTTTCTTACGCGGTATTTGCAGATACTCTGCCACCTCATTAATTCGCCCCTGATGAATATTTAACGCTTCGGTTATTATTTGCCGTTCGTACTCTTCGATCCGACGGTCCAGGGGTGTCGGTTCAGACATATGCATCTGCGGATTGGCGGTTTCTGCCAGTGGAAGCAATCCAACGGCAAAAAGCTCCGCGGCATTCGCCAGTTCCCGGACATTACTTAGCCATGCTCGACGCCGCATAGTTTTCAATAGCTCGGTGTCTACCTGTGGAACAGGATGGTTCAGCCGCAGGCAGGCTTTATGCAGGTAGTGGCGAAACAATGGCTCGATATCGTCCGGGCGCAATGACAGTGGCTGGCAACCAATTTGCGTCATGGCAAAACAATAATAGAGCTCCGCGACAATTTGGTTTGTTGCTGCCAGTTCTACCAGCGATGTCGCCCCAATGCCAATTAAGCGAAAAGGACGCTGATCCTGACTTTGCAGGTGAACCAGATGGTGTTGTTGTTCGCGCGTCAGACACTCAAGATGGCTCAATACCAGCGTCCCTCCCTGCGCCCTGGCGATGAGTTCATTAAGTTGATCCGCTTTCCCGGATGTCAGCTCTTCCCGAATAAATGGTCCCTGGGCGTTACGCCCCAGTTGATGCAAATACCGTGCACCCGTCATGCGACCCGTACCAGGCTCACCATAAAACCAAACGGCAATATCTGTTTCTGCCAGTTGTTGTAAACGCTGCCGATACTGATTTGCCCAGTCACTGTACCCGACCAGTTCAACCTGTAGCTTTTGCTGGCAATAGTGACGACGGGCAATCACCGATTGCCGGTGCCGCAAGGCCTCCTCGACCTGCACCAGCAGTTTGCCGGGATCGATCGGTTTTTGCAGGAAATCCCATGCGCCTTTTTTCACCGCATCCACCGCCATCGGCACATCGCCATGTCCGGTGATCAACAGAATTGGCAGTTGATTATCATCCTGATGAAATAGGGTCATCAGATCGATCCCGGAACACCCCGGCATACACACATCACTTAATACGACCCCAGGCCAGTCAGCCGGTACCCAATTTCTTGCGTCAAAGGGATTATTACAGGCTTGTACGCGGTAACCCGCCTGTTCAAGCAACAGCGTGTAAGCGTCAAGTACATCGGCATCATCATCAATTAGCAGAACAGAATATTCATCACTCAACATCTTTTATATCCGTCAGGTTGAATTGCAGTACTACGCAGGCATTGCGCCTCAACGTCGACGCCAGGCGCAACTCGCCTTTCATCTGCGTCATCAACGATACACAAATCGATAAGCCAATCCCGAGTCCAACATCCTTACTGGTGGTGAACGGCTTCAAAAGAGACGGCAGCAACGCCACAGGCCAGCCGGGACCATTATCACTGATAATTACGCTCAGCGTGTCGCCCTGCACTTGCCAGGACACCTCAATTTCGGCGGCTATCGGGCAGGCATCCAGCGCATTTGCCAGCACGTTAACCAGCACTTGCTGAATTCTCACTTCATCACCCAGTACCCATACGGTTTCTTCAGGCAGTGTAAGCGTGCCCTGCTGTGGCTTATGCCGCATAGCTAACAGCTCCCAGGCTGCACTGAGATTTTGGCGCAAATCGACCGGATGTAGCGGAGCTCCCGGTTCAGCCCGCCGCGCAAACTGCCGCAGTGAGCGGATAATGGCATCAATACGGGTAATCAGCCCTTCTGCTTTGGTTAAGGTGCTCCTTGCCTGGGCTAACTGACCTTGTTCGATAGCCCTTCCCGCGGTAAACAGATACATCGACAGCGCGTTCAGCGGTTGGTTAATCTCATGCGCCAGCGTGGTCATAGTCTGGCCGACCACCGCCAGTTTTGCCGTCTGAATAAGCTCGTCCTGCGTCGCGCGTAAATCGGACTCAATCTCCTTACGCTCCGCGACTTCCTGCTCAAGCTGCCTTTTTTGCGTCCCAAGCTGACCCAGCGTGTGACGCAGTAAACGCGCGATGCGTCCTAACTCATCACGCCCATAAACCGGGATGGTCGCATCGGTTCTACCCAGACCTATTTGCACCACAGCCTGATTGAGCGCAGTAAAACGCTTCACCAGTCGCGAGCGGATAAAATAGTGGTTTAATCCCCAGGCCAGCAGCAGCGCCAGAAGAGTCGCCAGCAGAATAATTCCACCGCTGACGCGAACAATCTGCTCCAGCCGCTGGTTAAACATCTGCATTTGCTGATGGCTGCTACCCAGTTGTGCTTCAAGCAGCGTTCTGAAGCGTCCGAGCGTAGCTTCTCTGGCGTGACTGGCATCCACGAGTGCTTTCTGCGCGGCGACATAGTCGCGCATGGTATCGGGCATTTTATTTTTCATCATCCCGATCTCCAGCAATTCATCGATAGTTTGCCGCAACGTTATCGTACTGGGCCAGTCATCAAGGGTTCGAATATTTTCATCTGCCGTTTTCTTCAGATTCTCCAGATAGCGAATGTGAGTCTCCACCAGCATTCCATCATCGCTACCTGACTTCAGCTCATTCAGCCTGTCGCGCAAGTCATCAACGATTTGATTCTCAATTCTCGCCAGTGTGTAGACCTGCTGCTGTTCATTTTGCACTTCCCTGGCGCGTTTCAGATATTGAGCCTCATCACCGTTCTTCGCTTCAATCTGATCCAGCAGTGTTCCTTGCTGCCAGGTAAAATCCTGCACCAAGGAATTCAGCTCCGTCGTAAAATCATCATGCAGCCAGTCAATGCGCGCGGAAAGTTCGCTAACTTTTTCGCGAACCAGGAACATGTTGTAGAGCACCCTGTCCAGCTCCGCCATCAAAGCACGGCTGTCCTGCAAAATAACGACCAGTTGCTGTTGCTCCTCTGACTGTAACCCCAGGCTCAACGCCTCAATCTTATCCAGATGCTGAATTATCTGGTTGCGCAGTTGTAGTCTTACCGTTGTGTTGGGTGCCAACAGGAACTCATTAAGCTGATCAACCACCAGATTGAGATTCCCTTCAATCAAAAAAGCGGAATGGACACGCGGAAAATAGTCATTAAGCGAATAACGGATCTGCGAACTCTGCTCGTGCCAGGAATACAAACTGACACAGCTCACGCTTAACGTCAGCAGCGCTCCTGTCAGGAAAGCGCCTCGCAGACTGCTGCTGATGCTGAGCTGGCGAAGGCGTTGTAATATCGAGCCGGTTTTCATTTTAATTCTTCCAGTTTCGATATGGCCTGACGCTGATTTTTAAGAAACCAGAGTTGCCACTCCATCATCTGCTGTTCCGCAAAGCTTTTATTATCAAACCGGGCAAGCCATGCTTCATCTTCGCTACTCTGCGGATCGATCGGAACACTGGTCAACAACGCTCTAATTTCAGGTAGCGGGTGTTTCAGGCGCGCTTCCGCACTGTATAACGCCCGCCAGGCATCCTTCAGTTGCGCGAGACGGAAACTAATAGCGGTATCAAACATCCGCTGTACCAGCTGTTGTCGTTTCAGGATAAGACGATAATTTAACGGTGACTGATTCAACAGGAACGCCTGCTGACTCGCGCGCGGGTTATCAGCAGCCAGCTGCGTTACCGGATATTTCCCCGTATTGGCATCCGCGAGGATCCTTTGTCCTTCCGGACTCAATAGATAGCGAATGAAGCGGCGTGCTTCATTCGCGTGCTGACTGTTCTTCAGCACGGCCACGTAAGTAGGCGAAACCGCAGAATGCGGGAAATAGGTAAAGGCCAGATGCGGATCGTTAAGCAGCAAATTAGCGTAGTTATCAATGACCGGCCCAGCGACGCCCAGTCCGCTCTTAATTTTGTCTGCGACACCAAAACTCCGTGACGAAATTGTCACCAGATTTCCGGCACTTGCCAGCAACGTCGCCCACCCCTGCTCCCACCCTTTTTGCTGAAGCAGTGATTCTATCATCAGGTGATTGGTATCGGAGCGCGACGGGCTACTCATCAGCAATGCCCCCTGATATCTGGGGTGCGTTAAGTCCCCCCAGTCAGTCGGGGGCGGCAGGTGTCGCGCAGCCAGCGCAGAACGGTTAATCAGCAGACCAAAGCCCGATATTGCCACCGCCACGGACGTTGAGCGGATCGACTCTGGTACCAGCCGCTGGCTTTCCGGTAGCGCATTATCAAAAGGTGCAAGCTTTTGATGCTCCTGAAGATGCTGCAAAAGCATGGGAGATGAAGTCAAAATAAGATCGACATTTTCCGCATTCGCGGTATCAAGCAGTTGCTCAAGAGAGGAACTGGTCCGGTTGAGCGTACGAATCATCACTGACCCAGGCTCCGTTTGCCAGCGCTGGATAATCCAGGCCGTGGCCCCTGGCGAGAACGTTGTCGCCATTACCAGCTCTTTCCCCTGCGCAAGGCTGGCCGCCGACAACGGTATAAAAAAGAGCGAGATGGCAAAAATCCATCCCCGACAGAAAAACCTGTTTGTGATCCCGTTCATAAATACCAACATATTCGAAAAATAATATTGAGACAAAAGTTACCCGTTTGATAGCACCGCGAAGGGAGGATAAGATTGTTATCAAAATAACCAATCAGTAAGCTAAAACATGAGCAAAGAATACCTTAAAACACCTGTCAATTTTGTTAATACCCGCACACGCTGATAATAAAAACCAACTGAAAATAACAAAAATAAAGACCACTTAATTTAAATGGGTCAAATCCAGTCGCATTCCAAACAAAATGAGTCAATATTGACACATTTCATCAACTTGAGTTTCTTCATCATCTATTTCACTCTTCTCGCCGAACCTCCCTGATATTCACATCAATATAAATTTAGGTGATGATATGTTTTCAATATTCAAGACAGGGCCATCGGCAAATAAAGTCCCGACGGAAAAAATCCACGAGACATATAGTCGATACCGAATGCAAGCTCTACTTAGCGTATTTCTCGGTTATCTTGCGTACTATATTGTACGTAATAACTTCACGCTCTCCACTCCATATCTGAAAGAGCATCTGGATCTCAGCGCAACGCAGATTGGTTTACTCAGCAGTTGCATGCTTATTGCTTACGGGATCAGTAAAGGCATTATGAGTAGCCTGGCTGATAAGGCCAGTCCTAAGGTCTTCATGGCATGCGGCCTGATACTGTGCGCGATTGTGAATGTAGGGTTGGGATTCAGCACCGGATTCTGGATTTTTGCCGCGCTGGTTGTCTTCAACGGATTATTCCAGGGGATGGGTGTTGGCCCATCGTTTATTACCATCGCAAACTGGTTCCCGCGTAAAGAACGTGGACGCGTTGGCGCATTCTGGAATATCTCTCACAACGTTGGCGGTGGTATTGTCGCGCCTATTGTTGGCGCAGCCTTTGCCATTCTGGGCAGCGAACACTGGCAAAGCGCCAGTTATATCGTCCCTGCCTGCATTGCTGTACTGTTTGCCTTTATTGTTCTGATGCTGGGAAAAGGTTCACCGCGCGAAGAAGGTTTGCCAACGCTGGAACAAATGATGCCGGAAGAAAAAGTGGTGCTCAATACCCGGCACGTTACCCAGGCTCCGGAAAATATGAGCGCCTTCCAGATTTTCTGTACCTATGTTCTGCGTAATAAGAATGCCTGGTATGTTTCACTGGTTGACGTGTTTGTCTACATGGTGCGCTTTGGCATGATCAGTTGGCTGCCTATTTATCTGTTAACCGAAAAACATTTTTCGAAAGAACAAATGAGCGTTGCTTTTCTGTTTTTCGAATGGGCAGCAATTCCTTCCACGCTACTGGCAGGCTGGCTCACCGATAAACTGTTTAAAGGCCGTCGTATGCCGTTGGCAATGATTTGTATGGCGCTGATATTCGTCTGTCTGATCGGCTACTGGAAAAGCGAATCCCTGCTGATGGTAACCATTTTTGCCGCAATTGTTGGTTGCCTGATTTATGTTCCACAGTTCCTGGCATCCGTGCAAACCATGGAAATCGTCCCCAGCTTCGCAGTTGGCTCTGCCGTAGGATTACGCGGATTTATGAGCTACATTTTTGGCGCTTCACTGGGAACCAGCCTGTTTGGTGTGATGGTTGACAAAATGGGCTGGCATGGTGGTTTTTATCTGCTGATGGGCGGGATAGTGTGCTGCATCCTGTTCTGCTATCTGTCTCACCGCGGTGCGCTAGAGCTGGAGCAACAGCGAAAAAATGCCCAGCAAGAAGAAGCGTCATTACAGCTTGCTGATGCCCGCTAATCCACTTTAGATCGGCAAAAAAGTGCCAGCAATGCTGGCACTTAAGAATCATCGCATGAAAGATCAGAAAAACCATCAACGTGATACTAATTTTATTTTCAATCGTGTCGCATCAAGCTAATGCTTACTGTCTCCCACCATAAAGCGAATGATCAGACCACATGTTGGGGCAAGAAAAAGAAATAACCCAGTGACCATTTCATCACCGGTAGTCAACCACATGGTAACGAAATATATTAATGCCGAAAGGATGGCCATACCGATAAAAGAACTGATTGACGCCCAAACGCCCATAACCTGCCAGATGTAGCAGCTGACGCTCAGAATACACAATACGAGAAAGGTCCAGAAATAGAGCATAGCGGTACCTCCTGTCTGCCGTAAAACTTCACGTAAGTCCTTACGCTCCTTGTATTTATATTCTAAGACAATTCCTATCGGCACGCAATTCAGGCAACAATTATGTAACAATGATTGAATCATCCCTTGTTGAATGTAGTTTCATCGTATTTTATTTAACCATCATAAAAACAACGCATTATATCTGGCTTCATTGTTCTTCTTGTCCACCTGAAAACATTTACTCTTCTTGATTATTTATCTCTGGCTGACATTAATCTCCAGGTGGTACATTATACGTCCGATCATTAATGCTCCCCGTGGTTTTGTCCTGACTCAGTTTTACACTCTTTACAGGAACCATCGTCGCTCATGGTGGCCTAACGATCAGTATCAGAGTGTACCGCTGTAGATAAAGAATCTTCGCGATACAACATTTTCGTATCAACAGCAGGTGCTTATGTTCCCCCAATGTAAATTTTCACGCGCGTTTTTGCATCCGCGTTACTGGCTCACATGGTTTGGTGTCGGTGTGCTCTGGTTACTGGTGCAACTCCCCTACCCGGTTTTGTGCTTTCTGGGCACTCGCACCGGTACGCTTGCACGCCCGTTTTTAAAACGTCGTGAATCTATTGCACGTAAAAATCTCGAACTCTGTTTCCCGAATTTATCCCAGCAAGAGAGAGATAAACTGGTCGAAGAAAACTTTCGCTCACTTGGGATGGCTTTGCTTGAAACAGGTATGGCCTGGTTTTGGCCTGACAGCCGGGTACGTAAATGGTTTGACGTTGAAGGGCTGGATAACCTGAAACGTGCTCAAACTCAAAACCGTGGCGTGATGGTAGTAGGCGTACACTTTATGTCGCTGGAGCTGGGTGGTCGCGTAATGGGACTTTGCCAACCGATGATGGCAACCTATCGCCCACACAACAATAAGTTAATGGAGTGGATACAAACTCGTGGACGTATGCGCTCAAACAAAGCCATGATCGGCAGAAATAATCTGCGAGGCATTGTCGGTGCACTGAAAAAAGGAGAGGCCGTATGGTTTGCTCCCGATCAGGATTACGGTCGCAAAGGAAGTTCATTCGCCCCATTCTTCGCGGTGAAAGATGTAGCAACGACCAATGGTACCTATGTACTGTCACGGTTGTCCGGTGCCGCAATGCTGACTGTCACGATGGTGAGAAAAAAGGATAACTCCGGTTACCGTCTGTTTATTACGCCAGAGATGGAAGGCTACCCGGCTGATGAGAACCTGGCGGCGGCTTATATGAACAAGATTATCGAAAAAGAGATCATGCGAGCACCCGAGCAGTATCTCTGGATCCACCGTCGTTTCAAAACAAGGCCCATGGGCGAAGCTTCGTTATATATCTAAAAAGAAAGGCCATTCGGCCTTTCTTTTTTTCTGCGACGGAATTACCTGACACCCCATTTGTTCTGTAATTCAGACATCCGCTGGCTATATTCGCGGGAGAGACAGGCAGGCTTATCCTGCTCTTTCCAGCACTCGTTGCGTCCTTTTATCCAACCGCGCTGCTCCGCTTTCAACATCGGATCATTCTTCGATTTAACCAGCGCCTGCTGGTATACAGCATTCAACTTCACATCCATCGCGGAAAGTGACGGGCTGTGGCAAATAATCTCTTCCATGCTTCCCTTGTCGACTGCAGAACATGAAAAGGTCGGGCCAGCATTAGATGATTTTTTTACCGGAGCATAACTCTTATTATCTTCCGGCAGACAGACCCCGTGTTTACGATTAGGACCAGTCCAGGAAACATCCGGGTTCCCGTCATCTTTACGGGAAATGGAGACGGTATTTTTACCGCTTTTTGCCTCCCAGTAATTTTCATTGAATGTTTTAACGATCGCTTTTTCGCCGTTAATCCAAACATTACCTGTACCGTCACTATTCACGCCACCAATACTTGCACAGCTGAAATTCAGTGCCAGCGGAGCCGCTGCCATCGACGTCAGTGGCGTAATAATGAGTGCTAACATCATTAGTCTGGTCATATCTAACCTTTCTTATCGAAATTTTCGCAAAAAATATCCGCATTTATATCATGGGGATATGAGAATTATCTGAGTAAACATTGCGTCGCCCAATAGCAATTCATTACAGATAGAAATCAAACTGTCGCCGAATCACGACACTCGTAAGTTACTAAAATTAAATAAAAAAATGCCTCTTGTCTCACCTCATTTTTAGGCGTACATTAGCGCCGTCTGGAGCATTAAAGCTCAGAATTCTGAGGTGATGCAGCGTAGAAAACGAGGGGTATTCTCTGGTTTGCTCACAGTGGCATCAGCTCTCTGTCAGGTAAGTGTATGTTCATTTAGGCGTGCTTTTGGTACGCGGAGAGATGAAAAGTGAAATATTTCTTTATGGGCATTTCATTTATGGTCATCGTTTGGGCCGGTACTTTTGCCCTGATGATCTAAATAAAAAGATGCAGCAAAAAAACAGGAGCCATCAGGCTCCTGTTTGCTTTTGTATCTGAACGATCTTTAGTCAGCGTTTTCAGTTGCTGATTTCGTACCGGCAGGCAGTAAGCCATCCGCACGGAACATCGCTTTAATTCCTCTGATCGCCTGGCGAATACGATCTCGGTTTTCAATCAATGCAAAACGCACGTGAGTATCGCCATAGTCGCCAAAGCCAATCCCCGGCGAAACACATACTTTTGCTTCGTTCAGTAGTTTCTTGGCAAATTCCAGTGACCCCATAGCGGCATATTGCTCCGGGATTTTCGCCCAGACGTACATCGACGCTTTTGGCATTTCTACCATCCAGCCAGCTTCGTGCAGCCCTTTGACCAGTACGTCACGGCGCCGCTTATACTGCTCAGCGATATCCCGCACACACTGCTGGTCGCCTTCCAGCGCAGCAATCGCCGCAACCTGTAATGGCGTGAACGTGCCGTAATCGTGATAGCTCTTAATGCGTGCCAGCGCGTTAACCAGCGTTTTGTTGCCAACCATAAAACCAATGCGCCAGCCCGCCATGTTATAGCTTTTCGACAAAGTGAAAAACTCAACCGCTACGTCACGCGCCCCCGGAACCTGCATGATAGACGGCGCTTTCCAGCCATCATAAACAATATCAGCATAGGCCAGGTCGTGAACCACCAGCACGTCGTAACGTTTAGCCAGTGCAACCACTTTTTCGAAGAACTCCAGCTCCACGCATTGCGCAGTCGGGTTGGACGGGAAACCCAGAATCATCATCTTCGGTTTCGGGTAGCTTTCGCGGATCGCACGCTCCAGCTCATTAAAGAAGTCGACCCCTTCCACCAACGGCACAGAACGCACCTGTGCTCCGGCAATCACAGCACCATAAATATGGATTGGGTAACTTGGGTTTGGTACCAGAACTGTATCACCGTGATCCAGTGTCGCCAGCATAAGATGCGCCAGCCCTTCTTTGGATCCAATGGTCACAATGGCTTCGGACTCAGGATCGATATCAACGTCATAGCGTTCCTGATACCAGCGGGAAATCGCCCGACGCAGCCGTGGAATACCGCGAGAAGTTGAATAACCGTGCGTATCCGGGCGCTGAGCCACGGTGCACAATTTTTCGACAATGTGAGGAGGCGTAGCCCCATCCGGATTCCCCATGCTGAAATCGATAATATCTTCGCCACGCCGACGCGCAGCCATCTTCAGTTCAGCAGTGATGTTGAAAACGTAAGGGGGAAGGCGATCAATACGCGTAAAGCGACGTTCAGGGCGGGAGTCAGCCATAATATCCTCAGGATTAACGTTAGCGCCCGGACCGTCCGAGCGACGCTGCCACGATGGTGGCACGTTTAGAAAATAGCCTGAATAAATTCCTTCTGTCGAGAGGCAAACAAAAATATTTTTTACTACATAAAAGAGGAACTGAAAAAATAAAAAGGGAAATGGACAGTTTTGACTAATTGACAAAATCACCATCCATTAACATTTTGATGTTATAAATTTTACCTCGTAAATCAACCAATCCTCGATATGTATTGTAAACTCACCTCTTCTTTACAATCCCCTTTTAATATTATGGTTTTTCCTCATTAGACGGGTCTTACGGGTATGCTGGTCATCCAGCCTCAGGTTACCTATCATAGAGGTTTAATCCTTTCGCAAGAGTCACCCGTGCACGAAATATTCAATATGCTGCTGGCGGTCTTTGATCGGGCAGCGCTGATGCTGTTTTGTCTGTTTTTCCTGATTCGTATCCGCCTGTTCCGCGAACTGTTGCACAAGTCTGCACACTCCCCGAAAGAGCTACTCGCCGTTACCGCGATTTTCTCCATGTTTGCTCTGTTCAGTACCTGGTCCGGCGTACCGGTAGAAGGTTCTCTGGTTAACGTACGTATTATCGCTGTAATGTCAGGGGGAATTCTGTTCGGTCCGTGGGTCGGCATCATTACAGGTGTTATCGCGGGTATTCATCGCTACCTGATCGATATTGGCGGCGTAACCGCCCTTCCGTGCTTTATTACCAGTATTCTGGCGGGCTGTATTGCTGGCTGGATCAACCGTAAGATCCCCAAAGCGCAGCACTGGCGCGCAGGTATTTTAGGCGGGATGCTGTGCGAAACGCTGACCATGATCCTGGTCGTCGCATGGGCCCCCACCACCGAACTGGGGCTGGATATTGTCTCAAAAATCGGTATCCCAATGATCCTTGGCAGCGTCTGCATTGGCTTTATTGTCATGCTGGTACAAAGCGTTGAAGGAGAGAAAGAGGCCAGCGCCGCAAAGCAGGCCAAGCTGGCACTGGATATCGCTAACAAAACCCTGCCACTCTTTCGTCATGTGAACAGCGAATCGTTACGTCAGGTGTGCGAAATTATTCGCCATGACATTCATGCAGATGCGGTCGCAATTACCAATACCCAGCACGTTCTGGCCTACGTTGGTGTTGGGGAACTAAACTATCGCGACAATGATGATTTCGTCAGCCCCACCACTCAACAGGCGATAAATTACGGAAAAATCATCATAAAAAACAATGATGAAGCACATCGTACACCAGAAATACACTCCATGCTGGTGATCCCTTTATGGGAAAAAGGTGTTGTGACCGGCACGCTGAAGATCTACTACTGTCACGCTCACCAGATCACCTCCTCGTTACAGGAGATGGCAATCGGTCTGTCGCAAATCATCTCCACTCAACTCGAAGTATCCCGTGCAGAGCAACTGCGCGAAATGGCAAATAAGGCAGAGCTACGGGCGTTGCAAAGTAAAATCAATCCCCATTTCCTGTTTAATGCGCTAAACGCTATTTCCTCATCCGTGCGGTTAAATCCGGACACCGCACGTCAGCTCATTTTTAATTTGTCACGTTATCTTCGCTATAATATTGAATTAAAAGACGATGAGCAGATTGATATCAAAAAAGAGCTGTATCAAATCAAAGATTACATCGCCATCGAACAGGCCCGTTTTGGCGACAAGCTGACTGTTATTTATGATATTGATGAAGAGGTCAGTTGCTATATCCCCAGCCTGCTGATTCAGCCGTTGGTAGAAAACGCCATCGTCCATGGCATTCAACCCTGCAAGGGGAAAGGCGTGGTTACTATCAGCGTCGCGGAGTGCGGTAATCGGGTCCGGATCGCCGTCAGGGATACAGGCCATGGTATTGATCCGAAAGTTATTGAACGGGTCGAATCCAACGAAATGCCGGGCAATAAAATTGGTCTGTTGAATGTACATCACCGCGTGAAGCTGCTCTACGGCGAAGGATTACATATCCGCCGCCTGGAACCAGGCACAGAAATAGCGTTCTATGTGCCCAATCAACACTCGCCCGCCGCAGCACCGGCTACCTTATTGCTTTAACCAGGAGTGAAGTTGTGAAAGTCATCATTGTTGAAGATGAATTCCTGGCCCAACAGGAACTTAGCTGGCTGATAAAAGAGCACAGCCAGATGGAGATTGTCGGGACGTTTGACGATGGTCTGGACGTGCTGAAATATCTGCAGCATAACCGCGTCGACGCTATTTTTCTGGATATCAATATTCCCTCGCTGGATGGCGTACTACTTGCGCAAAATATCAGCCAGTTCGCGCATAAACCCTTTATTGTGTTTATTACCGCCTGGAAAGAGCATGCCGTTGAAGCGTTTGAGCTTGAAGCGTTTGACTACATTCTGAAACCATACCAGGAATCGCGGATCGTTGGCATGCTACAAAAGCTGGAGGCGGCCTGGCAGCAACAGCAAGCAGGTACGACGCTCACCAGTCCCGTAACACGTGAAAATGACACGATCAACCTGATCAAAGATGAGCGGATCATCGTGACTCCAATCAACGACATTTATTACGCTGAAGCCCATGAAAAGATGACCTTTGTCTATACACGACGCGAATCGTATGTCATGCCGATGAACATCACCGAATTTTGCAGCAAACTGCCCGCTTCACATTTTTTCCGCTGTCACCGTTCCTTCTGCGTAAACCTCAACAAAATTCGCGAGATCGAACCGTGGTTCAATAACACCTACATTCTGCGGTTAAAAGATCTGGAATTTGAAATCCCGGTCAGTCGGAGTAAAGTGAAAGAGTTCAGACAGTTAATGCATTTATAGCGCTTATCCTACAGAGATAGAGTGATGAAAGAACCAGGCTTGCCCGCAGACCAACAGTTTTTTGCCGATCTGTTCAGCGGCCTGGTGTTAAACCCACAGCGGTTGGGTCGCGTATGGTTTGCCACTCAGCCAGCCAATTTACCGACCAGCAGTTTGTGCATTGACCTCCCGCGCCTCGATATCGTGCTACGTGGGGAGTACAGCAATCAACTGGAAAAAAAACAGCACAGTCTGCCGGAAGGCGACATGTTGTTTATCCCTGCCAGAGCGGCCAATTTACCCGGAAGCGATAAACCGGTTATGTTGTTGAGTCTGGTGTTTTCTCCGGCGTGGCTGGGGTTGTCTTTTTACGACAACCGCACCGCCTCACATTTGCGTCCGATTCGCCGCATTGAGTTGCCACATCCACAGCGTGGTGAAGGTGATGCAATGCTTACTGCTTTAACCCATTTGAGCCGCTCTCCTCAGGCACAGGATATCATTCAGCCCCTGGTGCTCAGCTTGCTGCATCTGTGCCGAAGCGTGGTCAATACCCGGCCGGACACACAGCGACCGCGCTCAGAATTTCTCTATCACAGCATGTGTAACTGGGTACAGGACAACTATACTCAACAGTTGACCCGGGAAAGCGTGGCACAATTTTTCAACATCACTCCGAATCACTTATCCAAGCTGTTTACCCAGCACGGCACGATGGGATTTGTCGAGTATCTCCGCTGGGTCAGAATGGCGAAGGCACGCATCATCTTACAGAAGTATCATCTGCCAATTAGCGAAGTGGCACAGAGGTGCGGATATCATGACAGTGACTATTTTTGCCGCCTGTTCCGGCGTCAGTTTGGCATAACTCCAGGAGAATACAGCGCGCGTTTTCAGTAGTTCGGGTACGAATTAAATGTTGAAAGAAGTTCACTTTACAATTCTGCTGATAAAATCAGCAACCAGATCTCTGGCAATTTCCGCGTTCCTGCAGTCAAAGTTTTCCCCGTAAGGATCACTAAAGCCATGGTGGCTGTTGAGTATATGACATGTGACGGATGCTTTGTCGCTCAGTTGACGTTGCACTAAAACAGGATCAAAAGACTGTTCAAACTCAGCAAAAATAACCAAACAAGGACAAGGTGGAATAATATCAGCATAGTCCCTGATGCGAGAGCCATAGTAACAAACAACACCATCACACAATTTACTTTCAGCAGATAACCAGGCAATTGTGGCCCCCACGCTGAAGCCTATTACTATGATTTTCCTGTAGCATGGGCGAATCGTACTGAGCAAAGAAACGACTCCTGAAGGATTAAACCCAGAATGGTTTATAAAGTATCTGTAAGCTTCATCTTGTTGTGAGTATAAAAAAGGTGCTTTATTTTCCAGTAGAGAGGGGCAATAAACATCAAATCCTTTGTTATGATACTCATTACATACCTTTTTTATATGATCGTTAACACCATATATCTCATGCAAAACAACGATGGCATTTTTTTGTTTTTTAATGAATTTTAACATTACCCCTCACTACCTATTCTTAGCTAAAGATTCTCAACTGCAGTTTAAAGTCGGGTATTGGGTGAGATTTCAGCATGACTTGTCAGATGTAAATACATTTTCCCAGTCATAATCACCTGATTCTTCATATGAGTGTGGCCAGTGACGACACCACTCTGGGACGTTTGGAATTTCGACTCTATCAATACCCGGTATATAAGGTTTGATATCCAGTATCGGAGAACCATTAAAAGCATCCAGCCATGCTAAACCAATGACTCCTTTATCATGATCTATATATGTCACTTGTGAACAATCGAGTGCGACAGGGTTTGGACGATAAGGAGACCGTGTTGCAAATGTTCCTAATACATCAGGACCATTTTTATAGGGCTGATGCTCTGTCATTTTACTTCGGTCCATAGGATTGTCACAGGAGGATAGCCACCATAGGACCTGTATGTGACTAAACCCATCAAGGCCAACGAGGGCAGGAATATACTTATGTTCCAGTACCAACTCCACTGTGCCATTTTCAATGCTGATGACTCCAATTGTATCCAATCTAAGGTTTGCCATATCAAGCTCCATTTTTAGCATTGGTTTACGAAAACATCACAACATCCATACCCATAGTGGCAGTACTTTTTTTATACTTAAAGGACTTTTTTCGAGATCGTTTAGCTTTTGATCCATATCTTTTTACCCAGGTTATGTAAGCACAATCATTCAACTTTATTTTGACGAATTTCAGGAATTTATTGGAAGATGCCATCAATAATGATGGCAAAAAGAAGAATTAGATGCATAGCTAACATCAGCATGTCATGCTTTCATAAAAATAATCAGTTGAGGATGTCGTCAGTAACTTTTCTTTAGAGTAGCTTTGTAAGTCATTGCTTGTTATAACCACTACGACCAGTTGAGGAAATGGAAGATAAGAATGAATAATATCAATTGTGTTTTGGAAAATTATCTCAATACATACAGCACATTGCTTACAAAAATATTTCTTGTACTCCTTCTGATACTTTGGTTCCGCACTCTTCTATTAAGACGAAGAAAAAAACAAAGTTCTGTAGCTGCAATCGCGGCAGCCGACGCCAGAGAGCGTTACCAGTGGCGTTATTTTCGATGGTCATTACAATCAATACAGATCGCATTCTATCTGTATCTTACTTGGTCAATAATCAAGTATCTATTGACATGATTAATCCATCTCTTAATGGATATGATGAGAATCAGACACTGCAATGCTTGCAGTGTTGTTAACCAATACCGTAAACAGCCAATGTAATTTTGGCTGTTTACGGTTTGTTCATAAACGATACTGATGAAAAAACCACTAAAAATAGTGACTGGCTCTATTTTGTACCTTCACTTTGGTTCTCTGAACGCTCTATCTCACGATACCAGCGTGGATGGTGCTTCTTCGCCCAACGTCGGCTGACTTTTCCTTCGATCATGCCTTCTATAGATCCTTTCACCCAAAATGCCATATACATGTGGATTAGAATAGCGTGGATCAGAACGATAGCTGCAGTAGCGTGAATAAGTAAGCTCCAGCGAACAACGTTAATCGGGAAATAGTGGGCAAAGTAGGGCCGCCAGATAATGACCCCAGTGGCCAACAGCACAAAGATCAGACTCATTATGCTCCAGAACATCATTTTCTGACCGGCATTATATTTGCCGACATCAGCGACTTTATGTTCATTCCCCTTCAGTACTTCAACAATACCTTTAATCCAGGGAAGATCCTGTTTATCGGGGATGTTGTGATGTACAAAGCGAACGAACATAAACATCAGCACGATAAAAATCACCACTCCAAAGAATGGATGTAGGATCCTGCCCATTTGCGGCGTACCAAAGGTTTCGGTGAGCCATTGCAACGTCGGGAAAAACAGCGCAACACCAGAGAGTGATACCAGGAAGAAGCTAATTACTACCGTCCAGTGGCAGGCACGGTCGATAAATTTAGTACGAAGTATCATTTTGCTTTTACTCATGACCGCTATCCTCCTCATCATCAACCTCTTTGTTCGGTCCGACACCTATGTAGTGGTAAATCAGTCCAGCAAAAGTGGCGATAAATCCAGCAGCGGAGAGTGGTTTGAGAATACCTTTCCAAAGGTTCACCGGCGCGGCAATTTTCGGGTCATCCGGCAGATTGTGGTAGAGCGAAGGATGGTCTGCATGGTGCAGAACGTACATCACATGAGTGCCGCCCACGGATTGTGGGTTGTATACCCCCGCCTGGGCATAACCACGTTTTTTAAGCTGCATCACGCGGGTTTCTGCCACATTGAGCATCTCTTTTTTGGTACCAAACTGGATAGCGCCGGTTGGACAGGTTTTCACGCAGGCTGGCTCCTGACCGACACTAACCCTGTCGACACACAGTGTACATTTGTAGACGCGATTATCCTCTGGATTGAGTCGCGGAATGTTGAACGGGCAGCCGGCAATGCAGTAGCCGCAACCAATACAGTGCTCAGACTGAAAGTCGACAATTCCGTTAGCATACTGAATGATAGCTCCGGCAGACGGACATGCTTTCAGGCATCCTGGATCCTCGCAATGCATACAACCATCTTTGCGAATCAACCATTCCAGCTTGTCGTTATGAGTGGTTTCGCTAAAGCGCATCACCGTCCATGACTTGGCGCTGAGATCAGTTGGATTGTCATAGACGCCGTTGCAATAGCCCACTTCATCGCGGATATCGTTCCATTCTGAGCAGGCTACCTGACAGCCTTTGCAGCCAATGCAGGTGGTGACATCAATTAATTTTGCTACTTCTGCACGGTAATCGCGTGCGTGCGGCGGCGGCGTGATGCTATTGGTCGCCGAGCGTTGATAATATCTTGTGATTGCATAGCCATGAGTTCTTTCCCTTATGCCCTCTCGATGTTGACCAGAAACGCTTTATATTCCGGTGTTTGCGAGTTGGCATCGCCAACAGATGGCGTTAACGTGTTGGCGAGGAAACCTTTGCGCGTTGCACCTTCAAATCCCCAGTGGCAAGGGATACCAACGGTATCGACCTGCTTACCATCTATCGTCAGCGTTTGCAGGCGTTTAGTTACCACCGCCTTCGCTTTGATAAAGCCTCGTTTTGACATCACTTTCACAGTATCACCCGCTGCAATGCCTTTTTTGCTCGCCAGCGTTTCACCAATTTCGATGAACTGGTCAGGCTGGGCGATAGCATTCAGCAATGCATGCTTGGTCCAGTGGCGGAAAAGTTCAGTAATGGAATAAGTCGTGGCGACATACGGGAAGGCGTCAGCTTTACCCATATTGTCGATATCGCCACGGTAGATACGCGCAACCGGGCTGGAGATAACCTCAGGATGCAACGGATTGGTGCCAATAGGTGACTCAATGGGTTCGTAATGTTCCGGGAACGGCCCATCGTTCATTTTGTCTAGTACCCGTCTCTAGACCGGATTCGACGTCGTTTGCGTCTCTACCCGGCATTTATCACAAACTCAAAACGTCAATTCGGCCTCCAGCAAGGCCAGAATGCTTTCGGCATCTTGCGCTGCAAACAGTGACTGGCGAAACTGCTTATTTACCAGCTTGCGCGCCAGCTGCGAAAAGACCTTCACGTGGTTAATACCCTCATCGGCTCCCAGCGTTAGCATGATCACCAGTTCAACGTCCCCCATCTCCGACTGCCAGTCGACCGGCTGCGCAAGCCGGACAATGCTGATGCTGGAGTGACGGATCCACTGGGATTTTGTATGTGGAATAGCCACGCCAAAACCAACGGCGGTCGTGACAATCTCTTCCCGCTGCCAGACATCCTCTTCAAGCTCAAACGGGTGTTCCGTTCGCCCATTTACGCCGAGATTGCCGCACAGGAACTGAATCGCCTGTTCTTTATTGCTCAGTGGTTCGCCTACAAAAATGTTCTCCAGCGCCAGCAACGGACGGACATCTTTTTGCGGTGCAAACTGATTCAGCAACGCTTCGATCTCCTGCGCGCTGCGACATTCGCAGGCCCGCAGAGCGAGCTCCCGGCACGCCTGGCTGTCCAGTTCACGTAGCTGGCTTTTCACGGCCGGAATACGCGGGCTACTCATACTCAATTCGTCGAGTCCTAAACCCAGCAACAGCGGTAAATAGCGCCCTTCTCCGCCTAGCTCACCACAGATCCCCACCCATTTGCCGCGATCGTGCGCCACGCTGACGATTTGTTGCAGCATCCGCAGAAACGACGGCGTAATCGGGTTATACAACGGCGAAACTCGCGGGTTATTACGATCGACCGCGTACAGATACTGGGTCATGTCGTTTGAGCCGATGCTGAAGAAATCGACTTCGTCACAGAAGTGATCGATGATGTAACACACTGACGGCACTTCAACCATAATCCCCAACGGAATGGCCGGGGCATGGCGTAATCCCTCAAGTTTCAACTCAGCTATCGCTTTTTGCAGTTCACTTTTCACCCACAGGATCTGGTCAAGACTGTGCACCATCGGAATCATCAGTTGCGCGTTACCAAAGGCCGCTGCACGAAAAATGGCGCGTAGTTGAGTACGGAACAATCCGGCAAATTCGGGATAAATTCGCACCGCGCGATAACCAAGGAACGGATTGTCTTCCTGAGGAATATTGAGATAACGGATATTTTTATCGCCTCCAATATCCATGGTGCGAAAAATGACCGGTTTGTCGCCAGCGGCCAGTAACACCTGCTGGTAGGCTTCAAACTGCTCCTGCTCGTCAGGCGCGCTGTCTCTGTCCATAAACAGCATTTCAGTACGAAACAGCCCAATACCCTCCGCACCATTAGCAAACGCTCCTGGCGCTTCCAGCGCAGTACCGATATTCGCTGCGACATCAATGCGCTGATTATCTTTGGTGAACGCAGGCTGTGCGGCATCAAGCGCCTGCCTCCGCTGGCATTCATCCGCCAGCTTTTGTGCAATCCCATAATACCCACGCACAGCATCGTTTGGGTTAATCGCCAGTACACCGCAGCGGGCATCCAGTACCGCATGCTGACCCGTATAGCGGCTAATTGCCTCCAGAGGCAGGCCGCTGAGCACAGGGATCGCCGACGCGCGAGCCAGAATCAGGGTATGCGATGTGCGGCCCGTTTTCTCAAGGATCATGCCGGACAGATGCTGCAAATTGAGGCTTAAAAACTGACTGGGGGTCAGGTCTTCGGCAACCAGTATTGTCGGTTGTTCCAAAATCAGTGCATTACGCGGACGTCTTTCGGGCCAGGTAATGTGCAGCAACTGCTCGCTGATATCACGGATATCGCTGACCCGTTCACGCAGGTAGTCATTGCCGGAGGCTGACAGCTTGTCACACACCTGTTCCATATTGGCGATAATCGCCGCACCTAATCCCAGATGCTGCTCAAGCATCAGGCGACGGATATTGCCGGCAAACCCATCATCCTGAATCAAGGACAGGTGTGCACTCAGTATGGTTTTACTCTCACCGTCACGCTCTCGCAGCTGCTGATTAAGCTGTTCAGCCAGCGTCACCAGGCTATGCTCCAGCCGGGTATTATCCTCCGCGCTCGCCGCTATTGCCCGATAGACTTCCAGATTATCGCTCTGCCAAAGTGTTAACGAACCAGCCCCTACGCCACCAGCCAGCACATTGCCATACAGCAAATCCGGGTTAAGGCGAATCAGCGAACGTGGCAACGGATGAGCTGCCAGCTCTGAGAACGTGGGCTGGACACTGTCACTGTCAATAAACCGGTGCTGGAGATACTCTTCCAGCGCCCGCCTGGCCTGTTCTTCATCGCTACCGGTGATGGTTAAACTGCAACTGTCGTTAAACAGCGTTCCGGTGCCAATCAGTGCCAGCGAACTTTTCGCATCTGCCCGGGTATTCTGGCGATGATTGATAAATATCACCTCACTTTGCCACTGGCTACAGTGCTCTTTTAGCTCCCATGCCGGACGTGCATGCAGGCCATTGGGTAACGGGCAAAAAAATTGAATCGTGAGCATAACAACTCCTGGTTAGCGCAAAATCAGCACCTGAAATCCGTCAGATGAACAACGGTTTCGCGCGTAAGATGTGAAATAAGAGCCGACAGCAGTTGTTGCGTTTGGCTGATGTCACGGCAATCTGCAATCGACGCAGCGCAGTGCCCATGGCGTGTAGCTGGCCCCAGCACAACCGTCGGGATCCCTGTGCCGCTGACATGAACAGCCCCACCGTCGGTGCCACCGTTACTGAACATATCCAGCTGTAGCGGTATACCCGTTTCATAAGCGACGTTTTCAACCCATGCTGTCAGTTTTGGTGGGGCAATAAGTGACTTATCGCTCAGCACCAGCATCGGCCCTTTGCCGAGCTGTCGATGATTCGCCGCACCATAATCAAAGTTTTTTGCCCAGCAGGCCGTGTCCAGCACAATGGCTATGTCCGGTGCAACCGCACGCGCCGCCGTTTGTCCTCCACGTAACCCAACCTCTTCACTGGAGCTGGCCACCAGCCAGACTTCACAAGGCAGTTCAGCGCCATGCCATTCACGTAACAGCGCTATCAGCAGATAACACCCGAGCCGATCATCAAAGGCTTTTCCCATTACCCGCTGGTGTGGCAAAACCTGAAAAGTAGTGTCATAAGTGACGCGATCGCCCGGACGGACGCCAGCCTGAATGACCTCGTCATATGAGCGCGCGCCAATATCCACCCGCATCGCGCTAACATCATTGCCACTACGTTCTCCGTCAAGCAGCCCAGGGATTTTGCTCTCCTCTCGGGTGGTAATCCGCACCAGTTGCAGTTGCCTGGCCGCCATCCGCACATTTCCTACCGGTAAAACATCAATCGCCCCTTCGCTGGAGATACTGCGTACAATAAATCCCACTTCATCCATATGCGCGCAAATCATCACTTTCGGACCTGTCGATTCATTGAGTCGAATCAGTACCGAGCCAAGGCCATCAAAGCGCACCTCTTTATGCAGACGATCAGCCTCATCAAGTAAGATCTGACGAACCTCTTGTTCTGAAGACGCGATGGCATCCGCCTCACTCAGCGCTTTCAGCAGCGATAAATCCATTACGCCTCTCCCGTATGTAACAATGTTTTCGACATGCTGTAGAGCACCTCACCGCCGTCTGGCGTAACCAGCACAACATCCTCAATACGCACTCCCCCTTGCCCCGGCAGGTAGATACCCGGCTCAACGGTAAGCAACATGCCAACCGCCAGTGAAGTCGTATCTGTCGGGGAGAAGCGAGGGTTTTCATGGACCTCAATACCGATAGCGTGTCCGGTGTTATGGCCAAAGTAATCACCATACCCCGCGTCGGTAATGACCTGGCGAGCGGCGGCATCCACCTCATGGCAGCGCACTCCTGGGCGAATTGCCGCCACCGCTGCACGGTGTGCAGCCAGAACAATTTGATAAACGGGAAACAGAGCGCTTTCTTCTGCCGGTCCCGCACCAGGGACGCGAAACGTTCGCGTCATATCCGAACAATATCCCTGGTACTGTGCGCCAAAATCCAGCGTGATAAATTCGCCCGCTTCGACAAGCTTGTCGCTGGCTTTTCCATGTGGCAACGCGCCGCGCCAACCGCTGGCGACAATGGTGTCAAAAGAGGCCTTTTCCGCACCAAGTGTGCGCATATACCATTCCAGCTCAGCGGCAATGGCTCGTTCACTGAAGCCTGGCTGAATAAATCGACGAATGTGTTCAGCACCGAGATCGGCAACCCGGCAGGCCTCGCGGATACAGGCAATCTCCTGTGCCGTTTTAACCTGCCGAAGAACATCCGGTACCACGCTCACCAGTCGGGCGCGCAATTTACCTGACCACACGTGCGCCGTTTGCCAGCTAACCTGCTCTCCTTCGAAGCCCAGCGTATCCAGGTTTTCGTCATCAATGATTTGATTCACCCGTGAATACAGCGTCTGCGCCCCATCCAGTAAATGGAGCTGGTAGCCACATGTACGCGCCGCGATATCGGTGTAGTAACGGGAATCCACCAGGATATGTGCTTTTTTATGGCTGATAAGCACAAACCCAGAACTGCTGGAGATACCCAGATGCGGCTGTTTATTCTGCCGCGATGAAAGCAGCACGGCGTCCAACCTTTGCGCCGTTAGCCATTCGCGCAATGAGGCAAGTAAACTCATGATGACAATCCTTATATTCAGAGGCTTTCAATCAGCAGTTTGCCTTTGCGATACATCATGTGGCGCAGGAACACGACCATTAGCGCCGTAATAACCGCCCCTAATAAGATCCCCGCCATATAGACGCCGAGATTAGTAACCAGAGGCCATGCCCAGATGGCGGATTCAGGGAACCACTGTACCGCGCCCAGCCAGACAGCAGCCGTCGAGCCGACAATTGCTCCAACCATATATGAAGGGATCGCCGTAACAGGGCTTTCCAGCGCAAAGGGGATCGCGCCTTCGCTAATGCCCATAAACGCAAGGAACATCGCCGTTTTCCCCTGCGGGTAAAGCTGCGCACTAAACAGTCGTTTACCGGTTAAACGGCGGTCGATAAGCGTTGCCAGCCCAAGACCAATAGGTGGAATGACAATCGCAATAGAGCGTGCAGTCACCGGCAGGACGTGATCGGTGGTAAAGCTAAAGGCAACAAATCCTGCGGCCTTATTGATAGGGCCACCGAGGTCAATTGCAGTCGCTGCGGAGATGCCCATCGCATACATCAGCGTACCTTTCTCTCCCGCGGCCGTCAGCAGAGTACGGATACCACCGTTAATCCAACCTCCGAACGGGGTTATCACGTAATACATCGCCAGCATGACGAAAATCGCGGAGAGAATCGGCAGTAAAAAAGTGGTTTTGAATGCCAGCAGAAAATCAGGAAGCTGGATTTTCTGGTTCATCCACTTCACCAGATATCCGGCAACAATCGAGATAATCAGCGCTCCGATAAAGGTCGAAGGTACCGGAGCGGCCGTCGCCCATTGCAGAGTGGTTGGGTCAAAATTCAGCACCTGCGTGGGCTGAGTAGACATCAGCCCGCCGATGAATCCTGCCGGAAACGCCAGCTTACCGCCGATAGAGTTAGCAACGAACGCTGCAAACATGGGTATAGCAAAACCAAACAGCACGCCGCCAAAAGACTGTGACAGCCAGGCAAACTTCAGTAATGAAAGATTAAAACCATCGAACTTCCCGCTATTCAGCGCATCCATGATGCCGGTATCAGCAGGAATTTTTAGCCAGCTATAGGCAATCAGTTGAGAGAAAGCGAGGATCACCCCACCCATGATTAACGTGGGTACCATACGCGAAATACCCGACATTACATGCTGCGGGAGTTCGCCCCAAAAGCTATTGCGGGAGGCCTGAGGATTTTTTATTACCGCTGCCGCACCAGATGCGCCAGGCACAACGGTTGCACTGCGTTTTTTAATGGCCATACGTGTTTCCCTTCGACAATTATTGTTGTTCTGCGGCAACCATTTCTTCGATCTCTTTAATGATGCCAGCAGCGTTTTTTATTGCGTCCTGCAAAGTAATTTCGTACACATCGCGTGTTTCAAACCGCTCGTTATCTTCCGGGGTGACGGCAACGGAGTGGATAATTAACGTCGCTTCGGCAATGTCCTGCGCCGTCAGGCGGTTTTGAATGCCATCTGCGCCCTGCGTTTCAATTTTCACTTCGTATCCCGCTTCAACCGCCGCTTCTTCCAGCGCCTGAGCTGCCATAAAGGTGTGAGCCAGCCCCATCGGGCATGCACAGACTGCAATCAGTTTTTTACTCATAACAGACTCCTCGTAATAGTTAACGAGTGAAATTATGGATGCAGGAAAGCAACGACCGTTACCAGATAAATAATGCTTCTACTGGATAAATAATCCCGCAATTCGGAAATGTGACGAGCGTCGGAATGGCTGGCAACAGACGAAAAAAAACCGCGTGATTAGCGCGGTTTCGCAGGGTATAGCAGTGTAGTTACAGAACATGCCCTAAAGTCTGGCGCAAATGCGCACCTGAGCCAAGCAGTCCTGGATTATCATGTACAATCAGATACACCGGAATGTCCTGAACATAGGATTTAAACCGCCCTTTATCTTCAAAGCCGCCGCGAAAACCAGACGCTTTAAAGAACTCGAGGAAGCGCGGCACGATGCCACCGGCAATATAGACACCGCCAAAGGTGCCCAGCGTTAGTGCCAGATCGCCGCCAAATCGCCCCATAATGACGCAAAATAGCGACAGCGCGCGGCGACAGTCGATACAGGAATCGGCCAATGCACGTTCAGTGATATCTTTCGGCTGCAGGTTTTCCGGCAGGCGCCCATCTGACTTCACAATAGCGCGGTACAAATTCACCAGCCCAGGGCCGGACAGCACGCGTTCCGCTGAGACATGACCAATCTCTGCGCGCAGCACTTCCAGAATAATGCCTTCTTCTTCACTATTAGGGGCGAAATCCACATGCCCCCCTTCTCCCGGCAGGCTCACCCAGCGTTTATCCACGTGCACCAGATGCGCAACGCCTAAGCCAGTACCCGCACCATAAACCGCAATAGGTTTCCCTTCGACAGGCTCTGCACCACCAAACTGAATCAAGTGCTCTTTTTTCAACATGGGGATCGCCATCGATACAGCGGTGAAATCGTTGATGATTTCCAGATGACTGAAGCCAAGATTCTTTTTCATTTCAGCAATAGAAAATGCCCAGGTATGGTTGGTCATTGCCACCCAGTCACCGGTGATCGGGCAGGCAATGGCAATACACCCGTCTTCAACGCTAACGCTATGCTCATCCAGGTACACACGCACAACGGCTTCAAGGCTTGGGTAATCCAGCCCGGAATAGGTCTTTGCCTGCGAAATCTCACCACTGGCAATGTCACACAGAGCAAGACGCGCGTTAGTGCCGCCGACATCACCTACTAAAGCATATTTTGTCATTCTTCTACTGCTCCGCTAAAGTCAGAATAAATCTTTAGCACACTGTAAATTCATGGGGGCATAACAACAACGCCCCAAAGGCTGATGCCCGTGGAAAATCGATCCAGGTCACATAATTACTTTATCGTTTCAGCACCATTTGCAGCAATGCCACAAGGCAGGCTGTGCAAACTACCTCTATGACTCTGTTTGAAGGAATAGAAAATGCTCCATCCGCGTGCCAGAACGATGCTGTTATTATCAACCCCCGCGCTGATTATTGGCATCGCCTCCAGTCTGGTGTTGATCGCAGTAATGAAAGTGGCCTCTGTTTTACAGCAATTTTTATGGGAGCGTCTGCCCGTCAGTATTGGCATTGCCAATGACTCTCCGGTTTGGATCATCGGCATGCTTACGCTTACCGGGATAATGGTCGGCTTAGTGATTCGCTACAGCCAGGGTCATGCAGGCCCGGATCCGGCCTGTGAACCACTGATCGGTATGCCAGTATCAACTTCAGCACTGCCGGGCCTGTTGGCCGCACTGATCCTCGGCCTCGCGGGCGGGGTCAGTCTGGGGCCAGAGCATCCGATTATGACCGTGAATATCGCGCTGGCAGTGGCCATTGGCGTTCGGCTGTTTCCCCGTGTTGATAAGCTGGACTGGACCATTCTCGCTTCTGCTGGCACCATTGGCGCGCTGTTTGGCACCCCTGTCGCCGCAGCGCTGGTGTTCTCGCAAACATTGAACAACTCTAACGATGTACCCTTGTGGGATCGTCTGTTTGCACCATTGCTGGCCGCAGCAGCGGGATCACTGACAACCAGCCTGTTCTTTCATCCTCATTTTTCGTTGCCCATTGAACACTACTCACAGATGCATCTTACCGATATTTTTAGCGGTGCCATTGTCGCCGCCATTGCTATTGCGGCAGGTATGGTGGCGGTCTGGTGTTTGCCACGTTTGCACCAGTTGATGCATCAATTGAAACACCCGGTGCTGATCCTCGGTGTTGGGGGATTTATCCTCGGCATATTAGGCGTTATTGGTGGGCCACTTACTTTGTTTAAGGGGCTGGATGAAATGCAGCAAATGGCGTTTAGCCAGACTCTGGGTGCCTCAGACTATTTTATGCTCGCGGTGATTAAACTGGCCGCGCTGGTGGTTGCCGCCGCCAGCGGTTTTCGCGGTGGGCGTATTTTCCCGGCGGTATTCGTGGGTGTGGCGCTGGGACTTATGCTACACGCCCATGTTGAAACCGTACCGGCAGCAATCACCGTCTCCTGTGCCATTCTGGGGCTGGTCTTGGTTGTCACACGCGATGCCTGGCTGAGTCTGTTTATGGCCGCAGTGGTGGTGCCAGACACCACCCTGCTGCCGCTGTTGTGTATCGTTATGCTTCCCGCCTGGTTGCTGTTGGCAGGTAAACCGATGATGATCGCCAATCGCCCGGATAAATAGCTATCCGCCGTTACGGACTTCCAGCGCACGGGTCACCGTGCGCAACAGTTCAGGCAGATCGGCTTTCGGCAACACCACTTCAATCAACGAAAGCCGTTGCGGTGATGCCAGCCGAGCCAGAACTTCCTCCAACTGTACAGCCTGCGCCACGCGCCAGCATTCCGCCTGACATTCCCGACTCAGAGCCTGCGGCACCTGCGTCCAGCTCCAGCCGGCAATATCGTTGTAACGCTGATTCGCCCCGTGAATAGCACGCTCTACGGTATAACCGTCGTTATTGAGCAGTAAAACAACGGGTGACTGACCCTCTCTGAGCATTGACCCCAGTTCCTGAATTGTCAGTTGCGCCGCACCATCACCAATAATCAGGATCACCCGGCGGTCCGGGCAAGCCATTTGTGCACCGAATGTGGCAGGTAAAGCATAGCCAATAGAGCCCCACAACGGTTGTACCAGCACCTCCGCCCCGGAAGGTAACGAGAGCGCCGCAGCACCAAATGCGGCAGTCCCCTGATCTACGAGGATAATGTCGTCAGGTGCCAGATAATGCTGCACCGTATGCCAGAAGTTTTCCTGTGTCAGCGGCCCCTTTTCAACCGGAATACGATTAACAGGAGGACGTTCAGGTGGGAGAGAGAATGACAATTCCAGGCATAATTCTCGTAGCGTGGTGACCGCCTGTTCCATGGGGACGTTAAACCAGCTTGTTCCTACGCGCGAAGCATGAGGCTGGACCTCAATAGTGCGTTCCTGCGGTAGCCGTTGCGTAAAACCGGCAGTCAACGTGTCAACAAACTGAGTGCCAACACAGATGATCGTGTCGGCATCCTCTATCGCCTGGCGTACATAATCATTGCTGGCCCCAGCGCTGTAAGTGCCAACAAACGCCGGATGACGCTCATCAAAAAGCCCTTTGCCCATCAATAGTGTGGCGTGGGCCATCGGCGTTTCCGCCATCCAGCGCTGTAAAACCGGCTGTAAACCAAAACGCAGCGCGAGAAAATCAGCCAGCAGCGCCACCCGCGGACTGTCGATTAACCGTTCGCGGGCCTGAAAACGAAACGCGGCAGCCACGCTGCTTTCCGGTTCGTTCAGGGGAATAATGAGGATATCTTGCGGGGGCGTGGCGGGGTGTTTGGCAATATCAGCAGGTAGCATCAGATAACCTGGTCTGCGCTCGGACAACATTGCCCGCAGAACCCGGTCAATTTCATAGCAGGCGTTTTGTGCATCCAGCACCGCACTGGCAGAGGTAATCGCCTGGTGCATACGGTAAAAATGCTGAAAATCACCGTCACCAAGGGTGTGATGCATCAGTTCCCCACGCCGCTGAGCACTGCTACACGGAGCCCCCACAATATGCAGTACAGGAACATATTCTGCATAGCTTCCGGCTAATCCATTGATTGCGCTTAATTCCCCAACGCCAAAGGTGGTGAGAAGCGCTCCTGCCCCCGCCACTCGGGCATATCCATCCGCAGCATAAGCCGCATTCAATTCGTTCGCGCACCCGACCCAGCGCACGCTGGGATGTTCAATCACATGGTCCAGAAACTGCAAATTATAATCACCCGGCACACCAAAAAGGTGGCCAATTCCACAACCTGCCAGCCTGTCCAGCAGATAATCAGCAACTGAATACGGGGTTTGCATGACAGCTATCCTTCTGACGGTAACCTCATGTTGAGTATCGAAGAACTGTGATACCTGTCCAGAAAACTCGCCGTGAAGGGGGTGGAAAGCTGAATTTACAGTTTCGGCGGTGAAATTTCATTGAGGCCTGACTTGTGTAAACGTATACACTGAAACTCTCACTATCTGGAATGGGGGCTACATGGTTTATCGCGCTGATGAAAATCGCTATCAGACAATGGAGTACCGCCGCTGCGGTCAAAGCGGGTTAAAACTACCGGTTATCTCTCTTGGCCTGTGGCACAATTTTGGTGACACCACGCAAGTCGAGAACAGCCGGAGCCTGTTACAGCGCGCTTTCGATCTGGGGATCACCCATTTTGATCTCGCCAATAACTACGGGCCACCACCAGGCTCGGCTGAGCGAAATTTCGGACGCATTCTGCAGGAAGATTTTTTGCCGTGGCGGGATGAACTCATCATTTCCACCAAAGCAGGCTACACCATGTGGGATGGTCCCTACGGCGACTGGGGTTCGCGTAAATATCTGATAGCCAGCCTCGACCAAAGCCTGAAACGCATGGGTCTGGAATATGTTGATATCTTCTATCACCATCGTCCCGATCCTGAAACACCGCTTCCAGAAACCATGAAGGCACTGGATCATATTGTCCGTCAGGGCAAAGCGCTGTATGTCGGGCTGTCTAACTATCCTGCCGACCTTGCCAGACAGGCCATTGAAATCCTCGACGATTTAGGGACTCCATGCCTTATCCACCAGCCCAAATATTCCATGCTTGAACGCTGGGTTGAAGGAGGTTTACTCTCACTGCTGCAGGAGAAAGGAGTTGGCAGTATCGCCTTCTCACCGCTGGCAGGTGGACAATTAACCGATCGCTACCTGAACGGTATTCCTGCGGATTCTCGTGCAGCAAGCGGCAGCCGTTTTCTTAATCCGGACCAAATTACTGCGGAAAAATTAAACAAAGTTCGTTTGTTGAATGAACTGGCTGAGCGGCGAGGACAAAAGCTCTCCCAGATGGCGCTGGCCTGGGTGTTACGGGAAGACAAAGTCACCTCAGTGCTGATTGGTGCCAGCAAACCGGCGCAAATTGAAGACGCTGTCGGCATGCTGGCAAACCGTCATTTCTCACCGGCAGAATGTGCAGAGATTGATGCCATTCTGGGTCGGTTGAAATAAAGACACATTTATTAACAAAAAGTGCTCTCTCTCAGGATTTAAGAGTTAAGGCGATGAAACGGGGCTTTACTGCCCCGTAATATTGCGTTAACAGGCCGGCTACGGCTCGATCGTGAAGGAGAGAAAGAATGTTCAGGTCACTGATTCTGGCGGCAGTCTTAATGGCTTTTGCACCGCTGGCCGCAAACGCTGGCGAAATCACCCTGCTACCGTCGATTAAATTACAAATTGGCGATCGCGACAATTACGGCAACTACTGGGACGGCGGGCGCTGGCGCGACCGGGATTACTGGCACCATAATTATGAGTGGCGCAAAAATCGTTGGTGGCGTCATGACAATGGCTACCATCGTGGCTGGGATAAACGCAAAGCTTACGAGCGCGGTTATCGTGAAGGCTGGAACGATCGTGATGACCATCGTGGTCGCGGGCGAGGCCACAAACACCATCATTAATGTAACAAATCCCCCATCATCCGGGGCAGTATTCACACAAACCATCGATATACATAGGGTTCATGTTTGTACATGGACCCTTTTTGCGTAACACTTTCCTAAACGCTGGATTACGTACAGCCACAATAACCCCCCCAGAGCGTCCTCCATCTTTCCGGTTCATTTCACAAATTCACAAAATCGGAAAAAAAAATTCCGATTAATCGTGTTTTTTTTGAACTTTACGCGATAAACGTTAACATTAATTTAATAATATAAAACCTGGGGTGAGCGCCAATGAAAAAACAAGAAAGACAAAAGGCCATTCGGGTTAAGCTGGTAACCGATAAAAAGGTTTATGTTAGCGAATTAGCAAAGGAATTATCAGTTACGACTCGCACGATCCGTAATGACTTAAATGAGTTAAGTCAGAATACTCTTTTTTCATTATTCCATGGCGGCGCGCAATTAAACAACACACCTGATGAATCTTTATTTGAACAATCTTTCACAAATACAATATTGAACGGGTTCAAAAGCCATAAGGAAATCACAACGATTTCTACCCGTACCAAACAAAATAACTATATTGATGAAAGCATTTACATACTGGGTTCATTTAATATAGATATTGTCTCTGAAACTTCAACGTTCCCTCAGATTGGCCAGACCATACGCGCCTCTGCAACCCATTTTTATGCCGGAGGGAAAGGTACAAACCAGGCAGTTGCTGCAGCCAAAATCAATAACAATGTTCATCTTACTGTTAAATTAGGTACAGATGAGTTTTCGAAAAAAGCAAAAAGATACTTAACGAACACTGAAATTTCATCTTTCTCTTTTTTTGAAAATGAAATGTCCTCCACTGGAATTGCAATGGTTTGGGTTTCAGGTGCCACTGGAGACAATATGATCAGTATCGATCTTGGGGCCAATGAAACATTCACTCAGGAAGATATTTTATTGGATATTGATACCATTCGTAATTGCAAAGTTTTTTTAACCCAACTGGAAAATAATTTTCCTATCACTCGCTTTGCCGTCATGCAGGCAAAACTCGGAAAATCTCTGGTTGTTCTGAATCCCGCACCCTATGTTTCCGAGATCAAAGAAATATTGCATTTAATCGATATTATCACACCGAATAAAATTGAAGCTGAAGCGTTGTCAGGTATCAACATAGTTGATATTTATTCAGCAAAAAATGCCGCCAAAAGCATTCATATCCAGGGCGCAAAATGCGTCATTATCACGTTAGGTAGCGACGGTTGTCTGATCTTTGATGGCAAAACTTATACTCATATTCCTGCCTATAAATCAGCCGTTGTCGATACCAGTGGAGCAGGCGATGCCTTTACCGGGGCACTGGCTGCATGTATTGCAAACGGTAAAGGACTCATCAATGCAGCGCAATATGCTTCTGCGTTTGCATCGTTGAAAGTTGAACGTAAAGGTGCATCAAACATGCCCAGTAATTCGCTCGTTTATCATCGTATGCAGTAACTGTCTAGAGCATTATTTAGCCCCCTACACCTATAGGATAATTTCATGAAAAATAAAATGTTTTATCGTGTGATCGGTGCAACTGTCGGCTTAGCGCTTTCCGCCACCTTCACCGTACCTGCTTTTGCCGCCGATACGCAGACACATAAACCTAAAGTCGCGCTGGTCATGAAATCACTGGCAAATGAGTTTTTCCTGACAATGGAAACAGGAGCAAAAGATTATCAGAAAAAAAACGCCGACAAGTTTGACTTGATTTCTAACGGCATCAAAAACGAAACGGATACGGCAAATCAAATCCAGATCGTAGAGCAAATGATCGTCTCTAAAGCCGATGCTATCATCATTGCGCCATCAGACTCTAAAGCCCTTGTGCCTGTCATTAAAAAAGCGATTGATGCAGGTATCATTGTCATCAACATTGATAATAAATTTGATGACGGTGTACTCAAAGATAAAAATCTCAACATTCCTTTTGTTGGCCCGGATAACCAAAAAGGCGCAAAAGAAATTGGTGATTATTTAGCGAAGCACCTTAAACCAGGCGATCAGGTCGGTATTATTGAAGGCATCCCAACCTCCAGTAACTCTCAGCAACGTACCCTCGGCTTCCAGAACGCAATGGCACAAGGCGGAATGAAAGTAGTTTCCGTTCAATCTGGTCAATGGGAAATTAACAACGCTAATGCAGTGGCCGCTGCAATGCTGAGTGAATACCCCGATATCAAAGCTCTGTTGGCAGATAACGACAATATGGCATTAGGCGCAGTTTCTGCAATTCGCTCTGCCGGGAAAAAAGGCCAGGTTCTGGTGGTTGGTTATGACAATATCGAAGCGATTAAGCCTATGTTAAATGATGGCCGTGTTTTAGCAACCGCAGATCAATTTGCTTCGCAACAAGCCGTATTTGGAATTGATGCCGCACTTGATGCGTTAAAAAATGGCAAAAAACAGAGTGAGCTCTCCAGCAACGTTGAAACGCCAATAAAACTTATCGTTAAACAATAAGTTAATAACCGTAAAACAGTGTGCCGCTGTGGTATTGCAATTATTTGGGTATCAGAGCGGCTTACCGGATAAGGCCAGAATATGAAAAGTGGGCAAGAGATCCTCACAATACAGGGAGTAGGTAAAACCTATAGTGAACCTGTCCTGGTAGATGTGACGCTAGCATTATATCCAGGAAAAGTATTGGCCCTGACGGGAGAAAACGGTGCCGGGAAAAGTACATTATCAAAAATTATTGGCGGACTAACTAGCGCAACTACCGGGCAGATGATTTATCAGGGTCAACCTTACGCCCCCGCTACCCGAAAAGAAGCAGAAAAGTTGGGTGTTCGCATGGTTATGCAAGAACTCAATTTGTTGCCTACATTGTCGGTCGCGGAAAACCTGTTTCTCGAACAACTTCCCCATCGGTTCGGCTGGATCGATCGGAAAAAGTTAACAGAAATGGCTCGCCCGGTGATGGCAATGGTTGGACTTCAATCTGTCGATCCTAATACGCTGGTAGGTGAATTGGGTATTGGTCATCAACAGATGATCGAAATCGCACGAAACTTAATTGGTGAAAGTCGGGTGCTTATTCTGGATGAACCGACGGCCATGCTCAGTAGTCGTGAAGTTAAACTCCTGTTTAAACAGATAGCGCTGTTTAAAGCCCGTGGGGTTTCAATCATTTATATTTCTCACCGTCTCGATGAGTTAGCGATAATTGCTGACGATATTGCCGTACTCCGAGATGGCCATTTGGTTTGCGTGGACGATATCAAACGTTATACCAGCGATCAGCTTGTTTCGCTGATGGTCGGGCGCGACTTAGAAAGTTCATTTGATTTAAGTGGACGTCAGGCAGGTCATCCCATCCTGAAAGTGGAAAATTTTAAGCGTGGGAAAATCATTCGGGATACGTCATTTACATTGTACAGCGGTGAGGTGTTAGGGATCAGCGGTCTGGTCGGCTCCGGCAGAACAGAGCTTCTGCGTGCTATTTTCGGCGCTGATAAAATCGACAGTGGCACCTTGCTGATTGGCTCCCCATTAAAGCCCGTAGCGATCCGTTCTCCTGCTGAGGCTATTCGACACGGTATCGCATTAGTCACGGAAGATCGTAAAGGTGAAGGGCTTTTATTACCCCAGTCGGTTGCAGCAAATATTTCATTGGGCAACAGCGACAAAATAAGTCATCTGTCGGTCGTTAACGCATTGAGTGAAACCACGTTAGCAAATAAACACATCAAAAGTTTAGCGGTTCGTACAACAAACACAGCACAGGCAGTGGAGAGTTTATCGGGCGGCAACCAGCAAAAAGTTTTGATTAGCCGATGGCTGGAACGAGACTGCGAAGTTGTCCTATTTGATGAGCCCACTCGCGGTATTGATGTCGGCGCTAAACAGGATATTTACCAGTTGCTGAATACGTTGACGTCTAAGGGAAAAGGCGTTGTTGTCGTTTCCAGTGATCTGCGCGAACTCATGCTCGTTTGCGATCGTATTGCGGTAATTTCAGATGGCAAGTTAGTGAACACATTTACGCGTGATGACTGGAGCCAGGATCGCATTTTAGCGGCAGCATTTTCGGCATATCAACATGCAGAAGATACCGTCAGCGAGTAGCCGGGGATAAAAAATGAAAAACAACTTTGCGACAAAACAAGCAGCAGCAGAGAAAGGTAAGGCCCAGACGTCATGGAAAGGATTAAGTAGCTACATCGGGCTGCTCGGAGCATTATTGGCGATGATAGTCCTGTTTTCATGCCTCAGTACACATTTTCTGAGTATGAATACCTTTAGTACTATTGCGAATCAGATCCCCGATTTAATCGTCATGTCGGTAGGGATGACGTTTATCTTAATTATTGCCGGTATCGACCTTTCGGTTGGCTCGTTGCTGGCTCTTGCCGCAGCGGTCGTCAGCGTCACCTATTTAAATTTCCAGTGGTCGCCATGGCTGGCCGCGCTTTCTGGCATAGCACTCGCTACATTAGTTGGAGCACTGACGGGACTGATTACCGTTGCCTGGCGTATTCCAGCCTTTATCGTCTCACTGGGCGTACTGGAAATGGCCCGCGGGGCGGCATACCAGTTAACTGACTCCCGAACTGCCTATATCGGTTCTATTTATGATTATTTAGCCGACCCGATTCTCTTTGGCGTCTCCCCTTCTTTTATTATCGCGATCGTCGTCATTATTGTCGGACATTTGGTACTGACCCGAACCGTTTTTGGCCGCCATTTAATTGGTATTGGTACCAATGAAGAAGCTGTCCGGTTATCAGGCATCAATCCCGGGCCCTACAAGATCGCAGTCTTTGCCCTGATGGGTGGATTATCTGGTCTGGCATCACTCTTTCAGGTGGCCCGTCTCGAGGCCGCAGACCCGAATAGTGGCGTGGGGATGGAGCTACAGGTTATTGCTGCTGTCGTGATTGGAGGCACGAGTCTGATGGGGGGACGCGGCTCGATTATCTGTACTTTTCTTGGCGCGTTGATTATTTCCGTACTGGCAGCAGGGCTGGCGCAAGTTGGCGCCAGCGAGCCCACAAAACGTTTTATCACAGGAGCCGTTATTATCGTTGCAGTGGTACTTGATACCTATCGTAGCCATTTAAATAAAAAATAAGCGAGATGGTTACCCGGCGCGACCGGGTAACCGCAGGAAATGATAACCGCTACAATCCGATCGCGGTCCCTATCAGCAGCCAGATATTCAGTGCCACAACCAGCAGCACAATCACCCAGCCAACCTGTTTTACCCAACGGCTGTTAACCAAATCGCCCATCAGTTTACTGTCGCTGGTAAATATCAGCAGCGGCACCAGAGCCAGTGCAATCCCAAAACTGAGCAATACCTGGCTCATCACCAGAATACGGGTAGGATCAAGTCCCATCAGGATAACAATAAACGACGGCATCATGGTGACGGTGCGGCGTACCCAAAGCGGAATGTGAAAGCGAATAAACCCTTGCATCACAACTTGTCCCGCCAGTGTTCCGACAACCGTAGAGGAAAGCCCAGCAGCCACCAGACTCAAACCAAAGACCGTCGCCGCAGCGTGACTCAACAACGGTTCAAGCGTCAGGTAGGCCTGATCGAGGTCAGCAATACCGGTATGCCCGCTAAAGTGAAATGCCGCTGCCGCCGTCGCCATCATCGCCAGATTAACAAATCCGGCAATTGTCATGGCGATAGCCACATCCCATTTGGTTGCCGTGTATCGCTGCTGGCGTGTCCCACCATGCAGATGCTGGGTTAAGGATGAGTGCAGATAAATAACGTGCGGCATAATGGTGGCGCCGAGCACACCGGCCGCCAAAAATACCGCTTCAGAATTGGGCAGGCTGGGGATAATCATTCCCTTACTCAGCTGTGCCAGGTTCGGCTGAGAAAAAACCAGTTCTACAATGTAAGCCGCAGCAACGAACAATAATAATCCGCCAATCACTTTCTCCAGCGGCTTTTGCCCACGACGTTGCAGCATCAGGATCAAAAAAGTCGCAATCCCAGTAAGCACAGCCCCCTGCAACAGAGAAACACCAAGGATCAGCTTGAAGCCAATTGCAGCCCCAATAAATTCGGCAAGGTCTGTCGCCATGGCGATAATTTCAGCCTGCACCCAGTAGAACCAGACCACGGGGCGCGGATAATGATCGCGAATTTGCTCCGCCAGATTTTTGCCAGTGGCAATGCCCAGCTTAGCTGATAGCACCTGAATCAACATTGCCATCAGGTTTGCCCAGACAACGACCCACAGCAGTTTATAGCCAAAGCTGGCACCTGCCTGGATATTCGTAGCAAAGTTACCCGGGTCGATATACCCGATAGCCGCGATGAACGCAGGTCCCATTAATGCGAGCTTCAACTTGCGCGCTGCCCGTCCACTGCTACTCTCAACGCGATCGTTCGTCATTTTAGTGCCTCAGAAACATAGCCTTTGCTATGTTTTAAGCTACGCTTATTGAGAATGATTATCAAATTCATTTTGATGGGTTGAATTGATTTCTCTGATAGCGTTGGTCTATGGGTTGATAAGAAATCTGGAAATACCGGCGAGATGTTTAATTATTGTTATGAGATTAGCACAATGACATAACTTTTCACTTCCATACTAAACATAACGGAAGTGTATCGCGGATCACTAATTTTGAATCTCGTCACAGGTCCTTATTATAGTGTGTGTTTGATCTCGTTTTCTTTGGTGTTGTTACATAGAATGTGCACGGAAACTAAACCTGCCTCATATTTGGAGCAAATATGGACCGCGTTCTTCATTTTGTCCTGGCCCTTGCCGTCGTTGCGGTACTCGCACTGCTGGCAAGCAGTGACCGTAAAAAAATCCGCATTCGTTATGTTATTCAATTGCTTGTTATCGAAGTGTTACTGGCATGGTTCTTCCTGAACTCTGATGTCGGCCTGGGCTTCGTGAGAGGCTTCTCCGAAATGTTTGAAAAACTGCTCGGATTCGCTAATGAAGGGACAAACTTTGTCTTTGGCAATATGAACGACAAAGGTCTGGCATTCTTCTTCCTGAAAGTGCTTTGCCCGATCGTCTTCATTTCCGCCTTGATCGGTATTTTGCAGCATATCCGTGTTCTGCCAGTTATCATCCGCGCTATTGGTTTCCTGTTATCCAAAGTGAACGGTATGGGCAAGCTGGAATCCTTCAACGCCGTCAGCTCCCTGATCCTGGGTCAGTCTGAAAACTTTATTGCCTATAAAGATATCCTGGGCAAAATGTCACGCAACCGCATGTACACCATGGCTGCAACGGCGATGTCTACCGTTTCCATGTCTATCGTGGGCGCGTACATGACCATGCTGGAACCGAAATACGTCGTTGCGGCGCTGGTTCTGAACATGTTCAGCACCTTTATCGTACTGTCGCTGATCAACCCTTACCGTGTTGATGCCAGTGAAGAAGATATCCAGATGTCCAACCTGCACGAAGGGCAGAGCTTCTTCGAAATGCTGGGGGAATACATTCTGGCGGGCTTCAAAGTGGCGATTATCGTTGCAGCAATGCTGATTGGTTTCATCGCGCTGATTGCAGCTCTGAACGCCCTGTTCGCCACCGTTACCGGTTGGTTTGGCTACAGCATCTCCTTCCAGGGTATTCTGGGCTACATCTTCTACCCTATCGCATGGGTAATGGGTGTTCCGTCCAGCGAAGCACTGCAGGTAGGTAGTATCATGGCGACTAAACTGGTTTCTAACGAATTCGTTGCGATGATGGACCTGCAGAAAATCGCTTCAACGCTCTCTCCGCGCGCTGAAGGCATCCTCTCTGTGTTCCTGGTATCCTTCGCTAACTTCTCTTCAATCGGTATTATCGCAGGCGCAATCAAAGGCCTGAACGAAGAGCAAGGCAACGTGGTCTCCCGCTTTGGTCTGAAACTGGTATACGGCTCCACGCTGGTGAGCGTACTGTCCGCTTCCATCGCAGCACTGGTGCTGTAAAACAGCCACGCAGTGACAAAGCCGGGGAGATTCTCCCCGGCTTTTTTATGCCTGTTACTCAGCAATCTGAATGGAAAAAAGAGAAATCGGGCTGGAAGTAGAAACAAAAAACCCCCGCTTTTCAGCGAGGGCTTCAATTTTGGTGGAGCTAAGCGGGATCGAACCGCTGACCTCCTGCATGCCATGCAGGCGCTCTCCCAGCTGAGCTATAGCCCCACGATGCTTTTACGTACCAAATTTATTGGGATTAAATTTGGTGGAGCTAAGCGGGATCGAACCGCTGACCTCTTGCATGCCATGCAAGCGCTCTCCCAGCTGAGCTATAGCCCCGTCACGTAAAGCTTGTCGAGTTGACGGGCGGCATCATATGAATTCCCTTCGCATGTGTCAACGGCAAAATCAATTCACAGAATTCAATCGCTGAAAAAGCAGTCAAATGAAGAACATTGCGCAACAACTCGCATTCAGTAGTTAAACGCGTCACGGTTTCGACTAAAATGGTGCTATAAAATGAACCACTAATTAACCCCACGACTATTCAGGGAATCGTTATGTTCAAGGAACGGATGACGCCAGAAGAACTTGCTAATCTGACCGGTTACAGCCGACAAACCATCAATAAATGGGTGCGCAAGGAAGGCTGGGCTACATCACCCAAACCAGGCGTTCAGGGTGGTAAAGCCCGTCTGGTTCACGTTACCGAACAAGTTCGTGAATACATCCGCAGTGCCGAGCGTTCAGCTGAAGGCTTATCAGATAATTTATCTTTATCAGGTGACACCTCTATCGAAGCACTGCTGATAAGGCTGGCTAAAGAAATGACGCCATCAGAACAGAAAATGTTTACGTCACTGATCCTGCGTGAAGGCATTACGGGTTTATTACAACGCTTAGGGATCCGCGACAGTAAATAATATGAAAAAATTACGCAGCAAAATGACCACCGAAGAGCTGGCTGAATGTCTCGGGGTCGCCAAACAAACCGTCAATCGCTGGATCAGAGAACAAAACTGGAAAACCGAAAAGTTTCCCGGCGTGAAGGGTGGCCGCGCAAGGCTTATTCATATTGATGGCGGTGTGCGAGAATTTCTTCTCAATATTCCTGCATTTCGCAAAGTCCCTGAGTTTTATCAGGCAGAAGAACCCATTGCTGAATACACACACGTTACTCGCAGCCCTGCATTTCGCCAGATAATTGGTGCAGTAGAAAACATGTCCCCGACGGAACAAGAAAAGCTGGCGCTTTTTCTTTCACGTGAAGGCATCCGCAGTTTTCTCGCCCGTCTCGGCATTGATGAATCGGAATAAGCACAAAAAAAAACGGCAGGATATTTTCCTGCCGTTTTTCTATGTATCAACCCGCCTTACTGCTGACTTTCACGCTCAGCAATAAACGCCAGGGCTTTGTTAATACGTTCAATGCTACGAGATTTTCCAATCGCATGCACCGTTACGTCTAACGCCGGAGACTGGCCTGCGCCGGTTACTGCAACGCGCAGTGGCATACCCACTTTACCCATACCCACTTCCAGCTCATCAGCGGTTGCCTGAATCGCGTGGTGGACATTTTCAGCCGTCCATTCGCTAATTTCAGCCAGCTTGTCGCGAACCACTTCCAGTGGCTGACGTGCAACCGGACGCAGGTGTTTCTTCGCCGCATCAGCATCGAACTCGGCAAAGTCTTCGTAGAAATAGCGGCAGCTCTGCGCCATCTCTTTCAGTGTTTTGCAACGCTCACCCAGCAGTTTCACCAGTTCGGAAAGTTGCGGACCAACGCGAGTGTCGATATTTTCCTGCTCAATGTGCCATTGCAGATGCGTTGCCACATATTCCGGAGCCAGGGCGTTAATATAGTGATGGTTCAGCCACTGCAGTTTCTCAGTGTTGAATGCACTCGCAGACTTGCTCACCGCGCCAAGGGAGAACAGCTTGATCATCTCTTCGCGGGTAAAGATTTCCTGATCGCCGCTGGACCAGCCCAGACGCACCAGGTAGTTCAGCAGCGCTTCCGGCAGGTAGCCATCATCGCGATACTGCATTACGCTGACTGCTCCGTGACGTTTGGAGAGCTTTTTACCGTCGTCGCCGTTGATCATCGAAACGTGTGCATAAACCGGCACTGGCGCGTTCAGCGCTTTCAGGATGTTGATCTGACGCGGGGTGTTGTTGATATGGTCTTCACCACGAATAACGTGGGTGATTTCCATATCCCAGTCATCGACCACAACACAGAAGTTATAAGTCGGAGAACCATCGGTACGGCGAATGATCAGATCGTCCAGCTCCTGGTTACTGAATTCGATCGGCCCACGGATCTGGTCGTCAAAAATAACGGAACCGTCCAGCGGGTTAGCAAAACGTACCACGCAAGGCTCATCGTCCGCATGATGTTCGTGACCATGACGGCAGCGACCGTCGTAACGCGGCTTTTCACCTTTCGCCATCTGCTCTTCACGCAGTTGTTCCAGACGCTCTCTGGAGCAGTAGCATTTATAGGCTGTACCCGCTTCCAGCATCTCATCGATAACTGCGTTGTAGCGATCAAAACGTTTGGTCTGGAAGTACGGACCTTCATCCCACTCAAGGTTCAGCCAGTTCATGCCATCCATAATGGCTTCGATAGCTTCCGGTGTGGAGCGTTCGAGATCGGTGTCTTCAATACGCAGCACAAACTCACCGCCATGGTTACGTGCAAAAAGCCAGGAATAAAGAGCAGTACGCGCACCGCCGACGTGCAGGTAACCTGTCGGGCTTGGCGCGAAGCGAGTTTTGATTTTCATGAAATGGCCTTACGTTTATAAAGATGCCGACAACCGGCAAACCTGGGAAGATTATCAGGGTGGTATTCTATCACCGTGGTCTGATTCCTCAATGTTGATCAGGTTGGAACATCACGCTTTACCATTTTCGTATACAAATCATGCCGCATGGCCTGTTTTGCGATCGTTTTGTTTAAATTTACGACGAACGAACAATTTCTTTTGAAAATGCGTTGACTCATTTTCAACTCTCCCTATAATGCGACTCCACACAGCGGGGGTGATTAGCTCAGCTGGGAGAGCACCTCCCTTACAAGGAGGGGGTCGGCGGTTCGA
>NZ_JAOWGO010000015.1:0-83665 GCF_030333105.1 Citrobacter sp. Cm038 | reverse complement strand
GCCTGTAGTCCGTTGTTCCGTGTCAGTGGAGGCGCATTATAGGGAGTTATTTCAGGCTGACAAGGGGAAATTTAAAATAATCTTCCGACTGCGTATTTTTTATTCTTTGCGTTTATTTTAACAACGCTTTGTTGGTTAATTGGGCAATTTCCCGCGCAAAAATCGCGACCTGTTGCCAGTCGGTATATACGACTTCTTTACTTGTATCCGTTTCACCGCCCGACATCTTCATAATCAGTTTGATCATGACACGGTCATACCAACGATAACGAGGATAAAGTAAAGCTCCGGCAATCACCGCACTGCGGTCTGGTCGCCACGGCGAGCTCATCAGAAACTTGCGCGCATAGCTGTTGGTCTGCGGGGTACGCTTTTCCGGCTTACGAGCAACCAGGTTAACGGAGTAGAACGCACTCGGCATCGCATTCAGCCGCGTGGCATGCTTCTTCACGAACTCCTGAAAAGCAGTATGGTAATGACCGTAGCGAATTGATGCACCAATCACCACGCTGTCATAGTTTTTCCAGTCAGGCTCTTCGGTGCGATGCAGATTCACAACATCGGCCCAGACGCCCAGTTCTTTTAGTTCAGAAGCCAGATACTCGGCGATTTCGCGCGTTTGTCCATCCCGGGAAGAAAAAAGAATCAGTGTTTTCACGTGTTACTCCGTTATTCACGCCAGAAGGTAGGGGTAAAGAGTACCAGCAAAGTAAAGACCTCGAGACGACCAAATAGCATATTGGCAATCAGGATCCATTTCGCCACTGGGTTCATACTGGCAAAGTTGTCGGCAACAACGCCCAGCCCTGGTCCCAGGTTATTCAGGGTCGCAACAACAGAGGCAAATGCTGAGAAGTCATCCACACCGGTCGCTATAATTGCCAGCATACTGATAATAAACACCAGCGCATAGGCTGAGAAGAATCCCCATACCGCTTCAAGGATCCGTTCCGGCAGCGCACGATTACCCAGTTTAATACTGTAAACCGCATTGGGGTGGACCAGCCTTTTGAGCTCCCGGTTACCCTGCTTAAACAGCAGCAGGATACGAATGACCTTCAAACCACCACCCGTTGAGCCAGCACAGCCACCAATAAATGCAGAACACAGCAACAGTACCGGTAGGAACAGCGGCCAGCGGGCAATACTGTCCGTAGTAAACCCTGCGGTGGTCGCCATTGATACTACCTGGAAAAAGGCCTGGTTGATCGTCGTTAGCGCCGAACCATAGGTGTTGTGTACCCACAGCACCAGCGTACAGACAGCCACCAGCGTCAACTGCACACCGATGAACATGCGAAATTCCGGGTCACGCCAGTAGACCTTTAAACTACGCCCACTTAATAAAGAGAAGTGCAGACCATAGTTACAACCGGAGATCAGTAAAAAGATAGCAATAATCGTGTTAATAGTGGGGCTGTCGAAATAGCCAACACTGGCATCGTGTGTAGAGAAGCCGCCAATAGCAATGGTGGCAAAACTGTGCCCAATGGCATCAAACGCCGGCATCCCGGCAAACCATAGCGCCAGCGCACATGCAATCGTCAGCAGTACATAGATAAGCCATAACGTTTTTGCCGTTTCAGCAATACGCGGACGCATTTTATTATCTTTGAGCGGCCCAGGCATTTCTGCCCGATAGAGCTGCATACCACCGACGCCAAGAATAGGCAGGATAGCGACCGCCAGCACGATGATCCCCATACCACCAAACCATTGCAGCATTTGGCGATAAAAGAGAATGGCGTGCGGCAATGAATCCAGCCCCACCAGCGTCGTCGCACCTGTCGTTGTTAACCCCGAAAAGGATTCGAAAAACGCATCAGTAATCGTGAGGTTAGGACTTTCGGAAAAGATAAATGGTAGCGCACCCACGCTGCCCAGCACGGTCCAGAACAAGACGACGATCAGAAACCCTTCGCGGGATTTCAGTTCACCCTTTTCCTTACGGTTCGGCCACCACAGCATGGAACCAATTGCCAGCGCGACAAAGAAAGTTTGCGTAAATGCACGACCCGCACCATCACGGTAGATGAGAGCTACCAGTCCGGGGAGGATCATTGTCCCCGAAAATAAGATGACCAGTAGTCCAACGATTCGGGTTATGGCGCGAAAATGCATCTCTGCCGCTTCCTTAATTCTTCAAAATGAGGTGGGGATTATTCTTCAATCGCTAACAATTGCAATGAACCACGACTAAAATCCGCCAGCTTTGCCGAAAATTCATCCACTTTCGCATAAGGAAGCGCTACCCTGAGCCGAACAAATGCCTGGTAATCACTGGAAATTATTTTACCGTCAAACTGCCCCAACAATATTTCAATGCCAGCCAACTGGCCGTACTCACACTGCAAAGTATATTCGGTTAATGGCGTCTTGCGCTGCGTTGTTAACTGACGTAAAGCCTGATTCACGCCGCCGCCGTAGGCTTTCACCAGCCCACCCGTACCGAGAAGAATACCGCCGTAGTAGCGTACCACCACGGCGGTAATTTCACCGACACCGCTCCCCATCAGTTGAGCAAGCATCGGTTTCCCTGCCGTCCCCGCTGGTTCACCATCATCCGAGAATCCCAGCTGTTGCGAATCATTCGGCGCACCCGCCACCCACGCCACACAATGGTGGCGCGCGTCCGGGTGTTCCGCTCTAACTGACTCAACAAAGGCTTTCGCCGCTTCCACACCATCCGTATGCGCGAGCAGAGTAATAAAGCGGCTTTTTTTGATCTCTTCAACAACGCTAACCGGCGCCGCAGGGATTAACCAACTGTCCATTACGCCAGTTTTAAATCCCGCGTCATGTTTTCGACATTGCTCTCGTGGATAACCACGTTATCTTCAATACGAATACCACCGAACGGCTTCAGCGCTTCAATTTTCTGCCAGTTAAAGTGCTTGCTGAATTGCCCTTCGCGCCATGGCGCCAGCAGCGATTCGATAAAGTAAATACCCGGCTCGATAGTCAGGACCATGCCCGGCTGCAGCACGCGCGTACAGCGCAGGTAGGGATACTTTGATGGTGCAGCAAGGTGTGTACCGCTGTCATCCTGCATAAAGCCAGCAACATCATGAACCTGCAGACCCAGCGGGTGGCCAATGCCGTGCGGCATAAACGGCCCGGTGAGATCGTTCTCTACCATCGCCTCTTCACTCATACCGGTGATGATTTGATGTTTACGCAACAGCTTTGCAATACGTTGATGGAACTGAATGTGATAATCCACATAGCTGACGCCAGCCTTCATGGTTGCAATCAGCGCCAGTTCTTCGTCGTTAACGTCTTTCACCAGTTGCGCATAGTCGTTGTCGCTTTTCGCCGACCAGGTTCGCGTCAGGTCTGCCGCATAACCGTTGTATTCCGCGCCAGCATCCAGCAGGAAACTGCGGATTTCTGACGGCGCCTGGTGATCCAGTTTGGTGTAATGCAGTACGGAGGCATGTTCGTTGAGGGCCACGATATTGCTGTAAGGCACGTCGGTGTCACGATGACCCGTGGCAGTCAAATAGGCCAGGTTAATGTCGAACTCGCTCATACCGGAACGGAAGGCTTCTTCTGCCGCACGATGCCCACTCACCGCCATTTTCTGCGCTTCACGCATACAGGCCAGCTCGTAATCCGTTTTATACGCACGATAATAATGAAGATAGTCGATCACCCCTTTCGGGTTGATATTGCTGGCAGCGATGTCCAGTTGCAACGCACGCTCAGGAACCGGGCCGATATAACCAATATTACCGCGTGCAGCTGGCAGTTGGCCGCCAATACCATCGGCTTTTGGCAGCGCAATAATGTCAATTTCTTCCGTCCAGAAAGAGGTCGGTAGCGGTTCAACGTTGTGCCAGTAGTCGACCGGCAAGTAGAACCACAATTTAGGCTTATTAACGCCATCTACCAGCAACCAACAGTTAGGAACCTGCGTGACAGGTACCCAGGCTTTAAACTGCGGATTAACCTTAAACGGATATGGATGATCGTCGAGAAAAACGTTTAACAGCTCGCCGGAGTGAATAAGTAACGCATCCAGCTTAAAACGAGCCAGCGCATCGCGGGTCCGTTCCTGTAAGGTAACAATATGATTTTTATAGAGTGCGGCCAGTGATTCCATTATTTACCCTTCTGTTTTTTTGACCTCAAGTCACCGCATCTTAGCACATCGTTCTGTAGCTGCGTGATTTCTGCCGAGCGTGATCGAATCGTCATTTCTTTAATCATTCATTTGCATTTTATTAACATAAAATACACACTTCGATTCATCTGGTATGACCAGATCACCTTGCGGATTCAGGAGACTGACATGCTTTACAAAGGCGACACCCTGTACCTCGACTGGCTGGAAGATGGCATCGCCGAACTGGTGTTCGATGCCCCTGGCTCGGTCAACAAACTCGATACGGCAACCGTAGCCAGCCTGGGCCATGCGCTTGATGTGCTGGAAAAGCAGACAGATTTAAAAGGTCTGCTGCTGCGCTCGAATAAAGCGGCCTTTATTGTTGGCGCCGATATCACCGAATTCCTTTCATTGTTTCTTGTTCCTGAAGAGCAGCTAAGCCAGTGGCTGCATTTTGCCAACAGCGTCTTTAACCGGCTGGAAGATTTACCGGTGCCAACCATTGCCGCCGTAAACGGTTATGCGCTGGGCGGCGGTTGCGAGTGCGTGCTGGCGACCGATTACCGTCTGGCAACGCCGGACCTGCGTATCGGTCTGCCGGAAACGAAGCTGGGCATTATGCCGGGCTTTGGCGGCTCTGTGCGTATGCCACGTATACTGGGCGCCGACAGCGCGCTGGAAATTATTGCGGCGGGTAAAGATATCAGCGCTGAGCAGGCACTGAAAGTTGGCCTGGTCGATGGCATTGTTAAGCAGGAAAAACTGCTTGATGGCGCGATGGCTGTATTACGTCAGGCAATCAACGGCGACCTCGAGTGGAAGGCCAAACGCCAGCCGAAACTGGAACCACTGAAACTCAGCAAAATTGAAGCCGCAATGAGTTTTACCATCGCCAAAGGCATGGTCGCGCAGACTGCAGGTAAACATTACCCTGCCCCCATCACCGCGGTAAAAACGATTGAAGCCGCAGCACGCTTTGGTCGTGAAGAAGCACTGAATCTGGAAAATAAAAGCTTTGTGCCACTGGCGCACACCAGTGAAGCACGCGCGCTGGTCGGTATCTTCCTCAACGATCAGTACGTAAAAGCAAAAGCGAAGAAGCTGACTAAAGACATTGAGGCACCGAAGCAGGCCGCAGTATTGGGCGCAGGCATTATGGGCGGCGGTATCGCTTACCAGTCTGCCTGGAAAGGTGTGCCGGTTATCATGAAAGACATCAATGATAAATCATTGACGCTTGGTATGACTGAAGCCGCCAAACTGCTGAACAAACAGCTTGAGCGCGGCAAGATTGATGGTCTGAAAATGGCAGGCGTGATTTCAACCATTCATCCCACCCTCGACTATACCGGCTTTGAGCGCGTAGATGTGGTAGTGGAAGCGGTCGTTGAGAATCCGAAAGTGAAAAAAGCAGTACTGGCAGAGACCGAAGAGAAGGTTCGCCATGATACCGTGCTGGCCTCAAACACCTCCACTATTCCAATTAGTGAACTGGCCAGCGTTCTGAAGCGTCCGGAAAACTTCTGCGGCATGCACTTCTTTAACCCGGTGCACCGTATGCCTCTGGTAGAGATCATTCGCGGTGAAAAAAGCTCGGATGAAACCATCGCCAAAGTTGTCGCCTGGGCAAGCCGTATGGGTAAGACGCCGATTGTGGTCAACGACTGCCCCGGCTTCTTCGTTAACCGTGTGCTGTTCCCGTACTTTGCTGGTTTCAGCCAGCTACTGCGTGATGGAGCGGACTTCCGCAAAGTCGATAAAGTGATGGAGAAACAGTTTGGCTGGCCGATGGGTCCGGCATATCTGCTGGATGTCGTCGGCATTGATACCGCCCATCACGCGCAGGCAGTCATGTCAGCAGGCTTCCCACAACGCATGCAAAAAGATTATCGCGACGCGATTGACGCATTATTTGACGCCAGTCGCTTTGGACAGAAAAACGGCCTCGGCTTCTGGCGCTATAAAGAAGACAACAAAGGTAAACCGAAGAAAGAAGAGGATGCCACTGTTGATAGTCTGCTGGCAGATGTCAGTCAGCCGAAGCGCGATTTTAGCGATGAAGAGATTATCGCCCGCATGATGATCCCGATGGTCAACGAAGTGGTCCGCTGCCTGGAAGAAGGCATTATTGCCAGTCCAGCAGAGGCAGATATGGCGCTGGTTTACGGCCTGGGCTTCCCTCCGTTCCATGGCGGTGCGTTCCGCTGGCTGGATACACTCGGCAGCGCGAAATATCTCGATATGGCGCAACAGTATCAGCACCTCGGTCCGCTGTATGACGTCCCGGAAGGATTGCGCAATAAAGCACGTCATAACGAACCGTATTATCCCCAGGTTGAGCCTGCCCGCCCGGTTGGCGACCTGAAAACGGCTTAAGGAGTCACAATGGAACAGGTTGTAATTGTTGATGCGATCCGTACCCCGATGGGCCGTTCGAAAGGGGGGGCGTTTCGTAACGTGCGGGCAGAAGATCTCTCCGCACATTTAATGCGTAGCCTGCTGGCGCGTAATCCCGCGCTTGATCCTGCGGCTCTCGATGACATTTACTGGGGCTGCGTACAACAGACGCTGGAGCAAGGGTTCAACATCGCCCGTAACGCCGCGCTGCTGGCAGAAGTTCCGCACTCCGTCCCGGCAGTAACGGTCAATCGCCTGTGCGGTTCATCCATGCAGGCACTGCACGACGCGGCACGCATGATCATGACCGGCGATGCACAAGCGTGTCTGGTTGGCGGCGTGGAGCATATGGGCCACGTCCCCATGAGTCACGGCGTCGATTTCCATCCGGGTATGAGTCGCAACGTTGCTAAAGCGGCGGGAATGATGGGCCTGACGGCAGAAATGCTCTCCCGTATGCACGGTATCAGCCGTGAAATGCAGGATGCCTTCGCCGCACGCTCACACGCCCGGGCCTGGGCAGCGACACAGTCTGGCGCATTCAGAAATGAAATAATCCCGACCAGTGGCCACGATGCTGACGGCGTGTTGAAACAGTTTAACTACGATGAAGTTATCCGCCCGGAAACCACCGTCGAAGCGCTGTCCACCCTGCGCCCGGCGTTCGACCCAGTCAGCGGTACAGTTACTGCCGGAACATCTTCAGCTCTCTCTGATGGCGCAGCTGCCATGCTGGTGATGAGTGAAAGCCGCGCTCGTGAACTGGGTCTGAAACCACGCGCCCGTATTCGTTCAATGGCGGTTGTCGGCTGCGACCCCTCAATCATGGGTTATGGCCCGGTCCCGGCCTCAAAGCTGGCGCTGAAAAAAGCAGGGCTCTCCACCCGCGATATCGGTCTGTTTGAAATGAACGAAGCCTTTGCCGCGCAGATCCTTCCATGCATTAAAGATCTGGGACTGATGGAGCAGATTGACGAGAAGATCAACCTCAACGGCGGCGCGATCGCACTAGGTCATCCACTGGGATGTTCCGGTGCACGTATCAGCACCACCTTGCTGAACCTGATGGAGCGCAAAGACGTGCAGTTTGGTCTGGCGACGATGTGTATCGGGTTGGGTCAGGGGATCGCGACAGTATTTGAGCGAGTTTAATCAGAGAGTGTCATCTATTGCAGGTCGGGTAAGCGAAATGCCCCGGCAACCATGCCGGATGGCGACGCAATATCGTCTTATCCGGCCTGCAACGACAGCGCCACTGTATAACAATTAGTTGCCGTTTTTCCCGCCTGTCAGGGGCGGGTTTTTTATTTCACAGAACTGGTACGGACCACTAACTGCACGGGTAGCAACAAATTCTGTTCCTGCTGTTCTTCCAACAACAAACGCAGTGCTTCACGCCCCAGTTGCTGTTTATCAACGGCAATGGTGGTCAGCGGCGGATGTGACCAGGCTGCGGCATCAATATCATCAAACCCTACCAGTGAAAGATCTTCCGGGATACGTATACCTTGCTGCGCACACACTCGCTGAACCACCAGCGCTGCCGCATCGTTATAAGCAAAAATGGCATCGGGCGGCTCGGGCAACCTGAACAATTCGTTGACCGCTTCGACCAGTGATTGTTCAGTATCCAGAAGCGGTGGCGCAATGGCTTCATACTCTGGCGGCATCAGTAGACGAGCGTCATACAACGCCTGGCGATAGCCCTTCTCACGCTGGCGAATACTGTAATGAGAGAGTGTGCTGGCAAGAAAGGCAATGCGACTGCGCCCTTGTTCGATTAGATGTCGAGTGGCCAGATAGCCACCCTGGGTATTATCCGGATTGACGCATGGCAAACCAGGCACCCACAAATCCACCAGTACCATTGGCAGCTTCATTTGTTGCAGTAGCCCAAGCAGTTCAGGCTCAAAAAATCCGGCACAGATCAGCGCATCAGGCTGATGCAGCATCACCTGTTCACCCACTGCGTCACCAGGACCAATAGAGAGAAAGCTCAGCGCAATATTGTGATCACGACATACTTCTTCTATGCCCAACAACAGCGGTGAATAAAACGGTAATGCCCGACTAATGTTGTGCTGGCGATGCAACAAAAACAGGACGCGCCTGAGTTTATCGCTACGCAGACGGGAGAAATCGTAGCCCTGCTGTTCCGCCACAGAAATAATGCGCAATCGGGTATCCTCACGCAGCCCCGGTTGCCCTTTTAGTGCGCGGGAAACAGCGCCAACCGACACACCGCAGGCTTCGGCAATATCTCTGATTCGTACAGGTTTCGTCATTTCACTCTCATTGATCGTGCGTCATCATACGGGTAGTTGCGGTCGCAGGCTGTTGTGCACCCAGCCAGGCGGCACCACGTACGCCGCTGCTGTCGCCGTGACGAGCCTGGACAATCGGCGTGCGGCACTGTTTTCCAAATACGTACTGTGCCACCCGCGCCTGTAAGCCTGAATAGAGTATGCCAATATTGGATACTCCGCCGCCCAACACGATAACATCTGGATCAAGCGTATTGACCACGCCAGCTAACGCTCGGGCTAATTGATCGCAGTAGCGCTCCCATAGCAGGCAGGCGTCTACGTCACCAGACTCGACCCGTTTCATTATTTGAGGAACACCGGCATGTTGCGTGGTGTGATTCAGGTACTGACGCTCCAGGCCGCTGCCCGAAATAAAACTCTCAATACAGTTTAACTGCCCGCAATAGCACGTTACCGCCGCGCCGTCCCGCTCTTCATTGTAACGCGGTAGCGCATTATGTCCCCACTCTCCCGCACAGGCATTAGGGCCTGAGATCAAACGGTTATCGACACACAATCCACCACCGCATCCCGTACCAAGGATCACTCCAAACACTACTCCATACCCGCGCCCGCTTCCGTCCATGGCCTCCGACAACGTAAAACAGTTGGCGTCGTTGGTTACGGGCACAGGTATTCCCAGCGCCTGCTCAAGATCGCGTGCGAAGGGTTGTTGATTGAGCACCAGAATATTGGAGTTTTTTATTAACCCATCACTGTCGACTGCGCCGGGCACACCCACACCGACTGATAATGGTCGATTAACGGTCTTCATGGCTTTCACGATAGCGTCCGTGACGACCCGGAAAAAATCGCCGTAGCTCTGCTTTGGTGTACTGCATCGTTCGCGGTAAATAATCTCACCCGTGTTATCAATCACCACTGCTTCGATTTTAGTCCCACCAATATCCAGTCCGAGCCTCATGATTCCCCCATTCGCTTGACGCAAAATTATCTCTGCACAGACTGACTTTTTTGTTTACTAAACACAAAGACAGACATCACAAAATAGAATTTTGACGATAGTTTTTATATAAAAACATGGCAAATAGAGCGTCAAGGCAAAACACCTGTGTTTACTAAAAAATAACGATGAGGGTAATTCGTCACGAACGGGGAGATTCACAGAGACCGAACCAGCAATCTCAGCAATTCAGGGAGTGAGTGATCGGGCATTAACGACCTGAATGCGCCGGAAAAGCTCCGGCGCACCCTGCTTAAATAAATGCGAAAGCGTCGCCAAACAGGCGGTCTTCACGCGCGCTGCGTTCATTGCAAAACAGGTCGCGTGCGATTTTTGCCATCTCAAAACGTCCGGCGATATAGATATCATGTTCCGCCAGGGTACCGTAATCCTGCAATACAGCGGTTAATACTGTGCCCGTGCGACCACGCCAACCCGCTTCAGGTTGTTCCACCACTGGCTCAACGCGCAGATTAGGGTGATTAACTGACAGGGCTTCCAGCTCGGAGAGATCATAAAGATGCTTCTCTTCTCGCCCGCCCCAGTAAATCGTGACATCACGGTCTGGATTACGCGCCAGTGCTGTTAGCAAAATTGAGCGCACATAAGAGAACCCTGTACCGCCAGCGATCAGGATCAGCGGACGATTTTCATCATCACGCAGCCAGGCTTCACCGTGTGGAATATCGACCTTAATTTCCCGGTCTTTCAGAATTCGATCCATAACGGCCATGGCATAAAGATTTAGCTCAGAGGCGCCAACGTGCAGCTCAATGAATCCGTGCTCATCCGGTGTAGATGCCATGGAAAACGGACGCTTATCCCGTTCATCCATCACGACCATTAAATACTGACCAGCACGAAAGGAAAACGCCGCGTCTGGCACTAAACGAACGCGATATACGGTGTCAGTGATAGCTTCTACCGAGGTCACTTTACAGCTTAAGGTTGTCATGCGCTCTCTCTGTCGGATCAATAGGCAAAATGATCGCGCCTCAGGCGCTTTTGCCGTCATTAAAGATGGCCAATTCATCCCAAATTGCGTCAATACGCGCAGTCACTTCAGGATCTTTTTTAATCGGGCGTCCCCACTCACGTTGGGTTTCACCCGGCCATTTATTTGTGGCATCCAGTCCCATTTTTGAACCAAGGCCGGAAACCGGCGAGGCAAAATCCAGGTAATCAATTGGCGTATTTTCTACCAGAACCGTATCCCTTGCCGGGTCCATACGGGTGGTAATTGCCCAAATCACATCGTTCCAGTCACGTGCGTTGACATCATCATCGCAGACAATAACAAATTTGGTGTACATAAACTGACGTAAAAACGACCAAACACCCATCATGACGCGTTTAGCATGGCCAGCGTACTGCTTTTTCATCGTCACTACGGCCAGTCGATAAGAGCAGCCTTCCGGCGGCAGGTAAAAATCGACGATTTCCGGGAATTGTTTTTGCAGAATAGGCACGAAAACTTCGTTCAGCGCCACGCCTAGTACCGCAGGCTCATCTGGCGGACGGCCGGTGTAAGTCGAGTGATAAATCGCATCTTCACGCTGAGTAATGTGTGTAACGGTGAAAACAGGGAAGCTATCCACCTCATTGTAGTAGCCTGTATGATCGCCATACGGGCCTTCCGGCGCCATTTCTCCCGGCTCTATATACCCTTCCAACACAATCTCCGCGCTGGCAGGAACTTCGAGATCGTTGGAAATACATTTAACCACTTCGGTCTTGGTACCACGTAACAAGCCCGCAAAAGCGTATTCCGATAACGTATCAGGTACTGGCGTTACGGCCCCCAGAATCGTTGCCGGATCAGCGCCCAGCGCAACGGAAACCGGGAAACGTTCGCCTGGATGAGCCGCACACCACTCCTGATAATCAAGCGCGCCGCCACGATGAGAAAGCCAGCGCATGATGAGTTTATTTTTGCCAATCAGCTGCTGGCGGTAAATACCCAGATTCTGTCGCTCTTTATGGGGGCCCCGCGTTACGGTGAGTCCCCAGGTGATCAGCGGAGCTGCATCTTCCGGCCAGCAGGTCATTATCGGAATACGGTTTAGATCGACATCATCGCCTGAATAGATTTTTTGCTGACAAGGCGCACCGCGTAACCGCTTAGTCGGCATGTTCAGTACCTGCTTGAACTGCGGCAGCTTATCAAACAGATCGCGAAATCCTTTTGGCGGCTCAGGCTCTTTCAAAAACGCCAACAACTTACCCACTTCCCGCAACGCAGAGACATCTTCTTGTCCCATTCCCATGGCAACACGCTTCGGCGTGCCAAACAGGTTACACAGCACTGGCATTGAATAGCCTTTGGGATTCTCAAACAGCAACGCAGGCCCACCAGCACGCAGGGTGCGATCGGCTATTTCAGTGATTTCCAGATGGGGATCCACCGGAAGCGTGATGCGTTTGAGCTCGCCTTGCTGCTCAAGTTGCGTCAGGAAGTCGCGTAAATCGTGATATTTCATGGCGTCCATTGTGGCCTCTTCGTAAGCGCTTCATTATACGGCGTTCATCATTGCGATGCTGTATTTTTGTTAAATTAGCGTGAACTCTGGCGGTACATCTAAGCCCCGGGAGTATATACCCAACGGATTTCGAGTTGCTTTAAGTCGGGTATAATTAACTTAGCGCATGGCTTTTGTTATGCTTGCGCTCAGAACAAGCGGATAAGAGTTATTATGCAATCCTGGTATTTACTGTACTGCAAACGCGGGCAACTTCAGCGTGCCCAGGAACACCTGGAAAGGCAGGCGGTGAACTGCCTGACGCCTATGATCACCCTGGAAAAAATGGTGCGCGGCAAACGTACCACAATCAGTGAGCCACTTTTCCCTAATTACATGTTTGTCGAATTCGACCCGGAAGTGATCCACACCACGACGATCAATGCCACGCGTGGCGTCAGCCATTTTGTACGCTTTGGAGCAACACCAGCGACGGTTCCCTCTGCAGTTATTCACCAGCTTTCCATCTACAAACCCGAGGGTGTTGTTGATCCGGAAACCCCTTATCCAGGGGACTATGTGATTATCACTGAAGGTGCATTTGAAGGATTGAAAGCGATCTTCACTGAACCTGATGGCGAAGCGCGCTCTATGCTTCTGCTTAACCTGTTGAATAAAGAGGTTAAGCAGAGCGTGAAAAATACCGGTTTTCGAAAAATTTAATCTACCTTAGAAGGTAACTTCAAACAGCGTTCTCACGTTGGAGTCGATTGTTGTTGATAGCCATTGAGGATCTTCCCCGCGCCAGTGTGCAATCCGTTCAAGAATGTGCGGCAGGTAGGCCGGCTCATTACGCCGTGTAGACGGTTTAGGTGTTAAATCGCGGGGCAGTAAATAAGGCGCATCAGTTTCGATCAGGAGCCTCTCTACCGGAATAAAAGGTAACAGCTCCCTAAGCTCCATCCCCCGACGCTCATCGCAGACCCATCCGGTAATACCAATATAAAGCCCTCTGTCCACGCAGTCCTGCATCTCCTGACGTGAACCGGTGAAGCAATGCAGTACCGCGCCTGGAATGCTGTCCAGCCAGGGTTCCAGCAATGCCAGAAAACGGTCATGCGCATCCCGGCAATGCATGAAAACTGGCATCTGCAGTTCAGCGGCAATACGCAGTTGTGCCTCAAAAGCCCGCTCCTGCTCTTGTGGCGTGGAGAAATTACGATTGAAATCCAGACCGCATTCACCAATGGCGACCACTTCAGACTGGTTTGCCAGAGCGACTATCGCTTCTTCGGTTGAGGATTGCCACTGGCTACTATCATGCGGATGGACGCCGGCTGTGGACCAACAATTCGGGTAATGCTGCGCCAACTTTAGCGCCTGCTGGCTTTCATGCAGGTTCGTTCCGGTCAGAAGCATACCGTGAACACCGGCCGCAAAGGCGCGCGCTACAACCTCATCCCTGTCTTTCGCAAATTGTGAACTGGTTAAATTAACGCCAATATCAAACATGCTTCCTCCCATATGACAACCGCCCTGACGGGCGGTTGAATTTATTCTTCGGTTTTCTCGGTGGCTTCAGCTTCTTTTGCATTCTCAGCCTCGTTATCTTCGTCTCGCGTACGTCGCTTACCGACATAGAAACGGGAGAAGAAAACGCCCACTTCAAACAGGCAGTACATTGGTATTGCCAACAGCGTTTGCGAGAAGACATCTGGCGGGGTCAGTAACATCCCCACGACAAATGCACCGACAACAACGTATGGACGTTTCTTACGCAAGTCATCAGGCGTCGTAATACCCATCCAGCACAGCAGCACAATGGCAACAGGAACCTCAAAAGAGACCCCAAAAGCCATAAATAGCGCCATCACGAAGCTAAGGTAACTGGCAATATCTGTCGATACTTGTACGCCTTGCGGTGCCGTATTAGCAAGGAAACCAAAGGCTAACGGGAAGACGACAAAGTAGGCAAATGCCATACCGATATAGAACAGCAACGAACTGGAAACCAGTAATGGCACAACAAGGCGACGCTCATGCTTATACAAAGCAGGAGCAATAAACGCCCATACCTGATACAGGATCACTGGCGCTGAAAGGATCAGCGACACCATGAAAGTGAGTTTTATCGGGGTAAAAAACGGCGAGGCCACATCCGTGGCGATCATCGTCGCACCCTGCGGCATCTGTTTTATCAGCGGTGCCGCAACCATATGGTAAATGTCGTTGGCAAAATAAACCAACGCCAAAAAGATTACCATTACGGCAATAATGCAGTTCAGGAGTCGCTTACGCAGCTCAATAAGATGCGTGATGAGCGGTTGAGTATCTTCTACAGCCATGTTTACGGTTTATCACTCGACGATGGGGAGGATTCGACAACAGGCGCGGCGGTTTTCTTTTCAGCGTCCATCACTGTTTCGGACGCGGTTTCCGTCGATTCAGATGTCCTGGTACCCGTGGATTGCGGTTTTTGCTCCGGCGAGCTGGCCTGCGTTTCAGCGGAAGCAGGAGTAACCCCTTCATGCTGCGCTTCGCTATCTTTCACCACCGGATTATGGATAGTGTGCGCTTCATCGCTCGCTTTCTCAGGCTCGTTAACGCTGTAAGAACGCTTCATCGACTCTGCAGCTTCACGCAATTCATCCATCGATGCTTTCAGCTCCGGCGTCAGATTTGTCAGGCTCGCTTTCTCAACCTTCTTCAGGCTGTCCTGAAACTCCTGAAGCTTAAGCTCCTGGGTCAGTTCATTCTGAACAGTAGTTGCAAGGGAACGCAACGCACGAACCCAGCCCGCGACCGTTTTTACCGCAACCGGCAATCGTTGTGGCCCCAATACGATGAGGCCTATCACGAACACCAATAACAGTTCGCTAAAACCGATATCAAACACGGATTATACCTGCTCTTTATCGTGGCTTTTGGCGTCTTCTTTTTTCACTTCGCCCTGCTTATCGGTGATGGATTTAGCAGTAAAATCAGCGTCCTGACTGGATTTATCCTGCTTGGGTTCATCATCTCCCATCGCTTTCTTGAAGCCTTTAATAGACGCACCAAGATCGGAACCGATGGAGCCGAGTTTCTTGGTGCCGAATAGCAGCACAACGATGACGGCAATGATCAACAACTGCCAGATACTGATACCACCCATACATGTTCCTCTGTCATAGATGATGAATTAATAAGGCCGTAGTATACGTTACACGACCTGCCTTGAGCGATGAAAAATTCAGCGCATTTTGCGCCAGCCGATCAGCCAGGCAATGACGCCGCCCGCTATTAACCAACCAGGCATAAGCCCCCACTCAGGACGGCTTACCAGCAAGAATGTCCCACTTAACAACAACGTCGCGCCAATACCCAATAAATAACGAGATTGTCCCTGACGGACGTGATTCGCATGAAGCTCGCGCGCAATCTTATCAACACTGTGCTGTAAATATTTGCCCTGGCGCAAACTGTCATACACCAGTTCAGGTATTTCTGGCATTTTTTCGACCCAGAACGGTGCTTTTTCTTTAAATGCCCTGACAAGGGCGGGAATTCCGACCTGCTCTTTAATCCAGGATTCAAGAAATGGCTTGGCCGTCTTCCACAAATCCAACTGCGGATAAAGCTGTCTCCCAACGCCTTCAACATACAGCAGTGTTTTCTGCAACAGCACCAGTTGGGGCTGGACTTCCATGTTAAATCGACGTGCCGTATTAAACAGATTCAGCAGCACGTGACCAAATGAAATCTCCGCCAGCGGCTTTTCAAATATCGGCTCGCAGACGGTACGAATAGCAAATTCAAATTCTTCGACGTTGGTATCCGGTGGAACCCAGCCAGAATCTACATGCAGCTCTGCAACCTTACGGTAGTCACGATTAAAGAACGCAATGAAGTTTTCAGCCAGATAGCGTTTATCTTCTTTATTTAATGAGCCAACAATCCCGCAATCTATGCCGATGTACTTTGGATTTTCAGGGTGTTCATAGCTGACAAAAATGTTGCCAGGATGCATATCGGCATGGAAAAAACTGTCACGGAATACCTGAGTAAAGAAGACCTGCACACCGCGCTCGGCCAACAACTTCATGTTGGTGCCGTTCTTCTCAAGCGTTGCAACATCCGAAACGGGGATACCGTAAATACGCTCCATCACCATCATGTTCTGACTGCAATAGTCGGAATACACTTCCGGGATGTACAGCATCGGGCTGTCTTCAAAATTGCGGCGCAATTGAATAGCATTCGCCGATTCACGCAGCAAATTCAACTCATCAATTAATGTCTTCTCATATTCGCGAACCACTTCCGTCGGCCGCAAACGGCGACCGTCAGGCAGCAAGCGAGGAACCCAACGGGCAAGGCGATAGATCAGTTTTAAATCCGCTTTGATAACCGGCAGAATGTCCGGGCGAATAACCTTGATCACGACCTCTTTACCATTCGATTTCAGTCGGGCCGTGTGTACCTGTGCAATGGACGCAGATGCCAGTGGCTGGATCTCAAAATCATCAAACCATGCCTCAACGGGTAACCCACCCATTGCTTCTTCAATTTGCTGTTTTGCTCTTTGTCCATCAAAGGGGGCAACACGATCCTGCAACAGTGCCAGTTGATCGGCGATATGCGGAGGGAAAAGGTCACGACGGGTGGAGAGCATTTGACCAAACTTGATCCACACTGGCCCCAATTCTTGCAACGCCAGTCTCAGTCTCTCACCCAGTGGCTTTTCTTTATGCCGATTAGGCATCCAGAACAAGGTGTAACGCCACAACCGAAGCGGCAGCGTAATACGCATTTTGGGGATGAGTTCATCAAGACCGTAGCTTAAAAAAGTGCGAATGATGAAATAAAGGCGCCGTACTTCACCTGGCGTCATTTGACCTCCAGTTTTTCCAGCCGTTTGGCCAGAGATTCAACCGCACGCTCAACGGCTGCCGTTTCTTCCGCGAACCATGCAACCTCAAGCGGACCAGGAGCCATACGCCACTCTTCAGTGATCGCTTCGGCAACGTAACGCTGCTGACGTTGCATGGTGTGACACAGAAACTTCGCGCCACCACGCAGGGCTTTGCTGACCCCTTCCGCGACGATATCGCCGGTATAGGGCGCTAACAGTTCAGCAGGATCAAACTCTGCAAGGTCAGCCAGAGCGACAAAGTTCTGTACCACCTGAATATCGCCCTGAACTTCCAGCTCGCCGCTACGAATAAGGGTTGTGAGTTGCTGCCGGTCGCGTAATTTCGGTAAAACGCTGGCATGTGTGATCACGGTGCAATCGGCTTCGCCTTCCCAGGCCCCCAGCACATCGACCTGGCGCTCACTAAACACCAGGACTAACGGTGTCGAAAATCCTTTGAGATCCACACGCAGCACCTTGCTCTGCAGACGCGTTCGGGCTGATTTCAGCGCAGGCGAACGGTACAGAAAGGTGTTGAGTAGGTTTTCAACTCCTGCGGTCACTAAGGGTTTTAAAGGCATCCCCGATCTCCTGTCAGAACTTATAGCCACGGTGCAGCGCAACCACACCTGCTGTCAGGTTGTAGTAATCCACGCTTTCAAACCCGGCATCTTGCATCATCGCTTTTAAGGTGTCCTGATCGGGATGCATGCGGATGGACTCCGCCAGATAACGGTAGCTTTCTGCATCGTTGGCCACCATTGAACCAATACGTGGCAGAATATGGAAAGAGTAAGCATCATACGCTTTGCTCAGAGGTTCGATAATCGGTTTGGAAAACTCCAGCACCAGCAAGCGTCCACCGGGCTTCAATACCCGATACATGGATCGTAATGCTTTCTCTTTTTCCGTTACGTTACGAAGACCAAACGAAATCGTGATGCAGTCGAAGGTATTGTCAGGGAAAGGCAGTGCCTCAGCATTTGCCTGGACATACTCGACGTTACCAATCACACCGATATTGCGCAGCTTTTCGCGACCCATTTTGAGCATTGAGTCATTGATATCCGCCAGGACGACTTGACCGGTTTCACCAACCATGCGAGAAAATTTCGCCGTCAGATCTCCCGTACCACCCGCCAAATCCAGAACGGTTTGTCCGCGACGCACGCCACTACAGTCAATGGTGAAGCGCTTCCACAAACGATGAATGCCAAATGACATTAAATCATTCATAACGTCATATTTAGACGCCACAGAATGAAAAACGTGGGCCACCATGTCAGCTTTCTGCTCTTTAGCGACGGTCTGAAAGCCAAAGTGCGTCGTTTCTTGTGAATCTTCCACCATCTCAGTGCCTACTCATCAATAAAATGTTCGAGAAGTGTAACAGATTGGGCCAATTTGCCCTACCCTTCTGCCGGGTTCAACTACCCCAAACGGGCTAGTTCGATTGCTGATTTGCCGCCGCATTATCGGGATAAGCCTCATCCAGCTGCGCCTCCGGGACCGAGCGTAAGCGGTATTCTTCATCCTGAGTTGTGGCTTGTTCAGCCAGTTCAGGATTAATCTCGCGCTTAATTTCTACACCTAATCCACGAAACGCTTCTGCCTGCGACAGGACGTTTCCACGCCCTGAGGAGAGTTTTTTCATCGCCTGTCGGTAGTTGTCCTGCGCTTTGTCCAGACTCTGGCCGATCGCCGACATATCATCGATAAACAACCGCATTTTGTCATAAAGCTTGCTGGCCCGATCTGCAATCTGCTGCGCGTTACGGCTCTGGTGTTCATAACGCCACAGATTCGCGATAGTGCGCAATGCCACCAACAACGTAGTAGGGCTAACCAGCATAATGTTATTTTTGAGTGCTTCGGTTATCAGTTCGGGCTGTCTGTCCAGCGCAAGCAAAAAAGCAGGTTCAACGGGAATAAACATCAGTACATAGTCAAGCGTGCGTAACCCTGGGAGCTGTTGGTAATCTTTGCGTCCCAACAGACGAATATGGTTACGCACAGAGGCAATATGCTCCTGCAACGCGCTCTCCCGGGTGTAGTCATCTTCTGCATTAAAATAGCGCTCGTAGGCGACCAGCGTCATTTTAGCGTCGATAACCACGTCTTTTCCCTGTGGCAGTCTGACAATAACATCCGGTTGCATCCGTGAACGCGCGTCATTTTCAATACTGACCTGGGTTTCATATTCATAGCCTTCACGCAGACCGGAAGCCTCCAGCACTCGCGTGAGCACCACTTCTCCCCAGTTCCCCTGGGTCTTGTTATCCCCTTTCAACGCCCGCGTCAGGTTAACGGCTTCCTGCGCCATCTGCGCGTTCAATTGCTGGAGATTACGAATTTCGTGCGCCAGAGTGTGCCTTTCCTGCGCCTCTTTACCAAAGCTATCCTGAACCTGACGGCGAAAACCGTCCAGCTGTTCACGCAATGGCGTAAGCAAACTATTCAGGCTTTGCCGGTTTTGCTCGTCAACGCGGCGGTTGCTGTGCTCAAAAATACGGTTCGCAAGGTTTTCGAACTGCTCGCTCAGACGCTGTTCACTGTTGATCATCTGGCGAATTTTATCTTCAGCGTGCTGCTGCGTCGCTTCCAGACGGGTGGTGACTTCCCGGAGATCGGCTTCCAGAGAGGTGTTGATGGTGTGTAAGCTGCGTAACTCGTTATTGAGTAGCTCACACTCTTCTCGCCAGTGGGCTTCCTGCGAAAGCTGTTGCCGGGCGGCGCTCAGCGCAATATCCAACTCACGCCGTTCTTCGATGAGATCTGCTCGGATCTGATCGGCACGCGCTTTGGTCGCCAGCCAACCCACAAGCAGCCCTGCAGCCAACGCCACCACAGCACTCATCATAATTGAAATATCCACAACGCCCCCTTACAGCAACGACTTACCTGCACAAAATAGAATTGTGCTGTATAAACGTCCAGTTTAAAAGGAATTTCCTGCGAGGCACTACGCAAAATAAAAAGGCCGAACACGTCGGCCTTTTTACAAAGAAGGGTGTATTACAGCAGGCGACGCGCTGCTTCTACCACGATTTTCACCGCGTGGCTTTCCGTTTGCTTCATGGTTTCTGCATTCGGGATCTCTTGCTGAGTACGGTTGACGATAACACCAGCAACCATACCTGCACGCAGACCCTGACTTGCGCACATAGTCAGCAGCGTAGCGGATTCCATTTCATAGTTCATAACGCCCATGGACTGCCACTCTTCCATAGAACCTTTGAAACGGCTCACCACACGACCAGAGAAGGTGTCGTAACGCTCCTGGCCTGGGTAGAAGGTATCAGAAGAGGCAGTAACGCCCACGTGAGTAGTTGCACCGATAGATTTCGCTGCTTCAACCAGCGCGGTGGTGCATTCGAAGTCCGCAACAGCCGGGAATTCCATTGGCGCAAAGTGCAGGCTTGCACCGTCCAGGCGAACTGATGCCGTGGTTACCAGCACATCACCAACATTGATATGCGGCTGAATAGCACCAGTAGTGCCGATACGCAGGAAGGTACGAATGCCCAGTTGAGCCAGTTCTTCTACAGCGATAGAAGTAGATGGGCCGCCGATACCGGTGGAGCAGACGATCACTGCTTTACCATCCAGTTCTGCACGCCAGGTAGTGAATTCGCGATGAGATGCCAGCTTGACCGGCTTATCCATCAGCGCGGCGATCTTTTCCACACGCTCCGGGTCGCCAGGGACGATAGCGAGCTGGGCCCCTTGTAAATCGTTCTTAGTGAGGCCGAGATGAAAAACATCAGACTTAGACATAAAAAACTCCTCTGTGAATCGGTTTTGTCAGAAGAAGCAAAAAGACACTTTACCGAAGGCATAAACATATTTTCGTGACAGTCATCACCATGATGTAAATCAATTGCATTAATTTACCGTGAAAAAGTGACACACATCACATTAACTACTCATCATCGGGAAGCCTTGCACAAAAGATAGACCGTTTAAGGCAATGTGATTCGTTGCATGTGTCTATAGTTAACAATGCGCTTTTTTGCTGATTATTTAAGGGTACGGAGAATACCATGACAACAATACGACAATCTGGCTTTGCACCTGCTGCATCCCCACCCGCATCAACAACAGTTCACACACCGGATAACGCGATTATCGCAGGTGTAACGTCAATACCTTCTCAAGGCGATGATATGCCGGCGTATCACGCGCGGCCAAAACAGGCTGATGGCCCGCTGCCCGTAGTCATCGTCGTGCAGGAAATATTTGGCATTCATGAACATATCCGTGATGTTTGCCGCCGACTTGCGCTGGAAGGGTATCTGGCTATCGCCCCGGAACTCTATTTTCGCGAGGGCGATCCAAATGATTTTGCAGATATCCCTACGCTACTGAGTGGCCTGGTAGCTAAAGTGCCTGACTCCCAGGTGCTGGCCGATCTGGACCACGTTGCCAGTTGGGCCTCCCGCAACGGCGGTGATGCACATCAACTGATGATCACCGGTTTTTGCTGGGGCGGTCGTATCGCCTGGCTGTATGCCGCTCACAATCCACAGCTCAAAGCGGCTGTGGCGTGGTACGGAAAACTGATTGGCGACAAAACCCTGAACTCACCTAAACACCCTGTCGATATCGCTACCGACCTGAATGCACCGGTATTGGGGCTTTACGGCGGTCAGGACCACAGTATTCCACAAGAGACTATCGAAACGATGCGTCAGGCACTGCGCGCCGCGAATGCCAAAGCGGAAATCGTGGTCTATCCCGATGCCGGACACGCGTTTAACGCCGATTACCGTCCGAGCTATCATGAAGAGTCTGCAAAAGACGGCTGGCAAAGAATGCTGGAGTGGTTCGCACTTTATGGCGGGAAGAAATAACGTATTTTGCCGGGTAGTGGCTACGCCTTACCCGGCTTACAAAACATCTCATCAGAACAGAGGCTTGCACCTCCGTTTTTAATCTTACGCCTGACGCAGGTTCTGCGCGGCTTTGACCATGTTTGCCAGTGCGGCACGGGTTTCCGGCCAGCCGCGGGTTTTCAGACCGCAGTCCGGGTTCACCCATAGACGCTCTGCGGGGATACGTTGCTCAGCTTTCTTCAGCAGGGCTTCAATCCACTCGACACTTGGAACGTTCGGTGAGTGGATGTCGTACACGCCCGGTCCGATTTCATTCGGATAGTCAAATTCTTCGAATGACTCCAGCAGCTCCATGTCAGAACGTGAGGTTTCAATAGTGATCACGTCTGCGTCCAGCGCCGCAATCGAATCCATGATGTCGTTAAACTCGCAATAACACATATGAGTGTGGATTTGGGTTTCGTCCTTCGCCACCGCAGCATTAATGCGGAAAGCTTCCACGCCCCACTCCAGGTATGCTGCCCAGTCGCTGCGACGTAGTGGCAGACCTTCGCGCAATGCCGGTTCGTCAATCTGGATGATGCCAATGCCAGCGGCTTCCAGATCCGCGACTTCATCACGCAGCGCCAGCGCAATCTGTTTAGCGATAGTTTCACGAGTCACATCTTCACGTGGGAATGACCAGCAGAGAATAGTCACAGGGCCAGTCAGCATGCCTTTAACCGGTTTATCAGTCAGTGACTGTGCGTACTTCGCCCACTCAACGGTAATCGCTTCCGGACGGCTGACATCACCAATTACCACTGGCGGCTTCACGCAGCGAGAGCCGTAACTCTGTACCCAACCGTTCTGGGTGAAGACAAAGCCATCCAGATGCTCACCGAAATACTCCACCATGTCGTTACGCTCGGCTTCACCGTGTACCAGCACGTCGAGGCCTAAACGCTCCTGTTCTACAATGGCCTGTTTAATGTGCTCCGCAATGCCGGTGCGGTAGTTGTTGGCGTCAAGATTGCCTTTCTTGAAGTCCAGACGCAGGCCGCGAATTTCCGTGGTTTGCGGGAAGGAACCAATGGTCGTGGTCGGCCATGCCGGCAGGTTAAAGCGCGCACGCTGCGCTTCGGCACGTACCGGATAAGCATTGGTACGCTGGCTGTCCTGTGCAGTGATCGCAGCCAGACGTTTTTCAACGGCTGCATTATGTACACGGGTTGAATGGCGACGAGCCTGAATCGGCGCGCTCCACTCCTCCAGCGCGGCAGTATCACCGCTGTTCAGCGCATCACGCAGCAGCGCCAGCTCACCGCATTTTTGCAGAGCGAAAGAAAACCAGCTCTTCACTTCAGCATCAAGGCGAGTCTCGACACTCAGATCAATTGGGCTGTGCAGCAGGGAACACGAAGAGGCTACCCACAGCGCACGTTTGCCGACAATGTCTTTAATCTGCGCATATTTCTCGGTTAAATCGGCACGCCAGACGTTGCGGCCATTCACCAGACCCGCAGAGAACAGCCAGTCAGTTGGCAAACGTTTGTGCAGTTCTGCCACGTCATCTTTACCATGGACCAGGTCAACATGCAGACCCTGTACCGACAGTGCGGTGATGGTGTCGAGATTCGGGGTTACTCCTTCGAAATAGGTGGTCAACAGCAGCTTCACTTGTCCTGTAAGCGCGTCATACGCTGATTTGTAAGCATCCAGCCACTCCAGCGGCAGTTCCAGCACCAGTGCCGGTTCATCAATCTGCACCCACTCAATGCCACGTTGCGCCAGCTCAGTCAGCACCTGCTGGTAAACTGGCAGAATGTCTTTCAGCAGGCTCAGACGGTCAAACTGCTCGCCCTTCACTTTGCCCAGCCACAGGTAAGTCACAGGACCCAGCAGCACCGGTTTCACTTTGTGACCCAGCGCCTGCGCTTCGTCAACTTCGTCCAGCAGTTGGGTCCAGGTCAGTTTGAACTCCTGACCTTTAGTGAACTCCGGCACCATGTAGTGATAGTTGGTATTAAACCATTTGGTCATTTCTGCCGCCGCCGCCGGTTGACCGGTCGGTGCACGGCCACGGCCAATGCGGAATAAGGTGTCGATGTCGACAGAGCCGTCTTTGTTCTGATGGCGGGCCGGGACGTTACCCAACAGCAAACTGGTGGTCAGGACGTGATCGTACCAGGCAAAGTCCCCCACCGGCAGAAGGTCAATACCCGCTTGCTTTTGTTGATCCCAGTGGCGGGCACGCAGCTCACGGCCTACTACCAGCAACTCTTCACGAGAGGAATTTCCCGCCCAGTAGCTTTCTTGTGCTTTTTTCAGCTCGCGGCGCAGGCCAACACGAGGGAAACCGAGGGTGTGATTAAGTATTGTCATTTTTCTTCCTCTAATTATATGTAAATCCTATAGATTTTGAATTTAGGGAAGGAGGCAAGTTTATTCATCCCTGAGAGCTTACTGAAGTAAGTGACCGGGGTGGAAAAACGCAGCCAACACACCATAAATTTAAAAGACGAAGGATTTTAGCCGTCCAGATGTTTACACATCCATAATGTAAAGGTACTGTGTATTCCTCAAGCGCAATTTGTTCATGCCGAGGTGAAGGACTTTCATGATCGAGATTAAACATCTGAAAACGCTGCAAGCGTTGCGGAATAGTGGTTCGCTGGCAGCCGCAGCAGCGACGCTGCATCAGACCCAATCCGCCCTGTCTCACCAGTTCAGCGATCTGGAGCAGCGTCTTGGCTTTCGACTATTTGTCCGCAAAAGTCAGCCTTTGCGCTTTACGCCGCAGGGCGAAATTTTGCTGCAACTGGCAAACCAGGTGCTGCCACAAATTGGTCGTGCGCTGCAGGCATGTAATGAGCCGCAGCAAACCCGGCTGCGTATCGCCATTGAGTGTCATAGCTGTATTCAGTGGTTGACCCCCGCGCTGGAGAATTTCCGCGCAAATTGGCCGCAAGTAGAGATGGATTTTAAATCCGGCGTGACGTTCGATCCGCAGCCGGCCTTACAGCAGGATGAGCTGGATCTGGTAATGACGTCCGACATTCTGCCGCGTAGTGGCTTGCACTACTCACCGATGTTCGATTTTGAAGTGCGTCTGATCCTGGCACCCGATCACCCGCTGGCCAGCAAAACGCAGATCACGCCGGAAGATTTAGCCAGTGAGACTCTTCTCATTTATCCGGTACAGCGCAGTCGACTGGATGTCTGGCGTCATTTCCTGCAGCCTGCTGGCATTAGCCCGTCGTTGAAGAGCGTGGATAACACCCTGCTGTTGATTCAAATGGTTGCCGCCAGAATGGGTATCGCCGCCTTGCCGCACTGGGTAGTGGAGAGTTTTGAACGCCAGGGTCTGGTGGTGACCAAAACCCTGGGCAATGGATTGTGGAGTCGACTGTACGCCGCTGTACGCGACGGTGAGCAGCGCCAGCCAGTCACTGAAGCGTTTATTCGTTCAGCGCGGAATCACGCCTGCGATCACTTACCGTTTGTGCGGAGTGCGGAGCGACCCAATGCCGATGTACCCACAGTGAGGCCACTATCACAGCCGCACCAGTGATAAAGCTCGGCCAGTGAGGCTGTTGATGCCAGATTGCCAGGTTAACCAACAGTCCCGCAGGCACATGCATATTATTCATAATGCCCAGCGTACCCGCGTCCACCTGCGTCGCGCCATAGTTCCACATAAAGTAACCAATGCCAGATGCCGCCACCCCAAGAAACACCAAGATCCCCCACTGCAACGTGGTTTCAGGCATTTTTTGGGCATTCCCCAACATGAACCAGGCAACAATCGCCACCAGCAACGCCCCCATATAAAACCAGGCAAAGGCGTTGTGTTGTGGCATTGGACGAGTTTCCATCAGACGCTTGTAACCCACCATACCGATGGCAAAGCTAATGTTGGAAAGCTGCACCAGAAGCAGACCGGTCCAGAAATGACTGGTCACCTGATCGTAACGAATAATCCCTGCACCAATCACCGCCAGTAACGCGCTGAACGCGTAACTCCAGCGTAAGCGGCGTCGGCTCATCAGGTCATAAATTAGCGTAATGTAGAGCGGCGTCAGGACAGTAAACAACAGTAACTCTGAAACCGTCAGATAGAGATAGGCACGGAAACTCAGCATATACATGATGCCAAGCTGCATGGCTCCCACCAACATGTACAGACCGATTGTTTTTACGCCGTGCCCACGGGTACGCAGAAACGGCAGGAATACCAGCGCCGCAAGCCCAACACGAACCAGTACCGCAAAATAGCTATCGACATGACCGGCAAGGTACTCGCCAAACAGGCTAAAAGAAAAGGCCCACAGAATCGTGGTAATGATGAGTAACGCCACAATGGATGTCTCTGAACAAAAGGTACACCCATTGTAGCGAAGAGTTTAGTTGACAACTGGTCAACTAAAGAACAATTACTTTAAAAAGAGATCGCGCAGATAGTGCGGCACGGCATCGTCGGCATTGAGACCAATCACATCCAGTTCCGGATGCAGATCTTTCAGGCGCTGATGCGCATTCCCCATAATGCAGCCTTTTCCTGCCATGGAGAGCATCTCTGCATCATTCATTCCGTCGCCGAAGGCAATGCAGTCCTGAAGGCTGTAACCCATCGCTTTCGCTACCGCTTCCAGTGCATGGCCTTTCGAGACGCCGCCAGCCATCACTTCCAGACAAGTGAGAGTGGAGAAACTGACGTTCACGCGATCGCCCCAGCGGGCATTAATCGCCTGCTCCAGCGGTAGCAGCCTTTCGTGTGAGTCGGTGGTGAAAAACACTTTGCTGATGCCTTCCGGCTCCAGTAGCGCAGGTTCAAACAGCGAGTAGTTAAATACCGCTTCTTTGAAAAAACGCATTTCATCCGGGCGATGGCGGTTCATAAACCACTCATCATCGCGATAAACGTTAGTCACGATGTCCGGATTTGCATTCACCACACCAAACAGGTCACTGGCAATGTCACGATCCAGGTTATGCGAGAACACCAGCTTTCCATCAGGATCATGCACACGCGCGCCGTTGGAGGTGATCATGTAGGATTTAATCCCCAGGTTATCGCGAATTTGCCCCACATCAACATGATGCCGACCGGTTGCGAACACAAAGTTGACACCACGAGCAGTCAGCAATTTCAGTGTCTCTTTGGCATAAGGGGACAGGGTATGGTCGGGGGAAAGCAATGTACCATCTAAATCAGACGCAACAACCTGATACATAAGAAAATTAAACCTCTAAGCAAAGCGATTTCCGCTGGATGAGTTATGCCTGTTGAAAAATTCAACAATGGCGTTGAGCGCGACTGAGCGCATTGCGTCCTTTTCAAAAAGGATCTCATGGTACGCGCCTTTTATGACAAGCGGCTGACCTCCTTCTACAGGATGGTCCGCTGCGGCGCGGAGTTCACAAAAACGATCGTGCATGCGGTTATCCACCACACGTTCTTCTTCAGCCTGAATTAGCAGCATTGGGGTAGCGTCATCTCCAGCTCCGGCCAGGACCTGCTCACCAGCCAGAATGCCTTCACGCACCCAGTGATAAGTGGGACCGCCGACACGCAGTTGCGGATCATCAGCATAGAAGCGCAAATTACGCCGATAGCGCTGTCGGCTATGGGTTAGCGAATTCATCCCAAACGGCAGTGCCCGCCAGCGACCGGTTCCCATAGCATAGCCTTCGCGAATGCGCGGGTGCCCCTCGGCCCAGTCAAGAATATGGCGCACCATCCAGTCAGGAAAGCGCATCACAATACCAAACATTGGGGCGCAGAGCGCGATGGCATCACACTGATTAGGATGGCGCTGCAGGAACAGCGTTGCAATCGCACCGCCCATGGAATGCGCCAGTATGTAACGTTTTCTCCATGGACCTGGCTGTACTTCCTGCTGCCAGAAGGCGGCTAAATCGTCAACATAGTCATTAAAGTTATCCACATGACCACGATGCGGGTCCGATAACATCCGCCCGGAACGCCCTTGCCCGCGGTGATCGATAATGAGTATGTCAAAACCAGAATAAAACAGGTCATACGCCAGTTCAGCGTACTTCACGTAGCTTTCAATGCGCCCAGGACAGATAACGATCACACGATCGTTTTTTTCTGCACGAAAGCGGACGAAACGAACAGGGACATCATCTACGCCTGTAAACTCCGCTTCCTCCCGCTGATGCCAGAAATCTGTCAGTGGCCCCATGGAAAAAGCGGCAAACGCGTTTTCTCTTGTTTCCCAGTCTTTTTGCTGCTGAAACATCAGGTATCCAGCCTCGCTGACCAAGTAAAATCGTTTTTTTCGCCGTGTCTGACACAACGCAGCGACAGTAGCGTATTGTGGCATAAAAATAGACAATCCGGGAGTTTCTCATGACCTTTGAATGGTGGTTCGCCTACCTGCTGACCTCTATTATTTTGAGCTTGTCTCCGGGCTCAGGTGCAATCAATACCATGACTACCGCCATCAGCCACGGCTATCGGGGAGCAAGTGCATCGATTGCTGGTTTGCAAACCGGGCTGGGTATCCATATCGTGCTGGTTGGCGTTGGACTGGGAACGTTATTCTCACGTTCGGTTATCGCATTTGAGGTGTTGAAATGGGCGGGAGCGGCTTATCTGATTTGGCTGGGAATTCAACAATGGCGCGCTGCGGGCGCTATCGACCTGAACACCATGGCGAATTCACAATCACGCAGTCGCCTGTTCAAACGGGCCGTTTTTGTCAATCTGACTAACCCGAAGAGTATTGTGTTTCTCGCCGCACTGTTCCCCCAGTTCATTATGCCGCAGGAGCCTCAGTTAATGCAGTATGTCGTGCTTGGCATCACGACCATTGTGGTCGATGTGATAGTGATGATCGGTTACGCGACGCTGGCCACGCGCATTGCAGGCTGGATTAAAGGGCCAAAGCAAATGAAGGCGCTAAACAAAGTGTTTGGGTCACTGTTTATGCTGATAGGCGCTCTGTTGGCATCAGCTCGGCATGCGTAGCAAATGGAACAGTGCTCGCACTGAAATACTGACAGTCAGAACATCTGTACATGGCTTTTCGGGCATCGCCGCAAAGGGATAAAAGTCTTTTATTCTGCGCTATCAGGGGATTAATTGCTCATGCCAGAATTCAGCCACATTCACCTTTCACGGATGATGGACGATGGCGGAAGCAACGACACCACACGATGCTGTATTTAAGACCTTCCTCTCCCGCGTGGAAACCGCGCGGGACTTCATCGAACTTCATCTTCCTCCCTCATTACTCAAAATTTGCAAACTGGAAACGCTGCAACTTGAATCAGGTAGCTTTGTGGAGGACGATCTGCGTCCCTATTTCAGTGACATCCTCTATTCACTGGAAACCACCAGCGGCCATGGCTACGTACATGTGCTTATTGAGCATCAAAGCTCACCGGATAAATATATGTCGTTTCGACTGATGCGCTATGCAATCGCAGCCATGCAACGTCATCTGGAGGCAGGAAACGATACTCTACCGCTGGTTATTCCTGTTCTCTTTTACCATGGGAAGCAAACTCCCTGGCAAGGTTCAATGAACTGGCTGGATCACTTTGAGGATCCGGGTACCGCCCGTCAGCTTTACAGCACGCCATTTCCACTGGTGGATGTGACGATAATCCCCGATGATGAAATCATGCAGCATCGCAGTATGGCAGCACTGACATTAGTGCAAAAACATATTCGCCAGCGTGACATGGCGCAGTTGCTGGATAAACTTACCCGCCTGTTTATGCTGGAGAAGATGAGCGGACAACAAATAATCGTGCTGATAAACTACATGGTGCAAGCAGGGAATACACAAGATGTTCAGACATTACTGTATAAGCTGGCACAGCGCGTGCCGCAGCATGGAGACAAACTGATGACAATGGCGGATCAGCTAAAGCAAATTGGTCGCGAAGAGGGCAAACGTATTGCCATACTGGACATTGCAAAAGCAATGCTTAAGCGAGGTCTGGATATTGATGCAATTATGGAAATGACCGGCCTTTCGAAGGATGAATTACAGAAACTTGCGCAATAAACAGCTCTCCGCCTGGGTCTACCCAGGCGGGTAACCGAATTAACGCGAAATAATCAAATGGATACCAAAACCAGCGAACAACGCGCCAGCAAATCCATCAATCCACTTCGCCAGACGCTGATAGCCACGACGCATTTTCGGTAGCGCAAACAGGCTGGCGACCACGGTAAACCAGGCCAGCGTTTCTACGATTATCAGGGCAAAAATACCCCAGCGCGCGCCGGTACCTACGCTATCACCTACAAACAGCGAGAATACAGAGCCAAAATAGATAATGGCTTTAGGATTCGCCAGGTTGGTCAGCAGGCCTTTGATAAAGCTGCGTCCACTCTGTGCCAGCTCAACCTGCGGTGCGGGAGCAGCGACATCCTGTTTTTTAAACGCGCCACGCAGCATCTGGTAGCCCATCCAGCACAGATACAGACCGCCACCCACCATAATAATAGTGTGCAGCCAGGCCATTTTTTCGATGATCAGATGCAGACCGAGCAGCGCCACACCTGCCCAGACCATGACACCACAGGTGATGCCCAGCACGCCCATCATCGCTTCTTTACGCGAACGGCTGACGGCCGTTTGAGAAACAAAGAAAAAATCGGGGCCAGGGCTCATCAGCGCAACGATGTGTACCAACGCAACGGTAAAAAATAGCGTTAACATAAAATTGACTCGCGGGGGAATAGTTCAGTGAGTCACCATCCTGGCACTTTTTTGCCTGGCTGACTACTCTTCGTCGTCACCATCAACGTGCGCACGAATAAGCGCCATAAACTCTTTGCCGAATCGCTCAAGTTTACGCATCCCTACGCCATTGACGCTCAGCATTTCGCTCGGTGAAACTGGCATCTGTTCCGCCATTTCAATCAGCGTGGCATCGTTGAAGACCACATACGGTGGAATATTCTCTTCATCTGCAATGGCTTTGCGCAGCTTACGCAATTTGGCAAACAGCTTGCGATCGTAGTTGCCGCCAAAGGATTTCTGCATCGCACGCGGTTTTAGCGCCACAATACGCGGCACGGCAAGCTGTAGCGGGACATCGCCGCGTAGTACCGGACGCGCCGCTTCGGTTAACTGTAACGCGGAGTGATGGGCAATATTCTGCGTGACCAGGCCAAGATGGATCAACTGGCGGATCACGCTCACCCAGTGCTCGTGGCTCTGCTCACGTCCAATACCGTAGACTGGCAGTTTGTCATGAGCCAGCTCACGAATACGCTGGTTATTTGCTCCGCGCAGCACTTCGACGACATAGCCCATCCCAAAACGCTGGTTAACGCGATATATCGTCGACAGCGCTTTACGCGCATCCATTAAACCATCGTACTGTTTCGGCGGATCGAGACAAATATCGCAGTTGCCGCACGGCTCCTGACGCCCTTCACCAAAATAATTCAGCAGGACCAGACGACGGCAGGTTTGCGCCTCGGCAAACGCCCCCATCGCATTCAGCTTATGTCGCTCAATATCAAGCAATTGCCCGGCGGGTTTCTCTTCAAGGCAGCGGCGTAACCACGCCATATCGGCTGGATCATAAAACAGCATCGCTTCTGCAGGCAGGCCGTCACGCCCGGCGCGACCCGTTTCCTGGTAATACGACTCGATGTTACGTGGAATATCAAAGTGCACCACAAAGCGTACGTTAGGTTTATTAATTCCCATACCAAACGCCACGGTTGCCACGACGATTTGCAGGTCATCGCGCTGGAATTTCTCCTGCACCTCAGCACGAATGCTGTTTTCCAGCCCGGCATGATAGGCCCCTGCGCTGATCCCACGACTTTGCAGACGTGCGGCGGTATCTTCTACTTTCGCACGGCTATTACAGTAAATAATACCGGACTTGCCGCGCTGTTCTTGCACGTAACGCATCAGTTGATCGAGAGGCTTAAACTTCTCCATCAACATGTAGCGAATGTTCGGTCGGTCAAAGCTGCTGATCTGAATTAACGGATCATTCAGCCCCAGCAGACGAACAATATCCAGTCGGGTTGTTTCATCAGCGGTTGCCGTCAGTGCGACAAACGGCAGAGCAGGAAAACGTTGACGCAGCTGGCCCAGTGCGGCGTATTCCGGACGAAAATCATGCCCCCACTGAGAAATACAGTGCGCTTCATCAACAGCCAACAGCACCGGATTCCAGTGCGCCAGATGTTCAAGAAAGTTATCCAGCATCAGACGTTCGGGCGCAATGTATAGCAAGCGGATTTGCCCGCTGCGGCAACCGGCCATCACCTCAAGCTGCTGCTCGCGACTCTGGGTGGAGTTCAGACACGCAGCCGCTACGCCATTTGCCAGCAGTTGATCAACCTGGTCTTTCATCAGGGAAATCAGCGGTGAAACGACAACGGTTAGCCCGTTCAGCAATAATGCGGGAATTTGATAGCAGAGGGATTTACCGCCACCGGTCGGCATGACGACCAGGCAGTCGCGGCCAGAGAGCACGGTGTCGATGATTTCTTCCTGACCAGGGCGAAACTGTTGGTAGCCAAAGGTTTCCTGTAAAACCTGTTTAGCGCCCATTTCCAGATTCAACACTTCCGCCTGCGCCACATTAACCCCATTAGCTATAAATAAAAACAGGCGCTATTTTCAGCGCCTGAGAGAGAAACTGCAATGTTTAAAACACAATCATTGCGCAGATCAGAAAATGTCATTGAGCATCACGCCCACACCCACGCGCGTCTGATTAAAGTTGTAGTCGATCAACGATTCGCCATAGCCACTGTAGACCTGGGTATAAAGACGAACATGCTTCGTGATGGGGTAACTTAAACCCAGCTCCGCGCCGCCATAGCCCGTATTCCAGTTGTACTGACCTTTGGCGCTTAACACGGCATCCCCCAGGTGATAACCAATTTTGAGCTGATAGTAACCCATGTATTTGGTGATATCGGGGTTGTCATCTGTGCTACCGATGACGTACCACGGTTTCACTTCCACCAGCCAGTTACCCTGTTCTGCCATCAGGCGGGTATACAGGCGGTTCCAGCTACGCGAGGTCGGATCGGAACGACCGTTAGAGTCATGGTTGTACCCCATTTCGACATCACGCAGCGTCCAGCCGGCAAAGCGATAGTCGGTGGCAAAACCGAGGAAAAGTTGCGGCTCGTAGTTGGTTTCGCGAAACGGTGAGGACTCTTCACTATTGGAAAGCTGCCACCATGATTTCTGGGTATAGGAGCCACCGAGCACAGAGTTCGGGCCTAAAATCCCGCGCCAGAGCGGAAACGCCAGGCTCAGCTGGAACTTAACCTCATCTTTACGCGCATTATCAGACCAGCTATAGCTACTGATAGCCTCTTTATTCATGTCGCTGGTATTGGTGTAGATGAGATAGTTGGTGTCATAAGGGTAAAGCGTGAAGGGGTTATCATGCTCCTGCAGCATATTGGCGATAACACTGCCGCGCACCGCTGGTGCATCATGAATCTCTTTCACTGTCGCTTCCTGCGCATACGCGGTCAACGGCAGCATGACTGCTGGTAATAACCAACCCAGAATCGCCCGCATTTTTAGTGTTCTCCAGACCAAATATTGATGAATTGTATAATTATCTGGCAAGTATTCTACATACTTAGCTGGCTTCTCGTTAGTTATCCCGTCTTAAAGTAGAAAACAACAAATAATAAGCATAATATCAACATTTCATTAACCAACGGGGTGTCAGGATCGTATGTCTGCCGTACTTACTGCTGAGCAAGCGCTGAAATTAGTGGGTGAAATGTTTGTCTACCATATGCCGTTTAACCGGGCTCTGGGGCTGGAACTGGAACGCTATGAAAAAGAGTTTGCGCAATTAGCGTTTAATAACCAACCCATGATGGTCGGCAACTGGGCGCAAAGTATCCTGCATGGAGGCGTAATCGCCTCAGCATTGGACGTTGCCGCCGGACTGGTATGCGTTGGCAGTACGCTGACCCGCCACGAAACCATCAGCGAGGACGAACTGCGCCAACGGATGTCTCGTATGGGGACTATCGATCTACGTGTTGATTACCTGCGCCCGGGCAGGGGCAATCGCTTCACGGCGACCAGTAGTCTGCTGAGAGCGGGCAACAAAGTTGCTGTTGCTCGTGTGGAACTGCATAACGAGGAACAACTTTATATCGCCAGCGCAACCGCCACTTATATGGTGGGGTAAGCGCGTAAAAACAGGTAAACTGCTGTTACATTTCTGAACCGAGTTTTCCCGATGGATGCTAAACAAACGCGGCAGGGCGTGTTACTCGCTCTTGCTGCCTATTTTATTTGGGGCATCGCACCCGCGTACTTCAAGCTGATTTACTATGTCCCCGCCGACGAAATCCTGACGCACCGCGTCATCTGGTCGTTTTTCTTTATGGTGGTGTTGATGAGCGTCAGCCGCCAATGGTCGGGCATCAAAACGCTGCTGCAAACGCCAAAGAAGATTTTCCTGCTGGCGCTATCAGCGGTGCTCATCGGCGGAAACTGGCTGCTTTTTATCTGGGCGGTCAATAACCACCATATGCTGGAAGCGAGCCTGGGCTATTTTATTAACCCGCTGGTAAATATTGTGCTGGGAATGATTTTCCTCGGCGAGCGCTTTCGCCGCATGCAGTGGCTGGCCGTACTGTTAGCCGCCTGCGGTGTACTGGTACAACTGTGGACATTCGGTTCACTGCCCATCATTGCGCTGGGGCTGGCTTTCAGCTTTGCTTTTTATGGTCTGGTACGTAAGAAGATTGCCGTCGAGGCGCAAACTGGCATGCTGATCGAAACCCTGTGGTTATTACCCGTTGCGGCAATTTATCTGTTTGGTATTGCAGATAGTCCAACCAGCCACATGGCTCAGAACCCTATGTCGCTAAATCTGCTGCTGATTGCTGCGGGGATCGTAACTACTATTCCCCTGCTCTGTTTTACCGGCGCAGCCACGCGTCTGCGTCTGTCCACGCTGGGCTTTTTCCAGTACATCGGCCCAACGCTGATGTTCCTGCTGGCAGTGACATTCTACGGCGAGGTTCCGGGGGCGGATAAAATGGTAACGTTCGCCTTTATCTGGGTAGCATTGGCGATTTTTGTTGCGGATGCGATTTACACCCAGCACAGGACGCGCAAAGGGCTTTAATATCGTTTACCTGATGGCGCGGGCTTATCTGGTCTACAGATTACGTAGGCCGGGAAAAGCTAAGTCGCCATCAGGCATAAAAATTACAACCAGTTCTTGCGCTTAAAGTACAGATATGGCGCCAGCCCTGCGAGCATCATAAAGACAATCGCCCCTGGGTAACCAAAACTCCAGTGCAGCTCAGGCATAAACTCAAAGTTCATCCCGTAGCTTGAAGCCACCAGTGTTGGCGGCAGGAATACCACAGATACCACCGAGAAGATCTTGATGATACGGTTCTGCTCGATATTGATAAAGCCCATCGCCGCCTGCATCAGGAAGTTAACTTTCTGAAACAGTGATTCGTTGTGCGGCAGCAGGGATTCGATATCTCGCAGGATCTCACGCGCCTGCTCCAACTGACCGCCTGGCAGACGCGCCTTGCGCACAAGGAAGTTCAGTGCGCGCTGGGTATCCATCAGACACAGGCGAACTTTCCAGCCGATATCTTCCAGTTCCGCCAGCGTAGAGAGCGCTTCGTCATATTCATCGCCCTGACGCCCTTCCATAATCACGCGACTGAGCTTTTCCAGATCGCTGTAGATGTTTTCTATTTCATCTGCCAGTTGTTCGATTTTAGTTTCGAACAGGTCGAGCAACAGCTCGTAAGCGTTGCCATCTACCATCGCCTGGCTTCGCGCACGCATACGGTACAAACGGAATGCCGGCAGTTCGCGCTCACGCAGGGTAAACAGGCGCCCTTCGCGAATGGTAAATGCGACAGTTGAGTTGCCCGCGTGATCGTCGGCATCTTCATAGAAGAAGAAGGAGTGAATATGCAGACCGTCTTCGTCTTCGAAAAAACGTGCGGATGCTTCGATGTCTTCCAGTTCAGGGCGCGTAGCCAGATTCTGGCCCAAGTCCTTTTGCACACGGTTTCGTTCTTCGTCATCCGGCTCGACTAAATCGACCCAAACCGAACTGGCCAGGTGCTCGATCTCGTCTGCCTCAAGGCGAGTTAAACGATTGTTTTCCAGTTGAAATGCGCTCAGCATGACCGGGACTCCCAATGCAAAAAATTATCGGACAGTTCGGTGGGCACACAGAAACAAATTGGGTTTCAGACCATTAAACAGCCTGACTCAGCGCGACGGGAAAAAACAGAAGGTCGCTGACAACCGCGAAGGCTATCAGCAAAAAGGGATAGCCTTAGGAGTTGATCCTGGATGACAGGATAATGAGCCAGTATCTACTGGGTGTGTCCAAGGCGAATGTCCTCTTAGCGTAATCGTGCGCGCATGTTACGCCAGCAAAATTTTGACGTCAACACGCAACAGATGGCGAAAAAGTAATAATTTCCCCTCATGCACCAAGGTTAGCAGAATAAGGGTATTTATCTATGATTTCAGAAGATTAAGCGACAGATTGCCGGATAGCGGCTGCATCCTATCCGGCCTACAAATCAGAGCGTTAGCACCTTCACACCGTTTCCAGCCTTGCGTAGGCGGCTACCAGCCATTTTATCCCCTGGCCCTGGAATGCAACCTGCAAACGGCTATGTTCGCCACTCCCTTCCAGATTGACAATAGTACCTTCGCCGAACTTCGCATGCCGAACACGCTGTCCCAGCTTGTAGCCGGTGTCATTTTCCGCCATCGGAGTGCCCATCCGTTGATGGCTCACAGGGCGGCTGACCGTTGCACGTAAACGAACTTCTTCCACGCACGCTTCGGGTAATTCACCAATAAAGCGCGATGGTCGGTGGTAAACCTCTTTACCGTACAGACGGCGCGTTTCCGCATAGGTCAGCGTCAGTTTCTGCATAGCGCGGGTGACGCCAACGTAGGCCAGACGACGTTCCTCTTCAAGTCGTCCACCTTCGTCGAGTGACATCTGGCTGGGGAACATACCCTCTTCCATACCGACGATAAACACCTGCGGGAACTCGAGGCCTTTTGCCGAGTGCAAAGTCATCAGTTGTACCGCGTCCTGCCAGGTATCCGCCTGCCCTTCACCAGCTTCCAGCGCCGCATGGGAGAGGAATGCCTGCAATGGCATTAAATCTTCATCTTCTTCGTTGTAGCTGAACTGGCGCGTTGCCGTCACCAGTTCGTCTAAGTTTTCGATACGCGTCTGGCCCTTCTCGCCTTTTTCCTGCTCGTACATCATGCGCAGACCGGAGTCTTTTACCACCCTGTCGGTCTGCACGTGCAGCGGCATATCGGCCGTTTCCTGGGCCAGCGCGTCAATCAGCTCCATAAAGCGCTGCAATGCGCTGGCGGCTCTACCGGCCAGGGCTTTCTCCTGCAACAGTTCACGACACGCTTGCCACAGCGTCAGCTGGCGGTCACGCGACGTCTGGCGCACCACATCTAAGGTACGATCACCAATACCACGCGTGGGCGTATTCACCACACGTTCAAAGGCCGCATCGTCGTTACGGTTAGCGATCAGGCGCAGGTAAGAGAGTGCATCTTTGATTTCCTGGCGCTCGAAGAAGCGCATACCACCGTAAATACGGTACGGCATACTGGCCTGTAATAAAGCCTCTTCAAGCACACGCGACTGGGCGTTACTACGGTACAGAATGGCGCACTGTTCCAGCGCACCGCCGTTGTCCTGCCAGGTCTTGATACGGTTAACCACAAAGCGCGCTTCATCGAGTTCGTTGAACGCACAGTAAAGCGAAATCGGTTCACCATCGACACCGTCAGTCCACAGTTTCTTGCCCAGACGCCCGTTGTTATTCTCAATCAGGGCGTTGGCAGCGCTGAGGATATTATTGGTCGAACGGTAGTTCTGCTCCAGGCGAATAGTCTCTGCACCAGGGAAGTCGGTGAGGAAGCGCTGGATATTTTCCACCTGTGCTCCGCGCCAGCCGTAAATCGACTGGTCGTCATCACCGACGATCATCACCTTACCGGTATCACCTGCCAGCAAGCGGATCCACGCGTACTGGATATTGTTGGTATCCTGGAATTCATCCACCAGGATGTTGGTAAAGCGTTCACGATAGTGCTGCAGGATGTGTGGTTTGTTGAGCCACAGTTCGTGGGCGCGCAGCAGCAGCTCAGCGAAATCCACCAACCCCGCACGGTCACACGCTTCCTGGTAAGCCTGATAGACTTTCTGCCAGGTTTGTTCAACCGGATTGCCGTAGCTCTGTAAATGGTGCGGACGCAGGCCTTCATCTTTCTGGCTGTTGATAAACCACATTGCCTGACGCGGTGGCCACTGCTTCTCATCAAGGTTCATCGCTTTAATAAGACGCTTAAGCAGACGCAGTTGGTCTTCGCTGTCGAGGATCTGAAAATCCTGCGGCAGATTAGCGTCCATATGGTGTGCGCGCAGCAAACGATGCGCCAGACCATGGAAAGTCCCCACCCACATACCGCCCTGACTGGTCCCCATAATCTGACCAATACGATGGCGCATTTCCGCCGCGGCCTTATTGGTAAAGGTCACAGCCATAATGGAGTACGGTGAGTTATTCTCTACGGTCAACAGCCAGGCGATGCGGTGCACCAGCACGCGGGTCTTACCACTCCCCGCCCCCGCTAATACCAGCATATTGCTGCGTGGCGCGGCCACCGCTTCGCGCTGTTTATCATTGAGGCTGTCGAGCAGGTAAGAAACGTCCATTGGCACCGCCGCGTAAAAGTATGTAGGGCGGATAAGCGCAACGCCATCCGCCAAAAAGCTGGGTATATATACAGAGTTCTGTTGGTGATTATATCAGCGAGGTCAGAGATGCCAACCGTGAAATTTCGATATGCGGCAGTAAACGACTGTCAGATGTTTGCATCAGGTCTGCATTTTCCGGTTTGATCCAACAAGCCTGCATACCACAGCGAATCGCGCCAGCGACGTCTGTTGTCAGGTCGTCGCCCACATGCAGGATTTCACCAATTGGCATATTCAGTTTTTCCGCCGCCAGTGAGTACATGTCGCTGAACGGTTTGGATCGTCCATCCGGTCCGGCACGCAGCACAAACTCAAAGTAATCGCCCAGACCAAACAGTTCCGGCTGCGCATTACCGTTGGTAATAGCAACCAGTGGCCACTTGCGGGCCAGAGCCTTCAATGTGTCATGTGTAGACTGCGGGACGTCGATGCGGCTGCGCCATTTCGCGAAATTCATCATCGCGGCGTTCGCCCCCATTTTTGCCTCTGCCGCCGACAGGCCAGCCTCCAGCATGGCACGCTCTACAGCACGATGGCGCCACTGGGTAACATCATGGTAGATCTCCGGTTCGGCGTCGCGTACAGCCTGACGCAGACGCTGTAGATCGCTATTTTTTAGCGTACTCAGCGCCGGGTGATAATTTTGTACAAAGGCAAGCGCTTCCTGCTCGGTGCGCAGGATCACGGGACGGTTATCGTAAAGGGTATCATCAAGGTCAAAGGTGAGCGCAGAAATGCGCCCCAACGGCCGGTAAAAACGCATTATTTCCCCCGTTTGGCGCGCGGATGCGCCGCATCGTACACTGAAGCCAGGTGTTGAAAATCAAGATGGGTGTAGATTTGGGTGGTAGAAAGGTTGGCATGTCCCAACAGCTCTTGTACACCGCGAAGGTCGCCACTCGACTCCAGCATATGTGTCGCAAATGAGTGGCGTAATTTATGTGGATGCACGTGGCTGTTTAGCCCCTGCTTAATACCCCATTCAGCAAAACGCTTCTGCACATTACGCGCCGAGATGCGTTTACCCAGTTTTGACAGGAAAAGAGCATCGTCATCACCACCAAACAATCCACGCAGATCCAGCCAGTGTTCAATCCACGCCACCGCGTTGCGACCAATGGGCAGACGGCGTTCTTTGCTACCTTTTCCCATCACCCAGACTTCGCCTGTGTCGAGATCGAGATGTTTAATATCCAGCCCAACCAGTTCTGATAGACGCAATCCTGCGCCGTACATAACCTCCAGCATCGCCCGGTCACGAACGGCGAGGGGATCGTTGAGATCGATATCCAGCAGACGGTTAACGTCATCCACATCAATATTTTTTGGCAGATGACGCGGTGCTTTCGGTGCGGATACACCTTTTGCCGGGTTGGCTTTCAGCTCGCCCTGATTGACCAGCCAGTCAAAGAAACTGCGCAACGCAGAGAGGCGCAATGCCAGGCTCGCAGGTCCCAAACCTTTGCGCCGGCTACGCACGGCAAAACTACGAACCATCGCAGCATCACATTGTTGCCAGCTTTGCAGGCCGGTTTCTCCGGCTAACGCGATGATGGCATCAAGCTGACGCTGATAATTGAGTAGCGTTATCGGGCTAAGTTGACGCTCAACGCCCAGATAGCGTAAGAAGCGTGCAACGTCCTGAGAAAGCGGTGAGTCGGTCATACGCGTTCAATCCAGCGCTCCAGCAGCTCCGGCAACATCAGCGAAATTTCCTGTAATAGCTGCGTTCCCTGCCCTTGCTGGTAATGATTGGCATCACGACTGCTAAACAGCATGACACCAAGAGAGCCATCCTGCCCCAGCAGCGACATGGCCACAGAACCGATAGCTTTCGCTTCCGGCATCATGACCAGCAGTTCCGGGCCGTGAAGTGGGCCAAGGTAATGCTGCGACTGACCCAGACGCTGAATACGCAACGGTTCGAACGCCTGACGACTTAATGCCAGATGGGTGAATTTCGACGGTGCGCCGAGTCGCCAGCGATCCGGAAACAAGCGAACCGTAGCGCCTGCCAGCCCCAGGTCTCGCGCCCAGCGATGCAATCGCATCAGCATATCGTCGAGACTGTTGGCTGCCACCAGGCGCCCTTGCAGATTTAACAGACGATAGAACAGACTTTCGTTGGCGTTTGCTTGTTCCATCAATAACGCCATGTTCTCTTCAAGCACGTTGATGTGATTACGCGCCCTTGCCATATGCCATTCAACTAAAGAGATCGTGCCTCGCACCGGGTGCGGGACACGCATCGCTTCAACTGCCTGGGCATTACGGATAAAAAACTCAGGATTACGTTGTAGATAATCGACGACCGCCCGATCGTCCAGATCCATGAGCGTTTCCTGTAGTTCTTCCCCTGGTTGCTTCATAAGTGAATAAATCCGTCGTAGACATGTGCCGCCGGGCCAGTCATATACAACGGATGACCCGGACCTTTCCAGGCGATATCAAGTCGACCACCCGGTAATTCCACGCGCACTTCTTCTGCCAGCAGGCCCTGCTGAATACCAACAGCAACAGCTGCGCACGCGCCGCTGCCGCAGGCTTGTGTTTCACCCGCCCCGCGTTCATAGACGCGCAGTCGGATATGCTCGCGTTTCACTACTTGCATAAACCCGATATTTGCGCGTTCAGGAAAGCGTTCATGGCTTTCCAGAACTGGCCCCAGCGTTTCCACCGTGGCAGTTTCAACATCATCAACCTGAATCACGCAATGCGGGTTACCCATTGAGACTACGCCGCACAATACTGTCTGCTCAGCCACTCGCATAATATAGGTCTTCTCTGCTTTATTGGCGCGAAAAGGGACCTGCGAAGGTTCAAAGTTGGGTTCTCCCATATTCACCCGCACCAGCTCGTCGTCCGTTACGCTCAATACCATGCGACCATTGGCAGTGCTGACTCGAATATCACGTTTGTTCGTTAGCCCTTTCAGGCGAACAAACCGGGCAAAGCAACGAGCGCCATTACCACACTGTGACACTTCACTGCCGTCGGCATTGAAGATACGGTAATGGAAATCCAGCTCCGGATCATACGGAGGCTCAACCACCAGCAGTTGATCAAACCCAACGCCAAGATGCCTGTCTGCCAGGCGGCGGATCAGCTCCGGTGAGAAAAAGACATTCTGCGTTACCGCGTCGACGACCATAAAATCGTTGCCAAGGCCATGCATTTTAGAGAATTGCATTGTTCACTCCGTTTACGCGGGTACAGAGACTTACCGTCAGTAATTCACCTGAGAAGGGCCATCTCCCGTTGCCCGATCGTTTTTCTCGGGCACCGTGGATTGCGTTTGTGGCTCAATGCTCTTTGTCGGAGGCGGCGCGGTTTTATCTGCTGGCGGAAAATAGAGTGGACCTTTCAGACCACAGCCCGTCAGGCTGAACAGAGTAAAAAGTACAGCGAGTGCCTGAAACACGTTTTTCATTATGGATTGCCTGTAAGTTCATACTTTCTGTTTTCTATCATCGCAGGAGAAGGCGTAAAAGCAAGAGTTTGCCTGCAAACTGCAACGTGATTTATTTCGCGTTATACTGCGACCATCACGAAAAACAGGATAAAAAAATGAACGACAGTGAATTTCATCGCCTTGCCGACACCCTGTGGATGACTATTGAAGAGCGTCTGGATGACTGGGATGGCGACAGCGATATTGATTGTGAGATCAACGGCGGCGTATTGACCATCAGTTTTGAAAACGGCAGCAAAATTATCATTAACCGTCAGGAGCCGCTGCATCAGGTATGGCTGGCAACTAAACAAGGCGGCTACCATTTTGATCTGAAGGGTGATGAGTGGATTTGCGATCGTAGCGGCGAAACGTTCTGGGATCTGCTGGAACAGGCAGCAACGCTGCAGGCAGGTGAAGACGTTCGGTTCCGTTAATGTCTTTTTGCCGGATAGGAGCCTCTCCTTATCCGGCTTACAAGCAGCGCTGTGCATCCAGGCCCGGCAAGCATAGCGCCTCCGGGTAAGCGCAATTACGAGAAATACTGCTGCAACATCGGTGTGTCGTTATCCTGATTAGCCGGAGGAATAGGGTTAATCGGCTGAGTACGAAACGGGATTACCTGCGCGCGCCCGTCGGTATTCACGATCTGATAAAACTGCGGCAGGTTAAAGTTGATAAAGCTGGAGCCGTAGGTAAAGCGATCGTGCGACGATGAATAGAAGCGACTGACATCACGTACCAGCTCCTCTTTGCTGCCTTCGCAGTGGTGATACACTTCAACACGGTTACTTTCATCCAGAATATAAATATTAAAGCCCTGTTCATCGCCCGTTTCTTCAAAAAAGAACTGAATGATCCCTTCACTGGCAAAACCATCCACCACAGACGGCAATTTCACATGGTTAGTCTCAACCTGTACGGAAAGACCGTGCAGTTTGTTGTGCGAAATCGCGCCATAAAACTCAATGGCGTTTTCCAGTTTCTGTACTGATACGTTCAGGCGTTCGAAGAACAGTCCCCACGTCTGACCTGAAACGCGCAGCGCTTTGAAGCGTCCGGTTTCATGGCGCGTACTGGAAAGGCGCAGTTCAATGCATTCAGACACCAGTTGCTGGACGCGGGTACGGATCAGGCCACGCAGATGCTGGCTGTAGCAGAAGACTTCAACACTATCTGGCGGCGCCGCGTCCTGGTGCATTTTGCCCAAAATCGTTTTTAACGCTTCAATCATCGCCTGCTCGCCGTTGAAGTGCAGCGTACGCACTTCGTTCCACGAGTTGCGGTACAGCAGATCTACACTACCCACCAGACAATTTTGTTCTTCGCCAAAGCTGAAGACATCCAGCTTACGAAAATCAAAATGCACGACCTGATTACGGAACGCTGCTGTCGGGTCGTATTCAAGGTTAACGATAATCGCCAGATGGCGAATTTCGCACGGGCTATAGAGCGCTTTTGGTGTGGGCGCAGGTAAACGCAGCGGGAAGTGGTGCGACACATCAGCCACCATCTCCTGCAGCTTCGGCAAATCGACAATGCCGTTACCCTTAATAAACAGATGCGTACGCGACGTCAGAAGACCGTTAAACCACGCCCACGCCACCAGCTTGTTCAGGTAGCGGTTATATTCAAGCGGCTGATGGCTGACGATGGAATCCATATTGGGCGCACGGTTGTAGAGATACCAACCTGAACGGTTGGCACGCCCAGGCGGCACATGGATAAAGGTCAGATTCGGTTCCGAGAGATCCGGAGAGATCTGTGGGTTCACCAGCGTCACTTTACCCGGCAGGGCTTCGAACGCAGCATACAACTTACGGGTCAGTACGCCGATATCCTGCGGGCTGGCGCTGACGCTAAGGTTATTGCGGCGCGCAAAGCGGATCAGATTACGATAGCTCTGCATCATCGCGTCGAGTAGTTCGTTATGTGCCTCGCGCACCTGGTCAATCTTCCAGTTGGCGCGGTTATCAAGCATCGTCAGACGGGCGTCATCCCACCCCCACTCTTGCACCAACTGACTTAACACTTCACGACGCCAGCCAACGCACGCGCGCTCGCGGCTCAGTTTCTCGCAGACTTTTAAGTAGAAACATCGACGCACTAAATCCAGACGAGTCGGATCTTCAATCGCCGTGAGGTATTCGGTGACGCGCTCCAGCATCATGCAATACGGATCAAGACCAAAAGAAACGATTTCGCCGTCGTGCAGGCGCTGTTTAATGTCTTTCGCCAACAGGCGTGGGTTCGGGTATTCCCAGGAATAAGCTTCCAGCAGCAGCGTTTTCAACACCGCTTTGTACGGGGAGTCGATACTCTTGTACAACTGCCAGAGGCTGGCACCAAAGTACTCTTCAGCAGAGAGCGAGCTGAGTCCGCCCAGATCCAGCCATTCGTTTGGTGTTAACACCCCCTGCGCGTAGAGCGTCATGACGTAATCGTCGTAATGCTCTTCTTCATCGCCCGGCACCATATTCCACAGAATACGTTTGCCCGCGAGGCGCACGGCGGTGCGATAGAATTCATCAAGCAACAGAATATGCTGCGTCGAGCCACAGTCTTCACCACCCAGGCTGCCGCTTTCATTGTGACGGAAACGGTTTTCATCAATCAGGAAGAAACTGACTTCCACGCCCAGCGAGGCAGCCCAGCTTTCTAACAGGCTACATTTACGCTGCAGCAGCTGACGCTCTTCGCTATCCAGCCAGGATTGATGGCAGACCCAGATGTCCAGGTCAGAGGAACAACTTTGCCCTACTGAAGAGGTACTGCCCATCGAGTAAACGCCGGTAATAGGCAGTTCGCCCTTGGGAGGGTCCTGCGGTGACATACCACGGTACAGTTCCAGTTCATTCAGGTAGTGGCGTTGGGTTTCATCAGGCGTGTAAAAGCATATGCCTTTGGGAACGTTACCATCGAGGTAACCCGGCATCAGCGGATGGTGGTAGTGCAATAATGTCGGCAGCAGACTGTATACCTGCTGGAAGGCAGGTCCCATGGCAGCAAGCGCGCGATCCACACGCAGTTGATTTATGGCATCCAGTCTCTGTTTCAGAGTCTCAATATAGAGGTACAAGACGTATCGCCTGATGTTGCTATCCGTCATGTTGTCGATCGTTGCGGCATATACGCCCGCAAATAATCTTCATCCATTCGGATAAACCGTATGTCAAAAATAACCGTTACCTTTTTTTCGCCCCTCTTTTTTTATGGAGTACAGCCGAAAAAATGGTCTAAAACGTGATCAATTTAACACCTTGCTCATTGACCGTAAAGAAAGATGCGCTACATACAAGTGTAGCACCGTTCGTTACGTGTAAATTCCTTCATACGGTCGGGAGGTTTCTCGTCATTAATCACTGCCAGTGATGATGCAGCGCCTTTTTCCTCTCACTAACGTTTGAGCGTAACGCTGACATCCCTTTGATAAGGATGTTAGGATGGTCAATGATTGATAATGACGGTAACAAGCATGTTAGACAATGTTTTGAGAATTGCCACACGCCAAAGCCCCCTTGCGCTCTGGCAGGCACATTATGTCAAAGACGCCTTAATGGCAAACCACCCCGGTCTGATCGTAGAACTGGTACCTATGGTGACCCGTGGCGATGTGATTCTGGATACTCCACTGGCAAAAGTGGGGGGTAAGGGTTTGTTTGTTAAAGAGTTGGAAGTCGCGCTGCTGGAAAAACGTGCCGATATCGCCGTGCATTCCATGAAGGATGTGCCGGTCGAATTCCCTGAGGGACTCGGACTGGTCACTATTTGCGAACGCGAAGATCCACGCGATGCTTTTGTCTCGAATAAGTACAACACGCTGGATGAACTTCCTGCAGGCAGCATCGTTGGAACATCCAGCTTACGTCGCCAGTGCCAGTTGGCTAAACGTCGCCCGGATCTCGTTATCCGTTCGCTACGCGGCAACGTGGGAACACGGCTGAGCAAACTGGATAACGGCGACTATGATGCGATTATTCTGGCCGTAGCCGGGTTAAAACGCTTAGGGCTGGAGTCGCGGATCCGCACAGCGCTGTCGCCGGAAGTCTCTCTTCCAGCTGTCGGACAGGGCGCAGTAGGCATAGAATGTCGACTCGATGATCTGCGTACTCAAGCACTGTTAGCACCGCTCAACCATGAAGAAACCGCTCTGCGTGTAAAAGCCGAACGCGCAATGAACACCCGCCTGGAAGGAGGTTGTCAGGTGCCCATCGGCAGCTATGCTGAGCTCATTAACGGTGAGATTTGGCTACGTGCGCTGGTCGGTGCTCCTGACGGTTCACAGATGGTTTGCGGGGAACGTCGCGGCACACCAAATAATGCCGAACAAATGGGCATTTCTCTGGCGGAAGAACTGTTGGAAAACGGTGCACGCGCCATTCTGGCTGATGTTTATAACGGAGAAGCACCCGCATGAGTATTCTGGTCACCCGCCCATCTCCCGCAGGGGAAGAGTTAGTGAGCCGTCTGCGCACACTGGGGCAGGTGGCCTGGAGCTTTCCGCTCATTGAGTTTTCGCCAGGCAGGGAACTGGCAACGCTAGCCTCCCGCCTGTCGACACTGACGGAAAACGATCTGGTTTTATCTCTCTCGCAGCACGCGGTCACTTTTGCTGATGCTCAGCTTCAGCAGCAAGGAGAACGCTGGCCCTCCCTCCCGCGCTATTTTGCCATTGGCCGCACCACGGCATTGGCGCTCCATACCGTTAATGGATGCAATATTCACTATCCTCTGGATCGGGAAATTAGCGAAGTCTTGCTACAATTACCTGAATTACAAAATATTGCGGGAAAAAAAGCGCTTATTTTACGCGGCAACGGCGGTCGGGAGTTGATAGGCGAAACGCTGAAAGCACGTGGGGCCAATGTAGATTTTTGTGAATGTTATCAACGCAGTGCAAAGTATTACGATGGTGCAGAAGAAGCGATGCGATGGCAATCTCGCGGCGTGACGACGGTGGTTGTCACCAGCGGAGAGATGCTACAACAGCTCTGGTCGCTCATTCCGCAGTGGTATCGTGAGCACTGGTTACTACGCTGTCGGCTGCTGGTCGTCAGTGAGCGTCTGGCGCACCTCGCCCGGGAACTGGGCTGGCAAGATATTAAGGTCGCTGATAACGCCGACAACGATGCGCTGCTACGCGCATTACAATAACTCTCATAATGGGATGCCATAATGACGGAACAAGAAAAATCCTCCGCCGTGGTTGAAGAGACCAGGGAGGCCGTGGAAACCACGTCACAGTCAGTCAATGCTGAAAAAAAGAGCAAGGGCAGCACCGCACTGATACTAAGTGCAGTAGCGATCGCTATTGCGCTGGCGGCAGGCGTCGGACTGTATGGCTGGGGGAAACAACAGGCAACAACACAGACTGCAACCAGCGATGCGTTGGCTAATCAGCTCACGGCGCTGCAAAAAGCGCAGGAAAACCAGAAAACTGAGCTGGAAGGTATTATAAAACAGCAGGCAACACTGCTGGATGAAGCAAACCGTCAGCAAGCAGCACTGGCTAAACAGCTTGATGAAGTGCAGCAAAAGGTTGCCACAATCTCTGGCAGCGATGCTAAAACGTGGCTGCTGGCGCAGGCTGATTTTCTGGTGAAACTGGCCGGTCGTAAATTATGGAGCGATCAGGACGTTACCACCGCAGCGGCGCTATTGAAAAGCGCCGATGCCAGCCTGGCCGATATGAACGATCCAAGTTTAATCACCGCCCGTCGAGCAATTACTGATGATATCGCCAGCCTCTCTTCTGTCTCTCAGGTTGATTATGACGGCATCATTCTCAAGATAAATCAGTTGTCTAATCAGATTGATAACCTACGTCTGGCCGACAATGATACTGATGATTCGCCGATGGACTCCGACAGCAGCGAGCTTTCCAGCTCCATTAGCGAATGGCGCGTCAATCTGCAAAAAAGCTGGCAAAATTTTATGGACAGCTTTATTACCATTCGACGTCGCGATGAAACCGCCGTACCGCTGTTAGCACCAAATCAGGACGTGTACTTACGTGAGAACATCCGCTCCCGTCTGTTAGTGGCCGCGCAGGCCGTACCACGCCATCAAGAAGAGACATACCGGCAGGCGCTGGAAAATGTCTCCACCTGGGTGCGCGCGTACTACGATACCGACGATGCAGCGACGAAAGCCTTCCTTGAAGAAGTGGACCAACTGAGCCAACAAAGCATCAGTATGGATGTACCAGAAACGCTTCAAAGCCAGACCATTCTTGAGAAATTAATGCAGACCCGTGTGCGTAATTTACTGGCCCAGCCAGCAACATCTCCGGTTGAAGCAGCTCCTGCGCCAGCGCCTCAGGCAGAAACCCCGGCAACCGCGCCGCAAGGAGAGTAACGATGCTAAAAGTATTATTGCTCTTTGTGCTGTTGATCGCCGGGATCGTCATCGGTCCGATGATTGCCGGTCATCAAGGCTACGTACTGATCCAGACGGATAACTACAACATCGAGACCAGCGTAACTGGCCTGGTGATCATTCTGATCGTCACCATGGTGGTCCTGTTTGCGATTGAGTGGTTGCTGCGTCGTATTTTCCGTACCGGCGCACACACGCGTGGCTGGTTCGTCGGTCGCAAGCGCCGCCGCGCCCGCAAACAGACCGAACAGGCGCTGCTCAAGCTGGCAGAAGGCGATTATCAGCAAGTCGAAAAACTGATGTCGAAAAATGCCGATCACGCAGAACAGCCAGTGGTGAATTACCTTCTGGCGGCAGAAGCGGCTCAACAACGTGGTGACGAGGCTCGGGCCAATCAACACCTTGAGCGCGCAGCCGAGCTCGCCGGAAATGACACGATTCCGGTAGAGATCGCTCGCGTTCGCCTGCAACTGGCCCGGAATGAAAATCACGCCGCGCGCCATAGTGTAGATAAACTGCTGGAGGTGACTCCACGTCACCCGGAAGTATTGCGTCTGGCTGAGCAGGCTTACATTCGCACTGGCGCATGGAGTTCCCTGCTGGATATCATTCCATCCATGGCAAAAGCGCACGTTGGTAATGAAGAGCACCGCGCCATGCTGGAACAGCAGGCATGGGTTGGCCTGATGGATCAGGTTCGTGCCGATCAGGGCAGTGAGGGGCTACGTGCATGGTGGAAAAATCAAAACCGTAAGACCCGTCATCAGATCGCTCTGCAGGTGGCAATGGCGGAACATCTGATTGAGTGCGACGATCACGATACAGCACAACAGATCATCATCGACGGCCTGAAACGTCAGTATGATGACCGTCTGGTGCTGCCAATCCCGCGTCTGAAAACAAACAACCCAGAGCAGATTGAAAAAGTTCTGCGCCAGCAGATTAAAGCCGTGGGCGATCGTCCGCTGTTGTGGAGTACGCTTGGTCAGTCGTTGATGAAGCACGGCGAATGGCAGGAAGCCACTCTCGCCTTCCGTGCGGCGCTCAAACAACGCCCGGATGCATACGACTACGCGTGGCTTGCTGATGCGCTGGACAGACTGCATCAGCCGGAAGAGGCCGCTACCATGCGCCGTGATGGCTTAATGCTGACACTACAGAACAATCCCCCGCAGTAATCCTTTAAGCCCGGTAGCGAAATGCTTACCGGGCTTACACCAATACACAGAATCATTCGAAACACATTGAGACAAACTCAGAGCACTTACATAAGTAAGTAGCAGGGTGAGAGGACGCCGCCAATAAAGAGGCGTCTGAAGAGTGAAGTGTATGCATAAAAAAACGCCCGCTCGGTTAAGAGCAGGCGTTAAACAGGTCTGTATGACAACATAATGGGTGCTTCACTCAACGTTATGTCCATGGTGTTCGATGAGGCTAAGCGACATCTGTCAGTGGACGATAAGCACCGTAAACGGCTCTGCGTCATTCCTGAGTTTATGAGGCCTGATGGCGAACATAAGAGATGGAATGAGCATCTACCCAAATATTATCGCACAACACATGGCATGATTGCACTGCAAAAACCAGGTCTTCGGGATTTTTAGGACATCAGGTAATTCAGATCAGATTGGTGGCGTAACGCCGGTATTGACTGGCACAAGAGCAGAGAGAAAGGGAAATCAGAAAACAAAAAACCCCGCCGAAGCGGGGTTCAAAATTGGTCGGCGAGAGAGGATTCGAACCTCCGACCCACTGGTCCCAAACCAGTTGCGCTACCAAGCTGCGCTACTCGCCGTTTTACTGCTTTTTGAATTTTTAGTTCAATTCTTTAAGTCGTGGTGCGAGGGGGGGGACTTGAACCCCCACGTCCGTAAGAACACTAACACCTGAAGCTAGCGCGTCTACCAATTCCGCCACCTTCGCATTTCACAACTTTAAATTAATGGGGTGGCTAATGGGATTCGAACCCACGACAACTGGAATCACAATCCAGGGCTCTACCAACTGAGCTATAGCCACCACTGCAAATCTTTTACGCGGTATTAAAACCACCGCAGCTCCGGCACCTTACTAAATGGTGCGCCCGACAGGATTCGAACCTGAGACCTCTGCCTCCGGAGGGCAGCGCTCTATCCAGCTGAGCTACGGGCGCTTAGCGCCGTTGCGGGGCTGGATATTACGGAGGTCTCGGTCTGCTGTCTAGTGCTTTTTTAAAATAAATTATCGTTTGGTCATGCTTTGTGCGTTTTGTCGCTTATTCCTCCAGTTTTTGGGCCACACCATGACGATTCAGGCCAAAAACCTTATAAATGAGCGTCACACCCAGCAGGAAGGCGATACCGACAAAAAGCGACATACGGGTATCTTCATTAAAGTACATACCGATTAATACGCAAACCAGGAACGCCATCGTCAAATAATTCGCCCACGGGAACAAAATGGAACGGAAGGGATGGCTGGCAATCGCGTCTTTGTGCGCTTTGCGAAAACGCAGCTGGCTTATCAGGATCACAAACCACGGCACCATGCCCGGCAACACGCTGGCGCTATAGACATAGACAAATACGCGCTGCGGATTCGGAATGATGTAGTTCAGGCATGAGCCAATCAGCAAGATGGCGATAGAAATCGCAACGCCGGCAACTGGCACGCCATGACGAGAGACTTTTCCGACAACCGCAGGCAACTGACGATTCTTCGCCAGGGCGTAGAGCATGCGGCCGCAGCTATACATCCCACTGTTGCAACCAGAAAGCGCTGCCGTCAGGACCACAAAGTTGATAATCCCGGCCGCAGCGGTAATACCAATTTTGGCAAACGTGAGAACAAACGGGCTACCGTTGCTACCGATCTCATTCCACGGGAAGATGGTGACGATAACGAAGATCGCGCCTACATAGAAAATCAGGATACGCCACAGCACCTTACCTACCGCGCTACGCAACGTGACCTGTGGGTTTTTGGCTTCGCCCGCCGTGATACCGATTAGCTCCACGCCCTGGTAGGAGGCTACCACAATACACAATGCAGTCAGAAAGCCTTTCCAGCCGCCGGCAAAGAAGCCGCCGTGTTCAGTCAGGTTGCTGAAGCCAATCGCCTGACCACCATTACCAAAGCCGAAGAAAATGACACCCACTCCTATAACAATCATCACAATGATGGTTGTCACTTTGATCATGGCAAACCAGAATTCAATTTCACCATACAGGCGAACCGCAGCCAGATTTGCCAGCGCCACCAGGCCTACGGCAATCAGCGCGGGTATCCACTGCGCCATTTCCGGGAACCAGAACTGCACGTAGACCCCAATGGCGGTAATCTCCGAGATCCCCACAGCCATCCACATAAACCAGTATGACCAGGCGGTGAGATAACCAAAGAAAGGGCTCATATAGCGGTGAGCGTAAACGGCGAACGAACCGGCAACCGGCTCCAGGAACAACATCTCGCCCATGGAACGCATGATAAAGAAGACAAATAGTCCGGCAACGATATACGCCAACAGGACCGATGGCCCCGCCCATTTCAGGGTACTGGCGGCGCCCATAAACAATCCGACGCCAATGGTGCCCCCAAGGGCAATCAATTCGATATGACGAGCCTCCAGCCCACGCTGTAGCTCTGGTTTGTTCTCTGCCATAAATCCTCTTGTTGTGTTTGTATTGTTTCCGGTATTACCGGTTATCGTTATGGGTACATCTTCTTATGCCATAACAGGCCATCCAGCGCCGACCGCTTTACGGTTGGCGCCAAAAACACCACGACACTGAAATGATTGTTGCGAATGGTTTCTTAAAATCGTCTAAATGGCAATTAAAGCATTCAAAAAATAAATAGATTGTGCGAGAAAGCAGCGATTATGTTGTGAATAAGTAGCGCATTTAGCAGAACACACTACTTATCAGAGGAGAGAAAATGTTAGAGATTGCCGGTATAGTGCCAGCGGAGATAGCGCAATAAACGAAGTTGACGGGTAATACGGCTCGGCTGTGACAGTAAGCGGTACAGCCACTCCAGCCCTAAATTCTGCCAGAATTTAGGCGCTCGCTTTACGTGTCCGGTAAACACATCATAGGTGCCACCCACCCCCATATACAGCGCATTCGGATGTACCTGGCGGCAATCGCGCATAAAAATCTCTTGTTTAGGCGAACCCATTGCCACCGTAACAATCTGCGCACCGCTGGCATGAATACGTTCAAACAATGCCAGCCGCTGCTCTGGCGTGAAATATCCGTCCTGGCTACCAACAATATTGACGCGCCACTGTGCTCGCAGTTTTGCTTCTGTTTGCGCCAGTACCTCTGGCTTACCACCAACCAGGAATACGGGTGTGCTCTCCCGCCCAGCGCGCGCCATCAAGGCTTCCCAGAGATCGGCTCCGGCCACGCGTGAAACCTGTGCTTGTGGGTATTTTTTACGCACGGAACGCACCACGCTAATTCCATCTGCATACTTGAACTCGGCGGCATCAATCAAAGCCCGAACCTCGGGGTTATCTTCCGCCGTTAGCATTTTCTCGGCGTTAATAGCCACCAGCGTCCCCTGTCTGAGATGCCCCTCAGCAAACAGGTAATTCAGCGCATGCTGCATATCACGCCAGCCAATAAGTTTTAATCCGCGCAGCGAATATAGCGGCGCAGTTGTATTATCTGTCATTACGATCCTTCAACCTGTGTCCGGGGCAGCGTCTTTATTCGTCTATGGACAAGTCCTGCACTATCAAACAGCCAGAACAATAATTTTGCTACCAGCAAACAGACACCAAAAATCACGAGGAAAAAGACCACTCGCGAGACAAACGAATCCAACCCTTCTCGTGCCAAAACGATCATATTGAAAATGGCACCAAAACAGAAGCTGTGCAAAATCGCCGCCTTATAGCGGTTTTTTTCCTGATTGCCTAACTCATACAGCCAGTCGAACCATTTGATTATCAACCCGACCACGATCGCGCCTAACGGGATAAACAACGCTCCCCCCATAACCACCAGCGAACCAATCAACGTTGGAGAGATAGCCAGGCCCGAGTGGTTGTTCAGCACTTCCCAGGTAAAATAGTTCGCAGAGTTGAGTACGAGACTCGGCCGTCCAGGCCACAGCCAGGAGGGAATAAAAACGTAGAAATCACGGACAATCGGTGCCAGTCCCTGGAACTCAATATTGTGGTAATTCTGCAGTAACAGCGCCAGATTCTCCCACGGTGAGAAGGTATCCCTCGTGAGATACAGGAAAGTATAGAATGCCTCATCGCCGCTCACGTTCATCCCGTATCGCTTCAATGCCAGCCAGAACATGCCGACAATTCCCAGCACACCGGCCGCAGCCAGCATCCACAGTGAAATCCAGCCGCGAATAATGCCGATAAACAAGAAGATGGCAAACGCGATAATGATATTGGCGCGCGTGCCGCCAACAATCATATAAGTCAGAAGACCAAACGCGACGGTGCTCACCAGGAAGAACAGCCACGCTTTACTATCCTGGCGCAGGAAATACACCACCAGCATTGCCGGAATGAAGAAGTAGAAGAAGCGTTTCAGGGCCACACCAGAAACTTCACTGGAGAAGATCTGGCTATAGGACTGCAATCTGAATAACAGGAAACCGTTGTGCATAAAGAAAATGCCTACACTCACCAGCGCAATCGCCATCAGGATAATCCATGTCAGATGGGCCTCAACGCGGTTGATGGTAAACAACGGTTTGCGTGACTTTTCTGGTATTCGCTTACGTAAACGCGTTTTATAGGTCACGTAGTAGACGGCATAGAAACAGGCGGCGGAAAGCAGTGCCTGTAACAGAATTTCCGGTGGGGCGACCGCGACGTCGAAACGGAACACCAGTACGCTGGTCAGGGGAAATCCGAAGAAAAACGTCAGCAAAAACAGCAATGAGAAGAACACATTGAAGTTAAAGCGCACACGCCGAAACTCAAACCAGGTCAGCGTAGCGATAAATAAGGTAGAGAGTAGCCATACTACCAGCAGACCGCTGAATTGCATCAGACTCATAGGGTTTCTCCGGAGGCAATGCTCAGCGCGTTATGCCACGGTTGCAGGTAATTCGGGCTAAAAAAGGTAATCGTGCTTTTATCAACCGAGGCCAACTGACGCTGCGCTTCACGCACAACATCGGCATTGAGTTCATCGGTGGTAAACAGTACCGGGAGGTGCTGCTCTGCCATATCCTGCCAGAAAGGGTTTTCGCGGTTTAGCACGCACGGAATACCGGCCTGGATCAGCAAACACAATGTACCAATCCCTTGCTGACGTGCAAAAATAAAGTAACCGAGATCGCACTGACGCAGTAATGCCAGATAGGCATCAAATTCCAGTTTTTCACTTAGAATTTGCAGATTTCCTGCACTAAATAATTCCTGGCCAGCCTGGCGTACTTCATCAATATACGCCCCGTTATTAGCCGGATAGCCCATTGGCACAATAACGTTCACCGTATCACCGAACTGCTGATGTACGGCGCGTAACGCTGCGATATGTTCATTGCTGCGATCGCCAGAATTACCTACAAGAATCGTCATTTTCCCGCTGCGTTCGCACTCGCTGCCCATATTATTCAGCGACGGATCCATACGCGTAGGGAAATAGAGCAGTTCACCGCGCACACGGGGATGCTGCTGTGCGAAATAGCTCAAATCACCTCGAGTGGCAAACACGCAGCCCACACGGTTTTGCGCCATGCGGCGAATCGGATAAAACAGGCGGAATTTCAGCCCACTGGAGACTTCATACAAATCTGCGCCCCAGATATGCCAGTAAAACTGCTCTGGTTTAATTCCTCCGCTCAACAGCGCCAGCCACAGGCTGGTGTTGAACTGGCCATGGAAGAAGAAACGCTGCTGGCGATCTGCTTTCGCTTTCGCGATTACCGCTTCCGCCAGTGCCTTTTTTCCGCCATAGAAGCTCAGCGATAACGCCGGGCAGCTTGCACTGAATCCCGCATCCTGACCTGCAACCATAAATACGCGCGCGTGCTCGCTCGTCGCGGCCAGCGAATCATTAAAAAACCGCAGTACGGTTTGATTATGGTGAGGGATATCCGATCCCAGAACGTGAACCAGTACTGTCATGCCCGCCTACACCAGAGTAAAAATACGCCACAGCAAAGAGAAAAATAGACCACATAGGTTGCCATATAAGCCTGCGCTGCCCCCAGAGCGCCATGCGCGGGGATCAGCCAGTGGGCAAATGCCGTCAACAAAATGAACTGGCTAATTTCAGCCAAAATATAAAACCGCAGCGACGCCTTCGCGATCACCAGATACCCGAAAACGTAAGCACCGACCTTCAGTACATCGCCCACCAGTTGCCAGGCAAACAGGTCTCGCATGGCAGTAAATTTAGCGGAAAAGAGCAGCCAGATAGCAAAATCACGCAGTAACCAAACGGTAAAACTCGCGGCGGCAACCGCCGGTAACACAAACTTCAGCGACTTCACCACTTCACGCGTAATGTCACGCTTTTCGCTCAGGCGCGACAACGTTGGCAGCAAATAAACGCTGAATGAGGCGGTGATAAATTGCAGATAGGCATCGGAGATACTGCTTACCCCTTGCCAGATCCCAACATCATCCCAGCTGTAATGCGCAGCCAGAAGGTTTCGCATCATTACATATGCCACTGGCAGTGTCACAGAGGTGATCAGCGCCATCAGCGTAAACTTGCTTAACTGCCCTGCCAGACTGTTATCCCATGAAGGTTTCAGGTAGTGCAGTGGAATGGTTCCACGCTTGATCAGCATAAAACTGGCTGGCACAACCACCAGCGCAGGCACCAGCGCCAGGCCCAGCAAAGCACCTTCATAGCCCCCCAGTCGATAGCAGCCATAATAAGCCACCACACCGACCAGACTGCCAACGATCAGCGACAGTGCATTGCCTGCGGCATCACGGAAGCCTTTCATTAACGCCAGTAAGAGATTCGCCCAGGCAATACCCATCTGTACCAGCGCAACCAGACGCACCAGCCCCTGGTAATGCGTATGACCAAACAAACCCTGGCTTATGGGCGCAGCCGCCAACAAAAAGATCACGGCCATCAGTGTGGAGAATCCCAACACCATGGCGGAAGATGTGCCAACCACGTTGCGTAGCCGCGCCGGATCATCATGATGCTGTGCCACATACTTTGTGACACCGTTGAAAATTCCGGCACCTGCCAGCACGCCCAGCACAGTGACCATCTGACGAAAGTTACCCGCCTGCCCGACTCCCGCAGGGCCAAACGACACCGCCAGCAGTTTTACCACCAACAAGCCTGCACCGATTTTTACCAGCGTACTGGCTGCCGTCCAAAGGGACGCTTTAGCAAGCGACATCTCAGGCGAAGTAGTTCAACAGGGTCGTAATTACTGTGCGCTGGTTCACCGGCGACAGATTGTAAAACAGCGGCAGGCGTAGCAGGCGCTCGCTTTCTTTGGTGGTGTAACGATCGACACCCGCGAACTCACCAAATTTATCGCCAGCCGGGCAATCATGCAGCGGGATATAATGGAATACCGCCATAATTTCGGCTTCTTTGAGGAAGTTAATCAACGCCGTGCGATCATCAATATCACGCAGCTTGATGTAAAACATATGGGCGTTTTGCACGCAACCATCCGGTATGGAAGGCAGGTCAATCCGCCCGGCTTTCGCCAGCGGCTCAAGTGCATCGTAGTAGTTTTGCCACAATGCCAGACGCTGCTGATTGATACGATCGGCCACTTCCAGTTGCGCCCACAGATAGGCAGCCTGCAGATCGGACATCAGATAGCTGGAGCCGATATCACGCCAAGTATATTTATCCACCTGGCCGCGGAAAAACTGACTGCGGTTGGTGCCTTTTTCACGGATGATCTCTGCACGTTCGATTAATTTACGGTCGTTAATCAGCGTTGCGCCACCTTCACCACCCGCGGTGTAGTTTTTGGTTTCGTGGAAGCTGAAACACCCAATGTGACCAATCGTTCCCAGCGCACGTCCCTTGTAGGTAGACATTACGCCCTGTGCAGCATCCTCCACTACAAACAGATTGTACCGTGTCGCCAGCGCCATAATAGTATCCATTTCGCAGGCGACGCCCGCGTAATGCACCGGTACGATAGCGCGGGTTTTGTCGGTGATCGCCGCTTCAATCAGCGTTTCGTCAATGTTCATGGTATCTGGTCGGACATCAACAAAGACGATTTTTGCCCCGCGCAACACGAAGGCATTAGCGGTGGAGACGAAGGTGTAGCTTGGCATGATAACTTCATCATCAGGCTGGATATCCAGCAACAATGCTGCCATCTCAAGTGATGCAGTACAGGATGGCGTCAGCAGCACTTTCTCACTGCCAAAATGCTGTTCCAGCCACTGCTGGCAACGACGGGTAAAACCGCCATCGCCACACAGTTTGCCGCTGCTCATCGCAGACTGCATATACTCAAGCTCGGTTCCCACCACCGGCGGTGCGTTAAATGGAATCATTTTGTCACCTGTATAACCAGTACGCAGTGCTTTCCACATTCGCACCACTCTGTATATAACGTTTAAGCGCGGCGGTGTTGCCCATCTGGGTCGCCACCCGCAATGTTGTTTTACCGCGAGCCTGCGCCCAGAAAAGCGCCGCCTGCATTAATTCTGCACCCACACCGCGACCTGCCAACAGGCCAATTCGCACGTCAGTGTTATTCAGCTCACGCAGCGAGACATACCCGCGGATCTCGTCTGTCGCTGTGCGAAAAACGAGGCATTGATGATCGAAAGTGCCCAACACCGCATTTTCAATCCACTGCGCGTAGAAACGGGCGCTGGCATCCGGCGCATACCATGGAGCACGAAAGCGGCTTTGTGCGAACGCCTGGCTCGCGAGCTGGCGTAGTGCCGGGATATCTGCGGGTTGCGCCACCTGCACGCCGGAATTATCGCAGACGCGCGTTACCGGCAACACAAAATCCACTTCGCCTTCTACCAGCGAGAAACCCAGTTGCTGCAAAACGTCTAATTCGTGAGTGTTCGCGGCGGGAATTTTTGCCTGTACCCGTCCCCAGGACTGCAATGCTTCCGCAGTCAGGACCGCCCCGTGCGGGTCAAAACGTACAATGGCGCTATTAACGCCAAAGAACGTATTTTCCCAGATAAGGGGCTCAATATTGGCACGGATTGTCACCGCCAGACTCCCTTGGTATCAACCACATACTGCTGTTGAACCGCATCGCCCTTAATGGCTTTAAATTCATTATGGTCAACCAGCATTACCAGCACATCTGCGCTTGCCAGCGCATCATCCAGTTTCGCCAGCGTGCAAAGACCATCCAGTTTTTTCGGCAATTGATGAATATTCGGTTCCACCACCAACGTTTCGCCGCTATGCCAATGCGCAATACTTTGCGCAATTCCCATCGCCGGGCTTTCACGTAAATCGTCGATATTCGGTTTAAATGCCAGACCAAAACAGGCAATTTTCACTTCGCTGGCAAGTTTGTTACTCTCCGTGAGGCAGTCCGCCACGGCGGCTTTTACCCGATCAACGACCCAGTGAGGTTTGCCATCATTCACTTCACGCGCGATGCGGATTAATTTCGCCTGCTCTGGGTTCTGTGCCACGATAAACCACGGATCGACCGCAATACAGTGCCCACCAACCCCCGGTCCAGGCTGCAGAATATTCACGCGTGGATGGCGGTTCGCCAGACGGATCAGTTCCCAGACGTTAATCCCCTGATCGGCACAAATCAGTGACAGTTCATTGGCAAAAGCAATATTGACATCGCGGAAGCTATTCTCAGTCAGCTTGCACATTTCCGCCGTACGGGAATTGGTCACCACACACTCACCTTCAAGGAAGATGTTGTACAGCTCGCTGGCACGCGCGGAACAGACGGGGGTCATCCCGCCAATCACGCGATCGTTTTTAATTAGCTCAACCATCACCTGGCCTGGCAGAACACGTTCTGGACAGTACGCAATATTTACGTCTGCCTGTTCCCCTACCTGCTGTGGAAAAGTCAGGTCGGGCCGCATTTCTGCAAGCCACGCAGCCATCTGTTCCGTTGATCCTACAGGTGAAGTCGATTCGAGGATCACCAATGCCCCTTTTTTTAGCACTGGTGCAAGAGACTTCGCGGCAGCCTCGACGTACACCATATCGGGTTCATGTTCCCCTTTAAACGGTGTTGGTACGGCAATTAAATACGCATCAGCTTCTACGGGTGTTGTGGTAGCGCGAAGATATCCATCTTCGACTGCTGTTTTCACCGCGATACCCAGATCCGGTTCAACAATATGGATTTCACCACGGTTAATGGTATCTACCGCATGTTGATTTACATCTACGCCAATGACATGTTTTTGACGGGAAGCAAAGGCGGCTGCCGTTGGCAGCCCGATATAACCCAGCCCGATGACAGAAATGGTCGTAAAACTCATAGCGATATCCGATTATTTTTTAACGCGTGTAAAATGCGGCCACACGCCTGCCCGTCACCATACGGATTATGGGCGCGGCTCATGGTCTGATATTCATTTTCGTCATGCAGCAAACGGGTGACTTCTTCCACAATTCGCTGCGAGTCTGTTCCCACCAGACGAACAGTACCTGCAGTGATGGCCTCCGGGCGTTCAGTCGTTTCACGCATCACCAACACAGGTTTGCCCAGAGAGGGGGCTTCTTCCTGAATCCCGCCGGAATCGGTAAGGATCAGCCAAGCATGGTTCATCAACCAGACGAACGGCAAGTAGTCCTGAGGTTCAATCAGAATCACGTTTTCAACGTGGCCCAGGATGCGATTAACCGGCTCGCTGACATTAGGGTTCAGGTGTACCGGATAGACAATTTGCACATTCTGATTTGCTGCAGCAATTTCCGCCAGCGCATGGCAAATTTGCTCAAAACCGCGACCGAAGCTTTCCCGACGATGACCGGTCACCAGGATCATCTTTTTATCAGAACGAAGGAAAGGATAGTGTTCAGCCAGTTCAGCGCGCAGCGTTTCATTCTCGAGTACGCGATCCCGAACCCAGATCAATGCATCAATAACCGTATTGCCCGTGACAAAAATACGGTCATCGGGAATTGTTTCGCGTAATAGATTTTGGCGTGAATTTTCGGTTGGAGCAAAATGATACATTGCCAGACGCCCTGTCAGCGTGCGGTTTGCCTCTTCCGGCCAGGGTGAGTAGAGATCGCCAGTTCGCAATCCAGCCTCAACATGCCCCACCGGAATACGCTGGTAAAACGCGGCCAGACTGGTGGCTATTGTCGTTGTGGTATCACCGTGCACCAATACGACATCGGGTTTGAACTCAGCCAGAATGGGTTTTAATCCTTCCAGGATTCGGCAGGTAATTTCTGTGAGTCCCTGGCCTGGCTGCATAATATTGAGATCGTAGTCAGGTACAATAGAAAAGAGGTTTAACACCTGATCGAGCATCTCCCGATGCTGCGCAGTGACGCAAACTTTCGCTTCAAAATCAGGATCTTTTGCCAGCGCATGAACCAGAGGTGCCATTTTAATAGCCTCTGGTCGCGTGCCAAATACAGTCAGTACTTTCACATCGATTCTCTTAGGATTGGCAGTGAGGGCCCAGCCCCTCACTGCAACGGAGTTGCTAAATCGAGCGACGACGGGTTAACGCGACACCGGCACCGATCAGAGCCCCAACGATGCCCCACATAATCATCAGGAAGGCACGACGTGGGCTATCACGTTTTACCGGTTCTTCCGGCGTTCGCAAATAACGATAGGTCTGAAAACGCGAATCCAGAGTTGGCCCCACGTTCAGCGTGTTCAGCATGGCCCGATTTTGAAAATAGTCCAGATCGAAGTCCGGGCCAACAGCCTGCAGGTTTTCGAGTCGCGCCTGCAGCATCGGGCGTCCGAGTAAAAACAGTTCAGAATCAGGTAATTCATCAGCAGGGACATCGGTTGATGTGCGAGAAATGTTATTTTGTTCTGCAATTTTAAGCGCCTGCTCAATATTATGAACACCGCGAGAGAAAATAGCTTTTGCCACTTCTTCCTGACGTTTAACCTGCGCCTTCATTTGCACAGTGCGCGCAGCCCACGCCCCTTTTAACTCATCGTTCAGATGACCCGCCGCACGCTGGCTGGCAAACGCCACATACTGGCGTAGCAGGTTATTGGCGTCAGGAGCCGTTTCCGCAATCAGCTTCACGCTGTCATTGGTATTACGCGCTGCATCGCCAGCCATAAACTGAATGTTATTAATCAGTTCATCCAGCATTGCCGCGTCGGCTTTACTGTTACCGACCATACGTTGCTTGTAATAATCGGTCTGCAGCCAGAAATCGCGGCGCGTATCCCAGGAAGCAAGTTGCATGACAAATTCTTTATAGGCCTCATCCATTACCGACGGTTGATCCGTTGACGCGAGGCTGGCCTTAATATCCAGATTACGCAAAAACTGTTGTTGGGAATAATATCCGCCCAACATATTAACCGTAGGCTTATCCGAAATGGCCGTTGCACTCCACTCCTGGCGGGCAAAAAAAGTATAGGCGAGCGCAATGAGCGCAAAGGCGAGAGCTATACCGACAATCCACACCTTTCCTGCCCACAAGGTACGAAACAAGCCACGAATATCCAGTTCATTTTCAGCGCTCACGGCGTCTTCCCCCGGTAATGGTTGTGTCATCGCATCCTCAGTTCACTTGGTTAAGTTTGGTTTGCTTTCACGGATTCTTCGCAATCTGCGCTTCACTCGTTTGATAAATCTCGCCACCTTCCAGGCTCGCTTAATGCAGTAACCATAAAGGCCAAATGCCAGTAAAAAGAGCACCAGCATGCCCCATTCAGGGACCAAACGAAAATATTCAGCCAGCACACCGATGGAGGCCAGAATCGCGGCGGCCAGCGTAATCAGAACAAATGCCTGTCGTGAAGTAAACCCCGCACGCATCACCAAATGATGAATGTGCTGGCGATCAGCAGAGAAAGGACTCATGCCTTTACGCAAACGACGGTACATGATTGCCACCATATCCATCAACGGAATGGCGATAATCCACAGTGCGGTAACCGGGCTGATAGGATGCGTTTTACCCTGCGTAGTTTCCAGCAGGATCCAAATAACGGTGAAACCAATCAGCGTGCTACCAGCATCGCCCATAAAGACTTTATAACGGCGTCCAAGAACCCCCAGGTTCAGCAGGATATAAGGTAGAATTGCGGCGATCATGGCAAAGCACCAGATAGCCAGGCTAGTCTGACCATCAAACCACAGAATAAATCCCATCGCTGCGAATGAGACGCTCGACAATCCGCCTAATAATCCATCTATGCCATCTACCATATTAAAGGCGTTAATTGCTGCCCAAACGGCAAAAAGGGTGAGGAAATAACCAAAGGGACCGAGTATCAACTCCCAGGAACCAAAGATATATCCCAGGCTACTCAAATAAAGATTTCCTTTTACCATCATAACAATAGCAATCGCAGCCTGAACAACGGCTCGTATCTTTACGCTTATGTCAAAACGGTCGTCAAGTGCGCCAATCAACACCAGCACACCAGCACAAAAGAGGTATAACGAGGCATGCGGGATGTAATAATCCGAGAGGCCAAACATAAAATTAATTCCTGCAAACACAGAAATCCCACCAACTAAAGGAATGATCCCCTGGTGTCGTTTGCGGAAATTAGGCTTATCCACTAAACCTATTTTTATGGCTACTTTTCGCGCAAAAAAAATAAAAATGGTAGTGAATAAGAAAATACTGATTAGCTCAGATAAAGCAGCGAGTAAATTCACAGTGTATGTGCTCTCAGCATATATCATTTCCTTAAAGTATAATGCGTTACGAGGTCTCCTTGAAGAGACCAACTAAAACATTACACTTCTGACCTCTTGTCGTTCATGCCGCACATTGTGACATCTCTTCGACGCCGACAATAATGACTAGTTTATCCGACCAGACATTAGGATGAATCGCAAAAGCAAAACGCCACGTAAAAACGTGGCGTTTTCGGATGATGCCAGAGTTACGAACGTTTCATCATATCGAAGAAGTCGTCATTGGTCTTGGTCATCGCCAGCTTATTAATGAGGAATTCCATCGCATCAATTTCACCCATCGGATGGATAATTTTGCGCAGGATCCACATTTTCTGCAGCTCTTCCTGAGTCGTGAGCAGTTCTTCTTTACGGGTACCAGAACGGTTGTAGTCGATAGCCGGGAAGACGCGTTTTTCAGCAATTTTACGCGAGAGATGCAGTTCCATGTTACCGGTGCCTTTAAACTCTTCGTAGATAACTTCATCCATTTTAGAGCCGGTATCGATAAGCGCGGTTGCAATGATGGTCAGGCTACCGCCCTCTTCCACATTACGCGCGGCACCGAAGAAACGCTTCGGACGGTGCAGAGCGTTAGCATCCACACCACCCGTCAGCACTTTACCGGAAGCAGGAACCACGGTGTTGTATGCACGCGCCAGACGAGTGATGGAGTCGAGCAGGATGATAACGTCTTTCTTGTGTTCAACCAGACGTTTCGCTTTCTCGATAACCATTTCAGCAACCTGAACGTGACGGGATGCCGGTTCGTCAAAGGTAGAAGCAACTACTTCACCTTTCACCAGACGCTGCATCTCGGTCACTTCTTCCGGGCGTTCATCAATCAACAGAACCATCAGCACGCAGTCTGGGTGATTGTAGGCAATGCTCTGTGCGATGTTCTGCAACAGCATGGTTTTACCCGCTTTCGGCGGTGCCACAATCAGACCACGTTGGCCACGGCCAATCGGAGAAGCCAGGTCCAGTACGCGAGCCGTTAAGTCCTCAGTAGAACCGTTACCACGCTCCATACGCAGACGAGAGTTTGCGTGCAGCGGCGTTAAGTTCTCAAAGAGAATTTTATTACGGGCGTTTTCCGGTTTGTCGTAGTTAACTTCGTTAACTTTCAACAGCGCAAAATAGCGTTCACCTTCTTTCGGCGGGCGAATCTTACCGGAGATGGTATCACCAGTGCGGAGGTTGAAACGGCGGATTTGGCTGGGAGAAACGTAGATGTCATCAGGACCGGCGAGGTAGGAGCTGTCTGCAGAGCGGAGGAAACCAAATCCATCCTGCAATATCTCCAGCACACCGTCACCAAAGATATCTTCGCCACTCTTTGCGTGCTGCTTCAGGATGGCAAAAATAATGTCCTGCTTGCGCATACGAGCCAGGTTTTCCAGACCCATATTTTCGCCGAGAGTGATCAGCTCAGAAACCGGCGTATTCTTTAATTCGGTAAGATTCATAATGGTGTGAGTTCTTAAACTTGGGGTAAATCTCGAACTTAATGTTGTGAATGGTATGGCAGGGTCATCCATGCCTGTTTACGGCCTTCGACTCATGTCTGTTCGCTGTCTGGTCACAGGAAAGTACGCAGAACTGAAACGACAAGACGGATTGAGTGACAAGCCAGGAATCTGTCCACTTCTCGCACGAGAAACAACGGGAAGCAGTGGATAAAACAAGATTCAAACTTAATAAGGTATGTTTAATACGAAGTCAACACTAACTTAGCACGACTCAAGTCGGGCGTCCAGTCATCCGAATCATTTTGGAGTATGGGCGCCCGATCATGATACTTCCTTACGCCAGGTTGGCGTCGAGGAACTCTTTCAACTGACCTTTGGACAGCGCGCCGACTTTCGTCGCCGCAACTTCGCCGTTTTTAAACAGCAGCAGGGTCGGGATGCCACGGATACCATACTTCGGCGCGGTGCCTGGGTTTTGGTCAATATTCAGTTTAGCAACCGTCAATTTGCCCTGATATTCGTCAGCGATTTCATCCAGAATCGGAGCGATCATTTTGCACGGACCGCACCACTCTGCCCAGAAATCAACGAGGATAGCTCCGTCCGCTTTGAGTACATCCGTGTCAAAACTGTCGTCAGTCAGGTGAATAATTTTATCGCTCATAATAACTCCACAGGAATAAGCCTGGTGTGTTGGTGTATACACATCATCCTTCAAGCTGCCTCATTGTTGGCTGCGCTCTGTGTCCCAGTCACGTACTATTGTACGCTCCAGTGACTCATTCACTTGCCGCCTCGACGCATCATGAATGCTTTATGTACTGCATTAACCAACTAAAGGTTGACTTTATTTCACCGGATACGCTTTCGTAAAGCAATAGTAAGCTGATATTCTACCACACTATGAGCAAAACACATTTAACAGAACAGAAGTTTTCCGACTTCGCCCTGCACCCAAAGGTGATAGAAGCCCTTGAAAACAAAGGGTTTCATAATTGTACGCCCATTCAGGCACTGGCCCTCCCGCTTACGCTGGCTGGTCGTGATGTAGCAGGGCAGGCGCAAACCGGTACCGGAAAAACGATGGCGTTTCTTACGTCAACGTTTCATTACCTTCTCTCTCATCCCGCGATTGCCGATCGCAAGGTGAACCAACCGCGTGCGTTAATTATGGCGCCAACGCGTGAGTTAGCCGTGCAGATCCACGCAGACGCCGAGCCACTCGCGCAGACAACAGGACTGAAATTAGGCCTGGCATATGGCGGCGACGGTTACGACAAGCAGTTAAAAGTGCTGGAGAGCGGGGTCGATATTCTTATCGGCACCACTGGCCGTCTAATTGACTACGCAAAGCAGAACCACATTAACCTGGGCGCGATTCAGGTCGTCGTACTGGATGAAGCCGATCGCATGTACGATCTGGGCTTTATTAAAGATATCCGTTGGTTGTTCCGTCGTATGCCGCCAACCAACCAGCGTCTGAACATGCTGTTTTCCGCAACCCTCTCTTACCGCGTTCGCGAACTGGCGTTCGAACAGATGAACAATGCCGAATACGTTGAAGTCGAACCGGAACAGAAGACAGGTCACCGTATTAAAGAAGAGCTCTTCTATCCTTCAAATGAAGAGAAAATGCGTTTGCTGCAAACGCTGATTGAAGAAGAGTGGCCGGATCGCGCCATTGTTTTTGCCAATACCAAGCACCGCTGTGAAGATATCTGGGGCAGTCTTGCTGCCGACGGTCATCGCGTAGGCCTGCTAACTGGCGACGTGGCACAGAAAAAACGCCTGCGAATTCTGGAAGAGTTCACCCGTGGCGATCTCGACATTCTTGTTGCGACTGATGTTGCCGCGCGTGGTCTGCATATTCCGGCCGTAACACACGTGTTCAACTATGACCTGCCAGATGACTGTGAAGATTACGTTCACCGTATTGGTCGTACGGGTCGCGCTGGAGCGAGCGGTCACTCTATTAGCCTCGCCTGTGAAGAGTACGCGTTGAATTTACCTGCAATCGAGACCTATATCGGCCACTCGATTCCGGTTAGCAAGTACAACCCAGACGCGCTGATGACCGATCTGCCAAAACCGCTGCGCCTGACGCGCTCGCGCCCTGGCAATGGCCCACGTCGTACTGGTGGTGCTCCACGTAATCGTCGTCGTTCAGGTTAACTAAGTCATGCTCAACTCTACTTCGCTCTATGCAGCAATAGATCTCGGATCCAATAGTTTTCATATGCTGGTAGTGCGCGAAGTAGCAGGGAGTATTCAGACACTCACGCGAATTAAGCGCAAAGTGCGTCTGGCTGCTGGGCTGAACAGCGAAAATATTCTCTCCGCAGAAGCAATGGAGCGCGGCTGGCAATGCCTGCGCCTGTTTGCTGAGCGTCTGCAGGATATCCCTCAGCCGCAAATCCGGGTGGTCGCCACAGCGACATTGCGTATCGCCGTCAATGCCGATGTTTTTATTGCGAAAGCGCAAGAGATCCTCGGCTGTGCTGTTCAGGTTATTAGCGGCGAAGAAGAAGCGCGTCTTATCTATCAGGGCGTTGCCCACACCACCGGCGGCGCTGATCAGCGTCTGGTCGTTGATATTGGGGGAGCCAGTACAGAGCTGGTAACTGGCTCTGGTGCGCAAACAACCTCACTGTTTAGTCTGTCAATGGGCTGTGTTACGTGGCTCGAACGGTATTTCACCGATCGAAATCTGGCACAAGAAAACTTTGACGAAGCCGAGAAAGCAGCACGTGACGTTCTGCGCCCGGTCGCTGACAAGCTGCGCTTTCATGGCTGGAAAGTCTGCGTAGGTGCTTCTGGCACCGTACAGGCTTTGCAGGAAATTATGATGGCGCAGGGCATGGATGAACGCATTACTCTGGCAAAACTCCAACAGTTAAAACAACGCGCCATTCATTGCGGACGTCTGGAAGAGCTGGAAATCGAAGGGCTAACACTGGAGCGCGCGCTGGTGTTCCCCAGCGGGCTGGCGATTCTGATCGCCATTTTTACCGAACTGAACATTCAGTGTATGACTCTCGCGGGCGGTGCATTACGTGAAGGCCTGGTATACGGCATGCTGCACTTGCCGGTGGATCAGGACATTCGCAGCCGTACGTTACGCAATATTCAGCGTCGGTTTATGGTCGATACCGATCAGGCAAACCGCGTTGCAAAATTGGCAGTACATTTATTCGATCAAGTGAAAAATGAGTGGCATCTTGAAGCTATCAGTAGCGAACTGCTGCAAAGTGCCTGTCAGTTGCATGAAATAGGCTTGAGTGTGGAATATAAGCAGGCACCACTACATGCCGCCTGGCTGGTGCGAAACCTTGATCTTCCAGGATTTACCCCGGCACAGAAAAAACTGTTAGCGACGCTATTATTAAACCAGACCAATCCGGTCGATCTCTCCTCACTCCACCAGCAAAATGCCGTGCCGCCTCGCATCGCAGAACATCTTTGCCGCTTGCTACGCCTGGCGATTATTTTCGCCAGTCGTCGCCGTGACGACTTAGTGCCAGAAATTCATCTGGTCGCAAAGAATGAGCACCTTACGGTAAGATTGCCAGAAGGCTGGCTGGCGCATCATCCGCTGGGTAAAGAGCTTATCGATCAGGAAAGCCAGTGGCAAAGTTATGTCCACTGGCCACTGGAAGTACAGTAACGTTTTACATGCCGGATGGTGATGCCAGCGCATCTTATCGGGTCTGTCAGCACATTTCAGACCCGGCCCGATCGACTATTTCGCTTTCTTTGCAGCCATCATTGCTTTCAGATTCGCCAGGTGACTCTGTCCTTTTTGCATCCGTTCTTCAGCACTCACCACTTTACGTTCCTGTTCCCAGATAACGTCATCCTGCGGTAATTCCAGCAGAAAACGGCTCGGTTCCGGGCGCACCAGTTCGCCGTACTGGCGACGCTCTTTACACAGCGTGAAGATAAGCTCTTTCTGTGCACGGGTGATCCCTACATAGGCCAGGCGACGCTCTTCATCTATGTTGTCTTCGTCAATGCTGCTCTGGTGCGGCAGGAATCCCTCTTCCATGCCCACCATAAACACATACGGAAACTCCAGCCCTTTTGAGGCGTGTAGCGTCATTAACTGCACCTGATCCAACTCTTCTTCGCTCTCCCCGCGCTCCATCATGTCGCGTAACGTAAAGCGCGTCACCACCTGGGTCAACGTCATCGGTTCTTCCAGCTCGCTGCCTTCCAGCATCTCCGTCATCCAGCTGAACAGCGTATTGACGTTTTTCATGCGCATTTCTGCAGCTTTCGGACTGGGCGAGGTTTCATACAACCAGGATTCGTAATCAATGCCGTGGATCAGGTCACGTACTGCTGCAATCGGTTCGCGCTCTGCCAGGCGCTGAATTTCACCCAACCAGTGAGTAAAACGAGTCAGAGAGTCATAACCACGCCCGGTAAGCGTCTGGCTAAGCCCCATATCAAAGCTGGCAGTAAACAAACTTTTATTACGCGTCATCGCCCACTCGCCCAATTTTTGCAGCGTGGCAGGGCCGATTTCACGTTTCGGGGTATTCACTATGCGCAGAAATGCACTGTCATCATCCGGATTGCTCAATACCCGCAGATAGGCCAGCAAATCTTTGATCTCCGGGCGCGAGAAAAACGACGTTCCGCCGGAAATTTTGTACGGAATGCGGTTCTGCATCAGGAATTTTTCGAACACCCGCGACTGATGATTACCGCGATAGAGGATCGCGTAATCTTTATACTGTGTTTTGTTAACAAAGTGATGGGCAATCAGTTCTCCGGTCACGCGCTCTGCTTCGTGCTCTTCGTTATTGGCACTCAGTACTTTTAGTTCAGCGCCATAACCCAGTTCGGAAAAGAGCCTTTTTTCAAAGACATGTGGGTTGTTGGCAATGAGAATATTTGCCGCTTTCAGAATACGTCCGGAAGAACGGTAGTTTTGTTCCAGCTTGACCACCTGCAACGCCGGAAAATCTTTGCTCAGCAGCACCAGATTCTGCGGACGTGCACCACGCCAGGAATAGATAGACTGGTCATCGTCCCCCACCACAGTAAAGCGCGCACGGCGTCCCACCAGCAGCTTAACCAACTCGTACTGACTGGTGTTGGTATCCTGGTATTCATCCACCAGCAGATAGCGGATTCTGTTCTGCCAGCGTTCTCTCACCTCTTCATTGCGCTGTAGTAGCAAAGTCGGAAGCAAAATCAGATCGTCAAAATCGAGAACGTTACACGCCTTCATATGGGCATCGTACAAACCGTAGCAATGGGCAAAAATACGGTCACGCTCCCCTTTAGCGCTAGCCGCCGCCTGCGCCGGAGTCATTAGATCGTTTTTCCAGTTGGAGATCGTCGAGATCAGCTGTTGCAGCACCACTTTATCATCGTCGATCAACCCGTCGGTCAGATCTTTAAGCAGCGCCACCTGATCGGTATCATCAAACAGAGAGAAGTTGGATTTCATCCCCAACGCCGCGTACTCACGCTTGATAATATCCAACCCCAGAGTGTGGAAGGTGGAGATCATCAAACCACGCGCTTCTTTACGACCCAGCGTCTGCGCCACACGCTCTTTCATCTCGCGCGCGGCCTTGTTAGTAAAGGTCACCGCTGCAATATGTCGTGCCTGATAACCACATTCGCGAATCAGATGGGCAATTTTATTCGTGATCACGCGCGTCTTACCAGAACCGGCCCCCGCCAGCACCAGGCAAGGTCCGGTGACGAATTCGACGGCTTGTTGTTGTCCGGGGTTTAAACGCATAAAGGTCACTCAATGAAAGTCGGGAGGGGAGATTTAGAGCATGGTAGTATAGCCAGCCTCAACCATCCCACTCAAGGCACGATCATGGCAAAAACAGCAGCAGCACTGCATATCCTTGTTAAAGAAGAGAAACTGGCTCTGGATCTTCTGGAACAAATTAAAAACGGCGCAGACTTCGAGAAACTGGCGAAGAAACACTCTACCTGCCCGTCAGGTAAAAAAGGCGGTCACCTGGGTGAATTCCGTCAAGGCCAGATGGTTCCGGCGTTTGATAAAGTGGTTTTCTCCTGCCCGGTACTGGAACCCACCGGCCCACTGCATACGCAGTTCGGTTACCACATCATTAAGGTGCTGTACCGCAACTAATAAAAAACCCGGTGAGTATAAGCACCGGGTTTATCTGCCGGATGGCAGCTACGTACTACGATGAAAGTCGGGTAAGCGTTAACGCCACCCGACACATTTTTAGCCCGCGACAGCAATACGCTTCATGTCAGTCATGTAGCCACGCAGCTTCTGACCAACTTTCTCAATTTCGTGGCTGCGAATCGCATCGTTCACATCACGCAGCTGTGCGTTATCTACCGCACCTTCCGCAATCGCTTTACCCAGGTCGCCGGTCTGCAACGTAGTCATGAACTCTTTCAGCAGCGGTACGCAAGCGTAAGAGAACAGATAGTTGCCGTATTCTGCAGTATCGGAAATAACCACGTTCATTTCGTACAGACGCTTACGGGCAATGGTGTTGGCAATCAGCGGCAGCTCATGGAGTGACTCATAGTAAGCAGACTCTTCGATAATGCCGGACGCCACCATGGTTTCGAATGCCAGCTCAACGCCCGCTTTCACCATCGCAATCATCAGTACACCTTTATCGAAGTACTCCTGCTCGCCAATTTTGCCTTCAAACTGCGGCGCAGTTTCAAACGCAGTTTTACCGGTCTCTTCACGCCAGGTCAGCAGTTTCTTATCATCGTTGGCCCAGTCCGCCATCATACCGGAGGAGAATTCGCCGGAGATGATGTCATCCATATGTTTCTGGAACAGCGGCGCCATGATCTCTTTCAGTTGCTCGGACAACGCGTAAGCACGCAGTTTCGCCGGGTTAGACAGGCGGTCCATCATCAGCGTAATACCACCCTGTTTCAGCGCTTCGGTGATGGTTTCCCAGCCGAACTGAATCAGTTTTTCTGCGTAAGCCGGGTCAGTACCTTCTTGCACCAGTTTATCGAAGCACAGCAGAGAACCGGCCTGCAGCATACCGCACAGGATAGTCTGCTCACCCATCAGGTCAGATTTCACTTCCGCGACGAAAGAGGATTCCAGTACGCCAGCACGGTGACCACCGGTTGCCGCAGCCCAGGCTTTAGCAATCGCCATGCCTTCACCTTTAGGGTCATTTTCCGGATGGACGGCGATCAGGGTCGGTACACCGAAACCACGTTTGTACTCTTCACGCACTTCGGTTCCCGGGCATTTCGGCGCTACCATCACCACGGTGATATCTTTACGGATCTGCTCCCCCACTTCCACGATGTTGAAGCCATGGGAATAGCCCAGCGCCGCGCCGTCTTTCATCAGCGGCTGAACGGAACGCACAACGTCAGAGTGCTGTTTGTCTGGCGTCAGGTTAACCACCAGATCAGCCTGCGGGATCAGCTCTTCGTAAGTACCTACTTTGAAGCCGTTTTCTGTTGCTTTGCGCCAGGATGCGCGCTTCTCAGCAATCGCTTCTTTACGCAGGGCATAGGAGATATCCAGACCAGAGTCACGCATGTTCAGCCCCTGGTTCAGACCCTGAGCACCACAGCCGACGATGACCACTTTTTTACCCTGAAGGTAGCTCGCGCCATCGGCGAATTCGTCGCGGCCCATAAAGCGACATTTACCCAGCTGTGCCAGCTGCTGGCGCAGGTTCAGTGTATTGAAGTAGTTAGCCATGGTGATTCCTCGTGATGTTGTGCTTCTTATTGTTCGGTTCGCTGTTGAGCGAGAATGTAACCACATTACAACAGGAAATTTATTGCGGAAATTGATATATTCACAACGTCACATTGCAATATCTGCAACGTCAACATTGAGGGCTAAGCCTGTGGATTTACGCGATCTGAAAACCTTCCTGCACCTGGCGGAAAGCCGCCATTTTGGCCGCAGTGCACGGGCGATGCACGTCAGTCCTTCCACGCTCTCCCGACAGATTCAGCGCCTTGAGGAAGATCTCGGGCAACCACTGTTTGTGCGCGATAATCGCACGGTCACGCTGACCGAAGCGGGAGAGGAGTTGCGCGTGTTTGCCCAACAGACGTTGCTCCAATATCAGCAATTGCGTCATACCCTTGATCAGCAAGGACCATCGCTGTCCGGTGAGTTGCATATATTCTGTTCAGTGACCGCCGCCTACAGCCATCTGCCGCCAATTCTTGACCGCTTTCGCGCCGAACATCCGTCGGTGGAAATTAAGCTCACCACCGGCGACGCCGCTGATGCGATGGAAAAAGTGGTCACCGGAGAAGCCGATCTGGCCATTGCAGGGAAACCAGAAACATTGCCTGGCGCAGTGGCATTTTCGATGCTGGAAAATCTGACGGTGGTGCTCATCGCCCCGGCGCTGCCTTGCCCGGTGCGTAATCAGGTATCGGCAGAGAAACCCGACTGGTCGACGATTCCATTTATCATGGCCGATCAGGGGCCGGTGCGTCGCCGCATTGAATTATGGTTCCGGCGCAACAAAATCAGCAACCCTATGATTTACGCCACAGTCGGTGGGCATGAAGCCATGGTATCGATGGTAGCGCTGGGCTGCGGCGTGGCGCTGTTACCGGAAGTGGTTCTGGAAAACAGCCCTGAACCGGTGCGTAACCGCGTGATGATATTAGAACGTAGCGATGAAAGAACACCGTTTGAGCTGGGCGTTTGTGCACAAAAAAAGCGGCTGCATGAGCCGCTCATTGATGCATTCTGGAAAATTTTACCCAACCATTAAAACCTGGGCGGATAGGACGCTTGCGCCCTATCCGCCCAACGAACGTTAATACTAACCTGCAAGGAAGAAGCGAAACGCCGGGTTGTGAGTCTCATCATGACAGTCATAACCCAACTCGTTCAGTCTGGTTTCAAAGTCCGGTTCATGATCGGCCAGTTCAAATGCAGCCAGCACCCGACCATAGTCGGTACCGTGGCTGCGGTAGTGGAAAAGGGAAATATTCCAGTGGGTACCCAGGGTATGCAGGAATTTCAACAGCGCCCCCGGAGACTCGGGAAACTCGAAGCTGTACAAACGCTCTTGTAGCGGTTTTGACGGACGCCCACCAACCATATAGCGCACATGCAGCTTGGCCATTTCGTCGTCGGAAAGATCCACCACGCTGTAACCACCGTCATTGAGCAACTGGAGGATTTCCTTACGTTCTTCCAGCCCACGGCTCAGGCGCACACCGACAAAAATACAGGCGTCTTTGGCATCGGCAAAACGGTAGTTAAACTCGGTGACCGAGCGCCCACCCAGCAGCTGACAGAATTTCAGGAAGCTGCCCTTCTCTTCCGGGATCGTCACCGCCAGCAACGCTTCACGCTGTTCCCCCAGCTCGCAGCGTTCAGAAACGTAGCGCAGACCGTGGAAATTGACGTTAGCGCCAGAGAGCACATGCGCCAGACGTTCGCCGCGAATATTGTGCTGGGCAATGTATTTTTTCATCCCCGCCAGCGCCAGTGCACCAGACGGTTCCGCCACAGCACGCACGTCCTCGAACAGATCCTTCATCGCCGCACAGATAGCATCGCTGTCAACGGTGATGATGTCATCAAGGTATTCCTGACACAGACGGAAAGTTTCGTCACCGATACGCTTGACCGCCACCCCCTCTGCAAACAATCCGACGCGCGGAAGATCTACCGGATGACCGGCTTCCAGCGCCGCCTTCAGGCAAGCAGAATCTTCAGCTTCAACCGCAATGACTTTGATCTGCGGCATCAGCTGTTTAATCAGCACCGCAACACCTGCCGCCAGTCCGCCGCCACCCACCGGAACAAAAACGCGATCCAGGTGCGCATCCTGCTGAAGTAATTCCAGCGCCAGCGTCCCTTGTCCGGCAATAACCATAGGATGGTCGAACGGTGGAACCCAGGTAAAGCCCTGCTGTTGCGAAAGCTCAATGGCTTTAGCTTTAGCTTCATCAAAATTTGCGCCGTGCAGCAACACCTCGCCGCCAAAACCGCGTACCGCATCCACTTTGATATCCGCAGTCGCGGTCGGCATGACAATCAACGCCTTCACGCCAAGACGAGCAGAAGAAAAGGCAACGCCCTGGGCATGATTACCTGCAGATGCGGTGATTACACCATGCGCTTTTTGCGCTTCTGTAAGGCCCGCCATCATGGCATAGGCACCACGCAGCTTGAAGCTGTGAACCGGTTGTCGGTCTTCGCGCTTCACCAGAATGACGTTGTCGAGGCGCGATGAGAGCTTTTCCATTTTTTGCAGCGGCGTCACCTGTACCGCTTCATAGACCGGCGCACGCAGCACCGCCCTGAGATACTCGGCACCCTCAGGGGTGCCAGACAGGGGTTGTGAATCAGCCATAGTCATTACCCCCCCAATTTCGATTTATCACGTACCGCACCTTTGTCGGCACTGGTTGCCAGACTGGCATAAGCGCGAAGAGCAAAGGAAACCTGACGCTGACGATCTTTTGGTGTCCAGGCTTTATCGCCGCGGGCTTCCTGCGCTTCACGGCGGGCAGCAATTTCCGCATCGCTGAGTTGCAATTGAATACCGCGATTCGGGATATCGATGGCAATCATGTCGCCATCTTCAATGATAGCAATATTGCCGCCGCTGGCCGCTTCCGGAGAAACGTGACCGATAGAGAGACCCGATGTTCCACCGGAGAAACGACCGTCGGTTATCAGCGCGCACGCTTTACCCAGCCCCATCGATTTCAGGAAGGTCGTTGGGTAGAGCATTTCCTGCATCCCCGGTCCACCTTTAGGCCCTTCGTAGCGAATAACAACCACATCGCCCGCTACAACTTTACCGCCAAGAATCGCATCTACCGCCTCATCCTGACTCTCATAAACTTTGGCAGGACCAGTGAATTTCAGAATACTGTCGTCCACACCAGCGGTTTTGACGATACACCCATTTTCAGCGAAATTACCGTACAGTACTGCCAGGCCACCATCTTTGCTGTAGGCATGTTCCAGCGAGCGGATACAACCCTCAGCACGATCATCATCCAGCGTATCCCAGCGGCAGTCCTGCGAGAATGCCTGGGTGGTACGAATACCCGCCGGGCCTGCGCGGAACATCTTTTTCACCGCCTCATCCTGAGTCAGCATCACATCGTACTGCTCCAGAGACTGCGACAAAGTCAGCCCCAGTACGTTTTTCACATCACGATTCAACAGACCTGCACGATCCAGCTCGCCTAAAATGCCCAGTACGCCGCCCGCACGGTGAACATCTTCCATATGGTATTTCTGCGTACTTGGCGCCACTTTACACAACTGTGGAACCTTGCGAGACAGCTTATCGATATCACTCATCGTGAAGTCAATTTCCGCTTCCTGCGCGGCGGCCAGCAAGTGCAGAACGGTGTTAGTGGAACCGCCCATGGCGATATCCAGCGTCATGGCGTTTTCAAATGCCGCCTTGCTGGCAATATTGCGCGGCAGGGCGGAATCATCATTCTGCTCGTAATAGCGTTTGGTCAGTTCAACGATTCGTGAACCGGCATTGAGAAACAGCTGCTTACGGTCAGTGTGGGTTGCCAGCAGCGATCCATTGCCCGGCTGCGACAAGCCCAATGCTTCTGTCAGACAGTTCATCGAGTTAGCGGTGAACATCCCGGAACAGGAACCACAGGTTGGGCAGGCGGAACGTTCAATCTGATCGCTTTGGGAGTCAGAGACTTTCGGATCTGCACCCTGAATCATCGCATCAACCAGATCGAGCTTGATGATTTGGTCGGAGAGCTTGGTTTTACCGGCTTCCATCGGCCCGCCGGAAACAAAAATCACCGGAATGTTCAGCCGCAGAGAGGCCATTAACATCCCCGGGGTGATTTTGTCGCAGTTGGAAATGCAAACCATCGCATCAGCGCAATGAGCATTCACCATATACTCCACCGAATCGGCAATCAGCTCGCGCGACGGCAGTGAATAAAGCATACCCCCGTGCCCCATGGCGATACCGTCATCCACAGCGATAGTGTTGAACTCTTTCGCCACGCCGCCTGAGGCTTCAATCTGTTCGGCAACCAGCTTACCGAGATCGCGCAGGTGCACGTGGCCCGGTACGAACTGGGTAAAGGAGTTCACCACGGCAATAATCGGTTTACCGAAATCATCATCGGTCATCCCGGTGGCGCGCCACAGTGCGCGTGCACCCGCCATGTTTCGGCCGTGGGTGGTGGTGGCAGAACGATACTTAGGCATGCTGTATTTACTCCCGTCTATCTAATAATTGGGACGGTGCGTGCCGTCCCAAATTTATGTTTATTGGTTAACCTGATCCAACCAACCGTATTTATCTTCCGTTTCACCAGTAAAGAGACCAAAGAAGGCTTGCTGGATACGTTTGGTCACCGGGCCACAACGGCCTTCACCCACCTGGATACCGTCAACGCTACGCACCGGAGTGATTTCTGCCGCAGTACCGGACATGAACACTTCGTCGGCCAGGTACAGGGATTCGCGGGACAACACCTGCTCACGCACTTCGATATCAAGATCTTTCGCCAGCTTGATGATCGCGTCACGCGTGATGCCTGGCAGCGCGGAGGAGGTAAATGGCGGGGTAAACAGAATGCCATCTTTAACTTCAAACAGGTTTTCACCTGCACCTTCGGAGATGTAGCCATTTACGTCCAGCGCAATCCCTTCCTGGTAGCCATGACGACGTGCTTCGCTACCCACCAGCAGCGAAGACAGGTAGTTACCACCCGCTTTAGCAGCGGTAGGAATAGTGTTTGGTGCAACACGGTTCCACGAGGAAACCATCGCATCGATCCCCTGATCCAGCGCTTCAGCGCCCAGATACGCCCCCCACGGGAACGCAGCGATGATCACATCCGTGGTGTATCCTGCCGGCGGGTTAACGCCCATACCCACATCGCCAACAAATACCAGCGGACGGATATAGGCGCTGGTCAGATTATTTTTGCGGATCACCGCGCGACAGGCTTCCATCAGTTCATCAACGCTCTGAGATACCGGAAAACGATAGATCTTGGCTGAATCACGCAGACGCTGCATATGTTCGCGATGACGGAACACCACCGGGCCTTTGTGAGAATCGTAGCAACGGATACCTTCAAAAACTGAAGTACCATAGTGCAATGCGTGGGACATCACGTGAACCTTCGCATCTTCCCAACGAATCATCTCGCCATTGGACCAAATGTAATCAGCTTTTTTCGTCGTCATTTTTCTTCCTTTTGCGCTCAGGCGCGGATTTGTTGTGATGTGGTAGAACTCTGGCAGATAGCAACATGTGCAACATCGACCAGTTTAGTTAACTGACTAAACAGTAAGTCGGCCGACCGGGGGCTGGCAACGGTCAATTCGATATTTATATTTTGAGCATCGGAAGCTGCTTCCATGTTCATGGAACACACCTGAAAACCACGATGGCGTACCACGCGTAAAACACGTTCTAACGTTTCCGGATTGAAACGAGCCTCAACGGCGACCTGATGTTGCATCATGATAATTTCTCCAGCATTTCTGAGTTACTGGCACCTGGCGGTACCAGAGGCCAGACGTTCTCAAGTTCGTCGATTGAGACATGAAGCAGGTATGGACCCTCACTATTCAGCATAGTGTCGAGTGCCGCTTCAACCTGGTCTTTACGGGTAATGTGTTGGCCAGGGATGCCGAAGGCGCTGGCTAACATAAGAAAATCGGGGTTATCGGTAAGAGTGGTTTCGCTATAACGTTCCTGGAAAAACAGCTGCTGCCATTGTCGCACCATGCCTAACCGCTGGTTATCGAGTAAGACAATCTTCAGCGGCAACTGCTTGCGTTTTACGGTGCCCAGCTCTTGTACGTTCATCATAAAAGAGCCGTCACCGGAGATACAGATTACCGTATCGTCCGGGCGAGCCACCTGTGCGCCTACCGCCGCAGGTAAGCCAAAACCCATTGTCCCAAGGCCACTGGAGGTGATGAAGTTCTCCGGGCGAGCGTAGGTCATGTGCTGTGCGGACCACATCTGATGCTGACCGACATCGGTGGTGACTACGCTATCGGCAGGTTTACGGTCGGACAATTGTTTTAATAACAATGGCGCGTAGATAGCTTCGCCAGGATGATCGTAGCGCCAGGCATGTTCAGCCCGCATATCTGTGGCATATTGGCACCATTCGTTGATGGTCAACGGTTGTTGTAATGCGGGTAACAGCGTATTCAAATCACCTTGCAGCGCAACGTGCGCCTGACGCAGCTTGTTCATCTCGGCCGGATCGATATCCATATGGATCACGTTGGCATTCGGTGCGAAAGTATTCAACTTACCGGTCACCCGGTCATCAAAACGAGCACCGACAGCAATCAGCAAGTCGCACTCCTGCACGGCAAAGTTTGCAGCTTTGGTACCGTGCATTCCCAACATACCCAGGTAGTACGGGTACGCTGCATCGACAGAACCCAGACCTTTCAGTGTACAAACCGCTGGGATCTGCGTTACTGCAATGAACTCACGCAGAGCCGGAACCGCCTGCGCCATGCCCACACCGCCGCCAACGTACAGAACCGGCTTTTGTGCCTGCGCCAGCATCTTACGGGCTTGTTCAACCTCAGGATATGGGAAAGCCGCTGCGTTTTCGACGGTAGAAAAATAGGGTTCCAGCGACCCACTGGCCAGTTGGATATCCTTTGGGATATCCACCAATACCGGGCCTGGGCGACCAGAATTCGCAACCTCGAAAGCTTCAGCCAGGATGCGTGGTAACTCTTCAAATGATTGCACCAAAAAACTGTGTTTAGTACATGCCAACGACAATCCCAGAACGTCCACTTCCTGGAACGCATCGGTTCCGATAAACGGGGAGGACACCTGGCCGGTGATGGCAACAACGGGAACGGAATCTAACAAGGCATCAGCCAGACCGGTGATCAGGTTAGTAGCACCTGGACCAGAGGTGGCAATACAAACGCCGGTTTTACCCGTTGAACGGGCATAGCCAATCGCCGCCATCGCCGCACCCTGCTCGTGTCGGCACAACAAGTGTTCTACGCCACCGTCATACAATGCATCGTAAACCGGCATAATTGCGCCCCCGGGATAACCAAAGACGGTTTTAACCCCTTGTGCACGCAACGCATGTACCACCCACTGTGCCCCATTCATAGTTACATCCCCGCCGTAAATCTTGAGAAACAGAATTTTATGCTACCGTTCACTTTCTGCTCCTCGTTTATGTTTTTAAGGTCAAAAAAAACCCCCGGACCTTTCGGTGCGGGGGTCTTAGTTCGTTAAGGCTTGTTTTCTAAGCCTTTCCTCGTCCAAGTGCAGCCCCGCACGGTGGGATAATAATCACCACCACGCTAATCACGACCAGGCTAATCACTCGTAGAAGGGCTGTCATTTTTGTATTTTCTTGCATCTTGTTCGAAGGAATACCTAAAGAGTTACCATAGAATTTAAAGATGACACAAGATATTTTTACATTCATTTTTCTGACGCAGTTAACGGTTTATATAAACACCGTTGTTTTTTATACAAAAAATAGAAAATGAAAATATTTCACGTTATTGAGCAATTTCGACGGCGCTATCTATCGACTTTGAGCTGATTAACTTACCTTTGCTAGCACGATTCCAGAGGTTACATAGGCAGTTTGCAATTACACAAAAATACGTGAATAAGCATCTAAAAACATCAAAAAGACAAGATATTGCCGCTATTTTTTACGACATAATACCTATCTCAGGAGGGGATATGTCACTGTCAATTGTCTACACACGCGCCGCGCTTGGTGTGAATGCGCCACCCATTACCATTGAGGTACATATCAGCAATGGTCTGCCAGGTTTAACCATGGTGGGGTTACCCGAAACGACGGTGAAAGAAGCCCGCGATCGGGTTCGCAGTGCGATTATTAATAGCGGGTATGAATTCCCGGCAAAAAAGATAACGATTAACCTCGCCCCGGCAGATCTTCCCAAAGAAGGGGGGAGATACGATTTACCTATCGCCATCGCGCTTCTGGCCGCTTCTGAGCAGCTTACAACTCATAATCTCAACACATATGAGCTGGTAGGCGAATTAGCGCTTACAGGCGCACTACGCGGCGTTCCAGGAGCTATATCCAGCGCGACCGAAGCAATTCGTGCAGGCAGGCAAATTATTGTCGCAAAAGAGAATGCAGCAGAAGTTGGACTGATACACGGTGAAGGGTGTTTGATTGCCGATCACTTGCAGGCCGTATGCGCATTTCTGGAAGGTAAGCATGATTTGGAAAGGCCGATATCCGCAGATTCCACACCCAGAGTTTTTCCTGATGACCTTAGTGACGTCATCGGTCAGGAACAGGGTAAACGAGGGTTAGAGATCACCGCTGCAGGCGGTCACAATCTCCTGCTAATTGGTCCTCCCGGGACGGGGAAAACGATGCTGGCAAGTCGTCTGAGAGGGTTGTTACCACCTCTTAGCAATGACGAGGCTCTGGAAAGCGCCGCAATTCTCAGTCTGGTCAATTCCGACACGATACAAAAGCAGTGGAAGCAACGTCCATTTCGCTCACCTCATCACAGCGCCTCATTAACCGCAATGGTGGGTGGTGGATCCATTCCCGCGCCAGGAGAAATTTCTCTGGCACATAACGGCGTATTGTTTCTGGATGAATTACCCGAGTTTGAACGGCGTACGTTGGATGCACTACGCGAACCTATTGAATCCGGGCAGATCCATTTATCACGCACTCGGGCAAAAATAACTTACCCTGCACGATTTCAACTGGTTGCTGCAATGAACCCAAGCCCAACGGGCCACTATCAGGGAAACCACAACCGTTGTACCCCAGAGCAAACGCTACGTTATCTCAGTCGATTATCAGGTCCTTTTCTCGACCGCTTCGATCTCTCACTCGAAGTACCCCTGCCGCCTCCAGGCATACTTAGCCAGAGCGTAATGAAAGGAGAAGACAGCGCTACAGTGAAGAAACGCGTCATGGTGGCAAGAGAGCGTCAGTATCAGCGACAAAAGAAATTAAACGCGCATCTGAATAGCCAGGATATACATAAATTTTGCGAGCTGCGCAGCGATGACGCACGCTGGCTGGAAGAAACGTTAGCGCACCTTGGATTATCCATCCGCGCCTGGCTACGGCTGATAAAGGTCGCTCGAACTATTGCAGATATTGAACAATGCGACCATATAACCCGCCAGCACTTACAGGAAGCTGTTGGTTATCGGGCAATAGACAGATTATTAATTCATTTGCAGAAACTACTGGCATAAAAAAAGGGCTTTCGCCCTTTTTTTATTAATCATCTGACTCGGTGTAATCTTCAGCACCTTCTACCTGAGGTTTCCCGCCAGACAGAGTGTGGAAACGCTTCGGACGCTTAATACGCGTCATGTATTTAGACCACACACGTTCAGCTTCGGTAACCGGCTCACGTTCACCACGGCATACCGCAACAAACAGTTTTTCTTCTTCAGTTACCGGTTCACGCTTGCCCAGATCCAACTCATTGAAGGCATAACCGTGACGCTCAAGCAGCTGTGCCTCTTTAATGGTGAAATCACCATGACGGGAGAATCCGCGGGGATAATATTTATTGTCGAAATATCGATTAGTCGTCGTAAAGCTTTCCGCCATCCTGCACGCTCCTAATTCTTTGGCCGAGCTATTTATGGCGCGGAGTATTAGTTACGCTTGACAGAGCGTCAAACAAAAGATTTAAATCATTACGACAAATAATTTTACGGAGCGAGTTGTGGATACGGAATTGTTAAAAACTTTCCTGGAAGTTAGCCGGACACGCCACTTTGGTCGGGCTGCTGAAGCGCTCTACCTGACCCAATCGGCAGTAAGTTTTCGGATCAGACAGCTGGAAAATCAACTTGGTGTGAACCTCTTCACCCGACACAGAAACAATATCCGTTTGACCGCTGCGGGTGAAAAATTATTGCCCTATGCAGAAACGCTGATGAATACGTGGCAAGCAGCACGTAAGGAAGTTGCAAATACCTCGCGACATAATGAGTTTTCTATCGGAGCCAGCGCATCCCTTTGGGAGTGCATGCTTAATAACTGGTTGGGTCGTTTGTATCAGTTGCAAGAGCCACAATCCAGCCTGCAATTTGAAGCCAGGATCTCTCAGCGTCAGTCATTAGTTAAACAGCTTCATGAGCGACAACTTGATCTGCTGATCACAACTGAAGCCCCAAAAATGGACGAATTTAGTAGCCAATTGCTGGGATATTTCACGCTGGCACTTTATTGCAGTACACCATCACTAACAAAAGATGAATTGAATTATTTGCGCCTGGAATGGGGGCCGGACTTTCAACAACATGAAACTGGATTGATCGCAGCCGATGAAGTTCCGGTGCTTACCACCAGTTCAGCTGAACTGGCAAGGCAACAACTTTCTGTACTTAAGGGGTTTAGCTGGCTTCCCGTCAATTGGGCAAAAGCAAAAAGCGATCTCCACACAGTTGCCGACAGCGCTACGCTTTCACGTCCATTGTATGCAGTTTGGCTACAAAATAGCGATAAGTACCCGCTTATTCGAGATCTTCTAAAAACGAATATTTTGGAAGGTTAGAGAAAATACTGGCAAGGATGCCGGGAAACTGAAATCAGGAGGGTCTATTGGCACAATTTTCAGGTAAAAAAAAATCCTTAGCAAAAATGCTAAGGATTGTTTCTGGCAGGGGCGGAGAGACTCGAACTCGCGACACCCGGTTTTGGAGACCGGTGCTCTACCAACTGAGCTACGCCCCTAAATTTTATTATCATTAAGCCTGCATTAATAGCAGGCTTAATTTTCTAATAAGTGGCGGAACGGACGGGACTCGAACCCGCGACCCCCTGCGTGACAGGCAGGTATTCTAACCAACTGAACTACCG
>NZ_JAOWGO010000014.1:0-27500 GCF_030333105.1 Citrobacter sp. Cm038 | reverse complement strand
TTTCCAGTAGTTATCCCCCTCCATCGGGCAGTTTCCCAGACATTACTCACCCGTCCGCCACTCGTCACCCAAGGAGCAAGCTCCTCTGTGCTACCGTTCGACTTGCATGTGTTAGGCCTGCCGCCAGCGTTCAATCTGAGCCATGATCAAACTCTTCAATTTAAGTTTGATGCTCGTGAATTAAACTTCGTAATGAATTACGTGTTCACTCAGAGACTTGGTATTCATTTTTCGTCTTGCGACGTTAAGAATCCGTATCATTGAGTGCCCACACAGATTGTCTGATAAATTGTTAAAGAGCAGTTGCGACGCGCTTTAGCGCTCTGTCGCGAGGTGGCGTATATTACGCTTTCCTCTTTCAGAGTCAACCCTGAATATCAGGATTTTTCTCTTCAACCGAACCGGCTGTTTGCGTGAAGTGATTCACATCCGCCGTGTCGATGGAGGCGCATTATAGGGATCCCATTTTTTAGCACAAGTGTTTTTTAGATCTTTTTTACTGAATGACGTTTTTTTGCCCCTTTCGCTACATTCCTGCGCAATTTGGCTGATTTTTGATAACTAAATCACTTGCACAGTCTCAATAATCCAACCAAAGTCTTCATTACCGCTCTATTTTCGTTGAGGTAAACATGTCTGATGTACTACGTCCTTATAAGGATCTTTTCCCACAGATCGGGGAACGCGTGATGATCGATACCAGCAGTGTCGTCATTGGTGATGTTCGCCTGGCTGATGATGTCGGGATCTGGCCACTGGTGGCTATCCGTGGTGATGTTAACTACGTGCAAATTGGCGCTTGTACGAACATTCAGGACGGTAGCGTGCTACATGTCACGCATAAATCCTCTTCTAACCCACAGGGTAACCCACTCATCATTGGTGAGGATGTCACCGTAGGTCATAAAGTGATGCTGCACGGCTGCGTCATTGGCAACCGTGTTTTGGTCGGTATGGGTTCGATTCTGCTGGACGGTGTGGTAGTAGAAGATGACGTTATGATTGGTGCAGGAAGCCTGGTTCCACAAAATAAACGCCTGGAAAGCGGGTATCTGTACCTGGGAAGTCCAGTAAAGCAGATCCGCCCACTGAGTGATGAAGAGAAAGCTGGTCTACAATACTCCGCTAACAACTATGTGAAGTGGAAAGACGAGTATTTAAGTCAGGGTAACCAGACCCAGCCGTGATCGTCTTCTTGCTGGGCTTGGATCAGTGTTTCTGCCTCTTCTTCCAGATCCCAGCGATGCATCCGAAAAATCTCCAGCCACTGTTCAGGCGTGTCGCCACCAAAGCGATGCGCCAACACTTCTCCCTTTATGGCACATATTAGCTGCATGCCATGAACCATAGCAGGAAAGACGACAGCATTGATATCTGCTTTCCACTCTTCTCTATCGGGGAACTGGATCGCCTGATTCATGCGGACAGTTCCTGTTGCAACTTTTTAATGATTGGTTCAATCTCCGGCAGTACGCCATGCCAGAGTAAAACAGCATGCGCCGCTTGCCCCACCAGCATTCCCAAGCCATCAGCATAACGTTTTGCTCCCTGAAGCACACACCAGGAAAGGAACGGTGTTGCGCCTTTCTGATAAAACATGTCGTAACAACAGACGGAAGCATGAATCAACGATGCAGGAATGGCTGGAACATCACCACTAATTCCACTGGACGTCGCATTAATAATCAGATCGAATTCGTAGTTCTCAAGTTCATCCATCCCTGCTGCCTGAACACTGCCGGTATGGGAGAAGATCTGAGCCAGTTCTTCAGCTCGAGATGCGGTACGGTTAACGATGGTAACCGCACAATCCATAGAAAGAAGAGGCAACAATACTCCACGGGACGCACCACCAGCGCCAATAAGCAAAATACGTGTCCCGGGGCGAATAAAAGATAAACGCTCAAGATCGCTTAACAAGCCAATGCCATCGGTGTTATCTCCCAGTAAACGCCCATCCTCCAGACGCTTAAGCGTATTGACCGCCCCGGCAAGTGACGCCCGTTCAGTCAATTCATCGGCTCGCGAAAATGCCTCTTCTTTAAAAGGAACGGTAATATTCGCTCCCTTCCCCCCTTCAGCAAAGAAGGTGTTCAGCGTATTCACAAAGTTATTGATTGGCGCCAGTACACGCCCATAGGAATGATCAATCTTCAGCTGCTGAGCAAATTGCTGATGGATTAAAGGCGATTTACTGTGCGCTATCGGATTACCAAAAACAGCATAGGCTTCTTTCATATTACCCCTGTCGAAACTGTTCACCCGTCAAAGCATCACGGATTTCCGAAGGATTCAAACGCCCTCCGGTATCGCCTTCAACAACGGGAAAGTCTACACCGAACTGCGCTCGTACTTCCTCTACCGTTCTGCAAGGGGGTAAACCACTCAAATTAGCACTGGTAGAGACTAACGGTTTGCCATAAGCCTGGCACAATGCAACCACTAGCGGGTGATCCGTGACGCGAACGGCCAGAGAATCAAAACGCCCTGTCAACCAACGAGGGGTGGAAGAACGAGCAGGAAAAACAAAAGTGACCGGGCCTGGCCAGCGAGCAAAAACAGCTTTACGTTGTGTATCGGTAAGCATGCTGTCATCGATATACGGTTTGAGTTGCTCAAAACTAGCCGCAATCAGAATTAAGCCTTTTTCAATTGGCCGTTGTTTCAGCTCCAGTAAGCGGGTAACCGCCATTTCACTATCAGGATTACAGCCTACGCCGAAAACAGCTTCCGTTGGATAGGCGATGACATTTTCTTGTTTCAGAACTTCTATCGCCGCAGCGATTGTGTCTGTGGGCAGGTTATTATTCACTTTTTATTCCGCCGATATCGGCTTTCCACATTGTTTACTGGCACAGAAGTGTTTCACACCCTGCGCGGTTTTCTTTTCGATGAGGAGCGGATAGTGACACTCAGGACACTCTCCAGCTAAAGGTTTGAAGTTAATGACAAACTGGCACTCCGGATAGCGATCGCAGGAGTAAAACGTTTTGCCATAACGGGAGCGGCGCTGAACCAGATGGCCCGTCTGGCATTGAGGACAAACAATTGCCGTTTCATCAGGTTTGTCGATAAGTTCGGTATGTTCGCAGGCAGGATAATCACTGCAACCAATAAACATCCCGAATCGTCCTTGCCTCAGCACCAGCTCTGAACCACATACAGGACAAAACTTACCCTCCAAAACTTTGACTATATGTCCGTCCGCAGAAGATTTAAGCGGACGGACATAATCGCATTCTGGATAGTGTGAACAGCCGAGAAACGGACCGTGTTTCCCGGAGCGAATAACCAGTTCGGCCCCGCATTGTGGGCAGGGATCGTTTTTACGCACCGTAAACAGTGCTGATTTAGCCATAACAACTCATACTGAACGAAGATTGATTAATGCAGCATACCTTCATTCACTTCAAAGAGTAATTCTTCCATTTGTTGATATGCATTTTCACAACCTGGAATGTTGAATAAAACCATCAGGATCACCCACTTCAGGTCTTCCAGATCGAACTCTGCCGTATCCAGTGCGAGTACGCGTTCAATCACCATTTCTCGCGTTTCGAGGTTTAGCACCTGAATCTGTTCCAGGAATAACAAGAACCCCCGACAACTCGCATCCAGTCGATCGCACTCTTCTGCAGTATAAATACGCATAGAAAGAGGATCCGATGCAAGCTGCATAGGCTCAGCAAGGCCGTCCTGATAATCAGCAAGCTTTTCCAGCCACAGTAACGCGTTGTAGATGTCTTCACGATCAAAACCAGCGTCGGTAAGATCCCGTTCCAGTTTGTCCTGATCCACACGTAGCTCTGCTTCGTTATGGATATATGTCTCAAACAAATACATTAGTACGTCGAACATGGCTTGCCCTCCTCAATCGGACATAGCCGCCGGGTACAGCTGCGATCCATCCTGCTAACTCCAGTTCGAGTAGCTGAGCCACTACCTCTGGCACAGGTTGGCCGGCACGTTCAGCGACGACGTCAACAGGTGTTACCTCATCTCCTACGTTAGCCAGGAGCTCAGGAAATGGCAATGCCACCTCTTCGTGATCTGGCGAATAAATTGAATTTTCAGGCTCATCTGGCAACCAATGTAACCCGTATTGCAAATTTTCCAGAATATCCTCTGGCATCGTCACAAGTGTCGCCCCCTGCTTAATGAGCCAATGAGGACCTTCGCTACCCGGACTCCCGATTGGCCCGGGCAAGGCAAATACCTCTCGTCCTTGTTCCAGTGCACAACGTGCCGTAACCAGTGAGCCGCTACGCTGTGCAGCTTCAACGACCAGCACTCCTTTACTTAGACCACTGATAATACGATTTCGTTGGGGGAAATTACGCGGTAAAGGAAGCGTGTCCAGAGGGAATTCAGACACCAGCGCACCTCCAGCCTCAACCAGATGTTCAGCGAGACAAACATGCCGCCTTGGATGAATGGTTTCCAATCCATTCCCCAGCACTGCAATACTTGTCCCTTTCATATTCACCGCGGCCTTGTGTGCCACGCCATCAATACCTCGAGCGAGTCCACTGGTGATCGTCACCCCATACGCAGCGAGCTTTTCACAAAAAAAACGCCCCCAACGCTCGCCATACCAGGAGTGCTGCCGGTTACCTACGACTGCGACCTGAAATGAATGAAGGCATTCGGGATTTCCAACAACAAAGAGGACTCCTGGATAATCCTCAATAGCGCGAAGTTGCGAAGGATAATGCATGCTGTCGGCAACAATTAAATAGTGATGGGGCAGTTCCAGCCAGCGCAGCGTTTTATCCAGAGTAGACTCTGGAAAGGTTAAGAAACGCTCTGCCTGTCGCTCCGAGAATCCTGCATGTTGAAGTATCGCTTTGTTAATACAGGGCAGAGCAATAAGCAAGTGAGCGACGCGAACCATCTCATCACCATACAGCTCACTCACTCGTGTTAAACGTAACCAAATCTCGGTGTGGGTCATCCTTATTCCCCTGCCACAAGCAGCCTTAGCAATCTTTGCGATTGGTCACTGATGCTGTCAATCAGAGGGGGTTTTGTCTAGAATAGAGGTAATAATCTTTCCAACTCCTGAATACAACTCTGGATAACTATGTCAGTTTTGCAAGTGTTACATATTCCGGACGAGCGTCTTCGCAAAGTCGCAAAACCGGTTGAAGAAGTGAATGCAGAAATTCAGCGTATCGTCGATGATATGTTCGAAACGATGTACGCCGAAGAAGGTATCGGTCTGGCGGCAACGCAGGTCGATATTCATCAACGTATTATTGTTATTGATGTCTCTGAAAACCGCGACGAGCGTCTGGTGCTAATTAACCCGGAACTGCTGGAAAAAAACGGTGAGACTGGAATTGAAGAAGGTTGCCTGTCGATCCCGGAACAGCGAGCACTCGTACCACGCGCTGAGACCGTTAAAATTCGTGCGCTCGATCGCGATGGTAAACCTTTTGAACTCGAAGCCGATGGCTTGTTAGCCATCTGTATTCAACATGAAATGGATCACCTGGTCGGTAAACTGTTTATCGATTATCTGTCTCCGTTGAAGCAACAACGTATTCGTCAGAAAGTTGAAAAACTCGACCGTCTGAACGCACGAGCTTAAGGACAAGGATCAACGTGTCAGAATCACTACGTATAATTTTTGCGGGTACACCTGACTTTGCAGCGCGTCATCTCGACGCGTTGCTGTCTTCTGGACATAACGTCGTCGGCGTATTCACCCAACCGGACCGCCCTGCTGGACGCGGCAAAAAGCTGATGCCCAGTCCGGTAAAAGTACTGGCGGAAGAGAAAGGGTTACCTGTTTTTCAACCTGTTTCTCTTCGTCCCCAGGAAAACCAGCAGTTGGTTGCTGACTTACACGCAGACGTAATGGTAGTGGTGGCATATGGCCTGATCCTGCCGAAAGCCGTGCTGGATATGCCGCGTCTGGGGTGCATCAACGTTCACGGTTCTCTGCTTCCGCGCTGGAGAGGCGCTGCCCCTATCCAACGTTCGCTCTGGGCTGGCGATGCTGAAACAGGCGTTACCATTATGCAGATGGATGTTGGTCTTGATACGGGTGATATGTTGCATAAACTCTCCTGCCCAATCACCGCCGACGATACCAGTGCCAGCCTCTATGACAAGCTGGCTAAGCTCGGCCCTCAGGGTCTGCTGCATACGTTGCATCTGCTGGCAACTGGTACCGCAAAACCTGAGGTTCAGGACGAGTCGCTGGCTTGCTATGCTGAGAAGCTCAGTAAAGAAGAGGCACGCGTGGACTGGACGCTCAGCGCCGCACAACTGGAACGCTGCATCCGAGCCTTTAACCCATGGCCAATGAGCTACATCGTCATCGACGAGCAACCGGTCAAAATCTGGCAAGCTACGGTCATCGATAAACCTGCCGGTGCCGAACCAGGGACTATCCTGGAGGCAACCCGTCAGGGCATCCAGATAGCGACAGGCGATGGCATCCTGAATCTCATCTCTTTGCAGCCTGCCGGTAAAAAGGCCATGAGCGCGCAGGATTTGCTTAATTCGCGCCGGGAGTGGTTCGTGCCCGGAAATCGTCTGCTCTGACGGTTCATCTCTTTAAAGCCCGGGCTCTCCGGGCATTTTTATTTTTGCGCTTATGAAAAAACATATTAATTTACGCAGTATGGCGGCCCAGGCCGTCGAACAGGTTGTTGAAAAAGGGCAGTCGTTGAGCAATGTGCTACCCGCCATGCAGCAGAAAGTATCCGATAAAGATAAAGCGCTGTTACAGGAGCTTTGCTTTGGCGTGTTACGTACGCTTTCCCAACTAGAGTGGATAATTAAACAGCTGATGGAACGCCCGATGACGGGCAAACAGCGCACAGTTCACTATCTGGTCATGGTTGGCCTCTACCAGTTGTTGTATACCCGTATTCCACATCATGCGGCGCTTGCCGAGACTGTAGAAGGCGCAGTTGTTATCAAGCGTCCGCAGTTGAAAGGACTAATTAACGGCGTCTTACGCCAGTTTCAACGCCGCCAGGAAGAACTACTCACTGAGTTTGCACACAGCGAGCTACGTTTCTTACATCCGTCCTGGTTAGTGAAGCGTATTAAAAGTGCCTATCCGCAGCAATGGGAAGCTATTCTTGAGGCAAATAACCAGCGTCCACCAATGTGGCTGCGCGTAAATCGCAACCACCACAACCGTGATGCCTGGCTGAGCCTGTTGAATGAAGCGGGCCTGACCGGTTTCCCACATCCGGAATACCCAGATGCCGTGCGGCTGGAAACTCCTGTATCGGTACTGGCTTTACCTGGTTTCGAACAGGGCTGGGTAACAGTCCAGGATGCCTCAGCTCAGGGCTGCATGAGCTATCTGCAACCGCAAAATGGTGAGCAGATCCTTGATTTATGCTGCGCCCCTGGTGGTAAGACAACACATATTCTGGAAGTAGCCCCCGAGGCTAACGTAACAGCAGTGGACGTTGATGAAAAACGTTTGTCACGTGTATACGACAACCTGAAACGCCTTGGCATGAAGGCGACCATTAAGCAGGGTGATGGACGCTACCCGCAACAATGGTGTGGTGAGCAGAAGTTCGATCGTATTTTGCTGGATGCACCTTGTTCAGCGACTGGAGTCATTCGTCGCCATCCCGATATCAAATGGCTGCGCCGTGACCGGGATATTGCCGAACTCGCACAGTTACAGGCTGAGATCCTTAATGCAACGTGGGCACATCTGAAGCCTGGCGGCACGCTGGTTTATGCGACCTGCTCTATTTTACCGGAAGAGAACCAGCAACAGATTGCAGGCTTCCTGGCCCGTACGCCAGATGCAGTATTAAGCGAAACGGGTACGTCAGAGCAACCCGGACGTCAGAATTTACCGGCTGCGGAAGCAGGTGATGGCTTCTTTTACGCTAAGCTAATCAAAAAGTGATGAGATAATGGGTCGCGACTGATGAAAATTATCATTCTGGGCGCAGGGCAGGTTGGCGGTACGCTGGCTGAGAACCTGGTCGGAGAGAACAACGATATCACGGTAGTCGATACCAACGGTGAGCGTCTGCGCAGTCTGCAAGACAAGTTTGATCTCCGTGTAGTACAAGGGCATGGTTCGCATCCCAGAGTACTACGCGAAGCCGGTGCTGATGATGCCGATATGCTGGTTGCGGTGACCAGTTCCGATGAAACCAATATGGTTGCCTGTCAGGTAGCTTATTCACTCTTTAATACACCCAACCGCATCGCACGTATTCGCTCACCAGATTATGTCCGCGATGCGGACAAGCTATTCCATTCCGATGCAGTACCTATTGATCATCTGATTGCACCTGAGCAGTTGGTTATCGATAGCATTTATCGTCTGATTGAATATCCAGGTGCACTACAGGTTGTGAATTTCGCGGAAGGAAAAGTCAGCCTTGCAGTGGTTAAAGCCTACTATGGCGGCCCACTGATCGGGAATGCGTTGTCAACAATGCGCGAACATATGCCGCACATTGATACCCGAGTTGCGGCAATTTTCCGTCATGACCGCCCCATTCGTCCGCAAGGCTCTACTATTGTTGAAGCCGGTGATGAGGTGTTCTTTATTGCTGCCTCACAGCATATTCGTGCTGTAATGAGCGAATTACAGCGTCTGGAGAAACCCTACAAGCGCATTATGTTAGTAGGTGGCGGCAATATCGGTGCCGGTCTGGCGCGTCGACTGGAAAAAGATTACAGCGTCAAGTTGATCGAACGCGATCAACAACGTGCTTCTGAGCTTGCTGAAAAACTGCAGAATACGATCGTCTTTTTTGGTGATGCTTCTGATCAAGAGTTGCTGGCGGAAGAGCACATTGATCAAGTTGATCTGTTTATCGCTGTAACCAACGATGATGAAGCGAACATCATGTCGGCAATGCTCGCCAAACGGATGGGAGCCAAAAAAGTAATGGTGCTGATCCAGCGTAAGGCATACGTCGATCTGGTACAGGGCAGCGTAATCGATATTGCAATTTCACCGCAACAGGCAACCATCTCAGCGCTACTGAGCCACGTGCGTAAAGCTGACATCGTCGGTGTTTCTTCGCTGCGTCGTGGTGTCGCAGAAGCCATTGAAGCCGTCGCGCACGGGGATGAAACAACATCCCGGGTGGTGGGTCGCTCAATAGACGAAATCAAACTTCCGCCAGGAACGATTATTGGTGCAGTTGTACGTGGTAATGATGTCATGATCGCTAATGATAACTTGCGTATTGAGCAGGGCGATCACGTTATTATGTTCCTGACAGATAAAAAGTTTATTACCGACGTCGAGCGATTATTCCAGCCAAGTCCTTTCTTTCTGTAATTATTCGGGCGCTAATACAGCGCCCTTTTTATTTCCCTTTATTTATCATGGATTAATAAATTTATCTTTCAGCAATACATAAATGGAAATTACCTAAACATTTGTTAAACTTATAAACGTCAGCTGCATAGGGAGAATAAAATGAGTATTATTAAAGAGTTTCGCGAATTTGCGATGCGCGGGAATGTTGTAGATTTGGCAGTGGGTGTCATTATTGGTGCGGCATTCGGTAAGATTGTTTCATCACTGGTTGCCGATATCATCATGCCGCCACTTGGGTTACTGATTGGTGGGATTGATTTTAAACAGTTTGCGTTAACACTACGCGATGCGCAGGGAGATATCCCGGCAGTTGTGATGCATTACGGTGTGTTTATACAGAATATCTTCGATTTCATCATTGTTGCGTTCGCCATCTTTATGGCTATCAAACTAATTAATAAACTAAACCGTAAAAAAGCTGAAGAGCCTGCTGCACCGCCAGCACCATCGAAAGAAGAAGTATTGCTAAGTGAAATTCGTGATCTGCTGAAAGAACAAAATAATCGTTCTTAAGCTATCACTGAAACAAGAAGGCCAGTGGTAAAAAAGTGATTCACTTCCTTGCCACTGGCCTCCCAGTTCCCCCGATTGCCATGTTTACCTTTACGCAGATAACTGCCTTTCCCTTTCTTATTTTTCTCAACACGCTGTCTGAATAGTGGGTCATGCAGTAATGCCTCAATGGCATTGTCCTTTATCTGCCCCTTCGTATGCTGATAACGACTCATAATTACTCCATATTGTTTGGTTTAACGGCGCGAGTGTATTCCCGTCGGTTCAATAAATCAACAGCCCGACTTTGTACCGCTGGCACCTTGCTCAAGCGCTTCGAGAATAGAGCAATACACACTACTGTGAGCCATACCGCAACATGCATCATTCAATCTCTGTAGTGACCTTTGCATAGTTTGAAGCTCCGCAATACGGGCTTCAACTTCCTTTAATCTTTCCTGAACGATCCCCTTTGATTCCTGGCAGGTATGATGTTCTGGATCTATGCGGATCGACAGAAGTTCACGGATCGACTCCAGAGTAAAACCGAGTTGACGTGCATAGCGGATAAATTTAAGACGTTGAAGATCGCTTTCTGTATAGAGCCGGAATCCACCTTCGGTGCGTACTTCATGCTCCATCATCTGCTGTTTTTCATAGTAGCGGATGGTATCGGGCGTCACTTCCGCCAGTTTTGCTAATTCACCAATACGGTACATGCTCCCTCCGCTAGTCATCATTAATTTTATGTTGAAGTTTATCTGCGTACTCGCCGCGTAAAAACTCGGTACTTAGACCAGCCTGTCGTAGTTTGAGTTCAAGCAGAGAAAGGCGTCGGCTCACTTCCTGATACCGAGGATCATCTTTGCGAATACCAGTGAGGATATCAAGCAGATGTATCGCCTCTCTGCGTTGTTCAATCTCAGGGGGAAGACACCCGGAATTTTTTAATAACCGATATCCGGCTCGAAGTTCTGGCGGAACATGGGAATCATCATCAAGGGTAAGCGGCTCGCCTGTACCAGGCAAATTATCAAACTCACCTTTGGTCTGCGCATCAATAATATGACGCTCTGCCCACTGGTCGAGTAGCCACATACAACACTCCAAAAGATGAACAAAAAGAGTACAGATATTTTAGATAAGTGGGGATGCAACGGATATAAAAAAACCCGCCGGGGCGGGTTTTTTTACGTTACTACAGATTACTCTGCAGCAGCTTCTGCTTTCGACTCAGAGCGATCAACCAGCTCGATGTATGCCATCGGCGCGTTGTCGCCTGCACGGAAGCCACACTTCAGAATGCGAGTGTAACCACCGGCGCGGCTCGCGAAACGCGGGCCCAGCTCGTTAAACAGTTTTGCCACGATCTCGTTATCACGAGTACGGGCGAATGCCAGACGACGATTAGCTACGCTATCAGTCTTGGCAAGAGTAATCAGCGGCTCAACTACGCGACGCAGCTCTTTCGCTTTCGGCAGAGTCGTCTTGATGATTTCATGACGAACCAGTGAACCTGCCATATTGCGGAACATAGCCTGGCGATGGCTGCTGTTGCGGTTCAGTTGACGACCACTCTTACGATGGCGCATGACCTTATCCTTCTCAGTAAAACCTTAACCTGTGATCCGGTTACTCGTCAGCGATGCTTGCCGGTGGCCAGTTTTCCAGGCGCATGCCCAGAGACAGTCCACGGGAAGCCAGCACGTCTTTAATCTCAGTAAGAGATTTTTTACCAAGGTTAGGCGTCTTAAGAAGCTCAACCTCAGTACGCTGTACCAGATCACCGATATAGTGGATAGCTTCTGCTTTGAGGCAGTTAGCAGAGCGGACAGTCAATTCCAGATCGTCAACAGGGCGCAGCAGGATCGGATCGAATTCTGGTTTCTCTTCTTTAACTTCTGGCTGACGTACATCACGTAAGTCAACAAAAGCTTCCAGTTGTTCAGCCAGAATGGTTGCCGCACGACGAATCGCCTCTTCAGGATCGATTGTGCCGTTGGTTTCCATTTCGATGACCAGCTTGTCCAGGTCGGTACGCTGTTCTACACGCGCTGCTTCAACATTGTAGGCAATACGCTCTACAGGGCTGTAGCATGCGTCGACCAGCAGACGGCCGATTGGGCGCTCATCTTCTTCCGAATGAATTCGGGTAGAAGCCGGCACATAACCACGACCGCGCTGAACTTTGATACGCATACTAATAGATGCATTCTCATCGGTCAGGTGGCAGATCACGTGCTGTGGCTTGACGATTTCGACATCCCCATCATGGGTAATGTCGGCTGCAGTCACAGGGCCAATGCCAGATTTATTCAAGGTAAGAATAACATCATCTTTACCCTGAACTCTCACCGCCAGCCCTTTCAGGTTGAGCAGGATTTCCAGGATATCTTCCTGAACGCCTTCTTTGGTGCTGTACTCATGTAGTACACCATCAATCTCAACCTCGGTCACCGCACAACCCGGCATCGATGAGAGCAGAATACGGCGCAGTGCGTTACCCAAAGTATGGCCAAAGCCACGCTCTAAAGGCTCAAGGGTCACCTTGGCGTGCGTCGAACTCACTTGCTCGATATCTACCAGGCGCGGTTTTAGAAACTCTGTCACAGAACCCTGCATTGTGTCCTCTCTTTGGTACTAAGCTTTACTTGGAGTAAAGCTCGACGATCAGGTGTTCGTTAATGTCCGCAGACAGATCAGAACGCTCCGGCTTACGCTTGAACGTACCTTCCATCTTGCCAGCATCAACTTCCAGCCAGGTTGGCTTTTCACGCTGCTCAGCCAGCTCCAGAGCGGCTTTCACGCGAGACTGCTTCTTCGCTTTCTCACGAATGCTAACAACGTCATTCGGACTAACCTGATAAGAAGCGATGTTAACAACACGACCGTTTACCATAATTGCTTTATGGCTGACCAGCTGGCGTGCTTCTGCACGAGTGGCACCGAAGCCCATACGGTATACAACGTTGTCCAGACGACCTTCCAGCAGACCCAACAGGTTTTCACCGGTGTTGCCTTTCAGACGCGCTGCTTCTTTGTAGTAGTTACGGAACTGACGCTCCAGCACACCGTAGATACGGCGAACTTTTTGCTTTTCACGCAACTGCACACCATAGTCAGACAGACGCGGTTTACGCGCACCGTGCTGGCCAGGAGCTTGTTCAATTTTACACTTGGTATCGATCGCGCGAACGCCAGACTTAAGGAATAAGTCAGTGCCCTCACGACGGCTCAGCTTGAGCTTAGGACCCAAATATCTTGCCATTTTCTTTCTCCAACAATCCTAGAAACGACAGCGTTATACGCGACGTTTTTTCGGCGGACGACAACCGTTATGAGGGATCGGAGTCACATCAGTAATATTAGTGATGCGGAAACCAGCGGCGTTCAGAGCACGAACAGTAGATTCGCGACCTGGACCCGGTCCTTTGACCATAACTTCCAGATTCTTGATACCGTATTCTTTTACGGCTTCAGCGCAACGCTCTGCTGCAACCTGAGCTGCAAACGGAGTGGATTTGCGAGAACCACGGAAACCGGAACCACCGGCTGTTGCCCAACCCAGTGCGTTACCCTGACGATCAGTAATGGTAACGATGGTGTTGTTAAAAGAAGCATGGATATGAGCCACGCCGTCAGAGACTTGTTTTCTTACACGTTTACGTGCACGAATTGGTGCCTTTGCCATTATTCAATCACCCCGATTATTTCTTGATCGGTTTGCGCGGACCCTTACGGGTACGTGCGTTGGTCTTGGTACGCTGACCGCGAACCGGGAGACCACGACGATGACGCAAACCGCGATAGCAACCAAGGTCCATAAGGCGCTTGATGCTCATGCTAACTTCACGGCGCAGATCACCTTCAACGACAAATTTGGCAACTTCGTCACGCAGCGTGTCGATTTGTTCTTCAGACAGCTCACTGATCTTAACATCTTCAGCGATACCCGCTGCAGCCAGAATGGCCTTGGAACGGGTCTTGCCGACGCCGTAGATCGAAGTTAATGCGATCACAGCATGTTTCTGATCAGGAATGTTAATGCCTGCTATACGGGCCACTATGCACTCCTACTATTTAATATGTACGCACCATGCTGAAAAGCCCGTTTTCAGGATACTCAAATGGAAACGCACAGACATACAAAAGATTGGCTGGCTAATCTAGCCAGCTCAACCCAACTTTGCAAGAAAAATATGCGAATAAATCAGCCTTGGCGCTGTTTATGCTTCGGCTCGGCACTGCAAATCACACGGATGACACCATCACGCTTAACGATTTTGCAGTTACGGCATAATTTCTTGACGGAAGCACGAACTTTCATTTTTACTCTCCGTAACTTCTCGGGCGACCGTTAACGACCGTAGCCTTTCAGGTTCGCCTTCTTCAATGCAGACTCGTACTGACTTGACATCATCAGAGTTTGCACTTGAGCCATAAAGTCCATAATCACGACTACAACGATAAGCAGTGAGGTCCCACCGAAGTAGAACGGTACTTTCATTGCATCACGCATGAACTCCGGGATCAGGCAGATAAAGGTAATGTAAAGCGCACCAACCAAAGTCAGGCGGGTCATTACTTTATCGATATACTTCGCCGTTTGCTCTCCCGGACGAATTCCTGGTACAAATGCACCGGACTTCTTCAGGTTATCTGCTGTTTCACGCGGGTTGAAAACCAACGCCGTGTAGAAGAAACAGAAGAATATGATTGCAGACGCATAGAGTAACACATAAAGCGGTTGCCCAGGCTGCAAATACAGCGAAATTGTTGTCAGCCAGTTCCAACCAGTACCGCCCCCGAACCATGACGCGATGGTAGCCGGGAACAGAATAATACTGGAAGCGAAGATTGCCGGGATTACCCCCGCCATATTCACTTTCAGCGGTAAATGTGTGCTCTGTGCAGCATAGACACGACGACCTTGCTGACGTTTCGCGTAGTTTACCACAATGCGGCGTTGACCACGCTCAACAAATACAACAAAGAACGTCACTGCAAATACTAATACTGCAACCAACAGCAACACGAGGAAGTGCAGGTCGCCTTGACGCGCTTGCTCGATAGTATGGGCAATGGCTGGCGGGAGTCCCGCGACAATACCGGCGAAGATAATGATTGAGATACCGTTCCCGATACCACGTTCAGTAATCTGTTCGCCCAACCACATCAGGAACATTGTTCCTGTAACCAGACTTACAACAGCGGTGAAATAGAATGCAAAGCCTGGATTCATCACCAGGCCCTGCATACCAGGCATATTCGGTAGACCGGTAGCAATACCGATCGACTGGAATATAGCCAGCACCAGAGTACCGTAGCGGGTGTACTGGCTGATCTTACGACGACCAGACTCCCCTTCTTTCTTAATTTCCGCTAACGTTGGGTGAACCACCGTCAGCAGTTGGATAATGATCGACGCCGAAATATACGGCATGATCCCCAGAGCAAAGATAGAAGCACGGCTGAGAGCACCACCAGAGAACATGTTAAACATTTCAATGATGGTGCCTCGCTGTTGCTCAAGCAGTTTGGCAAGTACAGCGGCATCAATACCAGGGATCGGAATGAAAGAGCCAATACGGAACACAATCAGCGCGCCGATTACAAACAGCAGTCTGCGTTTCAGCTCGCCTAAGCCACCTTTGGCACTTTGAAAATCTAATCCCGGTTGTTTAGCCATCTGCTACTTATTCCTCGATTTTACCGCCAGCAGCTTCGATAGCAGCACGAGCGCCTTTAGTAACACGCAGGCCACGAACAGTTACCGGAGTAGTTACTTCACCAGCCAGGATCACTTTCGCGAACTCGATCTGGATACCGATAATGTTAGCTGCTTTCAGCGTATTCAGGTCTACAACACCGCCTTCAACTTTAGCCAGGTCAGACAGACGAACTTCGGCTGTAATCGCTGATTTACGTGAAGTGAAGCCGAATTTCGGCAGACGACGGTACAGAGGCATCTGACCACCTTCGAAACCGCGACGTACGCCACCGCCAGAACGAGACTTCTGACCTTTGTGACCACGACCACCGGTTTTACCGAGGCCAGAACCGATACCACGACCCAGGCGTTTACCCGCCTTTTTGGAGCCTTCGGCCGGAGACAGAGTATTTAAACGCATCTCTTACTCCTCAACTTTAACCATGAAGGAAACCGCGTTGACCATACCACGAACAGCAGGAGTATCCTCGCGCTCTACGGTGTGACCAATACGACGCAGACCCAGGCCAAGCAGCGTTGCCTTATGTTTCGGCAGACGACCGATTGCACTGCGGGTTTGAGTAATTTTAATAGTCTTTGCCATGGTTTATTTCCCCAGAATTTCTTCAACGGATTTACCACGCTTGGCAGCGACCATTTCCGGAGATTTCATATTTTCCAGACCATCGATAGTTGCACGAACCACGTTAATCGGGTTGGTGGAACCATACGCTTTAGCCAGAACGTTACGAACTCCAGCGACTTCCAGAACGGCGCGCATTGCACCACCGGCGATGATACCGGTACCTTCGGAAGCCGGCTGCATGAATACACGAGAACCCGTGTGAGTACCCTTAACCGGGTGCTGCAGGGTGCCGTGGTTCAGCGCGACGTTAATCATATTGCGACGGGCTTTTTCCATCGCTTTCTGGATCGCTGCTGGAACTTCACGCGCTTTACCGTAACCAAAACCAACGCGACCGTTACCATCGCCAACTACAGTCAGAGCTGTGAAGGAGAAAATACGACCACCTTTAACGGTTTTAGATACGCGGTTTACCGCGATCAGCTTTTCCTGCAGTTCGCCAGCTTGTTTTTCGATGTGAGCCATCTTACACCTCTACCTTAGAACTGAAGGCCAGCTTCACGGGCAGCATCTGCCAGTGCCTGGACACGACCATGATATTGGAACCCGGAACGGTCAAAGGACACATCTTTGATGCCTTTTTCCAGAGCGCGTTCGGCGACAGCTTTACCCACAGCTGCTGCAGCGTCTTTGTTACCGGTGTACTTCAGTTGTTCAGCGATAGCTTTTTCTACAGTAGAAGCAGCTACCAGAACTTCAGAACCGTTCGGTGCAATTACCTGTGCGTAAATATGACGCGGGGTACGATGTACCACCAGGCGAGTTGCGCCCAGCTCTTTGAGCTTGCGGCGTGCGCGGGTCGCACGACGGATACGAGCAGATTTCTTATCCATAGTGTTACCTTACTTCTTCTTAGCCTCTTTGGTACGCACGACTTCGTCGGCGTAACGAACACCCTTGCCTTTGTAAGGCTCAGGACGACGGTAGGCGCGCAGATCTGCTGCAACCTGACCGATCAGCTGTTTATCAGCGCCTTTCAGCACGATTTCAGTCTGAGACGGACATTCTGCAGTAATCCCTGCCGGCAGCTCATGATCAACTGGATGAGAGAAACCTAATGCCAGGTTTACTACATTCCCTTTGACCGCTGCACGATAACCTACACCAACCAGCTGCAGCTTCTTAGTGAAGCCTTCGGTAACACCGACAACCATTGAGTTCAGCAGGGCACGCGCGGTACCAGCCTGAGCCCATCCATCTGCGTAACCATCACGCGGACCGAAGGTCAGTGCATTATCTGCATGATTAACTTCAACAGCATCGTTGAGAGTACGAGTCAGCTCGCCGTTTTTACCTTTGATCGTAATAACCTGACCGTTGATTTTTACATCAACGCCGGCAGGAATAACGACCGGTGCTTTAGCAACACGAGACATTTTTTCCTCCGATTAGGCTACGTAGCAGATAATTTCGCCACCAAGACCAGCCTGGCGCGCTGCACGATCAGTCATAACACCTTTAGAGGTAGAAACAACTGCGATACCCATGCCAGCCATAACTTTTGGCAGCTCGTCTTTACGCTTATAAATGCGCAGACCTGGGCGACTGACACGCTGAATGCTTTCTACAACAGCTTTACCCTGGAAATACTTAAGAGTAAGTTCCAGTTCCGGCTTGGTGTCGCCTTCAACTTTAAAATCTTCAATAAAACCTTCTTCCTTCAGCACGTTGGCAATTGCCACTTTCAGCTTGGAGGAAGGCATGGTGACCGCAGCTTTATTCGCGGCCTGACCGTTACGGATACGGGTCAGCATATCCGCGATCGGATCTTGCATGCTCATCTGTCTTTACTCCCGTGATTCAATTGGTGACAATTACCAGCTAGCCTTTTTCAGACCCGGAATTTCACCGCGCATAGCGGCTTCACGGACCTTAATACGGCTCAACCCGAACTTCCGCAGGAAAGCGTGCGGACGACCAGTTTGACGGCAGCGGTTACGCTGACGAGACGGGCTGGAATCACGCGGCAGAGACTGCAGCTTCAGAACTGCGTTCCAACGATCTTCGTCGGTCGCGTTCACATCAGAGATGATAGCTTTCAGTTCAGCGCGTTTTGCGAAGTACTTATCAGCTAAAGCTACGCGCTTTACTTCGCGTGCTTTCATTGATTGCTTAGCCATTCAGTAACCCTACCTTACTTGCGGAACGGGAAGTCAAAGGCAGCCAGCAGAGCACGGCCTTCTTCATCAGATTTCGCAGTAGTGGTAATGGTAATATCCAAACCACGCACGCGGTCGACTTTATCGTAGTCGATTTCTGGGAAGATGATCTGCTCACGGACACCCATGCTGTAGTTACCACGACCGTCGAAAGACTTAGCGGACAAGCCACGGAAGTCACGGATACGTGGAACAGCAATAGTGATCAGGCGCTCAAAGAACTCCCACATGCGTTCGCCACGCAGAGTTACTTTACAGCCGATCGGATAGCCCTGACGGATTTTGAAGCCTGCAACAGATTTGCGTGCTTTGGTGATCAGCGGTTTTTGACCGGAGATTGCTGTCAGGTCAGCTGCTGCGTTATCCAGCAGTTTCTTGTCAGCGATCGCTTCACCAACACCCATGTTCAGGGTGATCTTCTCGACCCGAGGGACTTGCATGACAGAATTGTAGTTAAACTCAGTCATGAGTTTAGCGACTACTTCGTCTTTGTAGTAATCATGCAGTTTCGCCATCGTACTACTCCAAATTACTTGATAGTTTCGCTATTAGATTTAAAGAAACGGACTTTTTTGCCGTCTTCGAATCTAAAGCCTACACGGTCAGCCTTGCCGGTTGCCGCGTTGAAGATAGCAAGGTTAGAGATCTGAATAGCTGCTTCTTTCTCTACGATGCCGCCTGGTTGGTTCAGGGCCGGAACCGGCTTCTGATGTTTCTTAACCAGGTTGATACCTTCAACAATGACCTTGCCGGAAGACAGGACATTTTTCACTTTACCGCGTTTACCTTTATCTTTACCGGTTAACACGATAACTTCGTCATCACGACGGATCTTCGCTGCCATGATTCGCTCCTTAGAGTACTTCTGGTGCCAGAGAGATAATTTTCATGAACTTCTCGTTACGAAGTTCACGAGTTACCGGCCCAAAAATACGCGTACCGATAGGTTGCTCGCTGTTATTGTTTAAAATAACGCATGCATTACCATCGAAGCGAATGACAGAACCGTCCGGGCGACGAACACCCTTCTTGGTGCGCACCACTACCGCCTTCAGCACATCACCTTTTTTGACCTTACCACGCGGAATTGCTTCTTTGATGGTGATCTTGATGATGTCGCCTACGCCTGCGTAGCGACGGTGCGAGCCACCCAGAACCTTGATACACATTACGCGACGTGCACCGGAGTTGTCGGCGACGTTCAGCATAGTCTGTTCTTGGATCATTTTAGTGCTCCGCTAATGTCAACTACTACTGAGACCCGAAAATCAGGTCGTTAAAAAAGCCCCATATCGGGGGCGCGGCATTATAACACCGCTTAAACGATATGGGTAGAAAAAATAAACGGCTCATCGCTGAGCCGTTTATTCGTTGAGAATGCCTACTGTATTACAGAACAGCTTTCTCTACAACGCGAACCAGCGTCCAGGACTTAGTCTTGGACAGCGGACGGCATTCGCGGATTTCAACCACGTCACCAGTACCGCATTCGTTGTTCTCGTCATGTACGTGCAGTTTGGTCGTACGCTTAATGAATTTACCGTAGATCGGGTGTTTCACAAAACGTTCGATAGCAACAACAATGGATTTCTCCATTTTGTCGCTAACAACGCGACCTTGCAGAGTACGGATTTTATCGGTCATTACGCACCCGCCTTCTCAGTCAGTAAAGTCTTAACGCGTGCGACATCACGACGCACTTGCTTCAACAGGTGAGACTGTTGCAGCTGGCCACTTGCAGCCTGCATACGCAGGTTGAACTGCTCACGCAGCAGATTCAGCAGCTCGGTGTTCAGCTCTTCAACACTCTTCTCACGCAGCTCTTTTGCTTTCATTACATCACCGTCTTAGTTACAAAGGTGGTTTTAATCGGCAGTTTCGCTGCTGCCAGCTTGAATGCTTCACGGGCCAGCTCTTCCGGTACGCCGTCCATTTCATACAGGACTTTACCCGGCTGAATCAAGGCAACCCAATACTCCACGTTACCTTTACCTTTACCCATACGCACTGCCAGCGGCTTTTCAGTGATCGGTTTGTCCGGGAATACACGGATCCAGATCTTACCTTGACGCTTAACTGCACGGGTCATAGCACGACGTGCTGCTTCGATCTGACGGGCAGTCAGACGACCACGGCCAACAGCTTTCAGACCGAAGCTGCCGAAGCTAACATCCGTACCCTGCGCCAGACCGCGGTTACGGCCTTTGTGCATTTTACGGAATTTTGTACGCTTTGGTTGTAACATCAGCGACGCTCCTTATTTACGGCCTTTACGCTGCTGCTTTTTAGGTTGAGCAGCCGGTTTTTCCGGTTGTTCAACAGCAGCCATACCACCCAGGATCTCGCCTTTGAAGATCCACACTTTAACGCCGATTACACCGTAAGTGGTGTGCGCTTCAGAGGTGTTGTAGTCGATGTCAGCACGCAGAGTGTGCAGAGGTACGCGACCTTCGCGGTACCATTCGGTACGTGCGATTTCCGCGCCGCCCAGACGGCCGCTAACTTCAACTTTAATACCTTTAGCGCCCAGACGCATTGCGTTCTGTACAGCACGCTTCATAGCACGACGGAACATAACACGACGTTCCAGCTGAGAAGTGATGCTGTCAGCAACCAATTTTGCGTCCAGTTCAGGTTTACGCACTTCGGCGATATTGATCTGAGCAGGAACGCCAGCAATATCCGCTACGACTTTGCGCAGTTTTTCTACGTCTTCGCCTTTCTTACCGATAACGATACCCGGACGAGCGGTGTGAATGGTCACACGGATGCTCTTAGCCGGACGCTCGATCACGATACGAGATACAGACGCTTTCGCCAGTTCCTTAGTCAGGTACTGACGTACTTTAAAATCGCTGTCCAGGTTGTCAGCGAATTCTTTGGTGTTCGCAAACCAGGTTGAGTTCCATGGTTTTACAATACCCAGGCGAATACCATTAGGATGTACTTTCTGACCCATTGCTAGTCTCCAGAGTCTCAGCGATCGGACACAACCACAGTAATGTGGCTGGTGCGCTTCAGGATGCGATCTGCACGACCTTTTGCACGCGGCATAATGCGCTTCATGCTCGGGCCTTCGTCTACGAAAATTTTCGTAACTTTCAGATCGTCAATGTCAGCGCCATCGTTGTGTTCAGCGTTAGCAATGGCAGATTCCAGGACTTTCTTAACCAGTACAGCCGCTTTCTTATTGGTGTAGGTCAGAATATCCAGAGCCTGCGACACTTTCTTACCGCGAATCAGGTCTGCAACAAGGCGAACCTTCTGAGCAGAAGAACGAGCATGGCGATGTTGAGCTAAAGTTTCCATCTCTTCCTCCTACCTTATTTCTTCTTCGCTTTTTTATCAGCAGCGTGGCCGCGATAAGTACGAGTCGGTGCGAATTCACCCAGTTTGTGACCGACCATTTCGTCGGAAACAAATACCGGAACGTGCTGACGACCATTATGGACAGCGATGGTCAAACCGATCATGTTAGGAAAGATCGTTGAACGACGGGACCAAGTGCGCAGGGGCTTCTTGTCTCCGCTTTCCACCGCTTTCTCTACCTTCTTCAGCAAGTGCAGGTCAATAAAAGGACCTTTCTTGAGAGAACGTGGCATGGCTTATCCTCTAAAATTATTTGCTACGGCGACGTACGATGAATTTATCAGTACGCTTGTTGCTGCGGGTCTTCTTACCTTTGGTCTGAACGCCCCACGGAGTTACCGGGTGCTTACCAAAGTTACGACCTTCACCACCACCATGTGGGTGGTCGACTGGGTTCATCGCAGTACCGCGAACGGTAGGACGAACACCACGCCAGCGTGCAGCACCTGCTTTACCCAGAACGCGCAGCATATGCTCAGCATTGCCAACTTCGCCCAGAGTTGCACGGCAGTCTGCTTCGACTTTACGCATTTCACCAGAACGCAGACGCAGGGTGACATAAGCACCATCACGAGCAACGATCTGAACGTAAGTACCAGCGGAACGAGCCAGCTGACCGCCTTTACCTGGTTTCATTTCTACGTTATGAACGGTAGAACCAACCGGGATATTGCGCATCGGCAGGGTGTTACCTGCTTTGATTGCAGCATCAACGCCAGACTGAATCTGGTCGCCAGCTTTCAGGCCTTTAGGGGCCAGGATGTAACGGCGTTCACCGTCTTTGTACAGAACCAGCGCGATGTTCGCGGAACGGTTCGGATCGTACTCAAGACGTTCAACAACTGCCGGGATACCGTCTTTGTTGCGTTTGAAGTCAACGATACGATAAGCCTGCTTGTGACCACCACCGATGTGACGAGTGGTGATACGGCCATTGTTGTTACGACCACCGGATTTGCTGTTTTTTTCAACCAGCGGAGCAAAAGGTTTGCCCTTGTGCAGCTCTGGGTTGACCACTTTAACGACGTGGCGACGACCCGGAGATGTCGGTTTACATTTAACAACTGCCATTGTATTACTCCTCCGACTTACTCAGCGCCGCCGACGAAGTCCAGATTCTGGCCTTCCTTCAGGGTGACGTAAGCTTTTTTCCAGTCGCTACGACGACCGATACGCTGTCCGTGACGTTTAACTTTCCCTTTAACTACCAGGGTGTTAACGACTTCGACTTCGACTTCAAACAGTTTCTGCACAGCAGCTTTGATTTCTGCTTTGGTCGCGTCTTTAGCAACTTTGAGAACGATGGTATTAGTTTTTTCCATCGCAGTAGACGCTTTTTCAGAAACGTGCGGTGCGCGCAGCACCTTCAGCAGACGTTCTTCACGAATCATGCCAGCATCTCCTCAACTTGCTTAACAGCATCAGCAGTCATTACGACTTTGTCGAAGGCGATCAGGCTAACCGGGTCGATACCAGTTGCATCGCGTACGTCAACCTTGTGCAGGTTGCGCGCAGCCAGGAACAGGTTTTCGTCCAGCTCACCGGTGATGATCAGCACATCTTCCAGAGCCATGTCTTTCAGTTTCTGTGCCAGCAGCTTAGTTTTAGGCGCTTCTACAGAGAATGATTCGACAACGATCAGACGATCCTGACGTACCAGTTCGGACAGAATGCTTTTCAGCGCGCCGCGGTACATCTTTTTGTTAACTTTTTGACTGTGGTCCTGCGGGCGAGCAGCGAAGGTCACGCCACCAGAACGCCAGATCGGGCTCTTGATAGAACCTGAACGCGCACGGCCGGTACCTTTCTGGCGCCACGGCTTTTTGCCTGAACCAGTTACTTCAGCACGAGTCTTCTGAGCACGAGTACCCTGACGAGCACCAGCTGCATAAGCAACAACAACCTGGTGAACCAGCGCTTCGTTGAAATCACGACCGAAGGTAGTTTCGGAAACAGTCAGCGCGCTCTGCGCGTCTTTCAATACTAATTCCATTGCTATCCCCTTACGCCTTCACAGCTGGTTTAACGATCAGGTCGCAACCGGTCGCACCCGGAACACCACCTTTAACCAGCAGCAGGTTGCGCTCAGCGTCAACACGTACTACGTCCAGGCTCTGAACGGTTACACGCTCGTTGCCCAGCTGACCTGCCATTTTCTTGCCTTTGAACACTTTGCCCGGAGTCTGGTTCTGACCGATAGAACCCGGAACGCGGTGAGACAAGGAGTTACCGTGAGTAGCGTCCTGGGTACGGAAGTTCCAGCGCTTAACGGTACCAGCGAAACCTTTACCTTTAGAGGTACCGGTTACGTCAACTTTTTTAACGTCAGCAAACAGTTCAACGCTAATGCTCTGACCTACGGTGAATTCTTCACCATCCGCCAGACGGAACTCCCACAGGCCGCGGCCAGCTTCAACGCCAGCTTTAGCAAAGTGACCAGCTTCCGGCTTGGTTACACGGTTAGCTTTTTTAGCACCAGTGGTAACCTGAATAGCGCGGTAGCCGTCGTTAGCCAGGTCTTTAACCTGAGTAACGCGGTTTGCTTCAACTTCGATTACGGTTACTGGGATAGATACGCCATCTTCAGTGAAGATGCGGGTCATTCCCACTTTTTTACCGACTAAACCAATCATTGTATCAACCTCTCAATCGCTCGATGACCTGATTAACCCAGGCTGATCTGCACGTCTACACCGGCAGCCAGATCCAGACGCATCAGAGCATCAACGGTTTTCTCAGTTGGCTCAACGATGTCAACCAGACGCTTGTGAGTGCGAATCTCGTACTGATCACGCGCGTCTTTATTAACGTGCGGAGAAATCAGAACGGTAAAGCGCTCTTTGCGGGTCGGCAGCGGGATCGGACCACGGACTTGCGCACCAGTGCGCTTAGCAGTCTCGACGATTTCCGCGGTTGATTGATCGATCAGACGATGATCAAACGCTTTCAGGCGGATACGGATTCTTTGGTTCTGCATGAGACCAGAGCTCCAATTATTTTATAGACGAAATAGTTACTCCTCAAACCCATTACGATTGATGGGAGAGTGTAACCGTTCTTACAGAGTTCCCCAATCGGGAACATTGTCAGATAGTCAAATCGACTATCAGTGGTTCAGATTGAACCAGCCGTCAATTAAGACAAGCCCGCGCATTATACGTAAATCTCAGCCTTACGCAAGTGCCGTGTAGAAATTAATCACCCGACCTGTAATGCGAGCACCATTCCAGGCAGATTGTAGAAACTTGCGCATGCATATTTTTACTGGAAGCAGGCAACCGTTATAGCTATTCGGATCTTGTATGGACGCCACATTTACTGGAGGGTTATCTCTTTAGCGATGAGAATTCGAGCATGTACATCAACCTCCTCTTCCTGTTTACCTACACGTCCTTATGCGGGCTTCTTTGGATACAGGATTTACGCACCGGTTTATTGCCAGACAAGTTTACCTGCCCTCTTCTATGGAGTGGTCTTATTTATCATCAATGCTGTAAACCAGCTGAATTATCTGATGCAGTTTGGGGTGCCGTGGTGGGATATAGCGTGTTTTCACTTCTCTATTGGAGCTACCGGCTGGTAAGACGACAGGAAGGACTAGGCTATGGTGATGTAAAATTTCTCGCAGCACTTGGTGCGTGGCATCGTTGGGAATCATTACCGCTGTTGGTCTTCACTGCTGCCTGTCTGGCCTGTTGCATCATTGGGATTAGGAGCGTTACGGATGGAAGAAAGGTACTAAAAAACCCGCTGCCTTTTGGGCCATATCTGGCGGCGGCGGGTTTTATTATTGGCTGGGTAAATCTGATGCAGGGCGATTAGTCACTGACTTTAATCTGTGATTGCAGATAATTTTGCAAGCCAAGTTTTGAAATCAAATCCAGCTCCGTTTCGAGCCAGTCAATATGCCCTTCTTCTTCAGTAAGGATTTCTATCATCATATCCCGGCTGACGTAGTCATGAACGCTATCGGCATAGGCAATGGCTTCACGCAAATCTTTCGCGCCATCAAGTTCAAGTCGAAGATCTGACTGCAGCATCTCCTCAACATCTTCACCAATCCCTAACTTACCCAGATCCTGTAAGTTTGGCAGCCCTTCTAAGAATAAAATACGCTCGATATATTTATCGGCGTGTTTCATCTCATCAATAGATTCATGATACTCAACATCATTGAGGCGAGTCAGTCCCCAGTTTTTAAACATACGGGCATGGAGAAAATACTGGTTGATTGCGACAAGCTCATTTCCCAATAGTTTATTGAGATAATTTATGATTTTAACATCACCTTTCATTTTATAGTCCCTCCGCTTCCACTCTTAGAGCGTAGATGGGGCTACAGGGATGTCAAAAAAAAGAGTGTGACTTAGGCGATCTCTTTAAATTCTGGTATTTGAGTTAATTCATCCTGCATCACTTCACGCGCAGCCCGAATACACTTACCGCATTGATTTCCAACAGGAATAAATTTACGTAATTGCTGAAAGGACTGAGGATGAAACTGGCGAACAGCCTGACGAATTTTTTTATCACTTATCGCATTACACAAACAAACGTACATGATCGCTCCCGTTCAATTTCTGCGCAAAGTGTAAATGAGAATAGTTATGATTACAATAGCACAATTATGTTTGCACGCCGGTTGGGTTAGCGAAAAATGCGAATAAATATTACAGCGAATGAATTGCAGGCAGCAAAAAGGGCGCCGAAGCGCCCTTTTTAAGCTCAAAACTAATTAATCAATAATTAGCTCATTACTTTAGCAACAACGCCCGCACCTACAGTACGGCCGCCTTCACGGATTGCGAAACGCAGACCGTCGTCCATCGCGATCGGGTGGATCAGGGTAACAACCATTTTGATGTTGTCGCCCGGCATTACCATCTCTACGCCTTCTGGCAGTTCGATGGTACCAGTCACGTCAGTAGTACGGAAGTAGAACTGCGGACGGTAGCCTTTGAAGAACGGAGTATGACGGCCGCCTTCGTCTTTGGACAGAATGTACACTTCAGATTCGAACTTGGTGTGCGGCTTGATTGAACCCGGCTTAGCCAGTACCTGACCACGTTCGATTTCTTCACGTTTGATACCACGCAGCAGAACACCAACGTTCTCACCAGCACGGCCTTCGTCCAGCAGTTTGCGGAACATTTCAACGCCAGTACAGGTAGACTTAGCAGTCTCTTTGATACCAACGATTTCAACTTCTTCACCAACTTTGATGATACCGCGCTCTACACGACCGGTAACAACGGTACCACGACCGGAGATGGAGAATACGTCTTCGATAGGCAGCAGGAACGGCTTGTCAATCGCACGCTCTGGTTCCGGGATGTAAGAATCCAGGAAGCCAGCCAGTTCGATGATTTTCGCTTCCCACTCTGCTTCGCCTTCCAGCGCTTTCAGAGCAGAACCACGAACGATCGGAGTGTCGTCGCCCGGGAAATCGTACTGAGACAGAAGTTCACGAACTTCCATTTCTACCAGTTCCAGCAGCTCTTCGTCATCAACCATGTCGCATTTGTTCAGGAACACGATGATGTACGGAACGCCTACCTGACGACCCAGCAGGATGTGCTCACGAGTCTGCGGCATCGGGCCGTCAGTCGCAGCAACAACCAGGATCGCGCCGTCCATCTGCGCAGCACCGGTGATCATGTTTTTAACATAGTCGGCGTGGCCCGGGCAGTCTACGTGCGCGTAGTGGCGAGTCGGGGTGTCATATTCAACGTGAGAAGTGTTGATGGTGATACCACGAGCTTTTTCTTCCGGAGCGTTATCGATCTG
>NZ_JAOWGO010000013.1:0-5225 GCF_030333105.1 Citrobacter sp. Cm038 | reverse complement strand
GTACGGCCGCCTTCACGGATTGCGAAACGCAGACCGTCGTCCATCGCGATCGGGTGGATCAGGGTAACAACCATTTTGATGTTGTCGCCCGGCATTACCATCTCTACGCCTTCTGGCAGTTCGATGGTACCAGTCACGTCAGTAGTACGGAAGTAGAACTGCGGACGGTAGCCTTTGAAGAACGGAGTATGACGGCCGCCTTCGTCTTTGGACAGAATGTACACTTCAGATTCGAACTTGGTGTGCGGCTTGATTGAACCCGGCTTAGCCAGTACCTGACCACGTTCGATTTCTTCACGTTTGATACCACGCAGCAGAACACCAACGTTCTCACCAGCACGGCCTTCGTCCAGCAGTTTGCGGAACATTTCAACGCCAGTACAGGTAGACTTAGCAGTCTCTTTGATACCAACGATTTCAACTTCTTCACCAACTTTGATGATACCGCGCTCTACACGACCGGTAACAACGGTACCACGACCGGAGATGGAGAATACGTCTTCGATAGGCAGCAGGAACGGCTTGTCAATCGCACGCTCTGGTTCCGGGATGTAAGAATCCAGGAAGCCAGCCAGTTCGATGATTTTCGCTTCCCACTCTGCTTCGCCTTCCAGCGCTTTCAGAGCAGAACCACGAACGATCGGAGTGTCGTCGCCCGGGAAATCGTACTGAGACAGAAGTTCACGAACTTCCATTTCTACCAGTTCCAGCAGCTCTTCGTCATCAACCATGTCGCATTTGTTCAGGAACACGATGATGTACGGAACGCCTACCTGACGACCCAGCAGGATGTGCTCACGAGTCTGCGGCATCGGGCCGTCAGTCGCAGCAACAACCAGGATCGCGCCGTCCATCTGCGCAGCACCGGTGATCATGTTTTTAACATAGTCGGCGTGGCCCGGGCAGTCTACGTGCGCGTAGTGGCGAGTCGGGGTGTCATATTCAACGTGAGAAGTGTTGATGGTGATACCACGAGCTTTTTCTTCCGGAGCGTTATCGATCTGATCGAATGCGCGAGCAGCACCGCCGTAGGTTTTAGCCAGAACGGTAGTGATTGCAGCGGTCAGCGTTGTTTTACCATGGTCAACGTGGCCGATAGTACCGACGTTAACGTGCGGTTTTGTACGTTCAAATTTTTCTTTAGACATCGATTGTCCCTCTAAGACACGGATAAATCGGTGATATCACCACATCAACCAGGCAATATACCTGAGCTGTTGAATGCTTTTAAAAGTAAACAGAGAGAAACGGGAAGGAGAAGTGAAGTGGTGCTGATACCCAGAGTCGAACTGGGGACCTCACCCTTACCAAGGGTGCGCTCTACCAACTGAGCCATATCAGCACGTCTGGAGCGGGCAGCGGGAATCGAACCCGCATCATCAGCTTGGAAGGCTGAGGTAATAGCCATTATACGATGCCCGCATCCTGAAACTCGGCTACCCAGTTCTTTCTGTAACAAAAAAGAGATTCTCTCTTCTTCGTACGAGCTGATTAATTTTTTAACCAACTCAGGCGGCGATAACGCTGCCAGAAAGTGGTGGTGGGGGAAGGATTCGAACCTTCGAAGTCTGTGACGGCAGATTTACAGTCTGCTCCCTTTGGCCGCTCGGGAACCCCACCGGACTTGATGGTGCCGACTACCGGAATCGAACTGGTGACCTACTGATTACAAGTCAGTTGCTCTACCTACTGAGCTAAGTCGGCATCAAGTAGCGCGCATTTTATGGAGACCTGCGTGCGCATGCAACTAAAAAATTGCATAAAATGTTCTATCGCTCACATTTTGCACTATACGACCGATAAATAATCTATTCGCACTGTGGATTGAGCAAATTTCCAGCGGTCGTTACCCTCTAATGGAGGCATTTTGCTTCACAGCGTGTTTACCTGCAGACAGAAAGTGCATCTTTATATATATGGAATGCCCGTCACATTGCTTTTCAGGTGATGATTTTTTCTTATTATTCGCCCCCATCTGGTGTTACCCTCCTGCCCATTGTCCAAATTAACTGAAATGTGACGTGCCATTGCGTGCCGGGGATGATTCGTTTTTACCACTGACCTGATACAGCAATGACAGCCAGACCATGCGTATGAGTATAAAAGAGCAAGCGTTAATGACGCCTTACCTACAGTTTGATCGCAACCAGTGGGCTGCGCTTCGTGATTCCGTGCCGATGACTCTGACCGAGGACGAGATTGCTCGTCTGAAAGGCATTAATGAAGACCTGTCGCTGGAAGAAGTTGCCGAAATTTATTTGCCTCTGTCGCGTTTACTAAATTTTTATATCAGTTCAAATCTGCGCCGCCAGGCTGTTCTGGAGCAATTCCTGGGCACTAACGGCGAACGTATTCCTTATATCATCAGTATTGCTGGCAGTGTCGCGGTTGGTAAAAGTACGACTGCGCGTGTCCTGCAGGCATTGTTGAGTCGCTGGCCAGAGCATCGCAAGGTTGAGTTGATTACTACCGATGGCTTTCTTCACCCCAATCAGGTGTTGAAAGATCGTGGACTAATGAAGAAGAAAGGCTTCCCTGAGTCCTATGATATGCATCGTCTGGTAAAATTCGTTTCCGATATTAAATCAGGTGTACCAAACGTCACGGCCCCGGTCTATTCACATCTAATTTATGACGTGATTCCTGATGGTGACAAAACTGTCGCACAGCCTGATATATTGATCCTCGAAGGATTAAATGTATTACAAAGCGGGATGGATTATCCTCACGATCCACATCATGTATTTGTTTCTGACTTTGTCGATTTCTCTATTTACGTGGACGCGCCAGAAGAATTACTCCAGACGTGGTATATCAACCGTTTCCTGAAATTCCGCGAAGGGGCATTTACCAATCCGGATTCTTATTTCCATAACTATGCGAAATTATCAGAAGATGAGGCCATTAATACGGCCACCTCTCTTTGGAAAGAAATTAACTGGCTGAATTTAAAGCAAAATATATTACCTACGCGTGAGCGTGCCAGCTTGATTATGACTAAAAGTGGCAACCATGCCGTTGAGCAAGTCAGACTACGAAAATAATAAAAAAGGGGAGCAACGGCTCCCCTTTTTATTATTCTGCACTTCTGAGTGATATTTCTCCGCCCATCCATGGTTTTATCACACCATCTTGCTCAAGCAATAGTGCGCCTTGCGCATCTATTCCCCTAGATATACCAAATATTTCTTTATCCCCGATAATCAGCTTAACGGGCCGATTGATAAAGTTATCCAGTTTTTTCCAACGGGACAGATAAGGCGCTAATCCCTCTTGCTCAAACAGTACCAGCGCAGCACGTAGATCACGGATCAGCCGGGCAGCAAGTGTATTGCGGTCAATGTTAATTCCGGCTTCCTGGAGGTTAATCCATCCTTGATTTACCACATCCTCTTCGACCCGGCGCATGGCCATGTTAATACCTGCGCCAATAACAATCTGCGCTGCATCGCCCGTCTTACCAGTGAGTTCAACCAGAATGCCCGCCAGTTTCCGGTCGAGCAGATAGAGATCGTTAGGCCATTTCACACGAACCTGATCAGCACCCAGATCGCGTAAAACCTCTGCCATGACGATACCAATAACCAGACTCAGGCCAATTGCTGCTGCCGGCCCCTGCTCCAGACGCCAGAACATTGACAGATACAGGTTAGCGCCAAACGGCGAAAACCATTTTCGCCCGCGACGTCCACGCCCGGCATGCTGATATTCAGCGACACAGGCATCGCCTGACTCCAGTTGGCTAATTCGGTCCAGCAGATATTGGTTGGTTGAATCGATAACGGGTAAGACGGTTACATTTCCGCTATTCAGCTGGGAATGAATAAGTGCTGAATCCAACAGCTGGATAGGCTCCGGTAGGCTGTATCCTTTACCAGGAACAGTAAATACATCAACACCCCAGTCGCGCAATGTCTGAACGTGTTTATTGATAGCCGCACGACTCATTCCAAGTTTTTCACCAAGCTGTTCGCCTGAATGAAATTCACCATCTGCTAATAACGAGATGAGCGTCAGGGGTACGGTATTATCCTTCATGTAATAATCTCCACGGCATTCACTTCCCCCTGAGGTCCAATAAACCTCACTTCCGGTTCGAGCCAGACATTGAATTTTTCACCTACTTTTTGACGGACATAATGTGCAAGCTGAACAACATCCTGGCTCGTTGCATTGTCAGCATTAATCAGTACCAGTGCCTGCTGCTGATGTACTGCAGCCCCACCAATACGCATACCTTTTAGCTGGCACTGGTCGATGAGCCAGCCAGCGGCCAGTTTTACGGAACCATCCGCCTGAGGATAATGAGGCGCAGTGGGGAATTGCGAAAGCAAAATCTTTGCCACTTCAGCTGTAACAACCGGGTTTTTAAAGAAGCTTCCCGCATTACCGTGCACTTTCGGATCAGGTAGTTTTGTTGTGCGCATGTGGCAGACGGATTCAAACACCTGCAGAGGAGTCACCGTAACAGGATCAAGGCGAGCTAAGTCACCGTAGGTCAACACCGGCTGCCATTGTTTAGGCAAGCGCAGACCAACAGCCACAATTGCAAAACGATCCTGGTACTCATGTTTGAAGATGCTATCACGGTAACCAAAGCGACATTCTGCGGCATTGACGCGCAATTGCTTGGCTGTGGACAGTTCAACACAGTCAACATATTCACAGACACGTTGTAACTCTACGCCATAAGCACCAATATTCTGGATAGGTGAAGAGCCAACGCAACCGGGAATTAATGCCAGATTTTCCAGCCCCGGCATGCCAAGCTTCAGCGTATGCTGTACCAGGTTGTGCCAGTTTTCACCAGCCCCCACATGTAAATGCCACGCGTCAGGTTGTTCTGTAACCTCAATGCCCTTGATGCGGTTGATGATTACCGCACCATGGAAGGAATCAAGGAACAGGACATTACTCCCTTCGCCCAGGATCAGTACTGGATAATGTAATGCGTTAGCTGATTGCCAGGCACTAAGTAGTTGTTGCTCGTTTTCGGCGCAGACAAGCTCGTTAGCATATTGATCGATACCGAAGGTATTCCAGGCTTTAAGGGAGTGATTCATAGACGCTTTCCTGATGCAAAATCGCGTTTAGTTTACCGCATATACCGCAGGATGGCTTGTGTTATGGAAGAGTGGTTGTGTTGTGCCGGACGGCAGTATTTCCTGCAGTCCGCAGACGCAAAAAAGCCCATCCGGCAGGATGGGCTTCTTCACTGGTTTGAT
>NZ_JAOWGO010000012.1:0-219 GCF_030333105.1 Citrobacter sp. Cm038 | reverse complement strand
GGTGGGTGATGACGGGATCGAACCGCCGACCCCCTCCTTGTAAGGGAGGTGCTCTCCCAGCTGAGCTAATCACCCACTTCTCAATTTCTTACATTACACGGCGGAGACTACATAAAGTAGTTGGTGGGTGATGACGGGTTCGAACCGCCGACCCCCTCCTTGTAAGGGAGGTGCTCTCCCAGCTGAGCTAATCACCCCCGCTGTGTGGAGTCGCATTAT
>NZ_JAOWGO010000011.1:0-200142 GCF_030333105.1 Citrobacter sp. Cm038 | reverse complement strand
ACTCAGAAGTGAAACGCCGTAGCGCCGATGGTAGTGTGGGGTCTCCCCATGCGAGAGTAGGGAACTGCCAGGCATCAAATCAGTGAAGAAGCCCATCCTGCCGGATGGGCTTTTTTGCGTCTGCGGACTGCAGGTCTGACAAGCGTAGTTCTATCAGACTCAGGCTTCTTACCCTCCATCATATAAATCTGATTCCTTTCTCTGCTAATTAAAATCGTGATCTAACTCTCGCAATGATGTATAACAATTATGTAACATATTTTTCACTAAAAACACGATACATCATTGTAAGATTCAACAGATCCTTGGCAGGGGCACAATTCTAATGGCTGATAGCAGTGTAACTGAGAATGGGGCGCTGACCGACAGCGATACCCGTCGTCGTATATGGGCAATTGTAGGGGCGTCATCAGGGAATCTTGTCGAATGGTTTGATTTTTATATCTATTCTTTCTGTTCTCTTTATTTTGCTCATATCTTTTTTCCATCCGGAAATACCACAACACAACTCCTACAAACCGCCGGCGTTTTTGCTGCGGGCTTCCTGATGCGGCCGATAGGCGGATGGCTTTTTGGCCGGATTGCAGATAAACATGGGCGTAAAAAATCCATGCTGTTGTCAGTGTGCATGATGTGTATGGGGTCGTTGGTGATCGCTTGTCTGCCGGGGTATGAAACTATCGGTACATGGGCACCCGCACTGCTGTTGCTTGCCAGATTATTCCAGGGACTGTCGGTTGGTGGAGAGTATGGAACTAGCGCAACCTACATGAGTGAGGTGGCAGTTGAAGGTAAGAAAGGATTTTATGCTTCATTCCAGTACGTTACGTTGATAGGCGGACAATTACTGGCATTACTGGTTGTGGTGATACTGCAGCAAACGTTAGAAGACTCTGCACTCAGAGCGTGGGGATGGCGTATCCCATTTGCGCTGGGGGCAGTGCTGGCGATTGTCGCATTATGGTTACGTCGTCAGTTGGATGAAACATCGAAACAGGATGTTCGTGCGTTGAAAGAAGCGGGCTCCCTGAAAGGATTATGGCGCAACCGTAAAGCTTTTATTATGGTGCTTGGCTTTACCGCCGCTGGCTCACTTTGCTTTTATACGTTTACTACCTATATGCAAAAATACCTGGTAAATACAGCAGGTATGCATGCCAATGTAGCCAGCGGTATTATGACGGCAGCGCTGTGTGTCTTTATGCTGGTGCAACCTATATTTGGTGCTTTGTCAGATAAAATTGGTCGACGTACTTCGATGTTGTGCTTTGGGGTGCTGGCTACGCTGTTCACCGTTCCTATTTTGTCGGCGCTACAGAATGTGACGTCTCCGTTTATGGCATTTGGTCTGGTGATGTGTGCTTTGCTAATTGTGAGTTTTTACACTTCTATCAGTGGGATCCTGAAGGCCGAAATGTTCCCGGCACAAGTTCGTGCTCTAGGGGTTGGGTTATCTTATGCAGTGGCAAATGCTTTGTTTGGTGGTTCTGCGGAATATGTTGCGCTGTCGCTAAAGTCGGTCGGGATGGAAACGACATTCTTCTGGTACGTTACCGCTATGGCGGTGGTCGCTTTTTTTGTCTCGCTAATGCTACACCGTAAAGGGAAAGGGTTGCGCCTTTAGCGATGGGCCATTTGCCAGACAGCGTAGCCGGTGGATGCTCCGGCTATATCCCAGGCAAAATCTTTCCAACTCCAGCCGCTTCCTGAGGGGCGGCTGTCCAACAGTTCTTTTGATGCACCGAGGCTGACTGAGAACATAAAACCGATAGCAGCGCTGCGGTCGTTACTATTTCCCTGGTGCTGCGCATACTCGTTTCCGGCTGCAGCCAGCATGGCGGAGGCAATGAAGTGTTGGGCTTTGTCTTGTCCACTCCAGCTATCGTTCGCCATATGGCTACAGCCAGAAAGTGTCAGGATACAGGCAAGGATAAACAGGCGCACCGTTACCTCCACAGGAAAAACCCCGTCACTGGACGGGGTTTTGGTTACAGAATACGGCTGATTAATCTGTCGATTCGAATACGGCGTAGTCGACGGATAAGCTTACGTACTTTTACCGGATAGTCGGCAATACTCTGTAAGTCGCGATAGTGTTTAACGACGGTAGTATGCGTACGGATGAGCTCAAGCTCTTTTTCGCGCTGAAGGGTTAGCTCCTGCTTAGGATCGTGGATAAGAATGGCATTTTCCAGATCCAGGCGCCAGGCTCGGGGGTTAAGGTTGTTGCCGGTTAGCAACATCCATTTGTCATCAACCCACATACCCTTCAGATGATAGGTATTGTCATCATCTTTCCATAAGCGAACGACTAGCTGATCGGTATTAACGTAATACTGTAGACGGCTCAGGAAGCGGCGCAGGTTAATTTCATAAAGGTAGGGAAGTGCCCCGATGATCTTAAACGGCTCATTTTCAGGTATGAAAAAGTCGTTGGCGGTTTTATCGCCCACGATGATTTCTACTTTTTTCCCTTCCCGTAGTAGCTGGATGATATTGCGAACCAGCACAGCAGGCAGGTTGAAATAAGGGGTGCAGATCGTAAGCTTTTGCTCCGCACAAGGCATGAGGTGGAAAATGGTCTTATTTAGCAGACTGGATTTTCCTAGCCCAACCAGAGGAGTAACAGAAAGCTGTTCGTTATCAGCATTCCCCTGGAAATGGAACGAGGCATCACGCAGTTCCTGACGGTACAGACGGATGTCGTTTTTAATTTCCGGGCTTTTAGGACGATGGATATCATCAAGGCGATTAACACCGCGACCGTTCATCAGGTTCTGCGTTACCCAGTCGAACATGATATCGGCCATTTGCGCGTTGCGAATCAGCTGGTAGCGGTCATAGCGGTATTTATCATGCTGGTGCAAGTAAACATCGTTCAGGCTTGCTCCGCTATACAGGACGCTATCATCGATGATAAAGCCTTTGAAGTGCAGGACGCCAAGCGCTTCACGAGTATTAATCGGTACGCCGTAGACCGGAATATCGATCCCTGGGTTTTCTTGCGCCATTCGGCAATACCAGTCAGCGTTGGTATTGGAGGCCGCTGCGCCAATACGCCCTCGCTGGGCACGATGCCAGTCAACAAGTACCCGAATATCCAGTTCGGGACGCTGCCGCTTAGCCGCATAGAGCGCGTCGAGTATGCCTTTGCCACCGTCATCCTGCTCCAGGTACAGAGCTATGATGCAGATCCGTTGCGTCGCGCTGGCTATTTTCTCCAGCAGAGTCTCCCTGAAATTAGCGGGAGCATAAAAGAAATCTACATCATCAACTGACTGAGAAATCTTAGGTAGTTGGGCAAGGTGTTGTTGATGTTTATTACGCTTAAATTTTGACAACATCACAGTGCATTTCTTCTCTGTTCATTGAAGGGTCCTCTGTGCTATGCAGACGACATAAGCGAGCAATGATACCACCAGTACCCATTAATGTGGTCAACATTTCCAGTACCTTACTCACGATTCCTCAAATTGGGCCAGATTAAGCGTTAGCCCAACAATCCCCTCTTCGAGCTGGACGTCAACATCAAACCCGAGCTTCCGGGCCAGGGCGACCATCCCACGATTGTTTGGCATCGTAATACCATTCAGGCGCCTGAGTCCGTGATCTCGGGTATACGTAATTAACTTTTCCATCAATCGACGGCCGAGTCCCAGTCCTTTGAGATCGGATCGAACCAGTACAGCAAACTCTGCATCTACGTTATCAGGATCCGAGATAGCTCGCGTAACACCGAGGATCTCTTCATGGTTATCTCGACAACGTACGGCGACAAAGGCCATTTCCCGATCGTAGTCGATCTGTGTCATATTGGCTAAATCTTCATGGGTAAATTCGTTGATCTCACTGAAGTAGCGGTAATAAAGATCTTCTTTCGTTACCTGTGAAATGAACTGCTGCAGTTGAGGCTCATCCTCCGGCAAAATAGGGCGGAACAGGCAGCGTTCGCCGTTTTTCATCTCAACCCACTCTTCCAGTTGATGGGGGTAGGGGCGTACAGCCAGTCTGCTTTCGTTGTCGCCAGTGAAAGGGGCAATATCCAGCGTGACGTCCAGTGCAGTAAATTCACCGGCAGAGGCCAGAAGCGGATGGATATCCAGACGCTGAATCTCCGGACAGTCGACGATCAGGTTGGATACCTGGACCAGAAGCTGACTTAAACCGGCGATATCTAATGGTCGTAGTGCGCTGCGGGCGCGGATCTTTTTATTTTTGATCCCCTGAATCACCAGATAACGTGCCAGATTCATGTTCAATGGCGGTAATGCCACCACGGCTTGTTCTTCAGGCCTCCACTCAACTCCACCTTCGCCCAGCATAATCAATGGCCCAAATACCGGATCGTGTTCAACAACTACGCGAAGCTCCTGAGCACCAGCGCGGTTGGCCATACTTTGTACCAATAAACCGTGGATACGCGCCTGCGGCCAGGCCATTTTCACCCGATCAAAAATCGCATTAGCGGCCTGCTGCACCTCTGTTGCTGTACGCAGATATAACATTACCCCCTGAACTTCCGATTTATGCGGAATATCAGGGGAACGCAGTTTTAATGCCACCGGGTAGCCGATTTGTTCTGCGATGTGCACGGCCTCTGCGCTGTCACTGGCAATCCAGGTCGGCAGTGTGTGTAAGCCATAGGCTTGCAAAATTGGCTGTACTTCATGTGTATCGAGAGATGTCGCCCCGTCAGCGATCGCCCGCTGCAAAAGATTATGTGCTTCAGCGGTATTGGCGGTCAGGCTGTCGGGCAACGCCGGTGTTTCTCGCAATTGCTTCTGGTTACGCCGATACTCGACCATATGCATAAACGCGGTGATGGTTCCCTCCGGTGTGCGATAGGTGGGTAATCCAGCCTCACTAAACAGCCTGCGTGCCTCCTGGGATGAAAATTCTCCGCACCAGTTCGTCAGCAAGGAAATGAATTTCCCTCTGGGGTGGTGTTTAACTGCTTCGATCAGTGCATGTGCGCTCTCGGTGCCTGGAGCCGCAGCGCTGGGCGAGTGAATCACCATCAGGGCGTCGAAATCCTGGCTGGAGAGTAAAATATCCAGTGTTTTGATGTAGTGTTCGCTGCTGGCGTCGTCACGCAGATCCAGTGGATTTGCGATATCAACATGGAGAGGTAAGGCATCGCGTAATTTCTGACAGGTCTCTTCACTCAGCGTGGCCAGCTTGCCGTTTCGTGACCACAACTCATCTAATGCCAGAGCAGCGGGAGCGGCACCGTTGCTGATAATCATTAACCTGTCGCCCCGTAGCGGGCGCATATGGCTCAGGGTTTCTACCGCAGAAAAAAGCTCGTGAGTATCCTGTACGCGTAACAGACCGGCACGCTGGATGGCGGCATCCCAGGCAGGGTCCATTCCCGCACTGGTATGAAGTAAACGCTGGGCTGCCGGACTTCGACCGCTTTTAATCACCAAAATAGGTTTATTACGCGATGCGCTACGTGCCGCAGAGACAAAGCGTCGGGCATCACTCAAATGTTCGAGATAGAGCAAAATTGCGCTGGTTTTACTGTCACGAGCCAGGTAATCAAGTAGCTCATCAACGTCGATATCCAGGCTGTCGCCCAGCGCGATGAAATAGGAAAATCCCATTTCCCGCTGCTGCGCCCAGTCGAGAATAGTGTTGGATACGGCAGCAGACTGAGAGATAAATGCAAGCTTACCGCGCTTAATCGGTACCGGTGAAAAACTGGCGTTGAGTCCCTGCCAGGGGGCGAGAAGTCCCAAACTGTTGGGACCGAGCAGACGTATTTTATGGCGTGATGCGCAAGCTAACAGTTCAGCGTGCTGTGCTGCGGGCGCCGAGAGAATAATGCAGGTTTTACAGCCTTTTTCACCTAACGCTTCAAGCAATGCCAGATTGCGGCTCGCATTGGTGCACAAAACGGCAAGATCGGGAGTAAAAGGCAGGCTGGCGATATCGGGCCAGGCAAGAACACCTAAAACCGCTTTCCAGGCAGGTGTCACCGGTAAAACCGGCCCATTGAAACCCCCAGCCAGTAAGTTACGCATCATCAGGTAACCTGCACGATTGGGTTTCATTGATGCCCCAATCACCGCAATGGATTTCGGTCGCAGTAGCGCTTCCAGACCACGTTGACTCATATCGGCTTCCTTAATGACACCAGTGACCGAATGATTTTAAACGCTTTCTGCTGAATCTGCTGTGACGCTTCCCTGATGTTGAGTTTTTCCTGCCAGATAGCGTGTTTTAAAGCGTGTGAAGTGCCCACCTAATGCTTCTGCTGCTTGCCTGTCACCAGCCAGATCCAGTAAGGCTATCGCCACTTCGGCAGTGCAATACTGCCCCTCAGCATGCGCTTCGCGCAGATGGTAGGCGGAAAGGCGCGATAAATCGACGGAAATCACCGGCAGGTTATCCAGGTACGGACTTTTACGGAACATCTTGCGCGCTTCCGGCCAGGTACCATCGAGCATAATAAACAACGGCGGTTTATCTGCTGGTGGCGTGAAAATTACTTCACGTTCCTCACCTGCATATGAAGCGGGGAACACTACCATGGGGTGATAATCTGGATTTCGTGCCAGCTCAAGTAATGCCTGCGGCGGTTCGGTTCGTGACCACTGAAAGGCAACGGTATCTGGCAAAATATCGGCAATTAAACGCCCCGTATTGCTGGGCTTCATAGGTTCGGTATCAAACATCACCAGACAAAAGCGACTTTTTGCCTGAGAGGGCGCGAGCGTTTCGCAAAGGCAGAGCTTTAGTGGCAGCAGGCAACGCTGGCAGCGACGGATGCGATTACCTCTGGCAAGAAAAGGGCGCGTGGCGCGCGCAAGGCGCTCGGCACGTAACTGAAGAACGGCGTTATCTGTCATGGGGAAGCACGTTGAAAAACGTTATTGTCGCAGAGGACAAAACGGGGCACAAGACGTGCCCCGGATAGATTATAGTGATTCGTTAAGCCAGCTATCAAATGGGGCTTTTGGCACGGCGCCATTTAACATATCGACGACTTCACCTTTCTTGAAAATCATGATTGTCGGGATGCTGCGGATGCCGAAACGTGCGCTGAGTTCGCGTTCAGCTTCCGTATTCACTTTAACAAAGCGTACTTTACCGCTACGCTCTTCGGCAACATCTTCAAAAATTGGGGCGAAGTTACGGCATGGGCCACACCATGGTGCCCAGAAGTCGACTACCACCGGAAGATCGTCTTTTAATAACTTATCCAGTGTAGCTCCGGTCGCATTGATCACCTCACCATCAAACAGATCGTGACCACAGCGTCCGCATTTGGCCGTATCCTGAACGCGATCTTCAGGGATGCGGTTGATAGCCTGGCAGCTGGTACAAACGGTATTCATAACTAACCTCTGGATGAGTAGGATGGACTTCGCGGCAATGACGCCGGTATGTTTCTATTATGTTACATATTATCGGAGAGACTGTTTTAAACAACAATGCGTTTTATTCAATGAGTACAATAGTCATAAGCTTTTAAATGAAATAATGGCTAACGACGTGCACATCGGGTAATCTGCGCGCTTCGCGCAGCGCTGGTGGAGAAAAGCATGAACGATGAATTGAAGAATAAAAGCGGCAAGGTCAAAGTGATGTATGTCCGCAGTGATGATGATTCTGAAAAACGTACCCAGAACCCGCGTACCGGGAAAGGGGGAGGACGTCCAGGAAAGTCACGTGCAGACGGTGGCCGTCGCCCCGCCCGCGATGAAAGAAATAATCAGAGCCGCGATCGTGACCGTGACCGCAAACGTGAAGATTCACCATGGCGTACCGTATCCCGCGCGCCGAGTGATGATGTCGCGGAAAAGGCCGATCACGGTGGTATTAGCGGCAAGAGTTTTATCGATCCTGAAGTATTACGTCGTCAGCGTGCGGAAGAAACCCGCGTTTACGGTGAAAATGCCTGTCAGGCTCTGTTCCAGAGCCGTCCGGATGCAATTGTCCGTGCCTGGTTTATTCAGAGCGTGACACCACGATTCAAAGAAGCGTTACGCTGGATGGCGGCAAATCGCAAAGCCTACCACGTGGTTGACGAGGCCGAACTGGCGAAAGCTTCTGGTACCGAGCATCATGGCGGCGTTTGCTTCCTGATTAAGAAACGTAATGGTACTACCGTTAAGCAATGGGTCGGTCAGGCGGGCGCGCAGGATTGCGTACTGGCGCTGGAAGATATCGCTAACCCGCACAACCTGGGCGGTATGATGCGTAGCTGTGCGCACTTCGGTGTGAAAGGCGTGGTAGTGCAGGACGCGGCTCTGCTGGAATCTGGTGCAGCGATTCGCACCGCGGAAGGTGGGGCAGAGCACGTTCAACCAATTACTGGTGACAGTATTGTCGATGTGCTGGATGATTTCCGCCAGGCAGGTTATACCGTCGTCATGACCTCCAGCGACAAAGGTAAGCCGTTGTTTAACACAACGCTGCCGGAAAAAATGGTGCTGGTATTAGGCCGCGAACGCGAAGCTCTGCCGGAAGCGGCATGCTCAGCAGACGACCTGTGCGTCGCGATTGACGGCACAGGCAATGTAGAGACACTCAACGTCTCCGTCGCGACAGGCGTACTGCTCGCGGAGTGGTGGCGTCAGAACAAAGCCTGATAATAAAAATGCCAGCGAATCGCTGGCATTTTTTTACTCACTCTCAGCCGGCAGTACCGGCATCCAGTCAATTGTTTTTTCACCTCGTTGTTCCAGCCACGTATTTGCCTGTACAAAGTGATTGCAGCCAAAGAAACCGCGATGTGCCGAGAGCGGTGAAGGGTGCGGCGCTTTCAGGATATGGTGACGCTGCGCATCAATAATTGCCCCTTTCTTCTGCGCGTGCGCGCCCCAGAGCAAAAATACCACCCCTTCACGATGTTCATTGATCAGGCTAATGACTTTATCGGTAAAGGTTTCCCAGCCGAGACTCGCATGTGAATGCGCCTGACCAGCCCTAACGGTAAGGACGGTGTTAAGTAACAGAACACCCTGGCGTGCCCAGCTTTCCAGATATCCGTGTGCAGGTCGTGTAAAACCTGGAATTGTGGCTTCCAGCTCTTTATACATGTTCAGTAATGATGGCGGAATGGCAATGCCAGGACGGACAGAAAAGGCGAGACCATGTGCCTGACCTGGCCCATGGTAAGGATCCTGCCCCAGAATGACGACCTTAACATCGCCCAGCTCGGTAAAACGAAATGCGTTAAACACATCTTTTTGTGGTGGGTAAATTGTCATACCCGACTGGCGTTCGCCGGCGACAGTATGCAGTGTATTAACAAAGTAGGGCTGTTGTTTCTCTTCAGCCAGCACATCGTGCCAGGTTAATTCGGTGGCCATCTCGCTCTCCTGCGAATTTGCAATCGCTATAGCTTAACTGCTTCTTTATGAGGCGCAAAATTCTGTACGTTTCTCAATGGGCTACCCCTTAAAGATAGTTGAAAATTTATGTAAAAAGTTTACCTGAGCACTTGGCGTAAGTTGATGTAAAACAATAAAATCCACCCATCACCACTTTTGATGTGTGGTTTTTATTGATTTAAATCAAAGATTCAAGGGTGTGTGAGGGGTATATATACACTCAAGCAACAATGGTTTTACCAATTGGCCGGAGAAACGGCTGACCGAAATCAAATAATTTTGCCGGGGAGGCATCAACATGATTACAGGTATCCAGATTACTAAAGCTGCAAATGACGACCTGCTGAACTCTTTCTGGCTGCTGGACAGCGAAAAAGGTGAAGCACGCTGCATCGTTGCGAAAGCAGGTTTCAATGCCGATGAAGTCGTTGCCGTCAGCAAACTGGGTGAAATTGAATACCGTGAAGTTCCAGTAGACGTGCAACCAGAAGTGCGCGTGGAAGGCGGTCAGCACCTGAACGTCAACGTTCTGCGTCGCGAAACGCTGGAAGATGCGGTTAAGCACCCGGAAAAATATCCGCAGCTGACTATTCGTGTTTCTGGTTATGCAGTGCGTTTCAACTCACTGACACCAGAACAGCAGCGCGACGTTATTGCTCGTACCTTTACTGAGAGCCTGTAAGGCTTACGGGGAATCAACCCCGCTAAATCAATAATCAAAAAGCGGAAGATGTCAGTGCATCTTCCGCTTTTTTACATCATTTAATAAAAGATCCTCACAGCGCAGTACACCAGCAGTAATGCCAGAATGACATTCAATTGCCGCCCATAGCTGCGAAAGATGCGCTGGAAAAAATGACCAGCCAGCGCCCAGCAGGCATTGCCGAATGTTCCTATCAATGCCAGTAGTACACTAACTCCAATTATCCAACTCAGCTCTTTTGTATGCGGCAAAACAAACGTGGATAACGCGGTAATGCCGTACAAAATGATTTTGACATTAACAAACTGCAAGCCAAAACTTGCCCAAAAGCTAATCGGTTTTGCCTCAAGGCTATCATTTGAGGTCGGGCTGGTGGCGATTTTTATGGCCAGCCATAAGATATATGCTGCCCCCGTCCAACTGAGCCAGTGGACGATAGCCGGATCAATGACTGCAAGCGAGAATGAAATCCCGGCACACAGCAACATGACTATCAAAAAGCCCAGGCTCATTCCCGCCAGAACACGCGTACTCTGACGAAAGCCATGTGATGTCGCTGCACTAAGCGCGAGGATATTGTTCGGGCCGGGTGTTAGCGCAGTAATCAGTGTATAGGTCCAGAATGCACTTAAAAGCGTGGGGGTCACTTGTTATCTCCTCTGTTTTAGCAGAGAGTACCCGACACAGAACATTTAAAAAAATGAATGTTTTTGCATTCTAAGTTCGATAATTTCGATAGGTTGGTGAAGATGGATTTACGTCGGTTTATTACGCTAAAAACGGTGGTAGAAGAGGGCTCATTTCTTCGGGCTTCGCAAAAACTTTGTTGTACGCAGTCAACCGTTACGTTTCATATTCAACAGCTTGAACAAGAACTCTCGGTGCAGTTGTTCGAAAAAATTGGTCGCCGGATGTGCCTGACCAGTGAAGGGAAACGGCTGATGCCGCATATACATGACTTGACGCGCGTGATGGCATCGATCCGGCAAACTGCACAACAAGATGCACAACCGAGCGGCGATCTCCGCGTCGCAACCGGAGAAACGCTGTTGGCTTATAAAATGCCTCAGGTTTTACAACGGTTTAAACAACGTGCGCCCAATGTTCGCTTATTCTTACAGTCACTCAATTGTTATGTCATTCGTGATGCTTTGCTGAGTGATGATGTTGATCTGGGAGTATTTTATCGGGTTGGTAATGACGATGCTCTTGAGATGCTGCCATTAGGCGAACAACCTCTTGTCCTGGTTGCTTCTCCGGTTCTTCAGCACGTTAATTTCACCCAGCATAACCAGCACATACCCTGCAGCTTTATCATTAATGAACCGCAATGTATCTTCAGGCAACGCTTTGAAAGTCTGCTGCGAAAGCGACAGATTACACTGGAAAATACCATTGAACTCTGGAGTATTGAGAGCATCAAGCAGTGTGTATCTGCTAATCTTGGTGTTAGCTTTTTACCGCGATTTACCGTTGAGAAGGAGTTGCGTTCAGGAGAATTGATAGCGTTACCGTTTGGTGAAGATTCTGAGTTGATTACCGCATTGTGCGCGCATCATGCCGGAAAAGTCGTCAGCCCGGCTATGCGGGTTTTCATGGATTGTATTGTAGAGAGCTTTGCGAGGCATGAAAAAATGCCGGGCTGACTGGCCCGGCATTCGGTTTATTCTTTGTCGGACTGCTGTGAGGCAGATCCGCTCGGCTTACGACGCTTGCCGATATTCTTGGCATCGCGGTGACGTTTCTTCACACGCGGCTTCTCTTTATCCTTCGCCTTCTTCTCGGCGCGTTTTGCCAGCACTTTCTTGGATGGCTTGCCGTTAGATTTTTCACTTGGCGCACGGGTTGTTGGACGCAGTTCGTCAATAACTCGCGGCTTCAGTGGTTCATCTACATAACGGCTTGCTTTGCCGAGCAGCAGGTGGTCATGCGCTTCAACCAGAGAAATCGCGGTACCTTTACGGCCAGCACGACCGGTACGACCGATGCGGTGCAGATAGGCATCGCCACTGCGCGGCATGTCATAGTTAAACACGTGGCTGACGTCTGGGATATCAATACCACGTGCGGCCACGTCGGTCGCAACCAGTACGTTCACCCGACCATCGGTCAGTCGTTTGATCGCTTCGTTGCGTTTATTCTGTACCATCTCGCCTTCGAGATAGCAGTTATTAATCCCCGCCTGGCGCAGCCAGCCTGCCAGTTCGTGCACACGCTCGCGTTTGCGTACAAAGACAATTGAGCGGGTCGCTTCAGGCTGTTTTAACAGATGGATCAGCAGAGCTGTTTTATGCTCGATGTCATCGGCGCGGTAGTACCACTGATGGATCTTCTTGCGTTCGCGCGTTGACGGATCCGCTGAGACCTCAACCGGATCTTCCAGCAGACGCTCGGCAAAATCTTTAATCGCATCACCTTCCAGCGTGGCGGAGAACAGCATGGTCTGCTTGCGCCAGCGTGTTTCACCGGCGATGTGCTCGATGTCCTGGGCAAAGCCCATGTCCAGCATGCGATCGGCTTCATCGAGGATCAGTGTTTCGACTGCATGGCAGTCGAAGTTCTCTTCTTTAATATATTGCAGCAGGCGGCCTGTGGTTGCGACCACGATGTCCTGGTTTGCGCTGAAGACTTCCATGTGGTTCATGTAAGCCACGCCGCCGGTAATAGTGGCGATATCCAGATGCGTATTTTTGGCCAGTTCACGAGCGTGTTCGGCAACCTGCATCGCCAGTTCGCGCGTCGGCGTCAAAATTAAAATGCGCGGTGGACCGGATTTTTTGCGCGGGAAGTCGAGCAGGTGCTGCAACGCTGGCAGCAAGTATGCCGCCGTTTTACCGGTGCCTGTCGGCGCAGAACCGAGTACATCACGTCCATCGAGCGCAGGCGGAATGGCGGCAGCCTGAATGGCGGTCGGGCGAGTGAAACCTTTTTCCTGGAGGGCATCCAGCAGGCTTTCATCGAGTTCAAGTTCGGAAAAAGTCGTTACAGTCATGTTCTACCTCTGTGTGGGGCGCTGATTATAGACGTTACGGCTGCAATCTTCATCTGTTTGTATGGATATACCTTCTCAGGTATTGTTTTTATCCAATGTTATCGTTTTTTTTCCAGGAAGGTTGTTCTTCATGCCCCAGTCTACATCCGTACTTCGACGTAATGGATTTACTTTTAAGCAGTTTTTTGTGGCACACGATCGTTGTGCAATGAAAGTCGGAACGGACGGTATTTTATTAGGCGCCTGGGCGCCCGTCGCGGGTGTAAAACGGATCCTTGATATCGGTACCGGGAGTGGCCTGCTGGCGCTGATGCTGGCCCAGCGCACGGATGAAAGCGTCATTATTGATGCCGTGGAGCTTGATGTCGATGCCGCGCTGCAGGCTCAGGAAAACATTGTACAATCTCCATGGATGCATCGTGTGACAGTGCATTCAGAAGATGCGCAGCTGTGGGTACCGCGCCAGACCGTGCGTTTCGATCTGATCATCAGTAACCCTCCCTATTATGAACAGGGGGTAGAGTGTGCCACGCCGCAACGTGAGCAGGCACGCTATACCACCACACTCGATCACGAAGCATTGTTAACACTGGCGGCGAACAGTATTACAGAAGAAGGTTTTTTTTGTGTGGTGCTGCCGGAGCAGATTGGTAACGCATTTACCCAGCAGGCTCTGGGTATGGGCTGGCATCTGCGTCTGCGTACGGATGTTGCAGAAACTGAGGCTCGTCTACCGCACAGGGTATTGCTGGCTTTCTCCCCGCAGGCCGGGGAGTGTTTTATTGACAGGCTGGTGATTCGTGGGCCAGACCAGCGCTATTCAGAAGGCTATTCGGCGCTGACCCAGGCGTTTTATCTGTTTATGTGATGGCTTAACGGCGACAGGATAGAAGGGCCTGATTCGGGACGTTGTTCAGGATAATCCAGTGTGTAATGCAGGCCCCGACTCTCTTTACGCATCATCGCGCAGCGCACAATTAATTCGGCAACCTGCACCAGATTGCGCAGTTCCAGTAAATTGTTTGACACACGGAAATGGGCGTAATACTCATCAATTTCCTGTTGAAGCATGGTGATACGCCGCAGGGCGCGCTCCAGACGTTTTGTTGTACGTACAATGCCAACGTAATCCCACATAAAGAGCCGTAGCTCATGCCAGTTATGCTGGATAACAACCAGTTCATCAGGGTTTTCTACCCGGCTCTCGTCCCACCCTGGGAGCGTACTTACGCCGCGCGCGTAAGGCATTCTTCGATCAATATCTTCCGCCGCAGACCAGCCATACACCAGACACTCCAGCAGTGAGTTCGATGCCATGCGATTTGCACCATGCAGCCCGGTATAACTGACTTCTCCGATGGCATACAGACCGTCGACATCGGTACGGCCAAAGTTATCGACCATGACGCCACCGCAGGTATAGTGTGCAGCAGGCACAATCGGAACCGGCTCTTTTGTCAGATCGATCCCCAGGCCCAATAATTTTTCATAAATCATCGGAAAATGCTGGCGGACAAATTCTTCCGGCTTATGGCTGATGTCAAGGAACATGCAGTCCGCGCCAAGGCGTTTCATTTCATGGTCAATGGCGCGAGCAACAATATCTCGCGGAGCCAGTTCTCCACGCTCGTCGAAGTCGGGCATAAAGCGCGATCCATCCGGGCGCTTCAAATGTGCCCCCTCGCCACGTAACGCTTCAGTCAGTAGAAAATTACGCGCTTGCGGGTGATACAGCGCAGTTGGGTGGAACTGGTTAAATTCGAGGTTGGCAACGCGGCAACCTGCGCGCCAGGCCATCGCGATCCCATCGCCCGAAGAAATATCCGGATTAGTGGTGTATTGGTAAACTTTGGATGCGCCGCCGGTTGCCAGTACCACGGATTTAGCGTGGCAGGTTTCGACGGCTTCTTTATTACGGTTCCAGATCCAGGCACCGACAACGCGACGCGTACCCGGCAGGCCGATTTTATCGGAGATAATCAGGTCCACGGCGTTGCTACGCTCCAGAACCTGAATATTGGGATGATTTTGTGCCTGGCTGACCAGCGTGGTTTCGACCTCTTTGCCAGTAGCGTCGGCGGCATGCAGGATACGTCGGTGGCTATGGCCACCTTCTCGGGTCAGGTGATAGCTCTCTTCGCCGTTGGGCTGAACCTGGGTATCAAAAAGGACGCCCTGATCAATCAACCACTGGACGCACGTGCGGGCATTGCTGGCAACAAACTCAACCGCATGTCGATCGCAAAGACCAGCTCCTGCAATCAGCGTGTCTTCAACGTGGGAGTCGATACTGTCAGTTTCATCGAAAACAGCGGCGATGCCACCCTGAGCATAGAACGTTGAGCCTTCACTTACCGGCCCTTTACTCAGCACAATGACCTGATGTTTTTCAGCCAGGCGTAACGCCAGCGAGAGTCCGGCAGCTCCGCTGCCAATGATCAACACATCACAGGATAATTCAGGGGTCGTATTCATGATTTTTGTTTAATTTACTAAACAGTGTTTGGTCACCATAGCACCACATTGCGCGATACTGCACGTTTTATTTTTGATTGTGTTGCAATGACTAAACATTAAAGAAATGTACGATGAGGAGTAAAATACGAAAAATATTTTGCGAAGCAGGCCGTTAGCAACAGATTAGGTGATGAAATAAAGTAGCCGTTGGGTTACTCTGCAAGCGGTTTAATGGGCATTTCTGAACAGATAGTGCGTTGATCGGGTTATGTAGACTTATAATGATAGATAAGACCTGTCTACAACATGACAAACAAAAACAAATGCGTAACGGAACTTTACGAAACTTGAGCACTCTAACTCGTTGCTTGCTCATAGTGCAGCTGATGGAGTGGCGTTTCGAAAGCGCGTGGAAATTTGGTTTGGGGAGACTTTACCTCGGATGAGCGAGCAGTTAACGGACCAGGTCCTGGTTGAACGGGTCCAGAAGGGAGATCAGAAAGCCTTTAACTTACTGGTAGTACGCTATCAGCATAAGGTGGCGAGTCTGGTTTCTCGCTATGTACCATCGGGCGATGTTCCTGATGTGGTACAAGAAGCATTTATTAAGGCCTATCGTGCGCTGGATTCGTTCCGGGGAGATAGTGCTTTTTATACCTGGCTGTATCGTATTGCAGTCAATACAGCGAAGAATTACCTGGTCGCTCAGGGGCGTCGTCCACCTTCCAGTGATATAGATGCGATTGAAGCTGAAAACTACGAAAGTGGCGGAGCACTGAAAGAAATTTCGAACCCTGAGAACTTAATGTTGTCAGAAGAACTGAGACAGATAGTTTTCCGAACTATTGAGTCCCTCCCGGAAGATTTACGCATGGCAATAACCTTGCGGGAGCTAGATGGCCTGAGCTATGAAGATATAGCCGCTATCATGGATTGTCCGGTAGGTACGGTGCGTTCACGTATCTTCCGAGCGAGGGAAGCTATTGATAATAAAGTTCAACCGCTTATCAGGCGTTGACGATAGCGGGATACTGGAAAAGGTATTAGGCATGCAGAAAGAAAAACTTTCCGCTTTAATGGATGGCGAAACGCTGGACACTGAGTTACTCAAAGAGCTGACTCACAACCCGGAAATGCAAAAAACCTGGGAGAGTTATCACCTGATCCGCGATTCCATGCGAGGTGATACTGCCGACGTTCTCCATTTCGATATTTCCGCCCGCGTTATGGCTGCTATTGAAGCTGAGCCAGTACGCCAGACGGCGCCGTTGATCCCTGAGGCCCAGCCCGCACCGCATCAGTGGCAGAAAATGCCATTCTGGAAGAAAATGCGTCCGTGGGCCGCGCAGCTTACCCAAATGGGCGTGGCTGCGTGCGTATCGCTTGCAGTTATTGTTGGCGTCCAGCACTATAATGGACAATCTGAAATGTCCCAGCAGCCCGAAACGCCGGTATTTAATACATTACCGATGATGGGTAAAGCCAGTCCGGTGAGCTTGGGTGTACCTTCTGACGCGACGGCCAGCGGCGGTCAGCAACAGCAGGTACAGGAGCAGCGTCGTCGTATCAATGCCATGTTGCAGGATTACGAACTGCAACGCCGACTGCACTCCGAACAGCTTCAGTTTGAGCAGGCGCAAACACAGCAAGCCGCTGTACAGGTGCCAGGAATTCAAACTTTAGGAACGCAATCGCAGTAATGAAGCAACTTTGGTTTGCCATGTCACTTGTGGCTGGTAGCCTGTTCTTCTCTGTAAACGCCTCGGCCAATCCTGCGTCCGGGGCGTTGTTGCAGCAGATGAATCTGGCCAGCCAGTCGCTAACCTATGAGCTGTCATTTGTCAGCATCAATAAGCAGGGTGTTGAATCCCTACGTTATCGCCATGCACGCCTGGACAACCGTCCTCTTGCACAGTTGTTGCAAATGGATGGACCGCGCCGGGAAGTGGTGCAGCGTGGGAACGAAATCAGCTATTTTGAGCCTGGGCTGGAGCCGTTCACGCTGAACGGTGACTATATCGTTGATTCCCTGCCGTCTCTGATTTATACCGACTTTAAACGCCTTTCGCCCTACTATGATTTTATTTCAGTAGGCCGCACCCGTATTGCCGACAGACTCTGTGAAGTGATCCGCGTTGTGGCGCGTGACGGTACTCGTTATAGCTACATTGTCTGGATGGACACCGAAACCAAGTTGCCGATGCGTGTCGATCTGCTCGATCGTGATGGTGAAACGCTCGAACAGTTTCGTGTTATCTCCTTTACCGTGAATAGCGGTGTCGGTGACAGTATGCAGACGCTGGCGAAAGCGAACCTGCCACCGCTGCTGTCCGTTCCTGCGGGCGAGAAAACGAATTTTAACTGGAGCCCGTCGTGGTTGCCGCAAGGATTCAGTGAAGTATCCAGCAGCCGTCGTCCGCTACCGACGATGGATAATATGCCTATTGAATCTCGTCTTTACTCTGATGGTCTGTTCAGTTTCTCCGTGAACGTTAACCGTGCAATGCAAAACAGTGCCGATCAACTGCTGCGTACAGGACGTCGGACAGTCAGCACCAGCGTGCGTGATAATGCCGAAATCACCATTGTGGGTGAGCTTCCGCCACAGACGGCGAAGCGTATTGCGGACAATATTAAGTTCAGGGCTGCACAATGATTAAAGAGTGGGCAACGGTTGTTTCCTGGCAGAACGGTCTGGCAACGGTCAGCTGTGACGTTAAAGCGTCTTGCAGCAGTTGTGCCTCACGAGCAGGCTGCGGAAGCCGTGTGTTGAACAAACTGGGGCCGCAGACGACGCATACTATTGTGGTGCCCAGCGACGAACCACTGGCTCCAGGTCAGAAAGTTGAACTTGGGATTGCGGAAGGCAGCCTGTTGGGCTCGGCAATGTTGGTCTATATGTCACCATTGGCGGGGCTTTTTGTTTTTGCAGCGCTGTTTCAGGTGCTGTTTGGTAGTGATATCGCAGCGTTAAGCGGTGCGATACTGGGCGGCGTGGGTGGATTTCTGATTGCACGCGGTTTTTCACGAAAACTGGCAGTACGTGAAGCCTGGCAACCGGTTATTTTAAACGTTGCTCTCCCGCCTGGAATACTGCGCGTCGATACATCCTCTACCGAAACAAGCCAGTGATATCTTCGTCTGATCTGGCCTGCAAGTGGCAATAATGTACATATTGTATTTGTCGGCCCGATAAGCGTGCTCCATCGGGCATAACGTTACCCTTGCGAGCTTTGCATTAGAAAAGCGAAGTTGTTTCCAGTTCCCGCTATCCTTGCTCTATGAACATTTCCTCGCCTCAGCGTTGTAGTGTAGAATGCGGCGTTTCACTTAAACAGACGTTAAGCTCAGAACAGCGACTTCTCAGAGCCTGTCGAATCAGGCGTAAGGCACAATAACTACTCTATATGAAGAACATACGTAACTTTTCAATCATTGCTCACATCGACCACGGTAAATCGACGCTGTCTGACCGTATTATCCAGATCTGCGGTGGCCTGTCTGACCGTGAAATGGAAGCGCAGGTTCTCGACTCGATGGATCTTGAGCGTGAGCGCGGTATTACTATCAAAGCGCAGAGCGTGACGCTCGATTTCAAAGCATCTGATGGTGAAACCTATCAGCTTAACTTTATCGATACCCCGGGACACGTTGACTTCTCGTATGAAGTTTCCCGCTCGCTTGCTGCCTGTGAAGGCGCACTGCTGGTTGTCGACGCCGGGCAGGGTGTTGAAGCGCAAACGCTGGCTAACTGCTATACCGCCATGGAAATGGATCTCGAAGTGGTGCCGGTATTAAACAAAATTGACCTGCCCGCCGCTGATCCTGAGCGTGTGGCGGAAGAGATTGAAGATATCGTCGGTATTGATGCGACTGATGCCGTTCGCTGCTCAGCGAAAACCGGGGTTGGCGTGACAGACGTTCTGGAACGTCTGGTACGAGATATTCCACCGCCGGAAGGTGATCCGGAAGGTCCGTTACAGGCGCTGATCATTGACTCCTGGTTCGATAACTACCTCGGCGTGGTTTCGCTAGTGCGTATTAAAAACGGCACTATGCGTAAAGGTGACAAAATCAAAGTGATGAGTACCGGACAGGTTTATAACGCCGATCGTCTGGGGATCTTCACACCAAAACAGGTTGACCGTACCGAACTGAAATGTGGTGAAGTGGGCTGGCTGGTTTGTGCAATTAAAGACATTCTCGGCGCACCGGTTGGCGATACGCTGACACAGGCTCGTAACCCGGCAGACAAAGCGTTGCCAGGTTTTAAAAAAGTGAAACCGCAGGTATATGCCGGTTTGTTCCCGGTCAGCTCTGACGATTACGAAAACTTCCGTGATGCGCTTGGTAAGCTGAGCCTGAACGATGCTTCGCTTTTTTACGAGCCGGAGAGCTCTACCGCACTGGGCTTCGGTTTCCGCTGTGGCTTCCTTGGTCTGCTGCACATGGAGATCATTCAGGAACGTCTGGAACGTGAATACGATCTGGATCTGATCACCACCGCGCCGACTGTAGTCTACGAAGTGGAAACCACGTCGAAAGAAACTATCTATGTCGATAGCCCGTCCAAGCTGCCGCCGCTGAACAACATTTACGAACTGCGTGAGCCGATCGCTGAGTGTCACATGCTGCTGCCTCAGGCTTACCTGGGCAACGTTATTACACTGTGTATTGAGAAGCGTGGTGTACAGACCAACATGGTTTACCACGGTAACCAGGTTGCGCTGACCTATGAAATTCCGATGGCAGAAGTGGTGCTCGACTTCTTCGACCGTCTGAAGTCGACCTCTCGCGGCTATGCGTCGCTGGATTATAACTTCAAACGCTTCCAGACCTCTGACATGGTGCGTGTTGATGTACTCATCAACAATGAACGTGTCGATGCGCTGGCGCTGATTACCCATCGCGATAACTCTCAGAGCCGTGGTCGCGAACTGGTAGAGAAGATGAAAGATCTGATCCCTCGCCAGCAGTTTGATATCGCGATTCAGGCGGCCATTGGTACGCATATTATCGCGCGTTCAACGGTTAAGCAGTTGCGTAAAAACGTTCTGGCGAAGTGCTACGGTGGTGATATCAGCCGTAAGAAAAAGCTGCTGCAGAAACAGAAAGAAGGTAAAAAGCGCATGAAGCAGATCGGTAACGTCGAACTGCCGCAGGAAGCGTTCCTCGCCATTCTGCATGTCGGTAAAGACAGTAAATAATCCTAAGGAGTTGGCATGGCGAATATGTTTGCCCTGATTCTGGTGATTGCCACACTGGTGACGGGCATTTTATGGTGCATTGATAAATTTGTCTTTGCACCAAAACGCCGGGAGCGTCAGGCGGCGGCACAAGCTGCAGCGGGTGATTCACTGGATAACGCAACGCTGAAAAAAGTCTCCCCTAAGCCGGGCTGGCTGGAGACGGGGGCATCTGTTTTTCCGGTGCTGGCGATTGTGCTGGTGGTGCGCTCGTTTATTTATGAACCGTTTCAGATCCCGTCGGGTTCGATGATGCCGACACTGTTAATTGGCGACTTTATTCTGGTAGAGAAATTTGCCTACGGAATTAAAGATCCGATTTATCAGAAAACGTTAATTGAAACAGGCCATCCGAAACGTGGTGATATCGTGGTGTTTAAATACCCGGAAGATCCGCGTCTGGATTACATCAAACGCGCTGTCGGTTTACCGGGAGACAAAGTGACGTACGATCCAGTGGCTAAAGAGGTCACCATTCAGCCCGGGTGCAGCTCCGGTCAGGCATGTGAAAACGCATTGCCGGTAACGTATTCTGATGTTCAGCCGAGTGATTTCGTGCAGACGTTTGCTCGTCGTAATGGCGGAGAAGCGACCAGTGGTTTCTTCGAGGTTCCGCTGAACGAAACAAAAGAAAACGGGATTCGTCTGACCGAGCGTAAAGAGACTCTGGGTGATGTAACGCATCGCATTCTGACCGTGCCGATCGCGCAGGATCAGGTGGGGATGTATTTCCGTCAGCCAGGGCAGCAACTCGCGACCTGGATAGTCCCGCCGGGACAATACTTCATGATGGGTGATAACCGTGATAACAGCGCGGACAGCCGTTACTGGGGATTTGTACCGGAAGCGAATCTGGTGGGTAAAGCGACAGCTATCTGGATGAGCTTTGATAAGCAGGAAGGTGAGTGGCCGACCGGTGTTCGTTTAAGCCGTATTGGTGGTATTCACTAATCTCTGATAATCGTTCACGTTGTCGTCATTATGGCGACAGCGTGAATTATTTCTTGGATAAATTCCCGCAGACTAACGACATCCCTTGTCGTTGTGTATAGAATATTCCCCCGAAGTTTTAGGTTGGCAGCGTTAGGTTGCCACGGCACACGAAACAGCGTTGGTTCGTATACATAAGCATTCTGGCTATGCCGAAACGGCTACCCGGATTGTGTATATCAGGTCTGTTTCGTGTGCTGGATTGTTGACGCATTCATTTATTGGTATCGCATGAACCCCATCGTAATTAATCGGCTTCAACGGAAGCTGGGCTACACTTTTAATCATCAGGAGCTGTTGCAGCAGGCATTAACTCACCGTAGCGCCAGCAGCAAACATAACGAGCGTTTAGAATTTTTAGGCGACTCTATTTTGAGCTTTGTTATCGCTAATGCGCTATATCATCGTTTCCCTCGTGTGGACGAAGGTGATATGAGCCGCATGCGTGCCACGCTGGTACGTGGTAATACGCTGGCGGAATTAGCCCGTGAGTTTGACCTCGGTGAATGTTTACGTTTGGGGCCAGGTGAGCTGAAAAGCGGCGGTTTTCGTCGTGAATCTATCCTGGCTGATACTGTCGAAGCATTGATCGGCGGTGTCTTCCTCGACAGCGATATTCAGACTGTTGAACAACTTATTCTTAACTGGTATCAAACCCGTCTGGATGAAATTAGTCCCGGCGATAAACAAAAAGATCCGAAAACGCGTTTGCAGGAATATTTGCAGGGTCGCCACCTGCCGCTGCCGTCTTATCTGGTAGTACAGGTCCGGGGCGAAGCGCACGATCAAGAATTTACTATCCACTGCCAGGTTAGCGGCCTGAGTGAACCGGTGGTTGGCACAGGTTCAAGCCGTCGTAAGGCTGAGCAAGCTGCCGCCGAACAGGCGTTAAAAAAACTGGAGCTGGAATGAGCGAAGAAAAAACCTATTGCGGATTTATTGCCATCGTCGGTCGTCCGAACGTTGGTAAATCCACCCTGTTGAATAATCTGCTTGGGCAGAAGATTTCCATCACCTCACGTAAGGCGCAGACAACACGTCACCGTATTGTCGGGATCCATACTGAAGGCGCGTATCAGGCTATTTATGTTGATACCCCGGGCCTGCATATGGAAGAGAAACGAGCCATCAACCGTCTGATGAACAAGGCTGCCAGCAGTTCTATTGGCGACGTTGAGCTGGTTATTTTTGTCGTGGAAGGCACTCGTTGGACACCGGACGACGAGATGGTGCTGAATAAACTGCGTGACGGTAAAGCACCGGTTATCCTGGCGATCAACAAAGTTGATAACGTACAGGAGAAGGCCGATCTGCTGCCGCACCTGCAGTTCCTGGCAAGCCAGATGAACTTCCTGGATATCGTCCCCATTTCTGCCGAAACCGGCATGAATGTCGATACCGTTGCAGGTATCGTGCGTAAGCATCTGCCAGAAGCGATTCATCACTTCCCGGAAGATTACATTACCGATCGCTCTCAGCGCTTTATGGCTTCAGAAATCATTCGCGAAAAGCTGATGCGTTTTCTGGGGGCTGAACTGCCGTATTCCGTTACCGTTGAGATTGAGCGTTTCGTCTCTAACGAACGTGGCGGCTACGATATCAACGGCCTGATCCTTGTTGAACGTGAAGGGCAGAAGAAGATGGTGATTGGCAACAAAGGGGCCAAAATCAAAACCATCGGTATCGAAGCGCGTAAAGACATGCAGGAGATGTTCGAAGCGCCTGTGCACCTTGAACTGTGGGTGAAAGTAAAATCTGGCTGGGCTGATGACGAGCGAGCACTGCGCAGTCTCGGTTACGGCGACGACGTTTAATTCCCTGTTCTGAAAAGACGGCGGGTATGATGGAAGGATGGCAACGAGCCTTTGTCTTACATAGCCGCCCGTGGAGCGAAACCAGCCTGGTGCTGGACGTCTTCACGGAAGAGTCGGGTCGCGTGCGCCTTGTGGCTAAAGGCGCACGTTCCAAACGTTCCAATCTTAAAGGCGCACTTCAGCCTTTTACGCCGCTATTACTTCGCTTTGGTGGACGTGGTGAGGTCAAAACCCTGCGTAGCGCTGAAGCCGTCTCTCTGGCGCTTCCTCTAAGTGGTATCACGCTTTACAGCGGTCTTTATATCAACGAACTCATTTCTCGGGTGCTTGAGTACGAGACCCGCTTTTCCGAACTCTTCTTCGACTACCTGAACTGCATTCAGGCGCTGGCTGGCGCGACTGGCTCACCTGAGCCCGCCTTGCGTCGTTTTGAGCTGGCTTTACTTGGTCATCTGGGCTATGGCGTGGATTTCACCCACTGTGCCGGTAGCGGCGAGTCGGTCGAAGACACCATGACCTACCGTTATCGTGAAGAAAAAGGATTTATCGCCAGTGTGGTGATTGATAACAGCACCTTTACCGGGCGGCATTTGAAAGCACTTGAGTCGCGAGAATTTCCGGATGCTGATACGCTACGTGCCGCGAAACGCTTTACCCGCATGGCGTTAAAGCCGTATCTTGGTGGTAAACCGTTAAAAAGCCGGGAACTGTTCCGGCAATTTATGCCAAAACGCGCAGTAAAAACAAATAATGATTAACGAGGATTGTCATGGCTGAATTACTGTTAGGCGTCAACATTGACCATATTGCCACTTTACGTAATGCACGCGGCACCGCATATCCGGATCCGGTTCAGGCGGCGTTTATCGTTGAGCAAGCAGGTGCGGATGGTATTACCGTACATCTGCGTGAAGATCGACGCCATATTACCGACAGAGATGTGCGTATACTGCGTCAAACGCTGGATACGCGCATGAACCTGGAAATGGCTGTGACGGAAGAGATGCTGGCCATCGCCGTTGAGACAAAGCCGCATTTTTGCTGCCTGGTGCCGGAAAAACGCCAGGAAGTTACCACCGAAGGTGGCCTGGATGTAGCAGGTCAGCGTGACAAAATGCGTGATGCCTGCAAACGACTTGCGGATGCGGGGATCCTGGTATCGCTGTTTATTGATGCCGACGAAGATCAGATTAAAGCAGCCGCCGAAGTGGGCGCGCCGTACATTGAAATTCACACTGGTTGCTATGCCGATGCAAAAACCGACGCTGAACAGGCCAATGAACTGGCGCGTATCGCTAAGGCTGCGACCTTCGCAGCCAGTCTGGGGCTGAAGGTTAATGCTGGTCACGGTCTGACTTACCATAACGTCAAAGCGATTGCACGGATCCCGGAAATGCACGAACTGAACATCGGCCATGCGATCATCGGACGCGCGGTAATGAGCGGCCTGAAAGATGCGGTTGTGGAAATGAAACGCCTGATGCTGGAAGCGCGTGGCTAATGGCAATTCTGGGATTAGGTACGGATATCGTGGAGATTGCTCGCATTGAGGCGGTGATCTCTCGTACCGGCGATCGTCTTGCCAGACGGGTTCTGAGCGATAACGAATGGGCTATCTGGGAAACGCATCAGCAACCGGTGCGTTTTCTGGCAAAGCGGTTTGCGGTAAAAGAGGCGGCGGCAAAAGCTTTTGGTACCGGTATCCGCAACGGACTGGCGTTCAATCAGTTCGAGGTGTTTAACGATGAACTTGGCAAACCGAGTCTGCGGTTGTGGGGAGAGGCGTTAAAGCTGGCAGAAAAGCTCGGTGTGGCGCATATGCATGTGACGCTGGCCGATGAACGTCACTACGCCTGCGCCACGGTGATTATCGAGAGTTAAAGTTTGTCTGCGTGGTGCATTAATACAAACTTATCCCACAGCTGTTCTTCTGTTTCGACATGTGCCGGATCTTTCAAAATAGTATTGGGGATTGGGCACACTTTCTGGCAGGTCGGCGTGTCGTAATGTCCTACACATTCGGTACATTTGTCGCTGTTAATCTCGTAGATGCTGTCACCCATCGAAATCGCCTCGTTCGGGCATTCGGGTTCGCACATATCGCAATTGATACACTTTTTAGTGATTAACAGGGCCATCAGGAAACTCTCAAAACATCACAAATCGGGCGGGCATTATACGCGCATTCTTTGCTCAGACCAGTTTTTTTACCAACGCTTCGCTGTGACGGATACGCTCCGGCGCGTGCTCCAGATCCTGCTGAACCAGCGCCATAAACAACAAATCGGTAAGCATCATTTGCGCATGAGTGGATGAAATCGCAGCGCTCCGGGTGGCCTGCTCCTCTGCAATGGTGTACAGGCAACGGGTTGCACGTTGCTGCAGAGCATTGGGGGTAAATCCGGTGATGGCGAGGATTTTTGCTCCGGTGCGTAATGTTTCATCGGCAGCCAGATTGAGCTCGCGTCGTTCCCCTGTATACGAAATTGCCAGCAAGAGATCGTTTGGTGACATTGCCTGTACGGTCGCCAGCAAGGCGTGCATATCGCGTTCAACTACCGCATTAAATCCAATCTTCAACAGCTTCCAGGCAAAATTCTGCGCGACCAGACCGGATGCGCCAATACCTGTCAGTACAATGCGACGGGCAGACCGCAGCATTGTAACGCTTTCCATCAGCTTCTCTTCACTGTTGATATCCAGAGTTGCATGCATTGCTGCCACATTCTCTTTAATCAGTTTATCTCCGACCAGAAGCATGGGATCGTCACCGCGGATCTGATTGTGCACTGGAACAGAATGTGGATTGGGATTACTGGCCAGCGCTTCGCTGATCGCCAGTTTTAGTGCCGGAAATCCTTTGAATCCCATTTTCTGTGCGAACTTCACGACGCTGGACTGGCTGACGCCTGCCTCGCAGGCCAGTTGCTGTGAGCTGAGATGACGCGCATCATCCGGATGAGCAAGGAGGTAATCCGCAAGCTTTTTATCGCTTTGCGCGAGGTCCGGGTAACGCTGACGAATGCGAATCAAACAGTTCATGCTGTCTCCTGGCGAAAACGTGATGGCGATTACAAAACAAAATTTCACTCGCCTGGGTGAATATAATATTCCATTATGGCGGCTTATTATGAATTAAAAATTCCTAAGGAACAAAAAATGAATCTCGGTGCGTTAGTGTCAGAAACCCGCAATCCACAGACGATGGATCTCGATGCTTTATCCACGCTTGAGCTGGTTCATCGTTTTAATCAACAGGATACGCTGGTAGCGGAAGCAGTAAAAGCAACGCTTTCTGAAGTTGCGCATGCGGTCGATGCGGCAGCTGACGCGTTAAAAGCAGGCGGGCGGATTATTTACATGGGGGCAGGCACCAGCGGTCGTCTTGGCGTGCTGGATGCTTCTGAATGTCCACCGACCTTTGGTGTGCAACATGGTCTGGTTGTCGGGCTTATTGCCGGAGGTCCGGGCGCGTTGCTGAAGGCGGTTGAAGGCGCAGAAGATAACCCTCAGTTGGGAGAAGATGATCTTCGGGCACTCAATCTTCGCATGCAGGACCTGGTTGTTGGTCTGGCGGCGTCAGGACGTACGCCGTACGTGATAGGCGGTCTGCAATATGCTCGCAAAGTGGGCTGCACGACGGTGGCGATCTCCTGTAATCCGGATTCCCCTGTCGCCCGTGAAGCTGATATCGCCATCTCTCCGGTTGTAGGTCCGGAGGCCCTGACGGGGTCAACGCGTCTGAAGTCAGGTACTGCGCAAAAGCTGGTGCTCAATATGATCTCCACCGGGGCAATGGTGAAATTTGGCAAGGTATATCAGAACCTGATGGTGGATATGAAAGCGACCAACGTCAAGCTGGTAGACCGGGCGTGTCGCATGGTGGTGGAAGCTACCGGCATTGCGCGTGAAGAGGCCGAGGCACTGCTGAAACAGACTGACTTTGATGTTAAACCCGCCATACTGATGGCGCTAACCGGGTTGGATGCTACCGCAGCCAGAGCCAAACTTTCCGCTCACCAGGGTTTTTTGCGCGCGGCGTTAGAACACTAGAGGTGCATATGGACAAAACGGCGGTTCTTGCCAGCGACATCCTGCTGGGGATTGGCGGAGAGAAAAATATTCTGCGCCTGGAAAACTGTATGACGCGCGTCAGGGTGGAAGTGCAGGATGACGACCAACTGGACATTTCCCGGCTGAAGCAGTTACCCGGTGTCAGTGGCTATGTGAAGCAGGGGGCGCAGCATCAGATTATTGTTGGTCCCGGTAAGGCCGCCAAAGTGGTGGATGCCATGCGTTCTCTGATTGCTGATGACGGCGAACGTCCGAATGTAAATGACATTGAACGCACGAAGTCTCAGGTGAAAGCGAAGTACAAGGCGCCAATGAGCGATGCGCTGCGCAAGCTGGCGAATGTCTTTATTCCGCTGATCCCGGCGTTTATCGCCTCCGGTTTGATTACCGGCATCATTAACATCCTCAAACAACCGGATATTGTGGGTGATTTTGCTACTCACTATCCGAATATGCTGGGGTTGATGGGTATCTTCGGTAGCGCCGTATTTGCCATCATGAACATCCTGGTCGGGGTAAACACCGCCAAAGTGTTTGGCGGTTCGTTAGCGATGGGCGGCGTAATGGCTGGGATCCTCTCCAGTCCGCAGCTGGCACAGATTACTCTGTTTGGCGAAGCACTACAGCCTGGCCGCGGTGGAGTTATCGCGGTGTTGTTAGTGGTCGCGCTGATGTGCTGGATTGAGCGTAAATTTCGTGAGGTGCTGCCGGGCTCGTTGGAGCTTATCCTGAACCCTTTGCTGACGACTATCATCACCGGGACAATCGCGATTGTGGCACTGCAACCGCTCGGTGGCTGGATTTCGGAATCCATTGCTCATGGCGCATCCTGGGCTATCGATCGCGGCGGTTTCCTCGTCGGCGCGGTACTGGCGGGAACATTTCTACCGCTGGTACTCACCGGTTTGCATCAGGGGCTGGTGCCCATCCATGTTGAGCTGGTGCAGGCACATGGCTATAACGCGCTCTTTCCCATTCTGGCGATGGCGGGAGTGGGGCAGATTGGTGCCGCGATTGCTGTTCTGATGAAAACCCGTAACGCACGGCTGAAAAAAGTGATTAAAGGTGCGTTACCAGTAGGATTACTGGGGATCGGTGAGCCGCTGATTTTTGGTGTGACGTTGCCGCTGGGTAAGCCATTTATTGGCGCTTGTCTCGGCGGAGCGGTCGGCGGGGCGCTGATCAGTTACTGGAAGGTCGCGACGGTTATTACTTTTGGGATCTCAGGGTTACCGCTGGCTCTGACGATTGTTGCCGGAAAAGTGATGTTCTATCTGTTAGGCTATCTGGTAGCGGTTATCGCCGGGTTTCTTTTTACCTGGCTATTGGGGTTCAACGATCCAGAGGAATAAGGTTTGACCAATCACGAGCGTCGCGTTGTCTTTTTTGATTTGGATGGTACGTTACACCAGCAGGATATGTTCGGCAGTTTTCTGCGCTACCTGCTACGTCGCCAACCGCTGAATGCGTTGCTTGTGCTGCCCCTGCTACCGATTATTGCGCTGGGGTTGTTGATTCAGGGGCGCGCCGCCCGCTGGCCGATGAGCTTGCTCCTTTGGGGATGCACTTTTGGTCGGAGTGAAGCGCGCCTGAAATCTCATCAGACCGATTTCGTGCGCTGGTTTCGACAGCACGTAACGGCTTTTCCGGCCGTGCAACAGCGTCTAACGACTTACCTGTTAAGCTCTGACGCTGATATCTGGTTGATTACCGGATCCCCAAGGTCACTGGTCGAACAGGTCTACTTCGACACCCCATGGCTACCGCGCGTTAATCTTATCGCCAGCCAAATTGAGCGGGGGTACGGCGGTTGGGTGCTACCTCTGCGCTGCCTGGGCCATGAGAAAGTGACGCAACTGGAACGTCATATTGGCGCTCCGCTGCGCCTTTACAGTGGCTATAGCGATAGCAAACAGGACAATCCGCTGCTTTCATTTTGCCAGCATCGCTGGCGCGTTACGCCACGCGGTGAGCTTCAGCAACTCGAATAGAGTAAACGATAGCGTCTGTGTATAATGCGCCCGCTTTGATTACCGGAGTTCTGCCTTTGTCTGATGTTGAATTTAGCCATGAGTACTGGATGCGCCACGCCTTAACGCTGGCTAAACGCGCCTGGGATGAGCGGGAAGTCCCGGTAGGTGCGGTATTAGTACATAACAATCGCGTTATTGGCGAAGGCTGGAACCGGCCGATTGGTCACCATGATCCAACAGCCCACGCTGAAATTATGGCGCTGCGTCAGGGCGGTCTGGTGCTACAAAATTACCGCTTACTGGACGCCACTCTGTACGTCACCCTGGAGCCGTGCGTTATGTGCGCTGGCGCGATGGTACACAGTCGTATCGGACGCGTAGTATTTGGTGCGCGCGATGCGAAAACGGGGGCCGCAGGTTCGCTGATGGATGTGCTACATCATCCGGGAATGAACCATCGGGTTGAGGTCACTGAGGGTATACTACGGGATGAATGTGCCACGCTGCTTAGTGATTTCTTCCGCATGCGTCGTCAGGAAATCAAAAACCTGAAAAAGTCTGCAAGTGAGTGATTACGTGTTCCAGCAAGCCGGATGCGGCTATTTTTCCTCTTTCTTCTGTGAGGAAAACAGCAGTGAAGGGGAGTGCGTCAGGTAATTAGACGATGTCTGAGACAGAAACGCAGAGAGAGGAAATTTCTCCTGGTCTAATAATTCTGCCAGAGATACCGCCGGGTAATCCTGTGCCAGTTGCTGCGTTTCTGTCGCCTGTTTTTCTTTCTCTTGCAGATATCCCACCAGGCTTATCTGGTATTTACGAATATTTTCTACATATGCGTAGGCTTCGTGGCCACGAGCATAGCCATACGTCAGCTTGTTGTAATATGGCTTCTGGCTGAGCAGTGGCAGGCGCTGCTTCACATCGGCCCAGCTGTCCGGATTGCCTTTGGTTTTAACCGTTAACGCCCGGGCATCCAGCATATGTGCATATCCCATATTATATGCGGCAAGCGCAAACCAGATGCGCTCTCCTTCCGGTACGGTATCCGGCACTTTACTCATCATGTCCTGTAGATAACGCGCTCCACCGCTGATGCTCTGTTCAGCGTCGGTCCGGTCGGTCAGCCCCAGGCTTTGGGCGGTATTTTTAGTTAACATCATCAGGCCACGTACGCCGGTCGGGGAAGTAGCCTGCGCATCCCAATGGGATTCCTGATAGGAAATAGCCGCCAGCAGCCGCCAGTCTATCTCCTGTGCATATTTTTCAAACAATGGTTTGAGATCCGGCAGTACGCTATCTACAGCGCGTAAAAAAGTGCGGGTATCGACATAATCGAAATCATCGCCATGTCCGAGATACTTTTCTTCCAGTCGCGCCAGTGAACCGTCTTCATTAATGGTGTTAAAGAAATCCAGCAGGGCAGCGGAGAGTGTGTTGTCGTCATCCAGAGGACTAAACCAGGTTACTGGCTGTTCGTCTGAAACATCCAGCGCCACGGCAAGCTCCGGGTGCACGCGTTGGTACAGGCTGATAGCGACTGAATCGGCAATGGTATAGTCGAGCTTACCGGAGATGACATCATCAAGCAGTTCTGTCGTTCCTTTTTTGTCATCGATCTTCCAGCTCAGTTCGGGAAATTTTTTCGCTTTCAGCTGCTGCAAATCATTCACCACGACATGTCCGGGGGCGATAGTCAGCTGATTTTCATTCACGCTGGCAAGGGTGCGGGGGCGATATTTTCCGACCCGATACACCAGTTGCTGCGAAACCGAATAGTAAGTCGGACCCGGCTGGTAGTTTTTAACGCGTTCGCTGTTATAGACCAGGCCTGCGGCTAACAGATCGGCATCGCCGTTATCCAGGTCGTCAAAAAGTTGGCTGATATTCTGACGTACGGTGACTTTTAACTTCACCCCTAAATAGCTGGCGAACTGTTGGGTCAGCTCATAATCCAGACCAAAGGTTTTCCCGTTAAGGGTGGAATGCGTTAAAGGCGAGTCGATTGTACTGACGCGCAATTCTCCCCGAGCTTGAATCGCGGCGATACGATTGTCGGCTTTACCGAACCAGGGGATAGATGGCCAGAGGGCCGCTGCCAGCAGCAGCGTCAATATGCCGATGAACAGATAATTAATCTTTAATTTTTTCAATTAGTTAATTCTCTGAATCGTGCGTAATCTTAGCCTGCTGTGATATTGATTAAGAAGTGAAGTAGTCATTAATGAGCGGCATTTTGCTTAAACTTGCGCCAGTTGGCAACTTATTCAGAAAACTGACCGCATTTGATGATAAGAGAAAGTCGTGATTTTATTTCGACGCAAACGGTTTCGTCTCCGCGGTAGATTCTTTATAATGACGCCCGTTTCCCCCCTTGCGCACACTTATAAGCGCCTCAGGCGCTTCGAAGACGAGAGACTTATGATGGAAATTCTGCGTGGTTCGCCTGCACTGTCTGCATTCCGTATTAACAAACTGCTGGCGCGTTTTCAGGCGGCCAATCTTCAGGTCCACAATATTTACGCCGAGTATGTCCATTTTGCTGACCTGAATGCCCCGTTAAACGAGGATGAGCATGCGCAACTTGCACGCCTGTTGAAGTATGGTCCTGTTCTTCGCAGCCATGTCCCTGAGGGCAAACTGCTGCTGGTAACGCCTCGCCCTGGCACCATCTCCCCCTGGTCTTCTAAAGCGACTGATATTGCCCACAACTGCGGCCTGCAGCAGATTAGCCGTCTGGAACGTGGCGTCGCCTATTATGTTGAAGCCTCTACGCTGACTGCTGAAGAGTGGCAGGACGTTGCTGCCGTACTGCATGATCGCATGATGGAAACGGTATTCTCTTCGCTGGACGAAGCAGAAAAACTGTTTGTGCATCACCAGCCGGCACCGGTTTCTAGTGTCGATCTGCTGGGTCAAGGCCGCCAGGCGCTAATTGACGCTAACCTGCGCCTGGGTCTGGCGCTGGCGGACGATGAAATTGATTATCTGCAGGATGCGTTTACCAAACTGGGACGCAATCCGAACGACATCGAATTGTATATGTTTGCGCAGGCCAACTCTGAGCACTGCCGTCATAAAATTTTTAACGCCGACTGGGTTATCGACGGAAAACAACAGCTGAAGTCGCTGTTCAAGATGATTAAAAACACCTTCGAAACCACACCGGATCACGTGCTGTCTGCTTATAAAGACAACGCGGCGGTGATGGAAGGTTCTGAAGTGGGCCGCTACTTTGCCGACCATCAAACGGGTCGCTATGACTTCCATCAGGAGCCGGCACATATCCTGATGAAAGTAGAAACACACAACCACCCGACGGCGATCTCGCCATGGCCGGGCGCGGCGACCGGTTCCGGTGGCGAAATTCGTGATGAAGGCGCAACCGGACGCGGCGCAAAGCCGAAAGCGGGCCTGGTTGGTTTTTCCGTCTCCAACCTGCGAATTCCTGGCTTTGAACAGCCGTGGGAAGAAGATTTCGGTAAACCAGAACGTATTGTTACCGCGCTGGATATCATGACCGATGGTCCTCTGGGGGGCGCGGCGTTTAACAATGAATTTGGTCGTCCGGCGCTGACCGGTTACTTCCGTACCTACGAAGAAAAAGTTAACAGCCACAACGGCGAAGAGCTGCGCGGTTACCACAAGCCAATCATGCTGGCCGGTGGGATCGGTAATATCCGCGCCGATCACGTACAGAAAGGTGAGATCGTCGTGGGTGCGAAACTGATCGTCCTCGGAGGCCCGGCAATGAACATCGGTCTTGGCGGCGGTGCGGCCTCTTCGATGGCTTCCGGCCAGTCCGACGCCGATCTCGATTTTGCTTCCGTGCAACGTGACAATCCGGAAATGGAACGTCGTTGCCAGGAGGTTATTGACCGTTGCTGGCAGATGGGCGATGCCAACCCGATTCTGTTTATCCACGATGTGGGGGCAGGCGGACTGTCTAATGCTATGCCTGAGCTGGTCAGCGACGGCGGGCGCGGTGGTAAGTTTGAACTGCGTGATATCCTCAGCGATGAGCCGGGCATGAGCCCGCTGGAAATCTGGTGTAACGAATCTCAGGAACGTTACGTGCTGGCGGTTGCCGCTGACCAGTTAGCGTTGTTTGACGAGCTGTGTAAGCGTGAGCGCGCACCATATGCAGTGATCGGTGAAGCCACTGAAGAACAGCACCTTTCTATGAATGACCGTCATTTTGACAATCAGCCGATCGATCTGCCACTCGATGTATTGCTCGGCAAGACACCGAAAATGACCCGCGATGTACAGACGCTGAAAGCGAAAGGCGATGCGTTAAATCGAAGCGATATCACGATTGCAGATGCGGTCAAACGCGTGCTGCACCTGCCCGCAGTTGCAGAAAAAACTTTCCTGGTGACAATTGGCGACCGTACCGTTACCGGCATGGTTGCACGTGATCAGATGGTGGGGCCGTGGCAGATCCCGGTCGCGAACTGCGCGGTGACGACTGCCAGCCTTGACAGCTACTATGGCGAAGCGATGTCAATCGGCGAGCGCGCACCGGTTGCGCTGCTGGACTTCTCCGCTTCGGCACGCCTCGCGGTAGGTGAAGCGCTGACCAACATTGCGGCAACGCAAATAGGTGATATCAAACGTATCAAACTGTCCGCAAACTGGATGGCGGCCGCTGGTCACCCTGGCGAAGATGCCGGGTTGTACGAAGCGGTAAAAGCGGTAGGGGAAGAATTATGCCCTGCACTTGGTCTGACCATCCCGGTGGGCAAAGACTCCATGTCGATGAAAACCCGCTGGCAAGAAGGTAACGAACAGCGTGAGATGACCTCGCCGCTGTCGCTGGTGATTACCGCTTTTGCCCGCGTGGAAGATGTGCGTCATACCATTACACCGCAGCTCTCGACCGAAGAGAACGCGCTGCTGTTGATTGACCTGGGCCTTGGCCACAATGCACTGGGTGCGACATCACTGGCGCAGGTTTACCGCCAGTTGGGTGACAAACCGGCTGATGTACGCGACGTCGCGCAACTGAAGGGCTTCTATGACGCCATTCAGGCGCTGGTGGCGCAGCGTAAGCTGCTGGCCTACCATGACCGTTCAGACGGCGGTCTGTTAGTGACTCTGGCTGAGATGGCATTTGCCGGTCACTGTGGTATTCAGGCTGAAATCAGCACACTTGGCGATGACGCTCTGTCTGCTCTGTTTAATGAAGAGCTGGGTGCAGTGATTCAGGTGCGTGCGACAGATCGCGATGCAGTAGAGGCTGTTCTCGCAGCTAACGGTCTGACAGATTGTGTACATTACCTCGGACAGGCAGTCGCAGGTGATCGTTTCACTCTGACAGCCAACGGCCAGTCCGTATTCAGTGAAAGCCGCACTACGCTTCGTATGTGGTGGGCAGAAACCACCTGGCAGATGCAGCGTCTGCGTGACAACCCGGAATGTGCCGATCAGGAACACGATGCCAAGGCGAACGATGCGGATCCAGGCCTTAACGTAAAACTGTCGTTTGATATCAACGAAGATGTTGCCGCGCCGTATATTGCCACCGGTGCGCGTCCAAAAGTGGCTGTGTTGCGTGAGCAGGGTGTTAACTCCCACGTTGAGATGGCCGCGGCTTTCCACCGTGCTGGCTTTGACGCCATCGACGTTCACATGAGCGATCTGCTGGGCGGACGTATCGGCCTGGGGAACTTCCAGGCGCTGGTTGCCTGTGGTGGTTTCTCTTACGGTGATGTACTGGGTGCCGGTGAAGGCTGGGCGAAATCAATACTGTTCAACAACCGTGTGCGTGATGAGTTTGAAACCTTCTTCCATCGCCCACAGACGCTGGCGCTTGGTGTATGTAACGGCTGTCAGATGATGTCCAACCTGCGCGAATTGATCCCGGGTAGCGAACTGTGGCCGCGCTTTGTACGTAACCACTCTGATCGTTTCGAAGCTCGCTTTAGCCTGGTGGAAGTGACGCAAAGCCCGTCTCTGCTGTTGCAGGGAATGGTCGGGTCAATGATGCCGATTGCCGTTTCTCATGGTGAAGGGCGCGTGGAAGTACGTGATGATGCACATCTGGCGGGGCTGGAAAGCAAAGGTCTGGTAGCGCTGCGCTATGTTGATAACTTTGGCAAGGTGACTGAAACCTATCCAGCGAACCCGAATGGCTCGCCAAACGGGATCACTGCGGTGACGACCGAAAATGGTCGTGTGACGATTATGATGCCGCATCCGGAACGAGTATTCCGTACTGTGAGCAACTCCTGGCACCCGGAAAACTGGGGCGAGGACAGCCCGTGGATGCGTATCTTCCGCAATGCGCGTAAGCAACTCGGCTAATCTTAACGATAGACATCAAGCCCCTCTTCGTGAGGGGTTTTTTTTGTCTGGTCCAGTTGAGCGACGTAAATCCTGTTAGGGGATGAGGCGTTTACACCTCCAGGGTGTCGGCAAATGCCGACAATGGCACGACTGGGGTGTCGCCTAAAAGAGACAGTTAATTAATTGATTTATATATTATTTATTTTTTAGTGTTATATGTGTTGCTAATTAGCGACAAAAGGTGCAAAAAACAGACGGAAAACCTTTTAGCATATTTAAACATATTTCTTATATTTATCATTGTGTTAATAAAATGTTTTGATTGTTGGCACAGTTGCTGCATAATAATAACCAGTGGCTCATTCACCCTCTTATGTCAGCCCCTTCGGGACGTGCTACATAAACTTCGAATGACGCACAACAAGGTGCCTGCCGTCCAACTTCTGATATTAGCGTTGCTCATATCAATCTCCGGGCGAAACGTCGAGTTAGGCACCGCCTTATTCCACAACAAAGCCGGGTTAATCCCGGCTTTGTTGTATCTGGCGTTTCCCTCAGTTAGCATCTTCTTATTCGTGTCCGTTGAGGTAACGCCTTGAAGCGCTGGTCTGTTTTCCCCCGTTCTTTACGCCAGTTGGTGACGTTGGCTTTTTTGCTGATCCTGCTGCCTTTGTTAGTGCTGGCCTGGCAGGCATGGCAGAGTCTGAACGTGCTTAGCGCCCAGGCTGCGTTAACGAACCGAACGACGTTGATTGATGCCCGACGAAGCGAGGCGATGACCAATGCGGCACTGGAGATGGAACGCAGCTATCGGCAATACTGCGTGCTTGATGATCCGACCCTGGCGAAGGTCTATCAAAGTCAGCGCAAACGCTACAGCGATATGCTGGATGCGCATGCGGGCGTTTTACCGGATGACAAACTCTATCAGGCGCTGCGCCAGGATTTAAACGACCTCGCACAGCTACAGTGTAAAAATAGCGGCCCTGATAGTGTGGCGGCGGCACGACTTGAAGCTTTTGCCAGCGCCAATACGGAGATGGTTCAGGCAACGCGTACGGTGGTTTTCTCTCGTGGGCAACAATTACAACAAGATATAGCGGAGCGTGGGCAGTTCTTTGGCTGGCAGGCACTGGTGCTGTTTCTCGTCAGCCTGGCGATGGTGTTGCTGTTCACGCGGATGATTATCGGACCAGTTAAAGGTATAGAACGGATGATCAACCGCCTGGGGGAAGGGCGCTCGCTGGGTGATAGCGTACTGTTCACCGGCCCTCGGGAACTGCGCTCGGTTGGTCAGCGAATTATCTGGCTGAGCGAGCGCCTTTCATGGCTGGAGTCTCAGCGGCATCAGTTTTTACGCCACCTTTCACACGAGCTGAAAACACCGCTGGCAAGTATGCGTGAGGGAACAGAACTGCTGGCAGACCAGGTGGTTGGTCCTCTGACGGCGGAGCAGAAAGAGGTTGTCGGTATTCTGGATGACAGCAGCCGCAATCTGCAGAAACTGATTGAGCAGTTGCTGGATTACAACCGGAAACTGGCTGATGAGGTGATTGAGCTTAAGAACGTTGAGATAGCGCCGCTGGTGGATGGCGTTGTTTCTGCACATAGCCTGCCCGCTCGCTCAAAAATGATACATACTGATGTTGCGCTGGCTGCGAGTTCCTGTCTGGCAGAGCCTGGGCTGTTAATGAGCGTGCTGGACAATCTTTATTCCAATGCGGTGCACTATGGGGCTGAATCCGGTACCATTTGTATCCGCAGCAGTTTGCATGGCTCTACGGTATATATAGATATAGTGAATACCGGCACACCGATTCCAGAAGCAGAAAAGACCATGATCTTCGAGCCTTTTTTCCAGGGGAGTCATCAGCGGAAAGGGGCGGTAAAAGGAAGCGGGTTGGGGCTTAGTATCGCCAGAGATTGCATCCGCCGTATGCGGGGAAAACTGTATCTGGTCGATGATAATGCGCAAGGTGTTTGCTTTCGCATAGAACTGCCGCTATCTGCAACGAAAAAACACTAAAATCAACCTAAGTCTGGTGAGTATGCCACACGTTGTTGTCCGAATGCTTAAACGACATTTTTTCCGCCGCGCCTTATGGGTGAGCCTGCCGTGCCTGGCGCTGGTAGGGTGTGTACCGAATGCGGTGAATCATATTATCGGTGATCCTTCGCAGGAGAAAATTCCTCCTCATCAATTGGCCGATTACCTTTCAACAGAATGTGCGGATATCTGGTCACTACAGGGTCAGTCCACAGAATCTAATCCGCTGTATTGGCTGCGGGCAATGGATTGTGCCGATCGCATGATGGCGGTTCAGGCGCGCAGTGAAGCCAGTGCCCTGCTGGCGGATACCTGGCAGGGCGCTTTCAAACGTGGGATCCTGCTAGGCAGTGCCAATATTACCCCACCAGAACGGCGGGACGCGATTACGCGCCTTGATGCGTTAAGCCCGCAAATCCCCGCTCAGGTACGACCGCTTTATCAGGTCTGGCGCAGCAGCCAAACGCTGCAGTTACAGCTTGCAGAAGAACGCATGCGCTATAGCAAACTCCAGCAGGCATCAGACAGCGATCTTGATACGCTGCGTTTACAACAACAGCATTTGCAAGCCCAGCTCGATCTGACTACCCGCAAACTGGAGAATCTGACGGATATTGAACGCCAGCTTTCTACCCGCAAACCTGCCGGTAACTACAGTCCCGATACGCAGCATGGGAGTGATAAACTCACCACACCTGACAACGGGGATGGTGCGGTGTCGTCATCTGATGAGGTAACGCCATGATAAGCCGTAAACCCGCGCATTTACTGCTTGTAGATGACGATCCTGGGTTGTTGAAATTGCTCGGAATGCGACTGACCAGCGAAGGTTACAGTGTCGTAACGGCGGAAAGCGGTCTGGAAGGACTGCGGATCCTGAACCGTGAAAAGGTGGATCTGGTTATTAGCGATCTGCGCATGGATGAAATGGACGGTATGCAACTGTTTACTGAAATCCAGAAAGTCCAGCCTGGGATGCCGGTTATTATTCTTACGGCTCATGGTTCTATTCCTGATGCTGTTGCCGCTACTCAGCAGGGTGTTTTCAGTTTTCTCACTAAGCCGGTCGATAAAGACGCGTTATACAATGCCATTGACGGGGCGCTGGAACAGTCTGCGCCCGCCACTGATGACCGCTGGCGTGAATCAATCGTTACCCGCAGTCCTCTGATGTTGCGTTTGTTGGAGCAGGCACGGATGGTGGCGCAATCAGACGTCAGCGTACTGATCAACGGTCAAAGCGGTACCGGGAAAGAGGTTTTCGCTCAGGCTATTCACAACGCCAGCCCGCGAAGCCACAAACCTTTCATTGCGATTAACTGCGGCGCGTTGCCGGAACAACTGCTCGAGTCTGAACTGTTTGGTCATGCGCGCGGCGCCTTTACCGGCGCGGTGAGCAACCGTGAAGGGTTATTTCAGGCCGCTGAAGGCGGGACGCTGTTTCTCGATGAGATAGGTGACATGCCCGCGCCATTACAGGTCAAATTATTGCGTGTGTTGCAGGAGCGTAAAGTCCGCCCCCTTGGCAGCAATCGTGATATCGACATTGATGTGCGGATCGTTTCTGCGACGCACCGTGATCTGCCCAAAGCGATGGCGCGGGGTGAGTTTCGCGAAGATTTATTCTATCGCCTCAATGTCGTGAGTTTGAAGATCCCAACGCTGGCCGAGCGTACTGAAGACATCCCACTACTGGCAAACCATCTGCTACGCCAGTCTGCTGAGCGGCACAAACCGTTCGTGCGTGCATTTTCGACTGACGCGATGAAACGTTTAATGACAGCCAGTTGGCCAGGAAACGTGCGTCAGTTGGTCAACGTGATTGAACAGTGTGTGGCGCTAACTTCTTCACCGGTAATCAGCGATGCGCTGGTGGAGCAGGCGCTGGAAGGCGAAAATACTGCGCTGCCAACCTTTGTCGAAGCGCGTAACCAGTTTGAACTCAACTACTTGCGTAAGTTGTTGCAAATTACTAAAGGCAACGTTACTCATGCGGCGAGAATGGCGGGGCGCAACCGGACGGAGTTCTATAAGTTGCTCTCTCGACACGAACTGGATGCGAACGATTTCAAAGAATAATTTCACACTGCATCATTCAAGCTGCTGCCAGGCATCATGAATGATTTTGTGTAATCGTTTAATGTGTTAGGTTTATCCGATCAAAAGACAGGCGACCTTTTCAAGGAATAGCATGAAAAAGATTGATGCGATTATTAAACCCTTCAAGCTGGACGACGTCCGCGAAGCGCTGGCAGAAGTCGGCATTACCGGTATGACTGTGACGGAAGTGAAAGGATTTGGCCGTCAGAAAGGCCATACCGAACTGTATCGCGGCGCGGAATATATGGTGGATTTTCTGCCGAAGGTGAAAATTGAAATTGTGGTAACTGACGATATTGTTGATACCTGCGTCGATACCATTATTCGTACTGCACAAACGGGTAAAATTGGCGACGGCAAGATTTTTGTCTTTGACGTGGCACGCGTTATTCGTATTCGTACCGGTGAAGAAGACGACGCGGCAATTTAAGTCGGGTCTGCTTAGCAGGCCTGACAGGCGTAGCGCCATCAGGCCTGCTTTATAACGAACTACAGCACTTTATGTGGACCGAAACATTCGTAGTGAATGTTTTCGTTCTTCACGCCCAGACCGACCAGTTGCTTCGCGGCAAACTGCATAAAGCCAACCGGACCACACAGATAAAACTGCATTGACGGGTCGCTGATTGCACCTTCCATCTTGTTTAAATCCATCAGTCCTTCGCTGTCATATCCACCTTTTTCGCGATCCGCTTCGTTCGGCTCACGATACCAGGTATGTGCGGTAAAACGCGGCAGCGTTTTACCCAGTTCACTTACTTCATCGGCAAAAGCATGCACATCGCCGTTTTCTGCCGCGTGGAACCAGTTAACCTGTGCGGTGTGCCCGGATTTTGCCAGCGTATCCAGCATGGCCAGCATCGGCGTCTGACCAACACCCGCAGAAATCAGAGATACTGGCGTATCGGTTGCCACATCCATGAAAAAATCGCCCGCTGGTGCGGCTAAATGAACGATGTCACCGATATTCGCGTGGTTATGCAACCAGGTAGAAACCTGGCCGCCGTCTTCGCGTTTAACGGCAATACGATAGCCTTTACCATCCGGTTTGCGGGTCAGAGAGTACTGACGAATTTCCTGATGCGGGAAACCTTCCGGCTTCAGCCAGACGCCCAGATATTGCCCCGGATGGTATTCTGCCACCGCACCGCCATCGACCGGCTCAAACTCAAAGCTGGTGATCAACGCGCTACGCGGGGTTTTTGCCACGATACGGAACGGACGAGTACCTTCCCAGCCACCATTTTTGTTGGCGTTTTCACTGTAAATCTGTGCTTCGCGGTTGATGAAGACGTTAGCCAGCACGCCATACGCTTTTCCCCAGGCATCCAGCACTTCCTGACCTGGACTGAACATTTCGTCCAGCGTTGCCAGCAGGTGACCGCCCACGATGTTGTACTGCTCGGGCTTAATCTGGAAGCTGGTATGCTTCTGGGCTATTTTCTCAACCGCAGGCAGCAACGCCGCCAGGTTTTCGATATTGCTGGCGTAAGCGGCGATGGCGTTAAATAATGCTTCACGTTGATCGCCATTACGCTGGTTACTCATGTTGAAAATTTCTTTGAGTTCGGGGTTATGCGTAAACATGCGATCGTAGAAATGGGCGGTCAGCTTCGGGCCTGTCTCAACCAGCAGGGGAATGGTGGCTTTCACTGTAGCGATGGTTTGTGCGTCAAGCATACTGTCTTCCTTTATCTGAGACTTTAATGATGTATGTCAAATGCATCTTATAAAAAATACCCCTGCATTGTAAATGGTTCTTTGTAACTTTGCGTTGTAATGGTTACAACGTGAAAAATCTGCATCACAAACCTGAAAAGAAATCCGTTGAAATTAAGCAGACCTTTGTTCTCCAAAGCCTTGCGTGCTCTGAAGGTAATCGTTTGCGTAAAATCCTTTGTCAAGACCTGTTATCGAAGAATGATTCGGTTATACTGTTGGCCGAAGTCCAACGGGACTGCCTTTTTAGGCCGAAATTCTATTGTTAGCTGAGTCAGGAGATGCGGATGTTAAAGCGTGAAATGAACATTGCCGATTATGATGCCGAACTGTGGCAGGCTATGGAGCAGGAAAAAGTACGTCAGGAAGAGCACATCGAACTGATCGCCTCCGAAAACTACACCAGCCCGCGCGTGATGCAGGCGCAGGGGTCTCAGCTGACCAACAAATACGCTGAAGGTTATCCGGGCAAGCGTTACTACGGTGGTTGTGAATACGTTGATATCGTTGAGCAACTGGCGATTGATCGCGCCAAAGAGCTGTTTGGCGCAGACTACGCTAACGTCCAGCCGCACTCCGGTTCTCAGGCTAACTTCGCTGTCTACACTGCTCTGCTGCAACCGGGTGATACCGTTCTGGGTATGAACCTGGCGCAAGGCGGTCACCTGACTCACGGTTCCCCGGTAAACTTCTCCGGTAAACTGTACAACATCGTTCCTTACGGTATCGATGAATCCGGCAAGATTGACTACGAAGACATGGCGAAGCAGGCTCAGGAGCACAAACCGAAGATGATTATCGGTGGCTTCTCTGCTTACTCCGGAGTTGTTGATTGGGCAAAAATGCGTGAAATCGCCGACAGCATTGGCGCATACCTGTTCGTCGACATGGCGCACGTTGCCGGTCTGATTGCCGCGGGCGTGTACCCGAACCCGGTTCCGCATGCTCATGTTGTTACCACTACTACCCACAAAACCCTGGCGGGTCCGCGCGGCGGCCTGATCCTGGCAAAAGACGGTAGCGAAGAGCTGTACAAAAAACTGAACTCTGCTGTATTCCCTAGCGCGCAGGGCGGCCCACTGATGCACGTTATCGCGGCGAAAGCGGTGGCACTGAAAGAAGCGATGGAGCCAGAGTTCAAAGTCTACCAGCAGCAGGTTGCGAAAAACGCCAAAGCGATGGTGGAAGTGTTCCTGAACCGTGGCTACAAAGTGGTTTCTGGCGGTACTGAGAACCACCTGTTCCTGCTGGATCTGGTAGACAAAAACCTGACCGGTAAAGAAGCTGACGCTGCGCTGGGCCGTGCTAACATCACCGTTAACAAAAACAGCGTACCGAACGATCCGAAGAGCCCGTTCGTCACTTCCGGTATTCGTATCGGTTCCCCGGCTGTGACCCGTCGTGGTTTCAAAGAAGCCGAAGTGAAAGAGCTGGCTGGCTGGATGTGCGATGTTCTGGACAACATCAATGATGAAGCTGTAATCGAGCGCGTCAAAGCGAAAGTCCTGGATATCTGCGCACGCTTCCCTGTTTACGCATAATTCCTGCGTTACAGAATGACAAAAAGGCCGCGTAAGCGGCCTTTTTTGTGTCCGTAATTTTGCCGGGTGGCGCTGCACTTACCCAGCCTACACATCTCTGCCATCGGGTAGGTGTATCAGCGACGATCTAACGAAATCGCTCCCGGTCCGACAATGGCCAACAGCAGGAATGCCCCTGCGATACTGACGTTTTTGTAGAAATTAATCATATTCGGTAGCACCGCATCACCGCCCATATCCCAATAGTGGTGACCAATAACCGCGGTTCCCAGCGTATAAAAGATAAAAATGACCGCCAGCGGACGGGTGAAAAAACCTAACACAATCAGAATGGCTGCCGGAACCTCCATGATAATGGCAATAATCGCCGACAGCGTCGGCATCGGTGCGCCCGAAGATGCCATGTACTGTACCGTTCCCTCAAAGCCCAACATTTTCGGATAGCCGAAAATGATAAACAGCAGCACGATGGCGATACGAGCAATCAGCAGCAGCAGACTGCGCGATGCGCCAAAATCGAAATAACGAAGTGAGTTCATGATGGTTCCAGCGTGTAAGTGCATATGATCTAAACGTAATACACAATATTGTGAACCGCCACGCAGAATAAAAATTTATCTCTGACCGCACTTTGATGCCCGGTTATAGGAATATTTTTAATACAGGGAAGAAGGGCGAACCAAAGCCCGCCCTGTGATATTGCTATTAACGGATTTATATCTGCTGCGTAGTTATCTCTGGTCCGTAGGCCGAAAATTGACGATGTCCGGCCCAGATACCATTAGATAGCCCCTGATAGATAATTCTCAGAAAACGTGCGTTCACGCTGAATTCATCATCATGCGTTTGTTGAGGAACTATCTGGTTTGTTTTATTAACGGCGATATCCCAGTCAATGCCATTGCGCGAATGTTGAATGACGTAGGTGTAAACAGCATTTTCATTAAAAACAACCTGTGTTGCGGTGATGTGCAGGATGCTTTCGAAGTCTACTTGCCAGTAATGTCCTACCTCGGCATCTGCGGCGATCCATGCGGTTGACGGGTTACCATCATTGCCCCGCAATGGTCCATAATTTAATGATTTCATACTGTCAGTTTGCGCGGGCTTTCCGATGGCAAGATCGGTTCTGGTTATTTTTTCAGGATCTGATGAAGTAAAGAGTCCCCGAATCTCTGGCATGCTCAAACAGATTTCAGGCGTAAAATCAGCCGATGCCAGATAGTTATAAAGCGCATTTTGGAACGGCTTGCTGATAAGTGAATCCACTTCAAGATTGAACGTGCATACCATAAGTCGCCCTTCGCCCACACAGCATTCAAAAAGATGTGTGTTCTTGTGATTATGGAAAAAATTTGGCGTCAGCAATGTTAGTGGTGCGCACTGCTCAAGCGAATCAATATTCATGGCAAAGCTATTTTCCAGTAATGCTTTCCATTCCAGAGTGGCGTGATTTTCACAAGGGAAGTAGCGACTGAACAGCGGATGTTGATTATTGATAACCATCCCGCAAGGATCTTTGCTGGCAAAATGTACTGGGCTCCAGAACACTGGAAACCAGGTGCTGGAAGCAAGCTGCTTAACCTGGGCTGGTGTGGGCAGCAACAGAACATGCTCACCCTTTTGCAGACGTTCCTCTACAGAAGGTGACCATTCGCGGCACAATGTTACTGATGGGGGAAACGAGCAAGGTTCCTCCTGGCCGTAGACCCAAATATCCCACTGGTTTTGATAAGGGGTATTCAGCAATTCGGCTTTTACCTGTAATGACTGCCGGCCTATTAGAGTTCTGAACGGTGTAACCTGAAGGGATAGATTTTCCTTTAATAGCCCAACCGGCACTTCATCGATTGCGAAATCCTCAGTGAAAATAACATGTTGTTTTTCATTAGTAATCTGAACGCGTAATGTTACCTGGTGGAGTGCGGATGCGCTGTAATGAGCTATTTGTAGTTCTGCGTTAAAACTATCGTCACTGGTATAAAACAACGTTGGCATCATGACTAGTGGTACGGTTTCACAGCAAAAATGACGAAATGCTTCAGTGGCGATAATATTTTTACTGGTGTAGAAAGCATCCAGAATACCGACGGTTGCCGTACTTTGCCCAGGAAAATCATGTAGGCTTAATAACTGAATACCTGCCATATTCCGGGTTCTAAGAGCGGCCTCTATTTCCATTTTATACAGATATAAGGCCATTTTCCCTGAAGAATTAATAAAATCATTAAGGTAAGGAAGAAGGTTGTTTTGCTCCAGATCATCTCGAATACGTTGTAAATTGACAGGGATTAAGCTGCCGGTATAACAAGGAATCTCTGCAACATTGGGATAAACTACATATTGTCCAACTTCGTGAGAGATGACCGGGAGGGTTTGCATTTGTACGCCAGTTGAAAAATTTAGCGTCGTGGTTTCGACCAGTTGGTCGAGAAAATATTGCCCGCGAACCCCGATGCCAGCCGACGATTGTGCGATGAAAATATCATCCTCTTTCGTCATTTGCCGATCCCAGTTACTGGTTAATGTATAAATAATCTGTGGCTGGAGATTTCTCAGTCGCTGAATGATATCTTGCAGCAGTTGAAAATCACCGTTTAATTCATTGCCGTTGCTAAAAATACAAAATGAGGGATGGATAGACCATGCCCGGATGATGCGCTCAGCTTCTTCAGGGAGCCAGTGGTAATGGTCTGGATATTTTCCAACAGGAAAATCCATCCAATTATCCATCCATAGTGGCCCTTCAATTTGCAGGTACATTCCTTGCCGATCGGCGCAGGTAAAGGCTGCTTCTGGCGGGCACCAGGAGTGGAAACGGACATGGTTAATTCCATGTTGTTTAAGCTGTTGGAAGATGTGCGACCATTCCACTTCGGTTGTTGGGGGATATCCGGTGAGCGGATAAATACAGCAATCGATATTTCCACGTAAAAATCGCTGAATACCGTTAATTTTTAACAAACCATCGTGAGTACTGATTTGGCGGAATCCGGTCGTCTGGGTTATCTTTGCAGTGTTGGACGGATGGGACAGATCGTTGATTGTTACCACCACCTGATACAACTGTGGGGTAAATTCATCCCACAAAACGATGTCATCGTTCAGGATAAAGGATGTAGTAATAGTGGGTTGATTTTTAGGTGTCTGGGTCGACAGTATTTCTTGTTGTATATAATGACCGTTAAGATCATTAATCGTTAATGTTAGTACAATATTCTGCCAGTCAGCGATAGCCTTTGGTTTCGAAATATTCAGGGTGACTTTCCGACTTCGATTATCCATCGAAATAAGCAGCGAGTTCAGCGTATACGTATTACGGATATGTAATTCTATTTTGCCGATAACACCATTCCAGATGGTTTGTGTCTGGTCTGTGCGGGCGCTCGGCCACTCACCGATATTATGAATATCTCGATTGTCGATTCGCAACGTGAGTTGGTGTCGTTGACCATCACTGACATAAGGCGTGATATCAAATTGATGCGGGATAGAGAGGCTATCTTGCTTACTGATAGCCAAATCGTCGATCCAAACCTGTGTTTCCCCCATTACGCGTTCGAGAAACAAAATAATGTCACTCTCTGCCTCGACGTCAGTCAGGTGAATCTCCGTTTGATACCAGGCCGCTCCCTGGTATGTATATTCTGTCCTCAGGCACTGTACCGCTTCTTTCGTCAAACCTGGAGCCAGTGTATTACGTTCACCCAGGTGATGTTCAGCACAAGTACCGGGAAGATGGAATCCTGACCCCGATAAAGGGCGACTAAACCAGCGATCGTTTATTCCGGCATCCTGAGTGTCGATTTCAACGCGCCACTCTCCCTGTAGATTAATAATTTTTTCATCATGTTGCGGCATGAGTACTCCTTCGAAGTGAAAAGAAAGGTGGCCGTTAAACCGCCTTTCTGCAGCGTATTTAGCGCGATGCTTTCAGTATCTCATCGCACTTTTCATTACTGGCCTGGCCGTTGCCGGTCATTGCTGCCTGAATGCATTCCTGGTACGCCATGGGAGAGATTGTTTCATCATGGGACTGCGGTTGTGGCTTCGATGCCGTACTGGCACAACCAGCCAGAAAGAGGGCAGTGAATACCACCATGAGTATTTTCATTGAGTATCCTTATCGTTATTTTCATGACTATAAAGGGTAAAGAGCAGTGTGTTTTCTGGTGAGTCCTGCCAATTTTTACCGCCGTCGGAGGAGTGTCGAAGTTTGCCGCCCGAATAGTGTGCCTTGTTGCTGGTTAATGTTCCGTAGCTGTTCGTGCCTACCGCATCACTCGCCGCAGAATCCTGTGAACTGAAAATAAACCCGTAGCGTTTTTGCGTATCCAGGCCGGTCAATCGTGGCCAGAGAGAATAAATCGCAGGCTGCGCGGGTAGGTTGAACGGCGGTAACGCGGCGCTAAATAGCGTTTTCTCTGGGTTATTGTGGGCATCGAGCTGAACTATCTGGATCCGGAAATTATCTCCTGGTACGGCGTTGACGTAGTTTTCAAACAGCCAGAAGTCGATCTTCGGCAGATCGTTATGATCAAGGCTAAAGGTCTGCATTAGTTGATTCGGTCCCTGAAGATCGAAGTGTTTTTCCCCTGACTGTGGGCTGTCACTGACGATCCGCATCGCGGGTACGGATGTGGTTGCGTTGTAAGCTTTAATCGTTGGCGTTTGCACATTGCCTTTGTTATCGAGATAGCTCAGCCGAAACTGGCTGGCATTTATCTCCGGGAAACTGAAGGTGCGGTTATCGCCCAATAGATAACCTCGGGTTAAAGGTTGCCAGCGAGATCCGTCATGCCATGACAACGTGTAATTACGCATGGCAAACGGAGCCGGTTCCTGAATAACCAGCTGATTAATCCGCGTTGGTTGAGGGAATGTCAGCGTGAAACTATTTTCTCCAGGCTTCAGGGCCAGCCCTTGCGCCAGATTGAGTGGCGGCTGTACTGGCGGTAATTCGCCGTGGGTAAAATGCAGTATCGCCGTGTTGCTCGCCGCAAGCCGATAGTTAATATTGGCCGTTTTCTGCAGCCAGCGAAGGCCATCGTACAGACTGGTGACCTGCCACGGCGTATTTCCTTTAAGCCCCAATTCCGCGGCGGAAAGTTGCCATGTTTTCTCCTGAGTGCTCCAGTTGGTGAAAGAGACGTAGGTGCTGTTGTCGGCGGCACGCTGAACTAGCACGTCCGGGCTATGTTCGGCTTGATGATAGACATTGCTCAGAGAGAGAGGGCGAGCCGAAATGCCGCTGGTTGCTAACGCTAGCAGGGACTTATTTTCCAGCCACGTGCTGCGGTCTTCATCAATAAACGGCAGGTTGTCGCCCGCCAGCCAATGACCGCCATCCATAGCCACGGCGGTCGCCAGGCGAAGTGCCGCCCGTTGCCCGGAACGTGCGTCGCCTTGCAGGAGCTGTTCCGGCATAAACATATCGGCATCGTTGTAACGATACAGCGTACCGTTACTCCACCATGACAGCGCACTATTGAAAGCCTGGCGTTCAACGCCGCTGTAATCAGCGACGCCCAGTGAGGTATCGCAAGCAGTGCGCCGTCCCTGAGTAAAGGCCGCAGGCAATAGCGGAGAGATTGACGCATCAAGGAAAATCTGCCGCTTCGCGTTGAGCACTTCGTCACGCATGATCTGCATCCCGAGACGATAGTTCTGAATACCATTTACCGCTGGATCGTGATGCTGCCCCTCGTAAAGCCCCATGTCGAGGAAGTCGAGCTTGATATAATCAAAGCCCCAATCGACATAGTTTTTGATGTTACGCCGCACGATGTACTGCGCTGCCGGGTGCGACATATCCAGCGCATAGCTGCCAAGATAGGTTTTAATTAACTTGCCGTTGCTGTCTTTCAGGCAGGCGTCGCGGTGAGTGTAGCCGGTCTCATCAACCGGGAGATCCAGCCAGTTTTCGTAGATGGAGAACGGCGTCAGATAGCCACCGGCTTTGAGCCCCTTCTGATGCACGAGATTGGTGAAGGTGGTCATTCCTTGCGGATAACCGTCTGGCTGGAAGCCGCCGTCCATGTTGACGTATTTATAACCTAGTGGTTTTAGGTGCTGAGCGATATAGTCGGTCATAGCGTACATATCGCGCGCTTTACCATAGCTATCGTGGGAATAAAAGGCGTTAAAGCCTACCGGTACAGAACCTTGCCAGCGCATACCTGGCTCACCGTCGTTATAAACCTTACCGTAGGTTTCCAGTCCATCGCGGTAGTCGGTAAAGTAGCCAATAAAGAACAGATCGGAGTCAACCTGTTTACCCTGATGTTCACCGCCCCAGTTGTACAGTACAAAGTGGCTGAGCGGCGCATTAGCGCGTGTTGCCTCACCCAATTGCTGGCTACTTTTCCATTTTTGTACCGTTGCTGCCCCGGCCACCAGACCGTGGCGATTCTGGTTATCCAGCAATGCTGTAACCCAATGGCTGATGCCATTAAATTTCACCATCGGCTCTTGTGGGTTGGCGAAGCGGTCAGTGCCATTCTGGCTTAGCCCGAACTGATTAACCGGCGCGACACCGAAATCAAAATTATTGGTGTAGGGCGTGGTATAGATGCGTTTATCGCTGCCGATACCGATATCCGCAAAGGCTGCGGCAATTGGCGTGAGTTTGCTGACCGTCAGCGGTGTTGGCGCAAAAACGCTGATATCACTGAGCAACCAGGGGCGATTATCGAAAAACCAAAAATCGGTGGTCAGCGTTCGCCCTCCGGCTAAATGGCTGGTGAGTACTAGCTTATGTCCCTCACCCCAGCGTTTATCGTTAACGGTTTGCCATTGCGATGTACGCTGTGTGGCATGCTGGCTATTCAGCGTCTGCGCCGGGTTTTGCAGTTGGGCTTCACTGTGAAATTGCTTGATGAGTGGCGTGCTGCGCCACAGCAAATCACCCTTACCGCTGTGGAGATCATAGCGCAGCGTGTAATCACCGTGACTGACAGTGACTTCATTACCCTGCTGGCTGAACTGCGCCGCCTGGGCGTAGGGGAAGAGGGCTGCCAGCAGCAGCCCGGACCATTTCAGTTGTTTATTCATCGCATTCTCGCTTTGAACAGAGGATTAGAAGATGGTGAACGGCGCAATCACGTTGAATTTGATATCAATTTCATCCTGGAACATATTGTTGTAGCCGTTACCGTAGTTCGGATTTTTACCGTGATTGTCGTAGTTGATGTAGTGGAGGTTAAACAATGTGCCTTTCAGGCGGCCGGTTTGTACGGTGTGGGCGATATTGAGCGTCCAGGCCGATTCATCAATACGCTGGCTTTGATCGGCTAACTCGCCGTTAACGGTACACGAGGTGCAGGGTTTCGCGTTCCAGCCATAGGCGTAGCCGACGCCGACGGCCCAGCCAGGCAGATCGTAATTTTTCAGATCGTAGGTGACTGCCGCGAAAGCGGAGGTTTCACCGTTGGCATCAAAGTCAGATGCCGCATCCCACCAGATATCCAAACGACCGTTGGAACTGGCATAGGCTGGCGTAATACGTTGCAGGAAGAAGCCCTGGTTACCTTCGGCTTTTACCGTTTGCGCTTCCAGACGGAAGTCGAGTGTGTCGACGGTATAACCGAGCGTTATCCCTTGTAGCCATGCGAGACCAGAGTATTCATCGTTGATTGCGCCGTAAGCCCCCGGTGTACCGTCACCGACTTTGTCTTTTGCACCATAGAACTGATAACTGGTGCGCACCATATTGCCCGCCACCGGGAAGTTGTAAGATATTTTCCCCATGTATTGATCCATAAAGCCTTCGGCCTGTGCCCATGAGGCTTCCAGCAGCAGATTATTTTTGAAGTCGTACTTCATCCCCAATGCCTGAACGTAATCAATTTTGGTTTTATTATCGGCAGCACGGAATTCATACATTTCGGTATACCACGGGGCTTTATATTTATCCGACCATAAATAGGAGCTGGACAGTGCGCCATATTTACCGAAATCCCAGGAACCGCCGACTTCGCTCCCTTGATACGCACCGGGAACAAAACCCCAGTGAACAGCTAATAATGTTTGCCCGGAAGGTTGGATATAACCGGAGCGCATCCAGTAATCATCATATTTTAATTTCAACGCGGCCTTATACAGGTTAAAACCTCCTTTATCTCCGGACCAGTCTTCCCCCCAGCGTTGGTTGGCGGAGCTAAGGCTAATTTCATTCGGGTGAGCGGCGTTGCCGGTTGCCAGGTTTTCTGCTGCAAATCCTGCGATGTCGAAACCAATAAAATCAGCGGTATAACCGGAAATGAAGTCAAGGTTGGCGTTAAATGTACCGTGATGAAGATCTTCAACATAATCGCCATAATTTGCACTACCCGGGGTCATATCGCGCTTATCACGGTAGCGTTGGGAATAATAAATTCCGCCGGTTAAATGCGAGTCATCCCAAAATCCCGCAGCCTGTGCGGACGAAATAAAAAAGGGTGAAACAAGCGTGGCACTAATAAGGCTGAACAGAGGGAAGTTATTGTTTTTAGACATGAGGAAATCCTTCTTCATGACGAAGAATAGAGTAATTGTGTATGAGTGGAAGGGGGAGTCCTCCCCCTTCATTTACAGACTTACAAGCGCGTCAGATGCCAGATCCGGCTGGTGTAGTCGCGGCTGAGTGGTGGGTCAATCCACATCCCGCGATACAGTAACTCGTCGCCGCCTATGACATTTTCCGTATCATCAATACGGTAGCGAGCATCTGCTGTCAGACCCGCCAGACGCAGTAAACGAAGCGGCGCAGAAGCCTGGCTTACCAACGAGAAAGCCATTACTAGCGCTTCGCTTTGATCCGGTGCGACAAACATCCAGGACGCGAAATCGGGGTTTTCCCACGGGCTGATCAGCCGCCAGAACGTGCCGAACTGCAACAACGGACGATGCTGCTTATAGAAGGCGATTTGCTGTTTTACCGCCTCATCACGTTCACTATCGCTGCGCATTAAATCCAGCATCAGGCCGTAGTTTCCGCTCATTGCCACCGCGCCGCGCATATCCATGGTGGTACTGCGGCCCATCTGATGATTTGGCACTTCGGAAACGTGGGCACATTGCATTATCGGCGGATAAAGCAGGCTGGTTGAATACTGGATATGAACGCGTGAGGCTGCATCTGTATTGTCGCTAACCCATGCCTGCGGCATGTAATAAAGCATCCCTGGGTCAAAGCGCCCGCCGCCGCCAGCGCAGCATTCAAATAAAATGTGTGGGAAACGAGTGGTTAACGCCTCAAGCAGAGCATAAACGCCGCGAATATAACGGTGAGCGGTTTCCTGCTGACAGGCTACCATCGCTGTGCTGGAGCCGACCTCAGTCATATTGCGATTCATATCCCACTTGATGTAATCGACGGGATGCTCGGCAAGAAACGTGCTCATCTGGGTGAGAATATTGTCACGTACTTCTTTGCGTCCAAGATCCAGAATGTATTGGTTACGCCCTTCGGACAGTGGCTGTCCCACCGCGTTAAGTACCCAGTCCGGATGTTGGCTGAACAGTTCGCTGCGTCGTGAAATCATCTCCGGTTCGAACCACAAACCGAATTTCATCTCCATGGCATGAACGCGGTCAATCAGCGGTCGTAGTCCATCGGGGAATTTCTGGGTGTTGACGAACCAGTCGCCCAGCGATGAGGTATCCCCATTACGTTCACCGAACCAACCGTCATCCAGCATCAATAGCTCGACGCCAAGCGCTTTCGCATTGGCGGCGAATTTCAACAGTTTCTGCTCATTAAAGTCGAAGTAGGTCGACTCCCAGTTATTGGCGAGAATCGGCCGCGGTTGGTGGCGGTGTGGGCCGCGCGCCAGGTTGTCGCGATACAGACAATGTAGCGTCTGCGACAGGCCGTTAAGCCCGAGATCCGACCATGCCAGCACCGCTTCCGGCGTTTGGAATTGTTCTCCGGGTGATAACTGCCAGCCAAAACCATGTGGATTAATACCTAGCAGCAGGCGAGTCTGGCGATAAGCGTCGACTTCGGTGCGGGCGGTAAAGTTACCGCTATACACCAGATGAATACCGCAGGCTTCGCCCTGCATCTCTGTGGTTTCCGGACGTACCAGACCAATAAACGGTTGTTGATGCGTACTGCTGGCGCCGCGCTTGCTGTCGAGCACATTAATGCCGGGATTCAATGGCTGACGATGCCATTGACGTTCGCGTGCCCATGCGCCAGGAAATTGAATTTGCTGCCAGCGGTTATCCGGCAGATCAACGCCGCAGCTTAATGCCCGGAGTAACCGCAATGGCTGCTGCGCCTGGTTGGTAAATACCGCCGAGCGGGCGATTACCGCATGCTGGCGGAAAATCGTGTAGCTCAGATCTACTTGCAAATGCGTTACCGGATCGGCGAGCGTGACGATCAGTGTTTCCGCCTCGTTATCATGTTCAACCCACGTCGCGGGCAGCCCCTGTAAACCCGGTTTCCCAGTCATAATTCGGTGTGTAACATAATACAGGTTGCTGACCTGGTGACCATCGGCATAGCGAACTTCGAAGGCCGGTTCCCGGTAATCGCCTGCGCCGTGCCCTGGGTATTCCTGCAATACGGTATCCAGAGAGAATGTTCTGTCTGGCCATTCGGCGGGTGTTGGCGAAAAAGAGGAACGATCTAACGCCGGGTAATCATAGCCCTGGCTCCACGTAGCCAGCCGTTTACCCCAGTAGCAGTGGGTCAGATAGCGATTGTGGGCGATAGCTAACACATAGCTAATGCTGTCGTTTTGCAGATGAAAAGTCTGCGTTTTTTCATTCCAGTTAATCATTGAGTTACTTCCTGCTGATTTTTATTTCGGCTGTGGATATCGTCGAGAATTTCAAAAAAGCGCTTTTCGGTAATTTCGTATTTTGCCAGCGGAATCAAACTTATCAGCGTCAAAATACCAGGTATCAAAGTGAAGAATAAACCAATCCATAAGGCGGTTTGTGACGACTGAACAACATGCGGAACATAACCCGCCCAGGATAAACAAAAGCCGCCAATCGCTCCACCAATTGCACCGGAGAGTTTGGTTTTAAATATATTGAGTGAAAAAACCATACCTTCAGAGCGGTTACCGCTCACCCATTCACCATACTCAACACAGTCGGCTACCATTGAATAAAGAGCGATTTGCCCAACGCCGCCAAAGAAAGGTGCTAGCGTTCCGATGATAAATATTATTGAAATATTCGTCTGGAAGAAAAATAACCCCATGCAGGATAGTGACATTAAGAAACTGCTATAAATAGCGGTATTCTTTTTCCCTATTTTTGCCGAAATAAATGGTGAGGCAATAGCGCCCAAAACTTGTGCGACCTGCGATACTGTCAAAAATGCGGCCAGCGCGACTTCTGCATCTAAATTATAAATAAAGAAGTATAACTGGAATGTACCGCGCAGAATACCGATCAGTTCCAGCATAAACATACCGATCAACAAATAGCGTAACGGTTTGTTTTGTTTTAACAGCGTCCAGAAACCTTTAAAACTTTGTCTTTCTTTGCGTGGAACAGTATGTTTTTCTTTTACCCCAAAGAAAGTAATAAGCATACAGATCAAAAAGATGGCGCTAAATATTAACGAAACGCCCCACCAACTTCCCACATATTTCACCAGCCAGAGCGTTGAGGCGCTGACTGTCAGAAAACCAAAGGTCGCAATAGTTCTCGGAATGGTAATAACTTTTGTACGTTCGGTGGGGTCTTGGGTGATCGCCGCAGATAGTGACCAATAAGGTATATCAATCACAGCAAAGCAAATACTCCATAAAATGTATGTGGCGTAGGCGTAAACTAATTTACCAGCTTCAGATAAATCGGGGCTTAAAAAACAAGCAACAGTGGTGAGTGAAACTAAAATACTGCCTACGAGGATCCACGGTCTAAATTTACCCATTTTTGTATGGGTATTATCGACCAGAATACCAAGTGCAATATCGGTGGCGCCATCAACGAGCCTGGCAACTAAAAAAAGCAATCCAACGGCGGCGGCCTTGATACCAAAACTGTCGGTGTAATAAAGCATCAAATATATAGCGATAAACGCGTACATCACGTTCGCGCCATAGCTTCCCATGCCATAAGAAATCGCGGTAGTCCACGAGACTTTATCTCGTGGATATTGTTTTTTATCTACAGCCGCTTCACTGCTTGAACTGGTTAACTCCATCTGAGTTCCCCTGAATTGAATAAATGATCGGATTTAACGACAATGAACTTCAACTTTCTGGAGGTAGCGTAGAGCAACAAGTGCAGGCGGACTTTGCGCCGAGATTTATATTTCAGTAAACAAAGATTACTAATCGTATTTTACGGTGAGCTATTTTTTACCCCACCATTGGTGACGGAAACGCCATTAGGCTTGTGCCAGTGCGGCTTCAACAAAGAGATAGCCGATGCCGGTGATTTGCTGCTGCCGGGTCAGGTTGCCAAAACCAATTTGCGTTTGGCGGGTACGCACGGCATCTCCGTGGTCAAAGGGGGTGAAACCGATTTGACGGTAGATGGTGTGCAGCCATTTTTCACCAAATTCACAACTGCGACCATAAAACCATATTTGGTTAATATTAAGAATATTCAGAAGGTTATAGAGAGTTATCCCTACAGCATTGGCCGCTTGCTCTACCCACTGAGCAACTTGCTCGTCACCACTGTGCCAGGCGTCGATCAACTGACGGCTGGTTATGGCTTCCGGGTCGATTCCCGTTGAGGTAGGGCACGACTTCAACCAGATTCGCGCCTGTTTTTTCAGCGCCGAAAGCGACGCCACGGTTTCCAGACAGCCATAGCGCCCACAGTCACAAGCGATGCCATCACGATCGAAAATGGTGTGGCCGATTTGCCCGCTGCCGTTGAGCATCCCGCGATAAATTTGCCCGTTGATAACGAAAGACGAGCCGATACCGTAATCGACGTTGACGATACAGAAATCCTGGCGGTTACTGCTATTTTGCCACTTTTCCGCCAACGCCAGCATAATGCAGTCGTTATCTACCCGCACCGAAACACGTAGCTTTTCTTCCAGCAGGTACTTAATTTCGACCGGTTTTTTCCACGGTGCTTGTGGCATGGTTTGTGACACGCCGGTATCAGGATCCACCTGACCATGCACCCCCAGTGCGAGATTGATATGCCTTCCGGGCCAGCATTTCTGCTGCTGTCGCCATAGCAGTTCAATAGCGGAAAGTAGCGCTTCCGGTGTAGGGGCATTGACCTCGGTATGCAGAAAATCGCCGATGGGCGTCATCTGTGCATCAATCAATTGGCTTTCTATATTGGTTGGGGTGACGTTCATACACAGGATCAACGGGCCGTCGTTGGGGATTTGATAATGCCCGCTGTTAATCCCTCGTGAACTGAGATTTTCACTGGAGTGGCTGAGTTTTTCCTCGCCAACCAGTTCATCAAGGATTTTACTGATCGCTGGAATGGATAGCCCGGTATGCGTGGCAAGCTGCGATTTGCTCAAACGCTTATGGCGCCAAATCAGCGCCATAATCGCCCGACGATTATGTTGCCTGACCGTCTGATTATTTAGTCCAGCTGTCTGCATGTTACTAAACCTTGTTAATAGTAATGCGTGAGCATCACGCAATTTACCGAAAAATAACTCCTCTACACTGCCATCCTATCGTATTTCACTGTGTTTTGTTTACTGGAGAATGGTTATGTACGGAGTGGTTAAGGTCTGGCAGGAGACGCTGACGTTGCCGACGTGGACAACGGGCAAAGAAGACGAAAACCCGATGTTCCTTGAAAAACGCGTTTACCAGGGCTCATCCGGTGCTGTGTATCCCTATGGCGTGATTGATACGCTGACCGGCGAGCGCGAAATGCGTGAATATAAGGGCATCTGGATGGAGAACGATTTCATTCGCATTCTGCTCTTGCCAGAGTTGGGTGGGCGTATTCATCGCGCCTGGGACAAAGTTAAACAGCGGGATTTCGTCTACTACAACGATGTGATCAAACCTGCGCTGGTGGGGTTGCTGGGGCCGTGGATCTCCGGTGGGATCGAATTTAACTGGCCGCAGCACCATCGCCCAACTACGTTCATGCCCGTTGATTTCACTATTCAGGCCGGTGAACATGGCGAGCAAACGGTGTGGATGGGGGAAGTGGAACCGATGCGTGGCCTGCAACTAATGGCAGGCTTCACGCTGTATCCAGACCGTGCGCTGGTAGAGATAACCGGTAAAGTCTTTAACGGCAATGCCACGCCACGCCATTTCTTGTGGTGGTCTAACCCGGCGGTGAAAGGCGGCGATGATCATCAAAGCGTGTTCCCGCCGGACGTCACGGCGGTGTTCGATCACGGGAAGCGTGATGTGTCGGCCTTTCCAATTGCCACAGGCACTTACTACAAAGTCGATTATTCGGCGGGTGTTGATATCTCTCGCTACAAAAATGTCCCGGTACCGACTTCCTACATGGCTGAAAAGTCAGACTACGATTTCGTCGGTGCCTGGCATCACGGTGAACGCGGCGGGTTATTACATGTAGCGGATCACCATATTTCACCGGGGAAAAAACAGTGGACGTGGGGATACGGTGAATTTGGTCAGGCCTGGGATCGTCAGCTAACCGATGAAAATGGCCCCTACATCGAACTGATGACCGGCGTCTTTACGGACAATCAGCCTGATTTCACCTGGCTTGCACCCTATGAAGAGAAAGTTTTCGTTCAAAACTTCCTGCCGTATAGCGAATTAACCGCGGTACAGAATGCCAGCGATCAACTGGTGATGCGTCTTGAGCGTAACGAGCCACATCTGTCGGTTGGGCTGTATGCTGTTGCACCGCTTCACGATGTACGTGTAGAAATTCGTGATGCGCAGCAAATACTGTGGACGGCCCACGTAACACTGGAGCCGGGGCAGAGTTGGCAGGAAACGTTGGATGAGTGCTGGTCGCAGCGCTTGACGATGACAATATTTACGAAGGACGGTCAAACGCTGTTGCAGTACGAAGAACATATCCCGGAAGAAACACCGCTACCGTCCGCCGCGAGTGCGCCGAAACAGCCAGAAGCGTTAGATAATACCGAAGAACTCTATTTTATCGGCCAGCATATTGAGCAGTACAACCATGCCAGCCGCTATGCAGAAGATTACTATCGCCGGGCAATTGCTCTGGACGCGCGGGATTATCGCAATAATGTGGCTCTGGGTAATTTGGCGTTGAACCGCGCTGACTGGGCGCTGGCTCAGCATTGTGCTGAATCAGCGCTGGCTCGGGCGCATAAATTGAATAAGAATCCGCGCGATGGTGAAGCTAGTCTGCTGCTGGGCGCAGCCTTGGAGCGTCAGGGCGAAGAAACTCGTGCCTGGGATCACTATTATAAAGCGACCTGGAGTGGAAACTGCCGTGATGCGGCGTTTTACTCGCTGGCGCGGTTAGCAATAAAGCGCGGTGATGCTGGTGACGCGCTGAAAAAAGTGGAGTTAAGCCTGCAATTCAACGGCGGCAATAATCTGGCGATGGGGCTGAAAGCGTTGGCGTTGGCAACCGTGCAGGATATGCAAACCGCACTGACCTATATTCACGAGGCGCTGAAAACACATCCACTGAGCTATGTTTTACATTACGCTCGCTGGGCTATTAGCGGTGCGACAGCCGATCGTGATGCGTTTATCGCCATTACCGGTCGACGCGGAATTAACGCCAGTGCGCTGGCGGGGTGGCTGGTGTCGTTGGGTAACAAAACGGAGGCGCGTGCGCTACTGGTGCTACTCGATAGCCAGGAAGCCCTACCGATGCTTTGGCTCGCTGCGCTCAGTGATAATCCGCAGCCATACCTGCACAATGCGCAGCGCTGTTTTACCAACCGGGTACGTTTCCCGAATACTCTCGACGAAGTGGTGATGCTGCAATCTTTGCCGCAGAGTGCATTTGCCCGTTATCTGCTGGGCTGCTTCTGGTACAGCAAACGCCGTTATGATGATGCCATTGCGTGCTGGCAGGAAACACTCGCATTACAGCCTGATTTTGCGCCGGTGCATCGCCTGCTGGGGATCTACGCCTGGAACAAACAGCAAAATGCGAAGGTGGCGAGCCAGTATTTACAGCGTGCCGTGGCGCTGGAGCCCGATAACGCGCGTTTCCTGTTTGAGCTGGATTACCTCAATAAACAGCAGGGGCAAAGTATGGAATCGCGTTTGGCTCTGTTGGCGCCACGCCGCAATGTGGTGCTAAAACGCGACGACCTCACGGCAGAGTTACTGAGTCTGTGGAACGGTCTGAACCTCTACGCATCGGCGGCCGAGGTGCTTCGTGAGCGGGAGTTTCATCCGTGGGAGGGGGGCGAAGGGAAAATTACCGGCCAGTATTTGCTGAATCAAATACACCGTGCTCTGGATGCTATTCGCCAGGATCAGGACGGTCAGGCGATTGACCTGCTTCAGCAGGCCTTGTGTTATCCACTCAATCTGGGCGAAGGCCGATTACCAGGTCAGACGGATAACGATATCTGGTATCTGCTGGGTTATTGTCACCAGCGACGGGGTGAGTGCGAGTTAGCCTGTAAAGCGCTGGCTCGCGCGATGCAGGGCGATTCAGGTCTGAGCGCGGGGCGTTACTACAACGACCAGCCTACTGACTATTTGTTCTGGCAGGGGATGGCGATGCGGGCAAGCGGTGAACGACTGCAGGCAGATGCCCACTTCCAGAGCTTCCTCGATTGGGTGGAACAGCATCGTGAGAATGTACCGGAAACCGATTTCTTTGCCGTCTCGTTACCGGATTTGGTGGCGCTGGACGCCAGCCCTGTTATCCGGCATCAGCAGCACTGCTTGTTTATCGAAGCGTTGGGCTACCTTGGCCTGGATAATCGTGAGGCTTGCCAGCAGACACTGACGCTATTGTTGACGCTGAACCCTGCCCATGACAAAGCACTACTCATGTCTCATGCGCTGAACTGCGGTATTTTCGACTAACCCTTTACGCCGGGCGGAACTATCGCCCGGCGTCGTTTTGGGAGGCTGATTATGAATCCATTACATCTACACAATGATGCGCTGGAAGCCGATATTGATCTGCAAGGTGGGCGCGTGTTGCGGTTACGCACGCGCGAATTATCGCTGCCTGTGCTCCATGAAAATGCGTCCGGCGGGATGTTTCCTATGTTACCGCTGGCTAATCGGGTCGCCGGTAACCGTTTTACCTTTCAGGGGCGCGAAATCGTATTGCCACATCATCATGCTGATGCGCGGTTTTTCCTGCACGGCGATGGCTGGCTACGGCGTTGGAATATTGTCGAACACGGTGACGATGAGTGCGTACTACAACTGCGTTGCCAGCATGACTGTGGGTTTGATTATCTGGCGAAAATTCGTTATCAACTGCTGCAAAATCAACTTGTTGCCTCAGTGACTCTAACCCATTGCGGTGATTCACCCATGCTTTACGGCTGTGGTTTTCATCCCTTCTTCCGCTTTGATGAACACAGCCAGCTCCAGTTTCAGGCCAGCGGTTATTGGCCTGAAGGTGAACAGCACCTCCCGCTTGCCTGGCAGGACAGGTTGCCCGACGAGGCCAATTTTTCTCAGCCACAGTACGGTAAAGATGATTGGCTGAACGTCGGCTATTCCGGCTGGAGCGGACGGGCTGTTATCCAACATGATGTGATGAAAGTCACGCTTTTAGCGCAAACTCCCTGGCTGATGCTGTTCAGAATGTCGGGTGGCGAGTTCCTTTGCCTTGAGCCGCAGACGCATCCGGTGAATGCCCACAACATGCAGGGACAGCCGGGATTAAGGGTACTAGGCCAGGGAGAACAGTGCCATTTTTCGATGCAAATTTGCGTAGAGTAGGGCAAGAATCATGTTATCTGCCTGTTAATGCTCTCTTGCGCCAGCCCGTGTTTATCGCCAGACTATCGCCACCAAACGGGAGGGAATCATGGCTTTGCATTCCACGCGCTGGCTGGCGCTCGGTTATTTCACCTACTTTTTTAGCTACGGTATTTTTCTGCCTTTCTGGAGCGTCTGGCTCAAAGGTTTGGGGCTGACGCCGGAAACCATCGGTTTGCTGCTGGGCGCGGGGCTGATTGCACGTTTTCTCGGTAGTTTGCTGATTGCGCCGCGCGTGAGTGATCCCTCTCGTTTGATTACCGCTTTACGTATTCTGGCGCTGCTGACGCTGGTGTTTGCTCTGGCATTTTGGGCGGGTACGCATGTGGCATGGCTGATGGTGGTGATGGTCGGGTTTAACCTGTTTTTCTCACCGCTGGTGCCGCTAACGGATGCGCTGGCTAACACCTGGCAAAAACAGATCACCATGGATTATGGTCGGGTACGTTTGTGGGGATCGGTGGCCTTTGTGATTGGTTCGGCGCTAACCGGTAAACTGGTGAGCCTGTTTGATTACCGGGTTATCCTGGTGCTGCTGACGCTTGGGATGGCTTCAATGCTGCTGGGTATGATGATTCGACCGAGCGTGCAGCCGCAGGGTGAAAGCCGCCAACAGGAGAGTGCCGGATGGCCAGCCTGGCGTTTGCTGATCACGCAGAGTTGGCGTTTTCTTGCCTGTGTGAGCCTGCTGCAAGGCGCACATGCTGCCTATTACGGTTTTAGCGCAATTTACTGGCAGTCCGCCGGGTATTCCGCCTCGGCGGTCGGTTATTTATGGTCGCTGGGCGTGGTTGCCGAAGTGATTATCTTCGCACTGAGCCACAAGCTGTTCCGCCGCTTTAGCGCTCGAGATCTGCTACTGCTTTCTGCTGTTTGTGGCGTTGTACGTTGGGGACTGATGGGTTGGAGCACAGAATTACCGTGGCTGATTGTGGTGCAGATCCTGCATTGCGGTACGTTTACCGTCTGCCACCTGGCGGCCATGCGTTATATTGCTGCGCGCCAGGGCAGTGAAGTGATTCGCCTGCAGGCGGTTTATTCTGCTATTGCGATGGGGGGGAGTATCGCCATCATGACAGTGTTCGCAGGCTTCCTGTATCAGCATTTGGGTAGCGGCGTATTCTGGGTGATGGCGCTGGTTGCTCTGCCTGCCATCGTCTTGCGACCTAAAGTGCAGGCGCAATCTCCGGCGTTATGATTCCAGTATTTTGCGGATCTGTTGTTGCTGGTGAGGCGTAAGCGCCAGGTCCGCATGAATTAACGGCGGTGAAAACAGCGGTAGCGGCGTGGTGTACGGTGTGATAATCAGCGCCACGCCACGCGGTGAACCCTGTTTCTGAAAATCCTGCATCGGCATATGTTTTACGTTCAGCGGCAGCAGGGTCAGCTCACGTAGCTGTTGTTCAATATGTGTCTCAAGCCGTTCATTATTGCCCGTCAGCAGGATAATTTGCTTCTCGTGTAAATCCTTCTCCTGCATCAGCCATGCGCCGAAAATCACCGCGACCAGCCCCGCTTCTTCCTCTGAAAACTGCACATCGTATTCTGCTTCGAACCCGTTTAATGCCTCGCGTGTGGTGCGCACCAGTCGGGGATAAAGCCGGCTGAACTCTTCCGGCAGGGTGTTATCAATACCGATGGCAAATAAGCTTCGGTTAAGCGCCTGAGCAAGGTGTATATACAACTGGTCGTTCAGTCCTTGCTCGTCGCTGAAGCGAACGTTGCCATACTCGCGAAAACGCAGTACCAGCCTGGCGATGGCCAGACGCAGACGGCGGTCCTGCTGATGGTTATCACGAATAGGGTCAGGAATACGGATCATCGAAAATAGCAGCGCCATGAACAGCGACTCGCCCAGGGGGGCAGTCTGCATTACGTGGCGTTGCCAGTGACGGCCAATTTCTTCGGCGAGCGGATACTCGGCGCAAGATTGTGCCCAGACCTGCTGTACCGGATTAAACTCCGGGGTGATCCCTGTATGGTGTTGCAGCAGGCAATACTGCAAAAAAAGCCGCAGGAACTGGATATCACGACACTCAAATGGTTTCTGCAGCCGCCGGGAACAGAGGTTGATGAGCGCCTGCAAATTAGTATCGTCATACAGCTGGCGTGCGATACCCTGTTGTTTCAGCTCCATTTTTAATGCTGGTGTAAATTGTTGGTTGATAAACGTCGGACACAGGCGCAGTCCACGTCGAAGCCAATGTAACAGGCACAGGCGTTGATTCAGCGGGGTCCCTTCGATTTGATAGCGACCGTTTTGAGTCGAGGTAATCGCGAGCCGGTGATAGCGCTGGATTTCGAGGCCCGCGCCAATGATATCCTCGCGGACAATATTGTCATCGACGCCATTGAGACTGCTGAAGGTCTGCGCAGTGGCGCTTTGTCCCGGCAGAAAAAGCGTCAGCAACATCTGGCAGCGACGTTGGGGAGCAGAAAGTACAGATGGCGGGGCAAGCGTTGACATCATCTGTAAGGTCTCCCGAAAGTATTTTTGATAAGAATAGCTAAAGTTTGCTGATAGAAATGGAGAATGGAATCCTTTCCGCCAGGAATGCTGGGAGACGTCACAGAATTTTTAACGTAAGGAACAGAAGGTCGTAGTTAAACGCAGCGCGTTAACCTGTTTTTTCGCTGTTTTATCTTTGTTTAAACAACAAAAACCCCGCCAGCGGGTGACGGGGTTGGGAAAGTGAGTGGAAATGCGCGGTTTAGACTTTCTGCTTCTGACTTAGCGTTAATCCTACATCACCGCCTGGATGCACCGCCAGCAGGGTTTCTTTTGAGTATCCACTCTCGCTCATCAGACAGGCACAGGCGGCATCAAAGATAGCCAGAACCAAAATAATAGATGTGGTTGCCAGCATATTCAGCGGATCGGCCTCGCGCTGCACGCCCGTGGATATCACCAGTCTGGAAGCGCTGGCGATGGCTGAACTCGCGTTTTCAGTTACGCTCAGAATCGGTACCTTTCTCGCTGCCAGCCCAGGCAGCAGTCGGGTGAGTTCATCGGAGTTGCCTCCGCGCGACAGCATAATGACCAGATCGTCAGTATCCAAAAAACCCAGGTCGCCATGAGCTGCATCGGTGGCATTGAGGTATATCGCCGCACGCTCAACGCAGGCAAGCATATGCGCCACTTTGCGCGCCGCAATGCCAGAAGTACCCACGCCGGTTACCACTATTTTACCTTTGCAACTGCGCAATTCTGTCAGCAGAGCTTGCCAGACCTGTTCATTCAAATGGTGTTGAAGACCTGCGAGGGCATCGCTGTAGAGATGCCACACGTGGGTGGCCTGAGACCATGAATCACTCATGCGTCCTCCTGCATCAGCTTGCGGTATTTCATATGATCCTGATACATCTCGTGGAAGACGCGATATTTACGGTCATAGTACTGCTTAATCCGGTTGGTCTGTGGCGTGACTGTTTTACCAATGCGGCTCATTGCAGACATTGCTTCCGGGAAAGTTTCGAATACCCCTGCCGCGATAGTTCCCATCATTGCGCTGCCCAGCAGCATGGCTTCGCTCTCTTCCGGCAGCAGCATGGCGCAGCCGGTGGCATTGGCATGTTCCTGAACAAAGATTGGGTTTTTCGTGCCGCCTCCACTGGCCATAATCGTATCGATGTTGTAACCGCTTTGATTCATCGTTTCGATAATATGACGCGTTCCCAGGGCAATGGACTGGATGGTTGCCAGATACTGCAACGCCATATCCTCGGGCGTGCGGGACAGCTTCAGCCCGGTGATAGCGCCGGTGAGTGTCGGGTTCGCGCGCGGTGAGCGGTTGCCGTGGAAATAGGGAAGAATATGCATATCACGGGTCAGGAACGCGATGTCCTCCGGTTCGCCAGCCATTTTACGTAGCAATGAATTCAGTACTTCGTAAATAGTCTGTCCCTGAGATTTTGCCTGTGCCAGCAGCGTTTCGTAGCATGGGTGCGACTGAATGACGTGGTCGATTAACGCTCCTGTTGCAGACTGCCCGCCTTCGTTGAGCCAGTATTCCGGCAGCACAGCAGAGTAGTAAGGCCCCCAGACGCCGCCGATAAAACGCGGCTCTTTGGAAATCGCCATATGCCCGGTAGATGTGCCGCCAATTAGCGCAACGCGGCGGTCAAAATCAGCCACTTCTCCAGAAACGCCGCAGGCCCCAAGCGTGCCGAGCGTACCAGCGTGCGCATCGATAATTGATACGCTGACCGCAGTCCCCGGGATCAGACCCAGTTCGCTGGCGGCACGTGCTGACAGCCCGTGCCCGAGCGGTTCGCCCATGGTTTTCACGTAACGACCAATTTTGGCGGCATCGTGCTCCAGCAGATCTTCCAGCCCAATCTGGCGGAAATAGCTGGCGTCCCATTTGTCTTCATGACCCATGTAGGTCCATTTACACACGGTTGAACACAGTGAGCGCGTGTCATCTCCGGTGGCGCGCCAGGTCAGGAAATCAGGCAGATCAAAATAGTAACCCGCGTTTGCCCAGGTGTTGGGCATATGCTGTTTCAGCCATAGCAGTTTTGGGGTCTGCATTTCCGGAGAAATAATTCCTCCGACGTAGTCCAGCACCCGATGGTGCAGGGCGTTAATACGCTCGGCCTGGGTAATGGCCCGGTGATCCATCCACACAATAATGTTCTGCTCGCTGCGCCCGGAAGGGCTGATAGTCAGCGGCTTACCTTCTTTATCCAGAACCACCAGTGAACAGGTAGCGTCGAAACCCAGACCTTTAACCTGGATAGGGTTTATATCTGACTGGTTAATCGCGTCGCGAACCGCGTTACACACAGCCTGCCAGATATTATCAGAGGACTGCTCAACGAAATCAGCTTGCGGACGGTAGAGCTCAATGGCCCGACTGGCCTGCCCGACCATCCTGCCGTTGAGATCAAATACCCCTGCGCGGGCGCTTCCGGTTCCGACATCCACACCAATAAAGTAACTTGCCATAATTTTTTCTCCTGAAATCAGGCTTTACGATTCTGTAATGCGATAAAGAGGATCAGTACTGCGCCCCAGAGAGCCATCGTCAGATAGCTACTGATCCCCAGCAAGTTAAGGCCGCTTTCCAGCATTTGCAGCACAATGAGCGCCAGCACCAGGCCGATAATGCGCCCAAAGCCACCATCCGGATTGATACCGCCAAGCACGGAGGCGAGGATGGTTACCAGCAGGTATGATTCACCGTATCCGGCTTTTGCCGAGTTGAATTTCGCCATCATCAGAATGGCCGCTACCCAGCCGAGCAGAGCAGATATGACATACACGGAAATTTGTACGCGAACGGTATTCACACCGCTGTAGCGGGTAGCCTGTTCATTGGAGCCGACAAGATACAGGCTGCGTCCCAGCGTGGTGTGCTCCAGCAGTACCCACAGCAATATGGCGACCAGGAAAAAGAGCAATAGCGCCACGGGGATACCGGCAATGGTGGCATTGCCGAGATATTGAATGACCGGCGGGAATCCGGAGATCACCGTCCCGTTGGAGAGCAGAATATTCAGCCCTGAGATAAGCGTCATCGTGCCGAGGGTGGCGAGAATCGGTGAAACGCCCACCCAGGCGATCAGCGCGCCGTTCAGTGTGCCAATGGCAACTGCTACCGCGGCGCCCGCCAGCAGAGCGAGAACCAGAAACAGCGGATTATCCGGGTGGGTGACAATCACCGCAGCCATTACCAGCGAGCAGGCGTTAGCACCGGCAATAATCGACAGGTTAATGCCCCCAGTCAGCATGGTCATGCCCATCCCGAGCGCCAGCATCCCGAGGATCGGTAATTGTGAGCCAATAGACTGGAAGTTAGCGACGCTGAAAAAGCGGCTACCCAGCAGGGCCGAGAAAACCAGCGCCACGACCACAATAATGACGCATTGCAGGCGAATGATGGCATCACCGGGTAAAAATCTGGCGAATGTTTTCATCTCAAAGCTCCTTTGCCAGTTTGCGTTTTTCGTTCCAGGCCGTGGCGCTAATACTGACCAGGATAATGGCGCCGCTGAAAACAGTGTGCCAGTAAGAGGAGACGCTCAGCAGCGTCAGGCCATTTTGTAAGAAAGCCAACAGGACAACGCCGAGCAGAGTTCCCGTCAGCGTACCGCGCCCGCCGCTCATGCTGGTTCCGCCGAGAACGACCGCCGCCAGAACGGTTAGCTCAAAGCCGAGCAGTGAATTGGGGGCGACCGATTGAGTGATTTGTGCCTGAACCACTGCGGCGATGCCTGCGAGAATACCCATATAGCCATACACGTAGAAATGCAGCTTCAGTAGGTTCAGCCCCAGGCGTGAAGCCGCGTCGCGGTTGCCGCCCATGGCGTAAACCTGGCGACCGAGGCGGGTATAGTTCATTAGCACGGCAGTAAAAATAATCACTGCTGCCAGACACAACAAAGGGAGAGTAAGGCCGTAGTCGTAGCCGTCCGCAGCAGTGAACGAGAACCAGTTGATACCGTTCATAAACCAGTCTGGAAAACCGTACAGCCAGGTGCCCTTCGTTGTGTAAACCAGCAGACCGTAGTAGACGTTCAGCGTGGCAATGGTAATGATGATCGCCGGAACACGCAGCCAGTAGACCAGAAAACCGTTGATAAGCCCGAGCAGTAGACCGACAGCAATCGCGATAACCAGCGCCAGCGCGAAGTTGCCGCCGTGGCCGATAACCCAACTGGCCATCGCGTATTGGGCAATGGCGGTCATAGCAGGGAATGAAATATCGATTCCGCCGGAAATCAGTACCACAAACAGCCCACAGGCAAGGATGCCGAGAATGGCGTAGCTGGTGGCGACGTCCGTCAGGTTCCCCAGTGACAGGAACTCATCGGTGCTGACGCTCAGTCCGACGGCAAGGGCAACCACCAGCAGCCCCAGCCAGAACTCATGTTGCCCGATCAAACGGGAGATACGCATACTATTCATTGATTACCTCAACCACTTCAGCAATCTCCTCTTCACTACAGTGATGAGGATTAAATTCCGCCACCAGCTTGCCGCGGCGCATCACCAGCACGCGGTGGCTGTTGTAATACGCTTCCGGAATTTCATCGCAAATCATTAGCACAGCCATTCCCTGTTCGGCCAGATCGCGGGCGATCTGGTAAATGCCCTCTTTGTTAGCGATGTCCACGCCAACGGTTGGTGAGTCAAGGATCAGGATGCGCGGATTAGTCGCCACCCATTTGGCAATGGCAATGCGCTGGGCATTGCCGCCGGAAAGTGTTTTCACTGGCAGATGCGGATCGGAGACTTTAATGTTCAGCTCGCGGATCAAATCAGAGACCAGCTTCTGCGCTTTGCGATGATCGAGCAGACCGCTGCGAGTGTGCAGTTGGTCAAATACGGTGACGATGGTGTTGTCGTAGATCGACTGCTCCATGATCAGCCCTTGCGTCAGGCGATCTTCCGAGACATAGCCGATCCCGTGTTTAATAGCGTCGTGGTTATTGCGAAGCTGAACCGGCTGACCGTTAATACGGATCTCACCGCTTTCAGGATGCGTCATGCCGAACAGGCTCAGGCATAGCTCGGTTCTCCCGGCTCCCAGCAGGCCGACAATGGAGACAATCTCACCGCTACGCAGAGACAGATTGATATTTTGGTATTTTCCTCTACGACTGAGATCGCGCAGTTCCAGTAACGGTTCCTGTTCGACGGGCGGTTTCTCTGGCAACGGGCTGTAGTGGAAGCGCTGCCCGGTCATCAGGAAGGCCAGTTCGTGACTGTCAAGTTCACTGGCAGGGAAAGTCCCCACCAGCTTACCGTCGCGCATTACGCTGATACGGTCTGCGACTTCCATCACTTCATCAAGGCGATGGCTGACAAAGACAACGCAGATCCCGGCTGCTTTTAATTCGTTGACTACCCGCAGCAGACCATTCACTTCCTGGCGGGTCAGGGAGGCGGTTGGTTCATCCATGATCACCAGACGGGCGTCGGCAGCAATTGCCCGACAAATAGCCACTAACTGGCGATCGGCAATAGAGAGTTTTTCGACTTTTTTATCAGGATCGATGGTCACACCGATACGCTTCATTGCGGCCAGAGCCTGTTGCTTCATGGACCCGCGACGCACCCAGATATCACCACCCGGCAGGTAGCGGTTGACCGCAATATTTTCCGCGACGCTAAAATTTGGAAATAACGACAGGTCCTGATAAATAACCTGAATGCCGTAATGTGAAGACAGCTGTGGCGTCAGGTGGTGGAACAATTTGCCGTCGAGTAAAATCTGCGCACCTTTTTCAGGATGATAAACCCCGGAGATCACTTTAATAATGGTGCTTTTGCCACAGCCGTTCTGACCTGCCAGACAGTGAACTTCGCCTTTTTTCAGCGTCAGATTCACGTTATCCAGCGCCAGCACGCCCGGGAATTGTTTGCTGATATTCTCAAGAGTGATAAATGCGGTGGTGTCTGTCATGGACAATACCCCTGCGAGCGTCCTGCTGGACGCTGAGTGTTAGTTTTGTGGATAACGCCGACCAGGCGGTCGGCGTGAGGTTCCCTGGTGTTGGCTAAGGCCTTAGAAACCGAGTGATTGTGCGTTATCTTTGGTGACTTCGAGGATCTTGTTAAAGCGGATCACTTTCTTCTCCATGTCGACATCGGCTTTCCCTAAACTATCGATACTCAGATCGGCGTTGACTTCTTTACCTTGCAACAGTTGATCGGCAACCGTGACCAGTGCGTAGCCAGCGTCTTTCGGATCCCACAGCAGCGCTTTTTTGATATCGCCGCGCATCAGGTAAGGTGCAGCCTGTGCTGGCATGGCGATACCAACAACGGCAATCTTGTCTTTAGCGCGTTTTTTCTGAACGGCCTGACCTGCTCCGATAGGACCCAGTGAGCCGAAACCAATGATGCCTTTCATCTGCGGATAGGTTTTCATCAGATCCAGCGTAGTGGAGTAGGATTTATCGATACTCTCCGCTACTGGCAGGCGCGAAGTGACTTCAAACATCTCAGGGTATTTTTCTTTCTGATATTTAATCGCGTAGTCAGCCCATGCGTTATGCAGCGGCACCGTCAGCGAGCCCACATAGATGGCATAACCACCTTTGCCGCCCATATTTTTTGCCAGCTCATCGACGTTGGCCTGTGCGTATTTTTCACTGTCGATGGTTTCGATATCCCACTGACCAATTTGCTCGTCCGGGGATTCGTGGGTCAGAACGACAATGCCTTTCTCGCGAGCTTTTTTCAGGACAGGCTCAAGGACCTTGGCGTCATTCGGCACTACGATTATCGCGTTGACGTTTTTGGCGATCAGATCTTCAATCACTTTTACTTGCTGAGCCGGATCCGGCGTAGAAGGACCGGTCTGGTAAGCATTTACATCCAATTTTTTTGCTGCTTCATTGACGCCGGTTTCCATGCGGTTAAACCATGGAATACCGGTGACTTTAGCAACCACAGCAATCTCATATTTTTCCGCCGCAAAGGACGTACCGGACAACATGCATGCAGAAACCAGGGTTGCACTGAGTAATGCGAGTTTGAATTTCATAGTTGTACCTTTAGTAGGGGGCAGGGCATGTCACGGCGTGAAGTTAACAACGAATGGAAGAGGGAATGAATCATAAGTTTGGTAAATGTGATCTGTGCCCGTTTTTGTGATTTTTTAGATAAATAATGGTTAAATTTTGGTTAAATATGAATGGTTGAGCATTCATGCACTTCAATTATTTGTTAATAAACAATTAAATAGAAACCATTAATTAACAATTGATTATCATTTTCCTTAAGTTAGTGCCTCATGGAAGCATTTTTGCCTTTATCGTCGGGAAACAAAATTTCAAAATTGAGAACTGAATCGAGACCACAAAGAGGGGCTAAATATTCTTCCGTTCAATGGTATGCTCACCACACTTTCGCCAAAGACGTCATCATTGCGATTGTGGCGGCCTGTATTTTTATCGTGGAGAACTCATGCAACGCTTTAAATATATTGTCATAACGTTGCTTCTCGCTGTTCTGTCCTTTAGTGCTGGCGCGCATCCGCATAGCTTTATTCATCTGAAAACCGAGATAGTCAGCGAAAATAACCAGTTTGTGGCGTTGAAAATGCGCTGGACAATGGACGAAATCACCTCGGCCGACCTGCTATATGACGCGGGCAATGCCAAACCGGGAGATGAAGTGTGGAAAAAACTGGCGGCAGAAGTGATGGCGAATGTACTCGGACAACACTACTTCACCGAAGTGTGGCATGCCGGGCAAAAGGTAAAATTTAAAAATCGCCCGACAGAATATGGCATGGAGCGTAAGGAACACCAGGCGGTGCTGACGTTTGTTTTGCCGCTGGCCGAACCGCAGCCGCTGGGTGGACAGGCCTATGTCATATCCACGTTTGATCCAACCTATTACGTGGATATGAGCTACGACAAAGACAGCGATGCCACCCTGGCGCCGGCCATAAGCAAGCAATGCCGGATTAGCGTGCACACGCCAACGCCTGATGAAGAAACGCTGAGTTTTGCGCAGTCGCTGGATAAAGAAGATGCGCCGCCGGAGGATATGGATTTGGGTAAACAGTTTGCACAGAAGGTAACGGTGGAATGTCAGTAATCTGGCAACAACGCATATCCGGCCGCCGCTGGCTGACACTGTGGCCGCTGGTCGTGTTTTTGCTGCTGGCGACAGGCGGTGGGCTGTGGTTATGGCATGCCTGGCCGCAGGTCATGGTGAAAAGTATTCTCTGGCAGCGTGAGGTCAATCAGCAAATGAGTGGCTTGCTTAAAGCCGTCGCCGCCAGCCCCACCCAGGCAGGTGGTTCGTTGCTGTTGTTTAGTTTTGTTTATGGAGTATTGCACGCGCTGGGGCCGGGGCATGGAAAAATCGTCATCACCACCTGGCTGGCGACGCACCCTTCTAAGCTTAAATCGAGTATTGGACTGACGCTCGCCTCTTCCTTATTACAGGGGCTGGTAGCGATTGGGCTGGTGGTTGCGGTGCTGACAGTTCTGCAATTGCCGGCTCGACAGCTACACATGAGCAGTTTCTGGCTGGAAAAGGGGAGTTATGCGCTGGTGGGCATACTGGGCGTTTTGCTGTGCTGGCGGGCGCTGAAAAAATTAAGCAAGCTGTTGCGTCGCCCCAAATTTACCTCCTTCACAGCCCATCATGTACATCACGACGGTTGTGGTTGTGGGCATCAGCATTTACCTGACCCTGAACAGATACAGAGCGGTGATGACTGGCGCGCCCGGATGATGATTATTCTCTCAATGGGTATGCGCCCGTGTTCCGGGGCGATTATGGTGTTGCTGTTCAGTAAAGTGGTTGGTGTATTTAGCTGGGGAATGGCATCGGCGCTGGCAATGGCGGCGGGAACATCCCTTACCATTTCTTCTCTGGCATTACTGGTACACTTTTTCCGTACGCTGGCGGTGAGGCTCAGTAGAAATAAGGCACCGGTGTTATGGCGTCAGGTCGGCTGGAGCACGCTGGCATTAGCCGGGGGGGCGGTGTTGATTGTTGCTGCCGTGGTGATGTGGGTAAGTGCAGTACCGGTTGGCAGGGGATTAAGACCGTTTTGAAAAGTGCCGGATAGTTTTCAGGCCCGGCAGGCGGTAACGCCACCGGGCACTGCTGAGATTAACGCTTCAGCGCATCACTCAGTTCGTCACGCATGTTCGCCAGCATAGCTTTAACGACGCGCGGATTGCCTGCAACGATGTTGCCGGTTGACATGTAGTTATGACCACCGGTGAAGTCGCACACCAGTGCGCCTGCTTCACGAGCAATCAGTTCACCTGCGGCAAAATCCCACGGCTTAAGGCCGATTTCGAAGTAACCGTCAACACGAGCGGCGGCAACATAGGCCAGATCCAGCGCAGCAGAGCCGGTGCGACGGAAGTCAGCGCACTCGGTAAACATTTTGCCAAGGATCTTCATGTAAGAGGCGGCGTGTTGCTTCGCTTTAAACGGGAAACCAGTAGCGATGATAGTGCCGTCCAGATCGCGAGCGGTGCTACCACGCAGACGGTAACCATTCAGCTGTGCGCCCTGACCGCGAGTTGCGGTGAAGAGTTCGTTACGCATTGGATCGTAAACAACAGCGACTTCAGTTCGGCCTTTGATGCGTACTGCGATGGATACCGCGAAGTGCGGCAGACGTTTTACGAAGTTGGTAGTGCCATCCAGTGGATCGATAACCCATTGAACATCCAGATCTTCACCAACATGTTCACCGCTTTCTTCGGTGATGATGGTGTGCTGTGGGTAAGATTTGCGGATCGTTTCGATAATAATCGCTTCTGCGGCTTTATCGACGTTAGTCACGAAATCATTGCTGCCTTTCTGGCTGGTTTCTACAGAGTCAGGCGTTTCGTAGTGTTTGGCAATTACATTACCCGCCTTGCGCGCTGCGCGCACGGCGATGGTCAGCATCGGATGCATCGGTCTCTCTCACTGGATGTTAAAGAACGGGAAAACGGCGCAGAGTATAGCAGCGAGTTCGGAATATGTCTTCGTTTTATGATAATATGGCCGAATAATCTTAAGCTGAAGAAATACAATGCTGCAAAATATTCGAATTGTGCTGGTGGAGACTTCTCACACTGGCAATATGGGTTCTGTCGCCCGTGCCATGAAAACCATGGGTTTAACCAATCTGTGGCTGGTAAATCCACTGGTAAAACCGGACTCCCAGGCCATCGCCCTGGCGGCTGGTGCCAGTGATGTGATTGGCAATGCGCAAATCGTTGACACGCTTGATGAAGCGCTGGCCGGTTGCAGTCTGGTTGTCGGTACCAGTGCGCGTTCGCGTACATTACCGTGGCCGATGCTCGACCCACGCGAATGCGGATTGAAAAGCGTCGCTGAAGCGGCGAATACTCCTGTGGCGCTGGTCTTTGGTCGTGAGCGCGTTGGGTTGACCAACGACGAACTGCAGAAATGCCATTATCACGTCGCCATTGCGGCTAACCCGGAATACAGTTCGCTCAATCTGGCGATGGCAGTACAGGTCATTTCTTATGAAGTGCGTATGGCCTGGCTGGCAACGCAGGAAAGCGGTAAGGCTGCGGACTATGAAGAAACTCAGTATCCGTTGGTGGATGATTTAGAACGTTTTTACGGTCATCTGGAACAGACGCTGTTGTCGACGGGCTTTATTCGTGAGAACCATCCGGGGCAGGTAATGAATAAACTGCGCCGTCTGTTTACCCGTGCGCGCCCGGAGAGCCAGGAGCTGAATATTCTGCGTGGAATGCTTGCATCTATTGAGCAGCAGAATAAAGGAAAATAGACCGCTTTAATGCCGGATGGCGCTGCGCTTATCCGGCGCTAAGAATAGCGCACTGAAAGTTAAATACTTGACTAAATTAGTCAAGTAAATAGTTGACTGATTTAGTCGGGAATGTCAGACTTGCCCCTGCTATGCAATACCCCCATTTTACAATAAAAAACCCCGGGCAGGGGCGAGTTTGAGGCTAAGTAAGACATGAGACTGACATCAAAAGGGCGTTATGCCGTGACCGCAATGTTGGACGTTGCGCTCAACTCCGAAACGGGCCCGGTACCGTTGGCTGATATTTCTGAACGTCAGGGAATTTCCCTGTCATATCTGGAGCAGCTGTTCTCCCGTTTGCGTAAAAACGGTCTGGTTTCCAGCGTACGTGGACCAGGCGGCGGGTATCTGCTGGGTAAAGATGCAGGTAGCATCGCAGTAGGTGAAGTAATCAGCGCTGTTGACGAGTCGGTTGACGCCACTCGTTGCCAGGGCAAAGGTGGTTGTCAGGGTGGTGATAAGTGCCTGACACATGCGCTGTGGCGTGATTTGAGTGACCGTCTGACCGGTTTCCTCAACAACATAACCTTAGGTGAACTGGTGAATAACCAGGAAGTACTGGATGTGTCTGGTCGCCAGCACACGCATGACGCTCCACGCACTAACCGTGCACAAGACGCGATCGACGTTAAGTTACGCGCTTAATAATAGTATTTCAGAATCAGGCCGGGGTGTTGCACACCCCGTTAACTCGGTCGTACATCCAGCCGGTTGCCTGATTCCTTGCATTGAAGCGATGTACGGAGTTTATAGAGCAATGAAATTACCGATCTATCTCGATTACTCCGCAACCACGCCGGTGGACCCGCGTGTTGCCGAGAAAATGATGCAGTTTTTGACCCTGGACGGAACCTTTGGTAACCCGGCCTCTCGTTCACACCGTTTCGGCTGGCAAGCAGAAGAAGCGGTAGATATCGCCCGTAATCAGATTGCTGATCTGGTCGGTGCCGATCCGCGTGAAATCGTCTTTACCTCTGGTGCGACTGAATCCGACAACCTGGCGATTAAAGGTGCTGCCAACTTTTATCAGAAAAAAGGCAAGCACATCATCACCAGCAAAACGGAACACAAAGCCGTGCTGGACACCTGTCGTCAACTGGAGCGTGAAGGGTTTGAAGTGACTTACCTCGCCCCACAACGTAACGGCATTATCGATCTGAAAGAACTCGAAGCGGCAATGCGCGATGACACCATTCTGGTTTCTATCATGCACGTGAACAACGAAATCGGTGTGGTACAGGATATCGCGACTATCGGCGAAATGTGCCGTGCGCGTGGCATCATCTACCACGTTGATGCGACCCAGAGCGTGGGCAAACTGCCTATCGATCTGAGCCAGCTGAAAGTTGACCTGATGTCCTTCTCCGGTCACAAAATTTACGGTCCGAAAGGTATTGGTGCGCTGTACGTTCGTCGTAAACCACGTATTCGCATCGAAGCTCAGATGCACGGCGGTGGTCACGAGCGCGGTATGCGTTCCGGTACGCTGCCTGTCCACCAGATCGTTGGTATGGGTGAAGCTTACCGTATCGCGAAAGAAGAGATGGAAACCGAGATGGCGCGTCTGCGCGGTCTGCGTAACCGTCTGTGGAACGGCGTAAAAGATATGGAAGAGGTGTACCTGAACGGTGACCTCGAGCATGGCGCACCGAACATTCTCAACGTCAGCTTCAACTTTGTTGAAGGCGAATCGCTGATTATGGCGCTGAAAGATCTGGCTGTTTCTTCCGGTTCTGCCTGTACGTCTGCAAGCCTGGAACCTTCCTATGTGCTGCGTGCGCTGGGTATGACTGACGAGCTGGCACACAGCTCAATCCGTTTCTCTTTAGGTCGTTTTACTACCGAAGAAGAGATTGACTACACCATCAATCTGGTTCGCAACTCCATCGGCCGTCTGCGTGACCTTTCTCCGCTGTGGGAAATGTTCAAACAGGGCGTGGACCTGAACAGCATTGAATGGTCACATCACTAATCGGTAGATAAGGAGAATTCATCATGGCTTACAGCGAAAAAGTAATCGATCATTACGAGAATCCACGTAACGTGGGCTCTTTTGACAATAGCGACGAGAACGTGGGCAGCGGCATGGTGGGTGCACCAGCTTGTGGCGACGTGATGAAGTTGCAGATCAAAGTCAACAATGAGGGTATCATTGAAGACGCGCGTTTCAAGACTTATGGCTGCGGTTCCGCGATTGCCTCCAGTTCTCTGGTCACCGAATGGGTGAAAGGGAAATCACTGGATGAAGCACAGGCGATTAAAAATACCGATATCGCTGACGAGCTTGAACTGCCACCAGTGAAAATTCACTGTTCTATTCTGGCTGAAGACGCGATCAAAGCCGCGATTGCGGATTACAAAAGCAAACGTGAAGCAAAATAATTAAGAGTTGAGGTTTTATTATGTCGATTACCTTAAGCGACAGTGCAGCAGCGCGTGTAAATACCTTCCTGGCAAACCGCGGTAAAGGGTTTGGTCTGCGTCTGGGCGTGAGAACCTCCGGCTGCTCAGGTATGGCCTATGTACTGGAATTTGTTGACGAGCCGGCGGCTGAAGATACCGTGTTTGAAGACAAAGGCGTTAAAGTTGTGGTCGACGGCAAGAGCCTGCAATTCCTCGACGGTACGCAGTTAGACTTCGTCAAAGAAGGTCTGAACGAAGGGTTTAAGTTCACCAACCCGAACGTGAAAGACGAATGTGGGTGCGGCGAAAGCTTCCACGTGTAACGCGCTTACCGATAACCCCACCGTGGTCGCCTGCGCGTGGGGTTTGTTTTACCTGACTCTCTGGTTTTGCCACATCGAACAACAGAGAATCGATGCCCTGAGAATGTTATGGACTACTTCACCCTCTTTGGCTTACCGGCCCGTTATCAGCTTGATACTCAGGCGCTGAGCCTACGTTTTCAGGATCTACAACGTCAGTATCATCCTGATAAATTCGCCAGCGGTTCCCAGGCGGAACAACTCGCTGCTGTTTCGCAGTCCGCCACTATCAACCAGGCCTGGCAAACGCTGCGCCATCCCTTGATGCGCGCCGAATATTTACTGTCTTTACACGGCTTTGATATCCAAAGCGAGCAGCATACGGTGCGTGATACCGCGTTCCTGATGGAGCAGCTCGAACTGCGCGAAGAGCTGGATGAAATTGAACAGGCAAAAGACAGTGAACGTCTGGATGCATTGATGAAACGCATCAATGACATGTACACCGTTCGTCATCAACTGATGGTGGAACAGCTGGATAGCGAGGCGTGGGACGTGGCGGCAGATACCGTGCGTAAACTGCGTTTTCTCGATAAACTGCGAAGCAGTGCAGAACAACTCGAAGAAAAACTGCTCGATTTTTAATTTCGGAAGCGAAAATGGCCTTATTACAAATTAGTGAGCCTGGTCTGAGCGCTGCGCCACACCAGCGTCGTCTGGCGGCAGGCATCGACTTAGGCACCACCAACTCTCTGGTCGCGACCGTACGCAGCGGCCAGGCCGAAACGCTGGCTGACCACGAAGGTCGCCACCTGTTGCCGTCAGTGGTTCACTATCAGCAGCAGGGGTATTCGGTTGGTTACGATGCTCGTGCCAACGCTGCGCTTGATACGGCAAACACTGTTAGCTCGGTAAAACGCATGATGGGCCGCTCGCTGGCGGATATCCAGGCGCGCTACCCGCATCTACCTTATTCGTTCCAGGCGAGCGAAAACGGCTTGCCGATGATCGAAACCGCTGCCGGTTTGCTCAATCCGGTACGCGTCTCAGCCGACATACTGAAAGCGCTGGCCGCGCGGGCGACCGAAGCGCTGTCCGGCGAACTGGATGGCGTGGTGATCACTGTTCCGGCTTACTTTGATGATGCTCAGCGTCAGGGGACGAAAGACGCCGCGCGCCTGGCTGGCTTGCACGTGCTGCGCCTGTTGAACGAACCGACAGCTGCGGCAATCGCCTATGGCCTGGATTCCGGTCAGGAAGGTGTGATTGCCGTTTATGACCTCGGTGGCGGTACTTTTGATATTTCTATTCTGCGTCTGAGCCGTGGCGTGTTCGAAGTACTGGCGACCGGTGGTGATTCCGCGCTCGGCGGCGACGACTTCGACCACCTGCTGGCTGATTACATTCGCGAGCAGGCGGGCGTTGCCGATCGCAGCGATAATCGCGTGCAGCGTGAACTGCTGGATGCCGCCATTGCCGCTAAAATTGCGCTCAGCGACGCCGGGTCCGTCACGGTTAACGTGGCGGGATGGCAGGGTGAAATCACCCGCGAAACCTTTAATGAACTGATTTCCGCACTGGTTAAGCGCACGCTGCTGGCCTGCCGTCGCGCACTGAAAGATGCCGGCGTTGAGGCGCAGGACGTGCTGGAAGTTGTGATGGTCGGTGGTTCAACGCGCGTACCGCTGGTGCGTGAGCGCGTGGGTGAATTCTTTGGCCGTACGCCGCTGACTTCTATTGATCCGGATAAAGTGGTCGCCATCGGCGCGGCAATCCAGGCTGATATTCTGGTCGGGAATAAACCAGACAGCGAAATGCTGTTGCTGGACGTTATCCCACTGTCCCTGGGGCTTGAAACCATGGGCGGTCTGGTGGAAAAAGTGATCCCGCGTAACACCACTATTCCGGTGGCGCGCGCACAGGATTTCACCACCTTTAAAGACGGTCAAACCGCGATGTCCATCCACGTGATGCAGGGCGAGCGTGAGCTGGTGCAGGACTGCCGTTCACTGGCGCGTTTTGCGCTGCGTGGTATTCCGGCGCTGCCAGCAGGCGGCGCGCATATCCGCGTCACCTTCCAGGTCGATGCGGACGGACTGCTAAGCGTGACCGCCATGGAGAAATCCACTGGCGTGGAATCCTCCATCCAGGTCAAACCATCCTACGGATTGACCGACGGTGAAATCGCCTCAATGATTCAGGATTCGATGAGTTTTGCCGAGCAGGATGTCAAAGCCCGCATGTTGGCAGAACAAAAAGTCGAAGCGGCACGTGTGCTGGAAAGTTTATCCGGTGCGCTCGCTGCTGATGCCGCGCTGTTAAGCGCCGCAGAACGTCAGGCTATCGACGCCGCCGCCGCGCATTTGAGCGAGGTTGCACAGGGCGACGATGTTGACGCTATCGAACAAGCCATTAAAAACGTAGACAAACAAACCCAGGAATTTGCCGCTCGCCGTATGGATAAATCCGTCCGTAGCGCGCTGAAAGGCCATTCCGTGGACGAGGTTTAATATGCCAAAGATTGTTATTTTGCCTCATCAGGATCTCTGTCCCGATGGCGCAGTTCTGGAAGCTGAGACCGGCGAAACTATTCTCGACGTTGCCCTGCGTAACGGCATTGAGATTGAACACGCCTGTGAAAAATCCTGTGCCTGCACTACCTGTCACTGCATCGTACGTGAAGGTTTTGACTCTTTACCGGAAAGTACGGAAGAAGAAGACGACATGCTGGATAAAGCCTGGGGGCTGGAGCCGGAGAGCCGTTTAAGCTGTCAGGCGCGAGTCACTGGGGATGATTTAGTGGTCGAAATCCCACGTTACACAATCAATCATGCGCGTGAGCATTAACAGAGGGTAGTATGGGACTGAAGTGGACCGATAGCCGCGAAATCGGTGAGGCGCTGTATGATGCGTTCCCCGATCTCGATCCTAAGACCGTTCGTTTCACCGATCTTCATCAGTGGATCTGCGATCTTGAGGAATTTGATGACGACCCTGGCGCATCCAATGAAAAAATTCTGGAGGCGATTCTGCTAGTCTGGTTAGATGAAGCAGAGTAAGTCACATAACGGGCTGCCATATGGCGGCCCGTTTGCTAATAAGGATAAATAAAATGACAGAAGCCATGAAAATTACGCTTTCCACGCAACCGGCCGATGCTCGCTGGGGTGAAAAGGCGACATACAGTATTAATAATGACGGCATTACCCTGCACCTTAATGGAAAAGATGATCTGGGGCTTATTCAGAGTGCCGCGCGTAAAATTGATGGTCTGGGTATCAAACATGCCCAACTTGACGGCGAAGGCTGGGATATCGAGCGTAGCTGGGCATTCTGGCAAGGCTACAAAGGGCCTAAAGGCAGCCGCAAAGTTGAATGGGCAACCCTGGATGAGGCGCAGCGCAAAGAGCTGGACAGCCGCCTGAAAATCATTGACTGGGTACGAGACACCATCAATGCCCCGGCAGAAGAGCTTGGCCCGGAACAACTGGCGCAGCGTGCTGTTGACCTGCTGTGCAGCGTGGCGTGTGATAACGTTTCTTATCGCATCACCAAAGGTGAAGATCTGCGCGAACAGAATTATATGGGACTACATACGGTTGGCCGGGGTTCTGAACGCCCGCCGGTACTGCTGGCGCTGGACTACAACCCGACAGGCGATAAAGAAGCGCCTGTCTATGCCTGCCTGGTCGGCAAAGGGATTACCTTTGACTCCGGTGGTTACAGCATCAAACAAAGCGCGTTTATGGACTCCATGAAGTCTGACATGGGCGGTGCGGCAACGGTGACCGGCGCGCTGGCGTTTGCAATCACCCGTGGTCTGAACAAACGTGTGAAGCTGTACCTGTGCTGTGCGGATAACCTGATTAGCGGTAACGCGTTCAAGCTGGGCGATATCATTCGCTATCGCAACGGCAAAAATGTTGAAGTGATGAACACTGACGCTGAAGGGCGTCTGGTACTGGCGGATGGTTTAATTGACGCCAGTGCGCAGAAGCCGGAGCTGATTATTGATGCCGCTACCCTGACAGGTGCAGCGAAAACGGCGTTAGGTAATGATTATCACGCGCTATTCAGCTTTGATGACAAGTTAGCGGCTCGCCTGCTGGCAAGCGCTGCTGAGGAAAACGAACCGTTCTGGCGTCTGCCGCTGGCGGAATTCCACCGGAGTCAGTTGCCGTCTAATTTTGCGGAACTGAATAATACCGGTAGTGCTGCCTATCCAGCAGGTGCGAGTACCGCTGCGGGGTTCCTGTCACACTTCGTCGAAAACTATCAGCAAGGCTGGTTGCATATCGACTGCTCTGCAACTTATCGTAAAGCGCCGGTTGAGCAATGGTCTGCGGGCGCGACCGGGCTGGGTGTACGCACGATTGCTAACCTGTTAACCGCGTAACTTATGACTGTATTGCCGGATGGCGTTTCGCGCATCCGGCTTGCACGTATTCATCCAATTTGTGGTTCTTATGTCTGAAACAAAAAACGAATTAGAAACGTTGCTGGAAAAAGCCGCGACAGAGCCTGCGCATCGTCCGGCATTTTTTCGCACTTTGCTGGAGTCTACCGTCTGGGTACCGGGTACAGCCGCAGAAGGTGAGGCGGTGGTTGAAGACAGTGCGCTGGATTTGCAGCACTGGGAAAAAGAAGACGGCACTACTGTAATCCCGTTTTTCACCTCCCTTGAAGCGCTGCAACAGGCCGTTGAAGATGAGCAGGCGTTTGTCGTCATGCCGGTGCGTACACTGTTTGAAATGACGCTGGGCGAGACGCTGTTTCTCAATGCCAAGCTGCCGACGGGCAAAGAATTTATGCCGCGCGAGATCAGCTTGTTGATGGGAGAGGAAGGCAATCCACTGAGTACCCAGGAAGTACTGGAAGGCGGTGAATCGCTGATCCTCTCTGAAGTCGCGGAGCCTCCTGCGCAGATGATTGACTCGCTGACTACGTTGTTTAAGACCATTAAGCCGGTTAAACGCGCGTTTCTTTGCTCAATTAAAGAAAGTGCAGATGCCCAGCCGAACCTGCTGATTGGCATTGAAGCCGATGGTGATATTGAAGAGATTATTCATGCCACAGGCAGTGTAGCAACGGATACGTTACCGGGTGATGAACCGATTGATATCTGCCAGGTGGTGAAAGGTGAAAAAGGGGTCAGCCACTTTATTACCGAGCACATCGCGCCGTTCTACGAGCGCCGCTGGGGCGGTTTCCTGCGCGATTTTAAACAGAATCGAATTATCTAAAAGATGTTGCCGGATAAGCGAAGTGTTATCCGGCATTTCAAACGTTATGCCGGTTCTACTGGTAAATCGTTGCGCGCTCCCCATTCGCTCCACGCGCCGTCATACAACGCCACGTTGGGGACGCCAAGAGTAGCAAGCGCCAGCACCACGACGGCAGCCGTAACGCCGGAACCACAACTGGCAATGATTGGTCTGTCGAAACTGACGCCGTGGCTAAAGAAAATGGCATCCAGCTCGTCGGTTGTTTTTAATTCCCCGTCACGAACCAGTTCTGTCCACGGTACGTTCAGTGCACCGGGAACATGGCCGCGCTTCAGGCCAGGACGCGGTTCGTCAATCTGCGCATTAAAACGTGCAGCCGGACGGGCATCCACGATCTGTGCCGTTTTTTCATGGCTGGCCAACAGGACATCGGTCACCTTAACTACAGCTTCTGGTGTAAACGCCACGTCAAACTCACCCTCTGGTAAATCAACGATTCCTTCCTGCAGCGGTAGCTCATCACGCTGCCAGCCCGCCAGACCGCCCGCCAGAATAGAGACATTTTCTACGCCAAATGTCCTCAGCATCCACCATGCGCGCGGGGCAGAGAACAGATTGCCTTCGTCGTAGATCACCAAATGTTTATCCTGATGAATACCAGACTCGCGCATGGCGACGGCGAAAGCTTCCGGGCGCGGCATCATATGCGGTAACGGTGATGTATGGTCGGAGAGTGCTTCGATATCAAAAAAGATCGCGCCGGGAATATGGCCAGAACGATACTCTTCGCCAACATCGCGATCTTCCTGTCCTGGCGGTGCCATACGGGCATCAAGAATTTGTATTTCCGGATCGTCAATATGTTCGATAAGCCAGTCGGCAGCGACAAAGAAGGCGGTGGTCATAGGCATCTCCATTTTTACCAGGTTTCGGCAAATTGTCGGATGTTTACCTGAAAGGGACAAGTAAAAGAGGCTGATTTGTCAGGCGGATCCACATTAATCACGAAAATTTAGACTACGCGGACGAGTTACTGGCTTCCACAACTTGAAATCTCACGCATAATAGTTGTTCTACGTAGCTAACAGGCCACTACGGCCAGGGATGAAAAATGAAATATATACGCGTAGCGGCCTGTATGCTGATGTTGGCGCTGGTGGGGTGCGATAATAACGATAAGCCGCCGACGGACGGGAAAAATGATGCACCAGCCCCGCAAACCGCCCCGGCAAAAGATAAGGCCCAGTTACAGAAACTGACGCAGCAAAGTCAGGGTAAGGCGCTGACGCTGCTCGATGCCTCTGAAGTTCAGTTAGACGGTGCGGCGACGTTGGTGCTGACCTTCTCCATTCCGCTCGATCCAGAGCAGGACTTTTCCCGTGTCGTGCACGTTGTTGATAAGAAAAACGGCAAAGTAGATGGTGCCTGGGAACTGGCGCCAAATCTGAAAGAATTGCGTTTACGTCATCTGGAACCTAACCGCGAACTGGTGGTGACCATTGAGCGTAATTTGCTGGCGCTGAATAAGGCAACATTTGGCATCGATTATGAAAAAAACATCACCACGCGCGACGTCCAGCCGAGCGTAGGATTTGCCAGTCGTGGTTCTCTGTTGCCGGGTAAAGTTATCGAAGGGCTGCCGGTGATGGCGCTGAATGTCGATCGTGTGGACGTGAACTTCTTTCGCGTGAAGCCGGAGTCGCTCGGTGCGTTTGTCAGCCAGTGGGAATACCGCAACTCCCTGTCCAACTGGGAGTCAGACAATCTTCTGAAGATGGCCGAACTGGTCTATACCGGGCGCTTTGACCTCAATCCTGCGCGCAATACCCGTGAGAAACTGTTGTTGCCGCTGGGCGATATCAAACCGTTGCAGCAGGCAGGCGTTTACGTTGCGGTGATGAATCAGGCCGGGCATTACAACTACAGCAATGCCGCCACGCTGTTCACCCTCAGCGACATTGGTGTTTCCGCACACCGTTACCACAACCAATTGGATGTCTTTACCCAGAGCCTGGAAAATGGAGCTTCCCAGCAGGGAATTGATGTCACCTTACTGAATGAGAAAGGGCAGACGCTGGCGCAGGCGACCACTGATGCACAGGGACACGTTAAGCTTGAGACCGATAAAGAAGCGGCGTTACTGCTGGCGCGCAAAGACGGGCAAACCACGCTGTTGGAGCTGAAGTTGCCCGCTCTGGATTTGGCTGAATTTGATATTGCGGGCGCGCCGGGATACAGCAAACAGTTCTTCATGTTCGGCCCGCGCGATCTTTATCGTCCTGGTGAAACGGTGATACTTAATGGATTGCTGCGCGACAGCGACGGCAAAACGTTGCCCGATCAACCGATTAAACTGGAAGTGATAAAACCCGATGGACAGGTGTTACGCACTGTAGTCAGCCAGCCAGAGAACGGTCTTTACCGTCTGAGCTGGCCGCTGGACAGTAGCGCGCCAACCGGAATGTGGCATATCCGGGCAAACACCGGGGATAACCATGCGCGGATGTGGGATTTCCACGTCGAAGATTTTATGCCAGAGCGGATGGCGCTCAATCTCACCGCCAGCAAGATGCCGATAGCGCCGACTGACGACGTGAAGTTCTCGGTTGTTGGTTACTATCTGTACGGTGCGCCAGCGAATGGCAATGCTTTGCAGGGACAGCTTTTCCTGCGGCCACAGCGTGAGGCGGTGCCGGCATTGCCAGGATTCCAGTTTGGTAATATTGCCGAAGAAAACCTCTCCCGCAGCCTGGATGAAGTTCAGCTCACGCTGGATGAAAACGGTCGTGGTGAAGTGGTAACGAATAGCCAGTGGCAAGAAGCGCACTCCCCTCTACAGGTTATTTTGCAGGCGAGTTTGCTGGAGTCGGGCGGTCGTCCGGTGACGCGCCGGGTCGAGCAGTCTGTCTGGCCTGCCGATATTCTGCCGGGCATCAGGCCACAATTCGCAGCGAAATCTGTATATGACTACCGTACGGATACCACCGTTAATCAGCCCATTGTTGATGAAGACAGCAATGCAGCTTTTGATGTTGTGTATGCTGATGCCCAGGGATCGAAAAAAGCCGTTTCAGGTTTACAGGTTCGTTTGATTCGTGAACGCCGGGATTACTACTGGAACTGGTCAGAAGGCGAGGGGTGGCAATCACAATTTGATCAAAAGGATCTGGTTGAAGGTGAACAGACGCTGGATCTTAAGGCCGATGAAACCGGTAAGGTTAGCTTCCCGGTTGAGTGGGGGGCTTACCGTCTGGAGGTCAAAGCGCCGAACGATACGGTGAGCAGCGTGCGCTTCTGGGCCGGATACAGCTGGCAGGATAACAGCGATGGTAGCGGTGCGGTGCGTCCCGATCGCGTAACGCTGAAACTGGATAAACCCAACTATCGTCCTGGCGATACCATGAAGTTACACATCGCTGCGCCAACCGCTGGCAAAGGCTACGCGATGGTGGAATCCAGCGAGGGGCCACTGTGGTGGCAAGAGATAGATGTACCTGCTGATGGACTGGATCTCTCTATCCCGGTCGATAAAACCTGGAATCGACACGACCTTTATCTCAGTGCACTGGTAATTCGTCCTGGTGACAAATCGCGTTCTGCAACACCAAAACGCGCAGTCGGATTGCTGCATCTGCCGTTGGGTGATGAAAACCGCCGTCTTGATTTGACGCTGGATAACCCTGCCAAAATGCGTCCAAATCAGCCTCTGGCCGTTAAAGTGAAGGCCAGTGTTAAAAACGGTGCAGTGCCAAAACAAGTTAACGTACTGGTTTCTGCGGTGGACAGCGGAGTGTTGAATATTACGGACTACACCACGCCGGATCCATGGCAGGCGTTTTTCGGGCAGAAACGCTATGGGGCGGATATTTACGATATTTATGGTCAGGTGATCGAAGGGCAGGGCCGTCTGGCGGCGCTGCGTTTTGGTGGCGATGGCGATGAGTTAAAACGTGGCGGTAAACCGCCGGTCAATCACATAAATATCGTGGCACAACAGGCGTTGCCGGTAATACTCAACGATCAGGGTGAAGGCACGGTGACGTTGCCGATTGGTGATTTTAACGGTGAACTGCGGGTGATGGCCCAGGCCTGGACGGCGGATGATTTTGGCAGTAGCGAAAGTAAAGTGATTGTCGCCGCGCCGGTCATTGCCGAACTGAATATGCCGCGCTTTTTAGCCGGAGGGGATAGTTCGCGCCTGACGCTGGATGTGACTAACCTGACTGACAGGCCGCAGACGCTGAATATCAAGCTTACCGCCAGTGGATTACTGGAGCTGATTGGTCAGGCCCCTGCGCCGGTGAATCTTGCCCCGGGAGTGCGTACTACGTTGTTTATCCCGGTGCGGGCGCTGGAAGGGTTTGGCGATGGCGATATTCAGGCGGTTATCAGTGGTCTGGTGTTGCCAGGAGAAACGCTCCCGGCTCAGCATAAGCAGTGGAAGATTGGTGTTCGTCCGGCATTCCCGGCGCAGACCATCAATAATGGCGTGGCGCTGCAACCTGGTGAAACGTGGCAGATCCCAGGGGAGGAACTGATCAATTTTTCCCCTGTAACCATGCAGGGGCAACTACTGTTCAGCGGTAAGCCGCCGCTAAATCTGGCACGCTACATCCGTGAACTAAAAGCCTATCCGTACGGTTGCCTGGAGCAAACGGCAAGCGGATTATTCCCGTCTTTGTATACCAATGCCGCGCAACTGAAGGCGTTAGGGATTGCTGGCGATAGTGATGAGAAGCGTCGTGCAGCGGTTGAGATTGGTATTTCCCGGTTACTGCAAATGCAGCGTGACAACGGAGGTTTTGCTCTGTGGGACAAGAACGGTCCTGAAGAGTACTGGCTGAGCGCGTATGTGATGGATTTCCTCGTTCGCGCTAACGAACAAGGTTACAGCGTTCCGGCAGAAGTGATTAACCGGGGTAACGAACGACTGCTGCGCTATTTGCAGGATCCGGGCATGATGTCGATTCGCTACACCGACGATACACCGGCAAGCAAATTTGCCGTGCAGGCATACGCCGCGCTGGTACTGGCTCGTCAGCAAAAAGCACCGCTTGGCGCACTGCGTGAGATTTGGGAGCGTCGTGCTCAGGCCGCTTCCGGTTTACCGTTGCTGCAACTGGGGATTGCGCTGAAAAACATGGGTGATGCGAATCGCAGTGAACAGGCGTTGACGCTGGCGCTGAATACTCCGCGTCGCGATGCACAACAGTGGATGGCGGATTACGGCAGTCAGCTTCGTGATAATGCACTGATGCTGGCATTGCTGGAAGAGAACAAGCTTAAACCTGATGTGCAGAACACGTTGTTGAATACGTTGTCGGAACAGGCTTTTGGTCAGCGTTGGCTCTCAACTCAGGAAAATAACGCGCTGTTCCTGGCCGCGCGTACCCTACAGGATCTGCCGGGAACCTGGCAGGCGCAGACCTCGCTCTCCGAACAACCGTTGGCAGGTGAAAAATCGAAAACCCATAATCTGGATGCCGACCAGTTATCCACGCTGACGGTAACCAATACGGGGAATCTGCCGCTGTGGCTGCGCCTGGATGTGAGTGGTTATCCGCAAACTTCACCGCTGCCGACAAACAATGTGCTGAGTATTGAGCGTCAGGTGCTGGGTACGGATGGACAAAGTAAATCACTCTCGACGTTGCGTAGTGGGGAACTGGTGCTGGTATGGCTGACGGTGAAAGCTAACCAGAATGTACCGGATGCACTGGTGGTTGATTTACTGCCTGCCGGACTGGAGCTGGAAAACCAGAATCTGGCTAACGGCAGCGCGAGTCTGCAGGACAGCGCAAGCGAAGTGCAGAATCTGCTTAATCAGATGCAGCAGGCGGATATCCAGCACGTTGAATTCCGTGACGATCGCTTTGTCGCTGCAGTGGCTGTCAACGAAGGGCAACCGGTCACGTTGGTGTATCTGGCGCGAGCGGTAACGCCGGGAACGTATCAGGTTCCCGTCCCGCAGGTGGAATCGATGTATGTTCCGCAATGGCGAGCCACCGGTACGGCAGAGGGACCACTGATTGTCAGACCGTAAATGATGCGCTGGGTTGGTAAACGCGGCCGCTGGCTTTGGCTGGCAGCCGCACCGCTTTTGATGGCGGCAGTTGTCTGGGGTGCAGACAAAATCTGGCCACTGCCGCTCACTGAGGTCAACCCGGCACGCGTGGTGGTGGCGCATGACGGTACGCCGCTGTGGCGCTTTGCCGACGCTGAGGGTATCTGGCGTTATCCGGTAACCATTGATGAAGTATCGCCCCGTTACCTTGAGGCGTTGATCAACTATGAAGATCGCTGGTTCTGGAAACATCCCGGCGTCAATCCGTTATCAGTGCTCCGCGCTGCCTGGCAGGATCTCTCGTCGGGGCGAGTGATTTCTGGTGGCAGCACGCTCACCATGCAGGTGGCCAGGCTGCTCGATCCTCATCCGCGCACCTTTGGCGGCAAATTTCGCCAACTCTGGCGCGCACTCCAGCTTGAGTGGCATCTCTCCAAAAATGACATTCTGACACTGTATCTGAACCGTGCGCCGTTTGGCGGCACGCTTCAGGGGGTTGGCGCGGCAAGCTGGGCGTATCTTGGCAAATCACCTGCGCAACTGAGTTACTCCGACGCTGCTTTACTGGCTGTTCTGCCACAGGCACCAAGTCGTCTGCGCCCCGACCGATGGCCGGATCGTGCCGAAGCCGCGCGCAATAAAGTGCTCGAGCGCATGGCGACGCAGGGTATCTGGTCAGCTAAGCAGGTGCAGGAATCCCGTGAAGAACCGGTCTGGCTGGCACCAAGACAGATGCCGCAATTAGCACCATTATTCTCGCGCATGATGTTGGGCAAAAGTCAGCGTGACAAAATTGTGACCACGCTGGATGCAGGACTGCAACGCCAACTGGAAGAACTGGCGCAAAACTGGAAAGGACGGCTTCCGGCGCGCAGTTCGCTGGCAATGATTGTCGTTGATCATACCGATATGAGCGTCCGTGGCTGGGTGGGGTCAGTGGATATGAATGACGACGCTCGCTTTGGTCATGTGGATATGGTGAATGCGATTCGCTCGCCAGGCTCGGTGCTTAAACCCTTTGTCTATGGTCTGGCGTTGGATGAGGGACTGATTCATCCGGCTTCCCTGTTGCAGGACGTACCGCGACGTACAGGAGATTATCGTCCCGGTAATTTTGACAGCGGTTTTCATGGCCCAGTGAGCATGAGCGAGGCGTTGGTACGTTCGCTGAATTTACCTGCCGTCCAGGTGCTTGAAGCCTATGGCCCGAAGCGATTTGCCGCTAAATTGCGTAACGTCGGTTTACCGTTGTACTTACCAACCGGAGCGGCGCCGAATCTTTCGTTGATCCTGGGAGGCGCAGGTGCAAGGCTTGAGGACATGGCGGCGGCGTACAGCGTATTTGCCCGGCATGGCAAAGCGGGGACATTGCGCTTGCAACCAGACGACCCACTGCTGGAACGTCCGCTGATGTCACCGGGGGCGGCATGGATCATTCGTCGGATTATGGCGGATGAAGCCCAGCCGTTACCGGATAATGCCCTGAGCAGAGTTGTGCCGCTGGCATGGAAAACCGGTACCAGCTACGGCTATCGCGATGCGTGGGCGATTGGTGTTAACGCGCGATATGTGATGGGTATCTGGACTGGCAGACCGGATGGTACTCCGGTGGTCGGGCAATTCGGTTTTGCCAGTGCTGTGCCTTTGCTGAATCAGGTTAATAATCTGCTGCTGGCGCGCGGGGCGAATCAGCCTGAAGATCCACGTCCAGATTCTGTCAGCCGTGGTGTGGTGTGCTGGCCTGGGGGGCAATCGCTTCCAGCCGGTGATAGCAACTGTCGTCGTCGTTTAGCCACCTGGCTACTGGATGGCAGCCAACCGCCCACGCTGTTATTACCTGAGCAGGAAGGGGTCAGTGGTATCCGTTTTCCAGTCTGGTTAGATGAGGCGGGAAAACGAGTGGCTGCGGATTGCGAACAGGCGCATGAACAAACGTTAATCGTCTGGCCTTTACCACTGGAATCCTGGCTACCACCTTCTGAACGCCGTACTGCGCGGCTACCGCCAGTTTCATCAATTTGCCCTCCGCTGGGACAGGACGCTTTGTTACCGCTCCAGTTGACAGGTGTGCGTGATGGCGCGATTGTGAAGCGCTTACCCGGTTCACCGGAGGTCTCAGTACCGGTGTATATCAGCGGTGGAGCAGGTGAGCGCTGGTGGTTTCTTAACGGCGAGCGACTGGAGGAGCGAGGACGCTCTCTTACCTTGCGGTTGGCGGTTAAAGGGGAATATCAGTTGCTGGTCATGGATGATGCCGGGCAGGTTACGGCGGTGAGATTTTCTTTGCAATAGATTCGTTTGATAGCGGTTGTTGCTAAAATTCATCTTATTTTAAAGAAATGTTACCTTCGTCAATAGTCAACCGCCGGGATGCTCTTTATAATCCGCGCCAGGTAAACCACAACAAAACATCTTTTTTCAGAGGTAATCATGGCTATTGAACGTACTTTTTCCATCATCAAACCAAATGCGGTGGCAAAAAACGTTATTGGGAACATCTTTGCGCGCTTTGAAGCTGCAGGGTTCAAAATTGTCGGTACTAAAATGCTGCACCTGACCGTTGAGCAGGCTCGTGGTTTCTATGCCGAGCACGACGGTAAGCCGTTCTTTGACGGTCTGGTTGAATTCATGACCTCTGGTCCAATTGTTGTTTCCGTGCTGGAAAGCGAGAATGCCGTCCAGCGTCATCGTGATCTGCTGGGCGCTACCAATCCGGCGAATGCGCTGGCGGGTACCCTGCGTGCGGACTACGCTGACAGTTTCACCGAGAACGGCACTCACGGTTCCGACTCGGTAGAATCTGCCGCGCGCGAAATTGCCTATTTCTTCGGTGAAGGCGAAGTGTGCGCTCGTACTCGTTAATTTAACGGGTTCGTTTACATATTATTTTCGCTAATGCTTCGTGCAAACGTGGCATCCCTGCGCCAGACTTTGTACAATGCAACGCCCCGGAAGAGCAGACCGCTTGCCGGGGCGTTTCTTTTTAACCCTCCACGGGCCATAACGTGTAACAACGAGGCCGGAAAATATTATGTCTGAATTAGTTAACACCTCTGAAGTCGCCATTGCTGCGGTTCCAAATAAAAATGGAAAAATTAACCTGCTGGATCTGAACCGTCAGCAGATGCGCGAATTCTTCAAAGAGATGGGCGAAAAGCCGTTTCGTGCCGATCAGGTCATGAAATGGATGTACCACTATTGCAGCGACAACTTTGATGACATGACTGACATCAATAAGGTGCTGCGTAACAAGCTGAAAGAAGTGGCTGAAATTCGTGCGCCTGAAGTTGTTGAAGAACAACGTTCGTCTGATGGCACCATCAAATGGGCCATCGCGGTTGGCGATCAGCGCGTTGAAACGGTCTACATCCCGGAAGATGACCGCGCTACCCTGTGTGTTTCTTCACAGGTTGGTTGTGCGTTAGAGTGCAAATTCTGCTCTACGGCTCAGCAGGGCTTTAACCGCAACCTGCGAGTATCGGAAATCATTGGTCAGGTCTGGCGCGCGGCGAAGATCGTCGGGGCGGTGAAAGCGACGGGCGTGCGCCCGATTACCAACGTAGTGATGATGGGCATGGGTGAACCGCTGCTCAATCTGACTAATGTGGTACCGGCAATGGAAATCATGCTTGATGATTTCGGTTTTGGCCTGTCAAAACGCCGCGTGACGCTGTCTACTTCAGGCGTTGTACCTGCGCTGGATAAGCTGGGTGATATGATTGACGTTGCGCTGGCGATCTCTTTGCATGCGCCGAACGATGAAATTCGTGACGAGATTGTGCCGATCAACAAAAAATACAATATTGAAACGTTCCTGGGGGCTGTGCGTCGTTATCTGGAGAAATCCAATGCGAACCAGGGGCGCGTTACGATTGAGTATGTGATGTTGGATCACATCAACGATGGTACCGAACATGCCCATCAGCTTGCCGAACTGCTGAAAGATACGCCGTGTAAGATCAACCTGATCCCATGGAACCCGTTCCCTGGCGCGCCGTATGGCCGTAGCTCCAATAGCCGTATCGATCGTTTCTCCAAAGTGTTGATGAGCTATGGTTTCACGACCATTGTGCGTAAAACACGTGGTGACGACATTGATGCAGCCTGTGGTCAGCTGGCGGGTGATGTTATTGACCGCACCAAGCGTACTCTGCGTAAGCGTATGCAGGGTGAGTCTATCGATATCAAGACCGTTTGATGTTGAGCGCACTACGGTATAATTAATGTGCCGTAGTGCGATATAAGTACATGAGGTTCTTTGTTGTCGCTGCCTCGACAATAATAACGGTGCGTTTTTGTCGACTTTAAGGCAGTATGTAGCGGCGCAACAAGAGTTTAGCCCTCAGGTTTACGCTGTTTTGTCATTGATAGTCAGACCGTTTTATACTGTCAGACTAAGGTTAACTGACCAGATGTTTCGCGGTGTGGGTGAGCATTGTGACTCACCGGCATCAGAACCCCAATTTACGCAGCTGTAGCGAATGAATACTGAAGCCACGCACGACAAAAATGAAGCACTAACCACCGGCGTTCGTCTGCGCAATGCCCGTGAACAACTCGGATTCAGCCAGCAGGCAGTCGCGGAGCGACTTTGCCTGAAGGTTTCCACGGTACGTGATATTGAAGAAGATAAGGCGCCAGCCGATCTTGCTTCAACATTCCTGCGTGGATATATCCGTTCCTATGCGCGTCTGGTGCATATTCCTGAAGAAGAACTGTTGCCAGGGCTGGAAAAACAGGCTCCGATTCGCCCAGCCAAAGTTGCCCCGATGCAAAGCTTTTCGCTGGGTAAACGTCGTAAAAAACGTGACGGCTGGTTAATGACCTTTACCTGGCTGGTGCTGTTCGTCGTTGTAGGACTGACAGGTGCCTGGTGGTGGCAGAACCATAAAGCGCAGCAGGAAGAGATCACCACGATGGCCGATCAGTCTTCTGCTGAGTTGAATGCCGGTAAAGATAATGCACAAAGCGTGCCGCTGGATACCAGCGCAGCAGCAAGCCAGGATAATACCCCGGCTCAGGAAGAGAGTGCAGTAGCCGGTTCAGCGCAAACGCCTGATGCTGCTACGACACCAGCACCTGCTACAGATGCTTCGCAAAATGCTGTTGTGGCACCTTCCCAGGCGAATGTTGATACTGCGACCACAGCCCCCGTTGCGCCAGATACAGCTGCGCCGTTGCCTACTGATCAGGCGGGTGTCACAACACCTGCTGCTGATGCTAATGCCCTGGTAATGAACTTTACCGCCGACTGCTGGCTGGAAGTTACGGACGCGACCGGTAAAAAACTGTTTAGCGGCATGCAGCGTAAAGATGGCAATTTAAATCTTACCGGCCAGGCACCGTACAAACTGAAAATTGGTGCTCCGGCAGCAGTGCAGATTCAGTATCAGGGTAAACCTGTCGACCTGAGTCGTTTTATCAGAACTAACCAGGTTGCGCGTCTGACCGTTAATGCCGAACAATCACCGGCTCAGTAACAGACGGCAATGCGGGAGATTTTTTAATGCATAACCAGGCTCCAATTCAACGTAGAAAATCGACACGCATTTACGTTGGGAATGTGCCGATTGGCGATGGCGCACCCATCGCCGTACAGTCTATGACGAACACACGCACCACTGATGTGGCGGCGACGGTCAATCAAATCAAAGCGCTGGAACGCGTAGGCGCTGACATTGTTCGTGTCTCAGTACCGACAATGGATGCAGCCGAAGCGTTCAAGCTCATCAAACAGCAGGTATCTGTCCCGCTGGTTGCCGATATTCACTTCGACTATCGCATTGCGCTGAAGGTGGCGGAATACGGCGTCGATTGCTTGCGTATCAACCCTGGCAATATTGGTAACGAAGAGCGTATCCGCATGGTGGTGGATTGCGCTCGTGATAAAAATATTCCTATCCGTATTGGCGTAAATGCCGGATCGCTGGAAAAAGATCTACAGGAAAAATACGGCGAACCTACGCCGCAGGCGTTGCTGGAATCAGCTATGCGTCATGTGGATCATCTCGATCGTCTGAACTTCGACCAGTTCAAGGTCAGCGTTAAAGCTTCGGACGTTTTCCTCGCGGTAGAATCCTATCGTCTGCTGGCGAAACAGATCGATCAGCCGTTGCATCTTGGGATCACCGAAGCCGGTGGCGCGCGCAGTGGTTCGGTTAAATCTGCGATCGGGCTTGGATTGTTGTTGTCCGAAGGGATCGGCGACACGCTGCGAGTCTCTCTGGCAGCCGATCCGGTCGAAGAGATCAAAGTGGGATTCGATATTCTGAAATCGCTGCGCATCCGCGCGCGCGGGATCAACTTTATCGCCTGTCCAACCTGTTCCCGTCAGGAATTTGACGTCATTGGTACGGTTAACGCGCTGGAGCAACGTCTGGAAGATATCATCACGCCAATGGATGTTTCGATTATCGGTTGTGTGGTAAATGGACCTGGTGAAGCACTGGTTTCGACGCTGGGCGTGACCGGCGGCAACAAGAAAAGCGGCCTGTATGAAGACGGAGTGCGTAAGGATCGTATCGATAACGACGATATGATTACGCAGCTTGAAGCCCGCATTCGTGCCAAAGCCAGCATTCTGGATGAAACGCGTCGAATTGATGTGCAGCAGGTTGAAAAATAATAACGTGATGGGAAGCGGCGTGCTTCCCGTGTATGATTGAACCCGCATGGCGCCCGTAGTATTCGGGTTAGCGTTGAGGGTTCATTTTTATATTCATAAAGAGAATAAACGTGGCAAAAAACATTCAAGCCATTCGCGGCATGAACGATTATCTGCCTGGCGAAACCGCCATCTGGCAGCGCATTGAAGGCACACTCAAAAACGTGCTCGGTAGCTACGGTTACAGTGAAATCCGCTTGCCGATTGTAGAGCAGACCCCGTTATTCAAACGTGCGATCGGTGAAGTTACCGACGTGGTTGAAAAAGAGATGTATACCTTTGAGGACCGTAATGGCGACAGCCTGACTCTGCGTCCTGAAGGAACCGCGGGCTGCGTACGCGCCGGCATCGAACATGGTCTCCTGTACAATCAGGAACAGCGTCTGTGGTACATCGGGCCGATGTTCCGTCACGAACGTCCGCAAAAAGGACGCTATCGCCAATTCCATCAGTTGGGTGTCGAAGTGTTTGGCCTGCAAGGTCCGGACATCGATGCAGAGCTGATTATGCTGACAGCTCGCTGGTGGCGCGCGCTGGGTATATCCGAGCATGTTAGCCTGGAGCTGAACTCTATCGGTTCACTCGAAGCGCGTGCAAATTACCGCGATGCACTGGTGGCCTACCTGGAGCAGCATAAAGAAAAGCTGGACGAAGACTGTAAGCGTCGCATGTATACCAATCCGCTGCGCGTGCTGGACTCTAAAAACCCTGAAGTACAGGCCCTGCTTAATGATGCTCCTGCACTGGGTGACTACCTGGATGACGACTCTCGCGAGCATTTCGCGGGTCTGTGCAAGCTGCTTGAATCTGCTGGAATTGCCTACACCGTTAACCAGCGCCTGGTTCGTGGCCTCGACTACTACAACCGCACCGTGTTTGAATGGGTAACCAGCAGCCTGGGTTCGCAGGGTACCGTGTGTGCGGGTGGACGTTACGATGGCCTGGTAGAGCAACTTGGCGGTCGTGCGACTCCGGCAGTGGGTTTTGCCATGGGTCTGGAACGACTTGTTTTGTTAGTTCAGGCAGTTAATCCGGAATTTATTGCTTCCCCTGTTGTCGATATATACCTGGTCGCTTCGGGTGTGGATACACAGTCGGCGGCAATGACGCTGGCTGAACGTCTGCGTGATGAAGTTCCCGGTGTGAAACTGATGACCAACCACGGTGGCGGCAACTTTAAGAAACAGTTTGCCCGCGCCGATAAGTGGGGCGCCCGCGTTGCACTGGTACTGGGTGAGTCCGAGGTGGCTGACGGTACTGTTGTAGTGAAGGATTTGCGCTCTGGGGAGCAAACGGCAGTAGCGCAGGATAGCGTTGCCACGCATTTGCGCACTTTACTGGGCTAAGGAGAAGGACAGCGTGGAAATTTACGAGAACGAAAACGACCAGGTTGATGCGGTTAAACGCTTCTTTGCTGAAAACGGCAAAGCACTGGCTGTTGGGGTAATTTTAGGGGTTGGCGCGCTGGTCGGCTGGCGTTACTGGACCAGCCATCAGACGGAGTCCGCACGCTCTGCTTCTCTGGCATATCAAAATACGGTGACTGCGGTAAGCGCAGGTAAACCGGATAGTATTCCTGCCGCAGAGAAATTTGCCGCGGAGAACAAAAATACATACGGCGCGTTAGCTTCAATGGAACTTGCGCAGCAGTTTGTTGACCAAAATGAACTTGAGAAAGCCGCTACCCAATTGCAACAAGGACTGGCGGCCACCAGCGATGAGAATCTCAAAGCGGTGATTAATCTGCGTCTTGCACGCGTGCAGGTTCAGCTTAAACAAGCCGATACTGCGCTGAAAACACTCGATGCTGTTAAAGGCGAAGGGTGGGTGGCTATCGTGGCCGATCTGCGTGGTGAAGCGTTGCTGAGCAAAGGCGATAAACAAGGTGCGCGTAGCGCATGGGAAGCTGGCGTGAAAAGCGATGCCTCTCCTGCTCTGAGCGAAATGATGCAGATGAAAATCAATAATTTGTCCATCTGAGAGGGACCCGATGCAATTGCGTAAATTACTTCTGCCAGGGCTGCTTTCCGTTACCCTATTGAGCGGCTGTTCACTGTTTAGTGGCGAAGAAGATGTCGTTAAGATGTCCCCATTACCGGTGGTCGAAAATCAGTTTACTCCGTCTACAGCCTGGAGCACCTCTGTAGGCAACGGTATTGGTGATTTCTATTCTAATCTTCATCCTGCGCTGGCGGATGACGTCGTTTATGCTGCCGATCGTACTGGTGTAGTTAAAGCATTGAACGCGGCCGATGGTAAAGAAGTCTGGTCCGTCAATCTGGCGGAGAAAGACGGCTGGTTCTCCAGAACGTCAGCACAGCTTTCCGGTGGTGTGACGGTATCCGGTGGTCATGTTTATATCGGTAGCGAAAAAGCACAGGTTTACGCATTGAATACCAGCGATGGTACTACGGCGTGGCAGACGAAAGTCGCCGGTGAAGCCCTGTCTCGTCCGGTTGTCAGCGATGGCGTGGTGCTGATTCATACCAGCAATGGTCAACTACAGGCGTTAAATGAAGCGGATGGTGCCATTAAATGGACCGTTAACCTGGACATGCCTTCCCTTTCTTTACGCGGCGAGTCAGCCCCAGCAACCGCTTTTGGCGCAGCCATTGTGGGTGGGGATAACGGTCGTGTGAGTGCCGTGCTGATGCAGCAAGGCCAGATGATTTGGCAGCAGCGTATTTCTCAGGCAACGGGTCCAACTGAAATCGATCGTCTGAGTGACGTTGATACCACGCCGGTTATCGTCAATGGCGTTGTTTACGCCCTGGCTTATAATGGTAACCTGACGGCGCTTGATCTGCGCAGCGGTCAGATTATGTGGAAACGCGAATTGGGGTCAGTGAATGACTTCATCGTTGATGGAAACCGTATCTATCTGGTTGATCAGAATGACCGCGTGCTGGCGTTAACTACTGACGGCGGCGTAACGCTGTGGACGCAAAGCGATCTGCTGCACCGTCTGCTGACGTCTCCGGTGCTGTACAATGGCAACTTAGTCGTGGGTGATAGCGAAGGCTATCTGCACTGGATTAACGTTGATGACGGTCGTTTTGTGGCCCAGCAGAAAGTTGATAGCTCAGGCTTCCTGACCGAACCTGTTTCGGCTGATGGTAAACTGCTCATCCAGGCGAAAGACGGTACGCTGTATTCCATTACGCGTTAATCGTCCCGGCCGCTCGCTTTGAAAAACGGCTCCTGGTGCAGGGGCCGTTTTACTGTTTTTAACAACGGCGCAAAAATGCGTCCGTTGTCTGATGATTTTTTAAATGAGGCTTTAAACATGGTACCTGTGGTCGCGCTTGTCGGGCGCCCTAACGTTGGCAAATCCACGTTATTTAACCGTCTAACTCGCACCCGAGATGCGCTGGTTGCGGATTTCCCGGGTCTGACTCGTGACCGTAAGTACGGTCGTGCGGAAATTGAAGGCCGCGAGTTTATCTGTATTGATACCGGCGGTATTGACGGCACTGAAGACGGTGTCGAAACCCGAATGGCTGAACAGTCATTGTTGGCTATTGAAGAAGCTGACGTTGTGCTGTTCATGGTGGATGCTCGTGCTGGACTGATGCCGGCAGACGAAGCCATTGCCAAACATCTGCGTTCCCGCCAGAAACCCACTTTCCTCGTCGCCAATAAGACTGACGGGCTCGATCCGGACCAGGCGGTTGTCGATTTCTATTCGCTGGGCCTGGGTGAAATCCACCCGATTGCGGCTTCCCATGGTCGTGGTGTTCTCAGTCTGCTGGAACATGTTCTGCTGCCGTGGATGGATGACGTAGCTCCTCAGGAAGAAGTCGATGAAGATGCGGAGTACTGGGCAAAACTCGAAGCTGAAGAAAACGGTGAAGAGGAGCCAGAAGATGATTTCAACCCGCAAGATTTGCCGATTAAACTGGCGATTGTTGGCCGTCCTAACGTAGGTAAGTCCACACTTACTAACCGTATTCTGGGCGAAGACCGCGTTGTGGTTTACGACATGCCGGGAACGACACGCGACAGTATTTATATCCCGATGGAACGTGATGGTCGTGAATATGTGCTGATTGACACCGCAGGTGTTCGTAAGCGCGGTAAAATTACTGAAGCGGTAGAAAAGTTCTCCGTTATCAAGACGCTGCAGGCGATTGAAGACGCCAACGTAGTGATGTTGGTGATTGACGCACGCGAAGGTATCTCTGACCAGGACTTGTCGCTGCTCGGCTTTATCCTCAATAGTGGGCGCTCACTTGTCATTGTCGTCAACAAATGGGACGGCCTGACGCAGGAAGTGAAAGAGCAGGTAAAAGAGACGCTGGACTTCCGTCTGGGCTTTATCGATTTTGCGCGCGTACACTTCATCTCTGCGCTACACGGTAGCGGTGTGGGTAACCTGTTTGAATCCGTACGTGAAGCGTATGACAGCTCAACGCGTCGCGTCAGTACCGCAATGCTGACTCGCATCATGACCATGGCGGCAGAAGATCATCAGCCACCGCTGGTACGTGGACGTCGTGTGAAGCTGAAATATGCTCACGCCGGTGGCTATAACCCGCCGATTGTGGTGATTCATGGCAACCAGGTGAAAGATCTGCCAGATTCTTACAAACGCTATCTGATGAACTACTTCCGTAAGTCACTGGAAGTGATGGGGACGCCGATCCGTATTCAGTTCAAAGAAGGGGAAAACCCGTTTGCGAACAAACGTAATACACTGACCCCAACCCAGATGCGTAAACGTAAGCGTTTGATTAAGCACATTAAGAAAAGCAAATAATATTTGCTGAGTTCGAAAAAACCGCGCTCGTCGCGGTTTTTTTTTGTTTTTTTAAAGCGTATTTTTGTCTACGCGATGTCAAACACTATTCTTCATTCGCCAAGTTTAAATCTAAGAAAGTAGACAATTGTCGAATTTTCATCTTAAAGTCCTGGGGTTGGTACTAGACAAAACTAGCATCAGGTTATCAAATGGTTAAATTATTCTTCGCCGCATGTAAAAAATCGGCCAGATAAGTAACTGGCTGGCGTACATCGCGGTGTTTATAAGCACAACGACATACCTTTTCGGGAGAATTATGCAATCCTCTGTTAATCAAAAAGAAAGCCGAACGTTCCTCGGTCATCCTTATCCGCTCGGCTCACTGTTCTTCACTGAGATGTGGGAACGTTTTTCGTTTTACGGTATTCGTCCGCTACTGATCCTGTTTATGGCCGCCACCGTTTATGATGGCGGCATGGGGCTGGCACGTGAAAATGCCTCAGCGATTGTCGGTATCTTTGCCGGCACCATGTATCTCGCCGCGTTGCCTGGCGGGTGGCTGGCGGACAACTGGCTCGGTCAGCAGAAAGCAGTCTGGTATGGTTCTATCCTGATTGCGCTTGGCCACCTGTCGATTGCGCTCTCAGCCGTAATGGGTGACAACCTGTTCTTTATTGGCCTGATGTTCATCGTGCTCGGCTCCGGCCTGTTCAAGACCTGTATCTCTGTTATGGTCGGTACGCTGTACAAAAAAGGCGATGCGCGACGTGACGGCGGTTTTTCACTGTTCTACATGGGCATCAACATAGGCTCCTTCATTGCTCCATTGATCTCCGGCTGGCTGATTAAAAGCCATGGCTGGCACTGGGGCTTTGGTATTGGCGGGATAGGGATGCTGGTAGCATTGCTCATCTTCCGTATCTTTGCTGTGCCAGCAATGACACGTTACGACAGTGAAGTCGGACTGGATTCCACCTGGAACAGTCCGGTGGTGAAGAGAAAAGGTGTGGGAGCGTGGTTGCTGGCACTGGCAGCAGGTGTGGCAATTGTTGTTACGTTGATCGCCCAGGGCGTGATTGTGATTAACCCGGTCGCAGTAGCCAGCATGCTGGTGTACGTGATTGCGGCATCCGTTGCCCTCTACTTTATCTACCTGTTCTTCTTTGCCGGATTGAACCGTAAAGAGCGTGCCAGACTGCTGGTTTGCTTTATTCTGCTGATTTCTGCTGCATTCTTCTGGTCGGCGTTCGAGCAAAAGCCAACCTCATTCAACCTGTTCGCCAACGACTACACTAACCGTATGATTGGCGATTTTGAAATACCGGCTGTCTGGTTCCAGTCGATCAATGCGCTGTTTATCATCCTGCTGGCACCCGTGTTCAGCTGGGCGTGGCCGAAGCTGGCCAGCATGAACATTCGCCCGAGCAGTATCACCAAATTCGTTATTGGCATTCTCTGTGCTGCGGCGGGCTTTGGTCTGATGATGATGGCGGCGGAAAACGTGCTGAGTAACGGCGGTGCGGGCGTTTCACCTTTCTGGCTGGTGGGCAGTATCCTGATGCTGACTCTCGGCGAACTGTGCCTGAGTCCGATTGGTCTGGCTACTATGACGCTGCTGGCACCAGAAAGAATGCGTGGTCAGATGATGGGACTGTGGTTCTGCGCCAGTGCGCTGGGTAACCTGGCGGCGGGCCTGATTGGTGGTCACGTGAAGGCCGATCAGCTAGATATGCTGCCGGATCTGTTTGCGCGCTGCTCCATTGCGCTGCTTATCTGTGCCGCAGTACTGATTGTTCTCATTGTTCCGGTACGCCGCATGCTGGAGAATGTGCAGACTAAACCGGCAACCAACACCTGATAAAACCTCAACTTTGTCGGGGCAGGTGTTATGCCCCGGCAATTCAATCGATGAGGTGAGTACATGCTGTTAGGGTTTGTTGGGCTTGGCGCAGTGGTTGAAACGGCATATTTGCCCGCAATACGAAACCTCTTCGGGAATTCAGCCAGTTGTCTCGGATTTGATCTGCAACCTGTAAAGCAGCCAGAAGGTGTGACACGTTGCTCGTCACTCGCTGAACTTTTAACCCAGCCTCTTGATACGTTGTTTGTCACGACCGCATCCCTTCACCATCTTGAAGTTCTTGAACTGGCGCTGGCCTCACCCATATCACGCATAGTGGTCGAAAAACCGATTGTCGCTACGCTTCCTCAAATAGAAAAACTGAAAACGTTACTTGCGGTGCCCGGCGTCGCGTCTCGTGTGTTGGCGCTCGATCACTGGATGGCACGCACCGGCGCGATGCAACTGGCATTGGGGAAACTCGATCCGCAGTGGCGCGGTGATAACCGCCCGCAGGCTCTTATCTCTCGTTTTTCCGACATCGTCAGAATCGAAGGTTTTTTGCAGGAGCCGAGTGGATTTAACGCAACAGGGGAGCCAATAGCGCTCAACTTTGCTACTGGTGAGCCGGATACACGCGAACTTCGCCATCCGGATGGCGTGATACTGGATATTGGTACGCATGTGCTGGCGATGCTGCGTGAAACAGTGCGTTACCTGGGGGGAAATGACGACATCACGTTGCAAGTTATGAAGGCCAAAGACCGTCCTGGACGTGATATCAGCCTGGGCGATCTGCACACCGCAGAGGGAGAGGCTCATCTCCAGGGGCAAATTAGCGGTATTGCGCTGGATATCTGGCTAAACAAATACGCGGGTCCGGCTGGTGGACAAAAAGGTTTGCGACTTCATTTAAGTGATGGACGAATCATCAGCTATGACCGACGTGGCGCAGAAGATGTACTTGAACTTATTGATGGTGACACTGTGCTGCGCTGGAGTCTTCCAGGTACGATTTACGCTCATTGCCTGGCAGAGCACATTCTGGGGGCGCAAAGTCTGTTTGAACGCAGCCCGCAAGAGGTGGGGCACACGACACAACGCAGGCTTGAAGAAGTCGAGCACTTGCTAACGTTGCAGCAACAGTTGCGTGGGCCACATTAAGTGTATCGTGTTAATATCAAAGCAATAATGAATTCCCTGTAAGGAGTCTCCATGTCGATTAACTGCCCGGATTGTCATGCTCAACTGGAACCACAAAATGGTGTGGCACACTGTGAGCGCTGCAATAAAGATGTCCAACTGGAGGCGCATTGCCCGGAGTGCCATCAGCCACTGCAGGTACTAAAAGCCTGCGGTGCAGTGGATTATTTTTGCCAGAATGGCCATGGGCTCATCTCTAAAAAACGTGTGGAGTTTATTGCACGTTGACTGAATGATTTTAATCAGATGTCATTACGTCCCGAAATATTCATTTTATGAATATTTCGGGACAAGGATGAATATAATCTTAAAAAACGTGTTTAGTTATTTTTAAGAATTAATTTAGGTTTTCTGAAGTGCATGTTTTCGTAGTTCCATAATATAATATTAATGAGGCTGATTAATTTCATATTAATAATGGGAGCCTTAATTCATAGGGATATATTATGGTGCAATGGATGCGCTTTATTATTTTTATGCTCATTTCTGGTGCGGCATATGCAGTACCGGAGACATCTGCGAACAAGGGTGAGTCCTCTTCTGATAATTCATTTCCCGATTTGGCAAGTGAATCCACGCAGGAAGAACAAGAACACAAAAAAAGTTCACTTAAAGAGCAAAGTGCCGACTATGTCATGGGGTCTGCGACACAGGGATTTACGAACCTTACTCCTGAAGCGCTGGAGTCGCAGGCCAGAAGCTATCTGCAAGGGCAGATAACCTCAACGGCTCAATCCTCTCTTGAGGGGCTGATGTCTCCTTATGGTAAGGTGCGAACCAATTTGTCTGTTGGAGAAGGCGGTGATCTGGACGGTTCTTCAATCGATTATTTCGTTCCCTGGTATGAGACCCGGCGTACTGTTTATTTCAGTCAATTTTCAACCCAGCGAAAAGATGATCGTACTATTGGAAATATGGGGTTTGGTGTAAGACATGATTTAAATGAATGGCTGCTGGGTGCAAATATATTTTATGATTATGATTTTACCCGTGGGCATCGTCGGCTTGGTTTAGGCGCAGAAGCATGGGCAGATTATTTAAAACTCTCCGGAAATTATTATCACCCGCTTTCAGACTGGAAAGATTCTGAAGATTTGGATTTCTATGAAGAGCGACCGGCGCGTGGCTGGGATGTTCGCGCAGAAGCCTGGCTGCCCGCGTATCCTCAGTTTGGCGGCAACATTATTTATGAGCAGTACTACGGTAATGAAGTTGCCCTTTTCGGGAGCGACAATTTAGAAAAGGATCCTCAGGCTATTACGCTGGGCCTGAACTATCAGCCTGTTCCATTACTGACCATCAGTACGGATTATAAAGCCGGTACGGGTGACAACAACGATCTCGCCATCAATGCTGCACTGAGCTACCAGTTCGGCGTGCCTCTAAAAGATCAACTCAATGCAGACAATGTGAAAGCATCGCATTCGCTAAAGGGGAGCCGTCATGATTTTGTCGAACGTAACAATTTTATTGTGCTGGAATATCGTGAGAAAGCACCACTAGACGTCACGTTATGGCTGAAAGCTGATGCAACTAATGCGCATCCGGAGTGTGTGATTAAGGATTCCCCGGAAGAGGCCATCGGGCTGGAGAAATGCAAATGGACGATCAACGCGCTTATTAGCCATCACTACAAAATCATAGCTGCATCCTGGCAAGCGAAAAACAACGCCGCGCGTACGTTGGTTATGCCAGTCATCAAAGAAGAGGCGATCACCGAAGGTAACAATAACCACTGGAATTTGACGCTGCCTGCCTGGCAGTACAGTTCTGACGAAGCGGAACAGCAGAGGATCAATACCTGGCGAGTACGGTTGACGCTGGAAGATGAAAAGGGCAACCGACAAAACTCCGGCGTGGTTGACATAACCGTTCAACAGGATCGCAAAATCGAACTTATCGTCAATAACATTTCCAGCGTACCGGATGAGAACAATCACAACCATGATGCCCGTGCTCAGGCAGATGGTGTCGATGGCGTAGTGGTTGATCTTGACGTTACCGACAGTTTTGGTGATGGCACTGACAGCAAGGGGAATCCTTTGCCGGATGATAACCTTAGTCCGGAACTGTATGACTCGAATGATAAAAAAATCAGCCTGGCGAAGAAATCCTGTCCAGGTGAAACGCCCTGTGTATTTATTGCGGCACAAGATAAAGAGAAAGGTACTCTCACGCTGGCCAGTACGCTGGCGGGTACTTTCCGCTGGAAAGTTAAAGCACAGCCTTACAACGACAGTAACTATATCAATGTGACGTTTTTTGATGCTGGCTCAGGGGAATTAAATGCGCTTATTTATCGGATTGGCGCGGCTAAACTTGTGAATTTAATCGGCAGTAAAGAGCCTCTTCTTCTCGATAGTACCTACCGTTTTATTCTTTGGCGCGATGCCAACAAAGATAGTCACTTCCAGCAGTCAGAAAAATTAAGCGACAACGAAATGGCGCAGTATGACTACCGTTGGCAATTCACCGGACAGAGCGCGCATGGTGAAACGGGAGCACAGGCTAATACCGATAATAAAGATATGGTTATTCCTGCCAGCAATCGAGAGGCAGCACAGATGTTTGGTGCGGGGGCCGGTGATGGGGTGCAAGGCTATGGGCTGCGCGTCATGTATCGCAAGAGATGAAATGGGCGTAATGGCCGATCGGCCAGCAGCTGAAGTTTAACTAAGGAGAGTAAATATGCAGCAGGAAACAAAACAGCATTTGACCAAAGTCGCGCTGGCATTGGCTTTAGCGGGTTATTGTGCAGTGCCAGCGATAGCGGCAGATGGGCAACTGAAAGCCGGGCAATGGCAGTCAGTGACAGAGAATACCGGGAGCATTCAAGGGACGGTGCCGTGGATCACCCGAAGCGCGACAGATATTGCCGATACTGATAAAGCGCATGTCACTGTTACTGTTGATCGCGGCAGTCGTACAGTCAGCTCTGAAGGTGACAGGCAGTTCCATGTCGGCGACAAAGTGACGATAAACTGGGCCATTGGCGATGAGCAGGGTGACCTGGATAACAATAACACAGCGACAAAAGCAACCGTGCAGTGGATGAGTTACAGCGATCAGTCTGGTGCAGATCCTCAGGAGATCGGTTCGAAAGGCAGCGATAGCTACACGATTGTAGACGCGGATGCAGATCGCTATATCGGTATCAAAATAACACCGACAACAACCACCGGCGATCCTAATGTGGCACAGGAGATTTTGCTGAACGATTTGTCAGCCAATACGGGTGGGGGATCGGACAGCGATGATATCCCAGAGGGCCCGGTATTTGATGATGCAGTGCATGCTGTTATCTATGAAACCGGCTCAACCACCAATCTGCTTGGCACAACCACCAAACTTAAAACCAATACCACCTATAAGGTCCTGCTGTGGAAAGATAAAGCGGGGGGAACACCTGATAAATACGATACGGGCGAAGAGGTTACCAACCAGTATAACTATCGCTGGCGGTTCACCGGCACCAGCTTGCAGTTGGGTACAGCGGGTGGGTTGGTCAATCCTGGCAACAACAACCAGGATCTGGTTATTCCGCTTACCAATGCCGAAGCGAAGGCAGCTTTCGATTATACCGGAGATGGCATCACCATTGGCAACGACGGTGTTCAGGGCTACGGTTTGTCTATCGATTTCCAGCGCAAGTAACATCAATAAATGTCATCCCTTATGGGATGGCATTTTCCATACGTTTTGCTTAGCGAAAGCCTCTAATCAAAACGTATTGAAAAAAGATGATGAAAAGGTGGTTTTTACTCATGGATGGGTATCAGAAGCTTGCTAAATGGATGATTTTTTTGTTGCTTACTCCTGCGGTGATATTCCCTGCACAGGCGGCGTTAAAAGGAGGGCAATGGATACAACCAGGGATTTCAACCGGGGTGATCAACGGCACCAGCCCCTTTGCCGATAGTGCCAGCGTGCCGGTCTATCAGGGCAGCGTCCAACTTGATCCCACCACAGAGCACGCGGTCGCTTTTGATGCAATGCCCAGGGACTTTAGCGTGGATGCAACAGCTACCAGTATGGTGCTTATTAACCCGCGCGATACGGAGGGCGACATCTTCGGTAGTCCACCCATACTACGTTGGGCAAATCAGACTCTGCCCGCTGTTTCACTGGTCTGGACTGAAGCCGCTACGCCGGATGTACCGCTCAACCCGCAACCCCGGCCGGATCGTTCCTTCTGCGCACAAAATCTGGCAGGACATAAACTGGCAGCGATCCCACAGTTTGATCCGAATGAAAGCTTACCCTCGCTGGATCTGTTCACGTTGACCGGTACACCAAATCAAGGTCCGGTTGTACTCAGCGAAAAGCTGGTGACGTTGAATATTGCGCCAGCGCAGGGCGATCTGGTTACCGTGAACGTTGCTGGCTATGACGACACGCTTAACGCTGCGAAAGCCAAAGTCGGTGATGCCATTACGTTGATCGTCACCACGAAAGATTGCCAGGGAAATCCCGCGGGCAATATTCCATTTATCATCAAGCGCGGTGATGCAAAAAACCGTCAGGGTGTGGTGAACAATGCCGGGCCGGTAATGCTGGAGACCACGGAGCTGACCACCTCCGAGACGGAATATCATGGCACTACCAATGCCAGTGGTGTGGCGATGGTGAAGGTGACGCAGCAGAATGGTCCGGGGGTTAAAACATCTCTGACTGTCCATTTGCCGGGGATCGCACAGACCAGCGAAACTGCAGTGATCTTCACCGTCCTTACCAGCCCCGATGTATCGCAGGCTAACATGTGGGGCCATATGGAAGACACATTGACGGCGCAGCAGTACACCTTTACCCGCCCGAAACTGGCGGCTGAAGTGAGCAATGAAGACGGTACGGTTGAGGATCACAACGAAACCTGGTCGACATTTATCTGGAGCGGGGCTGATAAACACTGCGCTATTCTGCCAGGGATGCGCCAGTTCGGCGCGCTGGCAACGGTGGTTCCGACCTCCATTCAGGAAGTCGCAGGCTGGCCGATGCAGGGTAACTACTACTGGTCATCTCTGGCTGGTATGACCGGGCAGCATCATGCGGCAGACGTGTCTGACCGCAGCGAAGCGCAAAAGCCGGACAGCACAAAGTTCATCGTGAGCTGCGTGGATAAAACAGAGCCTGATGTCGAGCCGGAGCTTACGCTGACGCTGGAACAGTATGATAAGAGTCTACAGGCGACGAAAGTGCAGGTGGGCGAACAGGTTGCCATGCGTCTGTCCATTACCGATAAGAAAGATAATAATCAGCCGCTGTCATACTACTACTTCTCGCTGCATCTGGATGATGGCGTCAACCGCAAGGGCGAAACCAGTCCGGACTGGGAGATTCACCCGGTACAGCTCACGGGCGACAGTAATTTGCGGAAGATGGACGAGCACAACTATGAGGGGATGACCGACGTCAATGGCCAGGCGACTGTGCTGCTGACGAACGCCGGTGGCGCTGGGGTAAAAACGCATATCACGGCGAAGATGCGCAGCAACTTTACCGCCACGGACGCAAAAGACGTGATCTTCACCGTCGTCACCAGCCCGGACAGCTCATATGCCCGAATGTGGGGACATATGGGCAATGGGATTATGGAAGCGGGTCATCTCTACAAACGCCCACGTTTGGTGGATGAAACGACTAACGAAGTCGGTTCGGTGCGTGAAAATAACGAGGACTGGGCGCTGTTTGATCAAGGCACCAGCATGGAGACAGAATGCGGTGCCGGACATATTCCTGAACAACGCTCTCTGGAAAGCTTATATGCAGATCACCAGGAAAACACCATCAGTACCGAACACGGCTGGCCGACGGCAAAGCAGGATTATCTGACGGCCGTGGCGCAACCTGACACGCATGTCTCCGTTGACCTGGGGAGCGGGGCGGTCGATTCCTATTCAGGGCTTAAGCCAAACTACCTCACCTGTTCTGCCGACGAGCTGATAGCGAAAGTGGTCGTCGATACCGACAAAGATACTGCGCCGGACTCAAAACTTGCCAAAGCGAAGGTCGGTGAAAAAATCACTATGACGGTGCATACCGTCAATGCTGCCAATAATGCGCCAGTCCCTAATGCGGCTTTTACGATTACCAAAGGAATGGGGCTTGATCGGGCTGGTCAGGCGTCAGGCTACACCGATCCGACCAGTGGTGTTATCACCGTGAACGGCACACAGTACGGTACCGGGGAGACATCAACAGTCTATTCCGGCTCCACAGATGCGCAGGGGATCGCTACGATAGAAATTGAACAGCCGCAGGGGGTGGGTTTAAGAACACCGCTTACCGTTATGCCGGTCAATTCCTCCCTGCCGAATACCGTTAATTACTCCGTCGTTTTTACCGTCCCAACCAGCCCGGATGTTTCCGGCGCGCAAATGTGGGGGCATATGGATGACACCATTCATGTCGGCTCCCTGACCTTTGAACGCCCGAAATTAGCCTCAGAAGTGGCAGGTGAGCAGAGTTCGCTAACCGAAAATAATGAAATCTGGGCGCGTGTTGCGCAGGCAGATATCGAAGATATCTCTGCAGGCGGTTGCGAACCGAATAAGGTACCGGGCAGAACGCAGCTGGCCGCGCTATACGATGCCAACAGCAATAACGCCATTCAGGCCGTACACGGCTGGCCGACCCAACGCGAGGAATACTGGAGTAGCACACCAGCCGATAAAGTACCGCATCTCTACGCCACCTGGCTGAACAACGGCACGCTGGTAAATAACAACAGCTCACCCGTCTATATGAGCTGTCTGACCAACGCGAATCCCTCTGCTCAGAACATCACCCTGGAGGTGGTGGATCAGGCGCAGTGGAGTAGTTCACTGAACGCCGCGAAGCTTAAAAAGGGCGAAACGTTACAGGTGAAGGTGACGATAAAAGATGCGGCAGGCAATCCGATGCCGGATATGCCATTTACCCTTAATCGTGGCGATGGATATACCCGATCCAATGAAAAACACATTGCCGGTAGCGGTGACGGCATTGTTGCTCCGGTGGTGGTGGAAGGAACTTCGCTGAACGATGTTGCAACGCTCTACACCAGCATAACTGGCAATGATGGTAGCAAAATTCTTACTATTACCCGGCCAGACACCCACGGCACCAAAACGGCTATCACTGCTACGCTTTACTCTGATCCGACCAAAAAAGCCTCCATAGATACTATTTTCACCGTGCCCACCAGCCCGGATACCAGTAAAGCGAAAATGTGGGGCCATATGCCGCAAACGTTAGTGGCAGACGGTATAACTTTTAAGCGCCCAATCTTATTTGCTGAACTTACGGGTAATCCCGGCAATAAACGTAAAGGGCCGGAGGAAGATAACGAAATCTGGGCGCTGTTTACCGAAGCGCAGGCGGAGAAGAGCAGCAATGGTGGCTGCGGGGCGGCATATATTCCCAATGTGGATTCGCTGTCAGGTTTATCAGGTAGCTGGAGAGGGCATGAGGTTGATGGCTGGCCTGTCCTGAAAAACTATGGCTCCAGCTCTGCGAATCCCGCAAATTCAGGGGATCGACGATACAAAAGCGTCCAGCTCAGTAATGCAACCAGTACCGTCCTGTCTGCAAGTGACATGAGATATATGACCTGCCAGACCACCGCTAATTTGATGGTGGCAAAGGTTGAGCTGACTTCGAGTGATACGGTTAAAATTGACGGCTACGATGTGGTTAAAGTCAAAACCGATGAACCAGACAACCATGAGCGCGCAATCTTTAAGGTGACCACGCGTGACAGTAAGGGCAACCTTTTGGGAAATGCGCCCTTCATGATTAATCATGGCGTAACGGTAAACCGCCAGGGCATTGAATGGCATGATTATCAGTCAGTGCTGATTTGGGTCACAGATAATGCCAGTCAGGGTGGGGGGTTGATGACCGATGATAATTTTTACGGTGTTTCCGGCCCCGACGGTACCGTCATGCTGGACGTTTACCAGACTGGCAGGGGGCAGGGTGTCAGAATACCACTGCAGGCGACACTGGATGATGGAAGTACTGCATCGCAAACACTAAGCGCCGTTTTTACCACGCTCACAAGCCCGGACACCCCAGAAGCGAACTTCTGGGGCCATATGCCGGAAACGTTCACCAGTAGCGCTGGCGTGAAGTTCCGACGTCCGCAGCTCAAAGCTGAACTGTCGGGGGCATCCTTTATCACTATTAATCGTGAGGATTGGGTGAAGCCGTCGGGAGTCAATAAATCAGACAGCAGCCAGTCAGGGTGTAACGAGGAGTATCAGCCGCTGCGCAGTGAACTACAGGTTTTGTATAACGATCACCCGAACTCGAAGATAGAAACAGACCTGGGGTTGCCGCTTCTCTCTGGGGCTAACTGGTGGGCGTATGACCAGGTGCAATCGGGAAGTAAATGGGATAACCAGTCTATCAGTTTCATTGACGGTAAGTGGCGACAGGATGTCAGTACGACAATCACAAACCTGATTCTTTGTCTGGTGGATCCACATCCTAAAGCGGAAATGATTGAACTGACCTCGACGGCGTTTGATACAGGTACTCAGGCTGCGAAAGCGAAAAAAGGAGACGCTCTGCCCGTCACCGTAACGGTGAAAGATAGTGCCGGGAAAACGGTGCCAAATGTCGCCTTTACTCTGACGCGTGGTGATGCCTTGCCCCGGAATGTGGGAGAAACGCTGTACGGCGACGTAGATGCGATGGATGATCTCACCGTTCAGCCGCCATCCGGTGCTGCGGTTACACTTGCCGACAGCGGTAACTCAGTAAAAGGTACTACCGGAGCAGACGGTACGGCGACCTTTACGATTAAGCAGAACAATACGCCGGGGTATAAAACGACGCTGAAAGTTACGCTCGATAATAACGCCAGTATTAACGCGACGCTGGACGCCATTTTTACCGTGGTCACCAGCCCGAACGTAGCGTCGGCAAATTTCTGGGGACACATGCCGGATACGGTTACAGTAAATGGCAAACAGTTGCATCGGCCATTACTGACGTCTGAAATGCGCTCAGGCTTTACCGCACCGCTCAGCCTGAATCTGGATAATGAGCACTGGGTGCTGGCCTATACCCACAATACCGGTCAGTACGATTTGGCTGCGCAATGTGGCAGCTTGAGCGATGCACCTGATATCAACGACTTGAACGCCTTGCACAACCAGATGAGTAGCACTGGCTGGCCAACAACGCCGAGCTATCTCTATTTATCTAATACGACGAGTTCGAGTTACTTCTGTGGATACAATGAATCCAACGGGACGGAGAACTGCATTGTTCATCCGGCAACGGACAAAGGTTTCGCCACCTGCATACAGTAACGTTTACGGTCAGTGAATTTAGCTTACTTTGCGCGAACGTGGTTTTTTGAGCGGGGTGATTTTTTTCACCTCGCTTTCCACCCAGCCATCGCTAAGGCGTGTTGTGAGCGTTTCGCCGGGTTTTACCTGCTTCGCTTTTGTCAGAGCCTTTCCGTCCGTTGCGGTAGTGACACTGTATCCTCGCGCCAGCGTTGCCAGTGGGCTGACGGCTTCCAGATGTGTTACCGCATTGCCAAAACGTTCGCGTGTTGCACTCATTTGTGCGCGGACGAGCTCTGCCAGACGATACTCGAGCTGTTGGATACGCGTCTGCCCGCGATGAATACGCGGCTGCGGGTTTTGCTGGTTCAGTCGCTGTGCCAGTCGCTGCTGTTGCTGACTGGCACGTTTGAGCTGGTTTTCCAGCGCAAAACTCATGCGTTTTTGCAGGCGATCCAGCGTGGTTTGCTGACGTGCCAGGCGTAGCTGAGGGTGTTGTTGCTGTAAGCGGTGATGAATCTGGGTAAAGCGACGACTGCGATTAGCGAGAAAATAATCCATCGCCATTTCCAGACGCTGTTGTGCGGACTGCACCTGGCGTAGTAATTCCTGCTGGTTGCGGCTTACCACTTCGGCGGCGGCTGACGGCGTTGGCGCACGCAGGTCACCAACAAAATCGGCGATGGTTACATCGGTTTCATGGCCGACGGCGCTAACTACCGGAATGCGGCTGGCAAAAATTGCCCGTGCTACACGTTCGTCGTTAAAGCTCCATAAATCTTCCAGCGAACCGCCGCCCCGGCCAACGATCAATACGTCGCACTCGCTACGCGCATTCGCCAGTTCAATGGCGCGAACGATTTGAGCAGGCGCTTCATCACCCTGAACGGCAGTCGGATAGATGATAACGGGCAGGGAAGGATCGCGTCGTTTCAACACGTGGAGAATATCGTGCAATGCGGCCCCGGTTTTCGAGGTGATCACGCCGACGCAATGGGCCGGAGAGGGCAGAGGTTGCTTATGCTGCTGATCGAACAGCCCTTCAGCCTGAAGTTTGGCTTTGAGTTGCTCATATTTTTGCTGTAACAAGCCTTCACCCGCAGGCTGCATGCTTTCAACAATAATCTGATAGTCGCCGCGCGGTTCATACAACGTAATGTTGGCGCGAACCAGCACCTGCTGTCCGTGCTGCGGGCGAAAGGTTACACGGCGGTTGCTGTTGCGGAACATCGCACAGCGTACCTGGGCACCATCGTCTTTTAAGGTGAAGTACCAGTGACCTGATGAGGGCTGGGTAAAGTTAGATATTTCGCCGCTGATCCATACCTGCCCCATTTCTTGCTCGAGCAGCAGACGCACCGTCTGGTTAAGGCGACTTACGGTAAAAATTGAAGAGGTCTGGGAGGATAACATGTGAGCGGGATCAAATTCTAAATCAGCAGGTTATTCAATCGATAGTAACCCGCCCACAGGGGATCGCAAGGTTTTTTTGCAAAAAAGTGTGGATGCAATCGGTTACGCTCTGTATAATGCCACGGCAATATTTATTAACCACTCTGGTCGAGATATTGCCCATGCTACGTATTGCCAAAGAAGCCCTGACGTTTGACGACGTCCTCCTCGTTCCCGCTCATTCCACCGTTCTGCCGAATACTGCTGATCTCAGCACGCAGCTGACGAAAACCATTCGTCTGAATATTCCTATGCTCTCCGCAGCCATGGATACCGTGACTGAAGCGCGCCTTGCAATTGCACTGGCACAGGAAGGCGGCATCGGTTTTATCCACAAAAACATGTCCATTGAGCGCCAAGCGGAAGAAGTTCGCCGTGTGAAGAAACATGAATCAGGCGTAGTGACTGATCCTCAGACTGTATTGCCAACCACAACTCTGCGCGAAGTGAAAGAACTGACTGAGCGTAACGGTTTTGCGGGCTACCCGGTTGTGACTGAAGATAACGAACTTGTCGGTATCATCACCGGTCGCGACGTGCGTTTTGTAACCGACCTCAACCAGCCAGTTAGTGTTTACATGACGCCGAAAGAGCGTCTGGTGACTGTGCGCGAAGGTGAAGCGCGTGATGTTGTATTTGCCAAAATGCACGAAAAACGCGTTGAGAAAGCGTTGGTTGTTGACGATGGTTTCCACCTGATTGGCATGATCACCGTAAAAGATTTCCAGAAAGCTGAGCGTAAACCTAACGCCTGTAAAGATGAGCATGGTCGTCTGCGTGTAGGTGCTGCAGTAGGTGCTGGCGCAGGTAACGAAGAGCGTGTTGACGCGCTGGTTGCCGCGGGCGTTGACGTTCTGCTGATTGACTCCTCTCACGGCCATTCTGAAGGTGTGTTGCAGCGTATTCGCGAAACGCGTGCCAAATACCCGAATCTGCAAATCATCGGCGGTAACGTAGCGACTGGCGCAGGTGCACGCGCCCTGGCAGAGGCTGGCGTAAGCGCAGTGAAGGTAGGGATCGGTCCTGGCTCTATCTGTACTACTCGTATTGTTACCGGCGTAGGTGTTCCGCAGATTACTGCGGTTTCTGACGCAGTTGAAGCGCTGGAAGGCACTGGTATTCCGGTTATCGCCGACGGTGGTATCCGTTTCTCTGGCGATATCGCCAAAGCTATCGCCGCTGGTGCTGCTGCTGTCATGGTTGGCTCCATGCTGGCAGGTACTGAAGAATCCCCGGGCGAGATTGAACTGTACCAGGGCCGTTCTTACAAATCTTACCGTGGTATGGGTTCTCTGGGTGCGATGTCCAAAGGGTCTTCCGACCGTTATTTCCAGAGCGATAACGCCGCTGACAAACTGGTTCCGGAAGGTATCGAAGGTCGCGTAGCCTATAAAGGCCGCCTGAAAGAGATCATCCACCAGCAGATGGGCGGCCTGCGCTCCTGTATGGGCCTGACCGGTTGTGGTACTATCGACGAGCTGCGCACTAAAGCAGAATTTGTACGCATCAGTGGTGCCGGTATTCAGGAAAGTCACGTTCACGATGTGACCATCACCAAAGAGTCCCCTAACTACCGCATGGGCTCCTGATATGTTTCCGCGCCTGGCTATATGCCAGGCGAATTTGTTTCACTTGCCTCGGAATTAGCGTCAATGACAGACAATATTCATAAACATCGCATTCTCATCCTGGATTTCGGATCGCAATACACTCAGTTGGTGGCTCGTCGCGTACGTGAACTGGGCGTCTACTGTGAACTGTGGGCATGGGATGTTACGGAAGCACAAATTCGCGAATTCAACCCAAGCGGTATTATTCTTTCTGGCGGGCCTGAGAGCACTACCGAAGACAACAGTCCGCGCGCGCCGCAGTATGTGTTCGAAGCTGGTGTACCGGTATTTGGTGTCTGTTACGGTATGCAGACCATGGCGATGCAGCTTGGCGGTCATGTAGAAAGCTCAACCGAGCGTGAGTTCGGCTATGCGCAGGTGGAAGTGAAAACCGACAGTGCCCTGATCCACGGCATCGAAGACTCCCTGACAGCAGACGGCAAACCGCTGCTGGACGTGTGGATGAGCCACGGCGATAAAGTGACGGCAATTCCTTCTGACTTCGTCACCGTTGCCAGCACTGAAACCTGTCCGTTCGCTATTATGGCAAACGAAGAAAAACGTTTTTACGGCGTGCAGTTCCACCCGGAAGTTACCCACACTCGTCAGGGCCTGCGTATGCTGGAGCGTTTTGTTCGCGACATCTGCCAGTGTGAAGCTCTATGGACGCCGGCAAAAATCATTGATGACGCCGTTGCCCGTATTCGTGAGCAGGTTGGCGACGATAAAGTGATCCTCGGTCTGTCCGGCGGTGTTGACTCCTCCGTTACTGCAATGCTGTTGCACCGTGCAATCGGTAAGAACCTGACCTGCGTATTTGTTGATAACGGCCTGCTGCGCCTGAATGAAGCTGAGCAGGTGATGGACATGTTTGGTGACCACTTTGGTCTGAATATCGTTCACGTCCCGGCAGAAGAACGCTTCCTGAGCGCGCTGAAAGGCGAGAACGATCCTGAAGCTAAACGTAAAATCATCGGTCGCGTATTCGTCGAAGTGTTTGACGAAGAAGCCCTGCGTCTGGAAGACGTGAAGTGGCTGGCGCAGGGGACAATCTACCCTGACGTGATTGAATCTGCCGCTTCTGCAACCGGTAAAGCACACGTTATCAAATCTCACCACAACGTGGGCGGTTTGCCGAAAGAGATGAAAATGGGCCTCGTTGAACCGCTGAAAGAGCTGTTCAAAGACGAAGTGCGTAAGATTGGTCTGGAGCTGGGTCTGCCGTACGACATGCTGTACCGTCACCCGTTCCCGGGGCCAGGTCTGGGCGTGCGCGTACTGGGCGAAGTGAAGAAAGAGTACTGCGACCTGCTGCGTCGTGCGGATGCTATCTTCATTGAAGAGCTGCACAAAGCTGACCTGTACAACAAGGTAAGCCAGGCGTTCACTGTGTTCCTGCCGGTTCGTTCGGTTGGCGTTATGGGCGATGGCCGTAAGTACGACTGGGTTGTTTCCCTGCGTGCTGTTGAAACTATCGACTTTATGACCGCTCACTGGGCACACCTGCCGTATGATTTCTTAGGCCGTGTTTCCAACCGTATCATCAACGAAGTGAACGGTATTTCCCGCGTAGTGTATGACATTAGCGGTAAGCCGCCAGCTACGATTGAGTGGGAATAACACCTACTTTTACCTGATTCTGAACAGGTAGTAACACGCTTAAAGCCCTCTGTTTTTACAGAGGGCTTTTTAATTTCAGCACGGCTCCGTTGCAGTCGTAATAGCAACGCCACATCGAAATATGAGGAGTAGATTCACAGGGGGTGAGCATTTAGTAACGCTGACGTCTGGTGCTGGTTGAGGCTGAAAGGCGTAACAAAAAAGTGTTCAGGCGGTATTAAGCCGCCAATTTTCTCACGGGGGCAGTCAACAAAAGTTAGCGTTGAGCAGGCGTTTCTACGGAGAGTGAAGACTGTTGCGCTTCTTTTTTATCCTGGTGATGATGCCAGGCACCAATGGCAGAGTAGACGAAGCGTCCGAAGAAGAAGAGAAAACTGATAAGCAATATGATACGGATCATGCGACTGTTAAATCGATGTCGTTTTCGCATACTGGTAGCCTGACTCACAAAAGGTTCCTTCAAATGTACCCAACAGTGTGGGCGATACTTACATTAAGGCACACTGTGAGGGAATGGTCAATTCATCATTATGTAAAATGTAAAAACGCATCGGTTGTTTTATCTTTTTATGTTATGGAACATAATTTTATTATTTGCATTAATAATGAATTAACGAAAATAAAAAAGAAAAAAAGTAATAAATGATTAATGAGGGATATTTTTTTTGATACATATCAAATGCCCTCCGTAAGCGATAACTAAAATTGAGGGCCGCTGTGATGAACTAAACATCATTTTTTAAAGTCAGGTGGGATACCTGTCTGAAACTCCTTCAGGATGTGAAGGATCCTACTGAGCATCTATGAAACTCAATAAAAACTATATTCGCATTAGAGATAAATGGTGGGCATTACCTCTCATCTTACCTTCCTTGCTGCTGCCTTTATTGAGCTCAGCAAATACTTACGCACATATTAGTACCGGTAATATTGTCCTTTTTTATCTGCCTTTAGCACTGATGATTAGTCTGATGCTATTTTTTGGCCTGGCAGCATTGCCGGGAATTATCATTGCTATTTTCTGGTCTAAATATTCACAGTTAGGTCTGTCTGAAACGTTTTCAATTATCACGCACTTTATAATCACAGTTGTACTCAGTTGGGGTGGGTATCGGGTGTTTTCCCCACGACGCAACAATGTTGCTCATGGTGACTCTCATCTGATGCTCCCGCGCATGTTTTGGCAGGTTTTCTGCCCGGCTACGTTATTCCTGATACTCTTTCAGTTTGCTGCGTTTGTTGGCGTGTATGAAAGTAAATCTGGCATGATGGGAGTTATGCCTTTTAATATTACGACACTCATTAACTATCAGGCATTGCTGGTGGGGAATCTCATCGGTGTTCCAATGTGTTATTTTATTATCCGAACTGCGCGTAATCCACTGTATTTGCGTAGCTATTTTTCTCAGTTAAAGCTGCAATTTGATACTAAAGTATCAAAAAAAGAGTTCGCTATCTGGTTGATAATATTGGCTGCGTTAATGGTATTGCTGTGTATGCCATTAAATGATAATAGCTCAATATTTAGCACGAATTATACCCTGTCGCTCTTATTGCCTGTTATGTTGTGGGGGGCAATGCGTTACGGTTATAGATTTATTTCGTTAGCTTGGGCTGTAATACTGATTGCTGCAATTCATTATTATCAGCGCTATATGCCTTGGTATCCCGGCTACGATACACAGCTTGCGATCACCTCCTCGAGCTACCTGGTTTTTTCTTTTATCGTATGTTACATGGCAGTGCTGGCGACACGTCAGCGAATTGTCAGCGCTCGGGCCCGCCGTCTTGCTTATCTGGATCCTGTAGTACATATCCCTAATCTTCGAGCTTTAAATCGGGCGTTAAAGAGTACGCCATGGTCAGCACTCTGCTATTTGCGCGTGCCGGGGTTAGAGCTACTCGGGAAAAACTATGGCGTTATGCTCCGCATCCAGTACAAGCAGAAGCTTTCTCACTGGATCACCGAACAACTGGCACCCGATGAATGTGTATACCAGATGTCCGGACATGACCTTGTTTTGCGTCTTACTACCGAATCACACCAGCGACGTATTGAGGCACTTGATAAGCATATTAAGCAATTCCGCTTTATCTGGGATGGTATGGCTCTACAGCCGCAGGTTGGGATGAGCTACTGTTATGTACGCTCTCCGGTCAGTCATATCTACCTGCTATTAGGCGAACTGAGTACCATTGCCGATTTCTCCCTTGTCACCAATGCGCCTGAAAATTTGCAGCGACGTGGTGCCATGAATTTGCAGCGAGATCTGAAAGATAAAGTAGCAATGATGAACCGACTTCAGCAGGCGCTGGAGCATGATCACTTTTTCCTGATGGCGCAGCCGATTTTGGGTGTACGCGGTGATATGTATCATGAAATCTTGCTACGGCTTAAGGGGGAGGAGGGGGAAACCATTCCTCCTGATTGTTTTTTACCCGCAGCTCATGAGTTTGGGCTGTCATCCAGTATTGACCTTTGGGTAATTGAAAACACACTGAAATTTATGGCTCAAAATCGGGAAAGCATTCCAGCCCGTCGTTTTGCTATCAATTTGTCTCCAACATCAGTGTGTCGTGCCCGCCTTCCATCCGATATCGCTAAATTGCTGGAGAAATATCAGATTGAAGCGTGGCAACTGGTTTTTGAGATAACGGAAAGTAACGCCCTAACCAATGCGGAACAGGCCCAGGCAACATTGCTGCAATTACAGGTATTGGGGTGTCAGATTGCGATTGATGACTTTGGTACTGGTTATGCCAGCTATGCGCGGCTTAAAGACGTGAGTGCCGATATCCTGAAGATTGACGGCAGCTTCATTCGTAATATTGTCTCGAACAGCCTTGATTACCAAATTGTTGCTTCGATTTGTCATCTGGCGCGGATGAAAAGAATGATGGTGGTTGCGGAGTATGTCGAAACCGAAGAGCTTCGCAGCGCTGTGATTTCTCTGGGCATTGATTACATGCAGGGCTATCTGATTGGCAAACCGTTGCCGCTGAATGAGATTCTGGAGGAACAGGTGTCAGACGCGCTGACACCTGCTGAAAATTCACGCTGCGATATCGGGTGAGCTTTCTTCCTCGATCTTAAGACGCCAGCCTGTTACGGCTTCCCAGTACTGCTGCTCCTTTTCCAGATCGAGCAGGACGAGCGCGTTCTGGCTGAACCAGTCGTGCGGGAAGCGTAATGTCCAGTGATTTTCGTCAGTTACCAGCGTAAGTGTCGGCGGCGTTGTGGTCGCCTGACGCTGATTATTCAGCAATACACCCAGTCGTAATAGTTGGATCAACGGCAGAAACTGTTTCTTCTTGAACAACGTAAAGCGTGGTAAATCATCCAGCTTTACGGCTTTACGATGGTAGCGAACTAACGTCGCCATCATCAATTGCTGTTCCTGGTTGAAACCTGGCAAGTCGCTGTTTTGCAGAATGTAAGCCGAGTGACGGTGCAGGCCACTGTGATTGATGTTCAGCCCAACCTCGTGCAGCATGGCTGCCCATCTGAGCAATGCTTCCAGTTGCGGATGGGCCAGTTTGGGCTGCTGTGCATGCCACTGGTCGTACATCTGCATGGTGGTTTCCAGCACGCGACGAGCTTGTTCGCTGTCGATATTGTACTGGTTCGCCAGGCTGCTGGCGGTGCGGCTACGTACATCCTGATGGCGAAAACGTCCTTCCATCTCATACAACACGCCTTCACGCAGTGCGCCATCAGAAAGTCGAAGTTCACGGATACCCAGCGCATCAAAAACGCCACACAGGATAGCCAGGCCCGGTACAAAAACAGCTTTTCTGTCCTCGGATAACCCAGGCATACTGAGCGCTTCGAATGAGGAATGTCTCAGCACTTCGCTGGTCAGCATGTCCAGACGTTCGGGGGTGATAAAACCATCTTTTTCACCCATTTCCAGCAGTACTTCGTGCGCCGCTTTGATCGTGCCTGAGGCTCCCAGCGCCACGTTCCAGCCCTGAATACGAAACTGCCAGGTTAACGTTTCAAGTTTTTGCGCGGCCGCCATGCGCGCGCGCTGGAAATTTTCCCGGCTGATTGTGCCGCTAGGGAAATACATTTGAGCAAAACTGACGCAGCCCATACGGCGGCTTTCGACGAGTTTCGGCTCGAAGTCTTCCCCAATAACCAGTTCAGTCGAACCGCCGCCGATGTCGATAACCAGCTTGCGACCTTTCTCCGGCTGTGTGTGCTCAACGCCCATAAATATCAGTCGGGCTTCTTCGTTACCGGAGATAATTTCAATCGGGTAGGGGATGACCTTTTCTGCTCGCTTCAGAAAATCAGTCGCATTCAGCGCCTGGCGCAAAGTGTGAGTCCCCACAATGCATACGCTTGATGGTGGAAAGCCCTGCAGACGTTCCGCGAATAATGACAGACAGCTTAATCCGCGCTCCATCGCCTCTTCGCTCAGCTTGTTGTCTTCGCCGAGCCCATCCGCCAGATGTACGCGTTGTTTCAGGCGTCCGATAATTTGCATCGCGCCATCGACTACCCGGGCAATGACCATATGAAAACTATTTGAACCAAGGTCGACCGCAGCAAACTCCTGCGGTCGTGGTGACTTGTCGTGTATTGGCATAGCGTTTATCCGTCATACTTCAAGTTGTGTTTGTGTTGGCTGCTTTCTTACACCCCAGTCACTTACCGGCGTAAGCTCCCGGGGACTCTCTCATTTGCCGCCTTCCCACAACTTGAATTATTTAGGCTAGTGTCAGGTTGCTCGAGTGATTTGATGTAGTCATAAATCGCCAATTGTGACTGAACCTTACGGCGGTTTCCACGTGGCACGTAGCGATTACTCAGTTCTTTATCAATGTAACGGGCTTTCACCGTATCGCTGAACAGGATCTCTATAATATCCAGCACGCGTTGCTTAAGGCGTGGATCGAGAAGCGGTGTGGCAACTTCGATACGATAATCGATGTTTCTCGTCATCCAGTCTGCGGAGGAGAGGTAAACCTGTTTATCACCGCTGTTTTCGAATATATAGACCCGGTCGTGTTCAAGGTAGCGGTCAACGATACTGATGACGCGAATATTGTCACTGATACCTTCCAGATTCGGGATCAGGGAGCACATACCGCGGATCAACAAATTGACCTGCACACCTGAGCCTGATGCCGCATAGAGGCGGTCAACCAGGCCTTTATCAACCAGGTTATTCAGTTTTAACGTGATGCCGGAAGGCTTACCTTGCTGTGCATTGGCAATCTCTTTATCGATCATTCCGTACAGCAGACGTCGTGAGTTTTGCGGGGAAACCAGCAGGTAATCGAAAGTTACCGGACGATACGGATTTTCAATAAAGTTAAATACCCGGCGGACTTCGTTGGTAATGCGCGAATCGGCAGTCAGTAAAGAGTAGTCGGTATACAATCGTGCCGTTTTTTCGTTGAAGTTACCCGTCCCGATATGCGCGTAGCGCACGACTTCATCGCCTTCTTTACGTGAGATCAGGAATAGCTTGGCGTGAATTTTCAGCCCTGGCGCGGAGAAGATAACATGTACGCCTGCTTCGGTAAGACGCTTGGCCCAGTGAATGTTAGCTTCTTCATCAAAACGTGCCTGCAATTCCACCACCACGGTGACTTTTTTACTGTTGTGTGCGGCATGAATCATCGCGTCGATGATGCGAGAGTCTTTTGCCACGCGATAGATGTTAATTTTTATCGCCAGCACGCTCGGGTCGAAGGAGGCCTGTCGCAGTAATTCAAGTACGTGCTCAAAAGTGTGGTACGGATAATAAAGCAGAACATCGCGTTCACGGATCGCGTCAAAGCCGTTACGAAATTTCTCGTTATCAAACCAGATATGGCGCAGCCGGGGCAGCGGTTTGTTCACCAGATTGGCTTTGCCAACGTTAGGGAAGTTAATAAAGTCTTTGAAGTTATGGTAACGACCACCGGGAACTATCGAGTCATAGCGAGAAATGGTCAATTTTTCACGCAGAACCTCAACCAGCGCATTCGGCATATCGCGTTGATACACAAAGCGCACGGGTTCTGCGGTCAGACGCTGCTTCAGACTGGATGACATGAGTTCCATCAGGCTGGATTCCATCTCGTGCACCAAATCGTATTCGGCATCGCGGGTCATTTTCATCGAATAGGCATTCAGCGCATCGTAATCAAAGAACCCTTTGAAAATATCATCCAAGCAATAACGTAAGATGTTATCCAGCAAAATCATTGGTTTGCGGCGGCGCGGCGTTTCCGGCGGCAAATTCACAAAGCGGGGAACCTTGTCGGACGGAATTTCCAGCAGAGCATAACGAATGGTATCGCCGCGAATGATCTCCACGGCCAGATAGGTATAGTCGTCTTTTAAAAACTGAACTAAATCTGTCTCGCGGTTAATCAGGATCGGCGTGATGTGCTGGCGAAGGTATTGCTTGAAGTAATGGCGTAACCAGCTCTGTTGATTCACTGATAACTGGCGTTCATTGATTAAGAAGATCTGGTTGCGCGCCATCTCCAGCAGTAATTCATTGTACAGGCCGTCAAATTCCTGATCGGCTTTCAATACGCGGGCCTGGATTTTGCCTAACAGATGGCGGGAGTGGGAGTTTGAACCCTGTTCTTCGCTAATAATGATACGGCGCTTCAGTTCGGCAAAACGAACTTTGTAAAACTCGTCAAGATTATTGGAATAGATGCCTAAGAAACGCATCCGTTCAATCAACGGGTTTGATTTATCAGCAGCTTCCTGGAGTACACGTTCATTGAACGCTAACCAGCTGAGTTCTTTCTCGATGTATAGCTTTTCCTGACCCATTACCACTTTTACTCCGTTTCATTCACGGGACACTACCGATTTATTATGGCGAGCTTTGCTCTCAGATGTCCAACTGTGCCAGAAAAGTATGACAATAAACCGTCTGGTAGCAAAGAGAAAGGGGAAGAGTAGATGCGCCATCGGGCAAGCTGGGGCTTCATGGCCGGATGGTGACATCATTGCGTCCTATCCGGCCATGTGAGGGACTTTTATTCGTCAGCGGCATAGCCTTGTGGTGAAAGGCGATTGCCGTCCAGCCAGGCCGCGTTATCGCGCATTTTCAGGCGACCGTCGGTAAACCAGCTCACCACCAGCGGATAAATGGCGTGTTCCTGCGCCTGAACGCGGGCAGTAACATCATCTTCGCTGTCACCGTCAAAAACCGGAACCTTCGCTTGCAGAATAACCGGGCCACCGTCGAGTTCATCGGTCACGAAATGAACGGAGGTTCCATGTTCTTCATCACCGTTTTCCAGCACCTGACGGTGGGTATGCAGGCCGGGATATTTAGGTAACAGGGAAGGGTGGATATTGAGTAAGCGTCCGGCATAGTGGTCGACAAATGCCGGGCTGAGGATGCGCATATATCCGGCCAGCACCACCACATCCGGTGCATAAGCATCTATCTCTTTTATCAGTTCCCGATCGAATGCTTCTCGGCTGGCAAACTGGCCTGCTTCCAGCGAATGTGCCGGAATAGTTGCCTCTCGTGCACGTTCAAGGCCGAACGCGTCGGCCTTGTTACTAAATACTGCACGTATGGTGCCATTGATTTTTTTCTGTTTGCAGGCGTCAATTATCGCCTGCAAATTGCTTCCGTTGCCGGAAATGAGCACCACGATGTTTTTCATTCAATAACCACACGCTGTTCGGAATCAGAAGCTTTGATGATACCGATTCTCCAAGCGTTTTCACCTTTCTCATTCAGCAGGGCGAGTGCTTTTTCCACTTCAGTTTCCGGCAAGGCAATGACCATACCTACGCCGCAGTTGAAGGTACGATACATCTCGTGCTGGCTGACGTTACCTGTGGTTTGCAGCCAGTTGAAGACGGCTGGCCATTGCCATGAGGATTCGTCGATGACCGCCTGCGTGTTATCTGGCAGTACGCGCGGAATATTTTCCCAGAAACCGCCGCCGGTCAGGTGTGCGATAGCATGCACATCGACCTTCTCGATCAGTTCCAGAATGGATTTCACATAGATGCGTGTCGGCGCCAGTAAGTGGTCGGCCAGTGGTTTTCCTTCCAGTTCGGTCGTTTCCGGGTCACAACCGCTGACTTCCACGATTTTACGCACCAGGGAATAACCGTTGGAGTGTGGGCCGCTGGAGCCGAGTGCAATCAGCACATCGCCATCAGCTACTTTTGAACCGTCGATAATTTCTGATTTCTCTACTACCCCAACGCAGAAGCCGGCCACGTCGTAATCTTCGCCGTGATACATCCCCGGCATTTCAGCGGTTTCCCCGCCGACCAGCGCACAACCAGACTGCAGACATCCCTCAGCAATACCGTTAATCACGCTGGCAGCGGTATCCACATCCAGTTTGCCGGTAGCGTAGTAATCGAGGAAAAACAGCGGTTCAGCGCCCTGAACCACGAGGTCGTTAACGCACATCGCCACCAGGTCAATACCAATGGTGTCATGGCGTTTTAGATCCATTGCCAGACGCAGTTTTGTACCTACGCCATCAGTGCCGGAAACCAGTACAGGTTCACGATATTTTTGCGGCAATGCGCACAGCGCGCCGAAGCCACCCAATCCACCCATAACTTCCGGGCGACGAGTTTTCTTCACTACGCCTTTGATTCGATCAACCAGAGCATTACCTGCGTCAATATCAACACCGGCATCTTTATAGCTAAGAGAGGTTTTATCGGTCACTGCTTGGGTCCCCACGCGTTAACTTGCGGTAGCAATTAAATTCGGCGCAATTCTAACAGGGAAAGCAAACGTTTGCGAGCCTGCTCTGCAACGACTTTTTTCTGCTGTTTTTTCCAGCGTTTGACCTTTTCAATAGCACAATAAACCGCAACCCGACGATGCTGGATACGTGTTAACGGGTGTGAGTCTGATGAACAATATTCAGAAAATCTTTTTTGTGGCTTCAATACGTCATACAGACCAGAAGATAATGCTTATATAATTCAATATATTGATACTATTTTCCGTCAAGACTGTGGCCTTGTTTTATACTCATCTCCCGAACGCAAATGACTTTGGTTGATCCATATCAAGCGTATGCAGTGTTGCGCCAGAGAGGAAAAGCGGTATAATCCGGCGATTTTTTTGTGGTTGCCACTCGTCTGAGGAAAGGAGAAGAGTATGAAGATCGTGGAAGTCAAACACCCACTCGTCAAACACAAGCTGGGACTGATGCGTGAAAATGACATCAGCACTAAACGCTTTCGTGAACTCGCCTCGGAAGTTGGCAGCCTGCTGACCTATGAAGCAACCGCTGGTCTGGAAACCGAAAAGGTAACCATCGAAGGCTGGAATGGCCCGGTTGAAGTAGACCAAATTAAAGGTAAAAAAATCACTGTTGTACCAATCCTGCGTGCGGGCCTGGGTATGATGGAAGGCGTACTGGAAAACGTTCCGAGTGCGCGTATCAGCGTAGTTGGCATGTACCGTAACGAAGAGACTCTGGAGCCGGTACCGTACTTCCAGAAGCTGGTTTCTAATATTGATGAGCGTATGGCGCTGATCGTCGATCCGATGCTGGCCACTGGCGGTTCCGTTATCGCCACCATCGACCTGCTGAAAAATGCGGGCTGCAGCAGCATTAAAGTACTGGTGCTGGTAGCCGCACCGGAAGGTATCGCGGCACTGGAAAAAGCGCACCCGGATGTTGAGCTATATACCGCATCTATCGACCAGGGGCTGAACGAGCAAGGATACATTATTCCGGGACTCGGCGATGCTGGCGATAAGATTTTTGGTACTAAGTAAATGAATAAATAAAAAGAAGCCGACTTTAAGAGTCGGCTTTTTTTTGAATAAAACAACCTAATCACTAATAACAAACAACACTCAGAGGAAAACACTATGACGCGCCGTGCTATCGGGGTGAGTGAGAGACCGCCGCTTTTACAGACGATCCCGCTTAGTTTGCAGCACCTGTTCGCCATGTTTGGTGCAACGGTACTGGTGCCTGTCCTGTTTCATATCAACCCGGCAACTGTCCTGCTGTTTAACGGTATTGGTACACTGCTGTATCTCTTCATTTGTAAAGGCAAAATTCCTGCCTATCTGGGGTCCAGCTTCGCGTTTATTTCTCCGGTATTGCTGTTGCTACCGCTTGGGTATGAAGTGGCGCTCGGTGGTTTTATTATGTGCGGCGTTCTGTTCTGCCTGGTTTCTTTCATCGTTAAGAAAGCAGGGACCGGCTGGCTGGATGTGATGTTCCCGCCTGCGGCCATGGGCGCAATCGTTGCCGTTATCGGTCTGGAACTGGCTGGCGTTGCAGCTGGTATGGCTGGTTTGCTTCCTGCAGAGGGGCAAATGCCAGATTCCAAAACAATTATCATCTCTATGGTAACGCTGGCGGTAACTGTTTTTGGTTCAGTACTGTTCCGTGGCTTTATGGCCATTATCCCCATTCTGATTGGTGTACTGGCGGGTTATGCGCTCTCCTTTGTGATGGGCGTTGTGGATACCACGCCGATTGCTCAGGCTCACTGGTTTGCTCTGCCGACCTTCTACACACCACGCTTTGAATGGGTTGCCATTCTGACCATCCTGCCTGCGGCACTGGTAGTTATTGCTGAACACGTAGGGCATTTGGTGGTAACGGCGAATATCGTGAAAAAAGATTTGATTCGCGATCCTGGACTGCATCGCTCGATGTTCGCCAACGGTCTGTCGACGGTGATCTCTGGCTTCTTTGGATCCACGCCTAACACCACTTACGGCGAAAACATCGGCGTGATGGCCATTACCCGTGTATACAGTACCTGGGTTATTGGCGGTGCGGCTATTTTTGCCATTCTGCTCTCCTGCGTCGGTAAACTGGCTGCCGCGATTCAGATTATCCCGCTACCGGTGATGGGCGGTGTGTCGCTGCTGCTGTACGGAGTTATCGGCGCATCTGGTATTCGCGTGTTGATCGAATCGAAAGTTGATTACAACAAAGCGCAAAACCTGATCCTGACGTCGGTTATTTTGATTATCGGTGTGAGTGGTGCAAAGGTTCACATTGGTGCCGCTGAACTGAAAGGGATGGCACTGGCGACTATTGTCGGCGTATGCCTGAGCCTGATCTTCAAAGCGATTAGCTTGCTGCGTCCGGAGGAAGTTGTCCTCGACGCCAAAGATGCAGAAGACACCCCGCAACACTAAGTCTTTGACCGGGCAGCGACGCTGCCCGGTTCTATCACGACGCATTTCTGTGGTAAACTCAACGCGATTTTATGAAATCCTGGGTTGAGGTATCTCTGAACACACCGGCACAGCTCTCTCTGCCACTTTATCTTCCTGACGATGAAACTTTCGCGAGTTTCTGGCCGGGGGATAACTCCTCTCTACTGGCTGCACTGCAAAACGTGCTGCGTCAGGAACATAGCGGGTATATCTATCTCTGGTCGCGCGAAGGCGCGGGCCGTAGCCATTTGCTGCATGCAGCATGCGCCGAGTTGTCTCAGCGCGGCGATGCGGTAGGTTATGTACCACTGGACAAACGTACCTGGTTCGTACCGGAAGTGCTTGACGGTATGGAACATCTGTCACTGGTGTGTATTGATAACATCGAATGCGTTGCCGGGGATTCCCTGTGGGAAATGGCTATTTTTGATCTCTACAACCGTATTCTTGAGTCAGGGAAAACCCGGCTGCTGATCACCGGCGATCGCCCGCCAAGACAGCTGAATCTGGGACTACCGGATCTTGCTTCGCGCCTGGACTGGGGACAAATCTATAAGCTGCAGCCGCTCTCGGATGAAGACAAGCTTCAGGCTTTGCAACTACGTGCCAGATTACGCGGGTTCGAACTTCCGGAAGATGTGGGGCGCTTTCTGTTAAAACGACTGGATCGGGAAATGCGCACTTTGTTTATGACACTGGATCAACTCGACCACGCATCGATCACCGCTCAGCGCAAACTAACTATTCCGTTCGTCAAAGAGATTTTAAAACTGTAAGCACCGCAACCGGAAAGGCTGCGGTGTTATTTGATGTTAATCGATGATTTCCAGTACTTGTTCCGGCGGACGACCAATTCTCGCCTGACCGTTTGCCACCACAATCGGGCGCTCCATCAATTTCGGGTTTTTCACCATCGCCTCAATCAACACATCTTCACTCAGACTACTGTCCGCCAGGTTAAGTGATTTGTAGAGATCTTCTTTCTGGCGCATTAATTCGCGAGCGCTGGACATTCCCAGCATCTGCAGCAGTTCACGCAGGGTTGCTGCGTCAGCAGGTGTCTCCAGATAAAGCACCACTTCCGGTTCTACACCGTTGGACTTCAGTAACTCCAGCGTTTCGCGGCTCTTTGAGCAGCGTGGGTTATGGTAGATTTTAATCGCGTCTGACATTGTGTTTTCCTGTTACATCTTCGTATACGGTTTAAAACGCTCTTGCAACTGGCGTAGCTGGTCGATACGGGCGTCGTATCTGGCCTGTTGCTGGCTTCCCAGTTTCACCTGCGAGCTTGCACTGCTGAGCATAGAGATGGCCTGGTCAAGACGCCCCGCCAGGGCATACCCTTCCGCACGTGCCGCCAGCTCCTGATCGCGGTTATTCAGGGTGGCTTCCGTTTGTGCTAACAAATCCCAGCCGTTAGCGTCATCTTTATTGTTAAACGTATAACGATTGAGGATGGTTGCGGCCTCTTTGGCTTGTCCGCCCTGTAAATATGCATTCGCCAGATTAAGTTGCAATACCGGATTTACGCGCAGGTCGCGCGCATTTTTCAGGCGATTAATGGCATCGCTGGTTTTCTTCTGGCCGAGATCGATATCCGTAGCCAGGTCGAGATACCAGGCATTGTTAGGGTCTGCAGCCAGCAGAGGCTGCAGCGCTTTACGCGCCTCGTCATATTTACTGGCTTCCATCGCCTGTAGCGCCCGACCATATTGTGCAGCCCGCTGTTCACGGACATTGCCTTTCGACCAGTTATCCAGCAGGTCGCTGGTTAGCTGGTTGCGGCCAGAATTATACATCCCCAGGGTTCGTGCTTTTGCCAGATAAAATTCTTCAGACGATTGCACCACGGCTGGACGCATCTGGTTAGCTCGGTTACGTGCATCCGCCAGACGACTTTCTGGCAGGGGGTGAGTCAGCAGAATTTCAGGTGGACGTGTGGAGTAACGAGCCTGGTCGAGCAGTTTCTCCAGGAACGTTGGCATTGCTTGCGGATCAAAACCTGAGCGCTGCAGTACCTGAATACCAATACGATCCGCTTCCTGTTCATTCTGTTGGGTGAAGCTGATCATCCCCTGACGCGTTCCCGCCAGGGTGCCGGTAAGGGCTGCCATCCCCGCCTGCGGACTGGCCATTGCTAATAAAATTGAACCCAGTGCGCCTACCCATGTCAGCGGGGCGGTACGTTTTTGATCTTCCATGGCGCGCGCCAGGTGGCGCTGCGTGACGTGGGAGATTTCGTGCGCCATTACCGAGGCCAGTTGGCTTTCGTTATCGGAATAGCGAAAGAGTGCGGAGTGCAGAACAACGTTGCCGCCAAAAAAAGCAAAGGCGTTAATTTCGTCGTTATTAATCAAAAAGAAATGGAACGGGGTTTTTACTGAGTCTGCGTGGGATACCAGGCGCATCCCCAGAGTATTAATATATTGGGTCAGCAGCGGGTCGTTAATTAACGGCGCACTGCCGCGCAGTTGGCGCACGTAATAGTCGCCCATCTGCATTTCCTGACCGATGGAGAGTGTGCTCCCTGCTGAGGTCCCCATATCGGGTAACGTGTCCGCAGTATCAGCAAATGCGGGCGCGACCTGACCGATAGTTAGTGCAGCAATGAGGGTAGCAACCAGGTTTTTTTTCAACTGCCTGAACATAACCTCTGTCCTGTATTCATGGAGATAGCCATTTTGACCCGTGCTGCGAAGTATCGTTCACACTCCGGCAGCATTCGGAGTGTAACTGCGAAATCCTGCGATGAACACCCAGGAAGAATGTCTTTTCACTTTTCGGAATGAGTCATAAAAAGCGAAGTCTTTTTTGTGACATTTCGATACAATTCGGGATCGCAATCCCGCTATTGAGGTTCATGGAAGGGTTTTATGCTCGAAATGCTGATGCAATGGTATCGCCGCCGCTTTAGCGACCCAGAGGCTATTGCCTTGTTGGTTATCCTGGTTGCCGGTTTTGGTATTCTTTTTTTCTTTAGCGGTCTGTTAGCACCGCTGCTGGTCGCGATTGTGCTGGCTTACCTGCTTGAATGGCCGACAGTGCGTCTGGAAAATATCGGCTGTTCCCGACCCTGGGCGACATCCATTGTGCTGGTGGTGTTTGTCGGTATCTTGCTACTGATGGCGTTCGTGGTGATGCCTGTCGCGTGGCAGCAGGGGATTTATCTGATACGTGATATGCCCGGCATGCTGAATAAGCTTTCTGACTTTGCCGCAACCTTACCACGACGTTATCCGGCGCTGATGGACGCTGGCATTATTGATGCGATGGCGGAGAATATGCGCTCGCGGATGCTCACGATGGGCGACTCGGTGGTGAAATATTCTGTGGCCTCCCTGGTCGGATTACTGACACTGGCGGTGTATCTGGTTCTCGTGCCGTTGATGGTGTTCTTCCTGGTGAAAGACAAAGGGCAGATGCTGAATGCTGTGCGTCGGGTGTTGCCGCGTAATCGCGGGCTGGCGGGGCAGGTCTGGAAAGAGATGAATCAGCAAATCACTAACTACATTCGTGGCAAAGTGCTCGAAATGGTGGTGGTGGGGGTTGCGACCTGGCTTGGCTTCCTGCTGTTTGGCCTCAACTATTCTCTGCTATTGGCGGTGCTGGTCGGGTTCTCAGTCCTGATCCCGTATATCGGCGCCTTTGTGGTGACGATTCCGGTGGTTGGTGTGGCACTGTTCCAGTTTGGTCTCGGGACCGAATTCTGGAGCTGTTTTGCCGTGTACCTGATAATCCAGGCGCTGGATGGCAATCTGCTGGTCCCTGTACTTTTCTCCGAGGCTGTAAATCTGCATCCGTTGGTGATTATTCTGTCAGTGGTTATTTTCGGCGGTCTCTGGGGCTTTTGGGGCGTATTCTTTGCTATTCCGCTGGCGACGCTAATTAAAGCGGTAGTTCATGCCTGGCCGGATGGTCAGACGATTGACGAATCCTAATCAGGATGCTGTGGCGGCGCAATGCCGCCGGGTATCCATATTCTCTATTTGAATTATGCAGGTTGCTGCATGACAAGGAAGGTTATGAACTGTTCAATTCTTAATCTGACGCTGTTCCAACGTGGACACGTTTACGCACCTGAAGATCTGGGACTACAGGATATACTGGTTTCTGATGGCAAAATTGTTGCTGTTGCGCCCACAATCGTTGCAGAAGATTTTCCTGGCTGCCAGTGTATCAATCTTGATGGTGCTATTGTTTGTCCGGGGTTTATCGATCAGCACGTCCATCTGATCGGTGGCGGCGGGGAAGCTGGGCCACATACCCGCACGCCGGAGGTACGTCTGTCGCGCCTGGTTGAAGCAGGTATTACTTCGGTTGTGGGATTACTGGGAACTGACGGCATCACCCGCCACCCGGAGTCGCTGTTGGCTAAAACCCGAGCTCTGGAGTATGAAGGCATCAGCGCCTGGATGCTAACCGGCGCTTACTCTTTACCTTCGCCGACTATTACCGGCAGTATTGAACGCGATGTGGCATTGATCGATAAAGTGATTGGGGTTAAATGTGCAGTTTCCGACCATCGATCATCTGCCCCGAATACAGCAGTGCTGGCGAATATGGCGGCTCAGTCGCGCGTAGGTGGATTGCTGGGACAAAAACCAGGGATCAGCGTATTCCATATGGGTGACAGTCCGCGCATGCTGGAGTCGTTGTATGACATTCTGAACAGCAGTGATGTACCTGTCACCAAGCTGTTGCCAACGCATGTTAACCGTGCGGAGCCGCTGTTTCAGGCCGCGTTAGAGTATGCCCGCAAAGGCGGTTATATCGACATCACCAGCAGTATTGATGAGCCTGTCTCCCCGGCAATGGCTATTGCTACTGCGCTGCGCCATGAAGTTCCACTGTCGCGTATTACCCTGAGTTCAGATGGTAATGGCAGCCAGCCGGAATTTGATGAACACGGTAATCTGACGGGGATTGGTGTAGCCGGATTCGAATCACTTGCTGATACGGTGCGCCAATTGGTGAAGGTTCATGCCATACCGTTGGAGCTGGCGCTACGTCCGCTGACACGCACAGTAGCGGAGTTCCTTGGGTTTGAGCATAAAGGCCGTCTGGCGGTCGGATGTGATGCGGATATTCTGGTACTAAACGACGAGCTGGAAGTTTATCACCTCTGGGCGAAGGGGGTTGCGGTAGTGAGAGAGAAGAAAGCATGCGTTAAAGGTACATTTGAGTAGATAGCGGTTGTGCCGGATGGCGGTGTAAAAGCCTAATCCGGCACAATGTACATCAGGCGTTTTCTTTCAACCAGTTCATGACCACATCGTGGTGATTGCTGGTTTTGAAATCATCAAACACGTGTTCGATTTTACCCTCGGCATCAATCAGGAAGCTGATGCGATGGATGCCATCGTAGGTTTTTCCCATAAACGATTTCTCACCCCAGACACCGAACTGCTCGCATACCTGATGATCTTCATCGGACAGGAGCGTGAAGTTAAGCACTTCTTTTTCAGCAAATCGGGAAAGCTTTTCAGGTTTATCGGTGCTGATCCCCAGGACTTCAACACCTGCTTTTTTTAACTGATCCATGTTATCGCGTAAGCCGCAGGCTTGCACGGTACAGCCCGGCGTCATGGCTTTCGGGTAGAAATAAACCAGAACACGCTGTCCCTGGAAGTCGGTTAAATTTACTTGTTCTCCGTCTTGGTCCGGCAAGCTAAATTTCGGTGCGATATCACCGGCTTTCAGTGGGTTCATTACTTAACTCCATCCTGTTCATCATGCTGTGAGTAATTGACGACGTTAATACTGCCTTGCGCATTGAGTTCTGTACAGAGTGCTTTAAAGGCATCCTCAATATTTGCCGAATCGTGTGACGCGGGACTATGTGCCGTGATTTGGATAAACAGTTGTGCAGACTTTCCGTTTTCAGCCGGTTGTGTGCGAGAAACCAGTTCCGCGATATTCATTTGGTGACTGTCAAAAAGTGCGGTAAAGCGTTCTATCAGATGGGGAGAGTCGGGGACATCGACCTGCACCCATACCGTGGCGGGCATCGCCGGACGGGGGCGAGCAGTCGTTCGCTTCATCACAATCAATAAATCCAGCTCTGCACCTTTCAACGGCAAGGTTGATTCAATCAGGGTTATGGCATTCCAGGTACCGGATAACAGCATAATAAAAGTAAACTCGTCACCTAGCATGGCCAGTCGGCTGTCTTCAATATTACAGCCACAACTGCTGACATGACGAGTGATGGTGTTCACAATTCCCGGGCGATCAGCACCCAGCGCAGTAATGACCAGATAGTGTTGCGATGACGGTGTCAAACCTGTTCTTCCTTTGAGAGGTGAGGTAATCATAAGGAAAGCATAAAAAAAACATGCATACAACAATCAGAAGGGCTATGGTCGCTTGCTTTTATTGTCGTACCAAACGTACCATTGAGACACTTGTTTGCACAGAGGATGGCCCATGTTCACGGGAAGTATTGTCGCGCTTATTACGCCGATGGATGAGAAAGGTAAAGTCTGCCGGTCGAGCCTGAAAAAACTGATTGATTATCATGTCGCCAGCGGCACCTCGGCGATCGTTTCGGTTGGCACCACCGGTGAGTCCGCCACGTTGAGTCATGATGAGCATGGCGACGTGGTAATGATGACGCTGGAGCTGGCCGACGGGCGTATTCCGGTGATTGCCGGAACCGGCGCCAATGCGACCGCAGAAGCCATTAGTCTGACGCAGCGTTTCAACGACAGTGGTATTGTCGGCTGCCTGACGGTGACGCCTTACTACAACCGCCCAACCCAGGAAGGCCTGTTCCAGCATTTCAAAGCCATCGCTGAACATACTGACCTGCCGCAAATTCTGTATAATGTGCCGTCCCGTACTGGCTGCGATATGCTGCCGGAAACCGTTGGTCGTCTGGCGAAAGTAAAAAATATTGTCGCTATCAAAGAGGCCACAGGGAACTTAAGTCGTGTTCACCAGATCAAAGAGCTGGTTTCAGACGATTTTATTCTGCTCAGCGGTGATGACGCGACCGGGCTGGACTTTATTCAGCTTGGTGGTCATGGCGTGATTTCTGTTACGTCTAACGTAGCGGCACGTGATATGGCTGAAATGTGCAAACTGGCGGCAGAAGGGCACTTTGCCGAGGCGCGGGTGATCAATCAGCGTCTGATGCCGTTACACAACAAACTATTTGTCGAACCCAATCCTATCCCGGTGAAATGGGCATGTAAGGAGTTGGGACTTGTGGCGACCGATACACTGCGTCTGCCGATGACGCCAATCACGGACGATGCTCGTGATATCGTCAAAGCGGCGCTTAAGCATGCCGGTTTGCTGTAAAGTTTAGGGAGATTTGATGGCTTACTCAGTACAAAAGTCGCGCCTGGCCAAGGTTGCGGGTGTTTCGCTTGTTATGTTGCTCGCGGCCTGTAGTTCTGATTCGCGCTATAAGCGCCAGGTGAGCGGTGACGAATCCTATCTGGAGGCTGCACCGCTTGCTGAGCTTCACGCGCCAGCTGGGATGATTCTGCCGATAACCGCAGGTGACTATAATATCCCGGTTACTAACGGCAGTGGTGCCGTGGGTAAAGCGCTGGATATTCGCCCACCGGCTCAGCCGTTAGCATTAGTCAGTGGCGCACGTACCCAGATTGCGGGTGATACGGCAACATTGCTGGTGGAAAATGGCCGTGCCAACACTCTGTGGCCGCAGGTTGTCAGCGTGATTCAGTCTAAAAATTACACTATCACCAAACGCGATGATGCCAGCCAGACGCTGACTACCGATTGGGTTGACTGGAACCGTCTGGATGAAGACGAACAGTACCGTGGACGTTATCAAATCTCGGTTAAACCGCAGGGCTATCAGCAAGCGGTGACGGTGAAGCTGGTTAACCTCGAACAGGCCGGTAAGCCAGTAGCTGATGCGGCGTCAATGCAGCGCTATAGCGCTGAGATGATGAACGTCATCTCTGCGGGTCTGGATAAGAACGCCACCGATGCTGCGAATGCCGCGCAGAACCGCTCTGCAGCAACTATGGATGTCCAGAGTGCTGCCGATGACACCGGTTTACCGATGTTGGTCGTTCGTGGACCGTTCAACGTGGTGTGGCAACGTCTGCCGGCGGCTCTTGAGAAAGTGGGCATGAAAGTGACCGACAGCACCCGTTCTCAGGGCAGTTTCGCCGTGACCTACAAACCACTGTCTGACAGCGGTTGGCAGGAACTGGGCGCAACCGATCCGGGTCTGGTATCCGGTGACTACAAACTGCAGGTCGGTGATTTAGACAACCGCAGCAGTATGCAGTTTATCGATCCGAAGGGACACACCCTGACGCAAAGCCAGAACGACGCGCTGGTTGCCGTCTTCCAGGCAGCTTTCAGTAAGTAAAAATAAAGGGCTGGAGTAATCCAGCCTTTTTTTCTGATATGATACGCAAACGTGTGCGTCAGCAGAAAAGCGCAATATTTATCGTTAATTCACACCCAGGAGTAATAAAGATGCAAAAGCAAGCTGAGTTGTATCGTGGTAAAGCGAAGACCGTATACAGCACGGAAAACCCGGACCTGTTGGTGCTCGAATTCCGCAATGATACGTCAGCAGGGGATGGCGCGCGCATTGAACAGTTTGATCGTAAAGGTATGGTGAACAATAAATTCAACCATTTCATTATGACTAAGCTGGAAGAAGCGGGTATTCCTACCCAAATGGAGCGACTGCTTTCTGATACCGAATGTCTGGTGAAAAAACTGGAGATGGTACCGGTTGAGTGCGTGGTGCGTAACCGTGCGGCAGGTTCTCTGGTGAAGCGTTTAGGCGTTGAGGAAGGTATTGAACTGAATCCGCCGCTGTTTGATCTGTTCCTGAAAAATGATGCAATGCACGACCCGATGATTAACGATTCTTACTGCGAAACTTTTGGTTGGGTGAGCAAAGAGAATCTGGCACGTATGAAAGAGCTGACCTACAAGGCCAATGACGTGCTGAAGAAAATGTTTGATGACGCAGGCCTGATTCTGGTCGACTTCAAACTTGAGTTTGGCTTGTATAAAGGCGAAGTCGTTCTGGGTGATGAATTCTCTCCGGATGGTAGCCGCCTGTGGGATAAAGAAACCCTGGATAAAATGGATAAAGATCGCTTCCGCCAGAGTCTGGGCGGCCTGATCGAAGCCTATGAAGCCGTCGCGCATCGCCTGGGCGTGAAGTTAGACTGATCCCTCCTTCGAGCCGGCGATCGCTCACCGGCTCATCAATCATACCTATTTGATTACTGTTTCTTATGGTAATCCTGTTCCGAACCGCCTACGATCATCATCATAATGAATAAAAAGTTGAGGTGATTATGCGCTGGCAAGGGCGTCGTGAAAGTGACAATGTAGAAGACAGACGTAATAGCTCTGGTGGCGGTCCTTCTATGGGCGGGCCAGGTTTTCGTTTGCCAAGTGGTAAAGGCGGCATCATCCTGCTGATTGTGGTGCTCGTGGCAGGGTATTACGGCGTGGATCTCACCGGATTAATGACAGGCCAACCCGTTTCACAAGAACAATCAACGCGCTCCATCAGTCCCAACGATGATGAAGCAGCCAAATTTACCTCGGTGATTCTGGCGACAACGGAAGATACCTGGGGGCAGCAGTTTGAAAAAATGGGCCGTACCTATCAGCAACCCAGGCTGGTGATGTATCGTGGTTCCATGCGTACCGGTTGCGGAGTGGGTCAGTCCATTATGGGACCGTTTTATTGCCCAGCTGACGGTACTGTTTATATCGACCTCTCATTCTATGACGACATGAAAAATAAGCTGGGCGCTGATGGTGATTTTGCTCAGGGCTATGTCATTGCGCATGAAGTGGGTCACCATGTGCAGAAACTGCTGGGTATCGAGCCAAAGATTCGCCAGATGCAACAGAACGCCTCACAGGCTGAAGTGAATCGACTTTCCGTGCGTATGGAACTGCAGGCGGATTGCTTTGCCGGCGTCTGGGGGCACAGTATGCAACAGCAAGGTGTGCTGGAATCAGGTGATCTGGAAGAAGCGTTGAACGCCGCACAGGCCATTGGCGACGATCGCCTGCAGCAGCAGGGGCAAGGACGGGTGGTGCCGGACAGCTTTACGCACGGGAGCTCTGAACAGCGTCTTACCTGGTTTAAGCGAGGCTTTGATAGCGGCGATCCGGCGCAATGCAATACCTTTGGTAAAGGCATGTAAGATATTGAGGCAGGGATGTCTGACTACATCGCGCTGCGTGCGCTAACTGAACAAATGACCCGGGAAGGGATCCGCCGTTTGCTGATTATCAGTGGCGAGGGACTCTGGTGTCAGGAGCAGGCGTTAGCGCTGCGCGATACATTACCCGGCGACTGGCTGTGGGTTGGTGCAGAGCCTCCCTCAGAGCCGGGCTGTACGCCACAGGCGTTGCAAACGTTACTGGGACGTGAATTTCGTCATGCAGTCTTTGATGCGCGGTCTGGGTTTGACGCCGCAGCGTTTGCCGCATTAAGTGGTACGCTGTATGCCGGGAGCTGGCTGGTGTTGCTGACGCCCCCCTGGAACAGCTGGCAGACACATCCGGATGTAGATTCGCTGCGCTGGAGTGACTGCGCGCAACCCATCCCAACGCCACACTTTGTCGAACACTTCAAACGGGTCATCACTCGCGACAGACAAGCTCTGCACTGGCTGCAGAATCAGTTATTTTCATGCCCGCATTTCCCTGAACGTGCTGGCTGGCAAGCCGCGAATGGGGAGCCTCAGCCTGAGCAGGCGGCGATTTTACAACATCTGTTGGCTATGCCCTGTGGTGTGGTAACAGTGACTGCAGCACGTGGTCGGGGTAAATCAGCCTTAGCAGGGCAGTTGATTTCACGCATGAAGGGAACGGCAATTGTTACTGCGCCCGCTAAAGCGGCAACCGATGTGCTGGCACGCTTTGCCGGTGAGCGTTACCGCTTTATGGCCCCGGATGCGCTGTTAGCCGGGACTGAAACCGCAGACTGGCTTATTGTTGATGAGGCCGCTGCCATTCCCGCACCGTTGCTGCATCAACTGGTTTCGCGTTTTCCCCGCACGTTGTTAACGACTACAGTTCAGGGTTATGAGGGAACCGGCAGAGGGTTCTTGTTAAAATTCTGCGCCCGTTTCCCGGCGCTGCGCCGATATGAGTTACAGCAGCCCGTCCGGTGGGCGCAGGGGTGTCCGTTGGAAAAAGTCGTCAGCGATGCACTGGTATTCGATGACGAAACTTTTATGCATTCGCCTCGGGGAGAGATCCGTTTTTCCACGTTTGAAGCGAATGCCTGGCGCACCAGGCCGAATCTGCCGCTGGCGGTATATCAGTTGCTTTCCGGGGCGCATTATCGCACCTCACCGCTGGATCTTCGCCGGATGATGGATGCGCCAGGTCAGCATTTTCTTCAGGCATCGGCCTCGGACTCGGTGGCTGGTGCCGTCTGGCTGGTGGACGAAGGAGGATTATCCGCAGAATTAAGTCAGGCTGTCTTTGCCGGGCACCGTCGACCAAGAGGGAATCTGGTGGCTCAGTCTCTGGCTGCCCACGGATGTTATCCGCTGGCGGCGACGCTCACTGGACGTCGTGTCAGCCGTATCGCGGTTCACCCCGCGCGCCAGCGGGAAGGTATAGGGCAACAGTTGATTATGCAGGCCCATCGCTATTCCACGCAGTGTGATTACCTCTCCGTCAGTTTTGGTTATACGCAAGAGCTATGGCGTTTCTGGCAGCGTTGTGGCTTTGTGTTGGTTCGTATGGGGAACCACCGGGAAGCCAGCAGCGGGTGCTACACCGCAATGGCTTTACTGCCCATCAGTGAGGCGGGGAGGCGTCTCGCTGAGAGGGAGAACCTGCGCTTGCGTCGTGACGCTGTGATTCTGGCTCAGTGGAATGACGAGGCCATTCCGGTATCCCCACTGAAAGAAACTACGCTTAATGATGATGACTGGGAAGAACTGGCGGGATTTGCCTTTGCACATCGGCCACTACTTACCTCATTGGGTTGTCTGAGTCGCCTGCTTCAGAACAGTACGCTTCCTCTCCCGGCGCTGCGAGGACGTTTACAAGAGCACTGCACTGACGCACAACTGTGCGAGCGACTGAACGTTTCTGGTCGTAAAGCATTGTTACTGCTTCAGCGTGCAGAGGCGGCGCAGGCGTTAGCGCAACTGGATAATGAACGCGAACAACGGCTACATAATCGCATTATGCAATGGTAATTTTTTCACTAACTTCTTCAATTTCCTGGCATGGTCATTGCGATTAAGCGGCGTAGAATGACGCTCATCAGTTAAGGAGATCGCCATGAAACATGACCATTTTGTTGTTCAAAGCCCCGATAAACCCGCGCAACAGTTGCTGCTGTTGTTTCATGGCGTAGGCGATAACCCTGTTGCCATGGGAGAGATAGGATCCTGGTTTGCACCTTTGTTTCCGGATGCGCTGATAGTGAGTATAGGCGGTGCTGAGCCATATGCTTCAACCTCCGGGCGTCAATGGTTTTCCGTTCAGGGCGTAACGGAAGAGAACCGTCAGGAACGTGTTGACGCTATCATGCCGGTATTTATCGAAACCGTTCGCTACTGGCAAAAACAGAGCGGCGTCGCACCTGGGGCAACTGCACTGATAGGCTTTTCGCAGGGGGCTATTATGTCGCTTGAAAGCATCAAAGCCGAGCCTGGACTGGCATCACGGGTGATTGCCTTTAATGGTCGTTACGCCAGTTTGCCGGAAGTGGCAACGACGGCCACGACAGTACATTTGATTCACGGTGGTGAAGACCGGGTGATTGAGTTATCTCACGCCGTTGCGGCTCAGGACGCGTTAATTCGCGCGGGCGGTGATGTGACGCTGGATATCGTTGAAAACCTGGGTCACGCCATTGACGATCGCAGCATGCAGTTTGCTCTCGACCATTTGCGCTTTACTGTGCCGAAGCACTATTTCGATGAAGCGTTAAGTGGGGGGAAACCAAACGATGATGATGTCATTGAGATGATGTAACCCTGTAGGCCAGATAAGCGTAGCGCCATCAGGCGCGGGTGCCGGATGGCAACGCTACGCGTATAATTCGGCCTACGGGTTATTTTTTCGGTTGGTCTTTGTTCGGCCAATCGTCGTCGTCGTCCCATTTATCGTTAAAGTCACGATGCGGGGGAAGCTCCGGTTTATTCGCGAGAAATTTTTTGTGGTCGACGCGCTTGAGATCTTTAATTACATTCAGCAATACGCCTACCAGAAACACCAGCACTAAAATCCACCAATATTTAGCCAGCCAGTCCATGCTCATTTCCTCTTACAGGGCCACTCATCAGGCGACGAGTTGCTCCATGATACGTTGATACATTCGGGCAAGCAGTTGCAGGTCGGCGGCATTAACGCATTCATTTATTTTATGAATGGTGGCATTGACCGGACCAAGTTCAACCACCTGCGCCCCCATGCGGGCAATAAAACGCCCGTCGGACGTTCCGCCTGTAGTCAGTAACTGCGGTTTAATTTCATTATAGTGCTCAATGGCGTTCACCACTGCATCCACCAGTTTGCCACGCTCGGTCAGGAATGGCTGGCCGGAGAGCCACCAGTCAACGGTGTAACGCAACTGGTGCTTATCCAGCAATTCCAGCACCCGGGATTTGATCATCTCGTCATTTAACTCAGTGCTGAAACGGAAGTTGAACTGGATAAACAGTTCACCAGGGATAACATTGTTGCTGCCGGTTCCTGCCTGAATATTGGCAATTTGCATGCTCGTTGCCGGGAAGAATTCATTGCCCTGATCCCACTCGATCGCCACCAGTTCATTCAGCATTGGCGCTGCGCGGTGAACCGGGTTATCGGCCAGATGCGGGTAGGCTACGTGACCCTGCACGCCGTGAATGGTCAGGTTGCAGGTCAGTGAACCCCGACGCCCATTTTTAACCACGTCACCGACGATTTCCGTACTGGACGGCTCGCCGACCAGACAATAGTCCAGCCGCTCGTTGCGCGCCATCAGCGCTTCAACAACCTTAACGGTGCCATTTTTGGCGCTGGCTTCTTCGTCTGAAGTGATTAAAAACGCCAGACGGCCTCTGTGGTTAGGGTGTTGGGCGACGAAGCGCTCGGCTGCGACAACCATCGCCGCCAGCGAGCCTTTCATATCAGCAGCGCCACGCCCGAACAGCAGACCGTCGCGGATCGTCGGTTCAAATGGCGGATTAATCCAGCGATCAACATCGCCAGCGGGCACTACGTCAGTGTGACCGGCAAATGCCAGCGTCTCACCTTGTCCGCGCCATGCCCAAAAATTCTGTGTGTCACCAAAATCCATACGCTCAACGGTAAAACCTACCGCGCGCAGGCGTTCAATCATTAACGCCTGGCACCCGGCATCATCCGGGCTCAGGGAAGGACGGCGAATAAGCTGCTGTGTCAGCTCAATAACCGGGCACGACATAGACTACACCTCATTAAAAAACTGCATATAACTGGATTCACTGAAACCCAGCAGCATAGGCTTACCCGGCGCGCAGAGCAATGGGCGTTTGATAATTGCTGGCATTTCAATCATCAACGAGGCGGCGGCATCCGCATCGGTAATTTGATTACGCGTTGCTTCATCGAGTTTACGCCATGTGGTCCCACGCGTATTGAGCAGTGACTCCCAGCCTAACTCGCTGATAAAGGATTGTAGTAGCGCGTTGTCGAGACCATCGACGCGATAATCATGGAAACGATAGTCGATCCCGTGAGCTTCCAGCCAGCGCCTGGCTTTTTTAATGGTATCGCAATTCTTAATGCCGTAGAGGGTGATCATTTGAATCCTTATTAACGTAATTTGAATATTTATTCTTGTGCTTTGTGATCCCTGATAATACATATTGTCATTCAATCGTTATAGAAAAATATAACATTGTTGAACAACAGTGAATAATGATTCCTGAAAGTTCCGAAACTCTCACTGAACTGGAATTCAGATTTTACCTCTTTGCATCAGACTGTTTTTCCATCAGAATTGCCAGAGTAGTAGATGATGTATGAATATTTCAAAATATTGCAGTAAGTCACATAAAATTTATGGGTATGGCGCATAGTGATGACATGACCCCCAGCACTGGAGAATGTAATCACAACTATCGATTAAATTATCTTCTTTGAAAGAGAATGATTTTGTAGAATATCCATAATAATAAGAGAGGTTGTTATGATTGAACGTGAACTGGGGAACTGGAAAGACTTTATCGAAGTGATGCTTCGTAAATAAATTTCTGGCAGACAATCCTGAAAAGGATAAAAAAAGGCGACTTATTGTAAGTCGCCTTTTTTGTGTGTTATTCCGGTTTTGGCTTCAGAGGGAAGCGCCTGCGCACCAGTACAAAGAACAGTGGGACGAAGTAAATAGCCAGAATTGTGGCTGAAATCATTCCGCCCATCACGCCGGTACCAACCGCATGTTGACCGCCGGAGCCTGCACCGCTGCTGACGGTCATCGGTAACACCCCGAATATAAACGCCAGAGAGGTCATCAAAATCGGACGCAGGCGCTGGCGACACGCATGCAGCGTGGCGTCGAGCAAATCGTGCCCTTTTTCATTCATCTCATTGGCGAATTCAACAATCAAGATCGCGTTTTTGGCCGAAAGCCCGATAACTGTTAATAACCCGACCTGGAAATACACATCGTTTTCCAGACCCCGCGCCCAGGTTGCCAGCAGGGCGCCAATCACCCCCAACGGTACGACCAGCATGACGGAGAATGGAACAGACCAGCTTTCATACAGCGCGGCGAGGCACAGGAATACCACCAGCAGTGAAATGGCATACAGAGCAGGGGCCTGGGAACCAGAAAGTCGTTCCTGATATGACATTGCCGTCCATTCGAGGCCGAATCCAGTCGGCAACTGATGGACCAGGGATTCCATTACGTCCATTGCTGTACCAGTACTGACGCCGGGCGCGGCTTCCCCTACGATCTCGACGGCAGAGTAACCGTTATAGCGTTCCAGGCGCGGCGAACCTGTCTCCCAGCGCGAGGTGGCAAATGCTGAGAAGGGCACCATGCCGCCGCTATTATTGCGCACGTACCAGAGATTGATGTCATCAGGAAGCATGCGATATTTTGCTGCCGCCTGTACATAAACCTTCTTCACGCGCCCCCTGTCCATAAAGTCATTGACGTAACTGGAGCCCCAGGCCGTCTGCAATGTATCGTTGATATCATCAATCGAAACCCCCAGCGCCTGGGCTTTACGCTGGTCGATATCAATTTGCAACTGCGGGCTGTCGTCCAGACCATTATGGCGTACGCGGGTCAGGGAGGTGTCTTTAGCTGCAAGCTCAATCAGCTTGTCACGTGCCGCCATTAACGCATCATGACCCGCACCGGCATGATCCTGTAATTCCATATCGAAACCGGCAGAGCTACCGAGGCCGCTAATGGCCGGAGGGCTACTGGCGAAGACGCGAGCCTCTTTAATCTGGTTAAAGGCTTTTGTGGCGCGCTCGATAATGGCAAATGAGGTTCCGGTAGTGGTACCACGCTCATCCCAGTCTTTTAAGCGGACGAACATTCGCGCTACGTTTTGTCCATTTCCGCCAGGGCCGGAACCGACCGTGGAGAAGACTGACATAATGTTGTCTTTTTCATGGGTGAAGTAATACTTCTCCACTTCTTCCACCACTTTTAACGTCTGCTGCTGGGTGGAGCCGCTGGGCAACTGTACTGAAGTGGTGAACATACCCCTGTCTTCCAGCGGCAGGAAAGAGGTTGGCAGCCGCAGGAACAGGAACACCATTCCGCCGAGCAGCAACACGTAGATCAGTATCCAGCGCAGGCTGCGATGTAAGATTCTGGCGACACCTTTCTCATAGCGTTCGGCGTTGTGGTTAAACATGCGGTTAAACCAGCCGAAGAATCCGGTTTGTCCGTGGTGTTCGCCCTTATGCAGCGGCTTGAGTAGCGTGGCGCACAGAGCAGGAGTCAGGATCATCGCCACCAGTACCGAGAGCACCATCGCTGAGACAATCGTAATCGAGAACTGACGGTAAATTGCCCCGGTCGTGCCGCCGAAGAAGGCCATCGGGATAAACACTGCCGACAACACCATGGCGATACCAACCAACGCCCCCTGAATCTGCCCCATCGATTTTCGTGTTGCTTCACGCGGCGAGAGACCTTCCTCGCTCATGATTCGCTCGACGTTTTCCACCACCACAATGGCGTCATCAACCAGCAGGCCAATTGCCAGCACCATTGCAAACATCGTTAATGTGTTAACACTGTAGCCAAAGGCATAGAGCACAGAGAAGGTGCCCATTAAGACGACGGGGACAGCAATCGTGGGAATAAGCGTCGCACGGAAGTTTTGCAAAAACAGGTACATCACCAGGAATACCAGCGCAATGGCTTCCAGCAGCGTTTTCACCACGTCAATAATCGAAGCTTTTACAAAAGAGGTGGTTTCATATGCCACCTTGTATTCCAGACCATGAGGGAAGTACTGAGACAGCTCATTGAGGCGATTGATAACCAGATCGGCCGTTGCCATTTCATTGGCGCCAGAGGCGAGTTTAACACCAAGACCAGATGCGGGATTTCCGTTAAACCGGCTGAGGTAGTCATACTTCTCGGCCCCCATTTCGACCGTTGCCACATCACTCAGTTTAACCTCTGAACCGTTCTGATTGACGCGCAGCGTAATATCGCGGAATTGTTGTGGCGTTTGTAGCAATGACTGAGCATTAATCGTCGCATTCAGCGCCTGCTTGTCCACTGAAGGTGTACCACCAAGTTGGCCAACGGCAATTTGAGCATTCTGTGACTCAATAGCATCGGTCACATCTTTGGCGGTCATCTGGAAGCTGTTAAGTTTGGCCGGGTCGAGCCAGATACGCATGGAGTATTGTGACCCGTAGGCGTCAATATCTCCCACGCCGTTAATTCGGCTGAGCGGATCCTGAATATTACTGGCGACGTAGTCTGCAATGTCCTGCTTGTCCATTGAGCCGTCAGTAGAGACAAAAGCGATGGTCAGAATATTGGTATCCCCGGTTTTACGCACGGTTACCCCCTGATCCTGTACCGCCTGCGGCAACTTACGCATTGCCGATTGCAGCTGGTTTTGTACCTGCTGCACGGCTTCATCAGGATCGGTTCCTGCTACAAAGCTAAGCATTACCGTCGCCTGACCCGTCCCGCTGCTTTGTGATGACATATACATCAGATTATCGAGGCCGGTCATGTTCTGCTCGATAACCTGGGTCACGGTGTTTTCCAGAGTTTGTGCTGATGCACCAGGATAATTCGCAGTCACGCGCACGTTTGGCGGAGCGAGATCGGGATATTGCTCAACGGGCAGCGAAAAAATAGCCAAGGTTCCTGTCAGGCACAACAGGATAGCTAACACCCAGGCAAAAATGGGGCGATCGATAAAAAAATTCGCCATTAAAAGGGGACCTCGTGTTTCTGCATATAATAATGGGTATGACTTGCTTCACTGTAGCGGCAAGGTACGGGCCAAACGTGGAGAAAAAAAGAAGATAATGTAAATTATCATGCGCGTTTACAGCGTACCTTTTGTGCCAACGCCGTCTGGCCTGCACCTGGACTATCCGGCGTTTTATCGTTGTTTACATGAGTTGTCTTTCCCTTTATGCCGATCGAAAGCTGATGCTCACCAGCGTTCCGCCTCCGGAGGGCTGGGAGAAGGTCAACGTGCCGCCAAGTCTTTCTGCCCGCTCACGCATAATATTCAAACCGTAGTGTCCTGTAGGCTCATGAGGCTCACCAATTCCGATGCCGTTATCCCGGATATACACAGTGTGGTTATCATCCGGTGCAGTCACGCAACTGACGGCAATTTCGGTCGCACTGGCATGTTTAATGGCGTTAAGCACAGCTTCACGCACGATCTGCAACAGATGCACCTGCATTTGCGCATCCAGCGCCAGCGTTGGTAATCGGCAATCGAGTGTCAGTTTAGCCGAAGTCTGATTTTGCAGGGTTTCCAGCATTTCATGCAGGGCGGAGGGCAGATCGGCCTGCTGCAAGGTCAGACGGAAGGTCGTGAGCAGCTCGCGCAGTTGGCGGTAAGCATCGTTCAACGCCTGAGAAAAGTCCGCCATGATACTCTGCGCCGGGGCGTTATCTTCCGGGATCGAGCGTTTCAGCAGCGTGAGCTGAATGCGTAAATAGGAGAGTACCTGCGCCAGCGAGTCGTGGAGTTCGCGTGCGATGGTCGCTCGCTCTTCCATTAACAATAACTGCTGAAAATGTTTCTGCGCCTGATTAAAGTACAGCCCGCGCCCCAGCATGGTCGAAACGCTGTTCAACAGCGGTGTGGAGGCATGCACATTGGGGCTTTGCCAGTGAAGTTCACCGTAAACGGTATCCTGCATCATGACCGGCAGGATCTGCATTGGCAGGTCATGGCTTTCCGTCCCCTCGCTGATACGCCAGTTATCACCGACGGTGAGTTCCAGGAAATACGCAGCGTCGTGTTCGCGGACAATTTGTAAAATATGCCGGAAGCAGTGTACATCGATTTGGCTGGTATTCAGCGCCTGAGAACACTGGTACAACACTTCCAGGCGGCGGTTTGCTTCGTGGAGATCGTGCGTTTTCTCAGCCACAGAGGCTTCCAGCGAACGATACAGCTTATGCAACTCACTCGACATCTGGCTAAAGGTCTTAGCCAGCAATCCCAGTTCGTTAGGCAAATCAGTGTCCAGCGACGGGATATCAAACTGACCGTGTTCAATGTGCTGGCTGGCCATCACCAGCTTATTGAGTGGACGAACTACCTGCTGGCGAATACGCCGTAGGGTAAAGAACACCAGAGTAAATATTCCGATCCCGCCTGCCAGTGAAATCCCAAAAACCAGTTTCACTTTACGCTCGGCATAATGCTGTAACGCCAACACGAAGAGGTCAATTTGATCAACATAGTTGTTGATATTGGTTTGATACCATTTCAAATCGCCACTTATCAGTCGGGAGTTCATTTCCAGCCAGTTTGCATGCAGATGTCCATAGCGGCTTTTTACCGTTTGCGGCACATACCAGGCGTTCAGATTTTGTAATGCTGGAGAGTTTAGCGCCTGCTGGAACAACTCACGGTGTGAACTGAGTTGCGGGCTGTTGCTTTGTAGATCGTAACCCAGCCGATAGCTTTGCATGCGTAATGAACCGGCAATATTGATGGCTTCCGCATCTCGCAAGCTGCTGGTCAGTGTGAGCAGTGCAATGCCCGTTGAGAGAATTGACAGCAGCACAATGTAGAAAAAAGCCTTGGCCAGGCTGGCCGATACCGGACGTTTTACCGTCACTTGCGCATCCTCACACAATACATGTAGCGCTTTGATACAGCTAAAACGATTCAATGTATTTGATAAATGTTAATAAAATCGCCTGAAACAGGATGGTAACTGAAACGCAATTTCATATGCGATGAAATAAATTGATCTGCCACAGGTTCTGGATAAATAGTTGTGCTTCCTGGGCAAATGAACATTGCCGCCCTCTTCAGGGTCGGTTAATAACAACAGTCATATAAAGAATAAGGTTTTTGCAACCAAAAAAGAAGGAAGCCATGAATCGTTTTATTATGGTCAATAGCCAACAGTGCCTGGGATGCTATGCCTGCGAAGTCGCCTGTGTCATGGCCCATAATGGTGAGCAGCATGTCCTGAGCCAACGGCATTTTCAGCCCCGAATTACGGTCATTAAACATCAGCATCAACGCAGCGCGGTGACCTGCCACCACTGTGAGGATGCACCTTGCGCCAGAAGCTGTCCAAACGGTGCAATCAGCCATGACAATGACAGCATTCAGGTAAATTCGCAAAAGTGTATCGGCTGTAAATCCTGCGTCGTTGCCTGTCCCTTTGGCACGATGCAGATCGTACTTACTCCCGTTGCGAAAGGAAAGGTGAAAGCGACAGCGCATAAATGCGATCTGTGTCAGGGACGTGAAGAGGGACCGGCCTGCGTGGAAAACTGTCCGGCGCAAGCGCTACAGTTGGTGACGCAAACTTCGCTCACCGGTCTGTCAAAAGCACGTCGACTGCGCACGGCCAGTCTGGAGAGCCAGCCCTGGCATGCCAGGGCGACCGATTTTACCTCCCACATGATCACCAAACGCGAGCAGATGCAGGCTACTCCGCCGCGCGGCGAGCCAGATAAGCTGGCGATTGAGGCACGTAAAACCAGTTTTGATGAAATTTATTTGCCATTTCGTACGGCACAGGCCGAGCGGGAAGCCTCCCGCTGCCTGAAGTGTGGTGAACACAGCATCTGCGAATGGACGTGTCCACTGCACAATCATATTCCCCAGTGGATTGAGCTGGTGAAAGCAGGAAATATTGATGCAGCAGTGGAGCTTTCTCACCAGACCAACTGTCTGCCGGAAATTACCGGGCGGGTATGTCCTCAGGATCGGCTCTGTGAAGGGGCATGTACGGTGCGTAACGAGCATGGTGCGGTCACTATCGGGAATATTGAACGTTACATCTCTGACCGGGCGCTGAGTAAAGGATGGCGGCCTGATTTAGGCGATGTGCAAAAAGTGGATAAGCGTGTCGCTATTATTGGCGCAGGGCCTGCCGGTCTGGCTTGTGCGGATGTGTTAGTGCGCAACGGCGTCAGCGTCACCGTGTACGATCGCCATCCTGAAATTGGTGGCTTACTGACGTTTGGTATTCCGGCCTTCAAACTGGATAAATCGTTACTGGTGCGTCGTCGTGAAATTTTCAGCGCTATGGGGATTAATTTCCAGCTTAACTGTGAAGTGGGTAAGGACGTAACGCTGGCATCACTACTGGACGATTATGACGCCGTGTTTGTGGGCGTAGGGACCTATCGTTCTATGAAAGCGGATCTGCCGAACGAAGACGCGCCGGGCGTTTATGATGCGTTGCCGTTTCTGATTGCTAATACCAAGCAGGTGATGGGGCTGGATGAACTACCGGAGGAGCCGTTTATTGATACCGCCGGGCTGAACGTTGTGGTGCTGGGAGGCGGTGATACGGCGATGGATTGCGTACGTACCGCGCTACGCCACGGTGCAAGCCAGGTGACTTGTGCTTATCGTCGTGATGAAGCCAACATGCCTGGCTCGAAAAAAGAGGTAAAAAACGCACGCGAAGAGGGGGCTAACTTTGAATTTAACGTCCAGCCCGTTGAGCTGATGCTGAATGCCGATGGGGGCGTCAGTGGCGTACGTTTCTTACGCACACAGCTCGGCGAGCCTGATGCGCAGGGACGTCGCCGCCCGGTACCGATCGCGGGAAGTGAATTTGTGATGCCCGCTGATGCAGTCATTATGGCGTTTGGTTTCCATCCGCATGGTATGCCGTGGCTGGAGGCTCATGGTGTGAAGGTTGATGACTGGGGCCGGATTGCTGCTGATGTCGAGAGCGCTTATCGTTATCAAACGACTCATCCGAAGATCTTTGCTGGTGGTGATGCGGTACGTGGTGCGGACCTGGTGGTCACTGCAATGGCAGAAGGGCGACATGCAGCGCAGGGGATCGTCGACTGGCTGGGCATATACCCTAAATAATTCGAGTTGCAGGAAGGCGGCAAAAGAAGAAATCCCCAGATGCATAGAGAGCTATGTGACCGGGGTTTCTGAGTACAGCCAACAAACCCGTCGCTTGAAGTATGACGGATATAAAATCAGTCAAATCTCACTAGCCTGGGGTCAAGACAAACCCGGTTTCACGGCGTAGTATTATTTCTCACTTCTCGCCGTGGAGCCGGTATGTCGCAACAAATTACCCTCATCAAAGATAAAGTCCTTTCTGATAACTACTTCATCCTGCGCAATATTACTTACGATCTGACCCGCAGCAATGGCGAGGTGATTCGTCACAAACGCGAGGTTTATGATCGCGGTAATGGCGCCACTATTCTGCTGTATAACCCGGAGAAAAAAACCGTCGTGCTGATTCGTCAGTTTCGCGTCGCCACCTGGGTGAACGGTAACGAAAGCGGACAACTGATCGAAACCTGCGCCGGGCTGCTGGATAACGATGAACCTGAAGCCTGTATTCGCAAAGAAGCGATCGAAGAGACCGGATATGAAGTTGGTGAGGTGCGTAAACTCTTTGAGCTCTACATGTCGCCAGGCGGCTTGACGGAATTGATCCACTTTTTTATCGCGCAGTACAGTGACAACCAGCGTGCCAATGCGGGCGGGGGCGTTGAAGACGAGGATATCGAAGTCCTGGAACTACCATTCACCCGAGCGCTGGAGATGATCACAACCGGGGAGATCCGTGACGGCAAAACGGTGCTATTGCTTAACTATCTGCAATCGTCGCATCTGATGGATTAGGTTACGGGGTTTATATTTCTTTACAAAATAACAGTCCAATCCGACGATTCTTATTGAGCCTCATCAGTAGCGCAAGGAAGATACCGATTAGGCTGTCTGTTTTGATTTCGGGGTTGTACCGTCCATGCGCTATCGCGTTATTTTCATCTTTCTGCTTGGTCTGCTACCGGCCCACTTTCTGTGGGCGGCACCTGCACAGCAGGTATTTTCCGACTGGCAGGTAACCTGCAATAACCAGAATTTTTGCGTGGCGCGAAACACCGGTGAACATCATGGCCTGGTGATGACCCTCAGTCGGAGTGCCGGAGCGCATACCGATGCGGTTTTGCGTATTGAGCTGGGCGGTCTGGATACCCCTGATGCCAAAGAAGCTGATATTGCGCCGCGCCTGCTGATGGACGGCCAACCGCTACCGCTGACTGGCGAACACTGGCGCATTTCCCCCTGGCAACTCATGACCGATGATCCTGCCACCATTAGCGCCTTTTTACAGACAGTTCAGAACGCCCAGGCGATTACTCTGCAAAAAGGCGTGCAAACCATTTCGCTGGCAGGGCTGAAAGCCGCGCTGTTGTTTATTGACGCCCAGCAAAAACGCGTTGGAAGTGAAACTGCCTGGATCGAAAAGGGTAACGAGCCGCCGCTTAGCGTACCTCCAGCTCCGGCCCTGAAAGGGGTAGCCGTCGTCAACCCAACACCAACACCGCTTTCTCAACAAGAGCGCAGTGAACTGCTGGATTACGGGAACTGGCGGATAAACGGTATCCGCTGTTCGCTCGACCCTATGCGCCGTGAAGTGCGGGTTTCGGCATTAACCGATGACAAAGCTCTGCTGATGATCGGCTGTGAAGCGGGTGCATATAACACTATCGATCTGGCATGGATTGTTTCGCGTACAAAGCCGCTGAGTTCGCGCGCGGTACGTCTGAATTTGCCTTTCAGGACGGACGCTGAAAGTAACGATATGGAGCTGACGAACGCTGTTTTTGATGAAAAATCGCGCGAACTGGTCACTCTCGCTAAGGGACGTGGAATGTCGGACTGTGGGATCCAGACGCGCTGGCGTTTTGACGGCCAGCGTTTTCGTCTGGTGCGCTATGCGCAGGAGCCCAGCTGTGATAACTGGCATGGACCTGATGCCTGGCCCACGCTGTGGATCACACGTTAAGTACGCGGTGCGCCTTTTCGACAATGTTATCGACCGTAAAGCCGAAGAAGGGGAATAACTTGTCCGCCGGCGCAGATTCTCCGTAGCCGCTCATGCCGACAATCGCACCTTTCAGACCGACATACTTGTACCAGTAATCCGCAATTCCTGCTTCCACCGCCACGCGCGCGCTCACGCTTGCAGGCAGGACTGATTCCCGGTACGCCTCATCCTGGGCGTCGAAAATATCTGTTGAGGGAAGGGAGACGACACGAACGTTACGGCCTTCTCCCGTCAGTTTTTCTGCTGCCAGTAGCGTAATTTCCATTTCTGAACCGGTGGCAATCAGGATCACATCCGGTTTACCGCCGCTGTCTTTCAGTATGTAGCCACCGCGGGCAATTTCTTTTACCTGTTCAGGGGTACGTTCAACCTGTGCCAGATTCTGCCTGGAGAGGATTAGCGCCGTTGGGCCATCATGGCGCTCTACCGCCAGTTTCCAGCCGACTGCCGCCTCAACCTGATCGCATGGACGCCAGGTGCTGAAATTAGGCGTCAGGCGCAGGCTGGCAAGCTGCTCGACGGCCTGATGGGTGGGACCATCTTCCCCCAGCCCAATGGAGTCATGGGTATAGACCATGATTTGCCGCGCTTTCATCAGCGCAGCCATTCGTGCCGCATTACGGCCATATTCAACGAACATCAGGAAGGTCGCGGTATATGGGACAAAACCACCGTGGTGGGCAATACCGTTGGCAATGGCGGTCATACCAAATTCGCGCACGCCGTAGTGAATGTAGTTCCCGGCTGGATCGTCTTTCAGGGATGTCGAACCTTTCCAGATGGTCAAATTGCTGGGGGCCAGATCTGCTGAACCGCCAAGCAGTTCAGGCAACATCGGGCCGTAAGTATTCAGGGTATTTTGCGACGCCTTCCGGGTTGCGATTTTGGCCGGGTTAGCCTGCAATTCCGCGATGTATTTCTGAGTGGTTTTTTCCCACTCTTTTGGCAGCCCGCCACTCATCCGGCGGGTAAACTCTGCGGCCAGTTCCGGGTGGGCTTGTTGATAGGCGGCGAATTTCTCGTTCCAGCTCTGCTGTGCTTTTTCACCTTTTTCGCGCGCGTCCCAGGCCCGGTAAATCTCTTTAGGGATCTCAAAAGCAGGATGATGCCAGCCCAGCTTCTGACGGGTCAGCGCAACTTCTTCTTCCCCCAGTGCTGCGCCGTGTGCTTCTTCTTTTCCGGCCTTATTCGGTGAGCCAAAGCCAATGATAGTCCGACAGATTATTAGTGACGGCTTATCGGTTACGCTTTGTGCTTCCTGAATGGCTTTCTTCACCGCCTCAGGATCGTGACCGTCTATCTCGTGTATGACATGCCAGTGATATGCTTCGAAGCGCTTCGCAGTATCATCGGTAAACCAACCTTTGGTTTCACCATCAATAGAAATACCGTTGTGATCGTAAAAGCCAATCAGCTTGCCAAGTCCCAGCGTTCCCGCCAGTGAACACGCCTCATGAGAAATCCCCTCCATCAGGCAACCGTCACCCATAAAAACCCAGGTGAAGTGGCTGACAATCTCATGATCCGGCTGATTAAACTGTGCCGCCAGCGTACGCTCGGCTATCGCCATCCCGACCGCGTTTGCTAATCCCTGACCCAACGGCCCGGTGGTCGTTTCCACGCCCGGCGTGTAGCCAATTTCTGGGTGCCCTGGTGTCTTTGAGTGCAGTTGTCGGAAGTTTTTTAACTCCTCTAACGGCAGGTCATAGCCGGAAAGATGCAGCAGGCTGTAAAGCAGCATTGAGGCGTGGCCATTCGACAGGATAAATCGGTCACGATCGTACCAGGTGGGATCGGTTGGGTTATGTCGGAGAAAATCGTTCCACAGTACTTCGGCAATATCGGCCATACCCATCGGCGCGCCGGGATGGCCAGAGTTAGCTTTTTGGACGGCATCCATACTCAGCGCACGAATGGCATTGGCAAGCTCTTTACGGGTCATAGGAAATACTCCTTGAAAAGTAAAGCGTTAGATGCGTGTGTTAATTCACACTTTTGGGAAAATTGCGGGCGAATACGCAAAAAGCATAGCAGACAAGCATGGTATTGCTGGTTTAAGCAGGTAACATGGTTGTTATAAATTGATAACAAATTCTTTCTTTGAGTAGTGAGAGTTTGGCGACCTTCAAAGTTTATGCCGCTGACTGAGGCGATAATGTGCGGCTCAATATACCCGTCATACTTCAAGTTGCATGTGCGTTGGCTACGCTCGCTCACCCCAGTCACATAGTTCGCTATGCTCCTGGGGATTCACTCCCTTGCAGCCTTCATGCAACTCGAATTATTTTGGGTATAGAAGGGTTACCTGCGCCACTTTTTTGATCGATACGTGAAAGGAACAACAAGATGGATGACCAGTTAAAACAAAGCGCCCTCGATTTCCACCAATTTCCAGTACCAGGTAAAATTCAGGTTTCTCCGACCAAACCTCTTGCCACCCAACGTGATCTTGCGCTGGCCTACTCGCCAGGTGTTGCAGCTCCGTGTCTGGAGATTGAAAAGGATCCGCTAGCGGCCTACAAATATACCGCGCGCGGCAACCTGGTCGCGGTTATCTCCAACGGTACTGCGGTACTGGGGCTGGGCAATATTGGTGCGCTGGCTGGCAAACCAGTGATGGAAGGTAAAGGCGTTCTCTTTAAGAAATTTGCCGGAATTGACGTGTTCGACATTGAAGTCGATGAACTCGACCCGGACAAATTTATCAACGTGGTGGCAGCCCTTGAACCGACGTTTGGCGGCATCAACCTCGAAGACATCAAAGCACCAGAGTGTTTTTACATTGAGCAAAAGTTGCGTGAACGCATGAATATTCCGGTGTTCCATGACGATCAGCACGGAACGGCGATCATCAGCACTGCAGCCATCCTGAACGGCCTGCGGGTGGTGGAAAAGAATATCTCTGATGTGCGCATGGTGGTGTCTGGCGCAGGTGCAGCGGCGATTGCCTGTATGAACCTGTTGGTTGCGCTGGGTATGCAGAAGCACAACATCGTGGTCTGCGACTCCAAAGGTGTGATTTATAAAGATCGCGAACCGAATATGGCGGAAACCAAAGCAGCTTACGCGGTGGTGGATGACGGTAAGCGTACTCTTGATGATGTGATCGACGGCGCAGACATTTTCCTCGGATGCTCCGGCCCGAAAGTGCTGACGCAGGAGATGGTCAAGAAGATGGCGCGTGCGCCAATGATCCTTGCGCTGGCAAACCCGGAACCGGAAATTCTGCCACCACTGGCAAAAGAGGTACGTTCTGACGCCATCATTTGCACCGGTCGCTCCGACTACCCGAACCAGGTCAACAACGTACTGTGCTTCCCGTTCATCTTCCGCGGTGCGCTGGACGTCGGGGCTACCGCCATCAACGAAGAGATGAAGCTGGCCGCTGTACATGCCATTGCTGAACTGGCGCATGCCGAGCAGAGCGAAGTGGTGGCTTCCGCCTATGGCGATCAGGATTTGAGCTTTGGCCCGGAATACATTATTCCTAAACCGTTCGACCCGCGTTTGATCGTCAAGATCGCACCGGCGGTGGCGAAGGCGGCGATGGATTCTGGTGTCGCAACGCGCCCGATTGCCGACTTTGATGCTTATATCGATAAGCTGACCGAGTTTGTCTACAAAACCAACCTGTTTATGAAGCCGATTTTCTCTCTGGCACGCAAAGCGCCGAAGCGTGTTGTGCTGACCGAAGGGGAAGAGGCTCGTGTTCTGCATGCAACGCAAGAACTGATCACTTTAGGTCTGGCGAAGCCGATCCTGATCGGTCGTCCGAGCGTGATCGAAATGCGTATCCAGAAGTTAGGACTGCAGATCAAAGCGGGTATCGATTTTGAGATCGTCAATAATGAATCCGATCCGCGCTTTAAAGAGTACTGGAGTGAGTATTACCAGATCATGAAGCGTCGTGGAATTACTCAGGAGCAGGCGCAACGTGCGGTGATCGCCAACACTACGGTGATCGGCGCGATCATGGTGCAACGCGGTGAAGCGGATGCGATGATTTGCGGAACAATCGGCGACTATCACGAGCATTTCAGCGTGGTAAAAGCGGTGTTTGGTCACCGTGATGGCGTTCATACGGCAGGTGCAATGAACGCGCTGCTGTTGCCAAGCGGTAACACCTTTATCGCTGATACGTACGTCAACGATGACCCGACGCCGGAGCAACTGGCAGAAATTGCAGTTATGGCGGCAGAAACAGTGCGTCGGTTTGGCATTGAACCGAAAGTGGCGCTGCTGTCGCACTCCAACTTTGGTTCGTCAAACTGTCCGTCGGCCAACAAAATGCGTGAAGCGCTCGAGCTTATTAAAACGCGCGCACCCGATCTGATGATTGACGGTGAAATGCACGGCGATGCTGCACTGGTGGAAAGTATTCGTAATGACCGGATGCCGGATAGCCCGCTGAAAGGCTCCGCTAATATTCTGGTGATGCCGAATATGGAAGCCGCGCGTATTAGTTACAACTTACTGCGTGTTTCCAGCTCTGAAGGCGTGACGGTAGGACCGGTGCTGATGGGTGTAGCCAAACCGGTACATGTTTTAACTCCAATCGCCTCTGTTCGTCGTATCGTTAATATGGTGGCGCTGGCAGTAGTCGAAGCTCAAACACAACCGTTGTAATTTCACTTTAATTATTTTCGGCGCGGGTTTCTCCCGCGCCTTCATACTCTAAATAATTCGAATTCCAGAAAGGCGACGATGCAGCGAATACCATGAACTTACTAAAGTAAGTGGCTGGTATGAGTAAGAAAGCCACCGAACCTGTAATTTGAAGTGTGACGGGTATTTTTATTTCTCTTCTCTTAGTGATCTACTTCACCTTTTAAACCACCTTGCCGAATTTTGTTATTTACTCTGACGAAAAATTGCCACGATGAGGACAGTTTCAGCAGAGGCGGTGAGCAATGGAAAAAGAACGCATCATTCAGGAATTTGTGCCGGGGAAACAGGTCACGCTGGCGCATCTGATTGCGCACCCAGGCGAAGAACTGGCGAAAAAGATCGGCGTTCCCGAAGCGGGCGCTATCGGCATTATGACCTTAACGCCAGGCGAAACGGCAATGATTGCCGGTGATTTAGCCATGAAGGCCGCAGATGTACACATCGGTTTTCTCGATAGATTTAGCGGCGCACTGGTGATCTACGGCTCGGTAGGCGCGGTGGAAGAGGCATTATTGCAGACAGTGAGTGGTCTGGGCCGGTTATTAAATTTCACTTTGTGCAACCTGACAAAAAGTTAATCAGAGGCGGCAATGAAACGTATTGCTTTTGTCGGTACGGTTGGGGCGGGGAAAACAACGCTCTTCAATGCGCTACAGGGAAATTATTCTCTCGCCAGGAAAACGCAGGCCGTTGAGTTTAATGAAAACGGCGATATCGATACGCCGGGAGAATATTTTAGCCATCCGCGCTGGTATCACGCCTTAATTACCACGCTGCAGGATGTTGATACGTTGATTTATATACACGCGGCAAATGATCAAGAAAGTCGCTTACCTGCCGGGCTGTTGGATATCGGCGCCAGTAAACGACAAATCGCCGTTATCAGTAAAACGGACATGCCGGATGCCGACGTCGCCGCAACGCGACAGCTACTTCGCGGGATAGGGTTCCAGGAGCCGATTTTCGAACTCAATAGCCATGACCCGCGCAGCGTGCAGCACCTGGTGGATTATCTGACTGAGCTCAGCCAAAAGGAGGAAAGGGCAGGTGAAAAAACTCATCACAGCTAATGATATTCGTGCGGCCCACGCACGCGGCGAACAGGAAATGTCGGTTGTTCTGCGCGCCAGCATCATCACCCCAGAGGCTCGCGAAGTCGCGGAGCTGCTGGGCGTCACAATCACTGAATGCGACGAATCCGCTCCGGCAACCTCGCCTGCACCCGCTTCGGTGGATGATGGCAAAACGGAAAGCCAGCGCATTCGCGAGACCATCATTGCGCAACTGCCGGAAGGGCAGTTTACCGAAAGCCTGGTCGCGCAGTTGATGGACAAAGTCATGAAGGAAAAACAGTCGCTGGAGCAGGGCGGAATGCAGCCAAGCTTTACCTCGGTTACTGGCAAAGGTGGCGTAAAAGTCATTGATGGCAGCAGCGTGAAGTTTGGTCGTTTTGATGGCGCACAGCCGCATTGCGTCGGCTTAACCGACTTAGTGACCGACAAGGACGGAAGCAGCATGGCCGCTGGCTTCATGCAGTGGGATAACGCTTTTTTCCCATGGACGCTGAACTACGACGAAATCGACATGATTCTGGAAGGCGAACTGCACGTTCGTCATGAAGGCGAAACCATGATTGCCAGGGCCGGGGATGTGATGTTTATCCCGAAAGGCTCCAGCATTGAGTTCGGTACGCCATCAACGGTGAAATTCCTGTATGTGGCATGGCCTGCGAACTGGCAGTCCTGCTAAGGCGGATGTATGAAGGATTTCATTACCGAAGCATGGCTCAGAGCAAATCATACGCTCAGCGAAGGGGCAGAAATTCATCTCCCCGCTGACGCTCGCCTGACGCCATCTGCCCGGGAATTGCTGGAAGGCCGACATCTGCGGATTAAGTTTATCGACGAGCAGGGAAGCCTGTTTATTGATGGCGAAGAACAGCAACTGCAACCGGTGCATGGTTTAACCAGCAGTGATACGCACTCACTGGCGAGTTGTGAACTGTGTCATCAACCGGTGGCGAAGAAACCTGACACGCTGACGCATCTGACGGCGGACAAGATGGTCGCCAAAAGTGACCCGCGCCTGGGATTTCGCGCGGCGCTGGACAGCACCATCGGCCTGGCGGTGTGGTTACAGATTGAACTGCCTGAACAGTGGCAGCCGTGGCTGGCGGATATTCGCTCGCGTCTGGGCAACATTATGCGCGCAGACGCCATGGATGAGCCGCTGGCAGCACAAGCCATTGTTGGTTTAAGCGATGAAGATTTGCACCGGCTTTCGCATCAGCCGCTGCGCTATCTCGATCACGACCATCTGGTGCCTGAAGCCAGCCACGGTCGTGATGCTGCGCTGCTCAATTTGCTGCGAACCAAAGTCCGTGAAACAGAAACAGTGGCGGCCCAGGTATTTATCACCCGCAGTTTTGAAGTACTGCGACCGGACATTCTGCAAGCGTTGAACCGCCTGTCGAGCACGGTCTACGTGATGATGATCCTGAGCGTGGCGAAGCATCCGCTGAGTATCAGCCAAATCCAACAGCGACTGGGGGAGAAGCAATGATCATTGAACGTGCTCGCCAGCTCGCCTTGCGCTCACCTGCGCGGGTGGTGTTCCCGGATGCGCTGGATGTTCGGGTGCTGAAAGCTGCGAATTACCTGCATCAGCACGGTCTGGCACATCCCATTCTCGTCGCCAGTCCGTTTGCGTTGCGCCAGTTTGCTCTCAGCCACCGCGTGGCAATGGATGGCATTCAGGTAATCGACCCGCAAAGCAACCTGCAAATGCGTGAAGAATTTGCGCTGCGCTGGCTGGCGCGTGCTGGTGAAAAAACGCCGCCGGATGCGCTTGAGAAACTCAACGATCCGCTGATGTTCGCTGCCGCAATGGTTAGCGCGGGTAAAGCCGACGTCTGTATTGCGGGCAACCTCTCGTCAACAGCGAACGTGCTGCGTGCGGGGTTACGCATTATCGGATTACAGCCGGGTTGTAAAACGCTGTCGTCAATTTTCCTGATGCTGCCGCAGTATCTCGGACCGTCATTAGGATTTGCTGATTGCAGTGTCGTGCCGCAACCCACTGCAGCCCAGTTGGCAGATATTGCCATCGCCAGCGCGCAGACCTGGCAAGCGATTACCGGCGAAGAGCCGCGCGTCGCAATGCTCTCGTTTTCAAGTAATGGCAGTGCCCGTCACCCCAACGTTGCTAACGTGCAGCAGGCTACGGACATTGTTCGTGAACGTGCACCAGAGCTTACCGTTGATGGTGAATTGCAGTTTGATGCCGCTTTTGTACCGGATGTTGCGGCGCAAAAAGCACCGGCCAGCCCGTTGCAGGGCAATGCCAATGTGATGGTTTTTCCATCGCTTGAGGCAGGCAATATTGGTTACAAAATCGCCCAGCGTCTGGGAGGGTATCGAGCAGTAGGGCCTCTGATTCAGGGGCTTGCCGCACCGCTCCATGATCTCTCCCGCGGCTGCAGCGTACAGGAAATTATCGAACTGGCGTTGGTGGCAGCAGTGCCGCGCCAGACTGACGTGAGTCGTGAACGCGCCTCACAAACACTGGTTGTTTAGGTCCCGTTCTGGACCCCTTCTACTAAGAGGAAAGCACAATGGAAGCATTAGGAATGATTGAAACCCGGGGCCTGGTTGCACTGATTGAGGCTTCTGACGCAATGGTTAAAGCGGCACGCGTAAAACTGGTTGGCGTGAAGCAGATTGGCGGTGGCCTGGTTACCGCAATGGTACGTGGCGATGTGGCGGCCTGTAAAGCCGCAACGGATGCCGGTGCTGCCGCTGCCCAGCGCATTGGTGAACTGGTTTCTGTACATGTTATCCCGCGTCCGCATGGCGATCTGGAAGAAGTGTTCCCGATCAGCTTTAAAGGCGACAGCAACGACATGTAAGTAGCCCATGTGACGCCACTGCATGATTGATAAAAGCTGGCGTCACCCTCTCTCCTTTTCACATTACCTTCTGCGGAGGGTAGGGGGAGGTTTTACCTGAAATATGCCACGGAGGCGGGTATGAAACTGGCAATCGTCACAGGACAAATTGTTTGTACCGTACGCCATCAGGGGCTAGCGCACGACAAATTGCTGATGGTGGAAATGATTGACGCCTGCGGAAATCCCGACGGGCAGTGTGCTGTTGCTATCGACAGCATCGGGGCGGGAACCGGAGAGTGGGTGCTGTTGGTCAGCGGAAGCTCAGCCCGTCAGGCGCACCGTAACGAATCATCGCCTGTCGATCTGTGTGTTATTGGCATTGTCGATGAAGTGGTGGCCGGTGGTCAGGTGATCTTCCATAAATAAGGCAGAAAATCATGAATCAACAGGATATTGAACAGGTCGTGAAAGCGGTACTGCTGAAAATGAAAGACAGCAGTCAGCCCGTCAGCGCGGTTCAAGAAATGGGCGTTTTTGCCTCCCTGGATGACGCAGTGGCGGCAGCAAAACTGGCCCAGCAGGGGTTAAAAAGCGTCGCTATGCGCCAGTTAGCTATTCACGCCATTCGTGAAGCAGGCGAAAAACACGCCAGAGAATTAGCGGAACTTGCCGTCACTGAAACCGGCATGGGACGCGTTGAAGATAAATTTGCCAAAAACGTAGCGCAGGCACGCGGCACGCCGGGCGTGGAATGCCTCTCTCCACAGGTATTGACCGGCGATAACGGTTTAACGCTGATTGAAAACGCGCCGTGGGGCGTGGTGGCTTCGGTAACACCGTCCACCAACCCGGCAGCAACCGTAATTAATAATGCCATCAGCCTGATTGCCGCAGGCAACAGCGTGGTATTTGCGCCACATCCGGCGGCAAAAGGCGTTTCTCAGCGCGCGATAACTCTGCTTAACCAGGCGGTTGTTGCCGCTGGCGGCCCGGCAAACCTGCTGGTTACCGTTGCCAATCCGGATATCGAAACCGCTCAGCGTCTGTTCAAGTACCCAGGCATTGGCCTGCTGGTCGTTACCGGTGGCGAAGCGGTGGTTGACGCTGCGCGTAAACACACCAATAAACGCCTGATTGCGGCTGGTGCGGGTAACCCGCCGGTGGTGGTTGATGAAACCGCCGATCTGGTACGCGCCGCGCAGTCCATCGTCAAAGGTGCATCGTTTGATAACAACATTATCTGCGCCGACGAAAAAGTGCTGATCGTGGTGGATAGCGTTGCCGACGAACTGATGCGTCTGATGGAAAGCCAGCATGCGGTAAAACTCACTGCGGCCCAGGCCGAGCAACTTCAGCCAGTGCTGCTGAAAAATGTCGACGAGCGCGGCAAAGGCACGGTTAGCCGTGACTGGGTTGGACGTGATGCGGGAAAAATCGCAGCGTCAATTGGTCTGAATGTACCAGACCAGACCCGCTTGTTATTCGTCGAAACCTCCGCCACCCATCCGTTTGCCGTAACTGAACTGATGATGCCGGTGCTGCCGGTGGTGCGGGTTGCCAACGTCGATGAGGCCATTGAACTGGCGGTAACGCTTGAAGGTGGTTGTCACCATACGGCGGCGATGCACTCACGCAATATCGACAATATGAACCGTATGGCTAACGCCATTGATACCAGCATCTTCGTCAAAAATGGACCGTGCATTGCGGGTCTCGGACTTGGCGGTGAGGGCTGGACCACCATGACCATTACTACGCCGACCGGGGAAGGGGTGACCAGTGCGCGCACGTTTGTGCGTCTGCGTCGCTGTGTGTTGGTGGATGCGTTCCGCATCGTTTAAGAGCGCTCTAAGGAGATAAAGAGATGGCGCACGACGAACAACTTTGGCTCACACCCAGACTGCAAAAAGCGGCAACGCTATGTAACCAGACGCCCACAGCCAGCGACTCACCGCTGTGGCTGGGTGTTGATTTGGGGACGTGTGATGTGGTGTCGATGGTTGTCGACAGTGACGGACAGCCGGTTGCGGTCTGCCTGGACTGGGCCGATGTCGTGCGTGACGGCATCGTCTGGGATTTCTTCGGTGCGGTGACCATTGTCCGTCGCCATCTCGATACGCTTGAGCAACAGCTGGGTTGCCGCTTTACCCATGCGGCAACCTCGTTCCCGCCGGGAACGGACCCGCGTATTTCCATCAATGTGCTGGAATCAGCAGGACTTGAAGTGAGCCATGTGCTGGACGAACCAACCGCTGTGGCAGATCTGCTGAAACTGGATAACGCAGGCGTAGTGGATATCGGCGGGGGCACGACCGGTATTGCTATTGTGAAGCGGGGTTTAGTGACCTATTCCGCCGATGAAGCTACTGGCGGACACCACATTTCTCTGACCCTTGCGGGGAATCGTCGTATTCAGCTTGAAGAAGCCGAGCAGTACAAGCGCAGCAATGGAAAAGAAATCTGGCCGGTGGTCAAGCCGGTCTACGAAAAGATGGCGGAAATCGTCGCTCATCATATTGCAGGGCATGGAGTAACAGATTTATGGCTGGCCGGTGGTTCCTGTATGCAACCGGGTGTCGATGAGCTGTTCCGTAAGCGTTTCCCGGAACTGCAGGTGCATTTACCACAGCACAGTCTGTTTATGACCCCGCTGGCAATCGCGAACAGTGGGAGAGAAAAAGCGGAGGGAATCTATGCAAGCTGAATTGCAAACGGCGCTCTTTCAGGCATTCGATACCCTGAATCTGCAACGCGTAAAAACATTTAGCGTTCCACCTGTCATGTTATGTGGACTTGGGGCGCTCAGCACCTGTGGACAGGAAGCGCAAATACGCGGACTGACGCATATGTTCGTGATGGTCGATAGCTTCCTGCATCAGGCCGGAATGACCGCCGGACTTGAACGTAGCCTGGCGATGAAAGGCGTGGCGATGACGTTGTGGCCGTGCCCGGTTGGTGAGCCGTGTATCACGGACGTTTGCGCGGCGGTAGCGCAACTGCGTGAATCAAAGTGTGATGGCGTTGTGGCCTTTGGTGGCGGTTCTGTACTGGATGCCGCCAAAGCGGTGGCATTGCTGGTGACTAATCCGACGCAGACGCTGGCCGATATGACGGAACACAGCACGTTACGCCCGCGTCTGCCGCTGATTGCCGTACCAACCACCGCCGGAACAGGTTCGGAAACTACCAACGTCACGGTGATTATTGACGCCGCGACTGGACTGAAAAAAGTGCTGGCTCACGCCACGCTGATGCCGGATGTGGCCATTCTTGATGCCGCATTGACGGAAGGGGTGCCTGCGCATGTTACGGCGATGACCGGAATCGATGCGTTGACCCACGCCGTTGAGGCTTATAGCGCCCTGAACGCTACGCCATTTACCGACAGCCTGGCGATTGGCGCGATTGCGATGATTGGCAAATCGTTACCGAAAGCGGTGGGCTACGGTCACGACCTGGCTGCGCGGGAAAGCATGCTGCTGGCTTCCTGTATGGCGGGGATGGCTTTCTCCAGCGCGGGGCTGGGCTTGTGTCATGCGATGGCTCACCAGCCGGGCGCGGCGCTGCACATTCCGCACGGACAGGCTAACGCCATGCTGCTACCGACAGTAATGGGGTTTAACCGCATGGTTTGCCGTGAACGCTTTAGCCATATCGGCAGGGCGTTAACCAACAAGAAATCAGACGATCGTGACGCAATCAACGCTGTCATCGAGCTGATTACCGAAGTGGGCCAGACAAAACGACTCGCTGACGTGGGGGCGAAGCCTGAGCAATACAGCACATGGGCGCAAGCTGCGATGGACGATATTTGTATTCGCAGCAATCCACGAACCGCCACGCAGGCAGAAATTATCGCGTTGTATGCGGCGGCACAATAAATACACAAATGACAGGGAGTGAAGGGTATGGGAATTAACGAAATCATCATGTACATCATGATGTTCTTTATGCTGATTGCCGCCGTGGACAGGATCCTGTCGCAGTTCGGTGGTTCAGCGCGCTACCTCGGTAAGTTTGGTAAAAGCATCGAGGGATCGGGTGGTCAGTTTGAAGAAGGTTTTATGGCGATGGGCGCGCTCGGTCTGGCAATGGTCGGTATGACTGCGCTGGCGCCGGTATTAGCAAAAGTGCTCGGGCCGGTGATTATTCCGCTGTATGAAATGTTGGGCGCGAACCCGTCGATGTTTGCCGGAACGCTGCTGGCGTGTGATATGGGCGGCTTCTTCCTGGCGAAAGAACTGGCGGGCGGTGATGTTGCGGCATGGTTGTACTCTGGCTTGATTCTGGGGGCGATGATGGGGCCGACGCTGGTCTTCTCCATCCCGGTAGCACTGGGGATTATTGAACCCTCTGACCGTCGTTATCTGGCACTGGGCGTACTGGCTGGTATTGTCACGATCCCAATTGGCTGTATCGCGGGTGGTTTGGTCGCGATGTATTCCGGCGTTGAAATCAACGGACAGCCGGTGGAATTTACCTTCGCGCTGATCCTGATGAACATGATCCCGGTGCTGATCGTTGCCGTACTGGTGGCGCTGGGGCTGAAATTCATCCCGGAAAAAATGATCAACGGCTTCCAGATCTTCGCTAAGTTCCTGGTGGCATTGATCACAATCGGGCTGGCCGCTGCGGTTATCAAATTCCTGCTCGGCTGGGATCTGATCCCGGGTCTCGATCCTATCTTCATGGCGCCTGGCGATAACCCTGGTGAAGTGATGCGCGCCATCGAAGTTATCGGTTCTATCTCCTGCGTACTGCTCGGCGCTTATCCAATGGTTCTGTTACTGACCCGTTGGTTTGAAAAACCGCTGATGCGAGTTGGTAATCTCCTGAAAATCAACAATATGGCAGCTGGTGGCATGGTCGCAACGTTGGCGAACAACATTCCGATGTTCGGCATGATGAAGCACATGGATACCCGCGGCAAAGTGATTAACTGTGCGTTCGCCGTCTCTGCTGCCTTCGCTCTGGGTGACCACTTAGGTTTCGCTGCCGCAAACATGAACGCCATGATCTTCCCAATGATTGTCGGCAAGCTGATCGGCGGTGTAACGGCGATTGGTGTGGCTATGCTGCTGGTACCAAAAGACGAAAACGTTCCGGCAGAAGTGGAAGCCGAAACAGAAACGAAAGCGGAGGCGCAATCGTGAATACTCGCCAGCTATTGAGCGTCGGTATCGATATCGGCACCACCACCACTCAGGTGATCTTCTCCCGCCTTGAGCTGGTTAACCGTGCGGCAGTGTCGCAGGTGCCGCGTTACGAATTCATCAAACGTGAAATTAGCTGGCAAAGCCCGGTCTTCTTTACCCCCGTTGATAAGCAAGGCGGGTTAAAAGAGGCCGAACTTAAGGCGCTGATTCTGGCTCAGTATCAGGCAGCAGGTATTGAGCCACAGAGCGTTGATTCTGGCGCAATCATTATTACCGGGGAAAGTGCGAAAACCCGCAATGCCCGTCCGGCGGTGATGGCGCTCTCCCAGTCGCTGGGTGACTTCGTGGTTGCCAGCGCAGGTCCACATCTTGAATCGGTCATTGCCGGTCACGGCGCGGGTGCGCAAACCCTGTCTGAGCAGCGACTGTGCAGCGTACTGAATATCGATATCGGCGGTGGTACGTCTAACTATGTTCTGTTCGACGCCGGAAAGGTTAGCGGTTCAGCCTGCCTGAATGTTGGTGGGCGACTGCTGGAGACCGATAGCCAGGGGCGTGTAGTTCATGCGCACCAGCCGGGGCAAATGATTGTCGATGATGTTTTTGGCGCAGGTACAGATGCCCGTTCGCTTAATGCGGCGCAACTGATTCAGGTGGCGCGACGGATGGCTACGCTTATCGTCGAGGTTATTGACGGCAAACTTTCGCCGCTGGCTCAGGCGTTGATGCAAACCGGTTTATTGCCTGTGGGCATTAAGCCAGAGGTGATTACGCTTTCGGGTGGGGTGGGTGAGTGCTACCGCAACCAGCCTGCCGATCCATTCTGTTTTTCTGACATAGGACCGCTGTTGGCAACGGCGCTACATGAACATCCGCGTCTGCGTGAGATGAACGTGCAGTTCCCGGCGCAAACAGTACGTGCCACGGTCATTGGCGCAGGAGCACATACGCTATCGCTTTCAGGCAGCACCATCTGGCTGGAAGGCGTTGCGCTTCCGCTGCGCAATCTGCCGGTGGCTATCCCGGTTGATGAAGCTGATCTGGTCGCGGCCTGGCAGCAGGCGCTGATGCAGCTCGATCTCGACCCGAAAACTGACGCCTATGTCCTTGCGCTGCCCGGGTCGCTGCCAGTGCGCTACGCCGCGCTGTTAACGGTCATCGACGCGCTACTGGCCTTTGTCGCACGTTATCCGAATCCGCATCCCCTGCTGGTGGTAGCCGAGCAGGATTTTGGTAAAGCACTGGGCATGCTGTTACGCCCACAGTTACAGCAACACCCGCTGGCGGTCATCGATGAGGTGATTGTTCGGGCGGGTGACTATATCGACATTGGTACGCCTCTTTTTGGCGGATCGGTTGTGCCGGTGACGGTGAAATCACTCGCATTTCCTTCCTGAGGGAACGACTTATGAAACTAAAGACCACATTGTTCGGCAATGTTTATCAGTTTAAGGATGTAAAAGAGGTGCTGGCAAAAGCCAACGAACTGCGTTCGGGGGATGTGCTGGCTGGTGTGGCCGCGACAAGCTCGCAGGAGCGCGTGGCTGCTAAACAGGTGTTGTCGGAAATGACGGTAGCGGATATCCGCAACAACCCGGTGATTTCCTATGAAGAGGACTGCGTCACGCGTCTGATTCAGGATGACGTCAACGAAACGGCCTATAACCGCATCAAAAACTGGAGCATCAGTGAGCTGCGCGAGTACGTGTTGAGTGATGAAACCTCTGTCGATGACATTGCGTTTATGCGCAAAGGGTTAACGTCCGAAGTGGTCGCAGGCGTTGCAAAAATTTGTTCCAACGCGGACCTGATCTACGGCGGCAAAAAAATGCCGGTGATCAAAAAGGCTAACACGACTATCGGTCTGCCGGGCACCTTCAGTTGCCGTCTGCAGCCGAACGATACCCGCGACGACGTGCAGAGTATTGCCGCACAAATCTACGAAGGGCTTTCCTTCGGTGCGGGCGATGCCGTTATCGGTGTTAACCCGGTGACAGATGACGTGGAGAACTTAAGCCGCGTGCTCGATACCGTGTATGGCGTGATCGACAAATTCAATATTCCTACACAGGGCTGCGTGCTCGCGCACGTCACCACCCAGATCGAAGCGATTCGTCGCGGCGCGCCGGGCGGACTGATTTTCCAGAGCATCTGCGGTAGCGAAAAAGGGCTGAAAGAGTTTGGTGTCGAGTTGGCGATGCTGGATGAGGCACGCGCAGTGGGTGCTGAGTTCAACCGTATTGCCGGTGAAAACTGCCTGTACTTTGAAACCGGGCAAGGTTCTGCGCTTTCCGCAGGCGCTAACTTCGGTGCCGATCAGGTGACGATGGAAGCGCGTAACTACGGTCTGGCGCGTCACTACGATCCGTTCCTGGTGAACACCGTGGTGGGCTTTATCGGGCCGGAGTATCTCTACAACGACCGTCAGATTATTCGCGCCGGTCTGGAAGACCACTTCATGGGCAAACTGAGCGGCATCTCAATGGGTTGTGACTGCTGTTACACCAACCATGCTGACGCTGACCAGAACCTCAATGAAAACCTGATGATTTTGCTCGCCACCGCTGGCTGCAACTACATCATGGGCATGCCGCTCGGTGACGATATCATGCTCAACTATCAGACCACCGCGTTCCACGACACCGCGACCGTGCGCCAGTTGCTGAACTTGCGTCCGTCGCCGGAGTTTGAACGTTGGCTGGAAAACATGGGCATTATGGCAAACGGTCGCCTGACCAAACGGGCGGGCGATCCGTCACTGTTCTTCTGATGACGCGGGGATGACACACGATGGATCAAAAACAGATTGAAGAAATTGTACGCAGCGTAATGGCGTCAATGGGCGAGTCACAGCCGCAGGCTCAAGCGCCGTCACCGGAAGCGAAATGCAGCACCACACAGTGCGCCGCACCGACGGGGGAAAGCTGTGCGATGGACCTGGGTTCACCGGAAGCCAAAGCGTGGATTGGCGTTGAAAATCCGCACCGTGCTGAAGTGTTGACAGAGCTGCGTCGTAGTACTGCAGCGCGCGTATGCACCGGTCGTGCCGGTCCACGTCCACGCACTCAGGCGCTGCTGCGCTTCCTGGCTGACCACTCTCGTTCGAAAGACACCGTGCTGAAAGAGGTACCGGAAGAGTGGGTGAAAGCACAAGGGCTGCTGGAAGTCCGTTCAGAAATCAGTGACAAAAATCTGTACCTGACTCGCCCGGACCTGGGTCGTCGTCTGAGTGCGGAAGCGATAGAAGCACTGAAATCACAGTGCGTGGCCAACCCGGATGTGCAGGTGATCGTTTCTGATGGCCTGTCTACAGATGCTATTACTGCGAACTACGAAGAGATCCTGCCGCCGTTGTTGTCTGGTTTAAAACAGGCTGGACTGAAGGTGGGTACGCCGTTCTTTGTACGCTATGGCCGCGTGAAAATTGAAGATCAGATTGGCGAACTTCTGGGGGCGAAGGCGGTGATTCTGCTGGTGGGTGAACGTCCGGGCTTAGGCCAGTCGGAGAGTCTTTCCTGCTACGCCGTCTATTCGCCACGTGTGGCGACCACCGTTGAGGCCGACAGAACTTGTATTTCGAACATTCACCAGGGCGGCACGCCACCGGTTGAAGCGGCTGCGGTAATTGTGGATTTGGCCAAGCGCATGCTGGAGCAAAAAGCGTCCGGCATCAATATGACCCGTTAAGGAGGCAGCATGCCAGCATTAGATTTGATTAGACCTTCAGTCACCGCGATGCGCGTGATTGCCTCCGTTAACGCGGAGTTTGCACGTGAACTTAAATTACCGCCACATATACGTAGCCTCGGACTCATCACGGCAGACTCTGATGACGTGGCGTATATTGCCGCTGACGAAGCGACAAAACAGGCGATGGTTGAAGTGGTATATGGCCGATCGCTGTATGCGGGAGCCGCGCATGGACCGTCACCGACGGCCGGTGAAGTGATGATCATGCTGGGAGGTCCTAACCCGGCGGAAGTTCGCGCGGGTCTGGATGCGATGGTCGCTAACATTGAAAGTGGCGCAGCGTTCCAGTGGGCGAATGATGCAGAAAACACCGCGTTCCTGGCGCATGTGGTCTCGCGTACCGGTTCGTATCTTTCAGCCACGGCGGGATGCGCGCTTGGTGATCCGATGGCCTATCTGGTGGCGCCGCCGCTGGAAGCGACATTTGGTATTGATGCGGCGCTGAAATCTGCCGATGTACAACTGGTGACCTACGTTCCGCCGCCGTCAGAAACCAACTACTCGGCGGCGTTTTTGACCGGTAGCCAGGCTGCCTGTAAAGCTGCCTGTAACGCCTTTGCCGATGCCGTTCTGGATATTGCTCGTAATCCGGTACAGCGCGCGTAAGAGAGGTTGTGATGATCAATGCACTGGGATTACTGGAAGTGGATGGCATGGTCGCTGCCGTGGACGCGGCAGATGCCATGCTAAAAGCCGCGAACGTGCGTCTGCTAAGCCACGAAGTGCTCGATCCTGGCAGGCTGACGCTGGTGGTGGAAGGCGATCTGGCGGCGTGTCGTGCGGCGCTGGATGCCGGCAGTGCCGCAGCACAGCGTACAGGCCGTGTTATTAGCCGCAAGGAGATAGGGCGGCCGGACGATGACACCCAGTGGCTGATTGGCGGTTTTACGCGCGCACCGAAGAAACCAGAACAGAAGCCTGAAGTGAAATCTGAAGTGAAATCAGAGCAGATACAGGAAACTCCTGTGGCGACTGAATCCTCTGATGAATTACTGGCACTGTTAACATCGGTCCGTCAGGGAATGACGGCAGGGGAAGTGGCTGCGCACTTTGGCTGGTCACTTGAAAAAGCCAGAAATGCGCTGGAACAGCTCTTTTCTGACGGAGCGTTGCGTAAACGCAGTAGTCGCTATCGCTTAAAAAATTAACCTGTCGGAGGGCCGGGGGCTTCAATGAAGCTTCCGGCTTAAAAGATCATGAAAAAGAAACGTACTGCAAACCTGCACCATCTTTATCATGAAGCATTACCCGAAGACGTTAAACTTACGCCGATAGTAGAGGTGGATAACGTTCACCAGCGGCGAACAACAGATGTCTATGAGCACGCCCTGACTATTACCGCCTGGCAGCAGATATACGATCAGCTCCATCCGGGTAAATTTCATGGCGAGTTCACGGAAATCCTGCTCGATGACATTCAGGTGTTCCGTGAATACACCGGTCTGGCGCTGCGCCAGTCATGCCTGGTCTGGCCGAATTCATTCTGGTTTGGCATTCCGGCTACGCGTGGTGAGCAGGGATTTATTGGCACCCAATGCCTTGGCAGTGCTGAGATTGCAACTCGTCCGGGAGGGACTGAGTTTGAACTGAGTACGCCAGACGATTACACCATTCTTGGTGTGGTTATATCTGAAGAGGCCATTGCTCGTCAGGCTAACTTCCTGCATAACCCGGAACGGGTGCTGCATATGCTGCGTAACCAGTCAGCGCTGGAAGTAAAAGAGCAGCATAAAGCGGCACTGTGGGGATTTGTGCAGCAGGCGCTGGCAACGTTCAGCGAGAATCCAGAGGATCTTCGCCAGACCGCGGTGCGCAAAGTGTTAGGCGATAACCTGCTGTTGGCGATGGGCACGATGCTGGAGGAAGCTCAGCCGATAATAACCGCCGAGAGTATCAGCCATCAGAGTTATCGTCGTCTGCTGTCGCGCGCGCGCGAATATGTGCTGGAAAACATGTCGGAGCCGCTGACTGTGCTCGATTTGTGTAATCAGTTGCATGTGAGCCGCCGTACGTTGCAAAACGCGTTTCACGCGATTCTTGGTATCGGGCCAAATGCATGGTTGAAGCGCATTCGTCTGAATGCCGTGCGTCGGGAGCTTATCAGCCCGTGGTCGCAGAGCTCGACGGTAAAAGATGCTGCAATGCAGTGGGGATTCTGGCACTTAGGGCAGTTCGCTACTGATTACCAGCAGTTGTTTGCGGAGAAGCCGTCACTGACGCTGCATCAGCGCATGCGCCAGTGGGCGTGATGGTATGAGCCTGTGACGTGCCGGATGCGACGCTAACGCGCCTTATCCGGCCTACGGGTTTTGCCGTTTTGTAGGTCTGACAAGCGTAACGCCATCAGGCAACTACACCCAGTCGCGGACCTGGATAAACTCGCTAAGGGCAGCTTCCGGGCTGTTCGCTTCCGGCTGCCAGTCGTACTCCCAACGCACCAGCGGTGGCATTGACATCAAGATGGATTCGGTGCGCCCACCGGTCTGCAAACCAAACAGCGTGCCGCGATCCCACACCAGATTGAACTCCACGTAGCGACCGCGACGATAAAGCTGGAAGTTACGTTCACGCTCGCCCCAACTCATCGCCTTACGACGCGCCACAATAGGCAGATACGCGTCGGTATAGCCTTTGCCAACCGCCTGCATAAAGTCGAAACAGTGGTCGAAGTTGGGCGTATTGAGATCGTCGAAGAACAGCCCGCCAATACCACGCTGCTCGTTACGATGCTTCAGGAAGAAGTAGTCGTCACACCACTTTTTATACCGCGGATAGACGTCATCACCGAACGGCTGACACAGATCAAAGGCCGTGCGATGCCAGTGAACGGCATCTTCTTCGTAGCCGTAGTAGGGCGTTAAATCAAAACCACCGCCAAACCACCAGACCGGGTCTGCCCCTGGTTTTTCAGCAATAAAAAACCGCACATTGGCATGGCTGGTAGGAATGTAAGGATTAAGCGGGTGCACAACCAGCGACACCCCCATCGCCTCAAAGCTGCGTCCGGCAAGCTCTGGTCGATGTGCGGTAGCTGAAGCAGGCATCGCATCACCGTGAACGTGGGAGAAATTTACTCCCGCTTGTTCAAAAATACCGCCGTTGCGCAATACCCGACTGCGTCCGCCGCCGCCCGCTTCACGCTGCCAGCTATCTTCAACAAAATCAGCACTGTCCACGGCGGATAGCTGCTGGCAAATATCATCCTGCAGGCTGAGCAGGAACTGTTTTACGCGCTGCGTATCGGGCTTCATGATTAACGCTTCTTCGAATGTGCTTTCTGGTTATCAAACCAGTGGAAATAGCTGATGACGCCATTGGCGATAGCGGTGGCGATTTTCTGACGAAATGCCGTCGTCCCCAGCAGCCGTTCTTCTTCCGGGTTGGTAATGAACGAAGTCTCGACCAGCACCGAAGGAATAGAAGGGGATTTTAGCACCACGAAGGCGGCCTGTTCCGTACTGCGACTGTGCAGACGGTGTACTGGCTTGATCTTCTTAAGAATATGCGAACCGAGGGTCAGACTGTTTTTTATCGTGTCGGTCTGTACCAGATCGAACAGTACCTGCTGCAGCAAATGGTCTTTATCAGTGGCTTTTTTCCCGGCAACTTCATCGGCGCGGTTTTCACGATCGGAAAGGTACTTTGCCATGGCACTACTGGCGCCGCGGTTTGACAGGGCAAAGACCGATGCACCAGCGGCACTGGGATTGGTAAAGCCGTCGGCGTGAATGGACATAAACAGATCGGCACCGTGTTTGTGCGCAATCTCGACGCGATCGTACAGCGGTATAAATGTATCGCCGGAACGGGTCAGCCGCGCATCAATCCCCTGACTGCGCAGGATGGATCGTACGTTTTTGGCAATCGCCAGCACGACGTGTTTTTCCTTCGAACCGTTGCGTCCAATCGCTCCGGTATCAATACCGCCGTGTCCCGGATCGAGTACCACAACACGCTTAGCACCTGCTTTTTTAGCTTTCGGTTTGCTGTGACCATTGCTGGTTTTTAGCGCTTCTTCTTTAGCGATGGCTTGCGACATGCCTGACAGCGTCAGGGCGGCCAGCCCGGCTTTCAGCACCTGGCGGCGCGATGTGAGAGTTTTTAGTGGTTTAAAAGTGCTCATACGGCCTGAGTTGTAAAAAAAGGTTCCAGACGTTATATCGTATCGCGTAGTCCGTTGCGACGGATCGGGATAAGAATTGTTTTACTTTTCATTTCAATACGTGACAGTTCAGTATTATGCCATTTTTTCCGCTGCTTCGCGTCAGATATTGGCTAAATCAGCTGTTCGCGCCATAATCGCTTTTTAACGTCCTGAAAAGGTAACCAATACCATGGAAATACGCGTATTTCGCCAGGAAGATTTCGAAGAGGTGATCACCCTCTGGGAGCGCTGTGACTTGTTGCGTCCATGGAACGATCCGGAAATGGACATCGAGCGTAAAGTAAATCACGACGTCAGCTTGTTTCTGGTCGCGGAAGTGAACGGCGAAGTGGTTGGCACGGTGATGGGAGGTTACGACGGTCATCGTGGTTCTGCCTATTACCTTGGCGTGCATCCTGAGTTTCGGGGGCGCGGCATTGCCAATGCACTGCTCAACCGTCTGGAGAAAAAACTCATAGCCCGCGGTTGCCCGAAGATTCAAATCATGGTGCGTGATGATAATGACGTTGTGCTGGGTATGTATGAACGTCTGGGATATGAACATGCTGATGTACTCAATCTGGGCAAACGTCTGATCGAAGATGAAGAGTACTGAGTTCCATCCTGCCGATTATGATGGTCATGGTCGCTTACGCCTGCCTTTTTTGTTCTGGTGTGTGCTGCTGCTTCAGGCGCGCACCTGGGTGCTGTTTGTGATTGCGGGATCTTCCCGCGAGCAGGGCAACACATTACTGAATCTGTTTTATCCCGATCATGACTCTTTCTGGCTGGGATTGCTTCCCGGCGTTCCGGCAGTGCTGGCGTTTTTGCTCAGCGGGCGACGTTTTGCGTTTCCTTCGTTATGGCGCTGGCTGCGCGCATTGCTGATTTTGGCCCAACTGGTGCTGCTATGCTGGCAGCCTGTTCTGTGGCTGGAAGGAGATCCTGTCAACGGTGCCGGGCTGGCGCTGCTGGTGGCTGATATCGTCGCGCTGGTATGGCTATTAACCAATCAACGTCTGCGTGCCTGTTTTTATGTTGAAAAAGAATAACGGCACTTTTTTTCGAAAGTGAACTCCAAGCAACGTTGATAAATAAGGGAGGAGGTGAAATGAAATCACTGCGTTTGATTTTATGCGCGATGCCGCTGGTACTGACTGGTTGTTCAACGCTGTCGTCGGTGAACTGGTCTGCTGCAAATCCGTGGAACTGGTTTGGTTCTTCGACGGAGGTCACTGAGCAGGGTGTGGGAAAACTCACCGCCGCCACACCGCTGAATGAAAAATCGATTGCCGATGCGCTGGATGGGGACTATCGCCTGCGTAGCGGGATGAAAACCAATAATGGCAATGTTGTACGCTTTTATGAGGTGATGAAAGATAGCAGCGTTGCGATGATTATCAACGGTGATCAGGGAACGATCAGCCGCATTGATGTGCTGGACAGCGATATTTCATCAGCATCCGGTGCAGAAATCGGTACACCGTTTAGCGACCTTTACACTAAAGCTTTCGGTAATTGCCAGAAAGCCACCGGAGATGATAGTGCGGGTGTTGAGTGTAAAGCTGAAGGAAGTCAACATATTAGCTATATTTTTTCCGGCGAGTGGAGCGGGCCTGAAGGCATAATGCCGTCTGACGATACGCTGAAAGACTGGAAAGTGAGCAAAATTATCTGGCGGCGTTAATTTGCGTCTGAACAAATCGACGGACTAAAAAAACAGGTAGAATAACGCCTATCAATGCCACGATGTCGTGGCATCTTTTTTTCAGGAGGAACAATGTCTCAGGTTCAGAGTGGCATTTTGCCAGAACATTGCCGTGCGGCGATTTGGATTGAAGCCAATGTTAAGGGCGACGTTGAGGCTTTGCGTGCGGCCAGTAAAACCTTTGCGGATAAACTGGCGACCTTTGAAGCGAAATTCCCGGATGCGCACCTTGGCGCGGTCGTTGCTTTCGGCAACAACACCTGGCGCACACTGAGCGGCGGCGTGGGCGCTGAAGAGCTGAAAGACTTTATCCCTTACGGTAAAGGTCTGGCACCGGCGACCCAGTATGACGTGCTGATCCATATCCTCTCGTTGCGTCATGACGTGAATTTCTCCGTTGCGCAGGCAGCGATGGAAGCCTTTGGCGACTGCATCGAAGTGAAAGAAGAGATCCACGGTTTCCGTTGGGTTGAAGAGCGCGATCTTAGCGGCTTTGTGGATGGTACGGAAAACCCGGCCGGAGAAGAAACGCGCCGTGAAGTCGCGGTCATCAAAGATGGCGTTGATGCCGGTGGCAGCTATGTATTTGTACAGCGTTGGGAACATAACCTGAAGCAGCTTAACCGCATGAGCATTCATGATCAGGAAATGATGATTGGTCGCACCAAAGAAGCCAATGAAGAGATTGACGGTGATGATCGCCCGGTAACTTCTCACCTGAGCCGTGTGGATTTGAAAGAAGATGGCAAGGGGCTGAAAATTGTTCGCCAGAGCCTGCCATACGGTACCGCCAGCGGCACACACGGTCTCTATTTCTGCGCTTACTGTGCGCGTCTGCATAATATTGAGCAGCAACTGCTGAGTATGTTTGGCGATACTGATGGTAAACGTGACGCCATGCTGCGCTTTACCAAACCGGTGACCGGCGGCTATTACTTTGCTCCGTCGCTGGATCGTCTGCTCGCCCTGTGATTATTGCCGGGCGCCTGGACTACAGATAGCAATCGTGCAGGCTCGTTGAGACGAAGCCGCTTTCCGACAAAATCCAGAGAAATAAGCTAATCCCCGCGTCGTCGGGGATTTTTTTTACCTGACATTAACCTGATTTAGTGAGCTATTCCTCAGCACTAATTTGTTATTGCTGTATCTTCTGCGTGAATGAAGCGGATGCTTCATATTCAAAAGGAGAATATTGAAATGGGAAAACTCACGGGCAAAACAGCATTGATTACGGGCGCATCTCAGGGCATTGGCGAAGGTATTGCCAGAACGTTTGCCCGCCATGGCGCGAACCTAATCTTGCTGGATATCTCCGATGAGATTGAAAAACTGGCAGATGAGCTGAGTGGACGCGGTCACCGGTGCACGGCAGTTCATGCAGACGTCAGAGATTTTGCTTCTGTCACGGCGGCGGTAGCACGTGCGAAGAAGATTGAGGGAAAAATCGATATTCTGGTCAACAATGCGGGCGTATGTCGCCTCGGCAGCTTCCTTGATATGAGCGATGAAGATCGCGACTTCCATATTGATATCAATATTAAAGGCGTCTGGAACGTGACGAAAGCCGTTCTGCCGGAGATGATTGCTCGTAAAGACGGACGTATCGTGATGATGTCATCTGTGACCGGTGATATGGTTGCCGATCCGGGCGAAACGGCCTATGCGCTGTCGAAAGCAGCAATTATCGGCTTAACCAAATCCCTGGCGGTGGAATACGCGCAGTCTGGTATTCGCGTGAATGCTATTTGTCCGGGCTATGTACGTACGCCGATGGCAGAAAATATTGCACGTCAGTCTAACCCGGATGATCCAGAGTCTGTATTAACTGAAATGGCGAAAGCGATCCCGATGCGTCGTCTGGCGTGTCCGCTTGAGGTTGGCGAACTGGCGGCGTTCCTGGCGTCCGATGAGTCCAGTTACCTGACCGGCACGCAAAACGTGATTGATGGCGGTAGCACTTTGCCTGAAAGCGTCAGCGTAGGCGTCTGACCGATGCCATCCTCCTCTCCGCGATATGGAGGGGAGGTACCCCTTATTCTCTTTTCAACTTTCAAATCATCAAACGGTATATAAAACCGTTACTCCTTTAGCACTGGTTATAAATATGATGGCCATAAGAAAGTCATTAAATTTATAAGGGTGCGCAATGGCCGTTAATTTCCTGAAAAAAAGCTCTCTGACGCTGGTCGCGTCTCTGCTACTGATAGGTCAGGCGCAGGCAACGGAACTACTGAACAGTTCTTACGATGTTTCCCGCGAGCTGTTTGCCGCCCTTAATCCACCGTTTGAGCAGCAATGGGCGAAGGATAACGGCGGGGATAAGCTGACCATTAAACAATCCCATGCCGGGTCATCAAAACAAGCGTTGGCGATTTTACAGGGGTTGAAAGCTGACGTGGTGACCTATAACCAGGTCACCGATGTGCAGATCCTGCACGATAAAGGCAAGCTGATCCCGGCCGACTGGCAAAGCCGTCTGCCGAATAACAGCTCGCCATTCTATTCCACCATGGGATTCCTGGTACGTAAGGGGAATCCGAAGAATATCCACGACTGGAATGACCTGGTTCGTTCCGACGTAAAACTGATTTTCCCGAATCCGAAAACGTCCGGTAACGCCCGTTACACCTACCTTGCAGCGTGGGGTGCGGCAGATAAAGCTGACGGTGGCGACAAAGCCAAAACCGAGCAGTTTATGACGCAATTCCTGAAAAACGTTGAGGTATTTGATACCGGCGGTCGTGGCGCCACCACCACTTTTGCTGAACGTGGCCTGGGCGATGTGCTGATAAGCTTTGAATCAGAAGTGAATAACATCCGCAAGCAGTATGAAGCGCAGGGATTTGAAGTTGTTATTCCGAAAACCAATATTCTCGCTGAATTCCCGGTGGCGTGGGTAGACAAAAACGTGCAAGCCAATGGCACAGAAAAAGCGGCTAAGGCCTATCTGAACTGGCTCTACAGCCCTGAAGCACAGACTATCATCACCGACTATTACTATCGTGTGAACAATCCTGAGGTCATGGACAAGCTGAAGGATAAATTCCCGCAGACCGAACTGTTCCGCGTGGAAGACCACTTTGGCTCCTGGCCTGAGGTGATGAAAACGCACTTTGTCAGCGGTGGTGAGCTGGACAAACTGTTGGCGGCGGGGCGTAAGTAAATGTTTGCTGTTTCTTCCCGACGCGTGCTGCCTGGCTTTACCTTAAGCCTGGGCACCAGCTTGCTGTTTGTGTGCCTGATATTGCTGCTGCCGCTCAGTGCGCTGGTGATGCAACTGGCGCAAATGAGCTGGGCACAATACTGGGATGTGATTACTAATCCGCAGGTTGTGGCGGCCTATAAAGTGACGCTGATTTCAGCGTTTGTGGCCTCGATTTTTAACGGTGTATTTGGTCTGTTGATGGCGTGGATCTTAACCCGCTATCGCTTTCCAGGCCGCACGTTGCTGGATGCGTTAATGGATTTGCCTTTTGCCCTGCCAACGGCGGTGGCGGGCCTGACGCTGGCGTCGTTGTTTTCGGTCAACGGTTTCTACGGCGAGTGGCTGGCGAAGTTCGATATTAAAGTGACTTACACCTGGCTGGGAATTGCAGTCGCTATGGCGTTTACCAGCATTCCGTTCGTGGTGCGTACCGTTCAACCGGTGCTGGAAGAGTTAGGGCCGGAGTATGAAGAAGCCGCTGAAACACTCGGTGCTACACGGTTACAGAGCTTTCGTAAAGTGGTGCTGCCGGAGTTATCTCCCGCGCTGATAGCGGGCGTGGCACTCTCTTTCACCCGCAGCCTGGGTGAGTTTGGCGCAGTTATCTTTATTGCCGGGAACATCGCGTGGAAAACAGAAGTGACCTCACTGATGATTTTTGTCCGCTTGCAGGAGTTTGACTATCCCGCTGCCAGCGCGATTGCGTCGGTTATTCTCGGGGCTTCATTGTTGCTGCTGTTTTCGATTAACACCCTGCAAAGTCGTTTTGGTCGACGCGTGGTAGGTCACTGATGGCAGAAATTACTCAATTGAAACGCTATGGCGCATCCCGCATCAACTGGGGTAAATGGTTTCTAATCGGCACGGGTATGCTGGTATCAGCATTTATTTTGCTGGTACCGATGATTTATATCTTCGTTCAGGCGTTCAGCAAGGGATTAATGCCGGTATTACAGAATCTGGCCGATCCGGACATGCTGCACGCCATCTGGCTGACGGTGCTGATTGCCCTGATTGCCGTGCCGGTGAATCTGGTCTTTGGCGTGCTACTGGCCTGGCTGGTGACCCGTTTTAACTTTCCTGGACGCCAGTTGCTGCTGACGTTACTGGATATCCCGTTTGCCGTGTCGCCTGTTGTGGCTGGTCTGGTGTATCTGCTGTTTTACGGTTCTAACGGCCCATTGGGTGGCTGGCTGGATGAACATAATCTGCAAATTATGTTTGCCTGGCCGGGAATGGTGCTGGTCACGGTTTTCGTTACCTGTCCATTTGTAGTTCGCGAGTTGGTTCCGGTCATGCTGAGCCAGGGCAGTCATGAAGATGAGGCGGCGATTCTGCTGGGCGCATCGGGCTGGCAGATGTTCCGTCGCGTTACTCTGCCGAATATTCGCTGGGCGCTGTTGTACGGCGTGGTGTTGACCAACGCCCGTGCAATTGGGGAATTCGGAGCAGTATCGGTAGTTTCCGGTTCGATTCGTGGTGAAACCCTGTCGCTGCCGTTACAGATTGAATTACTGGAGCAGGACTACAACACCGTCGGCTCCTTTACCGCCGCCGCGTTATTGACGCTGATGGCAATTGTTACCCTGTTTTTGAAGAGCATGTTGCAATGGCGTCTGGAGAACCAGGAAAAACGCGCGCAGCAGGAGGAAAATCATGAGCATTGAGATTGCCAATATTAAGAAGTCTTTTGGTCGCACCCAGGTGCTGAATGATATCTCACTGGATATTCCTTCAGGTCAGATGGTCGCGCTGCTGGGGCCTTCTGGCTCGGGTAAAACCACATTGCTACGCATTATTGCCGGGCTGGAGCATCAGTCCAGCGGACATATTCGTTTTCACGGTACGGATGTGAGTCGTCTGCACGCCCGCGACCGTAAAGTCGGTTTCGTATTTCAGCATTATGCCCTGTTCCGCCATATGACCGTATTCGACAATATCGCCTTTGGTCTGACGGTATTGCCACGCCGTGAGCGTCCGAATGCGGCGACTATCAAAGCGAAAGTGACTAAGCTGCTGGAGATGGTGCAACTTGCCCATCTGGCGGACCGTTTCCCGGCGCAGCTTTCCGGCGGGCAGAAGCAGCGTGTAGCGCTGGCACGTGCGTTGGCGGTAGAACCGCAGATCCTGCTGCTTGATGAACCGTTTGGTGCGCTCGATGCTCAGGTACGTAAAGAGCTGCGTCGCTGGTTGCGCCAGCTTCACGAAGAGTTGAAATTCACCAGTGTATTTGTCACTCACGATCAGGAAGAAGCGACGGAAGTTGCTGATCGCGTGGTAGTGATGAGCCAGGGACATATTGAGCAGGCAGATGCGCCGGACCAGGTATGGCGCGAACCAGCAACCCGCTTTGTACTGGAGTTCATGGGTGAGGTTAACCGTCTGCAGGGTACTATTCGCGGCGGGCAGTTCCACGTTGGAGCTCACCGCTGGCCGCTGGGATATACGCCTGCGTATCAGGGAGCGGTTGATCTGTTCTTGCGTCCGTGGGAAGTGGATGTCAGTCGCCGTACCAGCCTGGATTCTCCTCTACCGGTGCAGGTGCTGGAGGCCAGTCCGAAAGGCCACTACACCCAATTAGTTGTGCAGCCGCTGGGGTGGTATAACGAGCCGCTGACGGTTGTGATGCAAGGTGATGATTCCCCTGTCCGTGGTGAACGCCTGTTTGTTGGGTTGCAAAATGCGCGTCTGTATAACGGCGAGCAACGCATTGAAACACGCGAAGCGGAGCTTGCTCTGGCAGAATCAGCCTGATAGCTTAATTTATATGTTTATCACCCGGTGGCGTACTGCTTGCCGGGTCTACAGTCTCTAGTCGTCACTTGTAGGCCGGGTAAGCGTAGCGCCACCCGGCTTTTTTATGAGCAGAAAACGTGAATACATTAGAACAAACGATTGGCAATACGCCTCTGGTCAAACTGCAACGCCTTGCGCCGGATAACGGCAGTGAAATTTGGGTTAAGCTGGAAGGGAATAACCCGGCAGGTTCGGTGAAAGACCGCGCTGCGCTATCAATGATTGTCGAAGCGGAAAAACGTGGGGAAATCAAATCCGGTGATGTGCTGATTGAGGCAACCAGTGGTAATACCGGAATTGCGTTGGCGATGATTGCCGCACTGAAAGGTTATCGCATGAAGCTTCTGATGCCTGACAACATGAGCCAGGAGCGGCGTGCGGCGATGCGTGCCTACGGTGCTGAGCTTATTCTGGTCAGCAAAGAACAGGGGATGGAAGGGGCGCGTGACTTGGCGCTGGAAATGGCCGAACGCGGTGAAGGAAAACTGCTCGATCAGTTTAATAATCCCGATAACCCGTATGCGCATTACACAACGACCGGGCCGGAAATTTGGCAGCAGACGTCAGGTCGCATTACGCATTTTGTCTCCAGCATGGGGACCACCGGCACCATTACCGGCGTGTCACGTTTTCTGCGTGAGCAGGAAAAGCCGGTGACAATTGTTGGTCTGCAGCCGGAGGAAGGGAGCAGCATTCCCGGTATTCGACGCTGGCCTGCGGAATATATGCCAGGAATTTTTAACGCTTCGTTGGTTGATGAGGTTTTAGATATTCATCAGGACGACGCCGAAAACACGATGCGAGAACTGGCGATTCGCGAAGGTATTTTCTGCGGAGTAAGCTCTGGCGGGGCTGTGGCAGGGGCGTTACGCGTGGCGCATGCCACACCGGGTGCGGTGGTGGTAGCAATCATCTGCGATCGTGGCGACCGCTATCTTTCAACCGGAGTCTTTGGCGAAGAACACTTTAATCAGGGGGCAGGGATTTAAAGGTGTTGTTGTAGGGATGCCAATGAGCTTGTAGGCCGGATAAGCGTAGCGCTATCCGGCCTCTCTGTATATTATCCGCGGTGTTTCTCTACCAGCAGATCGAGGAACTGCCAGAGTTTCTCATTCATCTGTTGGTAATCCCACTCGCGCATTTCGGCAACTGAACGGATAAAGCGTTTTCCTTTTGCCTCAGCAAGTTCTTGCTCTGAGTGTTGAATCAGTCCCTCAATCGCTTCGGCGGTAAATTCCATATGGCACTGGAAACCGTAGACAAAGTTACCGTATTGCACGATTTGTCGCGGGCAGCCAATGCTTGTGGCAAGGACTGTTGCCTGGTCGGTTAACCCTGGCATATCGTTGTGCCAGTGGCCGACAATCAGCGGCGATCCAAAGTGGGCAATTAACGGATGCTGTTTGCCAGCCTCAGTCAGCGTAATGGGGGAATGCCCAATCTCTTTTTCCGGGCTCTGACACACTTTTGCGCCCAACGCCTCGCCAATCAGTTGTGATCCCAGACAGATCCCCACCACAATCTTACGTGCAGAAATCGCCTGGTTAATCAGATGCTGTTCGGCCAGAGAGTCAAAGTACGGGCATTCTGCGAGCGTGGTTCGTGGAGACTGCGGGCCACCAAACACGACCAGCATATCGAAGCTATCAGCACTGGCTGGTATTGACTCTCCAGCGTAAACGCACGACCAGGTGATGGTATAACCACGCTCTTCGGCCCATGGCAGGTAAGCGCCAGCAGATTCAAATGACTCATGAATAACAAAATGAACTCGCACGTTTTCTCTCCTGTTAGCGCTTCAGCGTCTGATGAATATCAGCCGCCAGCTTGTTGATGTCGCTGTTTTTCAGCATTGACAACGTAATTCGCAGACCATGTGAAGGCGCATCGACACCAAAAACTTCACCTTCACGTACCAGCCAGCCAAACTTAGCTAGCGCAAAGGCGAGTGGCTGGCTGTGAGTTTCCAGCGGTAGCCAGAAGTTCAGACCATCACCAGCATGAAGCTCAATACCATGTTGTTTGAGGGCCAGGACGAGCTTTTGTTGCTGAGAGGCGTAAAACTGCTGAGTCAGTGTCAGCGTGCGCTGGTACTCATTGTCACTCAGGCAGGCGCAGGCTAAATCCTGTAGCAGATGGCTGACCCACTGGCTACCGGAGTTGAGCCGTAGACGGAGTTTCGCTGAGGTAGCCGGATCGCTGGCCACGATGGCAAGTCGCAGGTCAGGACCTAATGTTTTAGACATGGATCTGACGACCGCCCAGTGATGTGTCTGTTCCGCAATGACTGGGTGCCAGCGGGAAGCGGAAAGCAGGGCAAAGTGATCGTCAATAATCACCAGTGTTTGCGGGTAACGAGCCAGAATATTCTGCAATTCGGTAGCGCGAACTGCGCTCAAACTACACCCCGTCGGATTGTGCGCGCGCGGGGTAAGGATAACCGCCCGGGCCCCTTTTTGTAGCGCCAGTTCCAGCATCTCAGGTTGCATGCCTTCGCTATCCACATTGACTGGGCTGGCGGAAAAACCAGCATAACGCAACATATTGATGCTACTCAAAAAACAAGGATCTTCTACTGCGACGCTATCGCCCGGCAGTAAATGGGCGCACAGTAGTCGTTCGATAGCATCAATTGCGCCACTGGTGATATCAATTTCGCCCGTACAGGGTATGGCATCCTGCATCCATTGTGTCGCCCACGTCTTCAAACCCGGCGATACTGCAGCATCACCATACAATCGCGGAGTCTTATTTATCTTCGCGAAATAACGGCTCAGATCGGGCAGGAGATGCGCTGCAGGATTGCCGCCGGAAAGGTCGGTCAGAGGGGTATCCGGATTACTGCCCTCCAGCGCGACGGGCGATGATAATCCCTTGATGACGGTACCATTTCGCCCCTGGCTGATTGCCAGCCCGGAGGTGACCAGCCGTTTATATGCCGCTGCGACAGTATTGCGATTGACGTTTAATGCCGCGGCCAGCTCCCTTACCGGCGGCAGCGTTTCGCCAGGCATAAATGTGCCTGTAGCGACATGTTGACGAATATTGTCAAAAATTTCGTTAGCGGTTTTTCCGTCGATCATTATTGACCTATGACAAAATGAATTTTAGCATATGACGATAATAGTGAGGTGAAAGCCCGCTGTCCAGCGAGAGGAGAGGTTTATGGAGCAGGAGAGTGAAATACAGTCAGTGCTCTTCGACGACACGCATCGGGCGTTACAGACCGATATCGTCGCCGTCCAGTCACAGGTGGTGTATGGCAGTGTCGGTAACAGTATCGCCGTGCCAGCCATCAAAGCACAGGGGTTACGGGTGACGGCGATCCCCACGGTGTTGTTCAGTAATACTCCACATTATGAGACCTTTTACGGTGGGATAATCCCTGCAGACTGGTTTAGTGGTTATCTCAGGGCCTTAAATGAGCGTGATGCTTTGCGTGAGCTAAAGGCGGTGACCACGGGATATATGGGGAGCGCGGAACAAATCGCCTTGCTGGCACAGTGGCTGGAAATTGTTCGCGTCACGCACCCGGACCTGTGTATTTTAGTCGACCCGGTGATCGGTGATACGGATAGCGGAATGTATGTGAAGGCCGAAATCCCGGATGCTTACCGCAAACACTTGATGCCGCTGGCGCAAGGACTGACGCCAAATGTGTTTGAGCTGCAAATGTTGAGTGGAAAACCGTGTCGTACGCTGGATGAAGCGATAACTGCGGCAAAATCTTTGCTCACCGAGACGCTAAAATGGGTTGTGATCACCAGCGCACCGGGCGAAACCCCGGAGGTTATCAATGTTGCGGTGGTAACGGCTGATATGGTGGAAGTGTTAACCCACCCCAGAGTAAAGACGGACCTAAAGGGAACTGGCGATTTGTTTTGCGCTGAACTGGTGAGCGGTATTGTTTTAGGGAAACCCCTCACCGCTGCGACACACGATGCCGCACAGCGCGTACTGGAAGTGATGACATGGACGCAACGGTGCGGTTGTGACGAATTAATTCTGCCACCAGCAGGGGAGGCGCGATGAAGAGTTATCGGCTGGTGGTTCGCCAGCATGGACGTATGATTGGACATTTTGATACCAGCGGTACGGAAGCACTGGAAAATATTTGTGTGGCTCGTGCAATGTTCGGTATTGCTGGTGGGTATGATTGCGAATTGCTGGTGTCAGATTCAGAAAGACGCATGCTGGAAAGTGGTCCGGAAGGGATGAAAATCCTGATGCGCGAGGCGTGTTACCGACCGGTGACCTCTGTATTGTAATGCCGGATGAAGTGTATAAAAAAATGGCGCCATCAGGCGCCATTCTTCACTGCCGTAAGAATTACTTCTTGATGCGGATAACCGGGGTTTCACCCACGGTTACGCTACCGGACAGTTTGATCAGTTCTTTGATTTCGTCCATGTTGGAGATAACAACCGGAGTCAGGGTAGACTTGGCTTTCTCTTCCAGCAGAGGCAGATCGAATTCAATAACCGGGTCGCCCACTTTAACGCGTTGACCTTCTTCAGCGATACGCTTGAAGCCTTCGCCTTTCAGTTCAACGGTATCGATACCGAAGTGAACGAACAGCTCAATGCCGCTATCAGATTCGATAGAGAACGCATGGTTGGTTTCAAAGATTTTGCCGATGGTGCCGTCTACCGGGGCAACCATTTTATTACCGGTTGGTTTGATAGCGATGCCATCACCAACGATTTTTTCAGCAAAAACTACATCCGGCACGTCTTCGATGTTGACGATCTCGCCAGAGAGCGGAGCAACAATCTCAATAGTTCCGGTGTCTTTCTTATCATCAGAAACCAGAGATTTCAGTTTATCGAACAAACCCATGATCTTCTCCTAAGCAGTAAATTGGGCCGCATCTCGTGGATTAGCAGATTGTTTTTTCTTCAATGAACTTGTTAACTAAAGCCATTAACTCGTCCGTTGTCGGTTGAGCAAGAGCCTGCTCTGCTAACACCTTCGCATCTTCGAAGTTCGTGTTACGGATAATCTTCTTAATGCGCGGGATAGAAATGGCGCTCATAGAGAATTCGTCCAGACCCATCCCCAGCAACAGAAGTGTAGCACGTTCGTCGCCTGCAAGCTCACCACACATGCCGGTCCATTTGCCTTCAGCATGAGAAGCATCAATAACTTGCTTGATCAGCGTCAGAACAGATGGCGACATCGGTTGGTAAAGGTGTGAAATCATATCATTACCACGGTCAACTGCCAGGGTGTACTGCGTTAAATCATTGGTGCCGATACTAAAGAAATCAACTTCTTTGGCTAAATGACGCGCAATCGTTGCCGCAGCTGGTGTTTCCACCATTACGCCAATCTCGATGCTTTCGTCAAATGCTTTACCTTCGTCGCGCAGTTCCTGTTTATAGATTTCAATCTCTTTGCGCAGTGCACGCACTTCTTCAACAGAGATGATCATCGGGAACATGATGCGCAGTTTACCGAAAGCAGAAGCACGCAGGATAGCGCGAACCTGGTCACGCAGGATCTCTTTACGATCCATAGCGATACGCACGGCACGCCAGCCCAGGAATGGGTTCTCTTCTTTCGGGAAGTTCATGTACGGCAGTTCTTTATCACCGCCAATGTCCATGGTACGTACGATGACAGCCTGAGAGCCACATGCTTCTGCAACGGCTTTATACGCGGCAAACTGTTCTTCTTCAGTCGGCAGCGAGTCACGGTCCATGAACAGGAATTCGGTACGATACAGACCAACACCTTCAGCGCCATTACGCTCAGCGCCTTCAACGTCACGAACGGTACCGATATTGGCGCAAACTTCCACCTGATGTCCATCCAGCGTGATAGCTGGCAGATCTTTCAGCTTAGCGAGTTCCGCTTTTTCGGTCGCCACCTGCTCCTGAACGGCACGCAGTTGCTCGATAACGTCGTTAGTTGGATTGACGTAAACCTGGTTGTTTACGGCATCCAGAATCAGATAGTCGTCGTTTTTAACCTGAGAGGTAACACTACCGGTACCCACGATGGCAGGCAGTTCGAGGGAACGCGCCATAATTGAGGTGTGGGAAGTACGGCCACCTGCGTCAGTAATGAAACCCAGCACCTTGTTCAGGTTCAGCTGTGCGGTTTCTGACGGAGTCAGATCGGCGGCAACCAGAATAACTTCTTCCTGAATGGCGCTCAGGTCGATAATTGCCAGACCCAGGATGTTACGCAGCAGGCGTTTACCGATATCACGTACGTCAGCCGCACGTTCTTTCAGGTATTCATCATCCAGCTCTTCCAGGGCTGTGGCCTGACCTTCGATAATTTCATGCGCAGCTGCGTCAGCCGTCATGTGCTTATCTTTAATCAGGGCTATGATTTCCTGCTCCAGCTCCTCATCTTCGAGCAGCATGATATGCCCTTCAAAGATGGCTTCTTTTTCTTCACCGAACGTTTCACCAGCTTTAGTTTTGATCGCTTCCAGTTGCGCAGATGCCTTGGCACGACCGCTCAGAAAACGTTCAACTTCCTGATCAACCTTGTCGGCAGAAATTTTTTTCCGGTCAATGACGATCTCGTCTTCTTTCAGCAGCAGTGCCTTGCCAAAAGCGATACCCGGGGATGCTAAAATGCCTGAAATCATAACCCTACCTTACTTGTGACTGATATTGAAAAGAACTCGTTGAACTTACTCGAGTTCAGCCATCAGTTTAACCAGATGCTCAACTGCTTTCTGCTCGTCTTCGCCTTCTGCGGAAAGGGTAACAACGGTGCCCTGAGTCAGGCCCAGAGTCTGCAGTTTAAACAGGCTTTTTGCGCTGGCGCTTTTGCCGTTGGAAGTCACAGTAATTTCAGAAGTAAAGCCTTTTGCTTCTTTAACAAACTGAGCAGCAGGGCGAGTATGCAGACCGTTCGGAGCGGTAATGGTAACTTCTTGCTGGAACATTATATTTCCCCAACTTATAGGTTTAGTGTTGTGGAACTAAAGTCTAGCCTGGCGGTTCAACTTTAGCCTGTATTGTTAGCGTCGGCGTAAACAGGACGCGACACAAAAGGAGTTCGGTGCAATCCGTTGCTGGCAACTTCTTGCCGCTGACGTTTCGTTCGTCATTAAACATTATGCCGCGAAAGGAAGAGTTGAACCAAATCATAAAATCGATTCAGCTAGCGCTTTTCCTGTAACGATTAATTTCGCGCATCAAAATAATTAGTTTGGTTAAATACCAGTTCCGGCAGGCTGAATCAATGCCAGGTGGGTTGAAACTTTGAAGCAGGCCACAAAAAAGCACCCAAAAGGGTGCTTTTTTACGCGTTTTTAACATGCTGGCATTACTGTTGCAGTTCTTTCTCAGTAAAGAGATCGGCAAACAGTGCAGTGCTCAGATAACGCTCACCCGATGACGGTAGAATAACCACTATATTCTTATTGGTAAAGGCTTCATCTTCCTGGAGCTTAAGTGCAGCAGCAACCGCAGCACCCGAAGAGATACCTGCCAGAATACCTTCTTCTTCCATCAGGCGGCGCGCTGTAGAGATGGCTTCTTCATTAGTGATCGCCACGACTTTATCGATTAGCTTCAGGTCAAGGTTACCCGGAATGAAGCCTGCGCCAATACCCTGAATTTTGTGCGGACCAGGTTTAAGTTCTTCACCTGCCAGAGCCTGGGCGATAACTGGAGAATCTGTAGGTTCAACAGCAACGGTGATGAGGTCCGTTTTGCCCTTGGTCCCTTTAATGTAGCGTGTTACCCCGGTCAATGTACCGCCGGTACCCACGCCAGAGATAAACACATCAACCTGACCATCGGTGTCTTCCCAGATTTCCGGGCCGGTGGTTTTTTCATGGATTTCCGGGTTTGCCGGGTTGCTGAACTGCTGAAGCAACAGGAATTTTTCCGGATCGCTGGCGACAATTTCTTCCGCTTTCTGAATGGCGCCTTTCATACCTTTTGCGCCTTCGGTCAGTACCAGGTTCGCACCCAGTGCTTTCAGCAGCTTACGACGCTCAATGCTCATGGTTTCCGGCATCGTCAGAGTCAGTTTGTAACCGCGAGCGGCGGCGACATAGGCCAGCGCAATCCCGGTATTACCACTGGTTGGTTCGACCAGCTCAACGCCCGGTTTCAGTACCCCACGTTTTTCGGCATCCCAAATCATATTGGCACCGATACGGCATTTGACACTAAAGCTTGGGTTACGTGATTCCACCTTCGCCAGAATGCGTCCGTTACCGATACGGTTCAGTCGAACCAGCGGCGTATGACCGATAGTCAGCGAGTTGTCTTCAAAAATCTTACTCATGGCCTGTCCTTAACTGTATGAAATTGGGATACCGCTTCAGCATACCTGTTGAAAAAGTATGGGGAAGTAAGGAATTCGCATATCTATATGCTGATGAGAAATAATGCGTTCCAGTATGGAATAAGAGTGGATCTAAGCCACTCGTGTTTTACACATATTTGCATTATTTCCATAACGCGTGTTTATCACGATAGCAATCTACCCACATCGCCGTGGCTCCACAAACCGCGACTGGCATGATCACCAGATTCAGTACCGGGATCAGTGTGAACAGACTGGTCAGCGCGCCAAACTGCATATTAGTGACTTTGCGCGTGCGCAGGGCGGTGCGCATCTCTTTGAAAGGAACTTTGTGGTTATCAAAAGGATAGTCGCAGTACTGAATAGCCAGCATCCACGCGCTGAACAAAAACCACAGCACCGGCGCGACAGTCTGACCAATCCCGGGAATGAAATAGAGAAGCAGAAGCACAACGGCGCGCGGAAGATACCATGCCAGCTTTTGCCATTCGCGTTTCATAATGCGCGGCACATCTTTCATTATGCCTAGCACCCCGGTGTCCGGCGGGGTTGCGCCGGTCAGGCGCGCTTCCAGTTGTTCTGCCAGCAATCCGTTAAAGGGGGCGGCGATCCAGTTAGCAATCGTGGAGAAAAAGTAGCCAAATACCAACAGTACGGAAATGGTCACAATAGGCCAGAGTAAATAACTGAGCCACTGTAGCCACTGCGGGACATGGCTCATCAGTGCGGGGATCCAGCTATCCAGTTGCGTAAATAACCACCAGAATGCTCCCCCCATCAGCAGAATATTCACCAGCAAAGGCAGGAGAACAAAACGACGGATCCCCGGTTGGGTGATGAGTTTCCATCCCTGAGAAAAGTAATAAAAACCGCTGCGTGATATAACTGCAGATGATGAAACCATAGTCAGGACGTACTCCGTATTATATAAACCCTGGGTAAACTTTACCTATCTTACTCGGTTGTTGAGCGTAGACCAGTTCGGAAATGTTCGAAAAAACAGCAAAAAGCACGATTTTGTTCATCTTTATGCTGTGAAAGTTGAGAGCGCACTTGCACTTGGCGTAATCGACAAATACTCTTAGTAAGTAAATGTTTGCCGTGGTGGCAAGGTGTTAGAACAACAGAGAATATAATGATGCAGGATTTGCGTCTGATATTAATCATTGTTGGCGCGATCGCCATAATCGCTTTACTGGTACATGGTTTCTGGACTAGCCGTAAAGAGCGGTCTTCTATATTCCGCGATCGCCCACTTAAACGCATGAAGTCTAAACGTGACGATGAGGATTCGTTCGACGATAACGTCGAGGAAGACGAAGGTGTGGGCGAAGTTCGCGTTCATCGTGTGAATCATGCTCCCGGCAACGCTCAGGAACATGGGGTTCCTCCTCAGTCGCCGCAACACCAGTACCAGCCGCCTTATGCGTCTGCTCAGCCGCGTCAACCCGCGCAGCAGCCCGCTGAAGCGCCGGTGCCGCCGCCGCATGTTCAGCATCCGCCGCAGCCTGTACAACAGCAACAGCCTGTACAACACCAGCCGGTTCAGCCCCAGCCAGTGGCCCCGCAGGTTCAGCAACCCGTGCAGCAAGCCCCGCAACCTGCACCGCAGACCTTCCAGCCTGTGGAGCCAGCCGTGGAGCATCAACCGCAGCCTGAACCCGTTGTTGAAAAAGAGCCTGTTGCTGAAAAACCGCAGCGTAAAGAAGCGGTCATCATTATGAACGTCGCGGCTCATCATGGCAGCGAGCTTAATGGTGAAGTGCTGCTCAACAGCATTCAGCAGGCCGGCTTCAAGTTTGGCGATATGAATATTTTCCATCGTCATCTGAGCCCGGACGGCAGCGGTCCGTCGCTGTTCAGCCTTGCGAATATGGTGAACCCCGGAACGTTTGATCCTGAGATGACCGGCGATTTTACCACCCCTGGCGTCACCATCTTTATGCAGGTGCCTTCTTATGGGGACGAGCTGCAAAACTTTAAGCTGATGTTGCAGTCCGCACAGCACATTGCTGATGAAGTCGGCGGTGTGGTGCTTGATGATCAGCGTCGAATGATGACGCCGCAGAAACTGCGCGAGTATCAGGACCGCATCCGCGAAGTTAAAGAATCACACGCCTGATCTTCTTCTGGCGTGACATCTCCTTTCTGAACCCCCGCCTGTCGGGGGTTTTTTATCATTGATGGTGCGATATGGAATCAATCGAACAACAACTGACAGAACTGCGAACCACGCTTCGCCATCATGAGTATCTTTACCATGTGATGGACGCGCCGGAAATTCCCGATGCGGAATATGACCGCCTGATGCGTGAACTGCGTGAACTGGAAGCGCAGCATCCGGAGCTGGTTACGCCCGACTCGCCAACTCAACGCGTAGGAGCAGCCCCGCTGGCGGCGTTTAGCCAGATACGCCATGAAGTCCCAATGCTGTCGCTGGATAACGTCTTTGATGAAGAGAGTTTTCTGGCCTTCAATAAACGCGTGCAGGACAGGCTGAAGAGTACCGACAAACTGACCTGGTGCTGCGAGCTGAAGCTGGACGGTCTGGCGGTCAGTATCCTGTATGAAAATGGTGTGCTGGTGAGTGCTGCGACACGCGGTGATGGTACGACTGGCGAAGATATTACCTCTAATGTGCGCACCATTCGCGCTATCCCGCTAAAATTGCGTGGCGAAAATATTCCAGCCCGTCTGGAAGTGCGTGGTGAGGTGTTCCTGCCACAGGCCGGGTTTGAAAAAATCAATGAAGAAGCGCGTCGTACTGGCAATAAAGTGTTTGCTAACCCGCGTAATGCGGCGGCGGGTTCGTTGCGCCAGCTTGATCCACGTATTACGGCGAAGCGACCACTTACTTTCTTCTGTTATGGCGTCGGCGTGCTTGAAGGAGGCGAACTGCCTGATACCCATCTGGGCCGCTTGTTGCAATTTAAAGCATGGGGGCTTCCGGTCAGCGACAGAGTGACGCTATGCGATTCACCAGAAGCTGTTCTGGCGTTCTACCACAAGGTGGAGGAGGACCGTCCGTCGCTTGGTTTTGACATTGACGGTGTGGTCATTAAGGTCAACTCAATGGCGCTGCAGGAGCAACTGGGCTTCGTTGCCCGCGCACCGCGCTGGGCTGTGGCGTTTAAATTCCCTGCGCAGGAACAGATGACCTTTGTGCGCGATGTCGAATTCCAGGTTGGACGTACCGGTGCGATTACGCCCGTTGCCCGTCTTGAGCCAGTACAGGTCGCCGGCGTGCTGGTCAGTAACGCCACGCTACATAACGCCGACGAAATCGAGCGTCTTGGTTTGCGCATCGGTGACAAAGTAGTGATTCGCCGTGCAGGTGATGTGATCCCGCAGGTCGTGAACGTGGTACTTTCCGAGCGCCCGGAAGAGACGCGTGAAATAGAATTCCCTACCCAATGCCCGGTATGTGGATCTGACGTTGAGCGTGTTGAAGGTGAGGCTGTTACCCGCTGCACCGGTGGTTTAATTTGTGGTGCACAGCGTAAAGAATCTCTCAAACATTTTGTTTCGCGTAGGGCGCTGGACGTTGACGGCATGGGCGATAAAATTATCGACCAACTGGTTGAGAAAGAGTATGTCCATACGCCAGCCGATCTGTTCCAGTTAACTGCTGGTAAGCTGACCGGACTGGATCGTATGGGGCCAAAGTCGGCGCAAAATGTGGTGAATGCACTGGAGAAAGCGAAAGAAACGACGTTTGCCCGTTTCCTCTATGCGCTTGGTATTCGTGAGGTTGGTGAAGCGACTGCTGCGGGACTGGCTGCTTATTTCGGTACCCTGGATGCGCTGGAAGCAGCGTCCATTGACGAACTGCAAAAAGTACCGGATGTTGGCATCGTGGTGGCCACGCACGTGTTTAACTTCTTTGCGGAAGAGAGTAACCGCGAGGTCATTGGCCAACTGCTGGCACAAGGCATTCACTGGCCCGCTCCTGTTGTTATCAATGCAGAGGAGATAGACAGTCCCTTCGCCGGTAAGACGGTGGTGCTGACCGGAAGTCTGAGCCAGATGTCTCGTGATGATGCTAAAGCCAGACTGAGCGAACTCGGTGCGAAAGTTGCGGGAAGCGTATCGAAGAAAACCGACCTGGTGATTGCTGGCGAAGCGGCAGGATCGAAGCTGGCGAAGGCCCAGGAACTGGGCATTGCCGTGATTGATGAAGCCGAAATGATTCGTTTACTGGGTGCCTGAAATGGAAAAAGAGCAGCTGATTGACATCGCCAATACCGTGATGCCCTTTGGTAAATACAAAGGGCGGCGATTGATTGATGTGCCGGAAGAGTATCTGTTGTGGTTTGCCCGTAAGGATGAGTTTCCACCGGGCAAACTGGGTGAACTGATGCAAATCACGCTGCTGATTAAAACTGAGGGGCTGACGCAGTTGGTGCAGCCCCTGAAACGTCCGCTTTAAGCCTTTGCTGCGCGGCTTTCCCGCTGCGCCTGTAATTCGTCAGTTTGTCGTTTATAGCGACGCGCCAGCACGGCACACACCATGAGCTGAATTTGATGGAAGATCATCAACGGCAGCACCATCATTCCTATCACTGACGTCGGGAACAGGATATTCGCCATCGGGATCCCGTTCGCCAGGCTCTTTTTCGATCCGCAGAAAACAATGGTGATTTCATCGGCTTTGTTGAAGCCGCATTTACGCGCAACAAAGACGTTGATGCCAATCACAATTGCCAGCAATACGATGCTGACCACAACGATAAACAGCAGTGAGCCGACTCCAACTTTGTGCCAGATACCGTTAACGACCGCTTCGCTGAATGCAGAGTAAACCACCAGCAGAATGGAGGACTGGTCGGTTTTAGCGATCCATTTTTTATGGCGTGACACCCAGGCACCAATCCATGGACGCGAGAGATGTCCCAGTACGAAAGGTAACAGCAATTGCAGCATGATCTTACCAACTTGCTCCAGGCTGCCTTCTGCACCATGCATATTCATTACCAGGCCTACCAGTAACGGAGAGAGGAAAATACCCAACAGACTGGAGGCCGAGGCGGAGCAAACTGCGGCAGCTACGTTACCGCCTGCCAGCGATGTAAAGGCGATAGCCGACTGCACTGTGGCCGGCAAAATGCACAGATACAGGAAGCCTGTGTATAGCATCGGATCAACGTTGACCGGTGCCCACCAGGCGAACAAGACACCCAGCACAGGGAAGACCACAAAGGTGCTGCACATTACCCACAGATGTAAACGCCAGTGGCTACCGCCCGCAATAATGGCTTCACGCGAAAGCTTTGCTCCGTGCATAAAAAACAGCAGGGCAATAGCGGCGGTGGTTAGACCTTCAAAGAAGGGCACAAAACCGCCTTCGGCTGGAAAAAAGGATGCCAGTAAAACGACCGTAATAAGCGTCAGGGTGAACGGATCAAGGATACGAAAAAGTTTCATAAAAGCTCCTGGGATTCGGTATCAACATTTTGCGTTTTTCTGTTTGAGAAATAAAATTGATTTATTGCATCCATATATGAATTGAATAAATGAATTACTCACTACGTCAGCTACGCATCTTTGTCACCGTCGCTCAGGCTAAAAGCTTCAGTCGGGCGGGGGAAATTATTGGCTTAAGTCAGTCGGCGGTCAGCCACAGCGTTAAAGAGCTGGAAGGGCAGACAGGTGTCAGGCTATTGGATCGCACAACACGAGAGGTTGTGTTGACGGAAGCCGGGCAACAGCTGGCGGCACGACTGGAGCGCATCCTGGATGAGCTGCACAGCACGCTGCGCGAAGCCGGACGTATGGGGCAGCAGTTGAGTGGTAAAGTTCGGGTTGCCGCCAGCCAGACCATCTCTGCGCATTTAATTCCACAGTGCATTGCTGAAAGCCACCGGCGCTACCCTGATATCCAGTTTGTTCTGCACGATCGCCCACAGCAATGGGTGATGGAAAGCATTCGGCAGGGCGATGTTGATTTTGGGATCGTTATCGATCCTGGTGCGGCGAGCGATCTTCAGTGTGAGTCGATCCTCTCCGAGCCCTTCTTTCTCTTGTGTCATCGCGAACATCCATTTGCAGCGCAGGATTATGTGCCCTGGCAGGCGTTACAGGGCGCGAAGCTTGTATTACAGGATTATGCGTCCGGTAGCCGGCCATTGATTGATGCAGCGCTGGCCCATTTTTCCATAGATGCCAATATTGTGCAGGAGATTGGCCATCCGGCGACGCTCTTTCCGATGGTCGAAGCGGGGATTGGTATTAGTGTGTTGCCCGCGCTGGCGTTACCCTTGCCGCAGGGGAGTCATCTGCAGGTCAAACGTTTGACACCCGTGGTTGAACGACAGTTGATGCTGGCTCGACGCAAAAATCGGTCGTTATCGACCGCCGCTCAGGCTTTGTGGGACGTGGTACGTACACAGGCCAGTGAACTAACCGCGGGTCGAGTCCGCGATCCGCTCTATCAGATATAAACCTCACCTTATAAAAGGGCTGCTGTTGCTCGTGCTTGAGCGCTGTCTGCCATTTCTGGCGGGGAAATAATGTGAGTTCGCACCGATTTAGCCCACGTTATCAATACAGATTTGCTATCGATAGTCGGGGAAAAGTGTATTGGTAATCGATTGCGTAGTCTCGCTATAACATCACAGCACCCTACGATATTTTCGATTACTCAGTTTTAAGGATATCCCATGAACGCCTCACTTTTTTCACAGAATCCCTGGTATAGCGCCGATATCATTCGTGGTTACAAACCTGATTTCACGCCGCGCGTGGCTTTTATCCTCGGTTCTGGCCTTGGCGCGCTGGCAGATCAAATTGAGGACGCGGTGGCGATCTCTTACGAGAAGCTGCCGGGATTCCCGGTTAGTACCGTACATGGCCATGCTGGTGAGCTGGTGCTGGGGAATCTGGCGGGGATTCCCGTTGCGTGTATGAAAGGGCGCGGGCACTTCTACGAAGGTCGCGGCATGACGGTGATGACCGATGCCATTCGCACTCTGAAACTGCTTGGTTGCGAACTGTTGTTTTGCACTAATGCCGCAGGTTCTCTGCGTCCCGAAGTAGGACCAGGTAGTCTGGTTGCGCTTAGCGATCACATCAATACTATGCCGGGTACGCCAATGGTTGGGCTTAACGATGAGCGTTTTGGAGAGCGCTTCTTCTCGCTGGCGGATGCATATGACGCAGACTATCGTGCAATCCTGCAAACCGTCGCGACAGAAGAGGGTTTCCCGCTTAGTGAAGGCGTATTTGTTTCCTATCCGGGACCAAACTTTGAAACAGCAGCAGAAATTCGCATGATGCAAATCATTGGAGGTCATGTCGTCGGGATGTCAGTCGTGCCCGAAGTTATCACTGCGCGTCACTGTGGCCTGAAAGTGGTTGCGGTTGCAGCCATTACGAATCTGGCTGAAGGACTGGGGGATGTGAAATTATCTCACGCGCAGACACTGGCTGCCGCTGAGCTATCCCGGCAGAACTTCATCAATCTGATCTGCGGTTTCTTACGCAAACTGGCCTGAATAAATAATAAAAATGACCCCGCTTGCGGGGTCTTACTTTGAGTGGCAAGGAACGGAAATATGGGTATCGCATCTCGCTTAAAGCTCATGTCGTTTTTGCAATACTTCATCTGGGGAAGCTGGCTGGTGACCCTGGGTTCTTACATGATTAACACCCTGGATTTCACTGGGGCTAATGTCGGTATGGTCTACAGTTCGAAAGGGTTGGCTGCGATTATTATGCCAGGCATTATGGGGATTATCGCTGATAAATGGCTTCGTGCAGAACGTGCCTACATGCTTTGCCATCTGGTTTGCGCAGGTGTGTTGTTATACGCGACAACCGTGACTGACCCTGAGACCATGTTCTGGGTTATGTTAGCTAACGCGATGGCTTATATGCCGACGATTGCGTTATCGAACAGCGTTTCATACTCCTGCCTTGCACAGTCAGGTCAGGATCCAGTAACCGCTTTCCCGCCGATTCGCGTATTTGGCACTATTGGTTTTATTGTTGCCATGTGGACAGTAAGTTTGATGGGCCTGGAACTCAGTAGTGCGCAACTGTATATCGCGGCTGGTGCATCGTTGTTGCTGGCAATGTACGCTTTTACATTACCGAAAATTCCTGTTGCAGAGAAGAAAACCGCCACGACGCTCGCCAGTAAATTGGGGCTGGATGCTTTCGTCCTGTTTAAAAATCCGCGAATGGCGATTTTCTTTTTGTTTGCGATGATGCTTGGCGCTGTGCTGCAAATCACTAATGTTTTTGGCAATCCATTCCTTCATGATTTTGCTCGTAGCCCCGAGTTTGCTGACAGCTTTGTCGTTAAGTATCCGTCTATTTTGCTTTCGGTTTCACAGATGGCGGAAGTGGGGTTTATCCTCACCATCCCGTACTTCCTGAAACGCTTTGGCATTAAAACGGTGATGTTGATGAGTATGCTGGCGTGGACGCTGCGCTTTGGTTTCTTTGCTTTTGGCGATCCGTCACCGTTTGGTTTTGTTCTACTGCTGATGTCGATGATCGTGTACGGCTGTGCGTTCGATTTCTTCAACATCTCAGGATCAGTGTTCGTTGAGCAGGAGGTGAGTTCCAATATTCGTGCCAGTGCGCAGGGCCTGTTTATGACCATGGTGAACGGTGTTGGGGCGTGGGTTGGCTCAATCCTGAGCGGTATGGCAGTGGATTATTTCTCTGTTGATGGTATCAAGGATTGGCAGACTATCTGGCTGGTATTTGCTGCTTATTCTCTGCTATTAGCTGTTATCTTTGCGTTGTTCTTCCGCTATAAACATCAGCCGGAAAAACCAGTGCAGAAATCGCTGGCACATTGACCATCATAACGGCAGGCGCTCATGCCTGCCGTTTCATGTTCTGCGATGCAATGTGGTAACTTTGCGCATTATCCTTCGCTTCAGGAGCGCATTACACATGGAACGCACGCACCGTATCGATCTGAAGTTACTGCGTTATTTTCTTGCTGTCGCAGAAGAACTGCATTTTGGACGTGCTGCTGCTCGCCTGAATATGTCACAACCTCCGCTCAGTACTCATATTAAAGAGCTGGAACAGCAACTTGGTACGCTTTTATTTATCCGCCATTCCCGGAGTGTGGCGTTAACCCATGCCGGAAAAATTTTGATGGAAGAGTCACGCCGTCTGTTATCCAGTGCGAATCAGGCGCTGGCAAGAGTTGAACAGATTGGTCGTGGCGAGGCAGGGCGGATCGAGCTCGGCGTTATTGGCACCGCAATGTGGGGAAAAATGCGTCCGGTGATGCGGTGTTTTTTGAAGGATAACCCTAACGTCGAAGTACTGTTCCGTGAAAACATGCCTGCAATGCAAATGACCATGCTGGAGCGGCGTGAACTGGATGCGGGTGTTTGGCGGATGGCAACTGAGCCTTCTCCCGGATTTACCAGCCTGCGTTTGCATGAATCTTCTTTTCTGGTGGCTATGCCGGAAGAGCATCCACTTACTGCTTATGATGCAGTACCGCTGGAAGCGCTGCGTAACGAATATTTTGTCACTATGCCTTCAGTTCATACTGACTGGGCATTTCTGCAACGTGTTTGCCAGAGCGCTGGATTCTCTCCGATGATAATTCGTGAAGTGCGTGAGCCGCAAACGGTGCTGGCGATGATTAGCATGGGAATTGGTATTACGTTAATTGCAGATAGCTACGCTCAGATGAACTGGCCGGGTGTTGTATTCCGGGCGTTAGAAGAACGTATTCCGGCAGATTTGTATATTGTGTATGACCAACAACAAGCGACGCCTGCGCTGGAGAAACTGGTGGGGGCACTGACGATGTGATATTTCTGCCGGATGGCAGTACGAATGTCTTATCCGGCTTAAAACATATCATTTAGTAGGGATGACTCGCTTCGCTCACCCTCCGGGCCGTCGCCGCAAACGGCTCCGTTGTCTCACTACGTGAGACCCGAACCTGCTGCAGGTTCGAATCTTATAAATCGCAGATAGCAAAAAGGCGCCTTTAGGGCGCCTTTTTACATTGGTGGGGCGTGCAGGATTCGAACCTGCGACCAATTGATTAAAAGTCAACTGCTCTACCAACTGAGCTAACGCCCCGA
>NZ_JAOWGO010000010.1:0-370 GCF_030333105.1 Citrobacter sp. Cm038 | reverse complement strand
ATTGGTGGGGCGTGCAGGATTCGAACCTGCGACCAATTGATTAAAAGTCAACTGCTCTACCAACTGAGCTAACGCCCCGAGTGGTGGGTGATGACGGGATCGAACCGCCGACCCCCTCCTTGTAAGGGAGGTGCTCTCCCAGCTGAGCTAATCACCCGATACTACGCTGGATACTGCTTACTGCTAAGTTAGTGGTGGGGCGTGCAGGATGACTCGGCTTCGCCTCGCCCTTCGGGCTGTTGCTTACGCAACGTTATCCTTCACGTTTTACTACCACTACCTACTTCAATTATTGGTGGGGCGTGCAGGATTCGAACCTGCGACCAATTGATTAAAAGTCAACTGCTCTACCAACTGAGCTAACGCCCCA
>NZ_JAOWGO010000009.1:0-285 GCF_030333105.1 Citrobacter sp. Cm038 | reverse complement strand
TCTTATTACGGAGAACAGACACAGTGTGTCGTTTCAATTTTCAGCTTGATCCAGATTTTTAAAGAGCAAATATCTCAAACGTCACCCGAAGATGAGTTTTGAGATATAACGGCCGGTGACTTTCACTCACGAACCAGCAAGTGGCGTCCCCTAGGGGATTCGAACCCCTGTTACCGCCGTGAAAGGGCGGTGTCCTGGGCCTCTAGACGAAGGGGACGTGTAAGTCTCAATCGCAAGACGCCTTGCTATTTACTTTTCATCAGACAATCTGTGTGGACACTACAA